>CAVULL010000008.1:0-196808 GCA_963742335.1 uncultured Verrucomicrobiae bacterium
GAAGCCCCGGGTTCTAATCTGTCACCGCGCGAGATCAGGATGCTATTTATTGCTCTGGGTGGTTGTCGGCGACGACGTCGCGTCCGATTGCTTGGGCGACGATAGCGATCTGCATCCGGTCCTTCCAAGTATCGCCCTCACGAACAACAATCGACGTCCAATAGCCTTTGGCTTGCTTAGGACCGCCGGTCTGGCCTTGAAGAGTTACATTCCATTCCCCATCCACCACATCTCATTGTCAGCCGTACCTATAATGTGAGGGGAATACTGATCGGGCTTGGCGACATGGTTGCTGAAATGCACTTTCTGAAACACGCCTGCGTAATGTTTCTCGATGGCCTCCCGACCGTAAATCGGTCCTTGCGTAGTCACAAGAACCGCGTCCTCCGTGAAGAGCGCTGCCACGGCGGCGGCATCATTATTGTCGTATGCCTCGTCAAATTTTTTAGAGAGCGCGTCAGCTATTTGGCGTAACTGTGGATCGAGCGTGTCTTTTTGTTGAGCAAGGACCGGCAAAGCAAAGCTGATGGCCAACCCTACAAGGGCAAGTAGGAACCGGATTTTCATCGTTCCTCCCGGTGTCTTAAGATCTATTTCGTCTGCGCAGGCGCCGGGGCCGGAGTGATGTTCCAAGTCTGCATTACGTCTTTGCCGGTCCCGTCCGTCAAGACAATCGCTGACCAGTATCCTGACATTGGCTGAGCAGGAGCGCCTTGGTATGAGAGCTTCTGGCTCCATGTTCCAGTGGCCCAGAACTGCTTTCCATCGGTGCCGATGGGGTGAATGGAAGCCAGATCTGCTACGCCTTTATGGTCACTGAAATGGCAATCCTTGAAGATGGCCGTCTGATATTTCAGGATCTCATCCCGACCGTGAAAAATCCCTGAGTCTGTCACGAGCACCGCGTCCTCCGTAAAGAGATTGGCGAGCGCCTCAGGATCGTTGTTGTTGTACACGTCGTCGTATACTTGACACGAATGTGCCGCAGCCTTCACCAGTGCTGGATCAGGCGCGTCTTTTTGTTGGGCAAAGGCTGGTGCGGTAAAACCGATGGCCAATCCTACCAGGGCAACTACTAAGCGGATTTGCGGGAGGGTGCGCGCCGAATTAGAACGCCTAATGTTAAGCGGCGCTCCCCATTATGGGATTTGAATGCCTTCGAAGTTCTGGTCAGCGGGAGGGAATCTACCAGGATCCGTGATCGACCCACTATCGCAAACCCCTTACGTACGTGAAGAGGCAGGCACCCAACGATACAGCGTCGGGACCGACACGCCTAAGCTATTTGCCACCTCGTGTGGTGGCGTCCCGCTTGCCAATAGCTTTCTTGCAGCCTGAACCTTGCCGTCGGTCATCTGACGCTTTCGACCCCCCACGCGTCCTTGGCGCCGGGCGGCCTGGAGGCCTGCGCGTGTGCGCTCCATGATCAACTCTCGCTCCATTTGGGCTAGACTTGCCATGACGTGAAAGAACAAGAAATTGTGCCAAATTTGAAGGAGCCAGATCCGCGCCGTCTTGTCATCGCTTCCGGTGCGAACTCACGACCTTTCGGACCAGGAGCGGAAATTTATTTCTGCAAGCCGGGAGCAAAGAGAACGTCCAAACCGCCATCGGCTTTATCGCTCACTTTATTGTTCGACGGTTCGACGCAGCCTGAATAGGCAGATCGGCAAAGTAGTCGAGTAGCATCCGGTGAATGAAGATGTAGCCACCGCCCACTTTCTTCAGGAGAATTATCCTGGCACAGTGGTCGAGGAATCTCACAAACTTCACAGGCATATGTCCATTACGCCAAAGAGTCAATCGTAAGACATAGTGCTTGATCACCGCTGAACCACCTCGATTCAACCCGACGAACAGTCCTAAATACAGCCCTAAGTACAGCCCTAAGAACAACCCGCCCATCAACCCAATGTTCGACGCACCAATTAACCCGCCGATCAACCCGCCGATTAGCCCAGCCGTCAGCAAGGTAACGAGAAATACAACCAAAGAATTTTCCCACGAGAGCTTAATCCCCTGATTCGGAAACACTTTGTCCGCCTTAACCTCATCGCTAAATCCGCCACTGAAACCACTGACTAGCCCGCCAACGAGCCCTAATATCAGACTGTAAATTAGGCCTTCGATCAGCCTGCCGCCAGACCACAACTCGGCGAGGAGCCCGCAAATTAGCCCGATAGACGAGGCGGGGAGTGCGCCTTTCCAGAATTCTTTCCAGTTCCAACTTATAGTTTCTACCAAATCGATATGTTTAAGTGAGCCGATTGAGTGAACTTCTATATCTAAACCGGTAGTCACCCTACTGGTCATCCCGGCAGTCATCTCGCCGATGCGCCCACTGGTCAACGCGCGGATCAGTCCGCGGATCAGCCCGTAGATTGGCCCGAAAAGCAGTGCACCGAGCCACCCGAAAATCGTTATGTAAAACAAGATGCCGATCAGCGCACCGATCAGCGCACGGTTCATCAGCGCACCGATTAGCGCACTGATCAGGGCGAAAATCAGCCCGAAAATCATTGGGCAGATTGCGAGGATTGCGGCATATGTTCTGACTTCGGCTTCAGCTGCGGCTTCCGGCGTGCCTAACCAGCTCGGTTGGAGTCCCTCCACAAGGAATTCCGACTGCGAATGCTCCCTCATCTTCCCTGCCAGCCACGAGAGCCAACCGATGGTCTTCTCCTTTGGAAACGCAAGAGCCGTTGTTCCTTTCCGTTGGATCATCATTTCGACGTAGAGGCGAAGGATCTGCTTTCGACGCATCCTCTAGTGAATTTCCCTTCTGGCTGTGCAATTCGTTACTGCTGGCTCCCTGAAAGGCGAGGCTCATGATGCTGAGCATCAGCGGTGTTCTGCGCGAGTTCCTGTAACACCGGATCTGTAATCACCGCCTCGCGAAGTGCCGCCAAATGTGTTCCGCCCTGCGCGAAATACTCGGCTACCTCATCGTCACTGAGTGGTTCGAGGCGAATGGCTCCATTCAGTTTCAAGCGTTCAGGGAGCCAGCGATATTCGTTGAGCCGACAGCAAACCACGAGTCCTGACGGATTGGATTCCTCGATAAATTCATTGATCGCGGCCACGCAATCCGGCTGCATCGATGTCTCGACTTCATCCAGGCCGTCCAAGAGCGGCAGGAGATAATTCTGTTCAAGCCAATAGCTAGCGATTTTTTTGGGCACCCGATACTTCTCCGAAAGCTCGCCCGACATCCATCTGCAAGCGGCTGTTTTTCTTCCAGCTTGAGAGGTTCAGTACGACCGGCACCCGCTCCTTGATGTCGTCTTCGGCGCGGTCAAGGAGAGTCCGAGCCAGATCGAGCAAGGTTGTGGTCTTACCAGAACCCGGTTCGCCCAGGATGAGCAGTAAACCCGTCGCATCATATATGGCGATGACATCTCGATCGTCCAACGGCCCCGAGCTCATTGCATCGGACACTTCGACCGTGTATTTCCATGGCGCATCAACAGCCTTGTCCATCTGCCGCTTGCCTAAAGAAATCAGCACTTCGTTGTAAAGCGAGTGTTTGAGAACGCCATCCACCCAATACTCCATGACTCTGTCTCGAAGAATTTCGAGTTGGCTCGTCTGCTCTTGATCGGGCGCCTCGGCAAGAGGCGGATAGAGTCTCGCTTTGGAGTCACGCACCGTCAGCGCCTGCAGCATGCTGCGGAAGCAGGGGAGATTTAGCCGCCTGATGCATGGTTGCCGGTTCTTCTGAAGACGCGACATGAGAAAGTTCCGCGGGCTTTTGGCCGGTGATGCCCCAAATCAGTCGCTTCAGAGGCTGCGAATCGGTCGCGGAAATCGACGCAATGAAGATTCGCGAGCGTCCAAGGCAGCTCTGGCGTTGCCTTGGTTGAAGGCAAGATCACCGGAATGACGGGACATTCTCGCTTCACGAATTGGTTGAGAAGGGCCTGAATCTCCTGATTCTGCCAAGGTCCAAAACCACTCTCACCCACAAAAACTGCTGCTGATTTTATACTTTCGATTTGCTGTCCAAGCGCCGTTTGCCAAGAGCTTCCAGGCCTGATTTGCGTCTTCGTCGAGCCATGGCTTGATGCCTTCCCTGACCAACTGCTGCGCGATCTCGCGCACGGCCGGCTTGTCCTCGCTATTGTGGCACAGGAACACATCAAAGATTTCCGCTTTGGAGTTCTGTGCGTTCACACAGAGGCAATTCTATAGGGGAAACGTGCGTCGAAGACAAATCAACTTCACCGCCAGGCGGCAAGGAGCACGAAATGCCCTGTGCACTTCCTCACTTCCACGATCTCATTCTTTCAGTCAATCCGATATTCGAATACCCATAACATCAGCCAACGCATTCTAATCTAAAATAGCCGCTAACCGAAGAAGTTCAGTTGCCGGTCCCCCACTCTTCCTTCCCCTCCCCTACTCGCGTGCGGCCTCATCCACCTGCCGACTGGCTTGGCGGAGCTGAACGGGCGTGCTACTTTCCGCGCATGAGCACGCTCTCCGAAATCGAAGCCGCCGTAGACAAACTGCCCCATCCGGAACAGGAGATTCTGCTCGAACACCTCGCCCGGAAACTCGGTGTGCGCTCACAGATAACGGAGGGGTCGCGGGCGCAACGCGAACGCTGGATGCAAAAGCTCGACCAGCTGCGGAACCGCGGGTCTACCGGCAAAACGGGGGTGCCACTCCAGGAGATCCTCGACGACATCCGCGCTGAGCGTTGCTGATGAGCTATTGGGATTCTTCGGCGCTCGTAAAGCTTTACGTGCAGGAGCTGGATTCCGCGTTGTTCCGCGAGCTGGCGGTAAAGGCAAGCCGTGTGGCGACTGGGTCGCTAAACCCACGGGCGTCCTTCAGTGCAAGAGTGCCGTTTGCGGCTTAAACGGCCTACGCCCAACGCTTCGCGCCGGTACCCTCCATTTAAAATCCTCGACCACTGCGCGCTCTTGCTCCTGCGGCCTCTTTCCGTGGGCCGCAAAGCTATCGCTTCGCTTTCGGCCAAAAAATATGGCACACCATATTTTTCAGCTCGAAACCGAACTTCAAAATATTCCCGAAGCTGCTCCCAAAGCCTCGCCGAGCTTCTCCGTCTCCGAAAAGCTGGCGCGTTACGGTTCATCTCCGTTATCCGGCGTGGAGCATCTACGTTTGTTGGTTGGGAAAGATTCCATGGCCGACGCGTTGCTGCGGCATTTCGGTTCTCTTAAGGCGCTGTCTCGCGCATCGTTTAAAGAACTGCGTCAATTCCTTCCTAAAGGTAAAGCAGAGGCGGTCATGGCAGCTCTTTCCATGTCCAATGTTGCCGACGCCGAACATGCTTTATCAGCTCCCCTGAATAGTGCTGAGGCGATTTACCGCGCAAATCTTGATATGAAAGGATTTCCCACCACTCGCACGCCGCCCCAGCGGAAATGCAGCAGCCATGCGTCTCGGCGCGGATCAAATAATACAGCCTCCTCGCCTGTGTGCGGATCGCACCGTAACCGAGCGAGCGCCCTTTCGCAGCGAACATGAGACGCAAGCCATCGCGAGATTTTCGGAGGTTGATTGTCCGCCAGCGACTATGGGCACGACATGGTCGATGTGGAAAGTCGCCTCTTGACCCGTCTGAGCCAGGCCGCAATACTCGCAGCAGTTTGCCGCCCGCGTGATCACGTGGCGCCGCAGGTTGGCGGGAATGGCCATCGTCCTACCCGCTTCGCGAACTCATGCGCTCTGACCGCAGCCGCAGGAGCGACAGCAACTCCGCCAAATCAACCAACCCCTCTGCCTCGTGCCGTTCCGCGTCAGTCAGCGTTGTCCCTGTATCCTCCTTGTCGAGCAACTCCGTCAGCCGTTGCTGCGGTCCTGGCATCCGAAGACACTCGTCGGGAGTAAGGAGAGGCCGTTGGACTTCCTGCATCGTCGTAGAGACTTGAGTTGCTAAAAACCCGCGGCCCGATCGGGTAACCTGTTCTTTGATGATCGTCGTTTGCCCGGTGAGCTTTGAAAGGTGCTCGGCTGTTTCCAACCGGTTAAGGCGGCGAGAGCGTTGCGCGACCGCCTGGGGCCTTAATCTGGGTTGGCCATGTTCTGGCCACCTCACAGCTTGGCCGCTGGCCTAAGGAATTACCCGGCAGGGCATCGCCTTATTTTTTTCGGAAGACTTGTCCGAAACCGGTGCCGCCGAATTTTCTGTACCCGTCGGGCCGGCAAAGAGTGTTATAACGTCCTTTATCACGCTCTTACGGCGTCCCAACGTAGTTGACACAGCCGCCTCATTTGTGTACTGTTGGACTAGTCGAATCGACCAATCTAACTGGTGTTTGTCATGCGCGAAGTTCAGGCCTCCGAGGCCAAAACCCATCTGCCCCAACTCCTCGACGACGTGGAACGCGGCGAGACCGTCATCATCACCCGCCACGGGCGGGCAATTGCCCGGATCGTGCCCGAGGCGCACCGCCGGCAAGAGGAGGTTGACCGGGCGATCGACAGTATCAAGGCGCTGCGCAAGCACACCGGTAAGATCACGCTGGATGAGCTGCTGTCGGCCCGACACGAGGGGCACAAATACTGATGCCGTTCGTTCTCGATGCCTCTATAGCTGCCTGCTGGGCCTTCGAGGACGAAGACCACCCCGCTGCAACCTTGGCACTGGAACGTATTCGGACCGATGAGGCGCGGGTTCCAAGTCTGTGGTGGTTTGAGGTGCGCAATACCTTGATCGTCAATGAGCGGCGTGGGCGGCTAGCCGAGGCCGACACCGCCGCCTTCCTGCGCGGGCTTTCCCGGCTTTGGGTGACAGTTGACCGATCACCGGACGAAAGTGCGGTCCTCACACTCGCACGCAAGCACCGGCTCACCGTCTACGACGCAAGCTACCTGGAGCTTGCGCAGCGCGAGACCCTCCTGCTTGCAACGCTTGACACTGACCTCGTACGCGCGGCACGCGCCGAAACGGTGCCTCTTCTCGATACACGGGGCACACCGTGAACCAGCTTATCGTTACCCCTTCCGGCCCAGCTCTTCGCGCCAACGCCGAAGGCCGCGAAGCGCGTGCTTGAGTTTTCACGGCCCAGATCAACAACGACCACACCCGCAAGGCCCTACCTGGACGACATTTTGCCGACTGGTGTGGCCTGCACGGCATCCAGCAGCTCGAAGACGTGCAACCCTTCCACGTCGCCGCCTTTGTGAAGGATCTCCAGGGCCATTTCTCCTCTCCCACGGTCAAGCAGCACCTGGCCGCCATCCGCATGCTGTTCGACGAGGTGGAGAAGATTGCGATCTGACGTTTCGCCTTAATAGGGGTAGACCCCAACGGTTGGAAGAGATAGTTCGGGCACGGTCAGTTCAGTCGAACGCCCTTCGGCGAAATCACTCCCAAGGACTTCGCCACATTCGCAGATATTTCTCAGCAGCCGCTCGCAAAACAGGGATATCTTCAATTGCATCCCACACGCGTCCGATATTCACGCCGTCATAATCGTGAACCAGAATGTTGCGCATTCCCCTCGCCTCCTTCGCCGGAAAATCAGGCATGTTGGACAAAAGCTCGTGTGACAAATGCCGCACGGCTTCGCCGATTATCTGAATCCTTCTAATCAAGGCATCTTGCCGCAACGTGTCCTCTAAGAATTCTCGCTTCGAAATGCCTTCAACGTAACGCCCGATCAGGGCGGCTGCTTCGGCGATATGCCTTAAGCGAAGTTTTTCTTCAGGAGACATAAAGCGTCACCGCCGTATCAAGTATAAGTCTCGTGCTTCGATGTTCTTCATCGCTTCAACGTCGGCTCGGATGAGAAAATCAACCTGTCTCCCCACTGCATCCCCGACTTCTGCGGCCATGACGAATAGATCACGACGCGTGGCCGCTGGGCTTGGTGTGACGAGAATATCCACGTCACTTTGCGGAGTCATTCCTCCACGGGCGGCGGAGCCAAAAAGCTCGACTCGTTCCACGGGTTTCCCGCGAAACACCGAACAAATCGTCTCTCGCAGCTCGGTTTCATTCGAAGAACTCATATCAACCTGGAATCCTGAATTTTAGAGTAATGATAACCACTGACGCCCTCGATCGCGAAATTCTGCCAGGGTTGTGCCGTGGATCGCCAGTTTTGGCTGGGCGGATACCACCCTGTAACTCGAACGAGTTATTAGAAATTGAGTAATTGAGGACCTTCGAATGAGGCCGGCCCCTGCCCTTACGCCGCAGCAGCAGGCGGAGGCCCGCAAGTAACGCTTTTTTTTCTGGCGTGTATCGGCGACAGCCGCCTCTCTGCCCTCGCAGAGCAGACACAGAGTTCGTTGAGCCCGTTTACTACAACATCACGTCCTTTATGTTGTACTAATTAGCCCTTCACCCTGGCCTGATTTTTCCCCTCCTGAAACAAATGCACGGCCGGATTCAAAGGGTCCGCCCAGATTGGTGTAAAAATATTCTTTAAGGGTGTGGGCGTAACTGTCTTGTCTTGATAAAGCGATAATGGTGGGAGGCTGACGCGGCAGAACGGCTTTGCGGCGTTCTCTTTGCTGGGCTGACGCCCCTTAAAGGATATTTTTTCATCAATCTGGGCGGAATCCTACTGTGGACGAGTTCTGACTTTTTTACAGATTTGATTTTCCCGGGCACAAAGGTCGATTTGTCAATTTGCGTCTCGTTATAGATGGATTTTTGTCACGAGCGCTAC
Source organism: uncultured Verrucomicrobiae bacterium (assembly GCA_963742335.1). Taxonomy (GTDB): domain Bacteria; phylum Verrucomicrobiota; class Verrucomicrobiia; order Chthoniobacterales; family JAFAMB01; genus JAFAMB01. The sequence continues at coordinate 8,652 of CAVULL010000008.1, forward strand.
GGGACGGGCAGGTAAGGGAACGGTAGGATTTCGCATAGAGTCAGATTGTACGGGTCATTTGTGGGCGCCGTATCGTTGATGGTGACTCGTGTTCCGCTCCACGGAATCGGCTTAGACTGCATCTGCTCCCAGTAGGTGCTTCCCAGCGGCGTCAGATACTGATGAACCAGCGTCTGGTTAGCCCCAACGGTGCGGCTGATTGCATTGCGAAAGTCATTCCCGACGCCCACAACCCAGGAGTCATTGCGTGTAGTAATGAGCCTCGCAGTGGGAGCTCCGCTGCCAGCGTTTGACGTTCCGGTAGCGCCGATTGCGGCTGAGCCGTCGATGCTTGTCGTGTCGATGCCCTTGAAAGTCATCACAGTCATCGATGACGTTACGCTCTGCGAGAGTGTCGCAGCCACATTGACCTGACTCAACGGCATGCTCGCAAACGCACGCCAGATCTCGGCCGTGCCGGCTTGTGCGTTGGTCCTCTTGACGAGTGTCCAACTTAATCCTGCGCCCGTTACCTTGGTTACGGTCGTGTTTGTACCCGAGGAGTAATGATCGGCGGCGACAAAGGCCAGTAAGAGCTCGTATGGCGCGGTTGTCGAGAAGCTCGGAGTCACGACTGTCGCACTCGGTGTTCCTTGATTGATTTTTGCCGTCACATCAAGCACGACCGCAGGTGGCGGAGGTAAATTGACCGACTGCGCGAATACGACGTCGACCCAGTAGTTACGTGAATTATAGCTCCGTGTCGGAAAGCGGCTGGCGCTTCCGTAGGCATAAACGCCATTGCCGTCGGATGTTGAGCTTTCCGGAGCCGTTAACGGGCCCCATGAATGCGGGGTTTTTGTGAAGTAGTTGTCATCACGCGAATAGATGGTGGTATGGTAGGAGGCCACGTAGATCGTTCCCGCAGTGATCGTCACCGGATTTGAGAGGGTGGCCTGTTGCCAGCCGCTGGCCGTTTCATTGTTAAAATTGACGCTTGCGAGCAGGGTACCGCTCTCGCTCCACAGATTGCCGGCGTGCCTGCTTGTGTTCGCTAACGCTTTGTAGAAGCGAATGGCCGTGATCCTGCCGGCAGCGGCGCTCTTAAACTTAACGCCGAGCTCCACCGGAGTGCCGTCATTCCATGTTTGCACTACGTTGGACGGACCATTGGAGAACAGGGTCGCGTCTGGATAGGGAGTGGGGAGCGGCGTCGGCGTCGATGCAGGCGCGAGAGTCGAGGTATCGCTCGCGAGGTTAACGGGCGGAGCGGCTTGCGCCAGCGAAAACGCTCCCAGTACAAGTAACAAAATCCCGTCCAAGAGGACAGTCCGGGGATCAAGCGAAATGAGTCCAGAGTTGCGGAAGTTGCGCTCGTAGCGGTAAGACGCACGGCGCCTCACATTTGATCTCTTTGGCATACATGCTACTGTCTTTATATTTACTATATTTAACATAGTAAACCATAATGCATTCGACGGCAAGTGAGATTCTAAAATTTATATGTCGAGATTTGATGGGGTCAGTCAAGGAGTCAGTCAACGGGTCAGTCAACAAATCTGAAAGACGCTTTTCAGGGAATGAACAGGGGCGCTCGACAATTCCGCATTGAGTATCCGAGCGGAGGCAGGGCGGCGGGTACATATATTAGCCCAACCCGCGCCCAGTCATGCGGCACCGTCAGACGGATCACATAAATTTCGCCGCTTGAAGGCTTGAACATCCTCACGAGACAAGGTTTTCCCTCTCCTCCAAACAAGTGCACGCCTGGATTCATATGCTCACCGCCGCCCAGCCGTACTTTGAGAGTGACGATTTTTCTGGGGACGTGATCCTTCACGCCGCTGTCCCCGCATCCGCTTCTGAAACGCCTCGTTCGCTTTGAATGCGGCCCGCATAGTCTCATGCGTGCTGACGACCTGCCAATGCTCTCTCCAGGTATTTGAGCCTCGTGTCTATCAACGCAACATGCTCATTTGTGTTTGCCCGGCCCCGTTACTCACCCCCCGTCGGAGCGGACGCGGAGGCGAGCGCGGCCCCTTTTCTAGAAGCGCCCACCCTGCCTGTAGCGAACTGAGAACATAATCGGCTCGAACCGACAACATCCGCGGTTTCGGAACCGAACTAACCGAGAACGAAAGGCCGCTCAGACAGCACAAGACTTTTTCTCTTGCTTAATGTCTTGTGTGCTCATGATTTATCTTTACCAATGCCGGGCATCCCCTTTCGATCCAAACTAGAACCGTTTCCTGGAGTTCATTAGGCAAGAGCGGCGCAAGCGATTGACGTGGAAGGAGATAGCGAAAGCAATCAGAGAACAAGGCACGCCTCAGGGAGTTCAAGACTATTTCCGATGCCGCAGAAAGCCAGGCAACGCTTGCCACTGGGCTTTGAGCCAGATAACCGGCCCAGATAACGACTAAAGAAATGGACGCCAAAAAGGAAACAAAACAATCACAGGCAGTCCCATCTACGGCGGTGGAGGTCTAATGCTTGCGCCGCGAACACGTCGAACTATCGGTCAGCGACACGGGCGCCGGCATTCCGGTCGCCAAACTGTCCCACATCTTCGAACGTTTTCATCGCGTTCGAGGAACACACTCGCGCACGCATGAAGGCACCGGCATCGGTTTGTCACTGGTCCAAGAGTTGCCGAAAATTCACGGCGACGGAGTTCAGGTGCGCAGCGTTGAAGGTCAGGGAGCCACTTTCTCTGTTACCATCCCGATCGGCCATGCCCACCTGCCGAAGGAACGCCTCGGCGGAACTCGCTCGCTCATCTCCCCCGCCAGCGGCGCGCTGCCTATTGTTGAAGAAGCACTGCGCTGGTTGCGGGATGACATCTCTTCGTCCGCATCCAGCCATTCCCGGGAGCCCGGCTTGCTAATTTCGTCTATGGATTTCCCCGCCTACCCGCAATCCACCCGCATTCTTTTTGCTGATGACAACGCCGACATGCGCGATTACATCCGGCGCCTGCTAGTAGAGCAGCGGTACGAAGTAGAAACCGTCGCCGACGGACAAGCCGCTCTGGAACACATCCTGGCCAACCCGCCCGACCTGGTTTTGGCGGACGCGATGATGCCTCACCTAGATGGCTTTGGTTTGCTTCAGCAGATCCGCTCAGATGAGCGCACACGGACTCTTCCTTTCATTATGCTTTCGGCTCGCGCGGGTGAAGAAGTGCGCGTTCAGATCTTGAATGCGGGAGCTGATGATTATCTGATAAAACCTTTTAGCGCCCGAGACCTGCTGGCGCGAGTGAGGACACATGTGGAGATGGTCCGGCTGCGACGAGCAGCGGCCACAGCATTGTATGAGAGCGAGAATCGTTTTCGGGAATTGGCAGACAGCGCTCCGGTTATGATTTGGGTCACGGATGATCACGGCAACGTCGAGTTCGCAAATAAGACTTACCTCAAGTATTTCGAAGTCGCGCTGGAGGGCGTCGCTGGGCAGAGATGGAAGGATCTCGTTCACCCCGATGACTATGAATCATACAGCCAGCAATTCCTTGCCGCCTCTATTGCCAGGCGATCGTTTCGCTCCGAGGCCCGCGGCCGCCGGGGGGATGGTGAATGGCGATGGTTTGATTGCTGGGCTGTTCCGCGGACCGCCGAACCTGGTGGCGCGGCGGGAATGGTCGGCTGCACTGTGGACATCACGGAGCGCAAGCGAGCGGAGGAACGAATTCGTGAGCTGGCCGCCATCGTGGAATCTTCCGATGACGCCATTTTTGGGGTGACGATGGATGGAACCATCACCAGATGGAACAAGGGAGCGGAAAAGATTTACGGTTACACAGAAGCCGAAGTCATCGGCCAATCCATCTCCATTCTGATTCCATCCGACGACCGGGACGAAGTGCCACGGACCCTTGGCCGGCTCGAGCGAGGAGAGGTTATCATCCGCGAATCGCTGCGCCGGCGCAAAGATGGGCAAGAAATCTATGTATCCCTGACAATCTCGCCTATTCGCAATCCGGCAGGTCAAATCATTGGCGCCTCCACTGTCGCTCGCGACGTCACTGAACAGAAACGAGTCGAGCGGGAGTTGCGGGAAAGCGAAGAACGATTCAGGGAGCTCACGGAGAATATCAATGAAGTGTTTTGGCTCGCCGATACCGATCTTCAATCGACCATTTACGCCAGCCCGGCTTACGAAATCATTTGGGGCCGCTCCTGCGAAAGCCTTCGCTCGAAGCCCCATGCATGGCTCGACGCGATTCATCCGGAAGATCGCTTTGGGGTGATCGAAGCGCGCAAGGCTAGGACTGACGTTGTCTGCGAGCTGGAGTATCGCATCGTCCGTCCTGATAGCACAGTGCGCTGGATCCGCGATCGGGCCTTCCCGGTGCATGACGCTGCGGGCCGGGTGATCCGAATGGCGGGTGTCGCCGAGGACGTTACCGAACGGCGCCAGTTGGAAATGCAGTTGCACCAAGCTCAAAAGATGGAGGCAATCGGCCAATTGGCCGCCGGGATGGCCCACGACTTCAACAACCTCCTTTCGGTCATCTCTGGCCACAGCGAGCTGCTGGCAATGCTGGTGCCCTCGGAAGACCGGTGGTGTGACTCCATCGCCGAGATCCGCCGGGCGACCGAACTCGGGAGCGCTGCGATCCGACAGCTGTTGGCTTTCAGCTGCCAGCAAATCCTGGAACCTAAGGTTTTGGATTTGAATGCCGTGGTGACCGAGGCGGAGAAAATGCTGCGGCTGCTCATCGGCGAGGACGTGCACTTGGCCACTCTTCTCCAACCGCGCGTTATCCCCGTACGGGCTGATCTTGGACAACTCAACCAGGTGATCCTGAACTTGGCTGTCAATAGCCGCGACGCCATGCCCCAAGGCGGCATTCTGACCCTAGAAACGTGCGAGGTCGATCTGGTCGTGGCCGACGCTAAGGCTCGCCCGGAGGTCTCGCCGGGCCGCTACGTGCTCTTAACGGTTACGGATACGGGCTGCGGCATGACGCCGGAGATGCAGGCGCGCATCTTTGAGCCCTTTTTCACCAACAAAGCCGAAGGCCATGGCACCGGGCTGGGCCTCTCAGTGGTGCTCGGCATCGTTCGCCAGAGCGGGGGCCACATCGACGTGGAGAGCACACCGGACGTGGGTACCAAGTTCAAAATCTACCTGCCAGCGGTGCAAGGTCCCGCGGAGGAGCCGGCACAGAGCGCCCGTTCCGAGCTGGTTGAGGGCGGCGAAACGGTACTGTTGGTCGAAGATGAGAAGCATGTTCGAAAAATAACCACCCTCTTGTTAGAGACCCTTGGTTATCGGGTGCTCGAAGCCGAAAGTGGCCAGGAGGCCTTGCGCCTCTTCGAGGCCAGCCGGGAGAAGATTGATTTGTTGATGACCGACGTGGTCATGCCGGACCTGAACGGACGCGAGGTCGCCGAGGCACTCCGGGCCCGGAGCCCGGGCTTAAAAGTGCTCTTCCAGAGCGGCTACATCGACGATACGGTGGTTCGCTGGGGCATTTTGCACGCCGAAGTGGACTTTCTGAAAAAGCCCTTCACGCTCGACGTTCTGGCCAGAAAGCTTCGCGAGATGTTGGATCGTCCGGCCGCTTGCTAAGACATCTAATAGAACGAAGCCTCAAGAAGGCCGCTGACTCTGCCTGAGCCTGGATAACTCTCTCGTCAAAAAAATCGTGAAAATAAAACGGTGTAACATTCCTTTTGTGGCGTGAAAAGTGAGGGCTCATAATGCAGAGCATTTTTAGCGCGCCGTCGCTGCGGGAGAACACTTGGAAGCCATTCGAAGGGTGGCCGCCGCGACGGTGGGCTAAAAATCGATTGGACGAAACCGCCGCCCAGAGCGTGGCTTATGGGTATTGTTTGTCGGCTGGATCTCGGGCGATGACCTGAAGCGGTCAGAGACGGTCAGCGTGCGGGATTGCCGAGATAGCTGGTTGGGCCTCCAGTGGACTAGCACGGCGTCGGCGGACAAGATTTGTCGCTTAGAGAGTGTTCCCAATGAGCCGTGTGGCAATACCGCTCCTGGCGCTTGGCCCGGCCAAACTTGCCCGCCGCAATTTGATCTGCGTCCAAAAACGGTCCACTCGATCATGAGGAGATGGCTACCCGGTGGCTATAACGGCCCACGTAGTCTAAAACCTGCTCGGGCCCGGCGAAAGGCCGCTTAGCGCACACTACCCATTCGACCTCGCGCAAGGGAGCCAAGTAATCCAGGAATGAAGAGCGGCCCGAAGTGATTCCAGCGAGGAGAAAAACTCAAGTTTGCCTTCATCAAAAGCTTTGAGCAGACATTCCAGAAACAGGCGACGAAACAGACGGGAGAGCACCTGGACCGGCAGGAAGAATCCAACTTGGCAGGAAATCCACTGGCTCCGTGTGGTGACCCCCTTTAGCACCCGGCGGACCGGGTGTTTTTCAGCGTAGGCATTTGTGACTTGTGCAAGGAACTGGTAATTTTCTCACGTTAAAATATAGGCCCAATCGCGCTACGTCTAACTCGTCGCCGCTCAGTACCTTCCACCGGCAGTTCCTGGAGAGCACCCTATAAGAGCAAGGCACCGCCATCGACGGCGACGGTCTGGCCAGTAATCATTGACGTTCCCGCACACAGGAATACGATTACATCCGCTATGTCCTGGGGCGTGCAGATGCGCTTCAGGACGGCGCGGTCGGCAGCGCCTTGTATAGCCTCTTTCGGCCAACTCCGTGTCCATTCCGTATCCACGACGCCTGGTGCGACGGCGTTGACGCGTACCTCTGGCGCAAGTCCTCGCGCGAGATTCTTTGTCAAGTTAATCAACCCCGCCTTGCTTGCGCTATAGGCGATGCTGCTCCCGCCAGTATGAACTCCAGCGGTCGATGCGGTGTTCACGATGGCACCTCGCGATTGCCGAAGCGCCTCTGCCGCTGCCTTCACACAACGAAACGGGCCAATGAGATTCGTCGTGAGTATAGCGTTCCAAAAATCTTCCGTGAGTCGGTCCAAGTCGCGGCTGGGGATCGGCTCTTTTGTGCATGAAACGCCGGCATTATTGACGAGGTAATCAAGACCGCTGAACGCTTGAATGACTTGCTGCACCATCGATTGGGCTTCGCTCGGCTTGGAAACGTCACCCGGCGCACCTCGGACGCTGAGGCCTTCCTTGTTCAGTCGATCAATAGTCTCTCTCGCACCACGCGGATCGTCCGCAAGGTAGTTTAAGGCGACGGTTGCACCACCTCTGGCGAAGGTTTCGACTGTCGCCAAGCCGATGCCCGACGAAGCGCCAGTGACGAGGACTTTCTTTCCGTTAAGGTCTGCACTCATTTTAAATCTTCAGCCTTCATTCGCTCTCACTGCCGAGATAGGGCATTTGCTACGAGTCATCATGTCAAGGTTACTTCAGTTTTCAGGAAGCAGGACTTTTGCAATAACGCGTCTCGGCGCACGTTTCAGCCAAAGTACCAATACCAAGATGCGATACGATCGATTTCCGGTTTGGCGAGGAATACTATGGCGCGGCTCGTCGGTCCGCGTCACCCCAGCCTGAAGGCAAGACCGCAAATTGGTAACACCCGAAAATCAGGGGCAGTCGGCTAGAGTCGCCGCCAGTTCGTTTGGGCTAATGACCATGGCGTCATGACCGGTCGCCAATTCCAAGTATTGCCAATCGGTTTGCGCCTTAACCCACTCATGTGCTCGAACGGCCGGCTGGTAAACCGGGTTCGTGCAAGCAATGTAAGTCTTGCTGAGACCATTTCCCAGAGGATGTTCCAGCCGGATCGGCACCTGATAAGAGTTGAGCGGTAGCGGAGTCAATCGTCGCCTTAACCATTCGGCATCGGCTGGGTCGACCACACCAAAGACCTCCGGAGAAGGAGGCGGAATCGTTAGTCCTCCGCTGGTCTTTTCAGCCAATTCAATCCGCTGGGCGACGATGGCCGAATCCAGTTGGCTGAACCCGCTCTCCCCATTCTTGAGCAGCAAGGTATCAAGATAAACCAAGTGCTTCAGCAGTTCAGGCACACGATCTGCAACCACCGAGACGGGATTGCCACCGAAACTGTGTCCTACCAAGATGATATCGCTCAACTCCTCGGCTGTGATCACATTCACGATATCAGTAGCAAAATCCTCAACAGTCAAATCAGGGCGTGTTAGATGAACGCGTTCGCCGAAACCAGTAAGTGTCGGCGTGAAAACCAGATGCCCGTCTTTGCGCAGGAGGTCGGCAACCCGTCGCCAGCACCAGCTTCCATGCCAGGCGCCATGGACGAGAACGAAGGTTAGAGGCGATTTCATTTCGGGAATTAAGACCAAGCTAATTAAGAGATTTGCACGTCGGGGACGGGAACAGCGCCAAGGGCGTCGCTATGTTTCGGCGGCGGAATCTTGGCGCCGGCGGCGAAAGTCGCGTCCTGAAAATAGAGTGGCTGACGCCCCTGGCTAATCAAGTAGCACTTGATCCCGTAGCCCGCGACGAACGCTAAACTTTCCTGCAAGATTTCGAGTTTACCAAGTGCCGGAAACTCGTCGATCATAGCCAGGAGTTTGTGTTTATAGGTGGGCTTTGGGCGGCCGTTTTGAAAAGCCATTTTATCGGCCAGGCGGCGCACGATCATATTGACCACGATCCGCACCAGCGGCTTCAACCTCGCCTTGTCGGCTGGATGAGTGATGATGTAGAGGCTAACCGGATCCGTGTAGTGCATCAGGTCCCGGATCCGAAATTCCGACCGGCTTGTGTTTTTGGCGACGGTCGGATCCCGATAAAGTTCCAGAAAACTTTTGGCGGTCGATAGCACCGAACCAGCTTCCTGAGAAGGCCGGTCGAGCATATCCCGCGCGGAGGCGGATTCCATGCCCTTTCGCTTGTTCTCTTTCGTGTAGCCTTTCATTCTTATGGGTGTTGGCGGCCGTCGAACAGATTACACGCAGACCAACAGGCATTAAATACCCTTCCTTCCCCCGCCCGTCATTTTTATCACCGATCGTTTCGCTCGCGCAGAGGCCTTAACCGCCTCGGTCTGTTGAGCTCTATTGACCGCAAGGCCCACAAGCTTGGCCTGGCGCAACGTTTTATGCAGTTCGCGCTGCGCCTGGTACTCTTCCCACAGCCGCGAAGTAGCCGCGGGCAAGCCGCGGCCTCTTCTCATACGCCTTTGCTTCCCTCCCCTGTTGATACTCACTGCCTACACTCCAGAGAAGGGCCGGTTCGGTAAGCTCGTGGAATATGAACGTTGTCGGTATCGTGGTGGACCACGCTTATGCGCTGGTCCCCTTTGATGATTATCCTGGGCAAGCCCGAGCTCGTGCTCAAGGATCGCGCAACTCGAACTCTGGTCACCCGGCAGCCCATCCTTCCCCATGCCTGAAGCCGAAGCGATGCAACAGGAATTGGCCGGCATCTCCATTTCCACGTTGCTCAATCCCCCAGAGAGCTAATTCCGTTCAACATGAACTCGCGGCACGCGGAGCTTGCTGGGGTTTGTTCAATACCGCCCAACTATTTGGTCGAACGGAGAGAACTTTCAGACTTAACCTTCAGCGTATTCAAAAGCGCCTGTTCTTGGCCGTTCCGCAACGATCGCAGCTCGTAACATCAGCCAACGGGTTCTCATCTAAAATAGCGGCTGACCATGAAGTTCAGGTTGCCAATCCTCTACTCTCCCCTTCCTCACCCCCGCACTTTCGCCAGCTTGCCGAACCTATTCCCTAGCTGTTTCTCCATTCTATTAACCGCCCGATTAAGAGACAAGCGCAACATAGTCAGCGTCCATTCGTAAATGCCAGGCTCCTTCGATTCCCGAGGGCCGGCCACGTTTAGGACTTCGATCTCGTTTGAGCACAGGAAATCAGTCAGAGCTTGAATCTCGAGGCGAAGCGAATCCCGGTTTAATATTTGTTCTTTGCGGTGCTGCAGATGTGCAGCACTGCTAAAACCCGCCTTCAGGATTTGATCCGAAAGCTGACCTAAAAATACTCTGCAGTATTCCATTAACGGAATATTACACGGATCTGCCTAGTGCACCGTCTCCTAAATCCCTTGGGCTCCGCCGCAGGTCAGTTGGCTGTTTTTCAAGGCGCGAGCGAAGCGCCGCTATCTGGATCATAGCGGTCGATCCGCCGCGGCGGAGGAAAAACAGCCAACCGGCCGCGGCCCAGAGGGTTGCGTTGAAAATGGGTCGGCTGCTTCGTTGTTCGTCAGTCACGTATCGATCCAGATATGCTCCTTCCTCCCGCCTCGCAGGCGACTCATTTTGAACGCAACGGAGCCCAAGGGATTTAGGAGACGGTGCACTAGTACCTTCATACGTCACTTTTCATTTTCCGGACGCCGAGATACGCTGCGCGTACCTCGTCATTGTTCCAGAGAGACTCCGGGTTGCCCTCCGCAACCAACCGCCCCGTTTCAAGCACGTAACCGCGATCGCCGATCGAGAGTGCCATATGGGCATTCTGTTCCACCAGTAGCACGGTTGTACCCTGCCCACGGATTCCAGCGATAATCTGAAAAACCTGTTGGACGATGAGTGGCGCAAGGCCGAGCGACGGCTCGTCGAGGAGAAGAAGCTTCGGTTGGGCCATCAACCCCCGAGCGATCGCCACCATTTGCTGTTGGCCACCGGAGAGCTTCCAACCAAGCATATTCGCGAAGGGTTTCAACTCGGGAAAAGCAACAAACATTTGCTCTGCGTCAGTCTCAAGCACACGACGCGACGCCCGCGCTCGATTCGAACCACCAAGGAGAATATTCTCTCTGACGGTGAGACCCGGGAACACGCGACGGCGTTCTGGCACATGAGCCACGCCCAGCTTAACGATCGCCTCGGGCGAGAGCCGATCGATCGGTTGGCCGAGGAAACGCATCGTACCGGAAAGCGGACGAAGCAATCCGGAAATGGTGCGGAGCGTGGTGCTCTTCCCTGCGCCGTTCGAGCCGAGGAGCGCCACGATTTCTCCCTGTTCTACGTGCAAGGTAAGCCCCTTCAAGGCCTCGACCTTTCCATAGGCAGTCACTACATTCTCGAGTTCAAGGAGCGGCATGAGACTTCACGGTTCCGAGATAAGCGGCCACTACTTCCGAGTCGCGTAACACCTCCGCCGGAGGACCGTCGGCAATACGGCGGCCAAAGTTGAGCACGGTGATTCGATCGGCAACCTGCTCGACCAGGTTCATGTCGTGATCGATGACCAGAATGGTGAGCCCGTGTCCCTTAACACGCTTCAGAAGTTGGACGAGCTCGCTTTTTTCGACATTATTCAGGCCGGCGGCCGGTTCATCGAGGAATAGCAGCTTGGGGTTGCCAGCGAGGGCCCGCGCGATCTCAGCGAGTCGCTGCTGCCCATAGGAGAGGCTCTGCACTGTTTGCATGCGGAGTTCCGCGAGATGGACAAAATCGAGGGCGGCAAGGGCATGCTGCTCCACTCCAGCTGAGCCGACTGCTACCTCATTCCCGGGTCGTTCCGCGCCGACGATGATATTTTCGAGTACGCTCATCTCAGTGAAAAGCCGGACGTTTTGGAAGGTACGGCCGATGCCGCGTCCCGCTCTCTCATGGGGCAGAAGGCGGGTGACAAGCTGGCCGTCAAAATAAAGCTGTCCGTTTGTTGGCTTATAGATGCCGCTCAACACGTTGAGGAGCGTTGTTTTGCCCGATCCATTCGGTCCAACCAAGGCATGTACAGTATTGCGACGGACTAAAAGCTCGACTTCGTCTACTGCCTTGAGGCCGCCGAAGTGTTTCGAGAGCTGGTTAACTTCAAGGATGGCCGAACCGTCTTCACGCGCTACCTGGGTGGTGAGCGGTAGCGGCGCAACCCGCCCGACAGGCAGCACTGAAGGTGGCCATAGCCTCTGCCGGAGCGTTTCAAGAAAGCCCCAGATACCTTCGGGCATGAAGACCATGAGCAGGATGACCGCTCCACCATAGACAGCGAGATACGTGACCTTCAGGAAGCGAAGCCACTCAGGCAGCAGGATGAGAAGTGCCGTACCAAGTGCTGCGCCGAAAGGTGAACGCACCCCGCCCAGAAGCGCCATCGTGAGGAACACGACGGACTCAGCAAAGCTGAATTGGTCGGGACTGATATAGGTAAACCCGCCAGCGAACAGACCGCCGCCCAATCCACCAAAAAGTGCGCAAAGGGTGAACGCAATCACCTTGGTCCGGTAGGTGTCAACACCTACGACACCGGCCGCCAGCTCGTTGTCCCGTACCGCTTGCATAGCGCGGCCGAGCCTGCTGTGCTTGAGCCGCCCGACGCAGAAGCCAACTACCCAGAGCATCCCAACGCAGAGGGCGAGGTAGGTACCACGGTGTGCAAACGAGAAGCCGAACACCATCGGACGCGCAATTCCTGGGATACCGTCCGGGCCGCGGGTTAGGGAAATCCAGTTGGTCAACACCAGCGCCAGAATCTGCTGGAAACTGATTGTCACCATCGCGAGATAATGTCCTCCGAGGCGTAACGAGGTGAGGCCGAGCACAACACCGGCGACTGATGCAATGGCAATGCCGGCAAACAGCGCTGGCCAGAACGGGAGCCCGAAGCTAACGGTGCCAAGCGCCACGCTATAAGCGCCCAGACCAAAAAATGCGGCCTGCGCAAGATTGATCTGGCCCGTGTAACCCAGCACGATAGTTAACCCGAGCACGGCGACCGCATACGTCGATGCCTGCATTAACAGATTAAGATAGTAAGCGGTCAGCGGCAAAAGGAGCGGCGCGACGACTGTTATCGCTGCGATAAGTACGATGAGGAGACCACGCCCCTGGCCGGTACGACGCTCCGTTGCCTTTTTGTGGACTTCCCTGGAAAAGATTCCGCTCATGCCTTTTCCGCCACCTTCTCGCCGAAGAGGCCTTGCGGCCGGAAGAGGAGAAATATGACTAGTACGATAAAGGCGAATGCGTCTTTATAGGGGACTGAAATATAGGCCGCGCCAAAAGTCTCCACGACACCGAGCGCCAACCCCCCAATAATCGCGCCGGTGACGTTGCCGAACCCGCCCACGATGCTGGCGGCGAAGGCTTTCAGGGCGATCGAAGAACCCATGCCGACCGAGACAAACAAGATAGGTGCGACTAGAATCCCAGCAAGTCCGCCGAGAGCGGAGCTGTACATAAAAGTAAGCATGATCATCCGTGCGACCGGGATACCCAGCAGGCTGGCCATCTCCTTGTCCTGCGAGGTCGCCTGCATCTTCTTACCGAGGAGCGTGCGTTCAAAGAAAAGGTACTGGAGCGTCACCATTACCACGGTAACGCCGAGAATTAAGAGATATTGGCTATCGAAAAAGATCGGGCCGACGCTGACCCCTTGAGAGGAAAAGAAACTTGGCAGGGTCTGCGGTCGCGGCCCGTACGCGGCAAGGACACCGTTTTCCAAGAGGATGGAGGCGCCGATAGTGCTGATGATTACGGGCTGAAAGCCACGATTTCGCAATGGATAGTAAACTGCGAGATTAAAAAGCGCGCCGAAAACCAACATCGCTGCAAGGGTAACAAGTATTCCGAGCCAATATGGCAACTCGAGATCAATGCAAAGCACGACCATCGAAAACGCCCCGATCATGGCGAAGTCCCCCTGAGCGAAATTGACCACGCTTGTGGCCCGGTAAATGAGCACGAATCCGAGCGCGACCAGGGCATAAATACTGCCGACGCCGAGGCCGGTGAAGAGAAGCTGGAGGGCTATGCCCATAGGCATTGCGCGTGCAGCGGGTCAAGGGGCATGCCGCTCTCCGCGTAGACTCTCTATTCGCTGAAGTCGATATGCTTGATGAATACGATCTTGCCGTTGTCGTTTTTGACAATGTTGTAGCCGCGGAGCCCATCGCCGTTCTGATCGAAATTGTAGGTGCCCTCGGCGCCCGGGTAGCCCTTCACGCTCAAGATCGCCTCGCGGATCTTCTGAGGTTCAAGACTCTTAGCGTTGTCGATCGCTAGCGCTAAGACGTGAACCGCGTCGTAGGTCCATGCCCCAAAGAAGTCCGCGGCAGACTTGTAGCTCGCCTCGTATTTGGTAGCGAAGTCCTTGGCTGCCGGGCCTGAGTCGGCATTGAAATCGACGACCGCAAATGAGCCGTAGAGCGCCGGTCCAGCGAGCTTCAGGGCGGTCGTCGTCACCGTCGTGGGAGAGCCGACCCAGGTAATATTGACGCCCAGTTGGCGCAGTTGCTTGGCAAAGATACCTAGATCTGGCTCGAAGGTCATATAGGTGCTCATGGCATCGGCACCCGACTGTTTAACGGCGAGTGCCACCGGGGTAAAATCCTGCGAGTTGTTGGTGTAGCCCTGAATCAGCACAGGTTCGACACCTGTGCGCTTTAGCGCTTCGAGCAGGTTCTTGATGCCGTTGGTGCCGAAGGCATCAGTCGAGTGGACGATCGCCCACTTTTTCTTGCCTAGCGTATTGACGCCGTATTCGGCGATCACGCGCGCCGAATAAGTGTCGTTCGGACGGCAGCGGAACAACCATGGATTGTCCATATGGGTAAGTCGTGCGTCGGTGCCACCTATCATTACCGGTCTGCCGGTCCTCTGAATGTCTGGCGCCATCGCATGGACCTGGGTGCTGCGAACCGATCCAATGAAGGCCGGAATGTCCTTGTTTTCGACAAGCTTGCTAAAAGCGAGCACAACCCCCGGATTAGTCGTTTGGTCATCCTCTATGACAAGCTCGATTTGTCGGCTAAGCACACCGCCTGCCTTGTTTATCTCCTCGACTGCAAGGTTGGCACCCTGAATCTGGTAACGGCCGGATTCGGCCGCCGGTCCGGTGACTGGAGCTACCATGCCGATTTTGAGAGGCTCTGCGGCGTGCCCGAAACAGGTGAGCATGGCCAACACACCGGCTAAGACGATTCTGCAGCCAATCATCCGTTTCAGCATGTTTAATTCTCGCTGGGGGATTAAGAAATTGGAGGAGCCCAAATTATTTCATTGTCGCGCGCGCGCCGCAAGAAGAATCTCCGACAGGCTCCCAGGGTTACCCAGGGTTGGAACCGAACCGCACGCGAAAAGGTCGTTGGCCAACTTCTCCGAAGTTCGCTCTGCCAGACCAAAATGTCGCAATAATTTGGCAACTCGGCCGAGACCTCCAGATATGATATTAGCTTTCGCTGACAGGAATGCTAAAAGGCATGCGACCAGGTGAGTTAGCGTTTGTCCTCCTATTGCTAGTGAGATGGCTTCCGCTACGATCGCTCAGTAAGAGGCCGCGATCGGTCCGGTCGTTGCGTGCGAGTCCGGCCAAGCCGCACTTGCGATAGCGCATCACCCAGCGTTGAGCAGTCCGGTATCCAATCCCGGCGTCTCGAGCGACCACCTTCAAGAGTCTTTTCTCTTCCAGGTGAGACTGCAGTATTCGGAACCGATCCAAAGCGATCTTCCGCGCAGACTCCAACAACGAAGCCAATGCGATCATTCGAATCAGCGCCTTTCGTTCTCCGCACGATACGCCAAATAGCGTGAAAAAAAAGGCGCCCAATAATTTGGAAACTCACAATTTGTTTGTGATTTTTGATACTTCCTTTTTGGCGTCAACAAAGAGGTAGTCGGAATCCACGTCCTCCTGACGCGTTCGCTTTTCGGCAACGGTACTCGGCGTAGGTTGCTTCTGCACGTTTCGCCAGCGAAACGGATTTCTGCTGCTGTGCGATTCTAATGGCCGTACAGAACGAAGCCTCAATTTGGGCTTCATCGGCGCCCAAAGCCGTGAGAAACACTCCGCGAAGCCGGTGCAATTCCGCGCCGTAATCGCGGTGCTCAATTTTTTCGGCCAGTGCTTCCGCCTCGTTTATGGCTTCGAGAGCTTCAGAGGTACGAACCGCGAGATACAAAGCTTCGGCCTTTAGTCCCAGGAAATGTTGCAGGGATAGCACCGCACCGGTTGCCCGATAGTCTCTTATTCCCTGCTCGATCCAGGGAATACCTTCCGCGGTGTTACCAGAAGCGCTGCGCGCCCAGCCACGCCAAGCGGTTCCTATCGCTAACCAAAACACGAAATTGTCACGTGTGGAAAGTTCAATCAACTCCGAAGCGAAGCGGTCAACTTCAGCTGGATTACGCTCATTCGCCGCCATGCCCGCTGCCCAAGCGAGTGCAATGGCTAATGCGTTCATATCGTTGAGCTGCTTTGCTAGTGAGATCGCCTCCGCTATGGTCGCCCGGCAAGAGGCGATCTCTCCGAAATGCCATTCGCATCCCGTTAGATAGCACAGACAGACGAACATTGGCGCCTGAGGGCCTTCCGTCTGAGACTGAACGTTTCCCGAGCGCCAGATCTGAACAGCGCGCGTCGCATACTGCTGTGAGGTCTCGTAATCGCCAGAATAGTAGAGCGTGACTGCCAAAGCACGATACGCTTCGATCATTAGCGCAGCGTCATTCTGATCTCGCGCCAGCGAGTGAATTCGTTCGGCAATCTGCATCGTTGCCGTCAGTTTGTCCGTGTGGAGGGAGTAGTGCCACTGACCTGTGAGTGCCACGCAAAGGAGGAGCGGACGGTTAAGCAAACGGCACAAGGGCTCCGCGCGCTCGTAACAAATTCGGGCCTCTGATGCTCCTAATCCTCGCGTGGCTGTTAGATATGACCCCGCCTGCATGACAATGAACAGCTGATCTTCCGCTGCGAGACTCTGCCCCTCGACGGCGGTTTCTATCGGTGAACCCCAGCGTCCGTTTTCGAAGAAGTGAGCTAAAACCAAAAGCAACGCTCCTCTGGCTCCGAGAACGTTAGCCGCAAACGAGGCATCTCCTCGCTGAATTCGCGGAATGTAGACCTCATGCAGCACTTCGCGAAACAAACCGGCATGGCAGCCACATCTAACAGCCAAGAAAAGCGGCTCCATCTCCCTGAAACTGGTCGGCAGCTGTGGCGCAAGCGTTCGATAATAATAATAGAGACGCCTGTTACATTCCTTCCACGCCTCTGTTTGTTGACTCCGGAGCTGTTCGCCAAAGTATTCACGAACGAGCGGATGCGTGTCCAAACAGCCAGGATTGTGCGGATCTTCTCCCGCGAGGAGTCTTGCTCTTCTTAACTTGGCAAGAATCGTTCGCCACTCGATCTGGTTCAAATCCGTTAAGGACTCTGTAAGGCCTCGGATAGCAGGTGGTTTCAGTAGGGCTTCAATAGCCTCTTCGTCCGCTGGGCGATCAAATAGTCCTAACATCCGGAGAACGGAAAGCTCAGGACCTTCACCAAGCCAGGTTTGGTAAGATTCCATGACTTTTCGGGCGTAGACTCCTTTTCTTACGTCGTGAGCAAGACGTTCTGATACTTCTTTGCGAAAGCGGATATCTCCGCTAAAAGCATCCGTCAGATAGCTGCCCAGCAGGGTTAACGCCAGACAATGGCCGCTGAACTCGTCGCTGGCACTTCGCAGCTCTGCCTCATGTCCATTGACTCCCAGCGCTCGGAGCAGTTTCGCGCCAGAATCGCTGGATAGATGCTCAAGGTCACGACGCAGGGCTGAGGTGCCCGCGTGATCCGCCAGATCAGCGACCGGCAAGCGCGTGGTAATCACGCAAAGGCCCGGATTGAAGGCAGCAAGCTCGCGCAAAAGCGCCTGGAGGGAAGGCTCACGTAGCCTTCCTTCTTGTGGACCAGGCGGATTTTGCAGCGGCTCCAGGCCGTCTAGGATCAGCAAGGTTCGCCGCTGCGCGACCAGCTTCGCCAATCTTTCGCCCTTCTCCCAAGCGGTTCCGAGCCGTGGATCGGGATCTCCGAACCAACGGAGTGCGGCATCAAGAAATTCATCTGCGGACGAAGAACCTCCGCTTGTCCCCTGCCGGTAGAAAGACCAACCAAAAATGAGTTGGGCAGAGCGATACTGTCCAGCAGCCATTCGTCGGAGCCAATGGTTTAGCAGAGTGGACTTCCCGACACCGGCCCAGGCAACGATTGTAACGACGTTGACATTCTTGTTTGCCCACGCGTGATCCAGAAAAGCGATATCCTCCTCTCGACCAAAAACATCGCTTCCGGTAACGGGCAATCTGGCTATGGAAATCTTCTTCGGTCCAAGTCTTGTTGGGGATTTGCGAGTTCCGAGACGCGAAGCGGCAGAGGGCGGCTTCTGGAGGCTCTGGCGAGTGATTCTATGGCCTGAGTCAAGAGCGCCTGTTATCGTCGATATCGCCTTCAGAAGTTCGACCGGATTCTGGAAACGCAGCCTTGGGTCCTTCTCGAGGAGTAACTCAATGAACACAACGACTGGCTGTGGAACAGCTTCTAGCAGATCGAGCGGCAACGCTGCGTGCTGATGCTGATACATCACCTCTGCGGAGGAGCCCCGGAACGGCGCCTGCCCGACGAGCATCTCCCAGAGCGTGATACCAAGCGAGTATAGATCCGAGCGGATATCCACGCCAACGCCGGCGAACTGCTCCGGACTCGCGAACTCCGGCGTACCGGCGAAAGCTCCGGGAATTGAAATCGCAGCTTCAGCAGGCGCGTCGGGTGCGGGCTTCGCCAGCCCGAGGTCAATGATCTTCGCGATCACAAGACCTCCCTCCTCCAAGCTCACCATGATATTACTCGGCTTGATGTCCCGATGAACGAGCTTCTGCTTATGGACCGCCGCCAAACCGGCGGCGACCTGCGTCGCGATTTCCAGCGCCGGCTTGACCTCCAGCCGGCCTGAACGTTTGATGAGATTCTCGAGCGTTTCCCCCTCTACAAACTCCATCGCATAGAAGTAACTGCTCCCAGTTCTACCTAGGTGGAAGACCGAGGCAACATTTGTATGGCGGACGCTGGCAGCGGCGCGGGCTTCTCGCAAGAATCGAAGTCGAGCCATTTCATCACCGAGATATCGCTCGCTGATGATTTTCAGTGTCACCAGGCATTGTAGATCGACGTCAAACGCCTTGTAAGTGACGCCCATCGCACCCCGACCCAACTCGACCGGTTTCCTGTCTGGGCCAATTACCAGTTGGTAGTGCTCAAAGCGTTGCGCCGCCTCTTCCGGTCTGGGCTCGACGCTATCCTCGAAAGCGGAAGACTCGCCGGACTCAACCCCGCAAGCGAGAGCGTTGCGAAGCATGCAGACCGGACAGAATTCCATTGCTCCAGAAAACTCAGTACCGCAATTCGGGCAGATGCGTTGAGGCTCCGCTTTCATGGGCCTAACGGCCCTTCAGCCGCAATCTGAGCCGAAAACAACACCACGCTCCACCGAGTGGTGCGAAAGCGGCCAGCAGGGCCCCTGGCAAAGTGTTGTCCCGTTCCACAAGCTTGTGGGTTCCATTATATGTGCTGCCAGTAGTAATAGGAACAAAAAACATCAGACTTCACCGGGAACATCCGACGGCACGACATACTCAACCGAACAGGATCTGGAAAATTTTGGACCGTCTAACGATACTCCTGATAAAAGCGCCGCTTTATTTCTGCCGATTCCTGAAACTCGGGGTTTCTAACGCCTTTGTAATTGATGAAGCCCAACTGGAATTTAAGATGAGAACCCAAACGCGACTGGAGAAAATATCGACCGCAATAAGCTTGTTCGGCATGGCCATGGGCTTCTCCGTTTTAGGCTTCCTGATTGTCGTGAATCAACACGATGGCGGCGCGTCGATACCCGGCGGGATTTTTGGCATTTTGCTGGGCGCGGCATTCCTGATAGCAGCATGCCTGCATTTGACGCATCAAATTCAGGGCGGATTTCGGCTAGAAGAAATTCCAGCCGAAATCGTTCCTGAAACGCGACAAGCCACCGACGCTATCTGTGGTTTCTGAAAACCAATCAATGATGTTCGAGTGTTCCGTAGGGAGATTATCAACAGGGCTGGTCGACGCCGCCGGCAAACGAGACTAATCAGCCGCTCGCGGCTCCTTTCTGGCCAGGTCATACCGCGATTTTTCGGCCCGGATCCCAGGGTATTAAAACCATCGTACAGCGGGAATCCCGCCACTGGATGCACACAATGAATGGTCGCCCGCCCTTTCGCCCTGATCGCGACCTTCTCCTCTGGCGTGACTCATAACATCACCCAAGGGGTTCTAATCTAAAATAGCCCGCGCGGACGAAAGATGCCCGTGGCCGATCCCCCATTCTTCCCTCCCCCACCCTATTCCCTGGCGCGCTGTTACCCAAGGTGACGCGCTCGATCAATCCAGAGAATCCCTTCCTGTGGAGTCGATTGCGTTCACGCAAATATGGAACGCGTTTCCGAAGGAAAAGCCAGATTTCATCTGGGACCGGAGCATAAGCGGGACATTTGGACCTCAGGCACAAGGAGACTGGAAGGTCCAATTTCTACGGTTCCTCCCTCAGCTGTGGAGCCGCCTTTGGGGCGATTACCGTTAGCCTGATCAGATTTCAAAACAAGGCGAGGTCAGGGAGAAAAGACTTTCTCCCCGTCGAGCCCCCAAGGCGGTCTCTCCTTCCTCTTTCTCCTAAGCGCACCCAGGTTCGCTTAAAATCACTCCTTGAGTGTCTGGCTTACGCCAGATTCATTCCGAACCCACGGGCGTCCTTCAGTGCAAGAGTACCGTCTGCGGCTTAAACGGATTCCTTCCTCGTCTCGCAAGCTCGCTCGACACCTGCTGGAGCAAGATGGCTGGAAGCTACAGATCGTCAAACGTCGGCAGCGTGCATTCAAGATCACAGGCCTCACCTGGATTGTAGAGCGCAGCTTCGCTTGGCTTGGCCGCAATCGACGCTTGAGCAAGGACTACGAGTACAGCGTGCAGACTTCTGAGACGCTTATCGACATCGCTTCAACACGCCCTATTCTCAACCGTTTGGCATCGGCTTGAGACTTTTCAAAACATCCTCTCATACTCGAAAGAGCCGGAATCGCCGCTGAGGATCAGGTTTTCTCGTCTAGTTTAGTAAAGAGATGAAAAGCAAATGATTAAAAGGAGATCGCATGGATAAGACACTGTCAGCATACCGGGAGCTAGGGCCGAAGCGTTACCGCGAAACATCAGGCCTTTATTACGAAGACTTTGAAGTGGGCGACATCTTCGAGCACCGCCCTGGGAGAACGATCACGGATGTAGATAATATCTGGATGACGCTGCTCACCATGAATGTGCAGCAGGTCCATTTCGATGCCGCCTACGCGGCGAAGACGGAATGGAAAAAACTGCTGGTGGACAGCACATTCACGCTCGCTCTGCTTACCGGCATGAGCGTCCGTACGGTGAGTGCCAAGGTCGTCGCCAACCTCGGTTGGGACAAAGTAAAGGCAACCCATCCGGTTTTTGCCGGTGACACGCTCTATGCAGAATCCACTGTGCTTTCGAAGCGCGAGTCAAAAAGCAGGCCGACTCAAGGAATCGTAACGGTCTTCACGCGCGGCCTCAATCAGGACGGTGTGGAAGTGATGAGCTTCGAGCGGACAATGCTGATTTATAAAAGGGGACACTCACCGGAAGAGGCAGCCGGCTATTGAAGTCGGGAACGGCAGCCGAGCAACCTCTTTAGCGAGAACTCTACCACGACGTGAATAGTCGCAACGAGGAAGAACTACCATGGACAATTCCGCACTCTATCAAATCCAAACTTACTACACCCGAAGATGCTGTAACGATGTCGATTTAATCCAATTTAATCCCGAAGCATTCAGGCGGTGTCGGCGTGTGGGCGAGACTGGTGTAAAGTCGCAAATTATTTGCGAATACTCCGCTGCTGCCGAGGGCGACTCTGAACGCTCCGGCAGACTGGCACGCCCATTGCCGACGAAGACCTGGCTCATGACCCACTCCTCCATCGTCACGTGATTCCGAACAGGACCTACCACTTCCCCTGAGCTATCGAGGGAGGACAACTAGTCGTAGAATACGCTACCGACCGTATGTTTTCGCAGCCAGGAGGACTTCGGGCCTAACATATCCTTTACAAGCCAGAAAGGCGTGCGTTCAGTGGCATTCATGGAGCAGCACCCAGGAGATACAAGCACCAAAGATGACGGGCAGGGAGGCGACGGTATTTATATGGGCGATCAAAAAAGCAGTCAAGAGCAGGATAGTCCAGCGGAGACTGAGAAGCTGCCGATGAGTGGCGTGCGGGTCATCGACGTGGGAACCTTCCTCGCTGGCCCCTATGCTGCCTCGATCCTAGGCGAGTTTGGTGCTGAGATCCTGAAGGTAGAGCATCCCATCGCGGGCGATCCAATGCGGCGCTTTGGAACATCCACGAAGCGTCATGATGCAACCCTGGCCTGGCTCAGTGAAGGCCGAAACAGGAAATCGGTCACCATCGATCTGCGCCAGAAAGAGGGTGTAGAGCTTTTCCTGAAGCTCGTCGCGAAGTCTGATGTTTTGGTCGAGAACTTCCGCCCAGGAACTATGGAGGAATGGGGACTAGGTTGGCAGGTGTTAAGCGAGGCCAATCCTGGCCTGGTTATGCTGAGGGTGTCGGGATATGGGCAGACCGGCCCCTATCGCCGACGTTCAGGATTCGCTCATATTGCGCACGCGTTTGGTGGCCTGTCCTATCTCGCTGGCTTCCCCGGCGAAACGCCAGTCCTTCCCGGCACAACGCCACTTGGGGACTATATGTCGAGTCTCTACGGAGCAATCGGCATCATGCTGGCCTTACGCCACCGGGAGAAGACTGGCCGCGGGCAGGTGATCGATATCGGGACCTATGAGGCAGTCTTTCGCCAATTGGACGAGATCGCCGCCGCATACGGCCTGTTCGGCAAGATCAGGGAACGAGAGGGCGTCGGCAGTTTCGTTGCCGTGCCGCACGGTCATTTCCGCACGAAGGACGACAAATGGATTGCCATTGCCTGCACGACCGATAAGATGTTTGAACGCCTATCAGAAGCGATGGAACGTCCTGAACTCGCATCCAGCACACTTTACGGCGAACAGCGCAAGCGGCTTGCCGCCCGTGATTTGGTTAATCAAATCGTCATCGAATGGGTAGGTTCGCTCACCCGCGAAGAGGTGCTAAGGCGTTGCCTTGACAAAGAGGTTCCCGTGGGAAAAGTGAATAGCATTGCCGATATCTTCGAAGATGAGCATTTCCGGGCACGCGGGAACCTCGCTCACATCGAAGAGGAAGGCCTGGGCGAGGTGGTGGTGCCCAATGTCATACCGACGCTTTCGGAAACGCCAGCGCGCATCACCAATCTTGGTCCGCCCCTGGGCAACGCCACCGACGAGGTCATGCGCGAGTTGCTGGGAATCTCGGTAGACGAAATCAGGCGCCTCCGGCAACGCAAGATTATTTAACATGCCACGATGCATAGTTTCTGAGGTAAAGCTTGATACATGAGACTAAAGCCGAGCTGCCGCTGGCAGGTATCCGCGTCATTGATGTCGCCACGGTGATCGCGGCGCCCTACTGCGCAACCGTTCTCGGAGAATTTGGTGCCGAGGTCCTGAAAGTCGAACATCCTTTGGGCGGCGATGCCCTGCGCCGGTTTGGTACTCCGACACAGCGTCAAGGCGACACCCTGACCTGGCTTAGCGAAGCGCGCAACAAGAAATCGGTCACCATCGACCTGCATCGTCCTGAAGGCGTAGACCTCTTCAAGAAGCTGATAGAGAAGTCAGAGATACTGTGTGAGAACTTCCGGCCTGGCACGTTGGAAAAGTGGGGGCTGGGCTGGGAGGTGCTGCACGATATCAATCCGGGTCTGATCATGCTGCGCGTGACTGGGTACGGCCAATACGGCCCGTACAAGGACCGGCCTGGTTTTGCTCGCATCGCACATGCGGTTGGCGGAATTGCGTATCTTGCGGGTATGCCAAAGGGCAGGCCTGTTACTCCGGGTTCGACGACCATGGGCGATTACCTCACCGGACTAGTAGGTCTCCGCGTCTCCGCTGCCGAGAGTGTGATTTCAGATTAAGGCGACCGCGGAGACTTCCATACCCGCCTCGCTCCAGTGGATCAGCTGACCGAAATCGATGGTGCGCGGATCTCTGGGTGTTTCAAGAACAAACCCTGATGCGTCGGTCAGGACACCGCAATGCTTTCCGGGTAGACCAATCACGTCACGCTCGACGCGTCGATGATCACTTTTAGCGTTTGGTTCTGCGCAGCACTCCGGAAAGTCTCATACGCCTCGAGAATTTGTTCAAAATTGAAGTGATGTGTGATCAACCGGCCAGGTTCTATTTTCCAGGCTGCAACTGTTTTAAGAAGCATCGGCGTTGTCACGGTATCAACGAGTCTGGTCCTCAAAGTGATGTTGTGGTGCCACAATCTTTCCAGGTGTAAATCCACTTTGGATCCGTGAACTCCAAGAACTGCCAGAGTTCCTCCGGCAGCGATGATTCCCTCGACGATCGCGAAAGTGGACGGTAGGCCGACGGCCTCAATCGCACAGTCCACGCCGCGACCGCCTGTCAGAGCCAGAATTCGTTGCACCGCGTCGCCGGAACTTGCGTTGACGATATCGGTGGCCCCAAGCTTTCTTGCGACTGCTAAACGATTATCGTCGAGGTCGACTGAAATGATTCGAGCGGGAGAATAAAACTGCGCCGTTAACAGCGCAGCCAATCCCACCGGTCCAGCACCGACAATCGCCAGTGAATCGCCCGGCTTGACGTTAGAGTTGATGACACCGCACTCAAAGCCGGTGGGATAGTCATACGCCCATGCGACAGAATCGAGGAGAGTCAGTCTCTTGTGTTTCTCCCGATTCTCCAGCGTCAGGTAGTGCAAAACTTCACTGGTGATGCCGAAGCTGCACGAACTCGCATCGCAGACAACCGGCAAACGGCCCTGGTCGCTCCAGCGCCAGACGCTTTCGACGATCTTGTTCGCCATGTAGCGATTCCCGTCGTCGTAGCCTTTCGAATGCCACACGGTGGCGCAACAGTTGCCGGCGATATCATCGGGAATCCAAACCGGCAATCCTGCACGCGCCGAGACGCTGACCATCGCTCCCGGTAAACTTTGTTGCGAGGCCGTCCCGGAAGCGTTACCGAATATCCGGTTGACGCAAGCGCAGAAGTACACCCCCGCCGCCCCATCTTTTTTCGTCGGAGGAAATTCCACGCTGGCGGCTGGCGGGATGTTTGGTAGACAAACCGGCACTAGATCCTTACTGACGACTGTACGGGCCAGAGAAGTCAGGCCCTTTGTCGGCAAGGGTCCCAGCACCCTCGACGATATTTCGTTGGCCGTAAGCGCCAATCGCCCAATCCGTTCTACCTCGCTCCAATGCTCGGCGAGCTTTTCCGCGACGTATTCTTGCGCGTGCGTGTGCTCAAGATGGCGGAAATGTTTCATAAGAATCCCTGTATCGATGCTTAACGGACAAGCCAAGGCGCACGATCCGTCGCCCGCACAGGTTTCAATCGCGTCGTATTCGTATTCTCGCAGTAGGGCTTCGGTAACGGGAGACCCTTCGGGCTGGCGTAGCATTTCTCGCCGCAAGACGATTCTCTGTCGGGGTGTTGTCGTCAGGTTGCGGCTGGGACAGACAGGTTCGCAGTAGCCACATTCGATGCAGCGATCCACTTCATTTTCAACGGTAGGTACCGTGTGAAGATGGTGCAGATGGGCCCTCGCATCGTGACTTAGCAGCACGCCTGGGGAGAGGATGTTCTCAGGGTCAGCGAGGCGCTTCAACTTCCACATCAATCCGGTCAGCTTCGAGCCCCACTCGTACTCGACGAACGGTGCAATATTACGCCCGGTGCCGTGCTCAGCCTTGAGGGAGCCATCATATTTGTCGACCACGAGTTTCACTACTTCCTGAAGGAAGCTATCGAACCGGGCGATGTCCGCGTCGGTGTTGAGCGACGGCGTGATCAAGAAGTGAAGGTTACCAGCGGAAGCATGGCCGAACACGCTGCCCGCGTAGCGGTGCCGGACCAAAAGCTTTTGTACGTCGACAGCGCCGTCGGCCAATCGCTCCGTCGGGAAACAAACGTCTTCCAAGATCAACGAAGTGCCACTCGGTCGAGCACCGCCCACGGAAGGCAGCAGACCATGGCGCACATTCCACAGCTGTGCGGCGATCTGCGGGTCCTTCGTAAACTCGGCGGTCTCGAGCAAATGAAGCGTGGAGAGAATTTCATTGGCCGCGCGTTCGGCTATAGCCTGCTTTTCAGTAGTGCTTTCGCGGAATTCAATGAGAAGGGCTGTTGCCTCATCTGGAAACTGTTTCCATCGATCCGGCACGCCTGGTTTACCCTCGACGGCACGTATCGAAGCGCGGTCCAACAATTCCACCGCCGCTGCACCATGCTTCACGAAAGGCTCAACGGCGGCGCAGGCTGAATGCATATCCGGGAAGAACAGGAAGCCCGTCAAGCGGTGTTTGTCGTCCCGGATCGTTTCAAAGACCACCTCCGAGATGAAAGCGAGCGTGCCTTCCGAGCCGACCATGAGGCGGCGGAAGATCTCGAGCGGCGTCTTCCCGTCGAGAAACGCCTCCATATGGTAACCCGTAGTATTTTTGATGCTGAACTTCTTGCGAATTCTTGAAACTAGATCGGGATCGGAGAGGATTTCGCTCTGAATATCAATAAGCGCCTTGGCAAGCTCCGATTCGGCGTGCGCGAATTGCTCCTCTGCATCGGGATCTGCGGTATTGATCCAGGAGCCGCTAGGAAGGATGAACGTCATCGATTCGATGGTCTTGTAGGAATTCTGTGCGGTGCCACAGCACATGCCACTGGCGTTGTTGGCCACAACACCTCCAACGGTAGCGACACCGGAACTGGCTGGGTCAGGGCCTAAGCGGTAGCCGTAAGGTGCCAGTGCAAGATTGGCCCGGAACATAACCGTGCCGGGTTTTACCCGGAGGCGTTTACCGCCGTCGTCAACTTTCCAGCCCGCCCAGTGTTTGCGCGCATCGAGCAGGATTCCGTCACCCTGCGACTGACCGCTAAGGCTCGACCCGGCCGAGCGAATGTTGTGTCTCCGCTTCGCCTAACTGGATCGCAACTGGGTCGCAGCCAATTTCCAGGTAGCGGGCGGATTTTTCCACTTCTTAGTGAAATTGTTGATAGCCAGGTAATGTCACTCTGTTGCCGGATCGTCGCTGGGAAAGTGTCATCGATTTTGGAGCACTTTGCGTATTTGCATACGCAGGCTCAAACGAAGGACGCTTGCATTGCCCAGAGCAACGGTCGCGCCGCTCATATTTTTGGCGATACTAACTGTTTTATAGCACATGCCTCTTGTCGGCCGCAGCAACGGAAAAAAGGCTTGGAACCGGGTTTGTCCGTGCCAAGATGGCGGCGCGCTAATTGAGGAGATATGACGCCATGAGTCGGACAATGAATGTCAATCCGTTGGGGAACTTGGCGCTCTCGGCGCTGGTTGCGCTTGTTCCCATTCTCTTTCTGTTTATCGCTCTTACAGTGTTGAAAATGAAGGGCCATTGGGCGGCGATCATCGCAACCTCGCTGGCCGTAGGCGTCGCGTGCATCGCATACGGCATGCCTATGCAGTATGCCGGCCTCTCGGTGGTGTACGGAGCGCTGTTCGGTCTTTTTCCAGTCTCCTGGATCGTAATCACTGCCCTTTTCATCTACAACATGTCCGTGAAGACCGGACAGTTTGAAGTCGTCAAGAACTCGCTGGCAACTATTTCCGATGACCGCCGCATGCAAGCCTTGCTCATCGCCTTCTCCTTCGGCGCCTTCATCGAAGGCGCCGCGGGCTTCGGAACGCCCGTGGCAATCACCGCCGCCATGCTGGCGGGGCTCGGTTTCAATCCCCTCTATGCCGCCAGCCTCTGTCTTCTGGCCAACACGGCCCCGGTTGCCTTCGGCGCCATCGGTATTCCCATTGTCGTCGGCGCCAACACTGCCGGCGTGGATTTAATGGGCTTCAGCCAAATAGTCGGCCGCACCCTGCCATTTCTGAGCCTCTTTGTCCCGCTTTATCTGGTGATCCTCATGGCCGGCTGGAAGAAAGGCATCGAAGTCTGGCCCGCCTGCATGGTCTGCGGCGGTTCTTTCGCACTCGTGCAGTTCTTGTCTGCCAATTTTATTGGACCGCTACTCCCGGATATCCTCTCGTCCCTATCCTCGATGATCTTCACCGTTATCTTCCTGCGATACTGGCATCCAAAGGAAAGCTGGCGCTTCCCCGAGGAGACAAAGAGCGAAGGCAGGGAAAAGCTCAAGTATAGCGGCGGCAAGGTATTTCGGTCATGGGCGCCTTTCCTCCTGCTTTCGGTTTTTGTCGCTGCCTGGGGCATCAATAACGTACAGACCGCCATGAACCAGATCTTCCTGGTCAAGCTGCCCATTGAGGGCCTCGACAAAATGGTGATCGACGACGTTGGCAAAGCAAAGACCGCGGTCTATACGTTCAACGGTCTGAGCGCCGCCGGTACGGCCATTCTTCTGGCCTGGTTCTTCTCTATCCCGGTGATGGGCGCCTCCATCCGCACCGCCCTGAATGTCGCCGGCAGTACCCTGAAGCAACTTAAATGGCCGATTCTTACGATCGCCACGATTCTCGGTTTCGCTTACATTATGAACTACTCCGGCATGGCCATCACCCTGGGTCATGCCTTCGCCTCCACGGGCTGGTTTTACCCATTCTTCGCCGCCTTTCTGGGTTGGCTCGGCGTGTTCATGACCGGTTCCGACACATCCACGAACGCCCTGTTCGGGAAGTTGCAGGCCGTTACGGCGCATCAGCTCGGCATCAACCCCCTTGTTACCATCAATGCGAATACGGCCGGAGGCGTAACCGGCAAAATGATCTCTCCTCAGTCCATCTCCGTCGCTACTGCGGCAACTAACATGGTTGGCAAGGAGTACGAGATCTTCCGGTTCAACCTGAAGCACTCCTTGATCCTTTGTACGGTGGTCGGCATTATCTGTATGCTCCAAGCCTATGTCTTCACCTGGATCGTTCCGGCTGGGGAGAAGGTCGTGCCCGCCGTCGCCAAGCCTGCGGAAGCTGCATCGATGACTGGCATCGATTCGCAAGGCTTGCTCTATGTTGGGATCGCATTTGCCGCAGCGTTCCTCATCACTGTTATTTCGCGCATTTTAGGCAAGGGCCTGGTAACGAAAGAAGGCGCGGATAAAGCGGTTTTCCACTAGATCGGCTATGGCACAACAACAGCCTTGAGGCAAAAAGGAGGAGACCAACCCCAATGGAATTAGGCACTCTTTCAAGCCAAACAGGAGAAACATTATGCACGAAGAAACTGGAACACTAATACAGACAAGCGTGAACAACCATATCGGCACCATCACGCTGAACGACCGCAAGACGCTGAATTCCCTGAGCAATAGTCTGATCAAGGAGCTGCTTGATGCGTTGGAAGAGTTCAGCGACCAAGACATCCGCGTAGTGATCTTGCGCGCACAACCGGGTGCAAAGACGTGGTCGGCCGGGCATAATGTCGGGGAACTGCCGAAACAGTCGCGGGATCCCCTGACCTACAACGACCCGCTTCGGGTGGTCGTTCGCAAGATCCAGGAGTACCCCGCTCCGGTACTGGCGATGATTGAAGGAGGCGTTTGGGGAGGGGCGTGCGAATTGGCAATGGCGTGCGACATGGTCATCGCGGCAGAGAACGCCACGTTCGCCATCACCCCGGCCAGGCTAGGCGTCCCTTACAACCTCAGCGGTATCCAGAACATGATGGGTTCGGTGCCGTTGATAGTTGTTAAAGAAATGCTTTTCCGCGCCACACCAATCAATGCGCAAAGGGCGTACGAAGTTGGAATTGCCAATTATGTCCTGCCGGTCGAGCAACTGGAAGCCAAGACAATCGACTTAGCTGAAGATATGTTAGCCAACTCGTCGTTGGTCATTGCCTTGCTGAAAGAAGAGATTCACGTTTTGGAAGCCCAGGCACTCACCGTCGAGATCTTCGAGCGCATCCAGAGCGTGCGGCGCAGAATCTACGACAGCAACGACTACCAGGAAGGAATCCGTTCGTTCTTCGAAAAACGGAAACCGGTCTTTCAGGGAAAATGATCGCTTGGTTTAGGCACTTAACGGCGAAGTTTGAAATAATTATTGTCGATGTTCAAGCGTTCAAGCTGCCACCCCAGTTCCTGGAAAACGACTTGCATGGCCGTGAGAATGATTTCGTAGTTCCGATCGAGCGGTCTGGGATTCTACGCGCCGCTTGAGTGAGCATGAAGCCGAAACTAACAACGCGTCGTCGATGCTGCGCAGGACCGATAGGCTACGGCCGAAGCTCGCTCCGGGTGGCATTTATCGACAGTACTCACGTCAAGGTTCATGCTGACGGGTCCAATCCGGCCGGTGGACAAGCTTCACAAGCCACGGGATGGACCAAGGGAGGACTCAACACCAAGATTCATGCCCTCATCAATGCCCGCTCCCAAGCGATTGTCATTGCCTTGTCCAACGGGAACCAAGCCGACATTTCCGTGGCGGCAGAGCTCACGGACTGCCTGCTACAAGATTCTACCCTGATTGGCGACGAAGCCTATGATAGCTCTGCCCTCAGAGAGACTGCGACTGCCAAGGGAGTTAAAACCTGCATTTCTTGTCGTAGCAACCGAACGACGGCTGTCCCATTCTCCGCAAAGCTCTACTGGCGCCGTCATCGGATAGAATATTTTTTCCACAAACTTAAACCTTACCGGCGAGTCGCTACTCGTTATGACAAACTCGGCGAGACTTTCTTGGGCTTTATATGCCTCGCCATCCTGCTCACCCTTCGCCTCACATAGACGATTTACAAACACGCCCTCAAAGCTCCCAGATTCTCCTGGTCGGCATCGATTGATTCATGAGCGAATGCCGGGCACTCACTAACCTCATCGGAAACGGAGTCGCCACAATTGTTGTCAACCGGTGGGAGCTTTTGCGAGGATCTTTTCTGCATCGTCGTGTTCATCATCTGGCCTGGATTCTCTTTGAAATCCTGCAGAAACCGACCGATCACCGCTTGTTTTCCAATCGCCAACCCTGCCCACGACCGCATCTCAACCATATCCTGTGTCATCGTGGACGCGATCCCCTCTGCGTCCCGAGCGTTATACGCATCCTGAAACTTCACAAATACCGCCTCAACCTGCAAACGTACATCCGCGCTAACCGCCTGTGGCTCCTGCCCAAACAGTGGCAACGCTAAACCCACCGTTAACCCCAAAAGCCCAACCAAAATCTTCATAAGGCTATCCTCGCTTCTAGGTCAATCAAACTCCAATATCTGCATATACTCTGTTCCCCGTAACTGACGAGCCAAAACCTCGCATTCCCATCCTGGCCTTTGCCTATATCTTGGCCTCCGGCTCTACGATTGGGCAGCAAAAGATTCTAGAAACTTGCGCGACGGGGAAGCAGTTGTCCAAAACCGAAATCTGGCATGCGCTCCAGGGGGCGGCCTCCTTTACCCCGGCGATCGGAAAGTTCTGCGTGGCGGTCGACGAAGATATCAACCCTGAGAACACCGATCACGTGTTCTGGACGATGTTCCGATGTTCCGATGGCGATGTGGAGATCTTGCGCAATCGCGGCCGCGGTCACGGGCCTGAGCAGCCCGGCGGCGACTCGACTATGTTAGTCGACGCCACCGCGAAGAGCCCGTTGCCGCCGGTCGCCTTGCCTAAGCGCGAGTTTATGGAGCGGGTGCGTCGAATTTGGGAACAACTCGGCCTGCCGTCGATCAATCCGGAATCGCCCTGGCATGGCTATTCGCTAGGCGACTGGAACGATGAGTGGGACCAGGCGGCGGCGCGCGCTGCGGCAGGCGACTGGATGAGCGATGGTCGGCGCACGGCCAACGCGCTGAGCGGCCGCAAGATCCCCCCGGCGATATCACTCTGGGAAGATCCTGAGGACCGGCGCGATCCGATGCCTCTCGATCACTAAGGCCTGCATTGGCACTTCTTGCTTGCGCTTACTGCGCACCGGGTATGCCGGAAGTCTGCATCGCGCTTCAGGATGAATATGGGACGGACATCAATGTTCTGTTGCTTTTCCTATGGACGGCGACACGCCGGCGGCGTGCGCCGGCAACAGCCGACATCGCTCGAGCGGATGCAGCGGTGCGTGACCGGCGCACTCGCGTGGTCGAGCCAAACCGAGGACCTAGCCAAAACGAAATCGCCAACCTCATCAGCGTCCACCTTCAGAACGATTTTAATTTTGGTATGGTCCAAAACCACACCACGGGGTAATTCCGGCTCTTTTCGAGCGTCTCAGATAAGAGATATCCACATGCCAGTGCTCATGGGGCCCGAGCGGCTGCTGGAAGCCGTTACCCTTACGCGCTGGCTTTGGATTCCAGCCTGCAAGAGCCCGGCAGCTTTAGGTACCCGATAGGTGCTTGAAGGTGAGACGGCCACCACGTTACGATCCAACATCATGAAAGTCAGCCGGCGGTAACCTTCCAGCGGGAACTGATGATGGAAACTATTAATGGCCACCTTTTCCCATGGTTCCAGCCAATGATTGCCCGGCACCAGAGCGTTGTTCTCATTGGCTTTGCCGTAACGATTACGCCAAGGGTAAAACTTGCTCCGGCTCAAACCCATCCAGCCGACTAGCTGCAGGGCACGGATCTCGGTGCGTTCTGACCAGTGTGTGATGAAGTCCATGATCGATCTGAACGTCTATCTGCGGTCCTCTAAAGCTGCCGGCGTTTCCTGCGTTGACCCCGGGAAGGAGGACTTTTGCAAACGTGCGGATTTCCCGCAACTCGGCTTTCGGACCAAAGTCCATTTAATAACTCCCCTGCTGGTCGTTCCCGCGATTGGGCGTAATTGGGGGAACTTGGTTCGTAGTAGCTTTAAGCTTATTAAGAATCTCCTCCGACCAGCCGGTGGACCCACCCGGTAATCCATACGCCCCACGGGCGGGGAGCCCGCCCCCAGAGTTGGTTGGTCGAGACGAAATAAGAGAACGAGCCGCCGAAGCTCTTGATCGAATCGGAGCTATTTCCGGGTTTCATTATGTCGCGATCGATGAAACTGAGGACGATTGAGGTGATAACCTCCGAACCTGGGAATTGAAACCTACAACTATTCCACGCTCGATCCACTTCCCGGTTGACGGTCATTCTGGCCCCGCCATATATGTTTTAACTCCTCGGCGCCGCCCTCGAGCGGTTTAATCCTCGCACATGAATATCCACGAATATCAAGCAAAGAAACTATTTGAACAGTTCAATGTTGCCACACCCAAAGGCGCACCTGCTGAGACTCCGGAAGAAGCGGAGAGGGTAGCTGCCGGACTCAACACCTCGAACCTTGTTGTCAAGGCTCAGATCCACGCCGGCGGACGCGGAAAAGGGACCTTTACCAACGGATTCAAGGGCGGGGTAAAACTCTGCACGACCCCTGCCGAAGCTGGCGAGTTGGCAGAAAAGATGTTGGGTCAAACTCTAGTCACCCATCAGACCGGTCCGACCGGGAAGGTTGTCCGAAAGGTTTTGGTGGTAGAGTCGGTTGACATTGCGCGGGAGGTCTATGTTGCAATCCTGATGGATCGAGCCTCCGAGGCGCCAGTAGTCGTTGCGAGTACGGAAGGGGGCGTTGAGATCGAAAGGGTCGCCGAAGAGCACCCCGAAAAAATTATTCGTGAACCGGTGCATCCTCTTGTCGGATTGCAGCCCTTCCAGGCGCTAAAACTCGGCAGACAGCTCGATTTTCGAGGAGACCAACTGAAAGCCGCTTCAAAGTTGCTGATGAATCTCTACAATTTATTCGTGTCACTCGACTGTTCGCTCGTTGAAATTAATCCTCTGGTGGTAACGAAAGGTGGAGAAGTCCTTGCCCTCGATGCGAAATTTAATTTCGATGATAACGCGTTGTACCGGCACAAGGAGGTTCTCGAAATGCGGGATCTCTACGAAGAGGATCCGCGCGAAGTCGAGGCGTCGAAGTTTCGTCTTAACTATATAGGTCTGGAGGGGAACATTGCCTGTCTGGTTAACGGCGCAGGCCTGGCCATGGCAACGATGGACATCATTAAATATGCCGGGGGCGCGCCGGCGAATTTCCTCGATGTCGGGGGCGATGCAAGCGAACAACAGGTGACGGAGGCGTTTAAAATTCTTGTTGCCGACAAGAACGTCAAAGCAATCCTGGTGAACATTTTTGGCGGTATCATGCGATGTGACGTGATTGCTCAAGGGATAATCAACGCGGTAAAGGCGGTTAGTTTACCCGTGCCGCTAATCGTTCGATTGGAAGGCACGAACGTTGCCCTGGGGAAAAAGCTTTTAGAAGAATCTAAATTGCCAATTCAAGCGGCGTCGGACCTTGCTGAAGCGGCGCGGACGGCAATCGCAGCAGCCAGGACCGTTTAGCTCCGGGTTCCTAATCATTCATTGCCGATGTCTATTCTAATCGATAATAACACCAGACTCCTGGTCCAGGGTATCACTGGCAGCTCCGGCGCGTTTCATGCCAGTGGCTGCATGGAATATGGAACCAAGGTCGTTGCCGGCGTAACCCCGGGAAAAGGGGGCCAAGTCTTCAAGGGACAAGTCCCGATATTCGATACCGTCTACGAGGCACGTCGGCAGACGGATTGCAACGCAACGATGATCTTTGTGCCTGGTCCGTTCGCTGCAGACGCGATCTTGGAGGCTGCGGATGCCGGCGTGGAATTAATTGTCTGCATCACGGAAGGCATTCCTGTGATGGACATGATGCGAATCAAGAGAATTCTGAAGGAGAAAAAGTCTCGCCTGATCGGCCCAAATTGTCCCGGCATCATTACCCCTGGTCAATGCAAGATCGGAATTATGCCTGGATACATTCATAAAGCTGGGAGCATCGGCGTCATCTCGCGCTCAGGCACTTTGACCTATGAGGCGGTTTGGCAATTGACGCAGCGCGGGTATGGGCAATCGACCTGTATCGGAATCGGTGGTGATCCAATGAATGGAACGTCCCACCTGGATGCGGTTAAACTGTTCAGCGAAGATGAGGATACCGAAGCTTTGATTCTGATTGGCGAGATAGGCGGGACAGCGGAGGAAGAGGCTGCAGTCTGGATAAAAGAGCACTATGCCAAACCGGTTGCTGCTTTTATCGCCGGACTTACGGCGCCCCCAGGGCGCCGAATGGGTCACGCCGGGGCTATTGTATCCGGTGGCAAAGGAACCGCTGCGGGAAAGATCGAAGCTTTGCAAAAAGCCGGCATTGCCGTTGCGGACACGCCTGCTGTCATCGCAGAAACTCTGATAAAGAATCTGAAACGTTAACGAACAATTATGTTCGTTATAGCAAAGGGTTGGCAGGAGCCGTCGCCACCTATCCGTACAGCCCGCGTGCCCGGCCTTCAAAAATTACGATCGTGTGCGGCGGCACGCACCAGGCAAGTCTTAAGGGCAGCTGTTGACGTTCATGGGGTAAAATACCCGTGGTCACGCTGTCAGAGGTGTCGACCACCGCATACCAGTCCCTGTCCGGCATCGGTGGGAGCGGTGCGTCTGTCCACATATCGGCCATATTGAGCATCACGTGCAGGTCTCCCTCGCTAGCGTCGAGACCAGCGACGGTGAAGGCAAGGAACCGTGCCATGCCGTCGTTCCACCCCGGCTCATTTAGCTTTGTCCTTTGTCCCGTGCCATGCGATATCTGGAATATCGCGTCCTGGTACCGGCTTACCAGTGAAAAAAGCGTTGCGAGTGAGGCTCGGATGGCGCCGACGCAGCGCGATCATACCTCGCACGAACTCGCAAGAATCGCCGTACCACGTCGCGGTAGCGACCGTTCCATTCGGTCCACGAAAGCCCGGGAAACGCGCCAACGTGGTAAAGGCCTCTGGCGTCCCAGGCCTCGGCAATGAGCGGCAGGCGTGCGAGTGTCCGCGAAAGTTCAATATTCCACGGCAGCGGTGGATTCGCCAACGGCAGGCCATCTTCTCCACGCACAAAGACGCTGGCCAGATCGAAACGGAAACCGTCCACTCCCATCCGTTCCACCCACCACTCGAGACACCTAACAATGAACCGCGTAACAATGGGATGGTTGCAATTGATCGTGTTACCACAGCCACAGAAATCCTGATACCGGCGCCGGTCGGCAGGATCAAGGAGGTAAAAGACGTCGTTTACCAGTCCTTTGAAGTTAATGATCGGTCCGTCTGCCCCGCTTTCAGCGGTATGATTGAAAACGACATCTAGAATAACACCTAGGCCCGCGGCGTGCAGCGCCTCTACGAGCTCACGAAATTCATTCTGATGGGTCCCTCGCTCTGGCTCCACGCTGCAGTGGTTTATTCAGGTCTACGGTCGTTCGAGGACTAGTAGAGTCTCCGTCTTGCTCTCAATAAACTGCCGAATAACCTGATACCGCGATCTCAGAAGATTCGTGATCAGGCCAGTCTCGCGAACCGCGTACCGCCAGATTTCGGCGTCGTTGGCCTCTCGCAGTCCGATCTCACGCACGGCGAAAGCATCACAGCCGACTTCACGCAACAGCCGCGCCAAGGCAGGCGGCAGCTGAGCATCGACAACGAATTTCACGGCACCTTAAGGACCGCATGGTCGGCTTGAGCCGCCGCGTATTGGAGGCACGCCTTGATATCTTCAGCTTCTAGGTCAGGATAATCTTCAAGGATCTCTTTCTCTGACACGCCCGCGGCAAGCAGATCAAGGACGTCTTTGACGCGGATACGCATACCACGAATGCAAGGTCTGCCGCCGCACTGTTCGGGGTTGAAAGTAATTCGATCAAGATAGCTCATCTCACGCCTGCTCACATTCCATTGGGTGTTTACCGAGTATGAACCGAGCGCCGGTTCTAATCCAGCGGCTTCGATAAAACAAGTCTTCCGGTCTTACCTTCCGATCCTGGCGGCTCTTTCGAGTCGTCGGCACGGTAACTATATGCCTTCGTCCCCTGCCCAACATCCATCCTGGTACCGACAGTCGTCCAAATCAGGTCCTAATACCGTGGCTCTGTCACGACTCTCGCATTTGAAGAACTAAAACCGCACATCGGTTTCTTGAAGAAAGGTCGCCTCGATCTTGTTTTCTACCAGAACCCCGGCCCGAACGCGTGCGATCCATTTCCGCTCTGAACTCTCCACTGAAGGGGACGAAAGCTCCGAACCTGGCTCAACTCCAGCTTTTGATGCAGCCGCTAATGGACGACGATGTGCCAGTACAATGAGTCATACTATCACCAGCCAGACCCAAAGAAACTGAGCCGCCTGTAACTTCGCGGGGGACAATTGCAGCTACCCCGCCTGAGTCTTTCACGCCTCCATCCATAAGCGCGCAAACGTCTCGGCTGGCGAATGGTTGATAAGTTTGACCGTGAGATCGGATGGAAGCCATTGCTTAAGGCGGCCGCCATTCAAGTGGTTATTGGGATCTACGGTGGGTTTTATGGAGCGGGTGCCGGTATCCTGGAACTGGCCGTACTGGATATGCTCGGGTTCGAAAATATCCATCTAGCGAATGCGCTCAAAGTAATCCTGACCACCGCTTTCAATACGCTTGCCCTCGTTATCTTTATCGCTGCTGGTAAAATCTTCTGGCCCGAAGCTTTGCTCATGGGCCTGGCCACGATCAGTGGCGGCTACGGTGGTGCTTGGGTCTCACAGAGACTTCCTCAATCATGGGTCCGCATTTTCGTAATCGTCGTCGGCATAACGATGACGATATATTTCTTCGTTCGGGTGTACTGAAGGCTTGCGCGGAAAACAGCCAGTTCCCTCCGCTCCGCTCATTGGTTGATCGCCGTTGGGTTGATCGATCGCGTACTAGCCATGCGTGAAGCCGCCCGAGTGCCTCTCTCTGCTGCACGAGAAGTTAGCCAAGGTCCTTTACGCTCGAGAAACCTCGAAACCGAAAAAGCAGGACTTGGACCTGAGTGGGCCCACGGCGTGATCTGATGCTTCGCAATTGTTTAGCCGAATTCGTTGGGCGAGCGAAGACTTTTGTATAAATTGCGGATTTGTCTACCGCAAAGCCGGATCCAGTCCGTTGACCCAGTGAAACGCAAACGGCGCTCGAGGATGTGGCTGAAATTTTCATCCTGCGACTCCCATGGACCGGCAAATCCATCGACGTAAACGAGAGAGTCCCATGAGCTACCCACCTTATATCCCCATTTGGATAGGTATTCTTCAAGAAGGCGGTGCTTTACATATGCCTGTTCGCGCCCGGCCTATTTGGTGAGATCGACCTTAGGCATTTACTAGCGGGGTGGTCGGCACGCCATTCCAAGTCGTTCCATTGAGCGTGCGTCCGGCCGCCTTTTTGCTCAACGGAACCATCTTCGCCGGGCGTTCGGAATCAAAGTTTATAACTCGGGCCGCCGTTTCTTCTTGGACAATTTCCGCCGGAACCCAGCGTCCCCATTGCTTAAAATGGAACGGCACCGCAGCATGTTGGCATTGACTCAAGATCGACCGCAATAAGCTTGTTCGGCATGGCCATGGGCTTCTCCGTTTTAGGCTTCCTGATTGTCGTGAATCAACACGATGGCGGCGCGTCGATACCCGGCGGGATTTTTGGCATTTTGCTGGGCGCGGCATTCCTGATAGCAGCATGCCTGCATTTGACGCATCAAATTCAGGGCGGATTTCGGATAGAAGAAATTCCAGCCGAAATCGTTCCTGAAATGCGACAAGCCACCGACGCCATCTGTGGTTTCTAAAAACCAATCAATGATGTTCGAGTGTTCCTTAGGGAGATTATCAACAGGGTTGGTCGACGACGCCGGCAAACGAGACTAATCAGCCGCTCGCGGCACCATTCTGGCCAGGCCATACCGCGATTTTTCGGCCCGGATCCCCAGGGTGTCAAAACGATCGTACAGCGGAAATCCCGCCACTGAATGCACTCAATGAAATGGTCGTCCGCCCTTTCGCCCTGATCCAATTACCGAACTATGGGATTCGACCGGTCTGGCGAATCCGGCTGAGGAGGATAGGAAAATACCACCTAACGAGGCACCACCAGGGCGATGTGACATTGCTCCGATCGTGTTGGCCAAAGAACTGAGGAAGGACGGGACATTTAAGCGAGCTGTTTTGAAGGAGGTGGAGGCATGGTCCAGGGCGAGGCGAAGGTGGCGATCGAGGCCGCCCCCGAAGACATGAAGCGTTTTGGCCAGGAATGACCGTTGCGGCACTAGCCAACCCAGGTTTATTTTTGGCAACCGTGCTTTGCGTCACTGGTTAGTTTGATTTTTGCCTCCACGACTTCCGCAAAACTGTCGTAACGCATCGCGAAGCCGAGCTTCTTGCAGACCTTCACCATGGCCTGGTTGTCGCGCAGCACCTGTCCGGTGATATCTTCAACCCCTTCCTGGCGGCCGATGTCCAAAAGCAGCTTCATGAAGTGAGTTCCGAGGCCATGTCCTTGCCACTGATCGCTGACGACAATGGCGAACTCAGCCTCGTTGACGCCGTGGACCTTAATTAATCGGCCCACTGCGATAATCTCGTCTTCTTTTGTTTCCGGCGCATTTCTGACACCGATTATTGCGATCTCGCGGTCGTAATCGTTAAAACACATGCGCACCAACCGATCATGGGCGATGCGCCGTTCTAATTTCACCAGCCCGAAGTATCGGAAGTGCACCGTGCTTACAGACAGCGTCCCATGAAACTTAACCATCATCGGTTCGTCCTCCGGTCGGATCGGGCGAATGATAATCGGACTTTTGTCCCTGAGTTTCCAAGTACTTACATACTGTTGCGGGTAAGGACGAATCGCGAGGCGCGGCAGATTTTCTTCCTCGACTGCTGGATCGTGCAGAATAATCCTCGCGTCTAAAGCGAGCATCTGGTTCGCCGACACCAGGAGCGGATTAATATCAATTTCTTTGATTCGCCGCTGCTCGGCCACCAGCAGACTGAATTGAACAAGCACCCTTTCAAGCCTGGTAAGATCAACTGCGGCACGACCACGCACACCTTTGAGCGCGGTATAAACGCGCGTCTGCTCCATCACACGACGCGCCAGGGTACGATTCAGCGGCGGGAAACCAAGGGCGTAATCCTTCATGATCTCGACCAGTTGCCCTCCTGAACCGAAAAGTAGCACCGGCCCAAATTGGGAATCAACGCTGCTTCCCAAAACAAGCTCGTAACCGTCCGACTGAATCATCTGTTCAACCGTAACTCCCAAAAAGGCATTTGATTTCTCTGCAACAGACTTTTCGATCTCGCGGTAGGCTTGGCGGATTTCGCCCTCGCTTCGCAAATTCAGCTTTACGCCACCAACATCACTCTTGTGCGTAATGATTTCGGAATGAAGTTTCAGAACCACAGTTGACCCAAGTTCAGCCGCGATTCTTACTGCTTCGTCCTCACCCTTTGCGATGCGCGTCGGGACAGTCGGTATCCCGTAGGCATCGAGGATCTGCTTCGATTCAACTTCAGTCAGTATCGTGCGCTTGTCTTTTTGGGCAGCCTTAATAATTGCCGCCGCCTTAGCGTGCCCACGCGCGTTGAGCGTGAGCCCTGCCGTTAACGCGGGCGTTTCATAAAGTGCATGCAAATTGTCGCTATACCGCCACATGTAACAAAAACTGCGAGCTGCGGTATCCGGATAGTCGAACGTCGGGATCGCGGAGGCATTGAGAATGGCTTTGCCCTCTGCAACTTCGCTTGCGCCCATCCAGCTCGCCAGAAGGGGCTTTTCGTGGATCTTATTGAAACCGCGCAATCCTTTGGCTATCGCAGTAGCATCGGTCTTCGCCTGCGGAGTCACGATTACCAGAATCCCGTCATTGTTGGAATCGGCACTGACAATCTCTACTGCCTTTTCAAATCGATCCGCTGTCGCATCATCAAGGACATCCACAGGGTTGTTTCGACTCCAATGGCTCGGCAGAAACTCATTGAGTCTGCGGAAACTCTCCTCAGAGAGCTCGGCTATTTTGCCACCCTCGGCGACCAGCATGTCCGTTGCGAGCACACCAGGACCTCCCGCATTGGTAATGACAGCAAGACGGGATCCCTTGGGTCGTGGCTGCTTACTCAATACCTCGGCCATGTCGAACAGGTCTGCGATTGTACTGACGCGCAGAACTCCCACCCTGCGAAAAGCAGCACTGAGAACCGCATCGTTACCCGTCAGGGTGCCGGTGTGAGACGCCACGGCCTTTGCGGCGGCTTCGGTATTTCCCGCCTTGATGACGATGATGGGCTTCCTTAGAGAGACCTCTCGCGCCGCGGAGAGAAAAGATCGCGCGTCTCCGATCGATTCCATGTAGATTAGAATGCTGCGAGTATAAGGGTCATCAGCCAGGTAGTAGATTAAGTCCCCCCAGCCCACATCCAGCATTGAACCAGTGGAAAGGAAGGCGCTAAATCCGACTTGTTCACGCAGACTCCAATCCAGAATTG
Source organism: uncultured Verrucomicrobiae bacterium (assembly GCA_963742335.1). Lineage (GTDB taxonomy): Bacteria > Verrucomicrobiota > Verrucomicrobiia > Chthoniobacterales > JAFAMB01 > JAFAMB01. The sequence continues at coordinate 49,810 of CAVULL010000008.1, forward strand.
CAGTGCCCAATGCGCCACTTTGGCTGATGAATGCGACGTTCCCGGGCAGTCCCATCCTTTTTGCAAAAGTGGCGTTTAGACCTGTAGAGGGGATCATTACCCCAAGGCAATTCGGTCCAATCAGGCGCATTCGGCCCTTTCGAGCGAGGATCGCTCGTTCAAGCTCCTGTCCGGCACCCCCGGACTCTCTGAAGCCGGCCGAGATTATCACCGCTCCAGTCACGCCCGCAGAGGCGCACTCGCTGATCACTTCAGGAACGGTAGCCGCCGGAGTGGCAATGATCGCCAGATCGACGGCGGCCGGCACGTCTGAAATCCTTGGAAAAGCTTTAGCGCCTAGCACACTGCTCCTTTTCAAATTAATCGGATAAACGGCCTGACCAGACGCGATAAGATTTTCCATTAAGGTACGACCAACGCTGTCTGGGGCCTCAGTTGCGCCGATCAGAGCGATTGTCTTCGGGTTCAACATTGCTCGGAGGACCGGTCCGCGCTCCACCACCAGTGTCTGGATAGATTTCGATTTCTGGCTTACCGGCTGACTCATTAGAGCTAGAGCTTAAGAGATCGGTCTGACCAGGGCTTCTCAATGATTGTCAAAGACCGCTTATATATTGGCCAGCCGATCTCGGAAACGGAGTCGCTACAATTGTTCTCAGCCGATGGGAAAAGGAATTGGACAAGGAGGTGCTGAACGCCAATCTCCGAAACGCAAAGAGAGTGGTTGATCTGACACAGGAAGAGATGGCAGAGCAGACCCCGACCCTCACGCCGCATAGACCTCCAACAAAGCCATCGCTCTCGAAGATTCGACCGAATCTCTCCGTCCCAAAAACTAAAGCACCAAAAAGTGGCTCACATGTCCGGGGAGAGAAAACGCGCGAACGAACTTAGCCTTTTCGATTCGCACGCCAGGCCGACCGGTATTTAGCGATCCAATCAATCAAAGCCCGTTCAAAACCGATGTCGTAACCAGCTTTCTCGCTCTCGATCCATTTGTGACAAAGGATCTCTCTCCGCTCGGCCAGGAATTCCTCATACGAAGCAGATCGGTCTCGCCGCCCTGTGCCATCTGTTCCCTCGGGTTCCATAGATGATACTCTTCGGTTGCTTCCTCAAAACCGAGGCCCACCCCGCTCGATTGGTTGAAGACCGCTCACCGGAGTCAATAGATCACTTACTGCGGAGGAAGAAAACCGATTTTATTTTCGTCAGTTGGGAGGCGAACCGACCACTCTCTCTCGAATGACAATCATCAGCGTGGAGAAACTCCAGTCATTCCCTTCAATATCGCCGAGGGTATTTCCTTACCCAAGGGCGAAACCAACTACGTCCGGCTTTTTGTTACCGAAAAGGGTCGCTGCATGGATTTTTTGGCCTCACGTGGCTTCGTTTCTTCCTTTCCACTCAAGGGGACGCCATAGCTTCCTCAAACGTGTTGCCTGTTCCTTGCCAGCGTAGCGCCCTTGATGGTCGAAATGATATGCACAGCGGACCGCTACTTTGCTGTCTAGACAACCTAAGCTCTCTGTTAGCCAATTCACGTCGAGCGGCGAATCACCAAAGGGAATAGTGTCGTCCTAACCCTTCGAAAGGTTAAATATGCAGATCTCTGTTAAACATTGGTTGTTGGTACTCTTTGGTATGGCACTCCTCTCTGTGCCGCTGCGCGCCGAGATCCTCTACGCGGCGAATGCGGACGACAACAGTATTTCCGCCTATCGCATCCTGGGAAACGGCACCTTAAAGCCGATAGTCGGGTCGCCGTTTCCTGCCGGAAAATGGCCGGTTTCCGTCGCGGTGGACTTCCTGGGCCGGTTCCTCTACACGGCAAACATGGGTGATGACACTATCTCGGCTTACCGCATTCGTCCGAACGGCAGCCTGACGCGTTTGGGCGATTCGAGCACGGGAAGTATGCCCGAGTCCCTGGCGATTGACCCCTTTGGCCGGTTCCTCTACGTGACTAATCTCGACGGAGTGGGAATACCAGAGCACGGAGGCACGGTAGGCCACGTCTCAGTCTACCACATCGGTATAAACGGAACTCTGAGGCCCGTGCCCGGCTCGCCTTTCCCCGCGGGGTTTTCGCCTTTAACTGTGAAGACGGACCCTTTGGGCCGTTTCGTTTACGTGGGTAACGCCGGAAGCCAAGAGGAAATCACTGAAACTGTCTCGGGCTATCGCGTCGGCGGAATTGGCACCTTGATACCTTTGCCCGGTTCTCCCTTCCGGGACGGGGAATCGCCTCAGTCCCTGGCGGTGGATCCCTGGGGCCGCTTCCTCTACACAGCAGGGGAATACGACCTTGGATTATTAACTTATCAGATCGCCAGAAACGGCAATTTGACGAACCTGCCTGGTTCATCTTTTCACGCAGGCACTGGCTATGAACCTTGGAACGCTGTAGCGGCGGACCCGTTTGGGCGCTTTGTCTACACGTCAAGTGGTCCAGAAAACAACCCCATTAATGCAATCTTCTCGGTCTATCGCGTCGGAGCAAACGGGTTGACGTTCACTTCGTCTTATCCTGCCGGGTTTGTCGCCGAGTCCATGGTGGTGGACTTCTTCGGTCAGTTTTTCTACGCGGCAGTAAACATTGTCAAGGGAGAGTACCGCCCGGTCGACGGGACCGGCATTGCCGCTTACCGCATTACGGGAAACGGCACCTTGATACCAGTCGCCGGCTCCCCGTTCGAGGTAGGTTTTTCGCCTGATTCGATGGCCATCTGCCCCTTCCCTTAAAACAATGCATCAAGTTCTCGATAGCAGGGCATCCTCAACCATGACATCGCAGAGGTGCAGGGGTCAGTCGTTGACATATGACATTTGGCCTATGGCTAAAGCCGCAAGGCTGACGTCTTTGGCTTGGACCAGCCGCGATGCGCCCGAATAAGCGCTTCGTCTGGCACGTCTTAAATGACGTCGTATGAGAACGAGTAGCTTCTTACTAGGGTTGGTCGCAGCATCGATTTTTCCTCTGCAAGAGACTAAAGCTCAAGCACATATGATCCGGGTTTACGACGGAGATGACTTAGAGAGCTACTACTCGGATCCGCCGTACTGGAGTTATTATTCGAGGGGATTTTGGCATTCCAAAAAAGCTCACTGGCTCTATCAGAACCATCGATACGTGTTTATCGACATCAAACTGGATTTCACCGATTCAGCCTGGCGTTGAAACGCCGGGCTGAATCCTGAAGCCTCTGCGGCTGGGGCGGAAAACTGTCAGTGCGCAAGATCTCGGTTCACTATTTGAGTGTACCGTTCCCCGAGCATTTTGAGCAACCAGCGAGCGTCGCGCATGGCGTCAACCGGGTCTCGCTCATACGCCGCCCGAAGAGCATCTTTAAGCCAGTGGGAGATGCTTGGATCTGCCAGGATCTCTTTGAGATTCATACTTAGCTTATTACTACGGCACCAGCTTGAAAAAGTTAAGAAACGGATCCAATAAGGCTCCCGGTTCCTCGATCTTGGATTGCCTTCGGACTGAACGAACAAGATACTAGGGGATCTACGTTCACGATGGATCCGGACTTGGTGCCTTTGTCGCAATTGAATCTTTTCAAGTACTTACGATGGGCGGCATGTCTTGCGGCCTGCCTGATAGTGGCTGGTTGTGCCACCCGTAAGGCGCCCAAGCCTCCCCCGCTCACCTTTCCACCTACCCAGGAGGCCGCTCTCCAGGAACTCCGCACTCTTCCTCAGGGTCCATACGATCGCGTGGCAGTCATCACGGTCGCGGCAGAGGTGGGAGACCAACTCGTTTCAGCAATTAAAAGCGCGCGGCAATCCGCGGCGCAGAAAGGAGCCACCGCACTGGTAATCGTCCAGGAGAAGGAGTTCCTGCAAAAAGTCGGCAAGCGAACGCTGAGGGTTCGGCGGATCACTTACCTGGCCATTCACGGCCGCTGAAAGTCTTTTTTCGTTCGCAAATCCCTGAATTTGTGGGCGATGCAGGCTACAGATTCAAATGTTCGCGGACCTCATCCTCAAAGGCCTCAAGGTCCTCTGCGCTGATTTCAGAGATGCAAAAAAAATTCAATCGGGCTTTGTTCCATCCACAAAAGTGATAGCCACGCTCAGACTGGACATCCATGTCGATTTTTTGCTCGGTCGCCGGCCAAACGAAAAGATTGATCACATTTTTACCACGTTGATAAACAATTGCGGCGACCGGCCGCTGTTCCAGGATGTCGACTCGACCCCCCACCAGGGTATAGCCGGCAGGCGTGAGATCGGGGACCGGAGGCGAGTAATCCAGTTTTCCGCTAAACCACGGCTTGACGACATGGTGATCACCGGAAGCGCAGTCCACCAAGTGAGAAACCATCAGCGAACGGGAATGATTTGAGATGGCCTCGGCAATGAGTCCCTTTTCCTTGCTCGGAGAAAGTGAGAACCAAGTCCAGGCGAGCGCGAAACTTAGGGCTACAAGAGCAGCCGCATAAGCCAATTGGCGGGTACGAACAGTTGAGCATTTGAAGTTCGGCCTGTCACCTTTCCGGAGCGTGGCACGCACTTTTGACTTTAGTTCGGGAGGCGCTTTATAGGCTGGCATATTCATCCGTACTGACAAACTGCAGTTGGCGATCCGTTCGGCCGCGTCCTTGCAAGAAGGGCATTTCGAGACGTGTAACTCCACGGCCCGGTGGTGCGTCATTTCCAGCTCACCGTCAACGTAAGCGTCTAACGATTGCCTGGTCTCTTCACAATTCATTGACCGCCTCCTCACCCTGAATGTGGGTCGCCTCCTGTTGCAACCGCCGACGCGCCCGGCTTAATCGCGACATGACAGTCCCGATCGGGACGCCGATTGCCAACGCTAATTCCTTGTAGGATAGACCTTCGAGTTCATATAGAACAATGACTTCGCGATACTCGGCAGGCAGTCGCAACAACGCATTATTGAGGTGTTCCCTTCGCTTTTCGACGACGACTTCCTTGGTAGACTGATCGAACGAGATGATTTCGGCATGCTTTTCCTCGTCGTAAGGCACGAGTTTATGGTCCGCCGCATGTTTGTTAATCCAGCTGTAGGCGGTGTTGCGAACGATCGTCAACAGCCAGGCCCTGCCGTTGCCGCCACGAAAACCTTGGAACCCTTTAAAGGCCCGCAAGTAAGCTTCCTGCACGACATCTTGTGCGTCCTGGTCATGCTGAACAATCCAACGCGCAAGATTGTAAGCGGCATCCAGGAAAGGCAGGAAAGTCTCTTCAAACTGCCGCCGGTCTTCACCCATCACCATATGGACCCGAACAGGCGTCGATTTATTCCAGTTCGGGGAGCAGGAATTTGCCAGCCAGGGTGCAGGAGTTGCAGGAGTTCAGGAGTCAGAAGTCAGGAGTCACAAGCCAGGGAGATGCTACCCCGACTTCGCGGATTCGAGGGGTATGCCAATCGTAAGTCGTTCAAAATCAACCCAAGCGCCTAAAAAGTCTTCACTACAGAGCCCTATTTGGCCAGTTGGCCGGAGGCCGTGATTTTAGGCGGCGGCTGATCGGGTAATTCGAGTTTGAGTTGTTTGAGCAGGAGCTGTAGATCGGCCTCGGGCTGGGTGTAACGCGAAAGGATGATGGTCCGGCCATCGGTGGTGGGAAGATGAACATCGATCATCTGCATCGCGCTGAACTTCTCTAGGACTGCACGGGGAGTTAATCCGGGCGCCAAGTCTCGCAGGCGCCGGCGCAGAGTGACATGAAGACAGTAGGTCACAAAGGCGATGAAGATGTGTGCCTCGATGCGATGGGGAAGCTGATGAAAAATGGGGCGAATCCCTAAATCTCCTTTCAGATTCTTGAAGGCTTCCTCGATTTCCGTTAGCTGGGTGTAATATTCCCAAAGCTTGGCTGGGACTTGCTGAGCAAGGTAGCCCCGCAGCAGATATTGGCCTTCGCGCCGGTAGGTTTCGCGAAACTTGGCCCGGTTAACTCGGAAACTAAAGTTAAGTTTAGTTTTGGGCATCGCCCGCTCTTTGCTGGCGCGGTCTTGGCTTTGAGCCTGCACGTAGAGTTCGCCTTCATGGGCCAACAGCTTGACGTACAGTCCCGGACGAACCTGCTCCCATGGGCGGCCAATCAGCTCGGCCTCCAGCTTGCTCAATCGGCTTTTCGGCGTTCCCACCAGATAGTAAATCGGCGGCTCACTGTTGCGCATCTCTGCGAGCACTTCCTCGGTGGGTATGCCACGGTTATGCCGCATGCCGGATTACGCCGCATCGAGTGTGACTCTCGCTCTGAAAGAGCCTTCGCCGACGCGGCATGATACGGAAGCCTCCTTACAGGCTTGAGAGGAAGTTGAGCAGGCGGTCGCCAGGTGGTCTACGCCAAGCGGCCTTTCGCCGGCCCCGAGCAAGTATTGGACTGCGTCGGGCGCTACACTCATCGGGTGGCGATCTCTAACAATCGCCTGTTGGACATCGAGGAGGGCAAGGTAACATTCCGTTACAAGGATTATCGTCATGACGCCCAACAGAAGACGATGATACTGTTCGCATGCTGGTGACTCAAATCTTGCCGCGAAGCCCACATAGGAAAATGGCCATTACTAACTGCTGAGCAAAAGGTAGGTGCACAGTTATGGTCGAAAAAAATCCACCAAAGCGAAAATGCCGCGGTCGCATTCTGCAACTCCTGAACTCCGGCAACTCCTGAACTCCTTCTTTTAAGAGCCGATGACGACGACAATAATGATTTGGCCGTCTCGCCAGTCGGGGCCGCGGATAAAGAGCGGACTACCCTGGCCGACTTTTGCCTGGGTCTCCATGACTTGCTTGGTGCCTTGGGTAAATAGCAGCCCGAGGAGATATTTTCCGTCGGGCCCCAAGGTCAGAGTGGTCAGCAGGACGTGGATGTCACCGGCGGAGACCAGCGAATTCGTCGCCTGGTTTTCCACTGCGCTTTCGCGTTGTGCGATGATCTGATAGTTGGCATATCCGAGCGAACGCCGGAGGGGAACGTCGTAGTTGGCCAACCGCGGAGGCAAATCCAGGCCGGTGCCGGCATTGGAGGCGTAGAGCAAACAACCCCACGCGTGGATCGAGGCCTGAACGGGCGCGGCGAATGCGCACAAAACGACTGAAACGATTAACTGGTAGAAGTGGCAGCCTTTTAGCATGAATCCGGGAGCGCTCCCTTAGAGGTCCCATCTCCCAAGCGAACAATCACACTCCTTGGTGAATGAATCAGCGGCGCAGATCCTGCCCGGGCGGCAGCTTTTCCAGACCTTCGAGCTTGATGATGGTCATATCTTTCTGGTTTTCGACCGTGGCTTTCACTTTGGGATCTGCAGTCCTGGTCTTCAGGACTTCAGCCACATATTTCGCATGCGGATCAGAATAATCTCCCCGCGGGATCATCGTGAAGAATAAGACAAAACCCGCGCTCAGAGCGCCAATTCCGCCCCAAACGAGCCGAGGCAGCCCGAGAAAGAAACGGCTGGAAGATCTGCTTGTCGCACCTTCCTCCCGCCTGATCTGTTCCATGATCTGAGAATTGAAGAATTCAGGATTAGGAAGATCCCGATGTTGCAGGTTTTCCCTCAACAGACTCTTCAGCTTTTGAAACTCCGCCTTCTCCTGTTGAACTGAGGGATGCTCTTCTTCAAAGCATTGCAATTCCTCGGCGCTAAGCGTGCCGTCGATCCATGCGGTAAATTTTTCCTCAAAGGTTTTCATAGACGTCTCGCAGCAGGGTCTGCAGTTTTTTCCGGGCGTAAAAAAGTCGCGACATTACGGTGCCAAGGGAACAGTTGAGAATTTCCGCAATTTCACTGTATTGCAAGTCTTCGATTTCCTTCATCACAATGACAGCGCGATGTTCAGGAGAAAGTTTTTGAATGGCCTCATCGATGCGCTGACGAATTTCATGTTGTTCTAGTTTAATATGGGGAAGCGGAGCGGCCGATGGGGTTGTTCGGGAGCCCGGTTCCACGTTGGCTGGAGCAATCCGGTCGTCGAATTCCGCCTCGCCGCGAATACCTTTCCGGCGAAGCGAATCGATCGTTACGTTGGTCATGATCCGATAGAGCCAGGTATAAAACGAGGATTGCCCCTTGAATCGGTAAATCGATTTCCAGGCTTTCAGGAACCCTTCCTGAGCGAGATCCCAAGCGTCTTGCTCGTTTTGGACCATCCCGTAAACCATCATAAAAGCCTTATTTCGGTAACGGATGACCAAATCGCTAAAGGCGCTCGAATCTCCAGCCTGACATCGTTCTACCAGTTCACGGTCGTCTGGCTCCACTGAATCATTAGGACTGTGACCCGCCTCTAGCTTAGACGCGCCTTCGTCAAGTTCATTCAAAGGCAAAATTCCTGGTTGTTAGGAACCGTAACGCCTTCGCCATTCGGCCCGCAGATCGCCCATCATAACGATGATGCTGTCCCGGACTTGAAAGAGGCGCTCGTAAAGCTCCTCAAATTGCCGAGATTTGAGGCTGCCGTCATGACTCATCTGGGTTGCCGCCTCGACAGCGGTGGATATCGCTCGAAGCGCTCGCTTCAAATAAGCGATCGTCATCCCGATTTCCTCGGTTTCATGGTCGCTGAGCGCGGCCGCCAGTTTGGCGCTGGCCACCGCGACGTGGGACGCCAATTTCACCCCTAGAGGGCTGGAAGCGACACTGGGGACTTCGTCAAAGAGCTGATCAATCCAAACCGTGAGAGAAAACGCATTCTGATAGAGGGGGTGTGATTCGAAGACTTCCTGAGTCTCCTCTTCTCCTTCCTCCTCTACTTCAAAATCGGGTTCAAACTCGATTTCCTCGATTTCTTCTGCCGGCTGGTCGAGCAAATGGGTCCAACCCATTTCTTGAGCAATGATCTGGTCACGATTCGGATCGTCGATGTATTTCTCGAACAACTCCATATAGCGTTCTGTTTTGCTATCTTGCTGTTGGAGAAACCGTTCCCAATCGTACTCATCCCAAGCACGCTCTGGCTCATCGTAGAAATCAGCCATACGCCGTTCCTTTATCTCAGGTTATTGTCACCTGCAAAGTTTTTGTCTTGCATTGTCTGGAGGCGAAGCTGACCACAGGCGGCCTCAATGTCATGTCCTTTTTCGCGTCTGATGGTAGCATCCGCCCCGCTCTTCCGCAGAGCGCGGTAAAAAGACTGCTGTCGCGTCTGAGAGGGGCGTTTCCAGGCGAGTCCCTGGACGGTATTGTACGGAATTAAGTTGATCTTAGCCTCCAACCTTCTCGCCAACCTGGCCAACTCCACGGCCTGATCTAATCCATCGTTGACGTTCTCGATCAAGATGTATTCGAAAGTTATCCGCTGGTGTTTCTTCTCACAGTAGTATGCGCAGGCGTCAATTAATGTCGCGAGATTAAACTTGCGATTGATCGGCATGATCATTTGACGAACCTCGTCGGTCGCCCCATGGAGAGAGACTGCCAGGCGGATCTGGAGCGGTTGATCGGCCAACTCGCGTATCCGGGGCGCCAATCCGCTCGTCGAAACAGTGATATGCCTGGATCCAATTCCGATGCCCCAGGGCGCGCGAATGATCTCGATCGCTTGCAAAAGATTTTGGTAATTTGCCAGCGGCTCCCCCATCCCCATGAAGACGATGTTGTTAATCTTCTCGCCGCTCAGAGCCTCAACCTGCAAAACTTGTTCAACAATTTCCCCGGCCTCCAGATTTCTGGTCCATCCTGCCAACCCGCTTGCGCAAAATTTGCATCCGTAGGCGCAGCCGACTTGCGTTGAAACACAAAGTGTCTTGCGGTCTGACGAGGATCCATAAAGCGCCGGACTTGCCGGTATCAAAACGGTTTCGATGAGACTGTCGTCGCCGAGAGCAAAAAGAAACTTTTGAGTCGTATCTCGTGACCCCGTTTTGCGCACACAAGGGAGTGGTCGCAAAAGAAAGGCCTGGTCGAATTCCTCGCGCAGCCGCTCGGATAAATCCGACATTTGATGAAATTGTGAAATTCTCTTCTGATAAAGCCAGTGAAGAACCTGTTTTGCCCTGTAAGGCGATTGATTGTGTGCGGCAGCCCACGCTTCCAGTTCCAATAACGTCAGGTTGAAGACCGACGGCCTTTTATTCATTTCCTCAACCCAGAGCATCACACATAAAAAAGCGGGAGCAACTGAGGACGGGCGTTCAGGAGGTGGAAGGCAAATTTTATCCAGAAGCCGGAAGCTCTTCCGTCAACCGCCTGTCTTCTGTCTCCTTCGTGTTGCGGAAGAAACCGTCTTATGGCAATGGAGAAAAGGCAAAAAACCGCTGGACGTAGAGTGGACGCGTAATCAATCGTTCGCGCCTATCAACATGAAGTGCCACGAAATCTTCGGCAAGCTTTCCCCTGAACTGACAAACGAGATTTTCGCTTACCTCCTGGAGAGTGAGAAACCGGTCTATAAAGCGATGATCCAGAACATCGCTTCACGCCGGAAACTGCGACCAGTCTTTATCGAGCGAAAACCGAAAAACGAACGGTATGTCTGGCTTCGCCAAGCACTTTCCGCGAGAAGTGCCGACGACATCACGATGCAGTTACTTCAAATCTGGCTGCTTGGCGCTCAACGGGAAATGATCTGCGAGTTTCTCGATGCGCTTGAGATTCAGCATGATGGGAAGGGTGTCGTAGATAATCTGCCCACGGAGCCACCTCTGGAAAAGCTAAACAACACGATCAACAGAATGTTGGAAAAACGTTCGCCCGAAATCGTGGCCCTCTATCTGCATGCGTTTCAAGCCATGGACGAAACTGGCTGGTCGGTTCTGGACGAAATTCTTCTCTCGGATCCGCGAGTTTCTCTAGGCGGAACGCGCGGACAATCAGGAACCGAGGAACACGTCTCTGCCTAACCCGAATATCTCCAATCCAGGCGCACTGAAATTTTAGCGCTATTAGAGCTCCTCAGGGAGAAGAATTCCCGGCATTGAAAAGGTCAGGCTGAATCGGCGAATGACGACTCCACTTGAAACAGAAGTCCTGCAATTTCTGAGCGATCCTGAGAAGGAGAGATTCGAGGCATTGGCACTGGCGATTTTCGAATACCAGCGTCGGGCGAATCCGATTTACGCTCAATATTGCCAGTACCTCGGAACTCCGAATCGAATCGACGGATGGCGGAGAATTCCGGCAGTTCCGCAAACCGCGTTTAAGCGATCCGATCTGCGGTCGTTTTCCGAGCGGCGGACGAAGTTCGAGTTCCGGACCAGCGGCACTACCGGAGAAGGTCACGGAAAACATCTCCTTCCTTCCTTGCTGTTGTACGAGGCTGCGGTGCAGCGAGGCTGGGATTATTTTCGATTGCCACGACAAAGGCTGATCCTCTTAATGCAGCGTCCCGAGGATGCACCGTTTTCGTCTCTTAGTCATATGGGCGGGATCTTAGCCGGATTTCGGCCCGATCGATTTTTTATCACGAAGGATGGGTCTCTTGAACTAGATCGGCTACGCGAAGAATTGACCGAACACGATGAGCCAGTGACACTGTTTGGCACCGCCTTGGCCTTTTTAAATCTGCTCGAGCAAAGTTCGGGCGGCCGTTTTGAATTGCCGCGGGGAAGCGTCGCGATGGAAACGGGCGGATTCAAAGGGAGCGGACGCGATATCGCAAAGCGGGAGCTCTACGATCGATTATCCGTCCGTCTTGGAATCGCAACCGAATCCATTTGGAACGAGTACGGAATGACCGAATTAAGCTCGCAATTTTATTCCCGAGGGGTCGGTCTGTCGCACCAGAGCCCCCCCTGGATGAGATATCAAATCGTCGACCCGGACACAAATGAGGAAGCTTCCCCAGGAAAAATAGGACTATTGCGCATCATTGATCTGGCGAATTTATGGTCCGTACTGGCCGTTCTCACGCAGGATCTGGCGATTGCCGAACCAGATGGAGGCTTTCTCCTTCTGGGACGCGACCCCGGCGCGCTGCCACGCGGTTGCTCACGAGCGGTCGACGAGCTTATTGCGGCTAGTTCCCGAATAGCGCGAAGATAAACGGCTGCTTTAACCGAAGAAAAATTAAACCACAGGTTCGACAGGACAGGAGACTAACGGCGCAATGAGACTCGAAGACCGAACAGCAGCCGTTGTCGCCGCGGCTTCGGTGATTTCCTGGCTGACCTATTTGACATCGGAAAGCATCGCAGACTGGGTTGGACTGGAGCTTGGCCGATTGCTGAGCGCTTCCGGCCCTCAACGCTACGGTCGCCAACATTGCCTCGCTTTTCCGCTCTCCCCTATCCTGCATATCGTCAGCGGGAACACTCCTCATGCGGCTTTGCAAAGCCTAATTCGCGGAGTGATCGTGGGTGCCAGAAATCGGATAAAATTGCCGCAAGAAGGATTGCCTGAGGTCGACATTTTCGTCCGAGCATTGCCCGAAGAATTAAGACCAGAACTCGCTACGGAGCTGCGTCCAGGCTGGGTAGAAGAGGCCGAGGCGATTGTGGTGTTCGGCTCGGACAAAACGGCTATTGAAATCTCGCGGATGATAATGCCCTCCCAACGATTTCTGGTCCATGGACATAAGATCAGTCTCGGAATGGTTTGGAGCCGCTGCGATCCGCAAATCGGAGAACGGATCGCCAGTGATGTATTTCCGTTTGATCAACTAGGTTGCCTTTCACCGCAATTTTTCTATGTGGCCGGTGACTCCGCGGAATTCGCTGGTCAGCTTTCAGAACAATTGAAAACGAAAGCCACAAAGCAGCGAATAACCGCGCGGGGAGACGCGATCGCTGCCGCTCTGCGAGCGTTTCGCGAAGAATGGAAATTCCGCGCCGCCACGGAACCTGGCGTCCTATTTTACGAAAGCCCCGGCAATCTGGACTGGGCGGTCGTCCATGACCCAAATCCCGGCTTGGACGCTAATCCGCTGCACGGAACAATTTTTATCAAGCCGATGCCCTCGAATCCTGAACTGGCGTTCTCTTCGATCCGACGGCTTATCAGCACGATCGGTCTCTATCCGGTCAATCTAGAGTCAATCGATTTCGCGATTCGTTCGGGTGGCCAGCGGATCTGTCAGATCGGCCAGATGCAGCGTCCGCCGCCCACCTGGCATCATGACGGTTGGCCGGCGCTGGGGAGTTTTGTTCGCTACGTAGATGTGGAAGGATTAGGACAAAATGGAGCATTAGTGTAGTCCTTCGGCTGGTGTCCCGATGCTTAGTTCGATGCCTTCTTTTGAATTTTCGGAGAATCGCAGCATACTAAGCAGGCTGTCGCAGGCCTTTTGACTCGGTCGAAACATTTCCATGACCCAACAGCTCCAAAGTTACCTCGGATATTCTTATCCCGCCCAGCTGGCTGAATTGGTGAAAAAAGTCTGGCCAAAAGACCGCCTGGCAAAATTGCCGCAAGATCATCATCTTCGAAAGCTCTTTGACATTGCCTATCACGCAAGTCTGCTGCGCGACGAGGATCGACAGGTCACCTTCAGGCTGATTTTCGAGGATCCCGGTCTCTTGCCGCCGGATGAGGGACCTCCAAGCGGTCTGATGCCGCTCCATCTCGATCGCCCCCGGCCTTTTAATGAACAAGAGATCCGAAGGCTTTCGATGGCTGCCCTTTTTTTCCGATCGATGATTGGTGTTTGCCGGAGTTTGCATCACGATCTGCAAATCTGGGGTATGGTCATTTCAGGAACTCGCTGGCTGAGCAGCCTCGCCGGAGGACGCTACCACGGAGCTCCAGAACCGGACTCGTTGGTGATCCATTCGCTTGGCCCCGGTCGTTTGACCATTCATTTAGGGAGGAATCGCATAGCAACCCTGGCTGGTGGTCGAATCGAGTCCCGTGCTTTTGATCTATTCGAATCGAAATGGTTGCAAGGCGTGTTCTCGCAGGTCCGAAGCACTTTTTTGAACGAGGCATTTGGCGAAGACACGGGGGCCAAATATGTCCCGGTAGATGTCGATTTTGTCAGAATGATGACCTACAACATCGTTCTTCGGACCCTGTCCGTAGTGCGAAACGGGCGTCATGGGGGCACTTTAGTAATCATCGACCCGGATGATGAGGCAATGCTTCGCACTCCTGAAGCTGCTCTCCGTTTTAAATATCTGATTGCGGATTGTCCGGCGCGAAGACGCTATGCGCGAATGCTGACGCAGGCAATTATTCGCCTTTCCAAGCTGGCGAGCCATCATCGGAGACCCAACGCCGGCTGGACGGAATATCAGACGTTGATGGACACCGGGCTGAGCGATATGGATGAGGCTTTGTTCGATTTCGCTCACTTCCTGGCGGATCTGATGGCTGTGGACGGTGCACTTGTCGTCACCCAGGCCCTCGAACTGGTCGGTTTTGGTGCCGAACTGCGCTTTGAAGCGACAAGCATGAAAAGCGTTCGGCACGCACTGGATCTGGAAGGCGAAATCTGGGCCAACGAACCGCTTGACAACGTAGGTACCAGGCACCGCGCGGTGTATCGTTTTTGCCGCGGCTATCCAAGGTGTCTGGCGATCGTCGTTTCGCAAGACGGGTCCGTCCAATTTGTCAGAAATCACAACGGGGCCGTGACCTATTGGAATCAGCTTTCGTGGTAGAAGGTGATTTCGACGCGATGCTTTCACTCAATGAAACACGGCGAGCACCTGCTTGAAAAACGGCCGGGCGGAACCCGGGGATGGTGGGATTGGAGGGAGAACGTACTCCCATTTCTGCTCGGAGACGAACTGGTCGCCCGAGATTCCACTTGGAAGATCGATAAATCGTTTCCATATTCTCGCCCGAAATGAAGCAAGCTCTTATTGCTCTCGAGGATGGGCGCATTTTTCACGGGGAAAGTTTTGGGGCGTTGGGGACGACCGTCGGTGAGATTTGTTTCAATACTTCCATGACCGGGTACCAGGAGGTGCTGACCGATCCTTCCTATCGGGGCCAAATTGTCACAATGACTTATCCGCTCATTGGCAACTATGGCGTGAATGCACTGGACGGAGAGAGTCTCGAGCCGCACGTCCGAGGATTCGTCGTCAATGAACTTTCGTCGATTACGAGCAGTTGGCGCGCCACTGGATCGCTGGATGATTACCTGAAAAAGTGGAACGTCTGCGGGATTCAAGGCATCGACACCCGGGCGTTGACAAAACATCTCAGAATTCGAGGAGCCATGCGGGCTTGTCTTAGCACGGAGATTACTGACCCGGAGGCAGCCGTCGTGCAAGCGCTGAGCTCTCCCTCGATGACGGGCTCCGACTACGTGAAGGAAGTGACGACTCGCGATCAATACGAGTGGGATCCGGAAGACAAACTCAGCCGTGATTGGACGATCGTGAAAGGCGCAGCTGAACAAACTCAAGGAGTGCTCGAGAACGGGCAAATGCTAAAACTCCTTCCACCCATTCGACACAAGGTCGTGGCGTACGATTACGGCATAAAATTCAACATCCTCAGGAGACTGCGTCAGCACGGATGCAAAGTGACTGTGGTCCCTGCCGACACCAAGGCGGAAGACGTCCTGGCGATGCGACCGGACGGAGTTTTTCTCTCCAACGGACCTGGCGACCCGGGCGCTCTACCTTACCTGTCCGATGAGTTGAAGAAGCTCTTCGGTCGCTGTCCTATTTTTGGCATTTGCCTTGGCCACCAGTTGCTCGGTCTGGCCTACGGTGGAAAAGAATTCAAACTAAAGTTTGGCCATCGGGGAGGGAATCAGCCAGTCAAAGACCTGATCAATGGCAAGGTCTCCATCACTTCGCAAAATCACGGGTTCGCTATTGACGCAGAGTCTTTACCTCCGGCGGTAGAAGTCACGCACATCAATTTAAATGATCAGACGGTAGAAGGAACGCGGCACAAAGAGTACCCTATCTTCAGCGTCCAATATCATCCCGAGGCTTCGCCAGGGCCGCACGACGCGAGCTATTTTTTCAATCAGTTTGGCAAGCTGATGGACGATCAGCGCTCGGAGAAATGATCTCAAAAATGGGCACGATCAGACAAGGCCGGCACGGTCAATGGATGACGATCGTTCGCGCCCTGCACGATGCAAGTTTTGAACTCGATCAATCCAGGTTCAATGCGGGAATTTCCAACGGGTGAGGTAAATCGTGAGAGCTGGACACATCCGCGTCCTCCCGGGATCCTTTGCCCCAGGACGAATCGTTGGGATTTATCTACACTCGATGCCTTGAACGGAGTTTGGGCGAATTGCGCCCGAATTTCTCTGCGCGATAACTTGTCAGGCCAAACGCCACAGTGGGGCACTGAAGTTCGCCTTGGCTGGAGTGGAGATGTCCTGCAGGGTCTTTATCTGTGTCAGGATCCGAATCCGTGGGCCACCAAGACGGAGCGGGATGACGCCTTGTGGGAAGAAGAAGTGGTGGAGGTTTTTTTAGATCCGTTCGGCGATTCACTTTCCTATTTCGAAATCGAGATTAATCCACTTAATACCGTCACTGATCTATTTATCCGTCGCACCTGGACAGGACTGAAGAGGGATTTGAGATGGAATTGCGAGGGGTTGGTCACCGCCTGCGGCACGCTGGCCTACGGTTGGGTGGCGGCGTTTCAAATCCCCTTTGCGTCTCTCGGGGATTGCCACCCGTCCCGCTCTCCGGTCTGGCGGGCAAACTTTTCGCGGATCGATCGGCCAAAAGATCGACCGCGCGAGTTGTCGGCATGGTCACCGACCCGGGTGAATAGTTTTCATGTGCCTGGCCGGTTTGGGTTTTTACGTTTCGAGAAAGGGGAAGTCCCCTGAGAAAGAAGTCAGGCGCCTTGATTTTTTCGGACACTGGCAGACAGTCGGCTCAGACCAATATCAATAGGGATTCGATAGATCCAGTAATTGGGAGAAAAAATATGGATGAACATCAGCAGGCACAAGATGCGGCGAACAGCGCTAAAGATCACGTAAAGAGCGCGGCGGAAGATTTTAAAGCTGCGGCGAGCGCAAAAGCGGAAGAAATCAGGCGCGCAGCCGAGCAAAAGGCGGACGAAATTAGGCACGCGGCGGAGGATAAAGCCCGCGAATTTCGAGGCGTTGCGGAAAACGCTTGGTCGGACGCACAATCCAAAGCCAAAACATGGCAGTCTGACGGCGAGTCGTACATTCGCGAAAACCCATCAAAAGCGATTTTAATCGCACTCGGTCTGGGTTTCTTGTTGGGATTAATGTTCAGGAAATAATTCATGGATCCTGATGCTCCGCTCGGGGCTCCAGCTTCGAAACAGTCTACGAGCGACTCAGTTCGCAATTGGGTTGCTTCGTTTCTAAGCTATTTAGAGCTCAGATTGCGGCTGCTCGGCCTTGAATCGAAGGAAGCCGGCCTTCACTTGCTGGTTCTGGTGCTCTTTTTTGTCGGGGCAGTGGTATTTTTTGCCGGCTTCCTGGTCCTGTTGCTGGTATTTTTCCTCTACCTTCTGACGCTTATTTTCCACTGGGAATGGGGTTGGAGCGCGCTTGCGTGCGCTGGGGTATCCCTTCTGGCGGCGATCGCTGCCGGTGTGATCCTTCGATTCAGGATCGTAAAGCCTCTATTTCCAACCACCTTTGCCGAGATCAAGAGAGATCGCGAATGGCTGACTCACAAGACGAAAGAAAGCGAATAATCGCGGAACTCGCACGGAGGCGAACCGAACTGAGCGATCAGTCTCTGCTGGTCCGGCAAAACCTGGACGTCGGACGCCGGATGTCCGTGTCGTTGAGAGAGCATTCTTGGGGCTGGATGAGCTTGGCTGCGATGTTTGGCTGGATCCTCTCTCGCTTGCCGGCCAGGAAAAAGAAAATCTACGTCAACACGACTACTTTTGAGAAAAAGAGAGACCGTCACGAAGGTCTTATCGCTCAAATCTGGAAGGGCGCGTGGTCGATCGCCAAGCCGCTTCTCACCGCCTATCTCACCAAGAAGATTGCCGAAAAGGCGAAGATTCCGGGCGCCAAGTGGCTATAGCTGAAGTTTATCCTCGGCCTTCCATTAAACGCCGGGTCAGACTTTCCGCCCGAATTTCTTCTCCAGCTCTCCGTACCCCATTTGAATCATCGTGGGTCTTCCATGCGGGCAGCAGTAGGGCAGCTCGCAGTCCATCAGATCGCGGAGCAGTTTTTCCACCTCCGGCCTGCGCAACTCGTCGTTTGCCTTGATCGCGTGACGACAGACTGTCATGGCAATCACATCTTCGCCCATCCGCAAACGGGAAGTGCTCGCCGTCATGGAACGGAGTTCATCAACAAGGTGCCTGATCGTAACACTCGGATCATCTGTTCGGAAGTAGGGCGGAATTCCATCGATCTTCAACGTGGAGTGGCCGAACGGCTCCAACGCGAATCCCATCTTTTCCAATGTCTGCGCATTTGTGGTGATCCAATCGTAGTCCTTTGGAGTAACTCCAACCGTCAGCGGAATGAGGAGACGCTGGGTCGGCACACCTTCTGATTCCATCTGGCGCCGCAGCTTCTCGAATAAAATCCGTTCGTGAGCTGCATGTTGATCGACCAGGACAAGGCCTTGCTCGTTTTCCATCACAATGTATAGCCTGCCGAGAACACCCAGAATTTTGAATTGGTCAGGAGATTCAGGAGGATAGTTAGGAGCCGGGATGGTGTTCGCCCGTTCGTTGGAATTTGACGGTACTGGAACCTCGATCGGCACGGGCGCGACCTCGATCTTGCTTGAATGAAAATCTGCCCAGTCTCGCCTTAAGGCGAATTGCTCAGCCGGCGGAATAAGCGCAGGAGTGAGATCGATCGGCAGTCCACGAAAAGGTGTCTTGGGCGTTTCGACCGGTTTTTGGAACGAGTTCGTCCATCGCTGCCTGTCGGATTCAAGGGTTTTCCGAATTGTATCCGCGACGCTATTTCTGACCGAGTCCGGGTCGCGAAAGCGGATCTCGCGCTTAGCTGGATGAACGTTGACATCAACTGCTTCGGGATCCATTTCCAAGAACAGGAAGGTCACCGGGTACTGGCCTTTCATCAGCGCCGTGTGATACCCCTCGCGCAATCCGTGTTGAATCGTGATATTCTCCACGGGCCGCCCATTGACAAAAAGGATCTGTTCCGCTTTTGTGGATCGGCTCACTCCTGCTTTGCCGATGAAACCGGAAACCGTGAGACCGTTGGCAGATTCAGCCTCAATTCCCAGCAGTTGTTCGAACAACTCCGAACCGCGGAGGTCTCTGATCCGGTCCGCAAGCGTTTTCGCAGGCGGCGTCTGGAAGATGATAGTCTGATCTCGAATAGAAACGAAGCCGATCTTCGGATGACCGATCGCTTGCAGAGTCAGCTGATGCTGGATATGACTTGCTTCGGTATTTTCGCTCCGTAAAAATTTGCGGCGCGCCGGGAGGTTATAGAAAAGGGACCGCACCTCGATTTGAGTGCCGGGCGCTTCGCCTGAGGCGCGAACGGACTCCATCTTGCCCCCGTTTACAGTAATCTCTGTCCCTTCCAGTCCTTCGTGAAGCCGTGTTGACAAACGAAAACGAGAGACACTCGCCACACTCGGCAGCGCTTCACCGCGAAATCCCAGCGTTTTGATCCGCGCCAGATCAAGACCGGACCTGATCTTGCTGGTAGCATGCCGTTCGAGGCTCAGTAACGCATCATCCCGATCCATACCGATTCCGTCATCGACCACACGAATGACCGCAGCTCCGCCGCGGGCAAAAGCCACTTCAATCCGCCCGGCAGCCGCATCGATGCTGTTCTCGACAAGTTCTTTCACCACGGACGCCGGTCTTTCAATCACTTCTCCGGCAGCAACCTGACTGGCGACTTCATCTGGCAAAAGAACTATTCGGCCCATACTGGAGAGTACAATGAAGGGCGTCGGTTGTCGTGGAGTTGTCGTGGGAGTTGTCAGTGTCGTGGGAGTTGGCAGTGTTGGTGTCGGTTGTCACTGGGGGAGCAAGGCATTCGGCGCACCGGCATGCGAGCGTCTCGGCGTGTTTACCGCGTTTGAGGGAATAGTTAAGCACAGCGAACGCCACTCGCCGCGGATTGTGTCGGCGAACTGTTCGGGGTCCAAGAGGCAAAGCGGGGCGCTTCGCTACCACGCGGCGGCGTTGACTTCTTCCAGGGTGTCGCTTAATTGATAGACGCAATGATCATTGTGACAGACTCTGCCTTTCGCCGATTGCACGATCTTGTCGCGGAAAACCCTGAGTACCGCGACAAAGGCCTCCGCATTTTCGTCGAGACGGGCGGTTGTGCCGGAATGCAATACGGCATGCAGTTCGACCAGGCAAAGCAGGGAGACCAGCGCATCGAGCAAAACGGAGTCGAGGTATTGGTCGACGCCTACAGCGCAAACTATCTCACGGGGGCGACTGTCGATTTTTCAGACGGGCTGACCGGGGCCGGCTTTAAGATCACGAACCCCAATGTGGCGCGAAGTTGCGGATGCGGAAGCTCCTTTGAAGTTTCTCGTGAAACTTAGTGGATATCCCTTTCCCTGTTTATCCGTCAGCTGAGCCATGAAAACGGTCGAGCTTGGACGATCTGGCAGAAGATCTCGTCAAAAGCCGGAAAACGATAATCTATTCGGCTGGACAGTCTTTATCCTGTTGCTGTGCGGATTTGCGGTCGCTTGCTGGATCGGCACCTTTTATATTTTCACCCACCCGGAGGAGCCGTTTAATTATCATATCCTCGAAAAGCTAAAGAAACTCGACCCGCCAAAACGGTTTGAGCTGACGGCTGCACCGCTGGGCGAATTCTTAGGGGCCGACAAGCTGCTGAGCAAGTACGGAGCGATGAGTGCCTGGCAAATCGACGAGCAAAGCAAAACCCTGCTGCGGGCATTTCTTCGTAACTACGACCACCAAGTCGGTAAGCTTCCTTATGTGACCGGTAAATTTACCGTGCTGGATAGTTACGCTTTATCACAAACCAAGTTTTGTGAATCTGGCGTCGTTGTCGTCGCTCAGTCGGTCGATGTGCCGACAATCTATATCGAGCATCTCTTCCCGGCGGGAGCCGAGCAACTTGCAGCGATGCAGCGAACGTTGACGACGGGCCTCGGGATTGAACTTCGGCGCTCCTACGACTTATCGGCGATCATCCATATTGACAACCTCGGGGCAGGCCGGTTGCTCTTTACCTGCATCCCATTGCTGTATGGGCCGTACGGAACAACCCAGGGCGGCTCAGGTTTTCAGCTTGATCCCCCGAAGTCCGTGAATCTGAAAGCTGGACTTCCCGTGATCGGGCAATCCCAGGTACGTGATGCCGAGCTACGCTTCACTCAGTATCGACGCGCTATGGCCAACCAGGAGACAGCCTCCGCGCAAATCACCCCGAAATCGCAGCCCAGTCTGGTGGGCGCCGAGCCCGCGGTCTCAGCCAGCCCCGCTTCGACCAGTGCGGCAACCGGGATTGTCGCGGCAACGCCAAGGCCGGCGGTAACACCGCCCGGAAAAGCAAATTCGCACGAAGTTGCGGCAATAAGTCCACCTCCTGTGCCGAAGGCCTTGCCGGTTGCTACCCCGACGCCGATGACGGTTGCCGAAACAAATCAGCCATTGCAACCTTTCCTCACTGCTTCACCGACACCCGCGACAAGCGGACGGGTGGAAGCCTGGCAGACCTACCGGCCGGGTCAAATGCCTCGCGGTCGCTTGCTTGATATCGAGCAAACCAGTGACCTCGCTGACAAAGGGATCGGGAATGCCACAATTTATCTGCGCGGAGATTTCACTGTTACGGCGGCGCGAGACAATCGCGCTGTTCTGCGGCCCCGTCTTTCTTTGGCTGATCATGTCCTCAATCGCGGGAATGCTCGTGTGATCGTCGAGTATCCGCGCGGAGTGTCGACACCCCGAGAGGGAGAAACTTTTCAGCGCGCTACAGATCGCCCTTTTCAGATTGTTGATGTGCGCCGCGGAGCCGACGGCCAGGTGAACATTTATGTGCGCGAAGTGACGAGCGCGGAGTGAAGGAGCGGGAGTTCGGGAGTTCAGGAGTCAGGAGTCAGGAGTTCAGGAGTCAGGAGTCAGGAGTCAGGAGTCAGGAGTCAGGAGTCAGGAGCCAGGAGCCAGGAGCATCCCACGAAGCGAGTGCGCCTGAAGATTTGAGAAGAAAGTCGCGCTCTGCGGACCTCGGCGTTTTCAGAGAAGTTCAAAGGTTCGCTTCGAGCGGGAATTCGTTTTCTCGCTGCTGAGGGTAACGTAGCATACGACTTTCTCAACTCGCGGGGTCGGCGACCCGGGAAGCCGCTCTAGGCGCGTCTTCTTTTCCGATTTGACGCGAGAACCGCTTCAATACTTGATCCACAGCCACCGCTCTGCGAGAACTGTCAGGCGTGAAAGGCAAAGTCGATGTTGACCGACATTGCTATCTGGCGATGGATCGGCTCCTGGAACGCCAGAGCGCGATTCAGTGACTTCCGGGTAGAGCCAGCCGTTGCCGACTGGCTCCCCCACAGTCCCGTACGAGCCCAATTAAGGCATACGGTTCTTCAGGCTAGGATTTCGCTGCGTAGCTATCTGTGGCTGTTTCGTTGTCTCGTCCCATGTTGGCACAGAGTCTCCCTTGTTGTGTTTCCCATCCACAGTTTCCAAGCCCGACATCCCCCTTCCCTACTCGGTGGCTCCCTCGGGTCGGTTCGCCACTTTTCGCGCGGTACTATGAGGATGCTAAGACTTCCGACTGCTCCTCCCGTCGCTCTTCGTTTTCCTTCGAACGACGGTTACCTCCTTGACTCCATTTCCTTTCGCTCGCCTCGGGCTTCTGGAGTTCTCTCCCGCTGCGCCTGGGCGTTGGTCTACCGGTCTCGCCGCACCACTCCGGTTCTTTCCATAGAAGGAAGCCAGTCGGATCTCTCAAGTTCCCAGGGAACCCTTTCGTGCTTTTGCCCTGCTCTCAGACCCCGGTCGGATCTCCGCGCCAAGCCATTCGCGGCGCTTCGATTCTGCCCCCGCTGTCAGGACGACGAAGGCTCCAGCATCAGGTCATTTTTTCGAGGCTCAATCACACGGCTTTAGCACCCGCTCCATACGCTTCGTGCCGCCATCGCTGACGACTACGCAATGTTCGCTTCCGGCTGGTGGCCAACCTTTGCCGGGTGGGGTTGTTCAACCCACTGGGTCCCTGTATTGTGTTTCCGAGTTTTGTTCTCTTGCCAACTACATGCTCTTCCTCACATTCTGGGTTTGCTTGACGCGACCTGACTCCTGACTCCTGAACTCCTCCTTAATAAACATCCCTCTTATAGCGTTTTTCTTTTCTGAGCCCTTCGATGTATGCAGCGGCAGCTTCCGAAGACAAACCGCCCTCTTTTTCAACGATCCGGTGGAGAGCTGTATCGACATCCTTGGCCATCCGAGTCGCATCACCACACACGTAAAAGTGAGCTCCTTCTTGAAGCCAGGCGTATAGTTCCTTCGAGTTTTCCAACAGGCGATGCTGGACGTAAACTTTGTAGCCCTGATCGCGGGAAAAAGCCGTGTGCAACCTAGTAAGAACCCCATCCTTCTGCAGAGCTTCAAATTCACTCTGGTAGAAATAATCGCATTGAGAACGTTGCTCCCCGAAAAACAGCCAATTTTTGCCCGAGGCGCCAATCGCTTTTCTTTCCTGCAGGTAGCCTCGGAAAGGAGCGACTCCAGTCCCCGGACCGACCATAATGATCGAGGTATTCGTGTCTTCCGGCAGGCGGAAGCCCTTTGCGACGTGGACGAACATGGGGACCGGCGTGTCCTTATCGACTCGGTCGGCTAAAAAGGTCGTCGCTACACCCTCGCGCTTCCGTCCGCGGCTTTCGTAGCGCACACTGGCAACGACAAAATGGACCTGCTCGGGAAAGGCCTTCAGGCTGGATGCTATCGAGTAAAGGCGCGGCAGCAGTTTGCGAAGTTTGCCGACGAACTCTTCGGGAGTGAAGCGGATAGAGGGCGAATCGAGCAAAAAATCGATGATTTCGAGACCCCAAAGATAATGCTCAAGTTCCTTTTTTCGTTCCGGATCCAACAATTCTGCTAACTCGCCGGTGCTGTCCGAACGCTCGACAATCGCTTCCAAAAACTGCTTCGAAGGTTGAGTAATCTGATAGTGCTTCAGAAGACCTTCACGGATCGGAAAAACCTCGCCCTCTTTGTTTTTCACCTCTTCGTCCCCGGAGAAGTGCAAAGCGTCGAGCATATCTTGAACCAGTCGAGGATTGTTCTGGGCATAAATACCCATCGAATCACCGACTTCATACTGAAGACCGGAACCGGCCAGAGTGAACTCGTAATGCCAGGTTTCCTTCTCGGACCCTTCCTTATTCAATTTCTCGGCGAGTAGGCGTTTCGCTGGAAACGGATTTTTACGCGAATAAGGCGATGCTGGCAACGGCATAGACATAGAGCCGGAGAAGATATTGGCGGGTCAAGTTATGGGCAAGAGGAAGTTGTCAGTCTCAAAGTCAGTTGTCTAGGGGGCTGGAACTTCAAGATTGCGGAACGATGCCGATTGAGCCGAGCGGGGCAACCGCTCCGCTATCAACGCCTCGTGATCTCTCCTCTCTGACAACTGACACTGACAACTTCCCGCCCTCCCCCTACCCCACTTTCACGAGGGGGTTCAGCAGATCCTCGACACTGACAATGCCAACGGTGTTTCCTTGTTCATCGACCACCGCCGCTAAGCTGCTGGGGGCGGCGCGAAGTCTGCTCAGAACTATCGAGGCCTGATCATCCGGTCTGACGGTGAGAATACGGCGGACGTAATCTCGGACTGTAGAGATCAGGGGCCGGTCGACAATCAGGTCAAAAACATTGACCATTCCGACGATCTTATTTTTTGGATCGCTGACCGGGTAACGGTCGAACCGCGAACGTCGCGAAAGATCGATGAGTTGTTCGATAGTGGTTTCCGGGCGGACGGTGATCACATTCGAGATGGCAACCATGACGTCGCGCACTTTGACTGAGCGGAAATCAACCACGTTATGAATCATTTGCCGCTCGATGCTGCTCAACATTCCCATCCGTTCAATCTCGCTCGTCACGTATTTCAGATCTTCGCGTGCGACAAATATTTCCCGGGGTCGTTTGAGTCCGAGGATACTCTTGGTAATAAGAGAGCCGATATAAATCGCTGGGGTTAGAATTTTGGCCGCGAGATCGAGCGGAACTGCCAGTGAAGCGAGCTCTTTGTAAGCGAAGCGCCGAAAAATTGCTTGAGGTAAGAGTTCGGCGACCAAAAGAAAGAGGGGCAAGGCGAGAACGAGAGTCAGAAAATATCCTGCCCAGCCGAACCAGCCGACAAGCGTGTTCACCAGAAGGACCAACGCCCCAATATTTAAAAGGCTCGTAATCACCAAAGCTGTGACGAGGAGTCGGGCGGGTTGTTCGAGTAGCTGCTGAAGCTGCACCGCAGCCCGATCCTTCCGGCGGGCGAGCCGGCGTAAGCGCAACCGGTGTAAAGAGAGGATGCCCGCTTCGGTACCGGAGACAAAAAAGGAAACTCCCAGGCAGAAAACCAGTAAAAACCACGTCATGCGTCCGTCTCCGGCGATGAGTTTTTTATTTCCTCAATCGCGACCTCGAGCACACGCTTCCGGCTGCTTTGGCGTATTTCCAGACGAAGCGGGGGGATTTCAACGCTAGTCCCGGGTTTCGGCAAGTATCCAAGCTGATTGAAGATCAGTCCGCCAATTGTATCGAGGCCATCTCGCCTTAAGTCCATGCCAACCAACTCGCCCAAATCATCGAGCCGAGCGCTGCCGCTGGCCAACCACTTTCCCTTTCCAATCTCCTCAATGTAAAGGGCTTCGTCTCCGCGCGGAACGGCATCGCCGATCACCTCTTCGACGATATCGTTGAAAGTGACCAGACCTTCCGTCCCGCCAAACTCGTCAACCACCATGGCGAGACGTTGGGTATGAGTCAGAAACCCCCGGAGCAAATCCAATGCCCGCATCGTTTCCGGCACAAAAGAGGGCGCCTCCAGGTGCTCCGTATAGTGCTCGTCATGACCAAGGAGGAAGCTTTTCACGTCGAGCAGACCTAGAATTTCGTCCGGACTATCTCCATAAACAGGCACTTTGCCGTAGCGCTTGATCCGGACCTGGGCGATGACCTCCTCATTCGAGAGCGAATCGGGGATCGTGAAAGCATCAACCCGCGGAGTCATACAATCTTTGACGGTTTTGTCGCCCAGCTTGATAATCTCTTGAATCATTTCCCTTTCGCCGGCGCTGAGTGCTCCTTCTTCCACTCCCAACTCCACCAAAGTTTCGAGTTCTTCGTCATCCAGGTGGTCCTGCGGAAACGGCCGCTCTTTTGCAAAAAGATCCGCGGTTCGTTCGGCCAGTTCCTGCAGGGAGCGCGAAAACGGCTCTGCGATCGGCATCAAAACTGAGAGAATTCGGATGGCGCTTTTTGAAAATCGAAACGGATCCGCGAGTGCGAAGACCTTAGGCATCAAATCGCAAACAAAGACGATAAGCCCGAAAATCACCAGAGTCTTGATCCAACTCGGCACCGGTGAGGGAATGGTGTCAACGAAAACAAGCGCGAGGATGATCAGTGGAATGTTCACTAATGTGTCAGTCAAGAGGATCACGCTGAGCACACTTCGGGAATTCAACATCAGTTTTTCAAACTGCTCGGCAACTACCGGTTCGCGTTCCCTCCAACGACGCACCTGAAAGCCGTTGATGGAGAAAAGGGCTGTTTCCATGCCGGAGAAAAAAGCAGAAACACCGGCCAACGAGGCGAGCACTACGCACGTCAAAACAGCTACTGGAGTCGACATCATTTGCCTTGATCCGCATCGGCGGATTTGCCCATTGCACGGAATTCTCTTTGCGATCAGCAGGCTGACAAGCAAATTCAAAGGGAGTCGGAATGAAAAAAGGGGAAAAGATTGAGGCGTTTGTCGAGACCTTAAGCACCGGATCAGCCCATAATCGGTGTTATGAGGGCTATTTCATCTGCTTCAATGAGCAGAAATATTATGAAGCGCATGACGTGCTGGAACACCTCTGGCTGAAGGAACGAGGCCCCGCTCATCAATATTTTAAAGGGCTCATCCAGTTGGCCGGAGCTTTTGTGCATCTCCAAAAACACTATCGACGCCCGCACCATTCGACCGACGGGCGTCGACTGGCTCCAGCATGGCGCTTGTTTAAACTCGCAAAAACAAACCTGGAACCTTTCGCACCCAATTTCCTGGATTTCGACGTCCGCTCGGCGATTCAACTCTGTGCAAAAAATATGCTCGAGATCGAGAATGGGGGGTTCAAAGGCAATCCTTGGAGCCCGGTCGCTGCACCTCTTCTTGCCTTACGTCTTGAGAGAACATCAGATAATGGATGAGTTCTCGATTGCCTTGGCAAGGAACCGAAATAGAGTGTGCCCGAGTTTGGGATAAACATGCGGAACGTTGTCAAAGGCCTTTTTATTGCAGTAATCCTCCCCGGCTTTGTTTCTGGGGCGGCAGCACAGATGGCGGCAGCATATGTAGTTGCCGATCAGACCACGGGCTATGTTCTCGAAGCCTATAAAGGTGAAGAGAGACGCCAAGTCGCGAGTTTAACGAAAATCGCTACCGGAAAAGTTGTCCTCGATTGGGCATCAAAAACAGGCACCGATCTGGCCGCGCAAGTAGTGGTGCCGCCGCAAGCGATCGAAGAATCCGGCGGCGTGAACCCCATGGGGTTGCAGCCGAATGACCTGATAAATTACCGGGATCTGATTTATGCCGCGCTGATGCAATCCGATAACACCGCGGCCACGACACTTGGGTACTACGTCGGAGCAGCGCTCCGCCCGGCAGGAGGCGACCGCATGCGCGAACTTGGCGCGGTCGAGGTGTTTGTTTCCCAAATGAACGCCCTGGCGCGACAATTGGGCATGGAAAGGACACTTTTCGTTAATCCGCATGGGCTGGAGCCGAGAAAAGGGCTCCAACCTTATTCCACCGCGCTTGATATGGCAAAATTGACCGCTTACGCGATGAAAGATGCTGCTTTCCGATTTTACGTTTCGCAAAAGGAACGAAAAGTCTCGTTCAACAGAGGTGGTCAGGCATTCCAATACCTCTTGCGCAACACCAACGAACTGGTCGGCATTGACGGGATCGATGGCGTCAAGACTGGCAGAACAGCGAAAGCCGGCGAATGTATCATCATTTCTTCTCAACATGAACCAGAGGTAACTCAGCAGGGAGGTACGACTCTGGTCACCCCACGCAGAATTAATGTGGTGATACTGGCAGCGGCAGATCGTTTCGCAGCGGCCAATCAGTTGCTGAGCCGAGGGTGGACACTTTATGATCAGTGGGCGGCCGCCGGTCGTCCGATGGGAAACCAAGCTGTTCAGCGATAATATTGAAAGATTCATGCACACTCAGCGGATCGGCGTATTAACCAGCGGAGGCGATTGTCCGGGATTGAACGCCGTGCTCCGAGGCGTCACCAAGGCAGCGGGGAAACTGGGATGGCAAGTGATTGGATTCAAAGATGGCTTCGAGGGATTGCTGCCGCCCAGCCAGTACATGATTCTCGATCGCTCAAAAACATCCGGGATCATGCAATTAGGGGGAACAATTCTCGGCACTACCAATCGAGGCCACTTTATTGGCAAAGTCGGCGCCGGCCAAAAGGCTCGCATCCCGGCAGATACTATTGAAAAGGCGCGGCAGACGCTGGCTGAGCTGGAAATCGAAGGCCTGATTGTTATCGGCGGTGACGGTTCGTTGTCGACCGCCCTTCAGCTTTACGAGGCGGGATTCCCAGTCATCGGCGTACCAAAGACAATCGATAACGATTTGGAGGCAACTTCGATGACATTCGGTTTCTTTTCCGCTGTCGAATGCGTGACGGAAGCGGCGGATCGTTTGCATTCCACGGCCATTAGTCATAAGCGGATAATGGTGCTGGAGGTTATGGGTCGGCACGTGGGGTGGATCGCCCTTTTTGGAGGGATGGCTGGAGGTGCCGACATCATTTTGATGCCAGAAATCCCGTTCACTTGGGAAAAGATCGCCGAGGTGATCCGACGACGGGATGCAGATGGATACCTGAGTACGATGATTGTCGTCGCGGAAGGAGCCTCGCCAAAGGACGGAGAAACACTCGTCTATCAACCCAGTGCTATTGGCGAAAACCGACTGGGCGGCATTGGAGAGATGGTGTCAAGGGAAGTGGCTGAACGGACCGGAAAAGAAACTCGGTGTTGTGTTTTGGGCCATCTGCAGCGGGGTGGAGCCCCGACGACACTTGACAGGCTCTTGGGAACTCGCTTTGGGGTGCACGCGGTTCAATTGATCTCCGAAGGCAAATTCGGAATGATGGTGAGCTACCGGGACGATCAAACACTCGACGTACCGATTGCTGATGCCGTTCATCACCTGCGATTTGTCGACCCGAACTATCAAATGCTTAAGACTGCTCGAGAGATTGGTATCAGTTTCGGCGACTGAGAGGCGGCGCGGAAGGTTCCTGCTCCATTGACACTCCTGTAAAAATCAACTGAAAACTCAGAACCAAACCCGAGACCAGACATCCCAGTCCGAAGTTGCCCTATGGATCCTTTGCTTGAGCTGTTACACCAAAACGCCACTATCCCCCGAGGGGATCTGGCAAAAATGCTGAATATGTCGGTCGAGGAAATCGGCCACCGGATCGACCGCTACGAAAAAGATCAGGTAATTCTGGGTTATCAGGCCGTTGTTGATCTGGAAAAAATTGATGCCGATGCGGTGACCGCATTTATCGAAGTGAGCATTACACCGGAAAGAGGAGGCGGGTTTGACCGGTTGGCTGAACGGATCGCTCGCTTTGACGAAGTCAAAAGTTGCTGGCTGATGAGTGGCGGATACGATCTGGCGATCCTGGTCGAGGCGAACAATCTGCGCGAGATCGCCCGGTTCGTCTCCGAGAAATTGAGTACGGTGGAAGGTGTTGTCTCGACTGCGACTCGGTTTCGACTGAAGACCTACAAGCAAAACGGGATGCTGTTAAGCCAACCCGCCAACTCCGAGAGGTTGCCAGTGACGCCCTAGCCTGAAAATCTCACGAGCCAAGGCGCCGGTGAGATTTTCAGGAAGGTCCTTTTTCGTTCCATGGATTTTTCAAAATACATTGCTGATCGAGTCCTCGAGATTAAACGCTCGGGGATTCGGGACTTTTTTGAAGTGGTTCAGACGATGACCGACGTCATTTCTCTCGGCATCGGGGAGCCGGATTATGTCACGCCGTGGCGGATCCGGGAGGCTGCCATCTTTGCCATGGAGAAAGGAAAAACCGGCTACACGTCGAACCTGGGAACACCAAAGCTGCGGCAGGCGGTGGCCAGGTATATCGAGGAGCGCTGTGCGATCAGTTACGATCCGCACACCGAAATTTTAATCAGTGTGGGCGTTTCGGAGGCACTCGACCTGGCTTTGCGCGCTCTGCTCAATCCGGGAGACGAAGTCATTTACCACGAACCCAGTTACGTTTCGTACAGTCCGAGCATCCTGCTTTGTCATGGAAAACCTGTCTCCGTCCGAACCTCCGCCGTGCACGAGTTTCGCGTTTTGGCGGAAGATATCGAGCGCGTCATTACACCGCGTTCCAAAGCTCTTTTACTCAGTTTCCCCACGAATCCCACCGGCGGAATACTCCGAGCGGCAGATCTCAAGCCGATTGCCGATCTTTGCCGGCGGCACGATCTCCTAGTGCTTTCAGATGAGATTTATTCCGAATTGACGTACGACGGTGCCGAGCACACTTCCATCGCCTCATTCCCAGGCATGAAAGAACGAACCGTACTGTTGAACGGATGTTCCAAATCGTACGCGATGACTGGTTTTCGGGTTGGCTATGCCTGTGCTCCCGGCCCAATCATCGAGGCGATGATGAAAATACATCAATACGCCATTATGTGCGCGTCGAATATGTCTCAAGAGGCGGCGATTGAAGCGCTGGAAAACTGCCAAAAGGAAGTCGAAAGCATGCGGGGCGATTATGAACGCCGTCGAAATTTTGTCACTAGCCGATTGAACGAGATCGGACTTCCATGTCACCTGCCAAAAGGGGCTTTCTATGCCTTTCCGAGCATTAGTTCAACTGGACTGAAGAGCAGAGATTTCTCCTTGCAGCTGCTGAAATCCAAGAAAGTCGCGGTCGTTCCCGGCAGCGCGTTCGGGGATTCCGGTGAAGGCTATGTCCGTTGCTGTTTTGCCACCGGGATGGATAAACTAAAGGAAGCAATGAACCGTATGGAGAAATTCGTTGAAGAGATTGGCTAATCCTGGTGCCCCGACTGGCTCGACTCTTTTGATGGAGAGATAGCGGCTTGGCGCCCCCTTGGAAAAGCCCTGATGATAGCGGAAACATCTCGATCAATCCCGACCGACCAATCCGCCGCCGCGGAACCCTTGGCGAAATAATGTCATTTCGGTGAGAGGACATTAGCGCATGAATGAAAAAGTAACGAAGGCCGTTATCCTCGCGGCAGGACGAGGGACTCGGATGCGGGAACTCACTTTGGCGATCCCAAAACCGATGGTGAAAGTTTCCGGTAAGCCGGTCCTCTCCTACATTGTCGAGGGACTTCGCGACGCGGGAGTTCGGCAAGTACTCATCGTCGTCGGATACCGAAAGGAAGTGGTGACGGATTACTTCGGAGATGGTTCAGGCGTCGGCGTCGAAATCGTCTATACGGAGCAAATCAATCAGGATGGCACCGGGAAGGTTGTTGAACTTGCTCAGCACTTTTGCGGCTCGGACCCGTTCATTCTAAGTTATGGGGATATCTTGGTGGATCCTTCAAGCTATCTCCTTCTCACGCGACTCGATGACGCCGAAATGATGCTCACGGTGCTGCAGACCGAAGACGCTTCGAAAGGCGGAGCCGTCTATCTGAACGAGAAATTCGAAGTTAGAGACCTCCTTGAAAAGCAGATCCACGAAGAGGTCCGCACTCCTTGGTATAACGCCGGCGTCTATGTCTTCAGATCAACGATCTTTTCTTATGTCGCTGGTTTGGAGAAGTCTCCAAGAGGTGAATACGAACTGACCGATGCGATCCGTGCCATGGCTCGGGATGGCAAAAAAGTGAAAGCGGTCGAAATCAAAGGTTATTGGGCAGACGTTCGGGATCCAGAGACGTTAGCGGCACTCAACGTCAAGCCACCTGGAGAAAGCCAATAGGATATTTTCAGGCACTGATTGTATGCAGATCGGTTTTGCTCAGATCAACACCACCGTTGGCGATATTGGTTCAAACCAGGATCGCATTCTTTCAGCCTACCTGAAGGCGGTCGATCTCGGCGCCGACCTGGTTTTGACGCCGGAGCTCGCTCTGACCGGATACCCTCCTCAAGACCTGGTTTTTAAATCCCGTTTCGTCCCGGAGACGTTGGAGTCCCTGGGGCATCTGCGCGAGGCTGTCGGAACGGTTCCCCTCCTGGTCGGCTACGTCGATTTCAATCCCGGGAAGACAGGCAAACCATTCGTCAATGCCTGCGCTGTTTTGTCGAAAGAGCTGCCAGTTCAAAAAGTTTTCAAAACTTTGCTACCAACCTACGACGTGTTCGATGAGGGAAGATATTTCGAACCTGCGCCGGACCAGGAACCGGTCGAACTCTTGGGAACAAAAGTCGGGATAACAATCTGTGAAGACATTTGGACCGACAAATATTTGAAATGGGATTTGTACCGGCAGGATCCAGTTTTCACTCTCATCTCGAAAGGTGCTCGAGCCATTTTCAACCTGAGCTCCTCTCCCTACAGTGTCGGCAAACCCGCTCTCCGGCGCAGGATGGTCAGCGAACTCGCCGTTCTTTATGGAGTCCCTTTCTATTACTGCAATGGGGTTGGTGGAAATGACCAACTGATTTTCGACGGAAACTCTTTCGCCATCGATGCCGCCGGGAAAACCATCTTTCAGATGCCCGGGTTCCGCGAGGACGTTCGCCTGGCCCGGTCTTCCGCCGAGCCTTTAGCGGCAACCGATTTCTCGCCTGAACAGGAGATCTATGAAGCACTCGTGCTGGGAGTTCGGGATTATTTTTCGAAGTGTGGCTTCAAGAGCGCGGTCCTTGGCCTGAGCGGCGGAATTGACTCGGCGGTCACTGCCGCAATCGCCGTGGCTGCTCTCGGGAAAGAGAACGTCGTCGGGGTCTCGATGCCGAGTCAATACTCATCCTCCGGCAGTCTCGACGACGCGGCAGCCCTCGCGGAAAATCTGGAGATCGTACGCCACCTGATTCCGATTAAAGAACCTTTCGAGGTGCTGAAAAATCAGTTCAAAGAAATATTTGCCGGCAAAGCCGAAGATACGACTGAGGAGAATATGCAGTCACGTTTGCGTGGGTTGATTCTGATGTCGATATCGAACAAATTTGGTCGCCTGCTGCTGACCACGGGCAATAAGAGCGAATTAGCGGTCGGCTATTGCACCATCTATGGCGACATGTGTGGCGGACTCGCGGTGATAAGCGACGTGCCAAAAACGACGATTTACAAACTCGCGAATTGGATCAACCGGCAGACCGAAGTCATCCCAAGCACCTCCATCACGAAACCTCCAAGTGCCGAACTAAAGCCGGATCAGAAGGATCAGGATACGTTGCCGCCCTACGAAGTATTGGACGAGATCTTGAAAATGTACGTGGAGGATCATTTCAGTCCCGAGGACATCGTGGACCGCGGATTTGATCCAGAGATCGTTCGTTGGATTCAGCGAAAGGTCGATATGAACGAATACAAAAGGAGGCAGGCCGCTCCCGGTCTTCGCGTTACGAGTCTGGCTTTCGGAATCGGCTGGCGAATGCCCATTGCCCAGCGTTACCTCTGGTAAGTAACGGAAATGAGAGATTACCTCCTTTCGCATCAGAAAATGGTGGATGCCGCGCTGCAAACGTACTTGCCAAAGCCCGGCGTCAAGCCGAAGACGATCCATCAGGCGATGCGTTACAGCGTCTTTGCCGGAGGCAAACGGCTCCGACCGATCTTATGTTTAGCCGCGGGAGAGTGTTGTGGGGGTGAAGCAAACGCGGCTCTTCCGCTCGCTTGCGCCGTGGAGTGTATTCACACTTATTCGCTGATCCACGATGATTTACCTTGCATGGATGATGACGATCTTCGCCGAGGTAAACCCACCTCACATAAAGTCTTCGGCGAGGCGATCGCCGTGCTGGCAGGAGACGCTCTCCTGACATTTGCTTTCGAATTGGCGGCCCAGGTTCCTGGCTGGCCTCGTTATCCTTTAAAAGAGGTCATCCGGGAACTAGCGTTCGCATCGGGCAGCCGAAACCTGATTGCCGGTCAGGTGGTCGACCTCGAAAGCGAGGGAAAACACATTTCACTGCCGGCGTTGAGGTTCATTCATCAATCGAAAACGGCCGCGTTACTCCGCACCACGATCCGACTTGGCGCAATGAGCGCGAATGCCAGCCCCGCCCGACTGGCAAGCCTGTCCGTATTCGGAATGTCGCTCGGTCTCGCTTTCCAGGTGATCGACGATATTCTGGATGTCACCCAAAGTTCCGAAACGCTGGGCAAGAGCGCGGGGAAAGATCTGATCTCCGAAAAGGCGACCTATCCGTCGATCATCGGATTAGAAGCATCGCGTAAGGCAGCGAAAAAACTGACGGAGGAGGCGCACAGGTCGCTTAAACCCTTCAGCGGCAACGCCGAAATCCTCCATGGTCTCGCCGATTACCTGTTGGACCGTGAATATTAGGCCTGATTCTGCTCTGTGATCTGCGACTTTCTCTTTACCGCAACTGCGAAAAGCAAAAAACCATTTGTCAGGCCGGGTGCACTATGGCATTTTCACCGCCTTTCCCAATTTTACAATTAGACACTGACCATGGCATACGCGATCATTCGTTCCGGAGGCAAGCAGTATCGGGTAAGCCCCGGGCAAACGATTACAGTTGAAAAGCTCGCCGCCGAGCACGGGGAAAAGGTCACCTTCGGGGATGTCATGCTGCTCGCTGACGGCTCGAAAGTGACGGCCGGTGATCCGATCGTAACCGGGATCAACGTGGTGGGCAAAGTCGTCGAGCAGTTCAAAGACAAAAAGGTAATTGCATT
Source organism: uncultured Verrucomicrobiae bacterium (assembly GCA_963742335.1). GTDB lineage: Bacteria > Verrucomicrobiota > Verrucomicrobiia > Chthoniobacterales > JAFAMB01 > JAFAMB01. The sequence continues at coordinate 84,748 of CAVULL010000008.1, forward strand.
CAAGTATCGGCGCCGCAAGGGATACCACCGGACAGTGGGTCACCGTCGCCTGCTTACGCGCGTTAAGATAGAAGCAATCAACCAATAAATCTTTTGTTGGACCGCAGAACTGAGTTATGGCGCACAAAAAAGGTCAAGGCAGCGTAAAGAACGGGCGAGACAGCGTCAGCAAGCGGCTGGGCGTAAAGAAGTTTGGCAGCGAACAAGTGGTGGCCGGGAATATCATTATCCGGCAGCGTGGCACAAAGTTTTTGCCCGGCAGAAACGTTGGATTAGGTCGCGATTACACCATTTTTGCTCTGGTAGACGGAATTGTCCGGTTCGACCGGAGCGGGCGCAGGGTAAATGTCGAACCGATCGAAGTGGCGCAATCAAGTTCGAATAACTAATCCGGCAATAAGCATTCCCTCCCGACGGAAAAAGCGCCTCGGACATTGAGGCGCTTTTTTTGTTTTTGCCGTGGTATGTTCAATATCGTGCTCATCGAACCAGAGATTCCACCAAATACCGGAAATATCGCCAGGCTTTGCCTGGCGACACAGAGCCGACTTCATTTGGTAAAACCTCTTGGCTTTTCAGTCGACGATCGTCAGCTTCGGCGGGCCGGCATGGATTACTGGCATCAAGTCGACGTCCGGTATTGGAACGATTTGCATCAATTTGAAACTGCGACCCGGCCCCCTGCCCGGCGATTTCTGCTGACCACCAAGACCAAGCGGCGGTATTGGGAGACCAAATTTCGAAAGGGAGACTATCTGGTATTTGGTCGTGAAACAAAAGGGCTGCCGGAAAGCTTGCTGCTGTCGGATTCCGAAAATTGTCTGACCATCCCGATGTTCCAAGAAGCTCGCAGCCTGAATCTCGCAACAGCGGTGGCCATTGTCTTGTTCGAAGGTATGCGCCAGCTCCAAGGTGATCGTGATTAACCAACCACAGCTTATTGCCAAAGATGTTCATCGCTCTTTCAAGATTGGTTCGCGAAAGATCGATGTGCTTCGAGGCATTAGTCTGGAGGTTCATCGAGGCGAAGCGCTTTTTCTCTGCGGCGTGTCCGGGGCGGGAAAGACAACGTTGTTATACACCTTGGCCGGTCTCGAACGGCCGGAGGCCGGCGAAGTGATTTTCGAAGAGCACACCCTTTATCGTAACGGCTCTTCAGCGGATGCCAGAATCCGGAACGAAAAAATGGGGTTTGTCTTTCAGAGCTACTTTTTGCTTCCGGAGCTGACCGCACTCGAGAATGTGCTCGTGCCGGCTCTGATCCGGAAAAAACAAGAGTTGGCGACCGCTATCGATCAGCTTCAGCGGGTTGGTTTGGCCGATCGAATGAACCATTTGCCAAATGAGTTATCCGGGGGAGAACAGCAGCGTGTCGCGATCGCACGCGCACTCATCAATGATCCGGCGATCATTTTTGCAGATGAACCGACCGGCAATCTGGACACGGCCAACGGAAATGCCGTCATGGAATTGCTACTTGATTTGGCCAGAGAGAAACAGAAAACATTGGTCGTTGTCACGCACGATCAACGGCTCGCGTCGGCGGGTGACCGACGCGTCGATATCCGAGACGGATTACTTACCAACTAACGTTCGATCCTCTTACTATGAACCTTAAAATCTACATCGACGGGAACTTCTACGATCAGGCCGACGCGAAGATTTCCGTGTTCGACCATGGTCTGCTCTACGGGGATGGAGTGTTTGAGGGGATACGGTTCTACAACGATCGCGTCTTCCGGCTGGATGAACATATCGACCGTCTGGGGGACTCCGCCAGAGTGATTGCCTTGGAACTTCCAATGTCGAAGTCGGAGCTGATTGCGGCTATCCTCGAGACGATTCGCCAGAACGACCTTCACGACGGTTATATCCGGCTTATCGTGACACGCGGCATGGGATCGTTGGGGCTCAGTCCGGATTCCTGCCGACGAGCAAGCGTAATTATTATTGCCGCCACCATCGCGCTTTATCCAGAGGACTTATATCATAAGGGGTTGACCATGGTCACTTGCTCGACCCGACGAACGTCTCCCGCCGCTTTGAGTCCACGCGTAAAATCGTTGAATTACCTGAATAATATCCTGGGTAAGCTCGAAGCTCAGAACGCAGGCGCCGGAGAAGGCCTGATGCTAAATGAACAGGGCTACGTGGCTGAATGTACCGGAGATAACATTTTCATCGTCAGGCGCGGCCAAATGTCTACACCCCACCTGAATTCTGGGATTCTGGAGGGCGTAACGAGGGCTGTGGTCTTCGAAATCGCAGAGAAACTGGGCATTCGCATGGTAGAATGCGAGATGACCAAACACGACATTTACACGGCTGATGAATGTTTCCTGACCGGTACTGCCGCGGAAGTCATCCCTGCGGTTCAGCTGGATCGGAGGCTGATCGGCAACGGCCAACCGGGGCCGATCACTTTGAAATTCAGCGAGAGCTACCGCGAGTTGACACGCACCACCGGCACTCCGATTTATGAGTAGTGTGCTTTATTGTAAGTGAGACCGGCCGAATAACGGGAGTACTAATGGCATGATTTGTGACGTCTGCAAAACAAACACCGCGACAGTTTATCTGACGCAGATCGTCGATGGGAACATGAAAAAGATTAATCTCTGCGAGTCATGCTCCAAAGACAAGGGCGTTTCCGATCCGACTGGATTCGCTCTGGCGGATCTCTTGCTCGGTCTGGGAGAAACTCAACAGGTCGAACAAGCTGCTCCAACGGAACATTGCCCGGTGTGTGGATTTACACAGGCAGATTTTAAGAAAACGGGTCGCCTCGGATGTAGCGAGTGTTACGGCACGTTTGCGGAGGGACTAGCATCGCTGATCAAGGCAATGCACAAAGGGACCAAGCACACCGGCAAAGTGCCGGCCCGCCTTTTCCGAGACATTGTGCGTTCCGGCCGCCTGAATGAATTGAAACGGCATCTTGAAGAAGCAGTTTCAAAGGAGGACTACGAGTCGGCTGCGACAATCCGGGACGAAATCCGACAGCTCGAGCTGGAGGAACAAAAGTAACATGAAAATCAGCACGATTTTAAAGACGCGCGGAGACTGGCTCTCAGCGGACGGAGCTCATCACCCCATCGTGATCAGCAGCCGCGTCAGACTGGCGCGCAATCTGGCGAAGCTGCCGTTTCCCGGATGGGCCAAGAAAACAGAACGGATTCGGATTCTGGACGAGATCAAGCCGGAAGTGGATAACCTCGCGCAAATGCGCGGTTCGTTCTCGGAACAACTGAATGAACTTTCCGCTTTGGAGAAACAAGTTCTGGTTGAACGGCATCTGATCAGCCGCGAGCACGCTGCCAAAGGAATGGGCAGCGGGGTCGCCATCAGCTCGACTCAGGCTATCAGTATCATGATGAACGAGGAAGACCACTTGCGGATGCAAGCGATCTCTTCCGGATTGGATCTCCAGAAAACCTTTCGGATCATCGATGATGTCGACACCGCTCTCGAAGCGCACCTTGATTTCGCCTTTGATCCTGAACTGGGATATCTCACGGCCTGCCCAACAAACGTCGGGACTGGTATGCGCGCTTCCGCGATGGTCCATCTGCCTGGGCTCGTCTTAAGCGAGCAAATCAATCAAGTGATCAATTCGATCAACAAGATCGGGTTGGCGGTTCGCGGTCTGTACGGTGAAGGGACCGAGGCAATGGGCAACCTTTTCCAGGTTTCCAATCAGACGACTCTCGGCGAAAACGAAAGCCAGATTATCGAGCGACTGAATAAAGTAATCGAAACGTTAATCCAACGAGAAAACCAAGCGCGCGAAAATCTGCTCGAAACCAAACGCACGATGCTGATGGACCAGGTTGGCAGAGCGTATGGAATTTTGACCCACGCATTTTCAGTTTCTTCGAAGGAAGCATTGAACTTGCTGTCTGTTATGCGGCTGGGGATTGACTTAGGGTTTTTCCCAGAGGAGGGTCGGGTGCTTACGAACTCATTGTTGATGGAAACACAACCGGCACATCTTCAGCAACTTTCCCAGCAGAAGCTGGCCGCCGAGGAACGCGACCACCTACGTGCCGACATTGTCCGGGAGAAGCTGAAAAGCTTACCTAAACCAAATAAAAATAAGTTGTCGGGTGGTCAGGAAGCGGGCCCGGCACCGGAAACCCAATGATGAATAATTTTACTCCACGCGCCCAACAAGTGTTGGCGCTAGCTCGCAAAGAAGCTGACCGGTTTAACCATAATTATGTGGGAACTGAGCATCTTCTGCTCGGGCTGATCAAACTTGGCCAAGGGGTCGCAGTGAACGTTCTCCAGAAAATGGGCCTGGACCTGGAGACGGTGCGGATGGAAGTCGAGAAGCATGTCGGCTCACATCCCGAGACAAAGATGGTCGGGAACATCCCTTACACCCCGCGTGTTAAAAAGGTACTGGCGCTCGCCGGCAAGGAAGCCAAGGCTCTTAATCACTCCTACGTTGGCACGGAACACATCTTGCTGGGACTCTTGCGGGAGGGAGAAGGTGTCGCGGCTCGAGTCCTAAAAAGCCTGGAAGTTGATATTGAACGAACTCGCAACGAGATTCTAAAAGAATTGGACCCAAATTTTACACCGCCGGAAAGCGAAGCTGAGTCTCCGCAGGAAGGCAATAAAAAAGATGTTAAGACGCCCGCCTTGCGCGCATTCGGCCGAGATCTGACCGAATTAGCGAAGAAGGGCGATCTGGATCCGGTGATCGGTCGGAAAAATGAGATCGAACGGGTGATCCAGATTCTCTGCCGGCGCACGAAGAACAACCCGGTGCTTCTTGGAGAGGCCGGCGTTGGGAAAACGGCGATAGTCGAAGGACTCGCTCAGGAGATCGGCACGGGGAACGTGCCGGAGTTGCTGCGTGACAAACGAGTCATAACCCTTGACCTGGCCCTGATGGTAGCCGGAACGAAGTATCGAGGCCAGTTTGAAGAGCGCATCAAAGCGGTGATGGATGAAATTCGGCGCTCCAAAAACGTCATTCTCTTCATCGACGAGTTGCACACCATCGTGGGCGCTGGCTCTGCAGAAGGCGCCATGGACGCCTCCAATATTATAAAACCGGCTCTTAGCCGGGGCGAACTTCAATGTGTGGGAGCAACAACTCTCAATGAATATCGCAAATATATTGAAAAGGATGCTGCCCTCGAACGCCGGTTCCAGACCGTTAAGGTCGAAGCTCCCTCGGTCGAGGAGGCTGTCCAGATCCTGAGAGGACTGCGCCCGAAGTACGAAGCGCATCACAAGGCTCGGCTGACGGACGAAGCTTTAGACGCTTCAGTTCGTTTGTCCGACCGCTACCTGACCGGACGTTTCTTGCCAGATAAGGCCATCGACGTGATGGATGAAGCCGGCGCCAGGGCGCGGATCAATGCGATGACTCGACCTCCCGACGTGAAGGAGATCGAGAAAGAAATCGAAACGATTCGCGCCGACAAAGAGGCGGCGATCAAGGCCCAGGATTTTGAAAAGGCGGCAGCGCTCCGTGATTCAGAAAAGCAAACTAAAGACAAGCTCGAGCGGATTCTGACCGAGTGGCGGGAACAGCGTGAAGAACGCGAAGTGGTCGTCACCGCGGATGACATCATGCACATTGTCTCCCGATGGACCGGCGTGCCGCTCAGTCGAATGGAGCAAAAGGAAGCTCAAAAGCTCCTGAAAATGGAAGAGGAGCTTAGGACCCGAGTGATCGGTCAGGACGAAGCGGTGATTGCGATCAGCAAGGCGCTAAGGCGTTCACGTGCTGACTTGAAAGATCCGCGCCGGCCTATCGGTTCCTTTATCTTTTTAGGACCCACAGGAGTAGGAAAAACGTTCCTGGCGCGTTCGCTGGCTGAATTCATGTTCGGTGATTCTGATGCTCTGATCCAAATCGACATGTCCGAGTACATGGAGAAATTCACCGCATCGCGCCTGATAGGTTCGCCGCCGGGATACGTGGGATACGAGGAAGGCGGGCAGTTATCCGAAGCGGTGCGCCGCCGCCCATATTCGGTCGTTCTCTTCGACGAGGTGGAAAAGGCCCATCCGGACGTGATGCATCTTCTTCTGCAAATCCTCGAAGAAGGTAAAATCACCGATAGCCTCGGCCGAAAGATCGATTTTCGTAATACCATCATCATCATGACTTCGAACGTGGGCGCGGAACTGATCAAACGCCAGACTTCGCTGGGCTTTGGCGCAGTCTCTGGGAACGAGTCGTACGAACAGATGCGTGACAAGATTCTTGAGGAGTCAAAGCGAACGTTTAAGCCTGAGTTTCTGAACCGGCTGGACGATATGATCGTGTTCCACACACTCGGGCGACCCGATCTCGCAAAAATCGTGAACCTCGAAGTGGCCAAGGTCGTCGACCGGATCGGAACCAAGTCGATCAAAGTTATTCTCGATGCGTCTGCGGTTGAGTTTCTGATCGACAAAGGTTACGACCCAACCTACGGAGCCCGACCGATGCGCCGGGCAGTCGAGAAATTCCTCGAGGACCCTCTGGCTGAAGAATTGCTGCGGGGTAACATCAAAGCGGGAAACATCCTCAACGTGCGCGCCGCGCCCGAAAGGTTGGAGTTCGATGTGATGCAGTCCGAGCAGAGCCAGCCGGCGACCGCCTAGCCCGAAGATCTGACCAACTTTAAGTCCTCCGGAGATTTCTGCCATCACAAGCGCTGCGCGATTAACATTGCGCTGGCAGCTTGTAGGTTGAGGCCATTGGTTGCTCTCGATGCGAAACCGCTTGCAAAACGGTCGTTTGCATAGCGAGTGTGTGACATGATCTGGAAGCTCAGAACGCGCTCGGTTGATCTGAGCCGTTCGGGTTTAATCATGGGCGTCTTGAATGTTACGCCCGATTCCTTTTCAGATGGCGGCCGATTTATAGACCAGGAGGCAGCGTTTCGGCACGCCGAGCGGATGGTCCGGGAAGGAGCAACGATTCTTGACGTCGGCGGAGAATCGTCCCGACCGGGATCCGAACCGGTTGTCCTCGCAGAAGAACTCCAGCGCGTCATTCCAGTCATCGAACGGATTCGCAGGCGCTTTCCCGACCTCATCCTGTCCATTGATACTTATAAGGCGGAAACAGCTCGTCAGGCGATGGCGGCAGGTGCAGATATCGTCAATGACATCTCGGCGCTGAGAGCCGATCGGGAAATGGTTAAAGTTTTGCAGCACTCAGACGCCGGCATAATCCTGATGCATATGCGTGGGACGCCAAAGACGATGCAAATCGACCCCCAATATCAGGACGTTTGCGGCGAAGTTATTGGATTTCTTCGAAGGCAGCGCGACGAGTTGGTCCGCTCCGGCATCGATCGGGAGCGGATTGCCATCGATCCGGGATTTGGTTTCGGCAAGCGCGTCCGGGACAACGTAGAACTTGTTCGAGAGCTCGGCCATTTTGCCGAACTGGATCAACCCATTGTCGTCGGTATCTCCAGAAAATCGATGATCGCCCACCTTCTCGGAGATCAGAACTTGCCCTCGCAGGAGCGAATGTGGCCAACTGTTGCTTTGACGAGTTTGCTCCGGGAAAAAGGCGCCCACATATTCAGAGTGCATGATGTCCGTCCGAACCTCGAGGCCCTGAGGATGACAGAAGCCATCCTGAGACGATGAAGGCGATTTTAGACCTTTTCCTGAATTATTGGAATGCCGCGATCGAGATCCTGCTCCTGGCGGTGGCCATCTACTATGGCTACCTCTATTTCCGCGGAACCCGGGGCGCCAAAGTCCTGACCGGTCTGGCAATCCTTTTCATTACTCTGACGTTGGTATCGCAGATTTTGAATCTGACGGTCATCAGCTGGCTCTTGCGAAGCCTGACGGCGTTTCTGGCGATCGCCCTGGTCGTCATTTTTCAGCCGGAGCTTCGCCGTGCTCTGGCAGAGCTAGGCAGCAGCCAGTTCTTCTCGTCAGCGACCCAGAAAAAAGAAACGATCGACGTGATCACTGAGGCCGTCTTCGAACTTTCGAACAGGCAGATCGGCGCTTTGCTGGCCATAGAACGCGATACCGCGATCCGCACCTTCGCCGAGAGCGGCGTGAATATCGACTGCGATATGTCGCAGGAACTTTTAATCACCATCTTTTTCCCAAAAACACCGCTCCATGACGGTGGGGTCATTATCCGGAACGATCGGATCATCGCGGCCGCCTGCGTCTTTCCGGTCAGCCAAAGGGAGGACCTCGACCGCACCTTGGGCCTTCGACATCGCGCGGGACTTGGAGTGACGGAAGAATCCGATGCCATCGCGATCGTGGTTTCGGAAGAGACTTCTAACATCTCCATCTGCCATCGCGGGAAGATTGAACGCGGATTTAAACCGGGGCAGTTCGAGAAACGCCTTTCTGAACTGCTGCTGCGCGAAAACGATCAAGCAGAAAACAGCGAAGAAGACACTTTGCCGGAACCGGATACCACGCTTTAACCCAATGAAACGACTTTTCCTCCGGAATTGGCGCGCAAAATTGATGGCTTTGATTGTGGCGACGGCAGTTTGGTACCTGATCAAGAAGAACGTCGACGTTGCGCCGGACCGCTGGGGACTTGAACATCGTCCTGCGGCGCTGGCGCCCGTCCATCGTTGAATCCTTTTTTGAAAGGGACGCGCACTTCAGGGTTGAACTTCAAGATCGACCTCGCGAAGATGGCCGGTGTCACAGAAGCTCTTTGGTACGGACGGCGTCCGGGGAATAGCAAATAACGAGCCGATTACGGCCGGATCCGCTCTCAGACTGGCCCAAGCAACCGTACGAGTGATGGTCAAAGAGGAAAATCATCCGACGGTCGTAGTCGGCAGGGATACCCGAGCGTCGGGAGAGATGTTGGAATCAGCCATTGCCGCCGGGCTTGCTTCTAATGGAGTCGATGTTCTGCTGGCCGGCATCGTTCCCACTCCCGCGATCGCTCATCTGACGGCTAAGCATTGCGCCGCATTTGGTATCGTGATCTCGGCATCACACAATCCCTTTGAGGACAATGGCATCAAGTTTTTCGACGCCGCCGGCTATAAGCTATCCGATCAATTCGAAGATGCTATTGAGTCAGAATACCATCACCCCAGGCCCTACCCCCTCCCGACCGGCCGATCGGTGGGCCGTATCCGTCGCATCCAGGACGCGACACAAGAATATGCTCTATTCGCTGCTTCCACGGTACCGAAAGACTTTTCGTTGTCTGGAGTCAAGGTCGTGGTCGACATGGCGAACGGTGCGGCCTACCGGACGACCCCAACGGTACTGGCCATGCTCGGAGCCGAAGTCGATCTGTACGCAGGCGCTCCTGACGGATTCAACATCAATGTCGAGTGCGGAAGTACTCATCCCACCACGCTCTCTCGCCTGGTTCGCGATTCGAGCGCCGCGTTCGGGCTGGCTCACGACGGGGATGCTGATCGGCTGCTGTTCTGCGATGAACTCGGGTCCGCGCTGGACGGCGACGAGTTGTTGGCCATCGCCGGGGTCGACTTATTGCAACGTAACTGTCTGCAAAAGAACACGCTGGTTGCGACTGTGATGAGCAATTATGGACTGGACAAGGTCATTGGTCATCACCGCGGCAAAGTATTTCGAACCGAGGTCGGTGATCGATTCGTCATGGACGCTTTGGTTCAACAACAGTTGAATCTGGGAGGTGAGCAGAGTGGCCACATGATTTTCCGGGATTTTGCCACGACCGGCGACGGGTTGATCGCCGCATTGCAAATTATCGCTGTCATGTTGCGCACCGGCAAGCCACTGAGTGATCTTCGAAAAGTGTTGAACAAATTTCCCCAAGTACTCCGCAACGTTACGGTCCGGGAAAAGATCCCATTCCAACATTTTGATCGTCTGACAGATCGGATACGAGAGGCTGAATCCAGGCTCAGTGGGAAAGGACGCGTCATGCTGCGTTACTCAGGCACCGAGCCGAAAGCGCGCCTGCTTCTTGAGGGACCGAACGCCGATGAACTCCAGACGCTGGCAGATGGGATCGTCGAGGAACTGACAAAGAATCTCGGCGCGTGAACTATCTGGTGACAGGAACAGATACCGGTGTTGGCAAGACTTTCGTCACCAGTGGACTGATTCGGTTCTCGCGATCCAAAGGGATCAATTCTATCGGGATGAAACCGATCTGCACGGGCGACAACAACGATGTGCATCAACTTCTTGAGGCGTGCGGATCTTGTGAGCCCGAATACCTGATTAACCCAGTCTGGTATCGAACACCACTTGCGCCGTACACAGCGTCCATCATCGAGGATCGTCTGATCGATCTGGAGGCGATTCGAGGAGCGTTCGGGCAACTGACGAGACGATATTCGAGCGTCCTGGTTGAAGGCGCTGGAGGGATAGCAGTCCCGATTTCAGCGCACTACGATTTTCGCGATCTTGCCCGAGAGCTGCGCCTGGAGGTAATTATCGTCGCCGCCAACCGCCTGGGCATCCTGAACCATACGCGGCTGACCCTTGAAGCCGTTCGCGCGGCAGGGCTAAAATGCACTCTGATCGCCTTGAATTCAGTGCCACTCGAATCCGACCTTTCCCAACCAACCAACCTAAGCGTCCTTGAGCAGCTCGTGGATCCGCCGATACTGCCGATCGAGCACAACCAAAGTGAGTTTGAAGATCTTGCCAGACTATTGTGGTAGGGACACCCGACGCTTCGTCCACGCTGACAAGGAACATGGTGGCCGATAAGAACTTCACACCGGCGTTTCAAAGCCAGCAGGTAAAGCGGGACGCTTTACGGTAAGCGACGAATCAATGAAGCAGCAACGCCGTTACCCTGTAATCCCGACACGCCGACACGACCTTACGCCGACCGCTCTCAGAACGCCTTCCACTCTGCTTTTACACTGACATACCGGGCGTTGGGCAGAACGAATTTTTTAAGCTCAACCTCGAGGCGCTGAATGGGATAGCGCATCATCAAGTCTTGGCCGATGTCCGAAACCAACGTCTCTATCAAACGTGCGCCGCCTGACTCAACCACTTTCTGGACTTCTGCGGCCACACTGGCGTAATCGATCGTTTTCTCAAGTTGATCGTTCAGTGCGGCAAAGTTCATCTTGATCTGGAATCGCAGGGAGATAAGCAGGCGCTGAGGATTTTCGCGCTCACTCTCCGGCACCCCAACTCCGCCTTTCACGTCCAGATCATGGATTTCAATCCACTCGCCAGAGCTTATTTGCCCATCCTCTTCCAAAATCCGGTTCAGCCCATCCGAAAACGAAGTTCCCTGATTAACTTGCCGCCAAATCTTGTTTTCAATTTTGTCAAAATCAGCGACTTCCACTGTCTGTCCAGCTCGTACATCACGGTGGGCTGAAGGACAGTAACCACCAGCATTCCTTGATGCAGTCTCACTGGGCGGGAGTGTTTCGCAAAGAAATCGCCAACCACGTCGGCCCACGCCGAAATGATTTCTTCCTCGCGCAACCGAGCCTCCAGGCCAAGTTTCGGCGCCAGCTGAAGGAGCACTTCCCGGATCGAGAGCACCCGATCGATCTTCCTATCGGCTTCAGGTAACCCGCGCCACTCTTCGATTACACGTTTACGCAGCGATTGCGCCATATCGACCAAGGACACCCGGCAGCAAACTGGTGTCCTGTCCAAGTTGAATCGGAACACCGTTCGCGTCGGTCGCTTCGCTAACTTCCACCATCGCTACCGATGGCTTCCACTGGGCATCCCTCCATCGCCTCTTTACACAACGCTTCTTCGTCCGGACTTTCCGGCTGCTTGTAGACAAAGGAGTGACCGCCATCATCATTACGCGTAAAATTTGCAGGCGCCGTCTCTCGGCAAAGATCGCAATCGATGCATTGATCATCCACGTAAAATTGCCCAGCCACATTCTGCGGATACTTGTTTGCAACGTCAGCCATAACTTACTCTTAATCTCCTTACCGATTCCCAAACGCACTCCCCTGCCTCCTCTTCGGACCGCCAATCTAACGAATCGAATCGAGACTGCAAGTCACAGATCAATCCGCGAGCTTGAAGTCCTCTCCTCTGGTGATTTGTTTGTCCCAGACCATCGCTCGCCTCAGGCAAAAGGCAAAGGTCAATCCGACAAGCGAACTATCCGCCCAATTTTCTCTGGCTTCCCGCCGTGCAGGCCATGTCTCTTAACCTTGGACAGCCGACAGCGTACAAGTAAGATTTCGTATGACCGACAGGCCCGCATTGCGTCCAAAAGAAGGTTGGCATGTTCTGCATCTTTTTTACCGGCTGGAATACGGCCAGTGGCAAGTGCTGACATCCGAGGAAAGACTGGCAGCGAAGACAAAGCTCTCCGCGCTGGTCCAAGACATCCGATCGCTTCCTTCCACCCAGATCCTGACTTTCAGCATCGTCTCTCCGAAAGCAGATATCGGATTCATGCTCTTGACGGATGATCTTCACTTGGCAAACAGCATGGAGAAAAAGCTCACACTCTCCCTCGGAGCTGATGTGCTGACCCCGGTTTTTAGCTTCTATTCACTGACCGAGAACAGCGAATACACCACCACGGAAGAAGAATATGCCATTTCTTTGACCGTCGGGAAGGAATTGTCTACCGAGTCGCCCGAATACATTCAGGCGATTGGCGAATTTCGGCAACGGATTCAGAAATACCTGCAGGATCGCCTTTATCCCAACATGCCTGATTGGCCCGTTATTTGCTTTTATCCGATGACCAAGCGAAGAGACGCCCTCCAAAACTGGTACACTCTGCCCTTCGAAAAACGAAAGGAATTGATGCTCGGCCACGGTCGGATTGGGCGCCAGTATGCAGGAAGGGTCCGCCAACTGATCACCGGCTCAACCGGTTTGGATGACGCCGAATGGGGCGTCACCCTCTTTGCGCACGATGTCTTTGATATCAAATCAATTGTCTACGAGATGAGATTCGATCCGGTAAGCGCCCAATACGCGAACTTTGGAGAATTCTTTGTCGGTCTGCAATTGCCGCTCAACGACCTGTTTCAAAGAATCCAGTTGTAAATGGAGATCGCCAAGTTGACAAATCAGACGCCGGCCAAAGAGAAACAGCGCCGACTCCGCACGCTGTTCAAAGAGATTGAGACGCTCCTGGTTGCCTATTCCGGAGGAGTGGACAGCACGTTTCTGCTTGCTGAAGCCGCCCGAATTCTGGGCGATCGCGCTCTAGGAGTGATTGCTGATAGCCCGAGCCTGCCCCGTTCCGCGCTTGCCAGCGCTCTGACGGCTGCCAAAAACTTCGGTGCCGCCGTGGAGGTCATTTCCACAACAGAACTTGACGATCCTCGGTATTCGCGCAACCCACCGAATCGCTGTTATTTCTGCAAGTTCGAGCTTTTCGACAGGATGAGTCACCTGGCCGCCAAACGCGGATTCAGTGCCTTGGCCTACGGAGAGAATGCCGATGACGCGCACCAGATACGGCCTGGTTCCGGCGCGGCCCGTGAGTTTCGCATCCTGGCTCCCTTGCGGATGGCCGGCCTGACAAAGACGGAGATCCGGCAACTTTCCCGAGAGCAGGGTCTGCCGACGGCTGATATTCCTGCGCAACCTTGCCTGAGTTCGAGGATACCGCATGGGACGCCGGTGACGGTGACTGCTCTGAGGATCATTGAGCAGGCCGAAGAATACGTCCGCTCCTGCGGATTTGGGGTCTTTCGGGTTCGCTACTTTGCCGAGCCCGGCCGACCCCCAACCGCTAAACTCCAAATCGACCGTGATGAAATGGATAGACTTCGTCCGCTGGAAGCGCAGATCCGGGAGGCGCTAAGTGCGATCGGGTTTCACGATATGGTCGTCGACCCGGACGGTTACAGGGCTCCGGCCCGGGTCCCAGACCAAAACTAGAGCGCGCAATGTCGATTCACTAAAAGGCGAAAATCTCACGAGCTCTTCCTTGTGAGATTTCCCAGCTGGCAGTTAACGCTCAAAGGTCGATTAATATTTATTTTGATCCAGCCGCCTCTTTGAGTTATTGACTCACCTCCCCTGCTCTAAGGGCAAAACCTTTGTCAAGGGTTCAGTATGCATCCGATAATCTCTACTATCTTTTTTCTGGCTCAACAAACAGCTGCCCCTGGCGCCCCTCCCCAACCTGATCTGTTGCAGACCCTGCTGCCTTTTCTGTTCATGGGAGTTATCTTTTATTTTCTGCTGATCCGTCCACAGCAGAAACGGCAGAAGCAGCATCAACAGCTAATGGCAAACTTGAAAACCGGAGACCGCGTGGTTACCAGCAGCGGTATTCACGGTTTAATCGCTAATGTCAAAGACACGACTTTCCTTCTTAAAGTCGCCGATAACGTTAAGATCGAGATAGACAAAAGCGCGGTGGCGGGGATCGAAAAAACTGGAGAGCCCAAAGCAACCGCTCCCGAGGCAAAGCCAGCCGCTTAAGAGTCCGCCATGAACGCAACGTTGACCTTCTTTTTCGGGCTCTTCGTTCTATTTCTTTTCGCATGGTATTTTCTGACCGATAAGGAGAAAACAAAACGTTGGCTTGGCACCACACTGACCCTGTTGCTTTGCGCTTTTTCGATCGACGCGTTTTTGCCCTTCGAACAGAAGATTCATCTCGGGCTCGATTTACAAGGCGGCACCTCCTTCCTGGTTCGGTTGGTTCCTCCGGTCCCTGAAGAGGGAGGTCCGGCACGCGCGATCACGCCCGAAATGCAGGAGCAGGCGGTCGAGGTGATCCGGAAACGCGTGGACGAATTCGGGGTAAGCGAGCCTGTCATCACGAAGCAGGGGACCGATCATATCCTGGTCCAGATCCCAGGACTGAACACCGCGCAAGTCGAGACCGCGCGACAGCAACTGCAGCGAGTCGCCAAACTGGAGTTCAGGCTTGTTCACCCCAATAGCGAGCAACTAGTGCGGCAGATTGGAGCAGGCACAGCGTTTACCCCGCCGGGGTACGTCATCCTGACCTCCCTCGAACGACGAAACGGACAACCGGAGAAACTGCTGGTTAAAAGACGACCTGAACTCACCGGCCAGGACGTAGCCAATGCCCGGCCCGTTTTCGAGCAGCGAGGCTATGAAGTCTCGTTGAGATTAACGCGAGCTGGCGCAGAAGCGTTCCGCCGGGTCACCCGAGATAACATCAATAATCGGCTCGCCATCGTACTCGACAATGAAGTGGTGTCGGCGCCGAATATTCAAAGTGAAATTCCGAATGGCGAAGCGGTCATCACGGGAAATTTCTCCGCAGAAGAGGCCAAAAATCTCGCCAGCGTGATGGAGAACCCTCTCCAGACGCCGGTTGCGATCGACGAAACCAGGACAGTTTCCGCAACGTTGGGACAAGATTCGATCTTTCGCGGGATCGCCGCGGGGTTGGCGGGCCTTGCCGCCACTTTGGTCTTTGTTCTCGTCTATTACCGGGCCGCGGGCCTGGTGGCATTCGTGGGCCTGGCCGTGAACGGCATTCTTTTGTTCGGTGCGATGTCTCTCTTCGGGTTCGTCCTCACTTTGCCCGGAATCGCAGGTATCATCTTGACGATCGGGATGGCGATCGACGCTAACGTTCTCATTTATGAACGGTTACGAGAAGAGCTCGAACACGGAAAGGCACTTAAGCCGGCAATTGAGACGGCTTATCGTAAAGCATTCAGCGCGATTGTTGACTCCAACCTGACGACCCTTCTGAAAGTGGCGATACTTTTCTGGCTCGGTTCCGGGCCGGTCAAAGGTTTCGCCATCACGCTGACGATCGGCATTATTGCGTCGATGTTTTCTGCCTTGTTGGTCACCCGAAACGTCTTCGGCTGGGCGCTTAAACTCGGTTGGTTGAAGCGTGTTTCCATGCTCCATCTGATCAAATCAAAAAGCTTCGATTTTCTGGGTAAATGGCGCGCCGCTTTGATTGCCTCGGTCATTTTTTTGGTCGCTTCGATCGGTGCCTTCGGGTTGCGAGGCGGCAAAATGTTCAATATCGACTTTACGGGCGGCGATTTTCTACTGGTGAAATCGGCAACGGAGCTACCGGAGGCGGACATCCGAGCCGCACTTGGAAAGATCGGATTAGGAAGCGCCGTAATCCAACAGGAAGCGAGCGAACAGCAGAAACAAATCTCGCATTTTATTTCGGTTCGATCACCCTTTGGTACCGCGGACAAGATTGTCCATCAATTGCAGCAGGAATTCCCGAAATCCAATCTGACAGTCGAGCGTTCGGAAGGTGTCGGTCCGATCATGGGAACGCAGTTAGCGACCACTTCCTTGTTCGCCCTTGGCATCGCAATCCTGGGCATTCTGCTCTATGTAACGATCCGATTCGAGTTTTCCTTTGCCATCGGGACGATCGTGGCGATGCTCCACGATCTGGTCATTACCCTTGGCATTTTTGTGATGACCGGGCGTGAGTTTTCCCTGGTCATGGTGGGTGCGATTCTGACCGTGGCCGGCTACTCGATCAACGACAAGATCGTCGTCTTCGATCGAATTCGTGAGGGTCTGCGCTCAGGGCGAAAAGGCTCTATTCAGAATCTGATGAACGCCAGCATCAATGAGACGTTGAGCCGAACGATTCTGACCAGCGGTGTCACATTGCTGTGCATGCTTTCGCTCTTGATATTCGGCGGCCCGGTGCTGGCCGATTTTGCCTTCACGAATGTGGTTGGAGTCATTGTCGGAACTTATTCTTCGATTTTTATCGCAGCTCCGATTGTTCTCTGGTGGTCCAATTTGCGGAAGGGAAACCTGAGGCGCGAGGTTTCCAAGCCGCAAGACTCTGGCGCCAAGGGGAAACCGGTGACCGCGAAATAGCGATTGCCAAAAAAGGGGAAGCAAAAGCAGCGACATGCAAACGTTTGCGGCGTCAGCCTTCTTCCGTACCGGGTCGCCTTTCGACATCCTCCACCCGCCAGTCTTCGGATTCGACCGCATCAGAATGAACAGATGCGTGATCCGATCTTTCACTCCATATTCCTATTCGCCATGTCCACTATTAAGGATGTAGCTTCCTTGGCGGGAGTCTCCTACACGACCGTCTCGCACGTGATCAATAAGACCCGGCCCGTGAGTGAGAAAGTCCGCGGGGAGGTCGAAGCAGCGATTCGGCATTTGAACTATGTCCCCAGCGCGGTAGCTAGATCACTGAAACAGCAATCGACTTCCACCATCGGGTTGCTGGTCTCGAATATTTCCAATCCTTTTTTCGCGGAATTGGCCCAAGGAATTGAAGATATCTGTTATCGCGCAGGTTACACCGTGGTTCTGTGTAACTCGGACGATCAACCCGAACGGCAGAAAACCTACCTGCGGGTATTGGTCGAAAAACGCATCGACGGGTTGATCGTCTGTTCCGCCGGCGATGATCTGGGTCTCGCTCAGCATCTGAAGGAGGTCAAGGTACCGGTGATCATTGTCGACCGAGCAGTCAAAGGAGTAACCTCCGATTTCATCCAGATCGATCACTTCAAAGGGGGATATCTCGCCACCCGTCACCTGCTTGATCACAAGCACAAATCCATCGGGTGTATCGCAGGGCCCGAGACAACATCGGTCAGCGCTGACCGGCTGAACGGATACCGAAAAGCTCTCACCGAAGCAGGCGCACCGGTCCGATCCGAATGGGTTGTCCGAGGAGATTTCAGCGCCGAGGGCGGGTATAAGGCCGCTCACGTGCTGCTCAAGCGGGCGGAAATTACCGCTGTCTTTGCTAGTAACGATCTTATGGGCATCGGCCTTCTCCGGTTTGCTGCTGAGCATGGTATTCGCATACCGCACCAGCTGTCGGTGATCGGCTTTGATGGCATCGATCTCGGCCGTTACATCTACCCTGCCCTGACTACCGTCGGCCAATCAATTCGCCGGCAAGGCGAGGCTGCCGCGGGAGCTCTCCTTGAGCGCATCCGCAAAGGGGGCGAAGGCCGAGCTCGTAAAATTTTGATGAGTCCGGAACTCACGGTTCGCGAATCGACCAAAGAGGCAGTTCCTTTCGCTTTGAGTAGGCACGAGTAACGGAGAATCTGTTCTCGATGTCTGCCCAGTTTGCCCCGCTCTAGCAGAAATAGGCAAAGCGCTTCGTCCAACCCGACACGCCAACCCACCGTTACGCAGATTCGTTTCCGCCCGATCTGCCAAGCCGGCCTCAGGTCTATCAAACCTGAGGCCGATTCCGTTCCCGAGATTGGCAGGCTGCTAATGTCTACATTTGCGAAGTTGGATGTTCAGCGTTTCTGATGGCTTATCAGATTGCTTTTTCGCCGACCTCTTCCGTCCGAATACGGATAGCTTCCTCGATCGTAGAGACAAATATCTTGCCGTCTCCCACAGCGCCCGTCTTCGCGGCTTTGATAATTGCGCTCACCGCGGCTTCTACCAGCGTGTCGGCCACCACGGCCAGGACCATGATCTTCGGAACAAAATCAACGGTGTATTCACTGCCCCGATACATCTCCGTATGCCCTTTCTGTCTGCCAAATCCTTTCACATCGACTGTGGTCATCCCCTGAATGCCCAGTTCGGTGAGAGCGTCTTTGACTTCTTCAACTTTGAAAGGCTTAATAATCGCTTCAATTTTTTTCATACCCTGTCTCTGGTCGAATTGGTCCGGTTAAATGATGTAAGCTTCCTCGCCGTGTTCTGAGATATCCAAACCCGTCGACTCCACTTCAGGTGTCGGGCGCAGGCCAACCACCGCTTTGATCGCCAAAGCAATCACCGTCGTTGCCACGCATGCCAGAACGATGGTCAGACCAACCGCAGCCAATTGCGATCGGAACAGCGAAGCCAGAAGATCGTCTTTCAAGTTGCCGTTTACCTCTTTCGTCGCCAGAAGCCCGGTCAGTAATGCGCCCATAGTTCCCCCGACCGCGTGAACTCCAAACGTATCCAGCGCATCGTCGTATTTCAGCCGCGGTTTGAGGATTGACACCGCCAAATAGGGTACCGCCCCGGCCAGTACACCAATAATAACCGCTCCGGTCGCATTAACGAACCCGCATGCAGGCGTAATAACCACCAAACCCGCGACCGCACCGCTACAGTAACCGAGCACACTCGCCTTACCGCGAAATATTTTCTCGATCAAGGCCCAGGTAAGTGAGCCAATGGCTGTCGCCAAAGTAGTCGCCATGAAGGCATTCGACGATATGACATCGGCCGCCACAGCGCTTCCGGCGTTGAACCCATACCATCCCACCCAGAGCATTCCCGTCCCGATCATACAGAGGACCATGCTGTGCGGCGGCATCGGCTCTTTGTTAAATCCAAGGCGCGGCCCGAGAATCAAGCAAAGAATTAACGCGCTCCAACCGGACGTCATGTGGACTACCGTTCCGCCAGCAAAATCGATCGCCTTAATCGTGGAGGTGGGATTCCAAATTCCATTCATGAAGCCCGTAATTCCCCAGACCATATGAGCCATCGGAAAGTAAACCAGGAACATCCATACCCCAATAAAGGTCATGATTGCCCAATATTTCATCCGTTCGGCGATCGCGCCGACGATCAGGGCAGGAGTGATAATCGCAAACATTAATTGGTACATCGCATAGACATTTTGCGAGACCCAATATCCGTAATCTCCATTCGGAACGGAATTGACGCCCTGTAAGAAGAAATATTCGGAACCTCCGAAAAATGGATTGTTGAAGTTCTTCCCGAACACCAGGCTATAACCGAAAGCCCACCAAAGCACCGTGACCAGGCCGGTAGTTCCCAAACACTGAGCCAGCACCGAGAGGACATTCTTTTTGCGGACGAGGCCACCGTAAAAGAGCGCCAAACCCGGCAAAGTCATAAATAACACGAGCGCTGAGCTCGTCATCATCCACCCATTATGCCCAGGCCCAGGCGTGCCGACCGTTGCCATGGTCAGATCTTTGGGAATATTGCCATCCTTGTCCTTGAGCGGCGCAGTGGGATCACTGTTGGTCACATAAGCTTCCAGGCCTGCTACCCGCTGCTCCAGTGTGGCCGTGGGCGCACTGGGGGTTGGAGACGCCGCCGCGCTGGGAGCCGGAGATGGCGTTGGAGTGGCGTTCTGCGCAAAAGTATTTCCGAGCATCGCCCAGGAAAGACAGGTTGCCACCCCTGTTACTGTGAGTATCCGCATTAATCTGGTCATCGAATCTGAAGTGAGGTTAGGAATAGGATCTCCCGGGTTGGGATCCGGATTTTTAGTTAAGGCCGCAGCGCATCTCCACCATGGAGGGTCGTCCGGGCGGCTTCCGCCTGAGCAATACCTGTGCCACTTAAAAGGGAATCTGTAAAATTCAAGGAGTTAGCAGGCTAGATCCGCGGGCGGCGCATCGGGCTGAGAGCGCGCTGGAAAAGAACAAAGAAAAAGCCGACATTTTGGGCAGTTTGTTGTCACATGTCTATCTACTGGAAACTAGCGGAAATCGCTACATGGACCTCCATTGTTTCCAGTACATGCAGTCCAACGTCATATTGAACCGTTGAAACAAAGTCAACCATTGAGCTAATATGCCAATTAATCAGCATGTCAGAAGAGAAGAAAAGAGTTATCATTGTCGAAGATCACCCCTTGTTTCGCGACCGTCTGTCTCAGCTGATCAATCACGAGCCAGATATGGAGGTTTGCGGTGAATCCGAAACCGCCGAGCACGCGATCCAGCTGATCCGGAGGCTCACCCCCGATTTGGTGATTGTGGACATCACCCTGAAAGGATCCAGCGGTTTAGAACTGATCAAAGGCATCAGAGCGCTTTCGATTGGGATACCTGTCCTGGTGCTCTCGATGCATGAGGAATCGCTCTATGCGGAGCGTGCTCTTCGGGCGGGTGCCACCGGGTATATTACAAAAAATCACGCGGCCGATGAAGTTTTAGCGGCAATTCGCCGGGTGCTGACGGGAGAAATTTATCTTTCGGATAAAATGACTTCGGTCTTTTTGAGAAATCTCACGACGACAGGTGCGAAGAGTATGCCGCGCCCTGTCGATCGGTTGGCAGATCGCGAACTGGAAGTTCTGGAATTGATCGGGCGAGGTAATACGACGCGACAGATTGCAGAAAAACTGCAACTCGGAGCCGCGACCGTGGACACCTATCGGGCGAGAATCAAAGAGAAAATGAATTTTCGGAACGCCACCGAACTGCAGCATTTTGCCATCCGCTGGGTCCGCGAGCAGGAGTAGCTTTGGATCACATCGGTACGTTTCTACGACGGCAGTCCCGGCTTCAACTCTTTCTGGAGGTATTTGCCCTGGGAATCGCCGTGGGAGTGATCGATTACCTTACCGGGTACGAAGTCACGATCTACCCCTTTTATTCCATCCCGATCCTCCTGATGGTCTGGTTCGGCGACATGAACCTTGCCGTCGTAATTTCGGTCCTGAGCACCGTCTCCTGGTGGTGGGCCGATAAGGCGGCCGGACACCAATATACAACGGAATGGCTACGGCTCTGGGAAGCGGTCATGCGTTTTATGTATTTCAGCCTGGTAATGTTCGCCGGGTGGGCCTTCAAGAAGCAACGGGATAATATCCGCGGCCGGCTCGAGCTTTTGGAAAGGGCTCAACAATTGGAGCAAGAAATTATCACCATCAGTGAACGCGAACGACAACGCATTGGAAGAGATCTCCACGATGAAGTTTGCCAATATCTCGCGGCGATCGGATTCACGGCATCGATGCTGAAACAAAAGCTTGAAAACGAGTCGCATCGTCTGGCCGGAACCGCCGGAGACATTGCCTCCCTTCTTCAAGACGCGGCGATGCGTACGCGAGATCTAGCACGAGGCCTTTCTCCGGTGGATCGGGATGAGGGAGGACTGGAGTCGGCCTTGGAAGAATTGGCTTCGACCACCTCGAGGTTGGCCGAGATTTCATGCTCAGTCATCTGTCCTGAGACCGTGCCGATCGCCGACAACATCCAAGCCATTCATCTATTCCGGATCGCCCAGGAAGCTCTGAGTAACGCGGTGAAACATGGCCACGCCAAGTCAGTCGTAATTGCCCTGGAAGTTAGTGACGGCACCTGCTCCTTGCGCGTAAGCGACGACGGCGTTGGTTTCAACCCGTTGCCAGGCGAAAGGAAGGGCATGGGCCTGAGCATTATGCGTTACCGAGCTCGAACAATATCCGGAAAACTCGACATCCAAAAGAATTCACCCGCCGGGACGGTCGTTGTCTGCACAATCGAGAAAGGCGCCTTGGAGAGGCCGCTGGCGTTGTCTCAGTAACTTCTCAGCGACCAAAAAATTCTCTGCGCTCGGCCCCCCGATAAGCCGGCGTGCCGGTACGATGCGTTCCTTGCTCAGACCATCGGCCGAAATTTCCCTACCACCTCGCACATTCGTTCGGTAATCTGACCCAGGGAACAATGTTCCACCGTGCAGATCAATTCCTCGAAAACGTTGCCTCCCCCTTCGACCACCTTCGATAGGCGATCGAGGCATCGTTTTTTTTCTCCGGCGTGCCGATTTTCGAAATCCTGCAAGCGATCCAGTTGAAGTTGCTTCTTTGCCTTGGGCGTTCGGATCATATGAACTTCGGGCCACGCCACGCTCGGGTTTTGGTATCGGTTTAAACCTATGACAGGACGAGTTTCGTCATAGATCTGACTTTCCAATAAATGGCTGGACGCCTGAATCTGACTGCGTTGGTACCGCCGTTCGACCGCTCCAATTACTCCACCCTGCTGCTCAATTTCACGGAATTCCTCCAGGATCGCTGCTTCGACAACGTTACCAACCATTTTCATTCCAGGCGATCCCTGGAGCGTATTCATCATATGTTTAAACAGTCCGCTCTCCTCCAGGAGTATTGCTTGCGCGTGAGCCGCATAGCGGGCGTATTCCTCGCTTGGGGTCGTAAAAGGCTCATCTGCCGAATTGCTATGACAGGAATTCGTGGCATTCATGCAAGCGAGCATCAACTCAAGTGCTGTTCGGGTGAGGTTATTTCGCCAGTCCGCTGCGATCAGCGAGCGGCCGCTCGTCTGGGTGTGCAATTTCAGGATCTGCGCTCGTTTGTCCGCGTCAAAAACATCACGCATGCCGATCGCCCATATTTTTCGGCAAATCCGCGCCAACGCCACGTATTCGACATCCAGCGCACAATCCAGAAAAAATGAGAGCCGTGGCCCGAACAGATTTACGTCCATACCGCGATTCCGAAAATAGTCCACATACGCAAAACCGTTCGACAAGGTATAGGCGGCCTGCTGGACCGGCGTCGCGCCGGCTTCGGCGATGTGATAACCACTGATCGAAATCGGATACCATTTCGGCATCCGGCGAGAACAATGGTCAACCATGTCCGCCAAAAAGCGGAGCGAAGGTTCGATTGGGAAAATCAGCTCGTTCTGAGCCTGAATTTCTTTCAGGACGTCAGCCTGGATCGTTCCCCGCAGCTTGGAGCCTACATCAGCTCCAAATCGCCGTTTTGCCGCAGCAATGTACATCGCCAACAAAATCGGTGCCGGACCGGAAATCGTCATGGAAACTGACACATCGGGCTGGTCGAGAGCGAACCCGGCATAGAGCCGCTCCATATCCTCGACTGTATCGATCGCGACTCCGCCCTCGCCGATCTTGCCAAAGACGCCGTCAGCGCCCGCGCCAACCCCGTAAAGCGTCGGACCATCAAAGGCGGTGCTCAATCGTTTGCTCCGTTGATTCCGGGACAGATAATGGAACCGCGCGTTCGTGTCCTCTGCCAAACCCAGACCGGCAAACAATCGCGTCGGCTCTTCGCTGCCATTCTTCTCCCCGTGATTTCCGTTGCCTGTCGACTCTGAGGCCCGTTCTAAGTACTGCTCCGGATAAGCCGCCGTCAGAAAAGGAAACTCACCGGGCAACCCCTCCTCCCACAAAAAGCGCGCAATTTCTCCGACCTCGTCCAGATCCGGAAGCGCCAAACGAGGGAGACGTAATCCCGTCGGAGTTACTGTGGTGCCAATTTTGTCTTTGGCTTCTTGCCAACTTTTTAACACCCGTTCCCCGTATTCACGATCCGTGCGCGCCTTCCGCACATGGTCCGGACCCGATCGCCGGTAATTTTCGATGGCAACAAGAACTTGACCAAGAGAGGACATTTGGGTGGGGAAGGAGTTCAGGAGTCAGAAGTCAGGAGAATACCTTTGACCTGCAAGCCTGTTATTTCAACGGCCAAAACCAAGCCGGTTGGCTTAAAATTAAAATTTCGGGATTTATTTAAATGAGAGGGCTGGGCCCTTGGCATTTACAAAGTCCAGAGCCAGCCTGCGTTCCATCCCTCCATGATCGCGTCCTGCACGTTGGTATGCCGATCGGGCGAGTTTCCTTGCCGTCCCCTTTGGGTATATGCACCCGGCGTACTGGCGGTGCATGATAGCGGCCCGATTTGGCCAGCCCATTCAGCTCCTGGAGGTTGTTCTCCAGCTCTTTCCCGTATTCCTCCATTGTCTTCCCATCGACGCCTGGTGCGCTTTCGCGCCGTGTTCGCCGGTAGGCCTCTTTCATCCAGTCCATGTCCAGATAATGGTTCAGCGACGTGAAGCTCACCTCAGGTCTCGCTGCGGCCAAGTCTGCTATCTGTCGTTGTTTCGTTAACACGTCCATTGTCGGCTCTGTGTCCTCCCGTCTTGTCTTTCCCACCAACCGTTTCCTAAGCCCGACATCCCCCTTCCCTACTCGGTGGCTCCCTCGGGTCGGTTCGCCACTTTTCGCGCGGTACTATGAGGATGCTAAGACTTCCGGCTGCTCCTCCCATCGCTCTTCGTTTTCCTTCGAACGACGGTTACCTCCTTGACTCCATTTCCTTTCGCTCGCCTCGGGCTTCTGGAGTTCTCTCCCGCTGCGCCTGGGCGTTGGTCTACCGGTCTCGCCGCACCACTCCGGTTCTTTCCATAGAAGGAAGCCAGTCGGATCTCTCAAGTTCCCAAGGAACCCTTTCGTGCTTTTGCCCTGCTCTCAGACCCCGGTCGGATCTCCGCGCCAAGCCATTCGCGGCGCTTCGATTCTGCCCCCGCTGTCAGGACGACGAAGGCTCCAGCATCAGGTCATTTTTTCGAGGCTCAATCACACGGCTTTAGCACCCGCTCCATACGCTTCGTGCCGCCATCGCTGACGACTACGCAATGTTCGCTTCCGGCTGGTGGCCAACCTTTGCCGGGTGGGGTTGTTCAACCCACTGGGTCCCTGTATTGTGTTTCTGAGTTTTGTTCTCTTGCCAACTACATGCTCTTCCTCACATTCTGGGTTTGCTTGACGCGACCTGACTCCTGACTCCTGAACTCCTGACTCCTGACTCCTGAACTCCTGCCCTCCTCCAACTCCTTCCCCTTGTGGTTGTCGCGGCAATTGGTTTAGATTGTCAGCGCCATGCCGACCGTTGACCGTTATCACCAGTACGAAGTACTTCGGCGGGAGGACGGCAGCCTTTGGGAATTGGGTCGCGGAGCGATGGGGATAACCTACAAGGCGTACGACACCAACTTGCGCTTTCCTGTTGCTTTAAAAGTCATCAATTCCACTTATCTGGAAAGCGACACTGCTCGCCAGCGCTTCTTGCGCGAAGCGCGCGCAGCCGCTGCGCTGCGACATCCAAACGTCGCTTCGGTTTTCAATCTCGGCATCGATCAGGAAAACTATTTTTACGTCATGGAGTTCATCGATGGGGAAACCCTCGAGGCTTGCGTAAAGAGAAAAGGGCCCCTTAAACCAGTCGAAGCCCTGAACATCGCGCTCCAGGTTTCCCGCGCCCTGGCCGTCGCTGCCAAACAGCAATTGGTTCACCGGGATCTAAAACCGACAAACTTGATGCTAGTGGATCAAGAAGAAGAATTGACGGTCAAGGTCATCGACTTCGGATTGGCGAAGGTCGCGAAAGATCTTGGTGAAGATTCGGGGACGCTGACGATGGGAGGATTTGTCGGGACCCCGCATTTTGCGAGTCCGGAACAAGTGGAAGAGGGCGATGTGGATATCCGGTCGGATATCTACTCGCTGGGAGCGACCCTTTATTTCGTTCTCAGCGGCCAGTCGCCATTCTCGGGGTCCATCGGCCAAATCATGAGCCAGCATTTGTACAAGCCCCTTCCGATGGAGCCACTGGCCAGCTTGCCGACGTGTGTCGCCACATTGGTGCAGCAGATGATGGAGAAGGATCGCAATGCTCGCCCTCAAACTGCGCAGGAATTGCAAAAAGCGATCTTAGCCTGCCTCGACGAAATTCGTGGCTCGCCGAGCACCAGCGTCCCGAAATCCGTCCAGTCTTTGGCCGCTTCTGAAACGCTCGATCTCACTTTTGCGTCTGGCCAACCTTTAGCCACCGGCGTGACCCTTGCGCGAACCTACAAGCTCGTCGAAGAACTCCTCGAGTCTCCTTACGGACGGAAGTTTTTGGCCGATGATCTTCGGCACAATCGCCGGGTGAACATACTGGTATTGAGTCCCGAATTTTTGGCGGATGGCTCGTCCCTTTCCGCTTTACAAGAAGCGGTGGGTCTATTGCGCAAAGCGCCCCACAAAATGTTGCGAGAGGTCTATTCGCTGGAGACTTTCAGTGACTGTAGCTTCCTGGTAGAAGAGTATCTTTCCGGGACCTCCCTGCTGGAGCTTCTTCGGAGACGCGGTGCGCTCACGGCGCCGGAGGTATCTCGATTGCTAAGCTTGTTGGCACCCGTAGCCGATCACGCAAACAGATGCGGGCTAAAACATGTTGAACTCACGTTGTCAGGGATTTATCTGGTGGAAAGGCCATCGACGCGGAGCGGAATTTCAACAGACGTTTTGCGGCGCCCGCTGACCGCTTGGGAAGCACTCGATGCGAAAGTTGACGCGATCGATTTTTCGTTTTCGCCTGAACACACAGGAACATGGGCGGGTATGGCAACGCGCACGCAGGGCGCAACGGAACAAGGCCCCCGCGGAAGTTATGTCCATTTGTTGAGTCTGCTCGCTTACGAATTGCTCGGAGGACCGCGAGCAAGACTGACGGCCACGGGTCAATACACACCTGTGGCAACGCTTACGCGTGAAGGAAATGCCGTTTTGCGGCGTGGCGTTATCGATGAATTCCCGACTGCTGGCGAACTGTCTCGCGAGCTGGCGGCTACGGTCGGAACCACGCCATCACTTTCCCTGCGACCTGAAAGCGAGGATCGAGTCGCCTTGGAAGATAATCATCGCCTCCCGCCGCCGAAGGCCTCTGTAGACGGTCCGGTGAAAGGGAAGTCTAAAATACCCGCGTGGTTGTGGGCTTCAGCCCTCGGTGTGATCGCTCTCGTGGGAATCGCGATTTATCTTTTTAGTGCACTCCGACCGGTTCACGAAATCGCCTCTCTTTCGATTCGGACGGAACCGCCCGGTGCCTCATTCCTCCTGGACGGAAAACCGCCGCAAGTACCTCCAAACACATTCACTCACGTTCCTTTTGGATCTCATCAGCTTTCGGCCAGCCTGAATAATTATGAGCCGATCAAGCAGGATATTCAGATTCGCGGAGGAATGAATCCAGAGATCCGCTTGCAACTCACGCCGATCCAGGAAATCGCGGCTCTTTCTGTTCAAACCGAACCGCCAGGTGCATCAATCCTCTTGGACGGAAAGCCACCTCAAGCACCCCCAAACAAATTCACCCACGTTCCTTTGGGAACTCATCGACTTTCCGCCACGCTGGACAACTATGAACCAGTCACCCAGGACATCCAGGTTCGCAGCGGGATGGCTCCAGAGATTCGTTTGCAACTCAAACCAATCCAGGAAATCCCGGCTCTTTCTGTTCAAACCGAACCGCCAGGCGCATCAATCCTCCTGGACGGAAAGCCGTCTCAAGTATCCCCAAACAAATTCACCCACGTTCCTTTGGGAACTCATCGACTTTCCGCCACGCTGGACAACTATGAACCGGTCACCCAGGACATCCAGGTTCGCAGCGGGATGGCTCCGGAGATTCGCTTGCAACTCAAACCAATCCAGGAAATCGCAGCCCTTTCTGTTCAAACCGAACCTTCGGGCGCATCGATCCTCTTGGACGGAAAGCCGCCTCAGGTGCCTCCAAATACATTCACTCACGTTCCCTTCGGACCGCATCAGCTTTCCGCTGTTCTGGAGGACTATGAACCGTTCAAACAGGAGATTCAGATCCACAAGGGGATGAGCCCTGAACTCCGATTGCAACTCAAACCAACTGAGGAGATTGCCGCTCTCTCCTTCCAAACCGAGCCACCAGGCGCTTCGATCCTGCTGGATGGTAAACCGCCTCAGGCGGCCCCAAACACTTTCACTCACGTTCCGTTTGGAACGCATCAAGTTTCAGCTTCTCTAGAGAACTACGAACCGATGAAGGAGGACATTCAGATACGTAAAGGGATGAATCCTGAAGTCCATTTGCGACTCAAACAGATTGAAGAAATCGCCGCTTTGTCGATTCAGAGTGAGCCTGTCGGCGCCTCGATTCTTCTGGACGGAGCGCCCCCTCAGCAACCGCCCGGAACCTTCACGCACGTGCACTTTGGCAAGCACCAGCTGACCGCTTCCCTGCCCGGCTACGAGCCATTCACGCAGGATTTGCAAATCAGTCAGGGTATGGATCCGACCATCCCAGTGAAACTCCAGCGTCGGCCCGTCGAAGTCGCCGCTTTGTCGATTCAGAGTGAGCCCGCCGGCGCCTCGATTCTTCTGGACGGAGCGCCCCCTCAGCAATCGCCCGGAACCTTTACACACGTGCACTTTGGCAAGCACCAACTCTCCGCCTTCCTGGACGGCTACGAACCAGTCACGCAGGATATCCAGGCCAGTGAAGGAATGGATCCGAGTATCCTTGTGAAACTGCCGCAGAGTGATGAGGCTTCCCCGCAATATCTCAGTGCTTATGTTCGGTTTGTCAGGTCTTTGCGAGCTTTAGGCAGCCCAAACATCGAACAGCACCTGCAAAAACTCGACCGTGTGATAGACGCGCTCCGGACCAAATCGCCGCCGCTCAGCAGGGATGAATTTCGCCTCTCTTACAAAGAGAGCGTTTTGGACGCTGCTGACTTTGATATTCCCTCCGCCATTCTGCTGCTCGGCGAGAAAGAAAACGATCGCGAGGCGATGCGGTGGTTCCTTCGTGCGGTCGAGCTCAACAAAGACTCCTATGCCATGATGAAAATCGGTCGGCTCTATCTCAAAAAGAAGACACCGGAGGAAAACGAGAAAGGGTTTGAATGGCTCAACAAGGCCTACGCTGCCCCTACCCCTAACCTGGAAGCCGGTGCATTCCTGGGTGAATGCTACCTGACAGGAAGAGGAACAAAGCAAGATCCTCAGAAAGCACGAGAAATCATCATGCAGTTGGCCAACCAAAACGTTATTCCGGCAATGGTGTTAGCCGGTAGCCTATCTCAAGACGACGCAGATGATAAAGAGGCGGAGGCTGAACGCAGTAGCGAGACATTGCGACAATCATTAACCGGACAGGCGAACAATCTCTATCGCGAGGCGAGACAATGGTGGGAAAAAAGCGCAGAAAAAGGCGATTACAACGCCTTGGCGCATCTGGGCCGCTTGTACGAGAAGGGCTTGGACGGCTATGAAAAGAATGAAAAAGAAGCAGAAAAACGTTATAAGGAGGGAAGCCTCCATGGGAATGCGTTGAGTAAGCTCTATTATGCTCAATTCTTAATTGAAAAGAAGCCTGGTCGCCTTAATGAGGCCAAGCAAATGATGAGCGAAGCGGCCACTTTGGGTCTGCCGACTGCGATTAAATGGTGCGAAGAGAATCACGTGCCGTTTACGAAAAACAATGGCGAGTGAATTACGGCGTCAGTGGAACTTTTCGGAATCGGGTAATCAAACCAACGGCGGTACTTCGGACTTTGGTCAGGTTATTGCCGTCTTAAGGAGCATAACATAAAATGGTGTCTATCGGCGGTTTAGCCGTTAATTGTTACGTTACGCCCGTTTATACAGCAGATGCTGACTTCGTTGTTGCCGTTAAGATGTTGGATCTGGTGGTTCGGCAACTGATCGAGCATAGCTTCAGAATCTCCCGATTTGAATTTTCCGTGAACGCCCAAAAGCCGGGCAGTGACCTCATCATCCGATTTACGCGAGACGAAAGGTATCAGCCGTTTGTCGAACGGGCTGAAATCCAGGAAGTCTTCGCGCACAGAGTCCCGGTCGCTGCTTTACCGGATCTTATTCAGGGCAAAACCTGGGCATGGGAAGATTCTCGCAGGCGCTTGAGCAAACGGACAAAAGACCAGGCTGACCTGATCCGCATCGGAGAGACCTACCCGGAATTTCTATATTTATTGCCTGAGAGTCTACGTCAAGCGCTCAGGGATCAAGGTAACGACAGCCCCGAGTTCGGCTTGCGGCCTTAAGCCAAAAAAAGACATGACCTCTGGTCGCTGCGCCGTCACGCGCAGTGGCACAGGAACGTCCCGACAGGCGCGGGTCACAGACCTACGTATTCCGGGTCGGGGGTTTTGGTGTTGGCCACCGTGCCAGCTTTTAGCGGTGCTGGGAATTCGTAGGCGTAATCGTCGATCAGGACCTCTCCCTCGAGAGAGTAACGCATTCTGACATCTTTAGCCGCAGGTGAGGTTTCGCGGCTGCGGACGGTCGGAATAAGCACCGATTTAATCTTGTTCTTTTTGAGCTCCGCCTTTTTTACCGGGGTCAGTCGACTGAAAAAGGCTTTCGCGTTGGTTTCCGCCGCACGGCGTTGCTCCTCGGTCGCTTTGTGCCGGATCAGCATGGTCTGCGTCTGGATAGTGCGGATAAACGTGTGCTCCCCCCACCCAAAGGCTATTGATGTGCCGAGGGCGATGCAGCAGGAGATTGCTGCCACCTTAAAGATTTCACTCTTCATAGAATAAAACTACCAGTGATCCGGATGTTTTGGGGCGTTCACTTCTTTATTGCCAGCCACGAAATCTGCCATTGTTAGTCCAATGGTAAAATCGCATCGACAGCCGTAAATCTGACAAATAAACACCTTTCCTCAATAGACATTCTATGTCCGACAAGCAATCTCATTCTCTTGGCATCTTCAGGCGGTCCTTTCGCGTGTGGATCAAATGGATCGTGCTTGCCGCCTTTTTCGTTCCTCTGGACCGCCCGTTGCGAGCAGCGGGAAATCCTGAACCTCTCGATATCCGGGTAGATGCATACGGTTTTGGAACGCTAGTTCGGCTGATCTCACCGCCCTCTTACAATCCGCGGCTTCCGAACTCTGGCGCCATTGCCCGAGAACCAAACTTGCCGGTATCGACGTCTATCATCGTGCCGATTACCCGCAAACCAATTTCAAGCGGACGCCCAGCGGCCGTATCGCGATTGGTCTGGCTGCCCAGGACACACATTGGGCTCAATATAGCTTTCAGTTTGCGCACGAATTCTGCCACGCACTGGCGAACTACAGCAATAATCTGCAGCGGTTGAGACGCTATCCGCAGGCTGCCAATTTCTGGCTCGAAGAAAGTCTTTGCGAAACGGCCTCTTTATTCACCCTGCGGGCGATGAGCCTCGATTGGCGGACTTCTCCGCCTTATCTGGCTTGGCAGGGTTATGCTCCCTGGTTCAATGCCTATGCACAGGCGCGGCTTTCGCTCCCGGAGCATCAACTTCCGCCCGGGAAACCGTTTGTCGACTGGTTCCGGGAGCATCACGCTGCGTTACGTGTTGATTCGACCAACCGTCGCTGGAACACTACTATCGCCATTCAACTTCTGCCCATTTTCGAAGCGGAGCCGCTCGCCTGGGAGACGGTTACATATCTGAACCGATGGGTTGCCGATGGAGACGAATCGCTGGCGCAGCATCTCGCCCACTGGCGTCAGCAATGCCCGGAGGATCTGCGTCTGTTTGTTAAAAAGCTCGCGGCGGTGTTCGCAATAAACTTGTAGTCGCGCCGCTCCCGGCATCGATAAGCTCTTAGCTCCCTTAGGTCTGACAATCTGCTAATTCCAGCTTGCCTGCTCGAGAGCACCGACGGTCTACATTATTCACAGAAATCTTGCCAAATCACTGGGCGATCGGTATCAAAAATTCGTGCAACCTTCCAAGCGCTTTCTGGTGGGCTCTCCACGTGTCAAGGGGTGTTGGGCTGTGTTCAGCCTTTTTTTGATTGGATTGTCGACCCTCTATGCACAAAACACCTGGATAGGACCGACAGGTAGTTGGTTCACGGGCGGCAATTGGACATTAGGGGTGCCCGATGGTACGCAAAATGCCATTGTCGACAATGGTACGACGGCGCAGATCCCGTTGCCCGAATGGGCAGATAGCCGCCACGGCACTCAGCCTTACGATAGGTAACACGGTCATGGGCAGCACTGTCCAACTGCAGAGCGGCGGAATCCTCGATGTCACCACTTTAACAATTGGAATACAGGGGACGCTGGAATTTGCCGCAGACGAACAACCTCGACTGTTACAGGAGATATCAGCGGCGCAGGCAGGGTCATTCAGGACGGGACCGGGACGACGAACCTGACCGGCAATAATACCTACACCGGCAGCACGACCGTCAGTGCCGGAACTCTTCAGAGCCGGATCGTCGACTCGCATTCAGCCCTAACTCTGAGTTCACGGTGAATTCAATTTTGGACCTGAATGGGTTCGACAATACAATTGGGTCGCTATCCGGAAAGGGAGTCGTATTAAATAATGGTGGAGTCGGCGAAGGACCGGTCACCAGCGGCTTTGACCGTTGGCAACGACAACAGCAGTTCGACCTTCGATGGAGTGCTCGAAGATGGAGCAAGCACTCTTCAATTGATCAAATCAGGTGCGGGCACGTTGACTCTGACGGGCGATAATTCTTATACCGGCGGCACAACCATCAGCGCCGGCACGCTTCAGCTCGGCAATGGCGGAACGAGCGGAAGCATTGTCGGCGATGTCGTCGATAACGGAATTCTAGCCTTTGATCGCAGTGACACGACGACTTTCGCGGGAGTTATTAGTGGTCTCGGCAGCGTTACTCAGATCGGGACCGGGACAACGATCCTGACCGGGACCAGCACTTACACTGGCGGCACCACGATCAGCGCGGGAACGCTTCAGCTCGGTAATGGCGGACCGACCGGCAGTATCGTCGGCAATATTATTGACAATGGCGCGCTTACTTTCGATCTAAGCGGCGTCGTTACGTTTGCCGGAGCGATCAGCGGCACGGGCAGTGTCAATCAGATCGGGACTGGGACGACGATTCTGTCCGGCAATAACACTTACAGCGGCGCGACCACTGTCAGTGCGGGAACACTCCAGGCAGGATCGACGACTGGATTCAGCCCAAATTCTGCGTTCACGGTAAACGCCATTTTGGACGTGAATGGGTTCAACAACACCGTTGGTTCCCTCTCTGGAACCGGTATCGTATTGAACAATGGAACGGCGGCTGCCGCGTTAAGTATCGGTAATGACAACACCAGTTCGAGTTTCAGTGGGGTGCTCGAAAATGGAACTAGCGCTCTGCAATTGATCAAACTCGGTACCGGGACGCTGACGTTGACCGGCAACAATAACTACGCCGGCGGCACAACCATCAACGCCGGCACACTTCAGCTCGGCGATGGTGGAACGAGCGGAACGATTGTAGGAAATGTTGTCGACAACGGAGTCCTGGCCTTTGATCGGAGCGACACCCAGACCTTCGCGGGGAATATCAGCGGCACCGGAAGTGTTTCTCAAATCGGGAGCGGGACGACGAATTTGACCGGCGTCAATACCTACACCGGCGGCACAACTGTTAGTTCTGGAACCCTCCAGGCCGGTTCAGTGACAGCGTTCAGCCCAAATTCAGCGTTCACGGTAAATGCAACTTTAGACGTGAACGGGTTTAATAACATGATCGGTTCGCTTTCCGGGACTGGAACCGTTTTAAACAGCGGCACCGCAGCAGCGACTTTGGACGTTGGGAACGACAATACCAATACGAATTTTGGCGGGGTTGTGGAAAACGGAGCGAGTGTTCTCCAGCTCACAAAATCAGGTACCGGCACCTTGACATTGACCGGGGCCAATACTTACACCGGCGGCACCACGATCAATGCTGGAACGCTCCAGGTCGGTAACGGTGGCATTACCGGAAGCATTGTTGGAGATGTCGTCGACAATGGCACTTTGGCCTTCAACCGAAGGAACTCCCTGACATTTGGCGGGGTCATCAGCGGGACGGGTAATGTCGTTCAACTGGGCAGCGGCACGCTGACTTTGCCCGGCACCAACACTTACACGGGGACAACCACCGTAAATAATGGAAGCTTGATTGTCGACGGCTCAATTGCCAGCGCTCAGACGGTGGTCAACCCTGGTGGTCTTCTCGGTGGACACGGCACCATCGGAGGGAACCTCGTGAACAACGGAACCGTCGGCCAAATCAGTTCTCCCGGGACACTGACCGTCGCCGGCAATTACACCCAGAACCCAACTGGCTCTTTGTCCATCGGAATTGCGGGCACCGCACCAAATCAGCATGATCTGCTTGCGGTGAATGGCCATGCCGCCATTGGCGGAACGCTTCAAATTAAAGCCTTGGGGGGCTTTAGTCTTCAGCCAGGCGACGAGATTACGTTCATTACTGCGAACAACGGAGTGAGCGGGACGTTCAGTAACGCGCAGAGCGGCTCGATCAGCACGGGCACGATCGTCCAGGTCCAAGTCACTTCTTTGACTAATTCGGTTGTTCTCGAGGCCACTCAAGGTTCATTCGCAAACACGCCAGGAGTGGCTCAGACTCCGAATCAGTTAGCCGTCGCGAAGGCGCTCGACAGCGCAGCAGGCAATCCTCAGGAGGCGAGCCTGTTCGCGTTCCTCAACAGTCAGCCTTTGGCCAGTCTCCCTGGCGATCTTACGCTCATTGCGCCCTCCCAAGTTACCTCGATCAATGCGACCGCTGTCTCGGTTAGTAAAGTCCAGGTAACCAATGTTGGACAACGATTGGCAAACATTCATGCAGGAAGCACCGGGTTCAGCTCGGCCGGATTCTCGTTGAACGGCGGTGAGCTGAGTTTTGGTGGAGGTTATGAAGGGGTTAGCGGTCCAGAAGGCAAGAGTGGACCGGCTGTCTTCGCGCCCACGCCAGACAATCGTTGGGGCGTCTTTATCACCGGCCTCGGCGAGTTCAGCAACACCGATAGTACTCCTAATGCATCCGGCTATGACGTTAACACCGGTGGCTTTACCCTCGGTGTGGACTATCGCCTGACTCCAAACCTGGCGCTTGGCTTGACTGCGGGCTATGCGCACACCAACATCAGCCTCGATGGAGGGGGCAGCATCTCAGTTAATGGCGGCAAAATCGGCGCTTACGCCACCCTTTTTGGAAACGGTTTCTACTTGGATGCCGCGGTGAACGGAGGCCCAAGTGGTTATGACACACACCGCACGGCGCTTCAAGGCACCGCGAGCGGAAGTACGAACGGAGCCGACTTTAATGCTTTAGTCGCCGTAGGTTACGACTGGAAAAAAGGCAATCTGAGCGTCGGGCCCACCGCAAGCTTCCAGTACAGTTATGTTGGTCTCGGCAGCTTTACTGAAACCGGTTCGCTAGCACCCTTGAAATTCCCGGACCAAAACACCGAGTCCGAGCGCACGGCGTTTGGAGCCAAGGCCTCCTACGAATGGAAAATAGGACACATCACTGTCATACCAGAACTTAGTGCAGCCTGGCAGCACGAATTCGGGGCAACAGCCTACTCCGTGGTTGCCAGCTTCGCGACAGGGGCAGGAGACAGCTTTTCAGTGAACGGACCAAATATTGGTCGCGACAGTCTTCTTGTCGGTGCGGGAGGCACTGTCATTTTAAGCGAACGTGTTTCGACTTACCTCTACTACGATGGTGAGTTCGCGCGTACCAACTACCTATCTAACAACGTTTCGGGAGGCGTCCGAATTTCATTCTAAGAACCCGTTGTATGCGGAGCGTCCCGCTTTGCAGCGACCGCTTTTTTCTGGTCCTCTGCGTCGCGTTCTGGCAAGGCAAGCACACCGGCAATCTCGACCAGCCCTGCGGTAAGCGCCGTCTCCGTGTCGGTCCGGATCAAAAACACTGCATTGTAATCGTTGCGGTAACGGTGAGCGTACTCGATGGCTATCTGCGTCTTGCCTATGCCGCCCAATCCACTGAGGGCGGCTCGTCGGTCCCGCTGGAGCTCTCCGTGAACGCTTTTCGAGAACATCTTCACGTCCAGTGAATAGCCGGTTGCGCACGGGGACGTTCCAATACTGAGGGAGAGCTCCGGGAAACTCGGGCTTTGCTACGCTTGCGCTAAGTCGGCCCTCGCTCGCACCAGGGAACTGTGGCTGCGTCGATGGCTTCCGGCGGCCCTTTGGCAGACCCGCCAGCAATCTTTCGCGTGCGGCCGCTTCGTCCAGCTTTACGAGATCGACGTAAATAATGGAGCCGAGGAGCCCTGGCGGTTGGCAATCCTCTATGCGCACCGGAATAAGCTTCTCATTTTTGCCCGTCGGATCGAGCCTGAATGCGGCGGCCCATTCCGCTGACTTTCAATTATGTCGTGCCCCCCTGAACGAACGACCGCGGCAGAATTTCCGCGCTATTCGAATGGCGAGGTATTGGCGGACAGCGCCTCCCTCCGATGGCCAGGGCTTTTGTGCGCCGCTCTCGGTTTCCACGCGCTGTAGATCGATTTCTCGTGCCGGCCACCCCGGAGCCGTTGATGTCCTGCGTCCTCGCGGGCTCGGCGGAGTTTCGGGAGAGTGACGTCGGTCAGGCGTGGGTGAGACGGCAGTTGAAGCGCGTTGAGAAATACACGGACGCCGCTTCGGAAAAGCCCGAATACCGTGGCGGTCTGCCGATCGGGAAGCTCCGGAAAGTGGAGGACTATGTGCGCGAGCGGCTCGCTGAGGACATTTCTGTCGAGTCGTTGGCCCAGTTATTGGAACTCAGTTCATTCCACTTTTCGCGCATGTTCAAGCAGGTCACGGGAATGTCTCCACTGCAATTCGTCAAGCGAGAGCGTATCGTTCGCGCTCAGAAGCTCATCTGCGAAACCTCCCGGAGTGTCATCGAGATCGCGCTCGAAGTCGGCTACACGAGCCTGCTAAGGCGCGCTGTAAAAGGCGGTTAATTTTCCCCGCAAGATCGCGATAGGCTGCGCAGGATCGCGAGAGAAGCGCTGCCGGTGATGCGGCATACTTCCGCAAGGCCTTTGCCACGATCGACATCAAGGGCGCTCCGTTGTCGAAAGCCCTCGACGCAGCCATCGACCGATAATCTGGAAGAGACGCCAACATACGCCTGACCGCCAGCTCACAACCCCACAACCCAGGAGAAAACGATGCAAAAACGCACACTCGGCAAAAGCGGTCTCGAAGTCTCGGCCATCGGCCTTGGCTGCATGGGCCTCAGCTATGGCTATGGGCCGGCGACCGAAAAGCAGCCAGCCATTCAGCTCATCCGTGCCGCTTTCGACCGTGGCGTCACCTTCTTCGACACGGCGGAAGCCTATGCCCAGGGGGCCAATGAGGAACTGCTCGGCGAAGCGCTTGAGCCGTTTCGCGACCAGGTGGTGATCGCTACCAAGTTCGGCTTCCAGGACGGCGATTCCACAAAGGGCCAGGACAGCCGGCCGGAGCGCATCCGCGAAGTGGCCGAAGCCGCTCTGAAGCGGCTGCGGACCGACCGCATCGATCTGTTCTACCAGCATCGCGTTGACGCCAATGTGGCGATGGAGGATGTGGCTGGCGCGGTCAAGGAGCTGATCCAGCAAGGCAAGGTCAAGCATTTCGGCATGTCGGAAGCCGGCGTCGAGTCAATCCGCCGCGCTCATGGCGTGCAGCCCGTGGCGGCGCTGCAAAGCGAATATTCGCTGTGGTGGCGCGAGCCCGAGAAGGAAATCCTGCCTCTGCTCGAGGAGCTGGGCATCGGCTTCGTGCCCTTCAGCCCGCTCGGCAAGGGCTTTCTTACGGGAGCCATCACCGAGAACACGAGCTTCGACAAGAGCGACTTCCGCAACATCGTGCCGCGCTTCTCGGAGGAGAACCGCAAGGCCAATCAGGGCTTGGTCCACGCCGTGGGGCACATCGCAGCGAGCAAAAACGCGACGCCGGCGCAGATCGCGATTGCGTGGCTTCTGGCGCAAAAGCCCTGGATCGCTCCGATCCCCGGCACGACCAAGCTGCACCGGCTGGAGGAGAATGTTGGCGGGGCATCGGTCGAGCTGAGTGCGGACGATTTGCGTGAGATTGAGGCCGCCCTATCCAAGATCACGGTGCAGGGCGACCGCTATCCGGCTCATATCCAGGCACGCGTCGGGCGCTGATGATGGCGCGCGTCCTGATCCTCGGTGCCAACGGGCAGCTTGCGCGCAACACGACGCGGGTGCTGCTCGGCGATCCCGCCCTGACCCTGACCCTCTATTTGCGGCGCGCGAACCGGCTGAAGAACCCGGCTCCTGAGAGGGTGGCGATTGTCGAGGGCGACGTGCTCGATGCGGCTGCGCTGCGCCGCGCAATGCAGGATCAGGATGTCGTCTATGCCAATCTAGCGGGCGATATGGCGCGCCAGGCCCGCGTCATCATCGACGCCATGCACGCGACCGGCCTGAAACGGCTGATCTTCATCAGCTCCATGGGCATCTATGGCGAGGTGCCGGGCGAGAAATACCGCAGCGTCCTCGATCCCTACCGGCATTCCGCAGCGCTGATCGAGGCGTCCGATCTCGACTACACGATCCTGCGGCCGGGCTGGTTTACGCGCGAGCCGGAAGGCCCCTTTCAGATCACGCAGAAGGGCGAGCCCTTTCAAGGACACGACATCTCGCTCGACAGCCTGTCCACGCTGATTGCGAGGATCGCGAAGACGCCCGGTCTCTACGTCCGCAGCAGCATTGGAGTCAGCGACAACTGAACATCACTTTCAAAAAACAGAAGGAACGTCATGACAAAGCTTTCCAAACGCGGGAATTCGCTGCGCGTGATGTTCGAAGCCGTCCGATGGGGCGAGCGCGG
Organism: uncultured Verrucomicrobiae bacterium; assembly: GCA_963742335.1. Lineage (GTDB taxonomy): Bacteria > Verrucomicrobiota > Verrucomicrobiia > Chthoniobacterales > JAFAMB01 > JAFAMB01. The sequence goes on from CAVULL010000008.1 coordinate 123,583, forward strand.
CGCGCGGATCAACACGATCAGCCCCGGCATCATCATGACCCCGCTGGCCAAAGATGAGCTGACGGGGCCGCGCGGCGCCGGTTACCGGCGCATGATTGAGGGCTGCCCGGCGAAACGGACCGGCACCCCGGATGAGGTAGGAAATGTCGCGGCGCTGCTCATGGGGCCTGATGGCGCGTTCATCACCGGCAGCGACTTCCTGATGGATGGCGGCGTGACGTCATCCTACTGGTTCGGCGAACTGGTGCCGACATAACGAGGCATCCACGACCTCGCGCATGAGCTTCTCTCGCCGCCCGTTCCATGTCGCCCTCGCGATGCCGGCTACTCACCGAGCGCAGAGCTACGCCCCTTCATCTCAGCAACCAACACAAAGAAAACAACTCTTCCAATGGACATCAAAAGAAACGGCTCACAGCCCTCCAGCAGAGGATCCGCCGAGTGGTTTACCGGCTCCGTGCGTATTAACCCGCTGTTCAAAGCGCCGGTTCCGGGACGCGCGCGTGGTGCCAATGTAACCTTCGAGCCCGGCGCGCGCACCGCGTGGCACACGCACCCGCTGGGCCAGACGCTCATCGTGACCAGCGGCTGCGGCCGGGTGCAGCGTTGGGGAGGACCGATCGAGGAAATTCGTCCGGGTGACGTCGTCTGGTTCTTGGCCATGCTCTGGGAGAAGGAAATCTCCTACATCGTCTCCGGAAAGTCCTCTGTCGATCTCACTAATGCCGTAAATCAGCTCGGAGAGCACTTCGGAATCCGCACTCTACTTCTCGAAGGAGGCGGCCACATCAACGGCGCCTTCCTGGAGGCCGATCTGGTTGATGAGGTGAGCCTTCTGGTTGTACCTGGCATCGACGGACGCCACGACATTCCTGCCGTCTTCGACGGTGTGAGCCCTTCAAGAAAAACGGCCGTTCCCCTTCGGCTCAAATCTGTAGAGCAGCGCGGTCATGATGCGCTCTGGATACGATACGAGGTGATTCTGTCCGAAAGAGTTGAAAGGAGGAACAATGCAAAAGCGTAAATTAGGAAACAGCAATCTGGAAGTCTCAGCTATCGGGCTAGGCTGCAATGGTGGCCCTTAGCATACGTAAATTTCCCTTTCTTGAGGTGTCCTCCCCGTGACCGTTAGAAGGCTGGCGGTGTGAGCCTCAGGCGTACGCCGTGAGTCCGGAGGGGACCGATAGTATTTACCGTTCCGTTCGTCAGGGTCTCCGTAATGAGGACAAGACCGTCGTACTGGTCCCCGGAGGGATACAGCGTATAGCGTGCCTGGAGTATAGCCGTGCCAAACAAGCTTCCGACAGGTTCACGATTGTATTCCATCACAGCAAAGCTCGCGATAAACGTTCGAGGACCAGTTTTTCTCCACAAGCCGTGCTCATGACTTTGGACAGGGGTAAATACGATGTCCCCTTGCTGATCAGCTGATGCGGTTCCGCCCTCGTTGAACGTTGCCAGCACCAAGGAGCCCAAGTCTACATACGTCTGCGTCCAGACTCCGGTCAGGTCATTGGCGTTACCAAGTTCCTGGCCGCCATCTTCGGCAAGGAGCACGGGAGCTGTCACCGCGAGCGCCAATAGCAAGGCGAGCAACCGAATCAGAGTCTTACCGCCGGAGCGGCCTTCGGGGGAGTTCAAACGACGGTGCCACCAGCTATTTGGTGACTTTGCAGGTCCTGCCATTGACTTTGCCGATGCTGGGGGGCCGCCACCCACGTGGGCCGAGCCGCCGCAGCTCGTGCCCCAGGACCAGGACAGCACGCCGATTTGTTTGGGGTGGTTTTTATCCTCTGACTCGCCTTTGAGTCCATCGAGTGTGAGAAACATGTCTACTGCCATAATATTATCTTTCCGTTTTATTTTTTGTTAGTTAGATGTGCCTGGACTTCGGTTAGCAAGGGACCCAAGCTTTCGCTTTCCCTTGTCTCGCACCCATCAAGCCGTGCTTACTAACTTCAACGAGGAAAACGGCCCTATCCCTTAGAAAAACTTTCCTGAGCTTTAAAACTTATTGTGTGCATCTTTTCCAAGGCACTCCCAAAATAGAAAGCCCTTCGTTTCTCGAGTTTAGTGCATGCAGCGTCTACGCTAATTTGGACAGATCGTGAGGAACCGGCCATTGTGAAATCCAAGGCCAAACGATCATTGTCGTCGGCCTCGCTGACGCGCCGGGGATGATTTGCTTGCCCATGTCGCGCTGCTCGGCTGGGAGCACATTACCTTCAACGGCGATTATGTTTGGCCCACAGAGCCGCTCCAAAATGATTTCCGGCCACTCCGGAATCCGCGCTCAGCTTTCCTCGATGCCGCTTAGCGTGGTCGCAAGCGCCACATCGTCGTCGACGTTCTGGGGGTAACGGGAGGGACGCTGCGATAAGACCCAACAAGACGGATCGTTTTCGTACGGATTCTTGCTTTTTAGTCGTGTCTTGGCACACCTACTGATGGAAACAGCTCTTCAGCACCGTTTGTAATCAGGAGTGAGGCTCGGAATTCCCGATTCGGTGCATTTTTGGAAATGGGGAAGACGGTTGCAAACGAAATCAAGAGAACTTGACGGATGTTTCAACCGATTAAGCCGAGTCTAGCTAGGCCGCTCGCGAGATCTCTTCGAGCGCGAGATTATTGGTGCGCGGTCCAAAGACGCCAATCGAGATCATGACGACCACCATGGCGAAGGCGATGAAGGAGAACACGCCGCTCGTGCCGAAATTTTGCAGGAAGAAGGCGATCATGAAGCTCGTGAACACGGTCGAGACGCGGCTGAACGAATAGACGAAGCCGACCGCTCGGGCTCGGATGCGGGTGGGGAACAGCTCTGCCTGATAGGCGTGATAGGCATAGGACAGCAAGTTGTTGGTCGTCGTTATCAAGCTCCCGAGGATCACCATCAGTAGGGGCTCGGACATGCGCGCGAAGATCAGGCCGAATGTCGCCGTGCCGAGCGCGGCACTGACGATCTGCCATTTCCGCTCGATCTTGTCGGCGAACAGGCTGCAGACGAAGGGCCCAAAGGGATAGACGAGCGCGATGATGAAGCCATATTGCAGGCTCTTGGTGAAGCTTGCACCCTGGGAGGCGAGGAGCTGCGGCACCCAGTTGGCGAAGCCATAAAAGCCGATCGTCTGAAAGAAGTTGAAGATCGCCAGCATGATCGCCCGCTGCGCGTAGGGCGGCTTCCAGATTTCCGAGAAGCTTGCGCTGCCGACTTCCTCCACCGAGCGTCCCGGCCCAGGCAAGGGCTTCCCTGTCTCAGCAGCGATGCGCGTTTCGATCCCGGCCATCACCTTTTCGGCTTCGTCCACCTTGCCATGCTGGGCGAGCCAGCGCGGCGATTCGGGCACTTCGCGGCGGATCCACCAGACGAGAAGCGCGCCGATCACCGGCACCAACACCACGATGCGCCAGCCCGAGATGCCAAATGGATGGAGCGGCACGAGTTGCCAGGCGAGGAACGTCCCGACGGGCGCTGCGAGGAACTGGATCGCCTGATTGATGGCGAAGGCCCGGCCGCGCAGCGCCTTGGGCATGAGCTCGCTCACATAGGTGTCGATGGTGATCAATTCGACGCCCACCCCAACACCGGTGACGAAGCGCCACAGATTGACGTCGAGGCGCGTCCTCTGGAAGGCCATGATGGCGGTTGCAGCGGCGTACCACAGAAGCGCGAAAGTGAAGATGGTACGCCGCCCATATCTGTCGGCAACCCAGCCGAACAGGATGGTTCCGACGAATAGTCCAGCGAACATTGCGGCGGCGAAGGTCGCCTGGTCGGTCAGGCCGAACAGCCCTTGATTCGATTCAAGGAAAATTTTGTCGCGAATGAGGCCAGGCGTGACATAGGCGGTCAGGAAGAGGTCGTAAACCTCGAAAAAGCCGCCAAGCGACAGCAGAGCCAGAATCCGCCACAGATAGCGCGACGATGGTAGCCGATCGAGACGCGCAGTGACAGAGGCCGCTTGAGCTAAAGACATGGTTTTCTCCCCGTTCGCGAGGCTGTTCCGGCCTCGTTTTTGTCACCCCGGAGTCAAACCTGGGCGTTGCTTTCGGGAGGGTGCGGCCGAAGGTAATGTTTATTCAACCATTAAGATTCACGAATTGGCAAGGCTTGCGATTCGCGGGGAAGGTCATTTCGGAACGGGACGGTAATCGGATCAAGATTGAATTGACGAGTCCGACTTGGGGAGAACTCAAGAAAGGGGATTTTATGCACGCCAAGTGTCAATTCTCCTCGGAAGCAAAGCATGTCGTTCAGGACACGATCGGGTTACACACGGTTAGAGTTTTCTTCGCGCTTTCTGAGGTTGGAAAGCTTTTTCGCGGGGGGAGGGGCAAATTCCCTGAGGGAGGTTTTGCCGGCCATCCGAAAATCTTCATGATCGCTTGACCCCAAAGGTTCAGGGTCCTTTCTTCGTGGGGCCAGTCCTTGGTGGGTCGGTCGTGAACGACCTCGAGCTCGGCGGAAACTTCGATCCAGTTGCCATCGGTATCGGCGATGAAAACAAACAGGTTGTTGCCGGGTCCATGGCGGCCCGGGCCCCAGATCAGCCGACCGGTATACCGGGCATCATTCAGTACCGGAGGATATCGCCGCCTGACCCCCAGGTTTTTACCGGTCTCGATTTAAGTACAGTTCGACAGCGGTGCTGGCAAACCTGGCACTGGAAGAAGGCGACCAAAGGCTCCCTCAAACCCTCAAATTATGGATTCGACCCGATTAGAGAAATGTTATGGCAAACTGCCTGACGGAATTTTCGAGGGTTCAGGCGTACAACCCCTTAATGGCGAGAATTTGTCGGACAGCAGGCGTGCCCAGGAACGATGATTTTTCATTTAAACTGTCGATTTAACTGCAATCGACACCCGGTGCACAAAGTCTCCCTTGTCTCGGCTGACTGCCCTCCAATGGCTGAGCCTCCGCTCTTGCGAGCAAATCAGCGATCTTTCCCCACTATCAGGCCTTACGTGGGGAGAACTGGTTCCCCGCTTTTTATTAACTTTTTTCTTTCATTCAAAATCGCGTCCAACGTTTCTCCCTCAACGGTCTGCAATGTCGAAAGGAATTCTCTCCTATTGTTCTCGAACTGCTCAAGTTCATATACGGCGTATGCCGTGTCTCCCATAAATGCCTTAAGCTTGGTGTTCAACACAAAGTCAGGGATGGCCCAGCCAGCATTCCATAGGCCACCGCTACAGCCTCGCGATGCTGTAACCTGCATCTGCATTACCACAGCGCAACGAAGACAGCACTTTGGTGACGCTCAGGTCCTGCACGCTCACTTTGCCGCTGCCGGCTCCTCCGCCCACATGGGCCGAGCCGCTGTTCGACATCCCCCACGACCAGGAGAGGATGTCGATTTCTTGAGTATGCGCCTTATCTTTAGACTCGCCTTTGACGCCATCGAGTTTGAGAAACATGTCCACTGCCATAATATATCTTTCTATTGCTTAAACTATTAGTTAGTTGCCCACGGACTGCGATTAGCAATGGGTTTTCCCTGTCTCGCATCCTCGAGCCGTGCTTACTAACTTCAGGCCTGACGTGGAACTTGTCGAAGACGATCCTGGCACGAGGAAAATATTCCGTAGCTCCCTTCACATAGGCAGGGCTCATATCCATGGCAATCGCCTCGATCTGGGAGGGATCGCCACCGTGCTCGACCAGCGCCGTGGAAAAGGCTTGACGGCTCTGCGCTGCGTCCCTCGACCATGAGGAGCAACGGAGAGTTCTCGGCATCCAGCACATTGGTCACGTACGGTGCCCGCTGGGCACGGTCTCATCGACGGCTCCGTCGGACGGCCCTCCAGTTGCTTGGCGTGTGCTTGCTCCACATAGTGCATCAAGACTCGCCACAGACGGGTATCGCTCATCCAGCAACTCGGCCATCGCATATGGGCATCTCCGCGCTGAGCATCATCGAGAGCTTCCATCATCAGGGTGAAACCGCTGCCTCTCGGGCCCAGGGCACCTGCACCTGATGGACCCCGTCCTTGCGACACCAAGTGCGCGGCACTCTAGCCATCAGTCGCAGCCATATTGAAAAAGTCCATATGCCGCCAGCGCCGTTCGTCGTGTTGTGATTCCACACAAGTCTTTGCAGACCGGACACTCGATGTTCCCCGCACGTGCTCGAGTGCTGGCTCGGACCGATCCCTCAAAGAACCTTTCTGAGGTTGCCAATTGTACCTTAACTGAGCCTGAGGCCTTCTCGATAGCGCACTTTCCGCGCTTCTCACCGTTATCTCTTTCTTCGGGTTACTAGCCTCGGAGCATACCTATTCCGTTTAGGTATAATGGATGCATTGCCGGAAGAGAAGAAATGGCTAGTGATGGATGAAAGGTGATTGCGGCGTTTGATAGCCCTTCGCTCGTTCCTCGCTACGGTCTCTCAAGCGCAAAAACTGTTGGTACTTTGTTCGGGGAGCAAAACAAGGGGTGGATTTGCATTTTGAGTGGCCGGGACTCAATAAGAAGGATGACACCGGAAGAACTTTTTACCGCAGCGCTGGGGTTGGGTCGCCAATGGCGAGTAGCCCAATGCCGCTTTGAGGGAGAACCGAAGCGCTTAGAATTGCGACTCGAGCACGTGCCCGGGGAACATTTCGAGTGTCCGGTCTGCAAAGACTTGTGTGGAATTCACGACACGATCGAACGGCGCTGGCGGCATATGGACTTTTTCCAATACCGCTGCGAACTGGTGGCCAGAGTGCCACGCACTTGGTGTCGCAAGGACGGGGTCCATCAGGTGCAGGTGCCCTGGGCCCGAGAAGGCAGGGGTTTCACCCTGATGATGGAAGCTTCGACGATGCTGCTGAGCGCGGAGATGCCCGTCGATGCGATGGCCGATTTGCTCGATGAGCACGATACCCGTCTGTGGCGAGTCTTGATGCATGATGTGGAGCAAGCACACGCCAAGAGCGACTGGAGGGCCGTCCGACGGATTGCCGTCGATGAGACCAGTGCCCGGCGCGGGCCCGGTCGTGAGCAGAGCGTCCGGAACCCGAAAACTCACGTGCGAGGTAAGCAAAGCCAGACGGGCTCAGAGCCTTTGCACGGCGGTATTCGAGCCGGGGCGTCTCGTGGGCGTTTCCCATGGGAAAATAGCCTTGCAGTTTAGTGTGAAGGGAGCTACGGAAGATCTTCCTGGGTGCCAGGATCGTCTTCGACAAGTTCCACGTCATGGTACTGGCCGGCGCAGCACTCGATCAGGTGCGCTACGAGCTTCAGCGCGAGGGAGCCGATCTCGAAAGGAGCGATGCGAACTGTACGTAGCAACACTTGGAACCTCAGTGAGGATCGTCAAGAGCAACGTGAAAATCTCTGTCGTCAGTATACCAAACTTGGCCGTGCGATGAGTCTGCGTGAGACTCTCCAAGCCATTTACGAACTCTGACCGCCAGGTGGCCGAAGCTGAACTTCACTGGTGGTGTGGCTGGGCTGCGCGCAGTCGCCTCAGCCCCTTCCGCGATTTAGCCAAGACCGTTCGCAAGCATTGGGAAGGGATCCTAACCGACTTCGAGACCCCACTTCCGCAGCCATCGAGGCCGTAAACGGCGTCATCCAACTAGCCAAACGAATGGCGCGCGGGTTTAGAAACTTCGTCTACTTCAGAACCGCCGCCTATCACCGAGCCGGTAAGCTCATTTGGCTGTCCCAACTTGACTTTTCGCTTCCCATGCTTCGTAGGTACACTTAGTTTAATGCTCGAGAGAACGTTATGGGTCCGCGTCTCGACGTTCCATTTTCATTGTCCTGAATTTGACGCTCGTGAAGCGTTTTCCGCAATAGCCGACACGCTCTCTGCCGAAAAATAATGCGGGCCTGGAGAAGCGATTTAATCCAGAGCGTTAGAAACAGCACCACCGGCAACCACAGGACCTGAGAGGCGGCCGTTGCAGCGCCGGTTTCAAATGTTTGGCTATTAACCGTCCCGCTTTTCGGGAAGGAGAATTCAGCACCACAACCCCGCGGTATCTTGGTTACCGAAGGGTGACTCCCGAGTTCTGTCACGTTACCGTGTGTCCAGGATGCCGCTGGCGCCATAATTTGTTATTGAAAGTTGTCCGTAAAACGGATCCGCAAGGAGTATGAGGAGACCATTAGGAAGTCGCAGACGCTGTTAGATCCGCGGCTGAATGCTTCCATCAAGCATGGCTCGTGCCACGAGGCTCGGAAGGAGACTCTCCGAGGAAGCTAGCTTCACGTTGGAAGGGAAAACCGTAAACCTCGTCCCTTTTCTGGGATCCGGGCAAAGGTATACCCCAGAATAGCAAGAAGCCCTTTGTCCCGATGGCCGACGACGTGACTCGTATCGATGGAAGCGAGGACTTTTTGAACTTCCTCGGTGCTGAACACCGGCGTCTTGCCTTCGGTCCGAGAGAATTTGGGCGTTTTGACCTTCCCGGGCCGGATTGATGGCGAGAATGCCTTTTTCGGTCAGCCAGGAAAACATCATCCGGATCGCGGCCATGTGCTGCTTGATGGTGGCAACTGAGCCCGTTGGTCTTCGGACAATGCTGACGAGTTTCCGTGCGGCAATGTTTGCTCGCCGCGCGCAGCGCGAAAAAGGCTTCAGAAAGACCCGAACGCGGTCCCCAGGCCAATCACCGCGACGAGCGCCAACAGGCCGCCGACGATCGACACCATGACGATGTCGAAATAGCTTTCGCGGTGGCTCGAGTTGCAGACCGCGAGCAAAGTGACAACGGCGCCGTTGTGCGGCAGGCTGTCGAGCGTGCCGGCGCCAATGACTGCGACACGATGCAACAGCCCCGGGTCGATCCCCTGCTCGGTCGCGATGCGCAGATAGGTGGCGCCGAGCGCGTCGAGCGCGATCGTCAGGCCGCCGGAGGCCGAACCGGTCAGCGAGGCGAGCAGATTGGTCGCGATCGACAGCGAGACCAGCGGTCCGCCCTCGATCGACAGCACCCAGTCGCGCACTATCGCAAAGGCGGGAAGCGCCGCGACAACCGAGCCGAAGCCGACGAGACTGGCGACGCTCAGAACCGGCAAAACAGACGCATTGGCGCCCGCGTCCATGGTGCCGCGCAGCGCCGGCAGACGACTATAGTTGACCGCGATCAGGACGACGATGGCGGCCGCGAGCGCGGTCACGACCGCCCACACGCCCCCGACCGCAGCGAGCGACGTCGCGCCCCACGCTTTATCGACGAGAAAGGACGCATCCATCCGAGGCAAGACGAACAGCGACATCACGAGATTGACGATGACGACCACGACCAGCGGCAGAGCCGCCAGCGTAATCGGCGGCCCCGCAGCGCTTTGATGACCGTGGCTGACTTCCGCCGGGTCGAATGTGCTGGCGGTTGTGGCCCGCTCGCGCACGACCAAATCCTCGGCCGCGTCATGAGTTTGAGTTGGCGCCCCCTCGCCATATCCCTCGCCCTTGCTGCGCGCCTTCGCCTCGGCGCGGGCGAGCCACCAAAGCCCGAAGCCGAGCATGACCACTGAGGCTATGATTCCAAGGCCGGGCGCCGCGAACGGAGTGGTGCCGAAGAACGGCATCGGAATTGCATTCTGAATCGCCGGCGTTCCTGGGAGCGCCGACATGGTGAAGGTCGACGTGCCGAGGGCGATCGCCGCCGGCATCAGCCGCTTGGGAATCCCCGCCGCGCGAAACAGTTCATGCGCCATCGGCGCGAGAACAAAGAAGGCGACAAACAGGCTGACGCCGCCATAGGTGACGATGGCGCCGGCGAGCACGACCGCGAGCACGGACCGCTTCGGCCCAAGACGCTCGGTCATGAACTTGGCGATCGAAGTCACCGAGCCGCTATCCTCCATCAGCTTACCGAACAGGGCGCCGAGGAGAAAAATCGGGAAGAACTGCATGGTGAAGTGCGCGGCGCTTCCCATGAAAGTCTGCGTCCAGTGTGCGAGCAGCGGCTGTCCCGCCAATCCGGCCGCGAGGACGGCGGCGGCTGGAGCGAGCAGAAGCACACTCCAGCCCCGGTACGCGAGCCAGATTAGAAGCCCTAGAGCGACAAGAATGCCGAGGAGTCCCATGCTTCAGATGCTTTCCAGCAAGACGTCAATATCCAATGTGGAGCGGCACCCGAGATCCGAGGCATGAGTCTGCAAGAAAACCTCTGCTGCTTTTCGCCCTTCTTCGCGCAGCAGGGAGAAGAATGCCCACTCAGCGTTGAGTTTCGACGAGGCGCCGAGAGCCGTCAGCATATTGCTGGCGACACGATGGATGCGCATGCCCGCCCATAGCGCGCCCTCGCTGTCGCTGTCGCCCGGATCGGCGACTTGCCGGAGCAAGGCGATCATGCGCAGCTCCTTCAGGAGCACGGCGTTGAAGGACACTTCATTCAGGCGGTTCAGAATATCGGCGGCGGAGCGCGGCGTCCCCTCGCGCTCGACCGGGTTGATCTGAACGAGAATGGTGTCGTGGGATTTGCACTCCCGGATGAGCGGCGTGAGTGTGGGATTGCCGGAGTAACCGCCGTCCCAATAGGGCTCGCCGTCAATCTCGATTGCCTGAAACATGGTAGGCAAACAGGCCGAGGCGAGAAGGACGTCGGGCGTAATCGCGTTGTTCTTGAACACATGACCTCGCCCGGTTCTGACATTCGTGGCGGTGATGAAGAGCTTGATGGGCGCTTGCCCCAGCTGCATGAAATCGATGAGGCCGGCCAGAACGTCACGCAAAGGATTCCAGCCCAGGGGATTCAGGTCGTAGGGCGACACCAGGCGGGAGAGCATATCCATCCCGACATAGATAGGCGAAGAATCCAGCGTCCAGCGGCCGAGCAGAATATCGAGCGGCCCGCGCTGCAGCGGGCTGAAGCGGGCCGCATCGGAGACGCGGCGCCAGAATGTCTCGAGCGCCGCGCGCGCCCCGGCAGCGCCTCCCTTCGCGAAGCCGTCGACCAGCACCGCGGCGTTCATGGCGCCCGCTGACGTCCCGGAAATGCCGTCGATTTCAAGCCATGGCTCTTCCAGTAGACGGTCAAGCACCCCCCAGGTGAACGCGCCGTGGGAGCCGCCACCCTGCAGGGCGAGATCGACGAGGAGAGGACTTCTCTTAATCGGCTTGGTTGTTTCACTGGGCATTTCAAGCACCTCACAATACGTGTCGGAATGGGCGTCGCCCCATGGAGAATATCAAAACACTTCGGCTGCTTCGCACAAGTTCTGCTGTTGGTATAGAGGGTATAACAATTATAATACGAGGCAAGCTAATTTCTCTTTATTGCTTGGAACGCCGTATCTTGCCCAGATGTGTCGCATAAACCATCGCCTCGCTTCGAAGCTGGGAAGAAGGTCGCCGATCGCCAAATTCACATACTGCCGCCATTCTCGATAAATTCCTGCTCGACCATCCGACCGTCGAGCGCCCCAAAAAATGAACGAACCACCGAAGTGCCGCTCGAACTTGCGCCGTGGTACACCCCAAAACGCGAGCGAATCGCGCACGTTTGGCGCTGGAGTCCGGACTGGCGGTCCCTTGGAGAATGTGCGCAATGAGCCGCGTGAATGCACTGCTCTTGTCGCTTGGTCCGGCCAAGCTTTTGCGCCGCTAATTGATCTGCATCCGAAGACAGTCCTGTTGGTCATGAGGCACTCCGATAAGCGAGTGGCCAAGGGCGGCTTCCGCCCGCTCCGGCCTCCCGGAACCAGACTCGGCAGTCCTTAGCTTACGTAAATTTCCCTTTCTTGAGGTGTCCCCTTGACTCCTCGCCTCTCTTCTATCTTGTCACCATCTCTCGGGTCGTCAGAATGCCTCCATGCTCTACGTCGATATCCCTACCGAATCCGAAATCATTGCCCTGGCTTCTTCGCGGGATGACTTGTCTGTCTCAATCTATTTGCCCACAACGCCACTCTCGCAAGAAGCGGCATCCGACTCCGTCCAGTTGAAAAATCTTGCGAAGGAGTCCTTGCGGAAACTCACGGAAAAGGAAGCGGACAAGGGCCGCGTCGCGGCGTTATCCGAGCATTTCGATGCTTTAATAGATGATCCTGAGTTCTGGCGTTTCCAGGCTAACAGCCTGGCCGTGCTGGCAACGCCAGACAACATACAGACCTTTCGTGTTGCAAGCGTCTTATCTCCGATTGCCGTAGTCTCCGACCGCTTTTTTCTCAAGCCGCTGTTGCGAGCCGTTTCGTTCAGTAACAGTTGCTACGTGCTAGCCCTGGCAGAGGGCGCCGTGCGCCTTATCGAAGTGTCAGCCGATCTTCCGGCGAGCGCCCTCAAGGTGGATAGCCTGCCAAGGGACGCTAGGAACGTTACAGGCCGTTCTCTTCTCATCAACCGCTCGATGGGCCGTGTCCAAGGGGGCGAGGGACAGAAAGTGCTCCTGGAGCAATACGCCAGACGCGTCAACGCCGCTTTGCGTGACGTTCTCGCCGGTAGCGACCTTCCCCTTGTCCTTGCGTCGAATGAGCCGCTGGCCTCCATCTACAGGTCAGTCAACTCTTATCCGCATCTCGCACGGGAAACGCTTTACGGCGGCAGCGACCGGTTGACCGACGCCGAGCTTGCGGCAAGCGCACGCCCAGTGCTCGATCGCCTTTATCGGGACGAGATCACTGAATGGAGCGCAATGTTTGCAACTCGCGAGTCTCAGGGCCGGGCAACGACCGACATCGCGCAGGCCGCTCGCGCTGCAACCATCGGCGCCATTGACACAATGCTGGTCGATATTGATGAAGATGTCATCGGGACTGTCGATGACGTCGATGGGAGTATCGCTTTTGGCGATGGAGAAGAGCAGAGTAGCTACGGGATCGTTGACGAGATCGCGCGGCGCGTGATTATGACCCGGGGCCGCGTGCTGGGTGTGCGTAAAGACGACATTCCAGAAGGCAAACTCTTGGCGGCCATCTTGCGTTACGCTGTCTAAGTTATGCTGCCGAAGCCGATGTCAGCGTAATCATAATGTTTTACCTTCTCCGAAGACCATTAGCTCCAAACGTTGGTTAGCGTCCGGGTTCTTCCGTGCTGGCCCAGCAACCAGCAAAACCAGTTTACTACGACTACATCTCTTCGCTGCAAGGATGGCTCGAGGGAAAAGGTTTGCGCGAGAAAGAAACCTCATGTAGGCCTATTAGGCGGGGCTAAGTCCTCCTGACCCGCTTGCTTTTTGCTGCGGTATTCTGCGTAGCTTGCTTCGGCGCGTCTTGCCAGCGGAATCGACTTCTGCTCCCTTGCGGTTCTGATGGCTTCGCAGAACGAAGCCTCAATTTGAGTCTCGTCAGCACCCATAGCGGTGAGAAGCACACCGCGAAGCCGGTGCAGGTCGGCACGCCACAAGCGCTCTTCGAATCTTTCGACCAATCCTTGCGCCTCCCTTATAGCCTCAAGAGCTTCAAAGGTGCGATCCGCAAGCTGCAAAGCTTCAGCCTTTAGCGCCAGAAAAAATGGCACACCCCGGAGCGCGCCGGTTGCCCGAAATTCCTCTATTCCGTCCACGATCCACGAGATGCCTTCAGCGGCGTCACCAGAAGTGCTGCGCGCCCAACCGCGGAGAACCTCTCCTTGAGGCAGCCAATGCGCAAAATTTTGACGAGTAGAGAGTTCAATCAAATTCGATGCCAAGCGTTCCACCTCTGCAGGATTACCCTCGTAGTAGGCGAAAACCGCTGCATGCCATAATGCCACGGCTAATCCGTGCATATCATTTATCTCTTTGGCTAGTGAGATCGCTTCTGCCACGGACGTTTGGGAGGAGGCGATCTCTCCAAGATGCCACTTGGCTTGTGCTTCATAGCATAGAACACTAACGGCGGATGCCCCAACCTCTTGGAGTTGAGACTGTACGCTTTCCGAGCGCCAGATTTGAACGCCACGCATCGCGTATGGTAGCGCGGCCTCGAAATCGCCCATAAAATAGAGCGTGCCGGCCAAAGCGTTGTAGGCTGCTATCATTAGAGCAGAGTCATTCTGCTCCTGGGCCAGCGAGTAGAAGTGATCTGCAATTTGCATCGTTGCCGTCAGCTTGTCCGTCTGAAGCGAATAGCGCCACCGACCCATCAGCGCGGAAAACAGGAGATGGGGGCGACTAAGGGAAACACACAGGGACTCAGCGCGTTCGTAACAAATTAGCGCCTCCGGTGCCGCGTATCCTCGTGTGGCCGTTAAATATAACCCGGCCTGCATCAGAATGAAGAGCTGATCTTCCGCGGTGAGACTCTGCCCCTCGACGCCCATTTGCACGGGTGCATCCCAGCGTCCGTGTTCGAAGAAATGAACTAAAACCGAGAGCAATGCCCCTCTGGCGCCGAGGACCTTAGCAGCAAAGAACGCATCTTCCCGCTGAATTCGCGGGATGTAAACTTCATGCAGCGCTTCGTGTAATAGCCCGGCATTGCACCCGCAGATGACTGCTAAGAAAAGTGGCTCCATTTCCCTGAAACTCTCTGGCAGCTGGGGTGCAAGCGTTCGATAATAGCTAAAGAGCCGCCTGTTGCATTCGTTCCAGGCTGGTTCGTTGGCTCCGCAGCTGTTCGCCGTAGTACTCACGAACAAGGGGATGCGTATCCAAATGCCCACGATTCTGCGGATCTTCCCCAGCCAAGAGTCTTGCTCTTCTTAATCGGGCAAGAATCGTTCGCCACTCGGTCGGGCTCAAATCCGTTAGTGACTCTGTAAGGCCATGAATCGCAGGCGGTTTCAATAGGGTTCCTAGCGCCTTTTCGTCAACGGGTCGATCAAACAGACCTAACATGCGAAGAACTGATAGCTCAGGACCCTCGCCAAGCCAGCTCTGGTAGGATTCCATGACCTTTCGCGCATGGACTCCCTGTCGTACGTCGTGAGCAAGACGTTTCGACACTTCTTCGCCGACAACGAATATCTCCATTGTAAGCATCGGTCAGATAGCTGCCCAGCAGCGTCAGGGCGAGACAATGGCCACTGAACTCGTCGCTGGCACTTCGCAATTTCTCTTCGTCCCCCTTAACGCCCAGCGCTCGCAGCAGCTTCGCACCGACCTCGCTGGATAGTTGTTCCAGGTCACGACGCAGGGCTGAGGTGCGTTCATGATCTGCAATATCAGCAACAGGGAGACGCGTGGTAATCACGCAAAGCCCCGTGTTAAAGGCAGCGAGCTCGCGCAGAAGCGCCTGAATAGAAGGCTCGCGTACTCGTCCCTCTTGTGGACCAGGCGGATTCTGGAGTGGCTCCAGGCCGTCCAGGATCAGTAAGGTTCGCCGATGGGCCACCAGCTTCGCCAACCTCTCGCCCTTTTCCCACGCTGTTCCGATGCGTGGATCGGGATCCCCAAACCAAGTCAGAGCAGCGTCAAGAAATTCGTCTGCGGACGAAGTGCCCCCACTCGTGCCCTGTCGGTAGAAGGACCAGCCAAAAACGAGCTGCGCAGAACGATAATGTTCAGCAGCCATCCGTCGGAGCCAATGGTTGAGGAGCGTGGACTTCCCGACACCAGCCCAAGCAACGATTGTGACGACATTTACCTGTGGATTGGCCCAGGCCGCGTCCAGGAAAGCGATATCCTCCTCTCGACCAAAAACATCTCTTCCAGTAACGGGTAATCTGGCTACTGAAATTTTCTTCGGTCCCAGTCGCGCTGTCGATCTGCTAGTTCCGGCGTGCGAAGCCGCAGGCGGCGTCTTGTGCAAGCTCTCACGATTGATTCTACGCCGCGCGTCGATACGGTCGGTTATCGTTGGCATCGCCTTCAAGAGTTCGGCCGGATTCTGAAAACGGCGACCCGGATCCTTCTCAAGGAGCACCTCAAGTAGAACAACGACTGGCTGCGGGACGATCGTCGAGTTGCTCGAGCGGTAACGGCGCGTGCTGAGTGCTGATACATCACCTCAGCAGACGTGCCCCGGAATGGCGCCTTGCCCGTCACCATCTCCCAGAGCGTCACGCCCAGCGAATAGAGATCCGAACGGATGTCAACCGGGACGCCCGCGAACTGCTCGGGACTGGCGAACTCCGGTGTTCCAGCAAAAACTCCGGGCATTGAAATCGCGGCTTCAGCAGGCAAGTCGGTTGTCGAGCTTTGCCAGACCGAGGTCGATAATCTTCACCATTGGCCCACCTCCGTCCTCGAAGCTCACCATGATGTTGCTGGGTTTGATGTCCCGGTGAACTATCTTCTGCTTGTGCACCGCAGCCAAGCCGGCGGCGACCTGTGTTAAAATTTCCAGGGCCAACTTCACTTCGACCCGCCCCGAGCGTTTGATGAGATGCTCAAGGGTCTCTCCCTCCACGAACTCCATCGCATAGAAATAACTGCTCCCAGTTCTGCCCAGGTGTAATACTGAGGCAACGTTCGGATGACGAACGCTGGCTGCTGCGCGCGCCTCGCGCAAAAAACGAAGGCGCGCCGACTCGTCACCGAGATAGCGTTCGCTAATAACCTTCAGGGTCACCGGACAACGCAGATCAACGTCGAGCGCCTTGTAGGTGACGCCCATAGCGCCGCGACCCAACTCGATCGGTCTGCCATCATTGTCCAACATCAATTCATAATTCTCGAATCGGCGAACCTCCTCAGCGCTGTCTGCCGATCCAGGTACTGAACCTGGTTCCTCGGTCGCTGCAGGTTCCCCGCCGACAGCTGCGCGCAGGATACAAACGGGACAGAATCCCCTGTCGGCGGTGGTGAAGAACTTCGTGCCGCAAGTCGGGCAGATGCGTACTTCCTGCTGTACTGATCCCGGCTCTGTGCTGCGTTCTTCCTCGGCTTCTCCGGAATCTGTTTTCACGGCATCACGCCGTCCTTCGGCGGCGATCAGCGCATCGCAGAGCGCACGGATCTCTCCGTCAATCTCTGCAGGATCTGAGACGGTGCGGGCGACCTCTTCGCGCACCGCGGCCAGGTATTGCCTGCGTAGGCGGTGGATCAGTGTTTTCACTGTGCCGACGCCGATGTCCAATCCCTTTGCGGCCTCTTCGTACGAGACTGCAGGCCTGCTCTCCCCGATTCCGACGAACACCTCCAGTGTGTCAAAAACTGATTCTTTCCCTCGGGCAACGTATTCCTGGCGCAAGACCGCCATGGCGTGATTTAACAGTGTCAGCGCCCAGCGGGCCTCGAAAATCTTCTCCGGGGTCAAATAATCCGCCGGCTCGAATCGATAACGGCTTTCCGCAGTTTCCAGGTCGAATGAAACAAACTGACAATTGCCGCCTCGCTTGAGTCGATGGGCTCGCTGCGCCTGGACCGAAAGGTAGTTCTGAAAGCACGCCTGTAGGAACGATCGGAACTTGCCTTTGAGTCGATCAACCTGGCTCAGCGCCCGGTTTTCCAAAACGTGGAGGAAAAACCCTTGCGTTAAATCCTGAGCATCAGGCGGTGAATGTCCGCGGCGGCGAGCAAAAGCGTAAAGTGGGTACCAATAAGTCTGACAGAGGGCAGCTAAAGCCGCTCGACCCGCCTGGCTTTGGTCGTGCGCGGAAGCCATCACCAGCGTCCAGCGCGTGGTGTGAAATTGGTCCGCCTCACCTCCAATTGAGCTGTCGCTCGCTCTCATCGGGAACCCGCTTGCTGGTTAATATTAACAGATCAGCCAGAATTTTTTCACTTTTTTCGTCAACTCTGACACTCGGGCCGCACAAATAGATTTGTAGACTATAGCAAGGCGAAAATACCAGCAGTCGCCGTGAAACAAATCAAAGCTATGGACGCCACTTCCAATTCCAGCTTCGGGTTCGCTCGCGCTACGGTGCCGATCATGTTCGAAACTCGTTGTCCTTACAGGGACGGATCGATCATGATGCGGTAAACGCCCGGGGCAATCGAGGAGTGAAGGATTATCGGGGAAACGCCGATATGACTACAATCGACAACGTATCAAGTCCCCTGTCGGAGGCCGATCATCGCGCGCAACTTCGTCGGGCCGTGATCGCGAGCACGGTCGGTACGACGATCGAATGGTACGATTTTTTGCTCTACGGCCAAGTGACCGGACTGGTCTTCGGCAAGCTCTTCTTTCCCAGGTCCGATCCTCTCGTCGGCGTGCTGCAGGCGTTCGCCATCTACGCCGTCGGTTTTGTGGCCCGCCCCATCGGGGCGGTGATCTTCGGCCATTACGGGGATCGGATAGGCCGCAAGGCGGCGCTGATCACGACCTTGCTGTTGACCGGCCTTGCGACCTTTGCCGTGGGCTTTGTCCCGACCTACGAGCAGGTCGGCATTTGGGGCGCCGTCATCCTGACCATCATTCGCTTCATCCAGGGTCTCGGGCTCGGCGGCGAATGGGGCGGCTCGGTGCTGCTTGCGATGGAATGGGCGCGCTCGAACGCCCACCGCGGGTTTATCGCGTCCTGGCCGCAATTCGGCGCGCCAGCCGGGTTTTTCCTGGCGAATTTGGCGGTATTGGTGTTTAGCGCGATCTCCGGCGACGGGTTTCTCAGCTGGGGATGGCGTGTCCCGTTCTTCGTCAGCATCCTCATGGTCGGGGTCGGCCTTTATATCCGGCTGGGAATACTCGAGACCCCGACCTTCTCGCGGCTGCTGGCCGAAAACCGGATCGAACGGGCACCGGTATTCGAAGTGATCAAACGTCAGCCGAAGTCGATCATTCTGGTGGCGCTGGCTAAGATGGGGGAGATGGCGCCCGCTTATGTCTATGGCGCCTTCGTCCTTACTTATGGGACAACGGTCCTGGGAAGCTCGCGCGACCTGCTTCTCAGCGCTCTCGTCGCCGCAGCGGCCATGTCATTCTTTACGGTCCCCATCGCCGGGTATTTGTCGGATCGCATCGGCCGCAAGCGCATGTATCTGATCGGCTCGGTCGCCACCGGGTTGTTCGGGTTCATTTATTTTGCGCTGCTGAACACCGGAATGCCAAGCTGGATCTTTATCGCCATCGTGTTGTCTTTTGTCCCGCAACACCTGATGTACGGTCCGCAGGCCGCGTTGATCGCGGAATGCTTCACGCCCCGCCTGCGCTACAGCGGCGCCTCGATCGGCTACCAGCTCTGCTCGGTCATCGCCGGCGGCCCAGCGCCGCTGATCGCGACCGCGCTGCTCGCGGCATTCGGGTCGGGGTATGTGATCGCCGTCTACATCCTTTTCTGTGCGATCGTCAGCGTGGTCGCGACGGTCTTGCTGCCCGATTACACCAACCGCGACATTTCGGAGGAGTACGCTTAGCTATCGCGCCCTATATGCCCGCACTTATCACCCCGACGATGGAAAAACGCCAGAACATCGGCGAACAGATAGAAGCAATCAATTTGTTGGAGCTCGAAATGAAGGCTCGCGAGTTGTTGCCGCAGACGGCCTACGACTATTGTGCGAGCGGCGCCAACGACGAGATCACGCTGCGCGAGAATCGCCTGGCCTACGAGCGGATAACGTTGCTGCCGCGCATGCTGGTTGATGTGAGCGAGAGGCATATGGGCACGACCGCGTTGGGCGAGCCCGTTTCGATGCCTATTTTGATTGCCCCCACAGCGTTTCAAGGCCTTGCACACCCGGAAGGAGAAGTCGCAACAGTGAAGGCGGCTGGCGCAGCTAAGACGTTGATGACCTTAAGTACCGGTTCGACATTTTCTATCGAGGAAGTCATGGCGGTCGCCACTGGACCTGTCTGGTTCCAGCTCTACGTATTTAAGGATAGGGCAATCAGCGCATCATTGGTAAAACGTGCCGAAGTCGCCGGCTGTAAGGCCATCGTCTTTACGGTCGATGTGCCACTGCTCGGGCAGGCGCGAACGCGATGTTCGAAATCAATTTAAATTGCCGGATGACCTTTCAGTAAAAAATCTTCTGCCTGCAGGACTGCAAGAGTTTCCTGACGGTACCGCTGGCTCTGGGCTTGCCCCTTACATCGCCTCTCTCTTCGATCCTGCGTTGACCTGGAAAGACATTGAATGGCTTACCGGTATTACGAAACTGCCGGTGCTCGTAAAAGGAATCCTGCGTTCAGATGATGCTCTGCTTGCCGTCAAACACGGTGCCTCCGGGGTTATCGTTTCCAACCACGGCGCGCGGCAGTTGGACACCACTCCAGCGACCATTTCGATTTTGCCGGAGATAGTCGATGCAGTCGGCGGCAAGGTCGAAGTCTATGTTGACGGTGGTATCAGGCGCGGTACCGACGTGCTCAAAGCGATCGCTTGCGGTGCGCGGGCTGTCTTCATCGGACGCCCTGTCTTATGGGGGCTGGCTTCCGGTGCCGAAGCCGGCGTCAGGTATGTCCTGGAAATGTTGCGTCAGGAATTCGATCTAGCTATGGCGCTCTCCGGCTGCCCGACGTTGAGCTCAATTACGCGAGATCTCATTCGGCGATTGTAAGAAAGAATGAGGAGCAGACAACGCTGTTATCCCATGACTTATAAAACGGTTCATCCCTTCCCTTTCAATGATAGGGCCTTTCTGGCGGCTGCGCTGGGCGCATTCATGTTCGGAGCTTCGATTTGCAGCGGGGCTGCACACGCCCAGGATGCAACAGAACCAATCTGGCCAACGAAGGAATGGCAGACGTCCTCCCCTGAAGAGCAGGGCATGGATTCGAAGGAGCTCGCTAAGCTGGTTGACTTCGGGACAACGCTCAGTCTCGACAGCCTGCTGGTCGTGCGGCACGGAAAGATTGTCGCCGAAGCATACTACGCCCCCTACGCCGCGGGCATTCCTCACGCGATATACTCCGCCACCAAGGCAGTGATCAGTACTTTAATGTCGATCGCATCCAAGGATGGCTTGCTGGATAGTCCGAGCCATCGAGTGCTCGATTTTTTTGACCGTCGCAGCATTGCAAACCTCGACGATAGAAAGAAAGCGATAACAGTTCAGAGCCTGTTGGATATGACCTCGGGCATCGAATGGAGGATGCCCGATTCAATGTTCGAAATGGAGCGCAGCCCCGACTGGGTCAAGTTCGTTCTCGATAGGCCTATGTCGAGTGCTCCAGGGGACGTCTTCAACTATAGCAACGGCAATGCGCATCTCCTTTCCGCGATCATCACAAAACTCACGGGAATGAGCGCCCTGGAATACGGAAAAGCCAAGCTTTTTGGCCCTCTAGGAATCAACGATCTGTCCTGGGGGCACGATCCTCAAGGCATTTCGAACGGGGGGCAAGGATTGTACTTGCAGCCTCGCGACATGGCGAAGATTGGCTATCTGTACCTGCGAAACGGCGCGTGGGAAGGTAAGCAACTGCTTCCGTCCGATTGGATCGATAAGGTGACCCACGCCACGGTGGATCCGCATGCGCCTGGGGAGCCGGAATTCCGGTATTCCAACCTTTTCTGGGTTCTCCCCGACAAGCATGTCTACATGGCGAGCGGGTACCATGGCCAGGTCATCATGGTCTTCCCCGATTTGGACGTTGTGGCCGTGACGACGGGCCGCGACAATTACCCATTGAGCAAATTGGCTGGCTATATTTCCAGCTCGGTGAAATCGGACACGGCGCTCCCTCCTGACGCAGCGAGCGCGAATCTGCTCGCAAACAAAATACTCGATGGCTCAACCGAGAAGCCGACCGGAGTAGGCGGGACCCCAGGGATGGCAGCTATCATCTCAGGAAAGGTGTACAGGTTTCCCCCTAACGCAATAAACGTGAAGTCGCTGTCGCTGATTTTGACTGATCCGCAGCCACATTACGACATGGAGACTTACGCCAAAGATGCAACCAAATCTGGTTCCAGATTTACTGGCCCGATCGGACTAGATGGACTTTATCGAAAGGGAGAGCTAACCGATTATGGCTTTGACGGTCGAATTGGAGGTTTCCCTCGGGTCAACGCCGTCAAGGGGACTTGGCAAGACGACCATACGTTTGTGATCGACAGGCTGATCCTCGGCCAAGGGAGACCAGCAGAGCGATGGACTCTAACGTTCGACGGAGAGAAGCTCAACGTCCGCGTCAAGCTTGGAGACGGCGACGAAATTTCTATGGACAGCGAGACGGGCGGATAAGCATTCCGTCGTTCCGTCGCTTCAAATTCAACCACCAGCCGCTGGATTTCTTCTCGGCTTCATCGCTTTCGCTCCGGGACTTCTCCGATTTCCATCATGCCCACAGTCCAGCAAAAAAGCCGTGAGAAGGACAGGTGGGGATAGTGAGACGCTTACGATTCACGTTCGCGAGTGTTTGACCGGCTTCAACTCGCCAGGCGGGCGTCGATCGCCTGCTCTGCAGACCCTTTTAGCGAGGTCTGGCTCTGGTGCGGAGCATCTCGGCGAGGATTTCCGCCCGCGGCGGAAATCCTCGCTCTGTTGGGCTGCCGGACATGATGTTAGGAGCGCCCGCAGGAACGAGAACGCACCAGAACATGACGGAATTGCCCGCTATCTTAACACCTCGACGACGCTCATCGAGACAGTTGCGTTCCCAGGTCTCGCTCGACGAGCAAAATCCTATGCCGATTCATCACCGAGATATCGCTCACTAAATGGACGGCCACGAAGACCACACTTTTTCTGTTTGGCAATCTGTCGTGCAGATCAGAAATCACAAACTGGCGGTAAACCCAGGATGAGCAAACGGCGGTATCGCGATAAAGCCACCCAATAAGAGGAAACTTTTTGAGATGCTCAAGCCTCAAGTCTACATACTGCAAGAAATTGTGCTCTCTCCCTTGACGGTGCTCTTCAACCGAATTGTACGCCTCTTGAAGATCCCGTTCTGCAGAGATAAGAAGGACAACCTCCATTAACGCCGACCGGAAACGATCCTTGCCTTAGCCTCTTCCGGGTGCTGTGACTTTTTTAGAGGATACGCAGAAAGGTCCCTTAAAATGAATTCCCAATTCTCCGGGAGCTCTGGCACCTGGAATTCTGGCAAAGCGCGGACGTCATTAAACAACAGATGTCCAGTATTTCAAACACACAGCGGGTAATCTGATTATAGAGAAGAGAAAGGAGGCTTAGGGAGAGGTAATGCATCTCGCTGCATCCAATTGCTTCGCCTGTGGCAAAACTCAGGTTGCCTCAACTGATGTAATCCCCGCACAAGGGCAACAACCCATCCGAAACCCCCGAAACGGAAACAATGAAAATACGCTTACGACTTAGCCTTGCAGCGTTGGTCATCAGCTCTGTTGTGCCGAGCTTCGCCCAACAAACAAACACGCCAGATCCACAACTGCGCGAGCAGGTTCTTGCGCTCGCTAAAAAATTTGACGAGGCATGGAACAGCAACGATGCCGCCGCTGTAGCCGCACTTTTCACGGAAGACGCAGTTAACGTGAATGACACAGGACCGATTTACGGTCGGGACGCCCTAGAAAAAAATTGGGCAGACATGTATCGGCACGTGCATATGAGCAACCATCTTAGCACGGTCGATCAGTATTCCCCTCACATTATCGGTACGGCGGGGAATGAGTTATGGATGAACGGAAAATATAGTTTGACTGTTCAAGGCCAGGACTTCGGTCCGGTAGAACAGAATGGCTATTGGTGTTTGATTCTTGTTCGTGAGGGTGATGCTTGGAAGACGCGGATGCAGATATGGAACATAACCCCAGCACCGGCGCCTGCTCAGACGAAATAGATGAGAAAGAGGCGAGTCGCCTTAACTCCTGCAAACAGCAGCACACAAGTCCGTTAGGGCGACAAACCCATCCCAACCACCAGGAGGAAACAATGAAAATACGCTCACTACTTAGCCTTGTAGGATTGGCAATCAGCTTTGCTTTGCCGACCTTCGCACAACAGCCAAACGCGCCAGACCCACAACTGCGCGAGGCGTTAGCCACGCTTCTGAAAAAAATGGACGAGGGATTCGTCAACAGCGATGCCGCTGTCTTGGCCGCGTTCTACACAGACGACGCCGTTCACGTAACTTGGAACGGGCCACCAATTTACGGTCGGGAGGCCGTACAAAAACATTTTGAAGATGATTTCAAGAAAGTACATTTACATTTCAGCAAGTATTTGAGCAAGCTAGAGGAGTATTCTCCTCACCTTATAGGCACGGCTGGGAATGAGTTATGGAGCACTGGGGAATTTGACCAGACTTTTCAGATCGAGAACGGCAGACCTCTGCGCGTAAAGGGGCATTTTTTATTTGTTCTCGTTCGTGATGGCGACGCTTTGAAAATCAAGGTGGACACCATTAACTTCACCGGACCAGCCGTAGCTGCTGAGACAAAGTAGATAAGATAAGAAAAGGCGAGTCGCCTTAACTCCTGCAGATCGGCTGCAGGTCCGTTAGGGCGACAAAGCCATTCAAACCTACCGGAAGAAAACAGCTCACTGAGGAGCAATTGGTTTACGCCGCTCATGATGTGCACCACTTGCATGACCAACCGCCTCTAAACTCAGTGTACTCGGGCAGCTTTGCAATCTGATTCCTCCGCATCTGCTCTCGAAACTTGCGCGCGAGACCGGTGTGGATTCCATGGCACGATCCTTCAGCGCATGGAGTCACGCTGTCAGCATGCTCTTTGCCCAACTCGGCCTGGGGCAAGTTGGCCGCTCAGGAACGATTTGATCTCGCGCGGTTTCGCGTTGAGAAGCTCTGCCAAGACCTTCGCGTTGTAACCCTGTCGGGTCAGCCTTGGTTCCAGTGCGTTGATATACTTGGCGAGCACATTTTCGATCATATCCGCGCCGACCGGTTTCTGGCCGACCTTGTAGGCTTCTTCGAGAGCACGCGTCAGATAGTATTCGAACTGCAGTGGTGTGGAGAGCTTTTCGCCGAGCATAGCAACAGCGTCTTCCGTAATAACACTTTCAATCTTCGTCTTCGGCGCGACCGATTGTGCCAGCAACCACTTGAGGTATTTCCGCTTTTCGCTCCCCAAGCCCTCCAATTCGAATATCGTGGCGCGTGAGCCGATCTCTTCCATCGAGGATCGCCGCAGATCGTTCTTCAGCTTCGGATGGCCAGCCAACACCACCGAAAGCATGCCGCCGCTGTCCCCGACCACCTCAATTAGTCGCTTAGCGTGTTCCTCGTAGATTTGTCGGCACTTCGCCCGCTTCAGAGCGTCGCGTTGCAGATCCAGCGTCTGATCGTCAGCTGAAACCCTAGCGTAGCCAATGCGCATGTCGCAAATCTAAAAAACAAGAACCGTTTATCGATCGTACATTTTGAGATGGCTTCTGCAACAAATTCTGCCATGAATAGCGCATGTTTTTGCCACCACCGAAGGATGTAGCGAAAACCTTGGTTTTTGGGACGCAATACTGACCATTCAAATTGACCACGATCGCCGGGTTCGCCCGGCGCCACCACTAAAGTACAACCTCACCCGGATAGATCACGAAGATACGCACCCGATGAAAAAGCAAGTCTTGCACGTAATCAGGACCCTTTGGCCATTTTTCGCTACGGCGACCGTAGCGCTCACATTTGTATCAGGGCCAATTTCTATAAACACAGCCAAAGCGCAACAGTCCACCACCGAGCAGGAGGCCCAAGCGATCGGAGTCGACGCGTACCTCTATTTTTATTCGCTCATTACCATGGACATCACTCGCCAACAAATTAGTAATATCGAGCCCGGGAAAGGATTTGGTGGGCCAATGAACTCGTTCGTAAACATTCCTGCGTATCCCGCAGCGGATCTGAAGATCGTTGTTCGGCCGAATTTCGATACCCTCTATTCCTCTGGATGGCTGGATCTCACCAAGGAGCCGGTGGTCGTGTCAGTTCCCGATACAGCAGGCCGCTATTACCTGCTGCCGATGCTCGACATGTGGACTGACGTGTTCGCCTCACCAGGCTGGCGCACGACCGGCACAGAGGCTGGCAATTTTGTTGTCGCTCCGCCCGGCTGGCGGCCCGATTTGAGAGATCGACTCATCGAGGAATTCAAACTTCCGAAAGACACCCAGCGCATCGATGCTCCGACTCCTTACGTCTGGATCATCGGTCGCACGAAGACAGACGGTCCATCGGACTACGCTGCGGTAAATAAGATCCAGGCGGGTTTTAAGATAACGCCGCTCTCGCAGTGGGGCAAGACACCCGAGCCGGTCCAAGTCAAGATCGACCCTTCAATCGACATGAAGACTCCGCCAAAGGTACAGGTCGACACCATGTCGGCTGATAAATATTTCGCGTATGCGGCAGAACTCATGAAGCTGCAGCCGCCGCACGTCACCGATCAACCGATCCTCGCGAGGATGAAGCGCATGGGCATCGAGCCCGGCAAGAGCTTCGATATCGACAAAGCCGATCCGGTCGTGAAGAAGGCTCTAGAAGGCGTCCCGAAGGTCGCGCAAAAGCTGATGGAATGGAAGATCCCGACGCTCGCAAGGGTAGCGAATGGATGGTCGATGAATACCGATACGATGGGCGTTTACGGCAACTACTACCTCAAACGCGCCATTGTCGCGCAATTAGGACTCGGCGCGAACCTGCCCGAGGATGCGATTTACCCGCTCAATCTGGGCGACGAGTCTGGCAAACCGCTCGATGGCGAGAACAAGTATGCGATTCACTTCGATAAAGCGACCATCCCGCCTGTGAACGCTTTCTGGTCGATAACACTCTACGACCAGCAAGGCTTTCAAGTAGCTAACAGCCTGAACCGTTTTGCAGTCAGCAGCTGGATGCCATTCCAGTTCAATCCGGACGGGTCTCTTGACCTCTATTTTCAGAACGAGAGCCCAGGTGCGGAAAAGGAAGCTAATTGGCTTCCGGCTCCCAAAGGGGCCTTTAATCTTTGCCTGCGCCTCTATGCTCCGAAGTCCGAAGCGCTCACCGGCAAATGGAACCCGCCGCCGGTCATGAAGGTCCAGGAGGTCCCGGTCTTGACGACGCAGTAAAGGGTTGCTGGATGTCGCCCGCGCGGAGCACTTATCCGTTAGCTAAAATGGACCCTTCAATCAATGAAGACTACATTCCGATTCGGCTCGCCTCGCCGGTTGGCCGCGGGCTGCCCCTGCTGTTGTGTTACCTTGCAGTATCCGTGATGTTTCTGAAAATCCTGCGTGGATTCAACGCTGCAGTACAACGCCAGAAAAAGGAAAAAACGGGAGATGCTTCGGCTTTTTCTAGAGCGGGAGCCAGACCGGGTTGGCTTTGGAGACGAAGCAACAACCAAATTTAGAATGAGAAAAAATGGGTAATTTATTTGTGGTTGGATTCGATGAACCTAATCAGGCGGAAGAGGTTCACTTTAAGCTCCAGAAGCTTCAAAGCGAAGGTCTGCTGGATCTCGCGGACGTGGCAGTCGCCGTGAAGGACGAGACGGGCAAGACCAAGTTGCACCGTGCCGGTAACTTATTGGCCGAAGGAGCGGCCTACCCAGGCTTTTGTGGATCGCTAGTCAACCTGATCTTACTGAATGCCACGGTAGGTGCTGCTCCTGGCGCACTCGCCGACGTGGGAATCACCGATCGCTTCATGAAAGAATTGGCCACAGTGCTGATTCCTAGCAGATCAGCGCTCTTCGTCCTAACTAGAAGGCCCACCTCGGACAAGGACCGGGTACTGGAAGAACTGAAGGGCCTGGGCGGCAAAATCTTTATGACCTCGCTTTCGCACGAGGACGAAGCCAGACTGCAGGCCGCCTTAAGCGCGACAAAATCGACCGGCCCATAAGGATTTGTCAGGAATTTCCTAAACGACACTCCCACTCCTGGCGTTGCGGGATGTTTGCGCCTGCGTTCAAGATTGGCAGATGGGAATCTCAGTATGAAAGCGCAACAAGCGATCGCGGTGGTCAAAGAGATCAGGGCCCTTGCGCCATGTCTAGCTCCTAAGAAACTGGATCAGTTCAATCTAATAAGATAAGTCTAGACTAAATCATCAACAGCAGGGTTATCGGCGTGAACACAGAACGTTTCTTGCCGCAACAAGAACCCGCAGGAGTTCTGAGGAACTATCTAGTTAAGGGCTACAGAAGGGAAGACGTTCTATGGGTTTTCAAGGGATTTTTTATGCAAATTATTTGCAGTTAACTGTTTTGAGTTGGAAGAAGCCGAGCCCCTGATGCGGCGAGCGCTGAAAAAGACTCGGGATGATTCGAGTCCGGCGTTTTTCGTCCGGGATCCCACGGCGCATCATTGCCGAGTTGAGGCACGATGTGACTGCGGCTCAACGTCGCGCCGGCAGGATCCGATGAGCCACCTAGGGGTCCGCGAGGTCGGGCCGGATTTTGCGAAGCTCTTCCGTGAGTCGGGGAAGCTTGTTGCGGCTTTTGGCTTGCTCGAGCAATTCAATGACGCAATCGCTTTTGGCTCGCTGACCCATCTCGTCGTCCATTGTCGATTGCAGTTAAATCGTAGACCAAAAATGGAATCCTCTCCCTCGGAGTCTACGATTTAATTACAAAATAAATTGCAGTTAAATCGTAGACCATTTGAAGCCTCGATTTGGTCTACGATTTAAATGCAAAAACATCGTTCTTGGCAGAGAGTCTCTGAGGCTGAGTGGCAAGAGGCGAAGCTCGCTGGCGATCTGTCGCCGGGACCAGCCTCTGTCGTGTAAACAATGAGACATTCAAACCCACTCGAAGAACCTAAAAAAACTACTAAGCGTGTTTTCATTGGTTTCCTCTCCGATGTTTAGCACGGTTTGTTGAATCGAGTGTTGCGGAAAGAAGCTCTCGATTCAGTGCTGGAAGATTTCTTGCAGGAAATTAGTGAGCGCAGGCCGCCAGACGAACATGCTATGAGTTCCGCGTACGACGGTATAGACATGTTGGATGTTCAGTGCGCGTAGCTGGCTCTCAAACTCGGGGATCGCCGGTCCGCTCATCAAATCTTTATCGCCCACGACTATCTCGAAAAGGCGCAGATTCTCGTTGATCTTATTCGAGTCCTTCAGCGCGTTTTTGAACTCATCGCCGAGAGCCAGCCGGCCCGGGCTGAAGGCACCTATCCAGGAAAAATAGCCAAGATGTGTGATACCAGTCTCCATTGCTTGAAGCCCGCCCATCGATAAACCCGCAATGGCTCGGTACCGAGGCTCATTGCTAATGTTATAGCGGGTTTGGATAAAAGGAATGATATCGTGGAAAAGCTCCTCGTCCACTGCCGCCTGGTTTTTTACAAAGAAGGGATAGAAGTTAGCGTAGAAATCTGGGTTGGTTATTGGCGTCGTTTCAAAAGGTAAGGCATGTGCCTCCGGAACCACCACAATCATCGGCACTGCTTTTCCTTGGGTAAGCAAATTGTCCAGGATTTGCGCTAACCTCCCTTCAGTCACCCACGAATAGCGCGTGCCAGCAAAGCCGTGGTAAAGGTAAAGGACAGGTAAGGGAGCGCTGGAACGCTCGTAGCTCGGCGGGATGTAGACTAGGAGTTGTCGGTCGTTGCCAAGCGTTGTCGAATAGTACGTCTCCTCGCGCATCGTTCCATGCGCACCGTTTTGCACGTCCAGGAAATCCGGCGGCGTACCGGGAATCAAAAGCAGGCTCGTGTCGACGTGTCGCTGCGGTCTGGGCATATTATAATCCATCACGCCGCTCGAGCGAGGATCTGATGTGCCGAAGGAGTGATGAGGGCGTGTAGTGCTTTGTGGGATCGCGGTGCCTGCAGTGAGCTGTGATGATGTCGGGCGATGAGATCTGTGTCTCAGGTTTTCTTGGAAATGGGGTCTGAGTAGCCGTAGATAGCGCTTCGGTGATTCAGGCTAAACCTTCGCCGGAGATCTTCCTAAAAGCGATTGCCGGGTTGGAACTTCCAGCCAGAGACTGCTGGGTTATCGAAGACTCTGTCAACGGTATCGTTGCAGCTAGACATGCGCAGTGCGTTCCCGTGGGCCTCACCACCAATCGCAAGAGAAACTCCCGATACCAACTGAGCTTGGCGTTGGTGTGGGTCTAGCCAACCGATCCTGCCGCCGTAGGGTTACTTCGCGTCTCATCGAGGGCATTCGGAATTAGGTTGTTCATTGCGTAGTTTACGATAACGCAATCGATAACAGAGTACGCGTGTTAAACGGCCGGGGGGGAGATTAGCCGGATCGCCTTGGCGGTTCCCCGCCTTGGAAACGGCGCGACGACAATACTTCATTTGTGCGGAAAATCTGGCGGTCGATCGACCAAAGCCGGAACGTTCGGTTGCGAGAGGACTTGGCGTAGTCATCACATACTGTCGCCTGCGGGCCTCGATTTCAGCGCTCCTGATCTCGCCATAGCCCCGAGGCCGAGTACGGCAAGGAAAGCAAATGCCGCCGGGATGAAGAAGATTTCGGGGAGGCCGACTGTGGCGACGCCAAGAGCTCCAGTAAGACCGCCAAGAGCGCTGCCGACTGCCGTCGAGCTCATGAAGATTGCAGAAGCCGTAGCGACGGCAGTCGGAAGCAACCGCTGTGCAGCGATGATGCCAAGCGACGCGAAAATACCCCAGACACCGCCCATAAGGATCTGACCGGCGAACATGCCGAGCGCATTAGCAGTTGTGGCAAAGCAAATGTTCGCTGCGACGCCGAACGCCGCGCCGATGCACATAAGCCACAGAAATCCGACGCGTCGACCAAGCGTCACGCAGAACGGCATGATAGCGAGTTCCACCAGCGGTTGGATACCGATCACCGCACCACGCACCGCTGGCTCAAGGTGTAGCTGCACGTCCATGTAAAGCGGCAGGAAACCGTATTTGACGGACTCTCCGGCGTAAACGAGCACGTAGAGACCGGTGAACGCGAGTAGCGGCCGAATTGTGTGCCAACGTGATGGCGGTAAGACGCTCCACTGAGGACGAGTTGCTATCGGTGGCCTGATTTGGCCACGCTTGAGGGTCCCAAGTGGGATGATCTGAGCAAGGGCGCACAGAGCGGTCATCCAGAGCATGGCGCGCAGGCTGGTCGCGGCAGCCAGCCAAGCCCCGATCATCGGTCCGATGACCCAGCCTGCCGTTAGGGCCATCCGGACGATCGCGACGACGCCCTCGCTCGAACCTTGCGCTTCCTGATCGAGGTCATCACGGACGGCCGCGAAGAGTTGTGAGGACGCCGCCACTGAAAATGCGAGAACTAGGCTGCTGATGAGGAACGGCATCCATACCTTAGTCGAGAGTGCGATCGCCGCCCATCCGGCGAAACCTGCTAGCGCGCATAGTCGGAACAGGATTAGCCGTTCACCTGTGCGGTCAGAATGATTGCCGACAAGGTAGCCCGCTATCGGCGCCGTAAGGTTCGTCAGATAGTAGAGGCCCGCGATCGGAAGGGGTGTCCCAAGTTCTTTGACCAGAAAAAGGACAATCTGCGGAGCCGCGGCCGAAGCACCCAAGCCGGACAAGAACATCGCAATGGTGGCTCCGCGATAGAGCGGCGATGACAATACCTGTTTGAAGGTACCGGAGGATCTTGATGAGGAGGACGCAGAGACATACATGGTTTGCGCTGACCCCGGCTTGCGGACGGAAGCTAGCCGGCCCATTCCGGCGCCGTATAGGACGTTTCTGCCATTTTTTGGCAAACGTTTATCTCACAGGCTTAAACTTGGCGCGGCGGGTGACAGCCCAAGACAGCGGCGCAGGTGGACTTGTTGTTAGCTAACAATAGCCTACTAAGTGATCCCATGCCTCAGGCCGTGGGTTGCCATAAGCCGAGCTAACGGAGGGCTTGGTGTGGGGAAATCACGAGATGGTCAATTTTCGGTTCTAAACTCTCAGCTGGCGGCCGCTTCCGGCAACACAGAGTAGCAGGACCGCCAGAATCATGAAGGCTGTCTGAAGGTTGGTGGTGTGAGAAACAAACCCAATGGCCGCCGGCCCGACGAGGATCCCGGCGTAGCCCAGCGTCGTGATCGCCGGGATGGCCACGTTTTCAGGCATGATCGTCTGTCGACCGACGCTGCTAAAGAGCACCGGTACGACGTTGGAGCAGCCCACGCCCACCAAGGCATAGCCCAACAGCGCTGCTTGCCATGAGGGAATCAGCGTCGCCAGCGCAATCCCTCCTGCGGCGCAGAGGCCCCCAAAAATGACGATCCGTACGGGGCCGATGCGCCGTACGACGCGGTCGCCGGTCAGGCGTCCAATCGTCATCGTGAGGGCAAAGGCGGCATATCCCAGGCCTGCCTGCGAAGCATCCATTCCACGCACCGAGGTCAAGAATACGGCGCTCCAGTCGAGTAAGGCGCCCTCCGTCAGAAAGACGATGAAGCAGAGGGCTCCGATAAATAGCACGATGCCGTGCGGAATAGCGAAGGCCGGTCCGTCGCTTTTGCTGCCATAGGGAAGAAGACGTGAAATCGAGAGCGTGAGTGCGACAGCGATGCCGGCGACGACACACCATACGGCGATGAGCGGCGACGCTCCCGCTCCGAGCAGAAAAGTGATACCGGCCGCACCAGCGATGCCACCGAGGCTGAAAAGCCCGTGAAACCCCGACATCATCGTTTGACCACTCGCTCTTTCGACGATCACGGCTTGGATGTTCATGGACACATCCAGGGAGCCGACTCCAGCGCCGAAGATGAGCAGAGACGCCACCAGTTCAGGCACCGTGGATACCGTAGCCAGGAAGGGGAGCATGAGACACATTAACCCCGTCGACAAAGCAATGACCAGCCGACACCCGAGACGTGCCGCCAGAGCACCCGCCAACGGCATGGCCACGATCGAACCGGCCCCGAGGCATAGAAGAAGCAGCCCGAGCAGCCCGTCATCAATATTGGCGCGGATCTTGGCAAATGGCACGAGCGGGGCCCAAGCGGCCATGCCAAAACCAGCAATGAAGAATACGATGCGGGTGGAAAGCTGCTCCTGGCGTCCTGGTATTGGGCGGATGGTCGTAGTAGTTGAAGACATTAGAACTTTCTTTTTGACGTTTATGCACGAGCGCGGGAAGCGAACCGTGGTCAGCCGGCAAGCTGATGGATGCGCACACCCGCGCGCCTGAAGGCCTGCAATTGCCCGGCTGGCGCATCCGCCTCGACGATTAGAAGATCCAGGTCACTCGAAAAAGCCGCGTGAAAAGGTGCAGTGGTCCCGAGTTTTTCCGTCGTCATCGCTACGGCCACCGCGCGGCTCGTCCCGACCAATGCCTGCTTAAATTCCGCGTCCTCAAAAATGAAGGCCCGAACGTCCGCTTGATCAGAGACGGCGCAGGCCCCTAAAAAAGATAGGTCGATGGAAATAGACTGAATGTCGCGAATCGCCCGTGCGCCCAATACTGCGCCGGCGTCGGGGTCAATGCGTCCGCCGATCATCACGAGAGTGATGTCAGAGCGGGAAATTAACTCCATTGCGATGGCCGGCGAATTGGTGGCGACGGTGAGTTTCGGATGATTAGGCAAAGCGCGCGCAATCTCCAAATTGGTGGTGCCGGCATCCAGGAAGATGACCTGATCGGGCGCGATCATCGTCGCTGCCGCTTGTCCCAAAGCGATCTTCGACCCGAGCTTTTGGCTCTGGCGCACCTTGAACGAACCGGACGCCGGTGAGACTGGCAAGGCTCCTCCGTAAACGCGTTGACACACGCCGAGGTTCGCCAATTCGCGAAGATCACGACGGATAGTGTCCTCAGAAGCCCCGAGTTCCCGGGCCATTTCGGCGGCGAGGACACGTTCTCCTAAAGAGAGTCGCTGGCGAATGAGGCGGTGACGTTCGTCAGGAAGAAGGTTGAGGGAAGGCATGGTGAATCAAAACACGTATAAACATTGATGAACGTATATAAACACGGATCACTGGCAAGTCAACTCCGAGCGCAGGAGGGCGAGGCTCCGCCCGGGTATAAGATTCTCGGTTGAACCGCACGTCTTGGCAGTAGGTCCAACGCACGCTGAAATCCGCGCCTTCACGGCCGATGTCCGCGCGGCGATGGGCTCTGCGGGCGCGCTTTCCGGCCCTGTGATTAAACGGCGCGCGCTATGCGGCGCGATTCGAATACGTACACGCTTGGCATGGCCGTAACCCTGGTCTCGGAAAAGGCAAAGGTGCGTGGTCTTTCCGCTCGGGAAGTGTACACAGTCAAACAGAACCAGACGCAGTCTGCGCCAAAGAAGAAAGACTTTGTCACACTGGTTGATGCGCACGGAAAAGACCACAAAATCAACGTTCACGCTAACGGAGAGAAGCTTGAGCTGGGAGCGATCGGAGAAATTGAATTGCAAGCTTCGGATCGTGACATTGGCCGCCCGGTAGGCTGTTTAGTGTGGAAGGTTTGAAAGAGCGAAAGAGCGGCTTGTTTGGCTCAAAACCCGCTTTTTCCAAATACTCGGCCACGTAATCCTGGGCCTTGTGGTGCACCGGCACCTCGTGATGTTTGCCACCCTTTTCTAAGAGCCGGAACCAGCGCCGGCGTCCGTTTTCGTAAAAATCCGAAACCTTCATCCCCAGGACGGTCGAAACCCTCGCAAAGGAAAAAAGCATGACGCCGATCAAAGCCCGCTACCGGTCGAGGGTTCGTCGATTATATAAAGGATGTGTGCCCCCGGCCATCCGCCTCCTTTTCTCTGTGAGTTTCCAAATTATTTGGCGTCGTTTTTTCCACGATATTTGGCGCAGTGGAGCGGGCGCCGCCCCGGTCATCTCGCAGCCAGTAACGAGCCGGCACAAATCGGTCACGACAATTTCGTGGAAAATCGCACGCCATTTATCGTGGAAAGTCACACGCTGAACTGTGATTTTTGGGGTGCCCCTTTGGCGTCAACAAAGAGGTAGTCGAAATACACGTACTCCCAATACGCTCGCCTTTTGGCGACGGTATTCCGCATAGGTTGCTTCCGCGCGTTTCGCTAGCGAAATCGACTTCTGCTCTCTCGCGGTTCTGATTGCTTCGCAAAACGAAGTCTCAATCTGGCTTTCGTCAGCGCCAATAGCTGCGAGAAACACTCCATGAAGCCGGCGTAGTTCGGCAAACCAAGAGCGTTCTTCAGATCTTTTGGCTAGAATTTCGGCTTCCGTTATTGTTTCGAGAGCTTCGGAGGTACGATCCGCCAAGTGCAAAGCTTCAGCCTTTAGTGCAAACCAAAGGGGCAGACCAATCATCGAGCCGGTTGCCCGCCAGTCTCCTATACCGTTCTCAATCCACGCGATGCCTTGAGTAGTGTGACCGGAGACGCTGCGCGCCCAACCGCGGAGAATGGTTCCTCCAGCCAGCCAAAGCGCAAAATTCTGACGCGTTGACAGTTCAATTAAATCCGATGCCAAGCGTTCCACCTCAGCAACATTGCGCTCATCGTGGCCGAGACACGTTGCAAAAAAGAGTGCTTCGGCTAATCCGTGCATATCATTCAGCTCCTTCGCCAGTGCGATGGCTTCCGCCATGGTCGCGTGGGAAGCGTCGATTTCTCCAAAATGCCACTCAGATTGGGCCTTATCGCATAGGCAAGCAACGACGGGCGGGTCAACCTCTTCGACCGGAGACTGTACGCCTCCCGAGTGCCAAATCTGAAGAGCACGCATGGCGTATCGTCGCACCGACTCGAAATCTCCCAAGAAATAGGACGTGC
Organism: uncultured Verrucomicrobiae bacterium; assembly: GCA_963742335.1. Classification (GTDB taxonomy): domain Bacteria; phylum Verrucomicrobiota; class Verrucomicrobiia; order Chthoniobacterales; family JAFAMB01; genus JAFAMB01. Next base: position 158,850 of record CAVULL010000008.1, read on the forward strand.
ACGCCAAAGTGCGATTGGCACTTATCCACAGTGCTGGAGCATTCTGCTCCTGTGCAAGTGAGTAAACTCGTTTGGCGATCTGCATCGCCGCCGTCAGCTTGTCAGTCATGAGGGAATAGTTCCACTGACCTTTCAGCGCGGAGTACAGAAGCAGGGGACGGTTGAGGGAATGACACAAGGACTCTGCGCGCTCGTAGCAAATTTGCACATCGGGTGCCCCCAATCCTCGCGTGGCAGTTAAATATAGCGCCGCCTGCATGAGGATGAAGAGCTGATCTTCGGCCGTGAGACTCTGCCCCTCTGTGCCCGTTTCCAGAAGTGATCCCCAACGTCCATGTTCGAAGAAATGAACCAAAATCGAGAGTAATGCTCCTCTGGCTCCGAGGATGTTAGCAGCGAAGGAGGCGTTTCCACGCTGAATCCGCGGAATATAAACTTCATGCAACGCTTCGCGAAATAAACCGGCGTTGCAGCCGCAAATTACTGCTAAGAAAAGTGGCTCCATTTCCATAAAGCTATCTGGTGTATGGGGAGCAAGCGTTCGATAAAAATTATAGAGTCGCCGATTGCAGTCTTTCCAAGCGTCCGTTCGTTGGCTCCGAAGCTGTTCGCCAAAATATTCACGCACAAGAGGATGCGTATCCAGATACCCAAGGTGGTGCGGCTCTTCCCCAGCGAGGAGTCTTGCTCTTCTTAGTCTGGAAAGAATAGTTCGCCACTCGGTCGGGCTCAAATCAGTTAACGACTCTGTAAGACCGCGGATAACGGGCGGTTTCAGCACCGATGTGCGATGAGCTTCGCGAGTCTCTCGCCCTTCTCCCACGCCGTTCCAATCCGTGGATCTGGATCTCCAAACCAAGCGAGGGCGGCGTCAAGAAATTCATCGGCGGACGAAGAGTCTCCGCTGGTGCCTTGTCTGTAGAAGGACCAGCCAAAAACGCGCTCCGCAGAACGATAACGCTCAGCAGCCATTCGACGGAGCCAATGGTTGACGAGCGTCGACTTTCCGACACCGGCCCAAGCAACAATTGTAACGACATTTACCTGCTGGTTTGCCCATGCATCATTCAGGAAAGCGATATCCTCCTCTCGACCAAAAACATTGCTTCCTGTAACGGGTAATCTGGCTAGTGAGATTTTCTCCGGGCCCAGTCTTGCCGGCGGCCTGCAGGTTACTGTGCACGAATCGTCAGCGGGCGCCTTCTGCAAGCTCTGACGAGTGACTCTATGCCGCGTGTCGATAGCGTCTCTTACGGTCGGTATCGCCTTCACGAGTTCGCTCGGGCCCTGAAAGCGCCGCACCGGATCTTTCTCAAGAAGCGCCTCAACGCAACTCGGGCAGGTGCGTTGAGGCTCCGTGCTCATGGACCTAACCGCCCTTCAGCCGGAATCTGAGCCGAAAACAACACCACGCTCCACCGAGTGGTGCGAAAATTGGCCAGCACGGCCCCTTGGCGAACTGTTGTCCTGTTCCACAAACAATTTCGTGTTCCTCTATACTAGTGCATCAAATTAGGTTTCGGAACAAGATTCCTACCGTTTGGTTTCCTGCGGCGTCCCGTGTTGATAGCAATCTTCGGCGATGGGGCGGTTCGAAAATAGCAGCCGTAAACCGTGCGGTTAATCACACGCTAGCCTTGAACGTTCCGCAGCGATCAGGCTGATAACATCAGCCAATGGGTTCTAACCTAAAATAGCTGCTGACCAAGAAGTCAGTTGCCGGTCCCCACTCTTTCCCCTACCCGACCCTATTTGTTCGGGACGCTTAAAGCTGAGCCGAGGCGTTGCGGGCGCCCTGAAGAATGCGGACGATCTTCAGCGGCTCCGTATCGGGCAGGTAAATCACCATGTTTGCCCCCGCACCGGCCAAAACAGGACGGGTTCGTCCGTCAAGTCCGAACGTCGGTGACCAAGACGCGGATTTTTCGCGAGCTGCTCGCATGCTGCATAAATATCATCTTCTAGCTTGTCCGCTGCGATCGGGTTGTCGTTGGCGATATAAACCCAGATTTCCTGGAGGTCGTCTGTCGCCTCTGGCGACAGTTCGTATCCTCCCTTCATTTAAGGCTACGATTCTTCTTCCACTTTTTTTTGAATGCGGTCATCTCAGCATGGACCTGCTGCGCTGGAATGGTACGCCCGGCGCGGATTGAATCCATACCTTGCTTGACTTTGTCGCGCACGTCAGATTTCCAGACTTCATCGCGCTGTTTCAGAAGGCGGAGACCTTCACGAACGACTTCGCTGGCGGTTTCGTAGTCCCCAATCGCCACTTTTTGGCGGACAAATTCCTCCATCGCTTCTGGCAGAGAAACGTTCATGTCTCGACTTTTCCATCTACCTCCCTTGAATGTCAAATTTTGACATTCGGGTAATGGGAGTAATGAAACCGAGAATAGCGCTGAGGTGTCTCGTTTTGTGAACAGCTCTGGCTCCTCGCGTGTTAAGCGCAACCTTGCTGATGTGGTCGCTTTCCTGGCATCCGTCGACAACTGCTGGGTAACTCAATTAATGCTTTGACGGCGCTAGCTGTGTTGGGCGAAATCCCGCACGCTGTCAAAATTGAATCATCCAACAGTTGCGGTGGGACATGCGGCTTTCGAGCGAGCCGATGAATTGCTCGCTACGTAGATCTAGCAGACGGGCTTGCTTTCGCGAAGCGAGGCGTCGTTAGTCTTCTTAGCGGTGTTCACACTTTGCCTGGTAGGCGTTGCGGACTTCGTAGAGTATCGAGCTCTTCGGCTCCCGCGCATGGACACGAAAATGGTCTGCAAAAACATGCAAAAACAACCCTGGAACGAAAGGCTCGGATTAGCACTCCCCTCATCCATTCCTACCCTACATCGAGTAGACATACTTGAGTCGCAGCTGAATGCCATTCCCTGCTGCAAAATACATTTTACAATTTAGGATATATGACACATAAACGCTACGTTATGTTTTACAACCGCGGGGCGGAAAAGAGAACTATTTTTGTGATTTGGGAAATTATTTGGCACATTGTTTTGCGTGGTATTTGGCATATCGATGCCCCACTTCAACCCAAACGATCACAAGGCCTCTCTCCGCATTTTTCTCTTTTGTTACTCGCTCCAGTCCGTATTCTCACTTTGCTTGTCCGCCATTGGGTATGGGCGACGCCAATCCCGGAGAGTGTCGATTATCGTTCCGCTGGGCCTCTTTTTTGTGGGGGAATAACCGTATTCAATCCGATCATCCAGCATGATATCAGTCCGCTTGCCCGGGTCGGAGTGATTGGCATTGGTGGACTCGGCCACTTAGCGCTGCAGTTCTTGCGTCATTGGGGGTGCGAAGTGTACGCGTTCACCTCCACCGATTCGAAGCGCGAAGAAGCCGTCAGGCTTGGGGCGCATCAGGTGATCAATTCTCGTCACGAGGACGAGCTGAGCAAGATTCGCGGAGCGTTAGACATGATCTTGGTAACGGTCAACGTCCCACTCAACTGGGCGGCCTACTTTGACTGTCTCGCGACGAAAGGTGTCCTGCACTTCGTTGGCCTCCTTCCGGAGCCAGTGCCAGTCATGCCGTTCACGTTGATCTTGGGACAAAAGTCCGTGTCGGGTACGCCCCTCGGTAGTCCATTGAATACTCGTCGGATGATCGAGTTTTGCGCGCGACACAAGATTGCGCCGGTAATCGAAACTTTCCCAATGTCGCGGGCCAATGAAGCCTTGGAACACTTGGAAGCCGGAAAAGCTCGTTATCGGATTGTTCTCGAGAACGATTTGAGATAATTCTCCAAAACGTAAGACTAAATCACTGGTAAAACTGCTGTCCTGTAAGGCGCTGCGCCTCAGAATGCTAAACCGGCATTTAACCTGATTGAACCAAGACCTGTGCGTCGGGACGAAATGGAAATGCACGTTTAGGAGGTCGCTTTTGCCCGGGGATGCCCATTTCATATGATATAAATTGTATAATATTATGATTACGTTTTATATGTATGTTCTATATGTCGGTGTAAAAGATATCAATGTTTTTGCACTTAGTCACTCAAATCCCCCTACCGTTAAGGCAAGGGCGGTACACACAGGTGGACGCGCATTTAATCAACTTTCTCCGGTTGCAATCGTCCGAAGTCCCGGTCCGAAATTCCTAAAGCATCCGCCACAGTCGATTAGATTTGCGGCGTTTTGAGGGCGGCCCCCCTTCATCCGTAACCACAAAGAGCTGCACATTAAGGTTGTCCTGCAACGCTTTGAATTGTTTGCTGGACCTGTGAAAGCTGCTCGGATATGGCCCAAAGGATATGCGCCGACTGACAGGAAGTAATGGCCACCCTGATTTGGACCGAGCCGGCTGTTGCCGATTTGGAGGAAATTGGCCAGTTTATCTCGAAGGATAATCCACCTGCTGCTGAGAAAGTAGGCTCCAAGATCATTCGGGAAGCGGAAAACGTCGCTGCCTTTCCCCGTCTCGGCCGCATCGTTCCAGAGTTCGGTAACCCGCAGATACGAGAGATCATCTCTCAATCGTATCGAGTTATTTATAAATTCGACGAAGAAGGCGACCTAGTGGCGATCTTACGAATCTGGCACGGAGCGGACTTCGATTCGTGCGAAATTGTCGATTGCCGCACCACTTATGGCTGTGTTCGGCGTTTGTCCGCAATCTCAAAGATCGTTCTGGCTACGCGCACTAGATTCTTGCCTTCAAAATCATCGACATAATTTGTTGAAGATTACGAGCAACAGTATCACGCAGCATCAAGGAGATCGACAATGTCTTGGATGGCGCGGTCAGCCTTATGATAGGCAGCTTCAAGTTTACTCTTGGGCCGATGGCTGGCGTCCGGTTGGTGGTGAAAGCGACTGTTAGCAAGTGGACCACATAGACGCTTGTGGAAGAACAGAAAGAGCAAGGCGACTTGGAAGCCTTTGCTGGTCAGGCGGTAGGCGTATCGTGAGCCGTCCCGTTCAAGCAGACCGTGGCCTTTTAGCTTGCGCAAGTCATAACGAAGTTGGTTGAGAGCGTAGGACTTTTCCGAAAGGTGGAAGCTCCGGAGAATGATTTGATGAATCTGCTTGGCGCTCCAGCCTCCAAGATTGTTGCCGGCATGCAGAAGAACCTCCAGAAGTCGGATGATACGGGTTTCATGAATCTTTATACCCGCGTAATAGACTGAGCCGCTGACGATCGGCAAGGCCATGCGCTGCAGCAGAGGAAAGTCCACGTGGACGTTTAACCATTGAGCCTGAAGTCCGGCAAAGCGATCGGTGACTGCGAGGAACTTGGTGCGTACGGCATCTAAATTCTGCAGGCCTTTCTTAAGGCCAAAGTCGGATAGGTTATTTGAGCAAAGTTCATTGCGCAGCAAGGTGGAGAACTTTTCGTACTGCTTCAAAAATGCATTCTTACAGTAAGCACGGAAGACATGATGGCCGTGTTCGATCTGATCGATGACGGTGCCTAGTTTACCGCCTATTCTCTTATGGAGTCGCATGCCGAAGAGTTCCGAGATCCGGTTGGCCGTCAGTCGCCAAAGCCCGATCTCGCAGCTGCGTTCGAAGATCTTATGGATCGGGAAGTTGCGCTTGAAGATGAAGTTGCGGCTGTACTCGACCTGCCCGATGGCGTAAAAGCGCGACAGGTTGATCTGATGGCGCTCGGCGCGGGAGAACTTCGGTGCCAGGATCAATGTCCAGTAATCGAGCTGCTTTTGGATGATCTGGGGACTAAGCCGGGCGGCGGCGGCCTGCAGGGCCGCGACATCGTCGATGGCGACAAATGCGTTATCGTTCTTGCGGAAGGCGACCTGGGCTTTCTTGAGTTCCTGTTCGATAAAGGAGTGACCGTTTAGATAATAGGTAGCCTGGAAGGGCAAGAAGGACCCAACGCGCATGACCATCGGTCCAAGCACTTGATCGTAAATGTAGAAGTAGTAGTGCGTAAAGCGACTGCGTTGAGGCGCCAGGATCCGATGGTTGGGGTCCTTGGTGGGATACTTCGGCACGCTGATCCGAAAGCTGGGGCCTTGTTCCATGCTTTTGAAAATAAAATAGACTCCGTAGGCGTTCTTCTTGCGCATTCGGCGCAACCAGGGCAGAACATAATCCTCTTTACGGACACCTTTTTCAGCCCACTGAATGGGGATCTGGTGGTTGGCGCCAAAGGCTTCCACCCACTGCTGGTAGTCATTGGTACGCTGAGCGATCAACTCCTTGCTCAAAATGGGATTTCCGAGCACCTGACGAAAGAAATGAACCACTTGCTCGGGCCGAGACAATCCGCTCAAATAGCCGTTGATCACGATCCGGTCGAAGCAGTGGTATACAAAGAGCAGAAGCTTACCAAAGAGCTCTTGGAACAGTTCCATGGGTTGATTCTACTGTGAAACTGGAGAACGGCGTGAAACCTAAAAAGATCAAGAGTGGAGCAGGAAAACAATGGATGGAGGGCAAGGACTTCCGCCTCGCCAAGGAGATAAAATACATTCAGGGCCAAGCGGCTGAACACGATGGATGCTTTGTCACCATCGGTCCGCTGGCATTCTTTTCGACCGAAACCGGGGATGCATGGATGCTGGAGCCTTCAAATCAACTTGCTGCACGACTCGCCCGCGACGGGGATCCAGAACCCATCGACTTTGAGGAAACCGACACGAATTACACCATCGGCTGGAAAGGTATCTACCGCATCGAGGGCCGCGCATTCCTCTACGTCGAGCGAAAGTCCTGGCGGATCATTACGATCCTTGGCTATCCTACCGCCGAAATCGCGCGATTGGGCCTAAAATAGAAAACTGGTCCCGCCGCCTGTGCGGCAAAGCGCATCCCCCCCGGCTTGCCTTGCGAACAAAGTTCCAAAAGCTTTTGCAGGTTGACAGCCGCAGCGAGGAAACGAGCGAAGCGCTGTCGAACGCAAAATACCGTTACCTCCCAAGCGCGAGGAGCTCAGAAACGATAATGGCGCGCTCGCGTGCGTTATGCGGAGCGTAGCGCAGTGCTACGAAGGCTGAACCCGCCTAAATAAGGTACCCACCGGAAACGGCGAGATAGGAGAAAATTTCAAATATTTTTGGTTAGATTTTGGTCTTGGTTTCCGCTCACTCGACGATCGATGATATGCCTCACAGAGAGACACTGGACGAGATTGATCCAGGTCTTTCACAGATACAGACAGGAATCAGCAACTCCGACTCAATATCTCCATGGAAACGCGGATCTTGCGACTTGAGGACGAATTTTGGAGGATACGCACAGACACGGGTGAGCTCGCCGAAACAGAGCGTAACGCACTCAGAGCGTACCTGGATGAGAAGGGTTTCAAGACCGCAATAATTGACGATAATCTCGTCATCGCGGGTAAACTAACCTGGACGGAAGTCTTTGAACCCATCGACGGCTTCTACGAGGGGTAAGGCAGACGTGTATCCATTCTGAGCGGGGAAACCTCCGTCCGCGGCATCTAGAGGATCCGACCGAATGAGGCCGGAAAATTGCCTGTCGTTGGCACGCAGGCTTTACAAATCCACCACCTTTGCTGCCGAGGAGCGCCCCCACCGTATTTCTGTGCGGATTCAACGCTGTCAGCAGCCTTGAGCGCCAGACCCGGGCCTCTCAGGCTTATCTTGGAAAACAAGCTGAACAAAAGTTTTTTGAACCTCAGAAAACTTTTCTGAGGGATCGGACAGTTTCCCCCGTTGAAGTTGGTAAGCACGGCTCACAGATGCGAGACAAAGCGCCTGGAACCTTGCTAACAAACTAACAGATACAACTAATTTAAATAAACGTTAATAGATAGAAAGATAAAGTTATGGCAGTAGACATGTTTCTCAAACTCGACGGCGTCAATGGCGAGTCAAAAGATAAGGCGCATACTAAAGAAATCGACATCCTCGGCTGGTCGTGGGGGATGACCAACAGCGGCTCGGCCCATGTGGGCGGAGGAGCCGGCAGCGGCAAAGTGAACGTGCAGGACCTGAACGTCACCAAGTACCTCGACAGCAGTTCGGCCAATATAATGCTGTCTTGTTGTGACGGGACGCACTTCGATACTGCGGTGCTCACAGTGCGCAAAGCCGGCGGCGAGAAGCCCGTAGAGTACGTCACTATTAAGTTGCAGGAAGTCCTGATTACTTCCGTGACGACTGGAGCCTCCGGCGCCGATGACCGTTTGACGGAAAACGTCAGCTTGAACTTTGCTAAGGTTAAAGTGGAATACTTGCCCCAGGAGGCCAAAGGCGGGAAGGGAAATATGATCCCATTCAGCTGGGACATCGCAGGAAACGACGATGAGGTATGAGCCGAAGCCTCGACGTTAAGATAGGCGGGGCCAATACGGCAACATGCTTATTGTCGAGGCACAGGCTCCAATAAAGGAAGTGACGTATGCGATACAACTATTTCTGCTGCCGCAACCCCTTGCACGTTTGCCTGGATACGGATGGGGTAACAATCAAGCCCGCCCCAAGAAAACTCGCGGCGCCCCAGCCGAACAACCTGCCTGGTGTGTTCGCATGTCCTAGATGCCCGGATTGCCACAAGACCATGGAATTCTATGATTCGGGAATATTTGCGGATCCCCTGCCGATTGCGCCGCCCCCGCCGGCGCTGCCAGGGGGCCCCCCTCTTTCGGGGGACGTCTCGCTCTACTCGGGCAGCGGAGAAAACAGTGGACACGCTGACGTGACGTGGGACATCACCCGCAACGCCCAGCAGATGGACATAACGATCAAGCTCATGTTGGGCAAAAAAACGGCCGGAGTCTGGGACAGCGAGCAGGAGTTCAAGTTAATCGATCGGCTGCTGAACACGAATCAAGTCGCCGCGTCGCCGGCAGACTGGTGGCTGGAAGCGCCAGTCAGTCCGGGAAATCATATGGAACTGTGGCATTCCTTTAGACTTGATACGCTCGTAGGGGGAGCAGCGAACCTGGGGACGCTTCCGGCGACCATCCAAATCGGGGTGCAGCTGGGAAACGCCGCCTGGGGGCTGATTCACCTCCTGGCGGGGCATGCCAAGGCCGTGCGCAATGTCGGCAAGGAGTACGATATCGAGGCGTTTGGTGAGAACAAGGTTGATGTCTATAGAACGGTGCTTTTGCTGCAATCCGGGATGAGACGCTTCGACAACAACTCCATTACTCACATATATCATACACCGGCCAAAAACAAGCTGGTGATCAAAGGGAGCAACGCCGGCACGATCGTCGTAACACAGAAAAATAAACTGATGAATGGCAGCCCAGTCTACTCGGTCACCACGATTTACAACGCCGATAAGGCGTTCGGCGGCAACGAGATCTACCGCCGGTAAGTGTAATCACGTCGGCGAACCGGGAATCACATTCGCAGCCTGCTGCAACCGCTTCCCGAGCAGCGACAGCCAGGTAGGCAGCGCGGGGGCTGCCCCAGTCTGCGATCCCTTGGCTCACACGTAATCGAGCACTGAACCGCTCACCAGGTTAACGATCTTGCCAAAAACTGCATCGCGATCGTAGACGACGACGCACCGGCCCAGGTAGTGGTTGCGCCACTTGTCAGTCCTGGCGACAGCGTTCAGCCAATCCTCCGGCAGCGCATAGTCCGGTTCCACAACCGTGCGCGTTCCATTATATGTGCTGCCAGTAGTAATAGGAACGAAAAACATCAGACTTCATCGGGACATCCGACGGCACGACATACTCAACCGCACCAAGATCCAGAAAATTCTGGACCGCCTAAAGATACTCCTGATAAAAGCGCCGCTTTATTTCTGCCGATTCCTGAAACTCGGGGTTTCTAACGCCTTTGTAATTGATGAAGCCCAACTGGAATTTAAGATGAGAACCCAAACGCGACTGGAGAAAATATCGACCGCAATAAGCTTGTTCGGCATGGCCATGGGCTTCTCCGTTTTAGGCTTCCTGATTGTCGTGAATCAACACGATGGCGGCGCGTCGATACCCGGCGGGATTTTTGGCATTTTGCTGGGCACGGCATTCCTGATAGCAGCATGCCTGCATTTGAAGCGTATTCAGGGCGGATTTCGGATAGAAGAAATTCCAGCCGGAACCGCTCCTGAAATGCGACAAGCCACCGACGCTATTTGTGGTTTCTGAAAACCAATGAATGATGTTCGAGTGTTCCGTAGGGAAATTATCAACAAGGCTGGTCGACGACGCCGGCAAACGAGACTAATCAGCCGCTCGCGGCTCCATTCTGGCGAGGTCATACCGCGTTTTTCGGCCCGGATCCCCAGGGTGTTAAAACCATCGTACAGCGTCGAATCAGGAAATAAATCAGCAACTCGAGAAATAATCCTGACCGAGAGGTTCTCATCCAATAGCAGCTTCACGCCGGCGCCACGAAAAGCTTGCGCTCGCGGTCGGCCGCAAAGGCGAAGCAAGCATTAATGTCCTCGCGGGTAAGCTCAGGAAAATCCTCTAGAATCTGATCCTCCGTCATACCTCCGGCCAAGTACTCAAAAACATCCTCCAGGTTATGTGGGGTAATCCTTTAGGCTAGAGTCTGTCCGCAGATGTGAGTTTCCAAATTATTTGGCGCGCTTTTCCCACGCTATTTGGCGTCAGCTACTCTGGAGTAGAAAGCACCTGCCAGCTTGTACGGAGCGACGTTCTGGTGCTCCAACCTCACTCAAGTACGCCAAATACCGTGGAAATCGAACGCCATTTATCGTGGAAAATGACAGAAATGCCCGAAGCAACGTTCCGCTCGGCATGTTGTTCTCATTGCTCTGGCCCTGCGGAACCTGCTGCTACCCCGGACGAACCGCGAGCGGCCGGAGCTAAATTCTGGCACGTTGTCATTTCGCTTTTGGCGTTAACAAAGAGACAGTCGGATTCCACGCCCTCCTGACGTGCTAGCTTTTTGTATCCGATAATTTGCGTAGGTTGCTTCGGCGCGTTTCTCTAACGAAACCGATTTTTGCTCCGTTGCGATTCTGATGGCTTCGCAAAATGAAGCCTCGATTTGGGCTTCATCAGAACCCAAAACCGCGAGAAACACTCCACGGATCCGGTGCAGTTCGGCACACCACCAGCGTTCTTCCGATCGTTCAGTCAGCGCTTCTGCTCCTTTGAGTGTCTCAACGGCTTCGCATGTACGAAGGGCGAGGTGTAACGCTTCTGCCTTGAGGGCCAACCAAAACGGTAGGAGCAGCCTTGAGCCACTAGCCTGCCAGTCTCGTATTCCATCCTCAATGCACGCGATACCCTTAGCGCTATCACCGGAAATGCTTCGCGCCCAGCCACGCAAGATTTCTCCCCCGGCCAAGTAAAGCGCAAAGTGGTGACGTGTGCACACCTCAATCAGGTCCGAGGCCATGCGTTCCAATTCTGCAACATTATTACGCTCGAAATGACCGAGCGTCGCTGCATAAAACAGGGCTTCAGCCAATGCGTACGCATCCCTCAGCTCGTTTGCCAAGGAGATGGCTCCCGCCATAGCGGTTTGGCATGAGGCGGTCTCTGCAAGATGCCACTCGCATAGTGCCGCATAGCACAGACAAATGACTGCGGGCGGGTTGACCTGTTCAACCGGAGACTGTACGGCGCCTGAGCGCAGAGCTGAAAGCCACTCATCGCGTATTGTCGCGCAGCCTCAAAATCGCCCAAATAGTACCGTGTGACGGCCAAAGCGCGATAAGCTCCTAGCATGAGCGCTGCGTCATTCTGCTCCTCCGCCAGTGTGTGAACACGCTCGGCGATTTGCATCGTGGTCGCTGGCTCGTCGGTATGGAGGGAGAATACCCACTGTCCCATCAGCGCGGAGTACAAGCGCAAGGGACGATTTAGCAAGTGACACAAGGCCTCGGCGCGTTCGTAACAAACGCGGGACTCGGGTGTCCCCAAGCCTCGGGTGACCGTGAGGTAAATCCCCGCTTGCATGAGGATCAAGAGCTGATCGTCGGCCGTGAGGCGTTGCCCCTCGACGCCCCCTAGCGCCGGTGAGCCCCAGCGGCCATCCTCAAAGAAATGGGCCAGGACCGAGAGCAAGGCCCCTCGGGCCCCGAGGACCTTGGCCGAAAAGGCAGCATCGCCCCGCTGGATGCGCGGCAGGTATACCTCATGCAGTGCATCGTGAAACCGGCCGGCTTGGCAGCCGCAGATGGCGGCCAAAAACAGCGGCTCCATCGCCCTCAAGGCGTCCGGCCGCTCGGGCCCTAATGCCCGGTAATGCTCGTAGAGGCGCCGATTGCCCTCTTGCCAAGCCGCGGCCCATTGCCTGCGCAGCTGCTCGCCAAAGTACTCACGCACGAGCGGGTGCGCATCGAGTTGTCCCGGCTGGAGCGGGTCTTCCCCCGCTAGGAGCCTGGCCCTTCTTAGCCGAGCTAGAAGCGTTCGCCACTCGCTCGGGTTCAAACCCGTCAGCAGCTCGGTCAAGCCCGGGATCGCAGGCGGTTTCATCAGGGCCGCCAGCGCCTTTTCGTTCGCAGGTCGATCGAAGAAGCCGAGCAGGCGGAGCACCGACAACTCCGGACCCTCGCCCCACCAGCGTTGATACGAGTCCATGACCTTGCGGGCATGGGCGCCTTGCCCCGCGTCATCCACCAGGTGGGTTGGCACTTGGTCGCGACACCGAATGTCGCCGTTGTACGCGTCACTTAAGTAACTGCCTAACAGGGTCAGCGCCAAACAATGGCCTTGGAATTCCTCGCTGGCACGGCGCAACTCCGCCTTCGGGTCCTCTCACACCTACGGCCCGCAGCAGTTGCGCCCCGGCTTGGCTGGAAAGGTGTTCTAGCTCAAAGCGCTGGGCAGAGACACCCTCGTGCTCGGAAATGTCGGCGATTGGTAACCGCGTGGTGACGACGCAAAGTCCCTGGTTGAAGGTGGCCAGCTCGCGCAGGAGCGCCTGCAGGCTTGGTTCGCGCAGGCGCCCTTCGTGCGGACCCGGCGTGTGTTGGAGAGGCTCCAAGCCGTCCAGCACAAAAAGGGTGCGCCGGTGGGCGATGAGCCGGGCCAGACGTTCGCCTTTTTCCCAACCCGTGCCCTGCCGCGGGTCGGCATCGCCAAACCAAGCCAGGGTCGCGTCCAGGAACTCATCGGCCGAAGAAGCATCTCCGCGGGTGCCCTGGCGGTAAAAGGACCAGCCGAACACCCGCTCCGCCGAACGGTAATGATCGGCTGCCAAACGGCGCAGCCAATGGTTGATGAGGGTGGACTTGCCCACGCCGCCCCAGGCTACGATGGAAACAACATTGACCTGCCGGTTGGTCCAGGCGGCATCCAGAAATGCAAGGTCCTCCTCCCGGCCAAAAACATCGCTTCCCGTAATGGGCAGTCTGGCGATTGAAATTTTCTTTGGAGCTAGTCTTGCTGGCGGCCGCCGAATTCCGATACGCGAAGCGGTAGAGGACTTCTTGCGTAGGCTCTGACGAGTGATTCTACGCGGTGCGTCGATCGCGCCTGTTATCGTCGGTATCGCCTTCAGCAGCTCGTTCGGAGTCTGGAAACGCTGTGCCGGACCCTTCTGAAGGAGTTTCTCAAGGAGAACTACGACCGGCTGTGGAACATCTTTGAGTCGTTCAAGCGGTAAGGGCATATGCTGATGTTGATACATCACCTCAGCGGAAGGACCTCGGAATGGTGTTTGGCCGGTCACCATTACCCAAAGCGTTACGCCAAGCGAGTACAGATCCGAACGGATGTCCACACTCACGCCCGCAAATTGCTCCGGACTCGCAAACTCGGGTGTCCCGACAAATGTTCCAAGCGATGAAATCCCAGCTTCAGAAGCCGATTCGTCTAGTGTCTTCGCTAGGCCAAGGTCGATAATCTTCGCCGTTAGACCTCGTTCCTCCTTCAACCTCACCATGATGTTTGTTGGTTTGATATCTCGGTGGACAAGGTTCTGCTCGTGAACTGCGGCCAATCCGGCAGCCACCTGCGTCGTAATTTCGAGCGCCAGCTCTACCTCCAGTCGGCCTGACCGTTTGATGAGTTTTTCAAGCGTTTCTCCTTCTACGAACTCCATCGCGTAGAAGTAACTGTTCCCAGTTCTGCCCAGGTGCAACACCGAGGCAACGTTTGAATGCCGAAGGCGCGCCGCTGCGCGGGCTTCGCGTAGAAAGCGAAGCCGCGCCAATTCATCACCGAGGTATCGCTCGCTTATGACTTTCAGTGTCACCGGACAGTGCAGATCGACGTCGAACGCCTTGTAAGTGACCCCCATCGCACCGCGACCCAACTCGAGCGGTTTGCCGTCTTCGCTTGTCAACAGTTCGTAATGTTCAAATCGTTGCGCTGGGCGTTCCGGCATGGGCTCAACTACCCCTCAGAACAGAGAGATTCACCGGATTCAACCCCGCTAGTGGCGAGCGCGTCGCGAAGCATGCAGACCGGACAGAATTCCATCGCGCCAGAAAACTTTGGCCGCAGGTCGGGCAAATGCGTTGGTGCTCGGGCTTCAAGGGTCTAATCGTCCCTCAGAGGCGACTAAAGCTTCGCAAAGCGAACGGATCTCGCCCGCGATTTCGCTCGGGTCCGAAACGGTGCGAGCGATCTCATCACGCACGACAGCCAAGTACTGCTCGCGCAGACGATGGATAAGCGTCTTGACGGTACCCAAGCCGACCTCCAGCGTTTTAGCAGCCTCTTCATACGACGTCTCGGGACCGCTAGTCTCAACTCCAACGAACCTCTTTAAGGTTTCAAACACCGCTTCTTTGTGTTGAACTGCGTATCGGCGGCCCAAGGCCTTCATCGCTTGGGCTAAGAGCGTAAGTGCCCAGCGGGCCTCGAAAATCTTCTCCGCGGTCAGCTGATCGACCGGTTCGAATCGATAACGGTTCTCTGCGCCTTCCATATCGAGGTAAACCCACTGACACTGACCGCCCCGCTTAAGGCATTGAGCGCGCTGCACTTCGACCGAAAGATAGTTCTGAAAGCAGGCTAGCAGGAAGGATCGGAATTTGCCTTTAAGTTGATCCACCTGACTGAGCGTTTGATGTTCCAACAGGTGCACGAAAAACCCTTGCGTCAAATCCTCAGCGTCTTGCGGGGAATGCCCGCGTCGGCGGGCGAAGGCATAAAGCGGGTACCAATAAAGCTGGTAGAGTTCGGCTAAAGCCGCTCGACCGGCCTGGCTCTGATTTCGCACCGACGCCATCACCAGCGTCCAGTGGGTGGTGTGAAATTCGGCCTGCCTCCCTCCAGGTCGAGCTATTGTCCACTCTCATGAGGAGTCTCGATTGCGGTTAGGATCAATGGAATGGTTCGCAATTCGGGACAAAAGTGACCGGGGTTGACGGCCAGCGGCAAAGCAAAAAGTTTTGACTTTTTTCGTGCATGCTGACACTCGGACCTCGCCAATCCATTTGTAATAACATAGCAATGCAAATCAACCTGAAACACTACGTGAATTTTATCGATGGTAAATTCGTGCAGGGCGATCACGAAGATCAGAGAATCCCCGTCTTTAATCCCGCGACAGAAGCAGAGATCACGCAGGTCCCGGAGAGCAGGGCGGCGGAAGTCGACCGTGCAGTTGAGGCCGCCATTCGCGCGCAAAAGAACTGGGCCAAGCTGGCTGCCGTAGAGCGCGGCAAATACTTGCGCGAAATTGCCGCGAAGATCCGCGAAAGAATCGATTTCTTGGCCCGGATCATCACCGAGGAACAGGGAAAACCGCTTGGACTAGCGAAAGTTGAGGTCGAATTTAGCGCCGACTACCTAGTTTACATGGCCGAGTGGGCCCGGCGGATCGAAGGCGAGATTCTCACAAGCGACCGCCCCAACGAGCACATCTTCCTCTTCCGGCAGCCGATCGGCGTCGTGGCGGGCATCCTACCGTGGAACTTTCCTTTCTTTCTAATCGTGCGAAAACTCGCGCCGGCGTTAGTCACCGGCAACACGATCGTGATTAAGCCGAGCGAGGAAACGCCCCTCAATGCCTTTGAGTTTGCGAAGGTGGTTGCCGAGACTGACCTGCCGCCTGGAGTGGTCAATTTCATTTCGGGCCTGGGTGACACCGTTGGCCGCCAACTGGCCTCGCACCGCGACATCGGGATGGTCAGCTTTACCGGTAGCGTGGAGACCGGTTCGAAAATCATGGCCGCCGCCGCGGAGAACCTCACGAAGGTCAATCTAGAGTTGGGCGGCAAAGCACCCGCCATCGTGTTGAGCGACGCGAATCTCGATCTAGCCGTTGAGGCGATCAAGAACTCGCGCATCATCAACAGCGGCCAGGTCTGCAACTGCGCGGAACGCGTATACGTGCACCGCCAGATCGCTGATGAATTTACAGACCGCCTCGCAAAGGCGATGAAGGTTTCGAAGTTCGGTAATCCCCTTGAAGACCTGTCGGTGGATTACGGTCCGCTCATTAACCAAGAGGGGCTAAGCAAGGTTCAGGGCATGGTGACTCGTGCGACAAAAGATGGGGCTACCGTCGTCACGGGCGGCCGCCGTGGGGATCGTGGCAAAGGATGGTTCTACGAACCGACGGTGCTCGCCGCTTGTCGCCAGGGGATGGAGATCGTGCAAAAGGAGATCTTCGGCCCGGTAGTTCCCGTCGTCATTGTCGAAGATTTGGATCAGGCTATTGAGTACGCCAACGATTCCGATTACGGCTTGACCTCGTCGATCTACACAAGCAACATCGATCTCAGAAGATTCGTGATCAGGCCAGTCTCGCAATTCCCAACACGTAGCCATATGAACTTCGGCGGGTGGCCAAACACAATGGCCCTCTGATGAAAATCTGTGTCCTTTGATACAATCGTAAACCCGTGCTTCTTTGCCCACTCCCAGACGACGAAGTCATCCGCCTCTCTCAGACCGACTGCCTTGACGTGCGTCGAATCAGGAAATAAATCAGCAACTCGAGAAATAATCCTGTCCGAGAGGTTCTCATCCAATAGCAGCTTCACGCCGGCGCCACGAAAAGCTTGCGCTCGCGGTCGGCCGCAAAGGCGAAGCAAGCATTAATGTCCTCGCGGGTAAGCTCAGGAAAATCCTCTAGAATCTGATCCTCCGTCATACCTCCGGCCAAGTACTCAAAAACATCCTGCACTGTAATTCGCATGCCGCGAATACACGGTTTGCCGCTACGCTTGCCGGGCTCAATAGTGATGATTTTCGAGTAATCCACGGCCGCAGAATAGTTCAGCATCCATCTAGTGGTCAACGCCTCGGCCAAAATACCCAGAGAACCCGCCGCGCTTCGATCTCTTCTTTGCCCAAGCCATCATTAATGTAATTACCTTATTTCCAGAGTCTTACGCAACACCGTTTGACGCATAACCGACCAGAATGTGGGTTGAACGAAGCCGCTACGCGGAGTCCATGAGGGCGGGCGTGAGCGGTGAAGTCGTGGTCGGCATAATGGCCGACCTACGACAACGTTACGAGCCAAATACATCCTTGACCTGGTCATTCATGGCCGGTCAAAACACACTCAGGAAGCCTATACAAGGTACGTCTGTGATCTGGCGCGCTATTATCGCCGTTCGCCAGAGCTGATCTCCTACGAGCAAGTCACGGGCTGGCTGTACCATCTCATCAAGGAACGCCAATTGTCAGCCTCCAGCGTCAACATCGCCGTCAGCGCCGTGCGCTTTCTCTACGCCGTGACACTTGGGCGAGAGACGCTCGACTTGATGGCATCGGTCTCGGACATGAAGCGCGCCACCGGGCGCGCGGACAGCGAGGTCGAAGCGATCTACAGCCCGGTCGAGGAGCGGATTGAATTGCGCAGGCGCCAACCGTTGGATCGGCTCCCGCGTCGGCCATACTTTCAGCACGGTCGGCTGGGCGCGCTATGAGTGGCCCTTCGCCCAATGCAGGTCCAATGATTCAGGTCGGCACGTTGAGTCGGTTACACTGCGGGTACATCTTGTGGGCATAATCTTCAAAGCGCCCCGGATCAGTTGCGTTTGGAGCGAAAATGAGCATTGCCACCACGTGGAGAATTCTCCACAACGAGCAGCGTCACCAAATGATCGCTGATTTCGCTCCGATTATCTTTCCGGAACTCGAGGCTGAAGGCAAAGAGCAAAAAAGAGCGAAATGAGCTGATAAGAGTAAGGTGCGGGAGAATTCTCCCACACCTAAATCACCCAGCCAGAATGGGCCATTCGGTTTATCCGAAAAGTTCGCTGTGAGAGCCGAGCCTGGTTAAAATCAGAACCTGAGGATCGGGCTTGTCATAGACAAGCAGAAGGTCCTGGCGCAGGTGGCATTCCCTCAATCCGACCCAAACACCTCCTAGCGGATGGTCCCGATTAGCGGGTGGCAAAGGTTTGTCGTTTACCAAAAGTTCAACGACGCGTGGGAGCAGTGAATCAATCGTCCGGCGGTAACGCAGCGTCGCCATGACCCTTTTGAAATCGCGCTTGAATTGATGCGTTCGTTCAATCGTCCGCATTCAAATCTTCCATCAGACCCTTGACGCTCTTGAACCGAGCAACCTCGCCACGCCTGCCTGCCTCTATCGCCTTGATGGTTTCAGGATTGGGCACCCGGACCTCGAAGGGAACCGCCTGCTCCTGTCCCACACGGACCAATAGGACCCGCACAATCTCGGAAAGCGAAAGACCCATCTCATCCAAAGCATCAACGGCTTTCTTCTTTATCTGACTGTCGACTCGAACCTGAACTACGCTCTTTTTGCGTGCGGTGGCCATGATGTTGTACGGACACTGTATACACATTTCCCTTGTTCCGTCCAGCGACGAGCGTAGGCCGTTCATCGCCAAAAACGGAAATCTGGAGCTACAATTTTTGTAGCGGAGAATCTCCGCCACAAAATCACCCAGCCAGAAAAACATTCGCAGAAAATACCGGCTAGGCCCCATGATAACACCATGAACCCACCCAGAGCTTTTGGGGTGCGACCAATGCGGGAAGCTGCGAGTGACCTGCATGAGGCCGATCCGTTATGCGGGGCGGGCTTGGTTTATGATTGGGTGCTCGATCTTCGACGCTTGAGTCAGAGATTAGCTGACCTCCACCGTTGTCAAGGAACCAAGCCCCTTCGCGGGCGCTGTGGATCAAGGTTGTGGAGGTAAGGGGATTCGAACCCCTGACCTTCTCATTGCGAACGAGACGCTCTACCAACTGAGCTATACCCCCACGATCAAGGACCGATAATTAGTACAGGTCTTCCAGCCGAGCAAGCGGTTTTCGTCGCCCTCCTGTCTTCGCAAATACCGTTTTGGAGTTTTTATCCCAGATCTGATTTGCGAGTGTCCGAGTCAGTTGATGGTGTGTTTATCCAGCTCCAGCGTGAACGAATCCGTCAGCACAGCAAGGTTGGGCTCCGAGCTTGATCCATCGCGGGCCGCAAAAAATTCCCCTGTGACGAGCCTGCGATTATTATCCACGGTCAGCCGCAGGAAACCAAAGTCGCTGTCGTTGTAGGAAGCCACTTTCACGAAATCTCCTTTGGGTAAAGCAAGGCCCGGCGGAAGAACCACATCGAAGGGAACGCCAGCCAGGGTCACGGTATCTCCCGCGCATGTCTTCGAAAGCTTTTCAATGGGACCATGGCCCCCGCAGCCGGCAACCAGGTAAGGTATCTGCCACCCGCTGGCATAAGTGTAAGTGATTCTTTGATACGAGTGTTCATGAGCCGATAGAACAACATCTGGATATTGACCGCTCTCGTGAAAGGCCTGCTGCAAAATGTTGCCCAGCGGTAACAAAACGCCGGCGGGTGGTGCCCGCCTCGGCGTCGGACCCAAATTAGGGTCACCGCGCTCTGCAAAGTGGGCGGTACCGGAATAAGGCGGGTAATGGACCGCCAGGAAAACGACTTTCCCATCTGCGGCGGCCTTGATGCTCTTCAAGGTTCCGACCAGCCACTGGTATTGCGGGTTATCCGCGCCCATGGGGTCATCCAATTGCCCTGCATTGATATCATTCGTGTAGAGAGCGACGAAATAGCAAAACGGCGTTTCGAACAGCCAATATGGGTATGGCTGAATCATCGTCAGCCGGTTGCCGTTTGCGCTTTGGTCATCGGGGCTCTTTTCCCTCTTGGAATGACAGAAGTTCTGTAAGAAATGAAGAATCGCAGATTTACTCTTGTGATCAGATCTCTTCCCGTCGTGATTGCCGGCGACAGCGAAAATTTCGCGATCGTAGTTGGCGTACTGGGTGTAGAACGCCGCGTTGTACATCGCCGCCTGGTCTTTGCCGTCCGGATCAGACGAATCTTCATCTTTGTAAACAATGTCCCCGAGATGAAAGAGAAACGACGCCGCGGCGGCGGTCGGATTCCCGCCGTTTCCATGCGGATTCGAAATCTGCGCAGCCATTGCTTTTGCCACCAGTAAACCCGGCGCAAGCATTTTGAAATTACCGGAACACCCCACGGCATGGAAGGTCAAGACACCGCGCCCCCTGATAGCGTGCGATTCGTCCGGATCGACATCTTTTAGTTTCAGTCGATGCAAACCTCCTGGAGGAATGGCCGGGATCGGGGCCCATACCCCGTGCTCGACACACGCCGGATAAGAAGGAGCGGCGTTGCCGGACGCCGCGGGAGTTTGGGATACCATATACTTTGACTCCTGGTTTAAATCCGAACTAACTTAGCCGAGAAGCAGATCCCCGGACAAGCGCAACAATTTGGGATCACTGAAGAGGAAGTGGTCAAAAACGTCATGTTGCGAGAAACCGTCGACGGCGAATTCACTTCCATGGAAGATGTCGCCGCAACCGCAGTTTTCCTGGCAAGCTTCCCGAGCAATGTCCTGACCGGCCAATCAATCGTCGTCAGTCATGGTCATTTCATGCAATGAACTTCCGGCCCTTAAGCGCGGGATCCGCGGATGCTTTCCTTCTTGGATTCGCATTCCTCGGTCAGCCGCCGGAGTTCAGAAGCGAGTTGCTGCTGAAGCTTCTCCACCTCGGAAGGCTTTCCAGCCACTCGCTCCAGCTTGATCTGATCAGAGAGCAGCAATTCCTTTTCGGCTATCTTCGATTTGTACAAGGAATCTATCTCCGCCAATTGAGCACGCTGATCGTCTGTTAATTTCGAGGAAGGAGATTGTTTCTCAAGGCGTTCCATCGCTAGCTCGTAAGCCGATTTCATGAGGAAAAAAGAGCCCGTTTTATTCTTTTGTCCAGGATCTGAATCGAGGCTTCCCGACTTCGACCCATTATTTCGCTGCGGCTTCCTTCCGGAATTGCACCTTATCTCCCTTCACATCGACAACAACGACATCCCCTTCACTGAAATGGTTCTCCAGCAGTTCGAGACTCAACGGATCAAGCACCACTCGCTGAATTGCCCGCTTTAACGGGCGCGCCCCGTAGACCGGATCGAATCCTTCCCGTGCGACCATTCGCTTCAATGAATCCGTCAAAACAAGGCGCATATTCTGTTTGGCAAGCCGTTGCTGGACCCGGGCAAGTTGAATATCAATGATGGATGTCAGCTCTTTTTCAGTTAACCGATCGAAGATGATGGTCTCATCCACTCGATTCAAGAACTCGGGGCGAAACTGACTTTTCATTGCTTCCAGAACGCGCCGGTTGCGCTCAGCGCGATCATCGGTATCCAGAATGTACTGGCTGCCGATGTTGCTGGTCATAATGATAACCGTATTCTTGAAATCGACCGTGCGCCCCTGCCCGTCCGTGATCCGACCGTCATCCAATACCTGGAGCAAGACGTTAAAAACGTCCGAATGCGCTTTTTCGACTTCGTCGAACAAGACCACGCTGTAGGGACGCCTCCGGACTGCCTCGCTCAACTGTCCCCCCTCGTCGTAACCAACATATCCCGGCGGCGCTCCGATTAAGCGAGCTACCGCGTGCCGTTCCATGTACTCGCTCATATCGATCCGGATCATCGCGTTCTCATCGTCGAACAAGAATTCGGCCAGAGCCCGACTGAGTTCAGTTTTACCGACGCCAGTCGGACCGAGGAAGAAAAAGGAACCGATCGGCCTGTTTTCATCTTGGAGCCCGGCCCTGGCCCTGCGGACCGCGTTGGCCACGGCCGAGATGGCTTCTTTCTGTCCAACCACCCGGAGGCCGAGGCGCTCCTCCATGTGAATCAATTTTTCTTTTTCGCCCTCTTGAAGGCGCGACACCGGTATGCCTGTCCAGCTGGAAACAACTTGTGCAATGTCTTCCTCAGTCACTTCCTCCTTCAGAATCTGCTGCGATTTCTGCAGTTCAGCGAGGTGGCTGTTGTGTTTGGCCAGTTGGTCCGTCAGCTCAGGCAAACGTCCATACTGTATCTCGCTCGCTTTGCCCAACTCGCCGCGACGCTGGGCCTGTTCGAGCTCCACTTTGAGTTTTTCGATTTGTTCCTGAAGCTTGCGGGATTGATCGATCACCCGCTTTTCACTCTGCCATTGAGCCTTCAATTGGGCGCTCTTTTCCTTCAGGTCGGATAACTCCTTTTCCAGACGAGCCAGACGGTGCTGGCTCCCTTCGTCTTTCTCCTTTTTCAGAGCCTGGCGTTCCATCTCCAGTTGCATCACCTGCCGCTCGATCTGGTCAATTTCGGTCGGCATCGAGTCCAGTTCGATCTTCAGACGCGACGCAGCCTCGTCCACCAGATCCACTGCCTTATCGGGCAGGAATCGATCAGCAATGTATCGGTGACTCAGGGTGGCAGCCGCGACTAACGCCGCATCTTGAATCCGCACGCCGTGGTGAACTTCGTAGCGTTCCTTCAAACCTCGCAGGATCGCGATGGTGTCTTCTACTGAAGGCTCAGCGACCATGACCGGTTGGAATCTCCGTTCCAGCGCAGCGTCTTTTTCGATGTGCTTCCGATATTCGTCCAGAGTGGTCGCACCGATGGCGTGCAGCTCGCCTCTTGCTAACTGGGGTTTTAAAAGATTGGAAGCGTCGACCGCCCCTTCAGCCGCACCCGCGCCGACGATCGTGTGAAGCTCGTCGATGAAGAGAATAATCTCTCCTTCTGAATCTGTTACTTCTTTGAGGAAGGCTTTCAGTCGATCTTCGAATTCTCCGCGGAACTTAGCGCCCGCAATCATCGAACCGAGATCCATGGCGATCACACGTTTTTGCTTCAACGAATCCGGGACATCGCCGCTCACGATTCGCCGAGCCAGCCCTTCCACGATCGCCGTCTTGCCCACGCCTGGTTCGCCGATCAAGACCGGATTGTTTTTAGTACGCCGAGAAAGCACCTGCATCACTCTTCGGATCTCCTCGTCCCGGCCGATGACTGGATCGATTTTCCCGCGACGCGCAGATTCCGTCAGGTCTCGGCCATACTTTTCCAGGGTCTGATATTTGCCTTCGGGATTCTGGTCGGTCACCCGTTGTGATCCACGGACCCCAACCAGCGCCTTCATCAGCTTTTCCCTGGTCACGCCCATCGCGCGCAGAACTCGACCTGCTGCGGACTGAGAGGCATCAAGGGCCAAAAGAAAATGTTCCACGCTAACGTATTCATCCTTCAACTTGGACATCTCGATTTCAGCCGCGCTCAGAACCGTCCGCAGTTCACTACCGAGGAATTGATCCTTGGCACCCGAAATCTTCGGCCGCTTCGCAAGCTCCCCATTCAGTTGCTCTTCAACCGATCGAGGATTGACTTCCAACTTCTCCAAAAGCGGTCGGACAAGGCCGTCCGGTTGCCGCAAGAGGGCTAGCAACAAGTGCTCAGGCGTGATTTCCTGATGTTGCAGGCCGGAAGCCAGCGACTGGCTTTCCTGGAGTCCCTCCTGCATCTTCGCCGTCAGACGTTCCATGCGCATAACCGCAATTTAATGGCACCTTAGCGTCCTGTCCCCGAAATAACATGTATTTTGCCGGAGGTCAGTCGGCTGTTTTTCAAGGCGCGAGCGAAGCGCCAAAAGAAGCGCCTCGATCTAATTTAAATTTAACCCGGCCAGAACCTGGGCTTTCTCCACCTCAAAAAAACAGCGTGTTAAAAAACGCGTTTCAGGGCTCGAGTTTCTCCAATCGATGCAGGAAATCCTCGTAGTTTACCGCTTCACGAATGACGGTATTCAACTGGTCAATTCGATCATCGTCAGAGGCATGATTAAATGCCACTCTGCGCTGGCCTGAACTCTGGTCAAATACCACCTCATCCCAGTGTATCGCGTGGATTTGAGAATTGAACCGCGCGACCGATCTACCACGAAAATAGGCTCGAGTTGTATCCGGCGGCATAAAAATCGCCGTCTTGATCTCGTCTTCTTTCAGGATACGTCGAATCTGGTTTTCACGGACCAGTTCGTAGTAAAGGCCCTGTTCCCAAGCGATATTATGGTACTCGAGATCAATGGATTGCAGCCAGGGATCCGTCCAGGCGAGCTTTTCGCTCTCTTGAAAAGTATTGAGAAGATATTTTTTGGCTACCCAGTCGATGCGATCGATGCATCGCATGTAATCCACTTCCAGATCATTCAAAATTCCCTCCCATTCCTCAAGCACCCAGCTGACTTCGGGATCGGAGCGGTCGCAAAATTTCTGGGCCTTATCCAGGTACATACGCTGGATATCAATGGCCGAAATCTTGCGGCCATCCTTTAGTTCGATGATCCAATCGCAGGTCGGGTCGCGACTGATCGCTTTGGTTGAGTCGACCGGTTGGGCCACTTCCAATTGGGGAGCCTCCCGCCGCTCAACCAATTCCAGCACCAGCGCCATCGTTCCGATCTTCATTGCGGTAGCAAACTCGCTCATGTTGGCGTCCCCGAGGATCACGTGAAAACGGCGATATTTCCCAGGGTCGGCGTGCGGTTCGTCACGAGTATTAATGATCGGTCGCCGATTCATGGTGTCGATGCTCACCAAAACGCTGAAGAAATCCGCTCGTTGCGAAATTTGATAAACACCGGGCTGACCGGAAGATCCTTCGCCTTCGATGCCCATCTTTCCAGCTCCGGCGAAGATCTGCCGGGTCACCAGAAAAGGGATGACATCGCTCACCAGGCGGTCCCACGGCACCGATCGGCTCATCAAATAATTGTCATGGCAACCGTAACTATGACCGATAAAATCGGTGTTATTCTTGTAAAGCCGAACTTCCCGCTCTGGCGCAATGTTTTTATTGCGGCGCCGGACGCACTCACTCAGGATTCGTTCCCCAGCTTTATCTTGCGCCACGATGTCCCGCAGCCGGGTGCATTCCGGGGTCGAATATTCCGGGTGAGCGTGATCGTTATAAAAGCGAGCTCCGTTGCTCAGGACGAGATCACTCTTAATTTCCTCAAAGCTGAGAGGCCGATTTTTATCGAGTTCATAGTAAGCGGATTCGTCGGTGTCCTGCATCAGGGATTGCGCTCGGAAACCGCGTGCATCCAAATGCGGGTCTTCGAGGTCGTAATCCCATTTCATTAAAGAGCCGTGTTCGGTGTAACATCGGACGAGTTCGATCGATTCAGTCACTACGTCGACACTGTCGACCCCGTTTACGGTAATGCCATACTCCGTCTCGATACCGAAAACCCGCTTCATGCAACTGACAGGTGCGTCTGGGCTCAGGACCAGATTAAATGACATGAGACTCTCCCGCCGGTCTCTCGTTACTCCGAACGGGAGAAACTTTGACGACGTTCTCTGAATCGTAGTCGATCAGCTTCAGCCAATCTTCCACGATGTCCGTCGGCGGGAAAATGTCGTTCTCTGAATATTCCGTGTTCAGCGAAAGCAGCAGATCCGATTCGCTGATACCCTCTTCCTGGGTCGAGTTAATTGCGCGTTTAATCGCCAACTCTTTTGTTCGCTCGACAATAGACGCGATGATCGCGCCACTAACCAAGTCTCCTCGATAAAGGGTATCCCGTTTGCCGCTCCGCAAGATGACATCCAAAAACCGGTTCTCATCCTTATGCGAGAATTGCGCGTCAACGACTTTGTCGATCAAATGAGAAACCGCCTGCGAAATTCCGCCGGTTCGCTCGATCAACTCCGGATCGTAAGGCAGATCCTGACTCAAATAGATTCGATAAATCTCGCGCGAGGCTTCGCGGTCCGGACGAGCCACCTTGATTTTTCGGTCGATTCGGCCCGGCCGCAGAATGGCCGGGTCAATTAAGTCTGCCCGATTCGAGGCGAGGATAATGACCACCTCGTTCAAAGATTCGATCCCGTCCATCTCGGTGCAGAACATCGGGACCAGCGTCGACAGAACATTCGAGTAGCGGCCCGCACGGCGCGTTCCGAGAATACTCTCGGCTTCGTCGATAAAAACAAACGGGAGAAACCCTTCTTTCCGCTTTTCACGGGCAGTCGCGAAGATCTCGCGAACCATGCGCTCGGATTCACCCACCCACATGTTCAGGATTTCCGGTCCTTTGATATGCATAAAGAATTGCTGCATATCTTCTCCGGTTTTTTCCTTTAGCTGCCTGGTCAAATTGTAAGCCGTCGCTTTCCCGATCAAGGTCTTACCGCAACCGGGCGGCCCGTAGAGAAGAAATCCTTTGGGTGTCTGGTGTTGAAATTTCGCAAACAGATCCGCGTGCAGAAGGGGCAATTCGATCGCATCCTTGATAGCGCTCAAAGCTTCTTCTTGACCGCCGACCTTCTCCCACGGCAATTCGGGCACCGTTTCGAGGTAGTACTCTTCCGATTTCGATGAATTCAAGACCTCTATGGCGACCCGGTAATTCGGATCGACCCGGATTTCATCCCCGACTTTAAGCGTCTCCTTCATCAAGTCCTGGCACCTCTGCAGCACCACCGCCTGCATACCATGTTCCATGCCAACTCGGAGACGATCTGCTCCCAACAATTCGGTGATTTTGGTGACCGGGCCTGATAGATCATACCCGAGATCCCCTACGATGACGTAGGCCTCGTTGACCAGTACGCGGGTCCCCTTTTTTAATCTGGAAAGGTTGATTCTCGGATCGGCGTTGCAATAGTAGTCGGAACCTCCCACCACGATCTGTGCGGTCTCCTTGTTCGGACTACCGAGATAGGTCCCTATCCGGTTGGCCGGGGAAGTCACTTTTTTAATGACTTCGTCCAGTTTTTCAATTGTGTGCCGAGCTTCACTGATCATCTCTTCCTGCTCGGCAAAGTTTGACCGCAAGTCGATCAGCTCGCTTCTAGTCGGGTCACCTGGTGGAAGACTGGCAATGATTCTCTCCAGGTATTCGAGAGGAGTTGAGGGCTCAGAATCAAAACCACCATATTCGGGTGCTCTCTCTTCGTTCATCTGTACTTCTTAATCACTCTGCGTTGCGACTATAAACGGATTCCGAATTTCTAGCAAATTTGGACTTGGACCTGTCACCAGATTCGCCCTACCCCGGTCGGTCTTTCGACGTCATCAGTAAAAAAAGCCATCTAATCACCTCGATCAGGCCTCTCGGCTACGCAAACGGAAACTGAACTTTGCCTTCCATCATTTTTTGCCCCAACTGATATAATATGTGTTATGCCAAGAGCCTGCCGCGCCGGATTGGAAGAACTGCACCCCGGACAATGGCCGGTATCATCATGATTAAGAAAGCATTGCATGACTTTCGGGATTACTGATATTGATCGCTTATGTTAGACACCCTCAAGGAGCCGAAGAGGGAAGTTGTTTCCCCGGTTTCCCGGGAACAATTTATCGATGCCTTTCATTGGATGTTGCTCGGGCGGACGGTCGAAGAAAAGCTGGCCAGCCTCTGGCACGCTGGAAAAATCTCAGGAGGCGTTTATCTCGGAAAAGGCCAGGAAGCGATCAGCGCCGCCCTCGGTATGGTTTTGAAATCCGGCGATATTTTTGGCCCGCTGATCCGCGACCAGGCCGGGCGGCTAGCCTTTGGCGAACCACTCATCGACGTCTTCCGCGTCCATTTCGGATCTCGCACCAGCTTGAGTCGAGGTCGCGACGGGAATGTGCATCGAGGCGATCCGCGTCGAGGATATCAAGCCATGATCAGCCATCTGGGATCGCTCATTTCTGTCGTAGCGGGCGCCTTGATCGCTCGACGTTTTAAGGGGGATGTTTCCGCGATCGGTGCAACCACCATCGGCGACGGCGGGACCTCCACCGGCGCGTTTCATGAGGCAGTCAACCTGGCCGCAGTGGAAAAGTTGCCGCTGGTTGTCGTCGTGGTGAACAATCAGTACGCCTATTCGACGCCAAATAGTCGACAATTCGCCTGTAACGATCTGGTGGATCGGGCCGCTGGTTATGGCATCGAGGGTCACTCAATGGACGGCACCGATTTACGCGATTGCCTTGAGGTGCTTATCCGCGCAACGGGACGGGCACGGTCCGGCAACGGCCCGCAACTGGTCGTCGGCACCTGCCTTCGGCTAACCGGGCACGCAGAACATGACGACGCGTTCTACATGGATAAAAGCTTATATCAGACGGCGCTCGGCCGCGATTGCCTGAAAGTGGCTGAAAATTATCTCCGGGAACGCCAATGGGCAGACGAGGCGTTGCTCGAGAAATGGAGAAAAACAACAAAACTGAAGGTCGAGGAAGCTGTGGCGGATGCTCAGCGTGAACCCCTCGCAGACCCAAACCTCGAAACTTGGTGTCCCTACGCGACCCAAACAATCGCCGAAGCTCTTTTGGTTCGATGACTATCACGTACCTCGAAGCGATTCGGGAAGCGCAGGAAAAAGCTCTCCGAGACGATCAGCGTGTGTACATCTACGGCCAGGATGTCGGGACATTCGGCGGAGCCTTTAAGGCTACCAAAAACCTGGCTAAAGAGTTTCCAGGCCGGGTCCTGGATGTTCCCATTAGTGAGGACGCCATGGTCGGAAGTGCGATCGGAGCAGCCATCGAAGGTATGCGCCCGATTGTCGAGATGCAGTTCGCGGATTTTTCGTCGGTGGCCATCAATCAAATCGTCAATCAGGCGGCTACGCTTTACTGGCGAACCCAAGTAGCCTGCCCGATCACGATCCGATTACCGTCCGGGGGTAATCCAGGAAGCGGACCGTTTCACAGCCAATGCCTGGAGTCACTTTACAGCCACTTTCCCGGGCTGGTTGTCATGACGCCGGCCACCGTTGAAGATGCTTACACGATGCTGCTGGAAGCTGTGGAGATCGACGATCCTGTCGTCTTCTGCGAACACAAATTTCTTTACAATCGTCTGAAATCCGATGCCCTGCCGGAGAGCGGTCTCCCCTACGACACAGCCAGAATTGCCCGATTCGGGCGAGACCTAACCATCGTAGCCTACAGCGCGATGGTCCACGAAGCCCTCGCCGCCGCAGACCAACTGGGCAAGGAAGATATCGAAGTCGAAGTGGTCGATCTTCGGTGCGTGAAGCCCTTCGACCTGAAGACCGTGCTGGGCTCGGTGGCTAGAACATCAAGGCTGATGTGCGTCGGCGAATCCTGGCCTTGGGGCGGCGTCAATGCGGAAGTGATCGCCTCGGTTGTCACGCATGGATTCCATCTCCTCGACGCTCCGCCTCAGCGGATCAATAGCAAAGATACCCCTATTCCATTCCATCCCAACCTCTGGGGCGTCCACAAACCTTCCAGCCAGGTGATCGCTGCCGCGGCGCGCCGGCTTTATGAATGGTAGCCATCAAACAAACGTCCATTTTCACTCTCTATGCCGAAAGTCCCGATCATTATGCCGCAGCTCGGTGAATCGATTGCCGAGGCAACGGTCGTCCGGCTCACCGCGAAAGTCGGAGACCAGATCGAAAATGACCAGGAGGTTATCGAGGTCGAAACAAACAAAGCGGTGATGAGTGTGACAACCCCTTGCCAGGGACTGCTCGAGAGCTTCCTGGCCGAAGTCAATGAAACTTATCCTATTGGAAGTACGCTCGGATACATCCAGGCATCCGTCGAAGACGCCGAACGATTGAACGCTGCCCAATCGCTGCCGGTTACCCAGTCGTTTTCAACAGCATTTTCCTCCGCAAATCGGTCGGTCCCTGCCGAAGATTCTGAGCAGCATCCTTCCAATGACCTGGAGATTCCAGTTGGTCTGAATGGAGCTCCTTTCCAGTCCCCCAGACTGAGAGCCCGGCTCCAGGAGCTCGGAATCCACCCGTCCGACGCGGGGGTTGTGCCGGGGAGTGGAATCGCGGGTCGGGTCACGATCCACGATTTCGAAGCTTACCTCGAAGAAGTTGATCGGCATCCGTCGAAAAAGGCTTCTCCCATGCGGATGGCGGTAGCCGATTCGATGCGAAGAAGTTGGACGCGGCCGCTGGCGACGCTTGGCGTTTCCATCTCGCTCGAACCCATCCTGGCGCATCGAAAGACCCTCACACCTTCTCCCGGTCCGGCCTTGTACCTGGCAAAAGCGCTGGCGATCGCGCTTTCTGAATATCCCCAATCCGCCAGCCGCCTGGTTGGCGACAAAATCATCCTTCCCGAATCAATCGACATCGGCGTGGCAGTCGAAGTGGAAGATGGCGTCATCGTGCCGGTATTTGCGAACCTCGATAAACAGCCGCTCGCCGAGCTACCCGGACAATATAAAAAGTTCCTCCAGGCGGCCAAGGATAAGCGGTTACCGGAAGAAGCAAAGAGACAGGCGATCGCTTCGGTAACGAACTTTGGAACGCTGG
Source organism: uncultured Verrucomicrobiae bacterium (assembly GCA_963742335.1). GTDB lineage: Bacteria > Verrucomicrobiota > Verrucomicrobiia > Chthoniobacterales > JAFAMB01 > JAFAMB01. The sequence continues at coordinate 189,261 of CAVULL010000008.1, forward strand.
GGGTCCATTGGGCGACACCCATCCCACTTCCAAATGAAACAATGATTGTCGGTCTCGGATATGGTGAAATGAGGCCGTTCTGGGATGAAAAAACCAAACGATTCGTCCCGCGTCTTGAAGCAGAATTGACCATCAGCTTTGACCACCGCGTCATTGACGGAGGTCAATCCGGGCGTCTGGTGCGTCGCATCATGGAACTTCTTGCCTCACCGGAAACTCTGTAGCAACGCTTAAGCCGAGCGTCCTCCGATTACTTTTGCGGGTTCGCATGAATCTGTGGACGCCTCAATCACGCAAAACTGAAAAACTCTGTCACCCGCTTCTGCTCACTTACTCCAGCGTCAACGTGAAGCGTTCTTTACTACTTTCATCGCTTCTCTTTTTTGTTTTCACCTGGGCGCTCAAGGCTCAGATCCAGGTTCCTGATCTGCCGACCAATAGTCGTCCGTTCGACTTTTACGCCAGAGGACCTTACCGCACTGATCTACCTCGTCCCGCAGATTTTTTCGGTTACGAGACTGGTGAGTTTCTAACGACATTCGCGCTGTATGAATCTTTATTGCACGAGTACCAAAGACACACAGACCGGTTGCGGGTTTTCACAATCGGCAAAACCCCGGAGCACCGTTCCCAGTATATCCTGGCTATCAGTTCTCCAAACAACCTGGCACGTCTCAATGAAATTAAGGACCAGTTGGGGATTTTGAGCGACCCGAGAAAGCTGAAGGCCGGTCCAGAGTTGGACCAGTTGATCCAGAAGCTGCCGATCGTGGTCTGGCTCTCCTATAGTATTCACGGAAGCGAATCAGCCGCCTTCGAGGCAGGAATTCAAATTCTTTATCAACTCCTTGCTTCCGATGACCCAGCCTTGCGCGAGGCCCTGGATCACACCCTGGTCCTCATCAATCCTTGCCAGAACCCAGACGGTCACGAGCGTTTCGCGACCTGGTACAATGCTCATGGCGCCGGCCGGCCGGAACAATATGCCTATGAGCACCAGGAACCATGGTCCATTACAGGGCGCTTAAACCACAATTTTTTCGATCTCAATCGCGACTTGATCTCATTGTCACAGCCCGAATCGGAAACGGCGAGCAGAGCTTTCCTTGAGTGGCATCCTCAAGTCCTCGCGGATCACCACGGCCAGACCAAGGAATATTTCTTCCCTCCTCCCGCGGTTCCAATTAATCCGAACCTGCCGGAGAAAATCACCACCAGATGGCTGGAGAGTTTCGGGAAAGCAAACGCGAGCGCATTCGATCGATACGCGTGGCCTTTTTTTGTCCGCGAGATGTTCGATCTTTTCTATCCCGGCTACTGGGATAGTTGGTCCTCACTCCATGGCGCGACAGGAATGACGTACGAAACCGACGGCGGAGGCTCGTTAGGATACCGCTGGCTGCGGGAGGACGGCACGCTCCTCACCCTCCGTAACGGAATCGCCAAGCACGTAACCGCGGACCTGGCGACTGTCATCGCCGCCGCAGCCAATCGCGAAAACAGGCTCCGGGATTATCGAGATTTTTTCGAAACGACTCTCAAAGAATCGAAACGGAAATTTTATCTGATCCCCGGCAAGGATTCTCGAGACGCCGCCGAGCTGATCTCACTCCTGATCAAACAGGGAATTGAAGTTTCTCGAACCAACGCCGACATCAAATTGCTCAAAGCATCAGACTATTTTGGCGGCCTCCCAGGCGAGAAAATGATTCCCGCAGGTTCATTTGTCATCGATACGGCTCAGCCTTATGGCCGGATGGCAACCGCCCTGCTGGAGACCGAAACACCGGAAGACTCGGAATTTCTGAAGCGCCAGGAAGCATTGCGCAAATTGAACGAAGCCAAGGGGAGCGAAGAAGCGAAGCAGGACTATGAGTTCTACGACGTAACGGCCTGGTCATTGCCCTTGGCAATGGGAATTGAGGCTTATTCCACCGACGAACCGCTTCGAGCTGATGTTACAGCCGTATCGGCGGCGGCGCTGAACCTGACGAGCGATCATTCGAGAAATCCTTCGGCAGAGGGCCCTCTCGTCAACCGCGTCGAGCCTGGCGTTGCCTATGCGTTTGCCGCTTCCTCCGATCGAGCTATGCGAATGGCCATCCAACTCTTGCGCCAGGGATATCGCCTGGAAACATCGAATCAGGCGTTCCGGGCGGGCGACAAAGATCTGCCCCGCGGAAGTTTCATCCTTTGGGGAGAGCGCAATCCCAGCGATCTCCACGACATCCTGACGCACCTTTCCGCGAAATTCGGAGTGACCGTTCAATCGGTCCGTTCCTCATTCCCGGACAACAACCGTCGCGGTCTTGCCCCTGAGACAGATTTTTCCCTCAAAGTGCCGAAAATCGCGATTCTAGCAGATGAACCCGGCGAGCAGACCAGCTACGGCCTGATGCTCTTTTTCCTGGAACAGAGATGCGGTTTAAACGTCATTCCGGTTTCACTGGAAAAGCTGACTCAGGATGTCCTCGCTCAGATCAACGTCTTGATACTTCCCGACGGCGAGGCTGCCCACTACAAAAAAGCTTTCGGAGAAAGCCAACTGGACGATTTGCGCGATTGGGTCAGCCACGGGGGTGTTCTCATTTGTATCGGCGGGGCCAGCGAATTCGCGGCCGACCCAGATACCAAGCTGACCCCTTCTCGGATCGTTGGCAGTGAGGAAAAGCCGGACTCCGCGACTGAAAAGTCTCCAGAAAACCGAGCAAAACCGGATCGCTCCCCTTCTCAAAAAAAGGAAACCGCCAACCACAAGCCGATTGAGCTTCCCGGATCAATCGTCAGAGCCAGGGTCAACCGGGAGCATTTTCTAACAATCGGTTATGACTCCGATACTCTGCCCCTTTTTGTGCAGGGAGACGTCTTTTTCAAGCCGAGCGAAACAGGGGCGAACGCACTAACTTTTGAGGGTGACAAATTAAGGATCAGCGGGTTTTTCTGGGAAGGCAACACCGAGCAACTTCTTCGCGGTGCTTCGGCGTTGATCGACGAACCGATCGACGCGGGGCATGTCATTCTCTTCAATTTTCAACCCGGCTTCAGGATGATCTGGACCTCGACGATTCGACTCTTGCTGAATGCCATTGTCTACGGGCCTTCACAGCCGCACAAATCCGACGATCGATGACCCAGGGTGGCTTCCTTTCCATTCAAATTCCAATTTTCCTTCCGTGTCGCTTCTTAGTTGAAGGCTTTCTCGCGCGAAAATCTCACCAGCACTTTGGCTGCTTAGATTTTCGCCCCAGCTAATTCCATCCAACCATGCATCGCGCAAACAATTGGCATAAGCCATTCAACATCCTCGGATCAACCTGGACGTAAATCGCAACGCAAACCAACAGCATCAGAAATCCTGTTTTGACTTCTTTCATGGGGGCTAGCTTCTCCAAGTACATGACCAAGCACATGACATGCCATTGATCCGTCATTTTTCTAATTGCCTTTTGCCCAGGCACTTATGGCTTGAGTATCATCAAGCGATGACGAAAAGGATATCTCCCGATCCCATGAATGAGATGGGCTTTTCCCATCTTCAAAACGATTCCTCCCGGACCCGATGGCGCCCGGAATCGGATCGGCGTGTCGGAGTAACTGCTAATCGATTATCGATACGCTGAACGGTCCGATCAGAAGCTGATTCTCACTCCGCCGGTCACTGCATTTGAATCGTAGTTTCCCCGCCCCAGCTGCCCGTCGTAGTTTAGATACGTCGAGATCGCAGGCGTCCATTGCACTGTGACACCGGCGCTCACGACCACGCTATCGTGACCTTCGCTCGGACCGGAGAAGGTCGACGAGTCAGCATTCCACCGGGTCCGAGTTGGAATAGGACGCCGGTGCCTGAAACGTTGCCGGAGAAAGTGACATCGACATCATCTTGCCGGTTAAAGCCGAGGTTGGCGTTGTCAATGACGTTTCCAATAATGCTTCCGGTGGTTCCCCCATTGCCGATCAGCAGGGACCCGGCGTTGATGGTCGTGCCGGCGCTATAGACGTTTGCTCCTGTCAGGAAGAGCGTTCCCGTGCCGATCTTAGTTAAACCCAAAGAGGTGTTTCCGTCCCGCATCACGCCGCTAAACGTAGTGTCGCTAGTACTTCCAGCCGTGAGCACGGCCGCGACTAAACCCTTATTAGTCACCGTTCCGGTGCCCGCCAGGGAACCGATCTGGTTGGAGAACCCGTTCAGGTCCAAAGTGCCGCCAACATTAAATGCAGACGCCGGGCTCAACGCGCCCGTGGTGCAGCGTGCCGGCCGAAATCGCCGTCGGGCCGGTATAGGTGCTTGTGCCGGTTAAAGTCAGCGTCCCCGGACCAACCTGACTCAAATTGCCCGTCCCTGAAACATTGCCGACGAACGTCACCGGATCACTGCGGTTAAAGGCGAGGGTGCCATTGTCGATCACGTTTCCAACAATACTTCCGCTGGTTCCCCCATTGCCGATTTGTAAGATCCCCGCATTGATCGTCGTGCCGCCGGCATATCCATTGTTCCCAATCAGTATCAAGCTCCCCCCGCCATTCTTTGTCAATGAGCCCGCCCCGTTGATCGCTCCGCTTAACGTCGAGTCAGTACCCGTATCGGCCGAAAACGTGCCGCCCCCGGCAGTGAGCGTGATCGCTTTGCTTGAAATGATCCCGCCACCAGCCACCAACGCTTCGAGCGTGCCGGCGTTAAAACTGAGCGGCCCCGTTCCCAAGTTGCTGTCGCCGTTGGCAGACTGAGTTAACACTGAAGGCAGAGTTGGCACTAAACCCCGTCGTCGACCCCGCTTGCAGCGTTCCAGCGTTGATCGTCGTAGTGCCGGAGTAAGAGTTATTCCCGCTTAAAGTCAGCGTTCCGGAACCGATCTGGCTCAGGCCGCCCGTGCCGGAAACGGAGCCGGTAAACAATACAGCATCCGGACGCAATGGTTGTAACGAAGCCGCTGTCGGCGATTGCATTTCCAAAGAGCTCTCCGCTTTTTAAATTCAATGCCAGCTCCGCGCCACCATCCACTGTGACCGGGTCCGAAGCAGCAATGGAGGTGCCCGGGATGATCCCGTCGCCGAGTTGCAACGTGCCGCCGATGATCAACGTTTCGCCTGTATAGCTTTCAGTCGCAGTCAGGGTTAGCTGGCCGGTTCCCACTTTGGTCAGCCCGACCGTTCCGCCCACGATTCCATTGATCACCAGACCGGCCGTGCTGTTAACCGTAATTCCTTGCGAAAAGCCGCTCAACTGAAGATCGCTGTTGATCGTCGTCAGGCCCGCCCCGCTGTTGATCGTGATTCCCCTGCCCAAGCCAATCCCGTCTATTGAGAGGGTATGAGAACCGGAGATTGTCACGCCGGCGGGATCCTCAAGCCGGTCCGCCAGATATCGCGTCTTTCGCTCGATCGCTTGCAAGCATGTGGACTTTGTTCTTGCCGAGGTGGAAAACCTTCATCCCATTGCCGCCATCGAGCTTGATGATTCCTCTCATCAGCGCGCCGACCGCCGTCTGCGAGATCAATTGCTCGACGACCTGTTTGAGAAGGCCGCTTTCCCGCTCCTCCGATTTAGGGCCGCCGCTAACTATAGTTCACGGCTGATAGAGGAACGGGTTGAGGAGGTGGTGGAGCTCTAGTGCACCGTCTCCTAAATCCCTTGGGCTCCGTTGCGTTCAAAATGGGTCGCCTGCGAGGCGGGAGGAAGGAGCATATCTGGATCGATACGGTGACTGACGAACAACGAAGCAGGCGACCCATTTTGAACGCAACGGAGCCCAAGGGATTTAGGAGACGGTGCACTAGCTTGGAGGTGAAGCCTCTGAACTCTGAACACTGAATTCTTGAATCACGCGCAGGAAGGTTTCCATATACTTGGCCGCCTTCACCTCACCAACACCCCGGATTCTTCGGGCGCTCTCCACTGAACTCGGTTTTAACCGGGCAAACGTTTTCAGAGTGTCATCCGGAAAAATGAGGTAATGCGGTACTCCTCCCTGTTCCTGGGCCAGAGTCGCCCGAGTTTTCCGCAAGATTTCGTACAAATCCCGGTCAAAAGGGGCCTCATTCTCCAGGGCGCGAACAATTTCTTTTTGTTTTCGTGACCTGCGTTCTTCCGGCCAAACCAGATCAAACGTTGCCGTATTCTGCATCACGGCGACGCCAAGTTTCCCCAAACCGATCATTGGATATTGACCACTGGTCGAGTAGATGAGCTCTGCTTCTTCCATTTCCCGAAACAATTCGTGCAGATAGTTAGTCGATTTCTGCTTCAACAAACCATACGTCGTCAATTCATTCAGACCGGCATCCACCACCTCTTTGCCGTGACTGCCGAGCAGCACTTGGATGACACGATTCCGACCAAACCGCGGCATGAATCCCTCCGCGGTCCGATGACACATCCGGGCAACACCGCTGAGCGCTTTGCGGACCACCAGACGTTCTTCCTCGGTCGGCGGCCGAATCTTTTTTGATCGCAGCTCAAACATCGGTCGCACGCACCACATCCCGCGAAGTCTGGGTCGCCAAAATAGCGAAGCATGATTTTCTGACGGCACTCCGCCCATAGGCATAGTCGACCATCGCTTTGAGCTTTGCTCTGTCCCGATTCTCCTTTTCCCGTAATGCCGTGACATCAATCGGCAACTGGTATGGCTGAAGATCTCTCTGCAGCAAACGAGTCCCGCGAATCCGTTTGCCAGGTATATCGTAGCGGTCAATCACTCCTTGCCGATCGAGAATGGTGATCGCCGAGGTACCGCCATGCTATTGTTTTCGTGACCGATCCGGGCTGCAATATCAAGGATGGATCGTTCGACTTCACCCTGCTCATTCGCCATGTTTCGCAGCAGCAGAATAAACGTTGCGGGATCAATTCGACAGACGGGTTGCTCCCCTCGATAAAGAAATCTTGAATCCGCGTATCGGCGTAATTGAACAGCAATTCGCATTGAGCCGGCTCCCCGTCCCGCCCGGCTCGACCAGCTTCCTGGTAATACGCCTCCAGTGAGCCGGGTATCTCAAAATGAACTACGAAGCGAATATCAGCCCGGTCGATCCCCATCCCGAATGCGTTCGTCGCCACGGCTACATCACAGTTGTTTTGTGTAAAATTGTTCTGTGCTTCTTCACGAGCGGCGTCATCAATACCGCCGTGATAACTGACAACACGAATGCCCCATGATCTCAACGATTCGCTGACCAAATCCACACGCTTGCGAGTGGCGCAGTAGACGATTCCGGTGCGATGACGCTGGATTAGATCCCGCAATCGGTTGTACTTATCCAACTCTCGCTCGATCTCCGTGACCATGAATCGAAGATTCGGCCGCGCGAAACCGGCCACGAAAACGGCAGGAGTCTCCAACCCAAGACGTTTAACGATGTCCGTTCGCACCTCTGGAGTTGCCGTCGCGGTAAAGGCGGCGACCTGCGGACGGCCAAGCTCCTCGAGCACCGACCCGAGCCGGAAATAGTCTGGCCGAAAGTCGTGCCCCCATTGGGAAATGCAGTGGGCTTCGTCGATGGCGAATAATCCGATGGTGATTTGCCCAAGAGCCTGCAGGAAGACCTGCT
>CAVULL010000009.1:0-85867 GCA_963742335.1 uncultured Verrucomicrobiae bacterium
AACTCGCCCGATGGTTGCGCGCAACGCTGGAGCGGATGTTCTCGGCTTTCGAACGTCAGGAAGATTTCACGCCGCCGCTGCTTGTCACGAAAGCGCTGCGTTACATTCGCGAAAACCTGCACCGCGAAGTCACGCGCGACGAGACCGCGCGTTACGCCGGGATTTCGCCCAGTCATTTTTCGCGGCTGTTGAGGGTGCGGACGGGACGCTCATTCACGGAGCTACTACGTCAGTGCCGCGTCGACCTGGCTTCGGAACTTCTCCTGAAAACTGAAGAATCGCTCGCCGAAATCGCAGTGGCATGCGGATTTTGCGACCAGAGTTATTTTACCCACGTTTTTCAACAGGCGAAGCGGATGACTCCCAAGCAATTTCGCGCCGCAAACAGGGCGCATGATGTGTTGTTACCCGACGCTTTTAAGAGCGCGGCTGATCGCTGAAAGATGATCGGACGTGGTCCCGCAGCAGCCTCCAACGATTTGTACGCCGGCTGCAAGTAGCTCTAATGTGGTTGCCGCCATCTGCTCGGGCGTGGCGTCGTAAACGGTGCAATCGCCCTCCGTGCGTGGGGAGCCGGCATTCGGCTGGATGATCACGTGCGCACGATCGGCAACGGCAACGATCTGTTTTGCAAGCTCGACGTAATCCTTGAGGTCGAGCAGCGAGCCACAATTTGCCCCAACGATCTGCGCACCGGAATCGGTGGCGCGCCGAATGGCTTCCTCGACACTGGTTCCCATCATCGTGCGGAAAACGCCTGGCGCGGTCTTTTGAAAAGCATAGGTCACGATCACCGGCAGGCCTGGGTTGGAGTCCTTCGCGATCTCGATTCCGACGACCGCCTCGGCGGGGTCGCTCATCGTTTCGACAAGGATTGCATCCGCGCCTCCGGTCAGCAGCGCCTCGATTTGCACTCGAAACATATCTCTCAACTCATCGGTTGTCGTCTCGCCAACCGGTTCGAGGAAATCGCCGAACGGTCCGACATCGCCGAGCACCCATCCGGCTTCGCCCGCCGCGGCTCGCGCGATTTGCGCCGCGGCACGATTCAATTCCTCCACGCGATCGACGAGGCCGTGGCGACTCAGCATGAATTTTGAGCCGCCAAACGAGTTTGTGGTGATCAAGTCGGATCCGGCGGAGCGATAAGCGTTGTGGATCTCGCGCACATCGGCTGGCCGATCCACATTCCACAACATGCCACACTCGCCTCCTCTAAGACCACGGGCGAGGAGCTGGGTGCCCATTGCTCCATCGCAGCAGAGTCGCCTTGCTGCCAGTTCGCTCAGAAGATCGTTTCGCGCCATGTAAGTCTGACTTTACAAGCCTGCGGAGTGGTACGCAATTGTGAGCACGAAATCACAAAAGAAACGTCCGAGATCACAAGAACGGCGGACTTAGAGTTGCTACGCTTTGTGGATATGGACGATCAAGATCCCCTCACTCAACATCCCCTCACACAAGCGGTGATTCGCGGCCGCCGTAAAGAGATCCCGGGCCTCGTTAAACAATGCCTGGATGCGGGCGAGGACGCCAGATTTATCGTTGAGAACCGGCTTGTTCCTGGCATGATGTTCGTTGGCGAACGATTCAAGAAAAACGAAATCTTCGTGCCAGAGATGCTCGTCGCCGGCCGCGCAATGAAGGAGGCGCTGAAAACCCTTGAGCCGTTGCTGGTGGCTGCTGGGGTCCGCCCGGAACATACTGCCGTGATTGGCACCGTTGAGGGTGATCTGCACGACATTGGTAAAAACCTCGTCGCGATGATGTGGAAAGGCTCGGGCATTGAGGTCATCGATCTTGGCGTGAACGTGCCTCCGGCGAAATTCGTCGAAGCGATTGCGCAACATAAACCGGATCTGGTCGGCCTCTCCGCGCTGCTGACGACGGTCATGCCGGCTATGCGCACCACCGTCCAGACCATCCGCGATGCCGGCCTCCCGGTGAAAATCCTCGTGGGCGGAGCGCCAATCACTCATGAATTTGCGACGGAGATCGGCGCGGACGGCTATGCGCGGGATGCCGGTTCGGCGGTCGATGCCGCGATGGCATTGCTGCGCGGCAACGCGTGAATACGGGCGCCGGATTTTACGATGAGCATCTGCGTGCGAGTCACGCTCTGACTGGTTTCTTGTCGGGATACTCTGGCCGAATCTTTAAACACAAAAAACATCTCCACCAATGGATAGTCGCAAACGTATTCAGACTGTGCTTTCCCATCACGCTGCCGATCGGTTGCCCGTTGACTTCGGTTCAACGGGGGTCACCGGCATCCACGTGACCTGCGTCGCGGCGCTACGCGACCACTTCGGACTGGAACGTCAACCGGTCAGAGTCATCGAGCCCTATCAGATGCTCGGCCTCGTCGAGCCGGACTTGCTCGAAGCGCTCGGCATCGACACGAGCGGGATTTTCCCTCTCAAAAATCTTTTCGGCTTCCGAAACGAGAACTGGAAGGTATGGTGCGCCCCATGGGGACAGGAATTGCAAGTGCCTGGAAACTTCATTACGACGCCGGCTCCGGATGGCGGAGCGCTGATTTACCCTGAGGGCGACACGTCCGTGCCCGCGAGCGGACACATGCCGGCGGCCGGCTATTTTTTTGATACGATCATCCGCCAGGCGCCGTTCGATGAGGATCGTTTGAACATCGAGGACAACCTTGAAGAATTCGTTCCGATCAGCGATGAGGAACTAGGGCATTTTCGCGATGAGGCGGTGGCGCTGGCGAGAGCCGGGCGGGCTGTGATCGCGTCATTTGCAGGGACCGCTTTCGGGGACATCGCGATGGTGCCTGCCCCATTTTTGAAACGGCCGCGCGGCATTCGCGACATCGAGGAGTGGTATGTCTCCGTGTCAATCCGCAGCGATTTCGTGAGACAGATTTTCGAGCGGCAGTGCGAGATCGCGCTCGCCAATTTGGAAAAAATCGCCGCTGCCGTCGGCGATAACGTTGATGTCGCCTTTCTCTGCGGGGCGGATTTCGGCACCCAAATCTCGCAGTTTTGCTCGGTGGAGACGTTTCGAGAATTGTGGAAGCCATTTTACAAATCGATCAACGATTGGATTCACGCGCACACGTCGTGGAAAACGTTCAAGCATTCGTGCGGTGCGATCCGTCCGCTGCTGGGCGAGATGATCGAGGCCGGATTCGATATCGTCAATCCGGTGCAATGCTCCGCGACCGGCATGGAGCCGCGCGCGTTAAAAGCTGACTTTGGCGAGCGGGTTACTTTCTGGGGCGGCTGTGTGGACACGCAAAGGACTCTGCCATTTGGTACGCCGGAGCAAGTCCGCGAGGAGGTGCTTGCGCGGTGCGAAATCTTCGCGCCCGGAGGCGGGTTTGTCTTCAACTCGATTCACAATTTGCAGGCAGGCACGCCTATTAAGAATCTCATCGCTATGTTCGACGCGGTTCGGGAATTTAACGGAGCGGCGGTTTGCACGTAGTCGATCCACCTTCCTAACACATGATAACAAACGCCCCGTCCACTTCCATGTATTACACTTCGCTGGCCATCGACGATCCGATCGAACTGACCTTCGGAATTGCCCCAACGCCGCTCACTACCCGCAGCGGCATGGTAATCGGTGGCGGCACGGTTTATCCGGAACTGAATTTCACCCTTCCTCCGATCACTATCGACGCCAAAGGCATGGCGGAGGTGCGACGTAACTACAGGGAAATCATCGAAGGTGCGCTCGGCCGCGCGGCGGAACTGAACGCGCCGGGCGTGGTCATTGAATTCGAGACGTTGCCACCGATGACCGAGCATCCGGAGTGGGGGCTGGAAATCGTGCACATCCTCCTTGATGGAATGGATCAGGCCAAATCCCGCAGCGGCTTGAAGAGCGTGCTGCGCATGACGCCGAACGACAACCGCGAGTTCGAACGCCCTCCGCTCATGCGCCGCGGACGGTATTGGGAGGCGATGCTTCAACTTTTCGAAGGCTCGGCTGCGGCGGGCGCGGAATTGCTGAGCATCGAGTCGGTCGGCGGCAAGGAACTGCACGACGAGGCCCTGGTGAACGGCGATCTTGCGGCGAGCATTTTTTCGCTCTGCATTCTCGGCGCGCGCGACATGCGGTTTTTGTGGACGCATCTCCACGACATTGCGAAAAAACACGGCGTCTTTTGCGCAGGCGACACTGCGTGCGGTTTTGGAAATACGGCGATGGTTTTGGCCGAACAGAAAATGATTCCCCGCGTTTTCGCTGCCGTGATCCGCGCGGTGACCGCCGTCCGCTCGCTCGTAGCTTACGAATGCGGTGCCGTCGGCCCCGGCAAGGATTGCGGATACGAGAATCCGATTTTGAAGGCGATCACCGGTTTTCCGATGGCGATGGAAGGCAAAACCTCGGCCTGCGCGCATCTCAGCCCGATGGGAAATATCGCTGCCGCCGCCTGTGACACGTGGTCGAACGAGTCGGTACAGAACATCAAGCTGCTCGGCGGGATGGCGCCAACCTGCTACATGGAACAGCTCATCTACGACTGCCGGCTGATGAATTGTGCCCGCGCCGACGGCCAGGCTGCCGCGCGCACACTGCAACGCTGGTTGGTGGAATCTGACGTGTCCACGGATCCCCAGGCGTTCATCATCTCGCCGGAATCGGCGGTCGAACTGGCGCGCGTGATCGTTGCCAGCGACAGCCACTATCACGCCGGCGTCGCCGTCGCTCGCAAGGCCGTCTCGCTGATACGCAATGCGCACGAGGCCGGGCAATTGCACGTCGCCGACAACGAGTTGAACTGGTTCGACTCGTTGAACGACACGCTGGACGATCTGCCTGCGAGCGAGGGGGAATTCATCTCGCAGCAGCTTGCGCTGGCCGACTCGGAAAAATTCTTGCCCGCGGAATACGGGTTGGGCTGAGGTTATTCCAGCTTGCGCCGTCGTCGTCCGAGTTTGTCGATCAGGACTGCCACCAACAACGTTGCGCCGATGACAAACGTATTCCAGTACACGTCTACCCCCAGCAGAGTGAGTGACCCGACAATGATACCCATTAATAGGGCACCGAGGAAGGCGCCAAGAACGGTGCCTTCTCCACCGTTCAAGCTGGCGCCGCCGATGATGACAGCCGAAATCACCTTGAGTTCCAGTCCCGTCCCGGCTGTCATTGAAGCAGATCTAAGCCGAGCGGTCATGATGATGCCGGCCAGTGCGGCCAGGAATCCGGTGAGTGCGTAATTGAAGATTTTGAGCCGATCGACGCGGATACCGGACAAAACGGCAGCGTGCTCGTTTCCACCCAGATAGTAGTTCTGCCTGAAAAATCCGGACTTGCGCAGAAGAATATCGCCGACGAAAACCAGGAATAGCCCGATCAGAATCGGATTCTGCACACCGAACAGATGGCCTTCGCCAATGAACCGAAAGTCCGCGGGCAGACCTGAGATATTTGCTCCCCGGGTGATGACCAACAACATTCCGCGCACGATGCTCATCATCGCCAGGGTCGTTACAAAAGGATTGATTCCGATCCGCGCGATGATGAACCCGTTGATGAATCCGATCGTGGTGCCGAGCAACAGTCCGATCACTATGGCGAGGATTGTAGGAAGGCCAGAGACCATGGCCATCGCCGTAACGGCTCCGGCGATTGCGAATGTGGATCCGACTGACAGATCGAAGCCGCCGCTGACCAGGAGAATCGTCATGCCGATTGCGACGATGACTTCGACAGAAACCTGGAGGAGGAGCGCCGACCAGTTGCCCGGCGTCATAAATGTCGACGACACGAATGACATGGCGATACACCCTACGACGATGATGGCCAGGATCGTAAACTCCCGGAAATTCGTGAGCCGGCGAAGTGCGTCGGCTGCCTTCCCCTGCGAAGGTGGTGAGCTCCGAGCCGGGGATTCTGGTTGGGGTTCGGTTCCAGTTTTCACGATTACACATCCGAGACCGCATTACGGCGTCCGCTCACGCCCGTTGCGGCCAGAATAATATTTTCCTCAGATGCCTGCTTCTGTGAGAACTCGGCGACAAACCTGCCTTCCCGCATGACCAGAATTCGGTCGCTCATTCCCAAGATTTCCTGGAGCTCAGATGAGATCAGGATGATGCCGACTCCAGAGGCTGCCAGTTGGCGGAGATGCCGATAAATCTCGGATTTCGCGCCCACATCAACGCCGCGAGTTGGTTCATCAACGAGGAGGACTTTGGGACAAACGCCTACCCACATGGAAAGAAGCACTTTCTGCTGGTTCCCACCGGAGAGCTGGCCAACCGTCTTGCGGACACTCGGGGTAGCAATGTTAAAGCGTTTCCGGGATTCGACCGCGGATCGAGTGATCTGGCCATCCCGGATAAAACCCAGACCATCGGTAAAGTGTCGGAGACTGGGTGCGGCGTTGTTTTCACGCACCGACATGGAAAGATAAAGACCGAGTTTTTTGCGATCCTCCGTCATGTAGGCAATGCCATGTCTGATCGCGTCTGCCGGATTCCTCGCAGCCAGCAATCCTCCTTCTAACTCAATAGTCGACTTGGCATTTGGCGTGATGCCCGCAATCTCCATCGCCAGCTCAGTGCGACCCGACCCGACCAAGCCCGCGACCCCGAGAATCTCGCCTTTTCGCAGCTCGAGTCGAATCGGTTCGACTCCGGCGGGAGCTGGTCTCGCGAATCGGAAAAGAATCTGCCCGATCTCGCTGGCGCGAGTACCGTACATGTGGGTCAATTCGCGGCCCACCATCCGTTTAACGAGCGTCTCTTCGTCTACCGCACTGACCGGGTAGGTACCAACCTGGTGACCATCGCGCAAGATCGTTACCCGATCCGCAAGCTGAAAGATTTCCGTCAAATGGTGAGAGATGTAGATGAACGAAACGCCGGAAGCTCTTAAGCTGCGGATTTTGGCAAATAGCAATTCTGTGTGGTCCGCACTCAATGAAGAAGTAGGTTCGTCAAGTATGAGAATTTTGGGCCCGAGGGACAAAGCTTTGAGGATCTCGATAAGCTGCTGACTGCCGACCGGCAAGTCCCTCACCAGACGCCTCGGATGAATATCCAGATTCATGACACGCAACAAGTCTCGAGCCCGTTGATCCAAGAGTTTCCAGTCCACGAATCCAAGCGCTGTCCGTGGCTGCCGGTTGAAATAGATATTTTCGGCAATGCTTAGGCTCGGGACGAGACTGAGTTCCTGGAAGACCACCGCAATCCCCGACCGGTTTGCCTCCGCCGGGTTCGCAAAACGGACTGGCTGACCCTCGAGAAGGATCTCGCCGGCGTCCGGTCGGAGCACTCCTCCGAGAATATTCATCAAAGTGCTCTTGCCAGCACCGTTTTCTCCGATCAGCGCGTGAACCTCGCCGCGCTTCAGCTCGAAGCTGACATCGTTCACAGCGCGAACCCCGGGGAAATCTTTCGTGACTCCCCCCAGTTCAAGGATGTTCTCCTGGGACATCTATTAAAGCGAGGGGAAGCGCAGGGACCGATTCAACGGGTTCAATGAGTCGGTGTCAGAATAGATGCCCGGCAATTGAACGACTCGAAGGTTTCTGGCGCTCGCACTGACATTCACCATGCCGCTTCCCTCCTCTCTCAGCTACTTTCTGATAAAGTATTGGTAGTTTTTATCGTCAATAATGATAACTCCGGTGTCGACCACGGCGGGAACACCGGTGACGCCCGCTTTCTGATTGTCAGAGGAGATGGGCACTGGATGGTTCTTTAGGTTATAGAGTATCTGGAGTGCGTAGAACGGCATGAGCGCCGTTTGTTGAGCGACCGATGCCGATATCACTCCATCTTTGATTTGTTGGAGCACTTCGTTTCCTCGGTCCATCGAGACAATTTTGACCGTACCCTTTTTGCCCGCTTCGCTCACGGCGGTCGCAGCACCGCTTCCGCCGGCTGCTTCCACACAACCGATGCCAGCGAGGTCGGGATATTTCTGCAAGAGCGACGCCGCTGCTTGGGCCGCGACACCCGGATCCGACTGGGTATCAGCAATCTGAACCAGCTCGACGCCCTTGGTTTCGCTGA
The DNA here is from genome assembly GCA_963742335.1 of uncultured Verrucomicrobiae bacterium. GTDB lineage: Bacteria > Verrucomicrobiota > Verrucomicrobiia > Chthoniobacterales > JAFAMB01 > JAFAMB01. The sequence continues at coordinate 8,004 of CAVULL010000009.1, forward strand.
AAGCCTTTTTGTAGCCGGCAATTCGTTCTTCGAGGTTCGACTGGCCGGGTTTTGTCATTAAGGCAACTTTGCCTTTGCCTCCGATTAGTTGAGCAAGTTTCTTCCCGCCTTCGTAGCCTGCTTGCAGATTCCCTGTACCTACGAACGCAATTCGCGTCGAGCCCGGTAAGTCCGCATCCACGGTAACGACCGGTATTCCTGCCTCAGTCGCCTTGTCGACGATCGCGTTTAGTGAAGACTCGAACCCGACGACGATGATCCCGCTCGGTTTCCGGGCGATCGCTTGTTCGAAAGCTGTGACCATCGCGGAAATATCATATTCCGCCGGCCCGACGTACTCGGTTTTTACGCCCATCGCTTCGCCTGCTTTTTGCAGACCTAGTTTGTGGTCGTAAAAGTAGTCGAGACTGCCGAGCGCCGACACCTCGATGTATAACTGGTCGGAGGCATTCGTTTTTTGCTGAGCACGAGCCGGCGCAAGGCCTAGCACGGTCATCAATCCGAGGCTAAACAGAAGAAGGATTCTTCCGCGGGAATTTTGTTTCAACATAGTTCTGGGAGGGTGTAAGTACATCTTTTCCACTGGGTGAAAAAGAACGGAAGGGTAGGCCGTGACCGATCTAATTTGATTCCCCTTCGGGTACGGTTAACTCTGACTATCGGTGCGATCGCGGCATTTGTCGAGGGATTGCCAGATACGCGCAGGAAAATCCGGCTTGTCGATTGTATACCAGGAGCGCAATCTCAAGAGTATCGATTGCGATCTAGGACATCGTCTCATAAGTGGGAGACATACGGCGGGCACCTGTCCAAAGGTTTCATCAGATCAAGCTAGCGTTAATGCGATTGTAGCCGCGGGCCTAGGGGAGGGGGAGTGCGATGGGTTCATGGCCAACACGGCCTGGCTTCGACCTAAACACCAGGAGAGAGTCCCCACTTTTTTGGGTGCCGAAATTCTGGCGGATGGAGCAAAAGCGATTAGCTTGGTATGAAGGCTCTCACCCTGCCTATGAACCCCCGCGAACGCTTCCGCAAAGCCATCAATCACGAACAGCCTGACCGTCCCCCAATCGACCTCGGGGCAACTTGGGTGACGGGCATCTCCGCCAGTGCCTACGCCCGGTTGCGCCGCGCCCTGGGTGTCCCGCAGAAGCCGCCACACATTCACGAGCCTTTTCAGTTGCTCGGCGACGTGGAGGAGGATGTGCGAAAAAAACTCGGGGTCGATGTGATTGGCCTCTGGGCGCCGGGCACCATCTTCGGTTTTCGGAACGATGTGGGGTGGAAGCCCTGGACCATGCCCGACGGAACTGGGGTGATGGTTTCGAACGATTTCCAGACCACCCTGAACGAGAAGGGCGAAACCCTGATTTTTCCGCGTGGGGATCGCAGCGCCCAACCCTCCGGCTGCCTGCCTAAAGGCGGTTCGTTTTTCGACGCGATCGTCCGTCAGGAACCTATCGATGAAGACCATCTGGATCCCAAGGACTGGGCGGATTCCTTCACGCCGTTCTCCGAGGCCGACCTGGTTCACTTTGAAAAAGAAGCCAAGCGGATCCATGAGGAGACCGAATACGGGCTGGTGATGAACTTTGGCCAGGGCGGGCTCGGCGACGTGGCTTTTGTGCCGGGACAAAATCTCGTACGACCCCGCGGTCTGCGCGACCCGAATCTCTGGTATGAATACCTGCTGATGGAGCAGGATTACATCCAAGGGATCTACGAACTCCAGACCGAAGCCGCTTTGAGGAACATGGAGTTGTTGCGGCAGGCCGTGGGCGACAAACTGGATGTGATTATCATCAGTGGCACTGATTTCGGGACCCAGAACAGTCTAATGGTGTCCCCTGAACTATTTCGGAGCCTCTGGAAGCGGCTCTACAAGAAGATGAACGACTGGGTGCATGAGAACACCCGATGGAAAACTTTCTACCACACGGACGGCGCCATGATGCCGCTGCTAGACGATTTCGTGGAGATGGGGGTCGATATCCTCAATCCGGTCCAATGCTCCGCGGCAGGGATGGAAGCCGAGACCGTCAAGTCGAAATATGGGGATAAGCTGGTTTTCTGGGGCGGCGGTGTGGACACTCAGCATACCCTGCCGTTTAGCACTCCCGAGCAGGTGCGAGCAGAAGTGCGTGAACGCATCCGCGTGTTTGGCGCCGGGGGCGGTTACGTCTTCACCACCATTCACAACATTCTTTCCAACACTCCAGAAGCCAATCTCATCGCCATGTATGAGGCTGTCCTTGGTAGATCTCTGGCTTGACAGGCTCCCGCAGAATGCGAGCACTATGTTAGCGAGGCCACCGGTGATCGATTCCCACTCGCCAACGACATGAAGCGAGAAAACAAACCTAATGAGGGAGTACGCGCCCCCCGAATCGCCCTTCTCGCATGCTCTGTTTTCGAGAGCGAGATCGCCCTTTACGGCAACAACGCTGATCATATCATCGAAACTCGTTTTTTCGAGATAGGCTTGCACGATCGTCCGGATCACCTCCGGGCGACGCTGCAGACCGCGCTTGGAGAACTCGACGCCCGGAACGACATTGAAGCGGTCGCGCTGGCTTACGGGCTGTGTGGGCTCGGCACCGCGGAACTGCGTGCCCTGCAGCACAGGCTGGTGATTCCGCGCGCACACGATTGCATAACGATTTTCCTAGGCAGCAAGGAACGCTACGCCGCTCACCAGAAGGCGTGCCCTTCCTGCTATTACTATACACCAGGCTGGAATCGCGAATGCCGCGTGCCGGGACCGGAGAAAATCGAGGCGTCGCGGAAGGCGCTCGCCTCGAAGTTCGACGAGGAGGACGTGGAGTATCTGCTAGAGACAGAACGTGAACAATGGGCGATGCATAACACAGCCACCTACCTTGATCTCGGTACGTCCGACGCAGAACCGGGGGCCGAATACGCTAGGCGGTGCGCGGATTGGCTCGGCTGGAAGTTCGAGCGCCTGAAAGGCGACCCGTCGCTGCTGCACGACCTGTTGTGGGGACGTTGGGATGAGGAGCGCTTCCAAATCATCGAGCCCGGCCAGCGGCTTGTGCATTCGCCCGACGAGCGGATCATGCGGGTCGCGACGGACGCAGGATAAGACCATGACACGATGTCAAACATCGTTTCGACCAGCGTTATGGTTGGGCATTGCGAAACTTTGCTTTCAGGAGTCGCGATTTATCTTTTGATTGCCGCGGTGGTGGGCCTCATCAATGGCTGGATGATAACGATGTTCCCGATTTAGCGGCCACTTCGCGCCGAGCATTTCTTCGGAGAGCGAGACGCGGTCGAATCGCTGACGCAGGTCCATCGGACCTGATGGGGGACAGTCTTCGGTCCCAATGGAACTGCGCTGATTATGGGGAATTGAAGCATATCTCCAGAAGTCTGTCATCCTCCTTGCGCATTTGGTCAATCAAGTTCTTAGTGAGAGAGGTGTTATCTCTGAGTTGTTCGATTAAGATTCGCAGATCATTGGAACCTCGATCACCCGCTTCAATATATTGCAACGCGTGCCGTGCATTTTCCTGAATTAGCCGAAGGGACGCTTTGATGCTCTCGATGCCGTCCTCTGATTCCAAACCTTTTTCTAATGCTTCAGACATGAGCGTTATCTATCACGATTCCACCTTGGCTCAAAAGAGATTTGTGCGATAAGGGGGGCGGCTGAACCGTATTTTGGAACCAACCTGCTTCTATCGGGACTATCTCGCCGCTAACTGCTCCAACCGCTGTTCATAGGATCGAACGGCTATGCTTTCGGTTCGATTTCCGTGTTGTGACCATACATGATCTGCTTCAACCATCTTTTGTAATACCCAAGGACAACCCTAACCCGTGGAGGAAAACGTGGAGAAAAGTATAGGAGAAGCGCAATTAGCGGGACTAGGCTCATCGCGCTTCACACGATGCAAATGACCCAAATTCTTGCCAAAATTCTTAACGTCGGCAAAAGTGACGCAAAATGACTCCAATCCCCGCAAAAATCCTTATAGGCAGGGAAAAGTCCCCTTGGCAAACATGCCTGCAATTTTCTACATGTGTCGACGAATGGCCGCGATCTCTGATATTTGACGTGTCTCGCGTTTGCTGCTTTCACCAAATAATTCGTAAGTTAAAAAACATTGAAAGTGTGACTTTGGGAGGCAAATCTGAGACAATCTTAGAACTGGACACTCGAGCCACCAACTCCCTCAAAGCGAAGCTTTCCTATGCGCGAAAATTTATTGAGAACTTTGTGGCAACAGGATGCATACGCAGTCAACGGCTGGCTAAGTCTGCCTGCGACTTTCTCGGCTGAAGTGATGGCCCATCAAGGGTGGGACTCGCTGACGATTGATCTACAGCATGGCCTGATCGACTATCAGAGTGCGGTGGGCATGCTTCAGGCGATTTCTACAACCCCGACGGTACCGCTCGTACGGGTTCCATGGCTGGATCCGGCTATCATCATGAAAGTCCTCGATGCTGGTGCTTACGGTGTGATTTGTCCGATGATCAATTCTGCCTCTGAAGCGCGCGAGTTCGTGGCTGCCTGTCGCTACCCGCCCGCAGGCATACGAAGCTGTGGTCCGATTAGGGCGAACATCTATGGCGGGCCAGATTACGTTGCCAACGCCAATCGGACCATCATTACGATGGCAATGATCGAGACTCGCGCAGGACTTGATAATCTTGATGCGATTCTTTCGGTCGAAGGACTAGATGCAATATATGTCGGTCCTTCGGATCTCGCGTTAGCGCTTGGATGCGAACCGCAGCTCGATCCGACTGATGAGGCGGTCGTCAAAGCCATTGAGCACATCGTGGCTCGGGCGCAGAAGGAAAAAATTGTGGCTGGAATTCACACGGCTTCCACAGCCAATGCACAAAAGATGATTCGGCAAGGATTCCAATTCGTTACAGTGAGCACGGATGTCCGTCTGCTGGTCGCGAAGGTCTCAGAGGTCTTAGAGACGATGGGTCGCGGCGCTTCCGCAGCCAAAGCAACCTCAACGCCGCGGACCATACCGACCAATCCGCGAAACCATGCCTAAGGTATTAGTGACCGACGGAATTCAGCAGTTGGGCTCGATGTTCTGAATTAACGCAAGGATGTCGTAATTGACCGTTGCTGGAATCGAACTAGCGAGAAAGATCTGATTGATCGGGTCATTAACGTCGATGTTATTCTGGTTGGTACAACACCGATCACAGGAAGGATCATAGAAGCTGCGCGAGGACTGAAGGGAGAATGAAACTCAAACCCAGCCGGTGTGTCCACTGCGCGCTCCCAAGAGTGATCAAGAAAGTCACCCTCGTTGCTTGCGCAGGGGAGGGAATGGCAGAGGCCGAGGATTGCGGCATAGTGTCGATGGAGGAGGTTTGACAGCTTCAGTAACGGCTTTGTTGCTGTTTTTGCTAGTCTTTCTGGCCGGTCGGACCAGCTTGGCCTCCTTTTGGTCTACCTGTTAGCCTCGCTTTCAGAGAGCCTTAGCTGTTCAACTCCCCAAGTTAATACCGGATATACACCGCTGACGACAATGCAAGGGACAATGGTCGGCAAGAAGCTAGAACGTGCGGTGAAAACCTTATCGCCTTTTGCTTGATTTTTGCCGATTGGCGGTTGTCACCGCTGGCGGGTATTGTCGGGGGTTCCAGGTTGCGGATCTATGGGCCTGATTTCGAGCAAAAGGCCGCAGTCCAAACACGGGTTGCCTTTGGCGATCTGTACGGCTTCGTCGAGACTCTGAGCGAGAATGAACCAGTAGCCGCCAATCGCTTCTTTGGATTCACCGAAAGGGCCGTCTGTGACCACATTCGGCCCACCGACCGTTTTACCTTCATACGTGAGCCGTTGTCCTCGCTTCATTTTTCCTTCGTCAATCAATCGATTGTACCAGATGTAGAATTGGTCGATTGCGTTCTGGATTTCATCCCTCGAGAGGGTTTCGTCCCATTGCCCCCGGGAAATTACCAGGTATTCCGCTGTAGCAAGCTGCTCGCTCATCATTGTCTACCTTCCATTTTAACCTAGCCAATAGCCGGGATTGCGTTTAGGTCAATCCCTGACGCGCCGGCTATTTTCCGCATCCCGAAACTAATTTTCATTCGTTGCGGTTCGGTTCTCAGGAGAACGACGAAAGAGCTGGGCTGTCCCAGGACACGGGTGATGCCAAATGGCGGACAAAATTGCCCGCTTAAGCCAAAGTGGTACGTTTTAGCGTCTATGCCAATCCGCAAATCCGTCAGTGCCGCCAGCCAGCGTGTAGCACGACAATCCGCCTTAAAACTCTTTACCAATCGAAACCATGAGCGGGAGCTTTTGCGCCATTTCTTCGAAAGATTGGCTAGGGTCCACTGGGTGTACGACGTACGGCCCGAAAAGCCAATTCTGAGTATTTGGGGAGTCGGTGGGGTCGGCAAAACTAAACTGTTGGAGAAAGCCACAGAAGAACTAGGCCAGAGGCTCGCCGGGCTACGGTTGATTGCTCTCGATCTGGATCATGACCGGTGGACACCATCTTCCTCAGTGGCCGAGTTCTTCTGGCATTTGCGTTCTAGGCTATGGGAGGCAAAACTGCGCGACAAAGGAGGCGGAGCCCGCATTGAAACACCGCTTTTCGATTATCTCTATTTCGCTCTCTGGCGAGCGCAGCATCCAGGTGAGAATTTTGCTTTGAGTGACAGCGTGTTAAAGGATCTCCTGAGCACTTCCACGCTAGGGACCACGATCCTCGCCGAAGCATCCGCGAAGCTTGCCGCCGGAGTTTACGATGTCGCTACTGCAGGTTCTGCCGTGGGTGGTCTGTTTCAGTTGCTCGGTAAAGCCCTGACTTACTTGCGCAATCGAGATCGCAAGGGCTTGTTGACTAAACGCGGACTGAACCCTGAGTCCATGACCGAAAAGGACATGGAGGCGGAGTTGGCGCCCATGTTAGCCGCGGACGTGGAGCAATGGCTGGAGGAGCACCCCAATGGCGCGCTTTGCGTCGCCATCGACGGTTTTGAACGCATTCAATCAACCACTCTAGCAGAGGACATCCAAAAATATTTGGCCGACTGGTGCGGGATACTGACGGATCCCGCCGGGACCGTCTCCGGACGCTTCGGCTGCGTGTTGCTCGGGCGAAATAAGAACCGTTGGGATGAGCTTTACGACACGGAATGGCAGACGCGAATCAGTGAACACTGCGTGGGCGGACTCGGAAAAAAGGACGCGTTGAAATTTCTAGAATCGGCAGCGGCGTATCATAAAGATCGCGGTGACCTGACTACGGCCGACAATTTGCGAAAACATGGGGACGCGATCCTTGCGGTCACCAGCGAGCAGCGTAGCCAGGACAAACAGTCGTCATTCCACCCTTATTACCTCGACCTCGCCTACGGCCTTGTCTATGAGCAGGGAGTTCACTTCCAACCCGCTGACTTAGGCCAAACGCCGGCTGAACTGCAAATCCGCTTTCTTCGCTATCTGCAAACTGGGCAGCGAGAGGTGTTCGAAACTTTTCGTTGCCTGGCGCTAGCTGGCAGCTTCGATGAAGCGCTTTTCAATCATCTTGTTGAGATACGCTTGATTCCAGCTGGCTTTCATTTCGCGGCCCTCAAGGGAGGGGATTACTCTTACGTGGAGGAAATTCGCGATCTCCCCGGAACTTTCCGGCTCCATCGATTGATGGAACTCGCCCTCATTAAAAACCAGTCAGCCAAGGCAGAGGATCGGCCCGTGGCTCGCGGGCGTATCGATGTGATCTTGGACTATTTCAAAAAAAAGGCCGGGTTTTCGAAACTCGCCGAGTGTTCTCCGCGGCATCTCAGTGCATACCAGAAAGGGATGACGATAGCGTTCGAGAGGCATCATGACCGTTTATTAGACTTTTCGTCTTTGGATGCTTTCTTCCTGGTACTGGAAGAGCCATTTGATTTCACGGCCTTCATCGGTGCGCGAATCGATTGGTGGCGCAAGCTAGCTGATCTGTGGAAGCGCCATCAGCCAGAGGGTGGGCGGTCGCTAGACACCTTGTCTGGTTTGGCCGCAATGCTCCATGCTCAAGGCCGGTATGGAGAAGCGGAAGATGTGGAACGTCAGATCCTTCAAAGCTCTGAGCGCGTGCTTGGGTCCGACCACCCGGACACTCTGTCGTCGATGAACAACCTAGCCCAGACGCTGTACGCACAAGGGGATCTGGCCAGGGCACACGAACTCCAGGAGCAGGTGGTCGAGGCCATGGCTCGGCTGCTGGGTAAGGAGCACCCGGACACACTGACGTCGATGAACAACCTGGCCCAGACGTTGAAAGCTCAAGGAGATCTGGCCAGGGCGCAGAGCTCGAGAAGCAGGTGCTCGAGGCCAGGGCTCGGCTGCAGGGTAAGGAGCACCCGGACACCCTGATGTCGATGAACAACCTGGCTCAGACGCTGAAAGCTCAAGGAGATCTGGCCAGGGCACACGAGCTCCAGGAGCAGGTGCTCGAGGCCAGGGCTCGGCTGCTGGGTAAGGAGCACCCGGACACCCTGACGTCGATGAACAACCTGGCCCAGACGCTGAAAGCTCAAGGAGATCTGGCCAGGGCACACGAGCTCCAGGAGCAGGTGGTCGAGGCCATGGCTCGGCTGCTGGGCAAGGAGCACCCAAACACCCTGACGTCGATGAACAACCTGGCCCAGACGCTGTACGCACAAGGAGATCTGGCCGGGGCACGCAACCTCCAGGAGCAGGTGCTCGAGGCCAGGGCTCGGCTGCTGGGTAAGGAGCACCCGAACACACTGACGTCGATGAACAATCTGGCCCAGACGTTGTACGCACAAGCAGATCTGGCCGGGGCACGCAAGCTCCAGGAGCAGGTGGTCGAGGCCATGACTCGACTGCTGGGTAAGAAGCACCCGAACACACTGACGTCGATGCTCAACCTGGCCCAGATGCTGCAGGCGGAAGGAGATTTGGCCGGAGCCGAGCAGCTCTACCGACTGGCGCTGGAAGGTCGCAAACGCAGCCTGCTTGGGGCTGACCACCGGGACACGCTCACCGAACCTTAATAACCTGGCGAATCTTTAAACCTATTGCACTGGCATTTGACCGAAGACCAGGCGCATCAAAATAAAAAAGTATCCGCTTCTTACTCAGATCGGTTCCCAGCGGCCTCGCTCCCTTGTGCTCGGGAATCCGACCCCGAGCGATGGCACACCGTATGGCGGATATTTTACCCAAGATGAATCCGGGAGATTGTCGCGTACGCAGCAGATCGGTTTATCACGATCGCTCCAGAGATCGAAATGCCCGGTCACGCGGCCGCCGCCCTTGCCTGCTATCCGCAGTACGGAAATCGTGACATCCCGAATTATCATCCCGAGGTTGGAACTTCCTGGGGAGTTAATCCCTATGTTTTTGCGCCAAAAGAGGAGACTTTCACGTTTCTGGAAGACATTTTGCAGGAAGTGATCGAGCTGTTCATCCGAATATATTCACATCGGTGGCGACGAGGTGCCTCCTGATCAATGGCAAGCCTCACCATCTGTGCAGCAGCTGATGAAAGAGCACAAATTTACTACTACGGCGCAACTCGAGAGCTGGTTCGTGAATCGAACAGTTTTTGAACAGCAAGGGACGCAAGTCGAGTCACCAAAATTCGCTTTTATCCACTTACCTCATTTGAAAATACGCTACCGATGGAAAAACTCGACATAATCATCCGTAACGCTCGGGTAGTGGACGGCACCGGAGCGCCCTGGTATAGGGCGGACGTGGGAATTTTTGGCGACCGGATTGCCGCGGTCGGAAAAATCGTCGAGGCAACTGCTTTGGAGCAAATCGATGCAAACGGGAGTTATGTTTCTCCTGGTTTCATCGATTCACACACGCACGATGACGTGGCTCTGTTAGATGATCCGCAGCATGCCGCAAAACTGCTCCAAGGAGTGACAACGGTTGTAGTCGGCAATTGCGGCTTCTCCAACTACCCATCCGCTGGAAAGGAGGAAACGTTCCAGCATCTGGGTTCCTTATTAGGCGAAATGAAACGGAACCAGATGTTTGTCGACTTCTCGTCCTACCGCGACCGATTAAATGCTGCAGGGATAGCTCTGAACCTCGTTTCCCTGGTCGGACATGGCCCGCTTCGCTTGGCGGTGATGGGGTTCGCCCGTTGTGAGGCTACGACAGGTGAGATCGATCAAATGTGCCGGCTGTTGGGGCGACAACTCCACCAAGGAGCGCATGGTCTCTCCTTCGGATTAGCGTATCCGCCGAGTGCTTATGCCGGTCGCCGGGAATTAGTTCGTTTGGCTGAAGTAGTCAAAGAGTATGACCGGTTGCTGGCTGCCCATATCCGCAGCTACAGTGGCGAACTGTTGGAGAGTATCCGGGAATTTCTGGACATCCTTAAGGCCAGTGGCGCCAAAGGTTTGTTATCTCATCTGCAAGTTGCAGGCAGACCTTACTGGGGAATGATGCCGAGGGCATTGGATCTAATTGATGAGGCTCGCAATGAAGGTGTGGATGTCAGCGTCGATATGTATCCTTATACAGCCGGTTCTAGCACAATTTTGCAGCTCCTCCCGCCTTCTGCCCTGGAAGGTGGCGTTGCAGCATTGTTGATCCGGCTGGCAATCGGGGCAGAGCGCGAGCGAATTCGACAGCTGACTGAAAGCGGCGCTGAACCGGGATGGGAATCGAAGATTGCCCTCATCGGTTGGGATCAAGTGCGCATTGGTTCAGCATCGCATCCCGAGCTCAAACGTTTTGAAGGAAAGACATTCTGGGAAGCCGCCAATCTCTCGGGATTGAGCCCGTTCGAATTTACGCTCCATGCGATCCGATTGGACGAAGGGAGAACCAACATCATCATGTTCCAACTCTCTGAAGAAGACCTCCGAGTAGTTCATCAATACCGGCTGCAAATGGTCGGCAGCGACAGTATTCCTCGCCAGGGAGGCAAACCGCATCCGCGCATGTTCGGCTCCTTTCCTCGAGTGATCGGACGTCTAGCCATGAAACAGCGCCTCTTTTCCCTTGAAGAAGCAGCCCGCCGCATGACATCTCTTCCGGCGCAACGATTTCAACTGCTGGACCGGGGAATAATTCGCCCGGGATTAATCGCCGATTTAGCACTTTTCAGTGATGAGTTCCTTGACCGGGCCACATTTGAGGATCCTCAGCTGAACCCGACTGGCCTGGAAGGTTTATGGGTGAACGGTGTGCGGACGGTGAAACCGGGAAAGATCCTAGCCGAGCTTCCGGGTAGCGTGCTTACGAGGCAATAATCCTGAGCAGTGCGGCGCCGACCACGCCAACACTCACTTGATCGCTCCCATGGTGAGGCCGCCCATCAGATAGCGTTGCAACCAGGAAAACAGGATGGCTACCGGTAGCGTCGCCAATAGCGTTGCAGCCATGACCTGTTCCCATTCTACGGTGTATCGGCCACCGACGAGGGAAAAGACGCGTAACGGAAGCGTGAAGTTATCCTGTGAACGTAACAGGGTCAACGCCACCACAAACTCGTTCCAGGAATTGATGAACGTGAATATCGCGGTTACCACCATCGCCGGGAGCGCCAATGGTACAAAGATTCTGATGATTGCGGCCAAACGACTACACCCATCGATCAATGCTGCCTCTTCCAACTCAACGGGAATGGCTCCGAAATAACTTCGGAGCATCCAGACCGCAAATGCGATGTTGAATGCTGCATAAATCAAGATGAGAGCGTATTTGCTATCGATCAATCCGCAAAACACGACCAGGTGAAAAAGACCGAGGACGAGCAGGATCGGAGACAACATCTGGGTTGCCAGAAGAAACTGGCTGAAAGGTTGCTTGAATGCAAAGGTGAATCGGGCGATCGCGTAGGCTGCAGGAACACTGACAATTAATACCAGGATGGTCGCTCCGATACTGATCACCAGACTATTCCACAGCGCCGAACCGAAATTCGCGGCATACCACATGTCAACGAAGTTTTCCCATCGGAAAGACGTAGGTAGCCACCGCGGGGGATAGGAGAAAACTTCAGACCGCGGCTTGACCGCGGTCAAAAACATCACCGCGAAAGGAAAAAGGATGACGAGCAACAAGGGCGAAAGCACCAGCCAGATCATGAGACTCCGTTTCCCGTTTTTCATGCCTTGGCCTCCTTTCCTTGGATTCGGAGATAAACGAAAGTGAAGACAAAAAGGATAAGCAACATGACCAGCGACACTGCCGCCGCTTCACCGATACGACCCAACCTAAAGGCTAGTTTATAGAGATACGTTACCAGAATCTGGGTGCTGTCGGCCGGGCCCCCTTCTGTCAGCACCCAAATGATCGGGAAGGAGTTAAAGACATATATGACATTGAGGACGATCGCGATATTGATGAAGGGACGCATCAGCGGCAGCGTAAGATGAAAAAACTGTTCAAATACCGAGGCGCCTTCCAATTGCGCGGCTTCATATATGTCTCCTGGTAGCGCCGACAATCCGCCGAGGAAGACGGTCGCGGTAAAAGGAATCGAGACTAATATCCCTACGAAAATCTCGATCGGAAAAGCGAGTTCACCTGAGGCTAGCCAGGCAATCGGATGTGAGATAATACCGAGTTTCTGAAGTGTAGCGTTCACCATTCCATATTCGGCATTGAACGCCCATCTCCACACCACTGCTGACATCGTGAGAGAGACCGCCCAGGGAAGCATTATGATGGCGCGCGCCACTCCTCGGCCGCGGAATTCCTGGTTCAGGATCAGCGCTACTGGAAAGGAGATGAGAATGGTTCCTGAGACGACAAACAAAGTCCACCACCAGGTACGGACTAAGGACGCAGTGAACAGCGGGTCCGCAAATGCCTTCGCGAAATTCTCGACCCCGTTAAACCGCAAAAGAACACCGAAGCGGCTTACCTGGTGGGAGGAGGTAAGTAGAATATCCAAGAATGGGTAACTGATAATAAAGAACGCCAATGCGAAGCTGGGCAGAATCAGCGCATAAGGTGCGAGATTGAGTGAACGGGGTTTCATCAAAAGAGGGATTGTGCGCTCCCTCGGACGCACCAAGGTGCGCCCCTCCAGAGATACTGTTACTTACATATGGCAGCGTCCGTCTCCTGAGCGGCTTGTTTTAAAGCTTCAACCGGTTGAGCCTTCCCGAGATACACGCCTTGCAATGCGCGGGAAACTGCATCGCTCATCGCATCGTAGCCGCTGACAAGCGGAAGAAACTTGCCGGTGGACAGCAGTTTCACAAAAACCTGCAGTCTCTCGTTCTGGGTGAAATACGTATCCTCGCCCTCCGATTTCGTGGTCGGCAGGAATCCTTCTCCCTTCGTGAAAGTTATCCGCGGTTCTGGGGTGAAGAGATAATCCAAAAACTTCCACGCAGCCTTCTTCACTTTTGAGTTTTTGAACATCACGATGGTGTCAGTGACCACCATCGAGAGATTCCCACCGTCAGAGGGGATCGCGGTTATCCCGTATTGAAGGTTAGGGGCGTCGGACTTGAGCTGGTTGATTAAAAACGGAGCCGTGATTACTGTGCCCACTCTTCCCTGCTTGAAAAGATTTTGGACATCTTCGCGACTGTACGAAGTGACTCCAGGTTGCGTAAGCCCTTCATCGATCAATTTCTTATACTCGCTGAGGGCTTTTACTCCCGCATCCGAGTTAAAGGTAGCTTTACAGTCCTTCACGATCTCACCGCCGAACGACCAAAGGGCGTAATACCAGTACGTATCTGTCTCTATCTCTTTGCCCTGGAGACCAAAGCCGTAGAAGCCGGCATCCTTTATCTTTTTTGCGGCCTCCTCAACATCGGACCACGTCTTCGGCCCATTCGAGAGACCGGCTTTGGTAAACAAATCCTTGTTATAATAAAGGGCGCGCGCTGACGCAGCGATCGGTAACCCATAAACTTTGCCGCCGACTTTAGCGTAGTTGAAGAGCGACTCAATGAAACGTCCTTGGAACGCCTGATCCATATATTGATCAAGCGGTTCGACCACTTCCGTCTTTTGAAAATCTACCAGCCAGCGCGTTCCAATGATGGAAATGTCCGCATTGGCATTTGCGGCAATATCAGTAGTTAATTTTTGGAGAAGATTATCCCAGTTAACGATTTCAATTTTGATGTCGACATCTGGATTCTTCTGTTTGAACTCGGCCGCCATCTTCTGGAAATACGGTTCCGTGGCAGCGCTGTAATACGGAATTGTCACGCGCACGGTTTCTCCTCTGGCGATCAGCGTACCTGCAATCACCATGAGACCGATCAATCCAGCGATTATTTTTGGGGAGGGGTTGCTGAGAGCGAATGTTTTCATTGAGACGGGTGGGGGTTTCCTTGGAAATTGTCTATCCCGCGGATTATTGCCGCTAATACCCTATCAGCAAAGGTATCTGGCTGTCTACAGGAGGGAACAAAAGTACCGATTCGGTTTCCAGTTAAGAAGTGTTTGACATTCGACCGGCGGCTTTCGTAGGAAGACCAGAAGAAATGCCCCCAGATTCCGTCCCCTACCGCAGCCTTTATTCCTATCCGTGGGACGTCGTTGAGATAGCCCCGTCGCGCTTGGGAGAGATTGTTTCGGCTCAGGGACTTAACGCGGTAACCCTGGCGATCAGTTACCACGCCGGGAAATTCCTGCGCCCCGGAAGCAAAATCGGCCGGGTCTATTTTCCGGAGGATGGTGCTGTTTATTTCAATCCGGACGCTTCACGTTACGGAAAAATCAAACCATTTCCGCATCCGCAAGAGAAACTGCGAGAAGTCGCTGTCAATCTGTCAGAGAAGAGCGGCTTGTCGGTAAATGCCTGGATCGTGCTTTTCCACAACACGCGTCTTGGTGTCTCCCACCCGGATGAAACGGTCAGAGACGCGTGGGGGGACCGATATTGCTACAGTCTCTGCCCGGTGAATCCTCATGTGGCGGATTATGGAGTGGCGCTGGTGAGCGACATCGCGGCAGCGCTTTCGCTGAGTAGCATCGTAGTGGAAACACCTGGATTCTTGCCTTATGCCCACGGGTACCATCACGAGTTTGCCCAGGTGCAAAGCCAACGTTGGATGGAAATGCTCTTAGGTCTGTGCTTTTGTGATCACTGCCTGGACGAATCGCATCGCGATGTCGGGATCGATAGTCACAATCTAAGACTGCGTGTTGCAAGCATGGCTGATGCCTACCTGGAATCGCCCAGTGAGGTCCCCTCGGACATGGCTTATGCCTGGATCACCGGAGATATTTTGGCCGACCCAGAGCTCGCGACCTTTCTTCGGTGGCGTATTCAACGGGTGTCGGACTTCATTAAACGACTGCGCGCGACGCTAACCGATGCTACCCCGCTGGCAGTGATCCCGACCGTGCAACGCCCTACTGCCGCTACCTGGATAGAAGGGAGCGACCTTCGAGAAATAGCAGATGCTGCCGACTACCTGGAGGTTCCATTCTATGAACCTAATGCTTCTCGGGCTATTACCGATGCCTGGGATACGTTACGCCGAGCCGGCGGTGATCCAGCAAAAATTCGTGCGATCTTACGTCCTGGACCACCTGATCTGGATGGAGGTAGAGAAACAGCGGCGGCTGTGAAAGGAATTGCTGAACTCGGGGTTCGTAACTTTGCTTTTTACAATTGGGGATTGCTCCGCAAGCACGATTTTGGCCGAATCGGCGCAGCCTTGAAAACAGTTCCCCCCTGAAGCTCTCGAAATATCCGCGGTAGCCATGTCAAAAGCCTCAGGGAATCGGACAACCTGGAAAACCACCTATTGAGATGGCACGAATCGTATTAGTCAGCGGAGCCGCCGGCGGTATTGGCCGTGGGCTCGTCGCCCGTTTTGCAGGGCTCGGCGACACCGTTCTTGCACAGGATTTATCTGTAGAGGGACTGGACCACGTCCTTGCGCAATGTACAGGAATGCCGGGTCGGGTGAATAAGGTCATTGCCGATGTGACAGATGCCTCCGCGCTCTCCGATGCACTCGGTGCGGTGACGGCCATACATGGAACGGTCGATGTCCTCATTGCCAATGCCGGAGGGGCATCTGCACCTACTGTACGGCAGACCACGGTTGATTCGTGGCATCGCGATATCGATCTAAATCTGAATGGAACCATGCACACGGTGCAGGCAGTCTTGCCGGGAATGATGGCCAAGGGGAAAGGTAGCATCATCGCTATCGGTTCAGTGAATGCTACACTTGCATTGGGTCATCCAGGTTACAGCGCAGCCAAAGCAGGCCTGATTAGCTATGTGAAATCGCTTGCCACAGAGCTCGGGCGGGTTGGTATCCGGGCCAATATCATTCTGCCCGGCACCGTTAAAACCCCTGCTTGGCAAGAGCGCGTGAACAAGAACCCTGCCGTGTTTGAACAGCTCATAAAATGGTATCCGTTAGGGCGGGTTGTGGAACCGGACGACATTGCCGAAGCAGCGATCTTCCTAGCCTCCGATGTTGCCAAGGCCATCACCGGGGCAGTCTTGCCGGTGGATTGCGGTCTCCTCGCCGGAAACCTGCTGATGGCCTCCGAGCTTACTCTCGAGGAGTTTTGAACGAATCTTTAGGCGTTTAATTTAAGTAAAAGAATCGTGCGCAATTAAACCCGCCAATCGAAGATCAGCTTATGCGAAAAAGTATCATTGTACCTGAGGCTCCGAAGCCTGCAGGTCTCTATGCGCACGCCGTGGTGGCCAACGGTTTCGTCTTTGTCGCCGGTCAAGGTCCACAAATTCCTGAGACGGGCTTTGTTCCAGACAATTTCAAAGAACAAGTTCGTCAAACGCTGAAGAACATTCAGGCGATCTTACGAAGTGTCGGCTGCAGTATGAGGGATGTCATCAAAGTCAACGCCTATCTCACCGATCCGACTCGTTTCGCCGAATACAACGAGGTGTACAATGAATTCTTCGACGAAAACCTGCCGGTCCGGACAACGGTCCAGGCAGGTTTAATCAAGATTCTGGTCGAGATCGACTGCGTTGCGGTTCTCCCAGACGAAACCAAGTAGCGTCAGGCTTCCGCCAAGCTGTTCGAACAGGTATCCCAAGTAGCGGCAGGACCGGCCAAGTCGGCCATGATGACCTCAAAAAATGGCAAAATGCAACCAACACCGCTGTTGCCGTTATTGGATGGAGGCCGACTGTGGATCCTCTGCTGGAGCTGGGTTGCTCGGCGTAGTGCGCTCAGCGACCCTGACGGGATTCGAACCCGTGTTACCGCCGTGAAAGGGCGGTATTACCTATTTATAAGTGGTTATTATGGAATAACTTATGACTGCAAACAATATCTGCTGCGCAAAATGTTACGCAAACACTCGCGTTACCGCCCTGGAAGGACGTACGTGTTTAGCGCTGGTCATCCTTCGGCCCTTTCGAAATGTCCAAACTGCAGGCCCAAGGGCCGCCTGAGCAAATTGGAAGCCGATCTGCTGGAACGCCCCTGGCAGAGCGTGCGCCCCGGTGTGGAAGTTAAAGTCTTGCCCCAAGAGAATGAACTGTACGTTTTCGCCCAAAGTCGGGACCGACTCAAGAAGGAACGGGCGATGCGCCGGCGCCAGCTCAGGGCTTTATGCAAACGGCTAGGTCAACTCCAGCAGATGAAACTTAAAGCGCGCGAGCTCTTGCTCAAACTGGGCGAAGCAAAGAGTCGTTACCGGAAACGGCCTGGCGCATAATGGATATCCAGTTTCCAGAGCCCACGACAGAAGGAATCGCCAGTTTCAGCTTCGCCCTGAATCGTCAGAAGTTGCGCATCGCCCGCCGTAGGGAAGGTCGCTATCTGCTGCGCACCAACTTGTGCGGGCGTGACCCAGCTCAGCTATGGGAGTTTTACATCCAGCTAGCTAGTCGAGTTCTGCGAAAGGCTTTCTACTCTCTGCTCACGTTGCTCTCCGCAAGGGCTTGATTAATAAAAGTCGCATTAAATTCCGGAAAAGTTGTGGCTGATCGTGGATGCGCTCGATGACAAACACCAATTTCAGCTGCAAAGCGGGGAGTGGAGGGTGGAGTGCGGATATCGGGCGCTCACCCCTAAATGAACCCAGGATCGGTCGGGCCCTATTCAACTAATATGAGTTTTCAGGGTGGCGGATTTAACCAATTTCACCGTCCAGGCTTCGTTGGAGGTGGTAGATTTTTCAACGGCCGCTTTAATAATTTTCACGGCCGCTTTTTCCCGAATAATCGTTTCTTCGTTAATCGCCGCTTCTTTCCTAATAATCGCTTCTTTCCCAATCGTCGTTTTTTTCGGTCTAATGCGTTCTTCGTCGGCTTCGGATTTCCCGTCGGGTTCGGATTCCCATATACTTATCCATGCTATCCATACTATCCTTATTACCCATACTATCTTTATCCCTACTAATTTATCCGTATTAGCCGAATTTTCTAGGAAACTACTTTCATAATGTGCCCGGCGTGATCGGCCGCGAGGAAGACAACTCCTACATCTCCTCAGAACGACGACAGTACTCAGAAACATCAGCCGCAGATTGTCACCCTCGAATTTGCTTTTGTCGATACGAACTCAAGGCGACGTGCCATCGACAAACATGCACGATCACCGAAGGGTGTCCGCGAGTCATGCGGTTGCGCAACGCAGCTTGGGAACAAACGTCAGATGCTACCGGCACGACCGCCGATCTGAGCCTTCATCAAAGCAAATTTGTTTTCGCTAAATCGATGTTTTTGTCACCGCGAAAGCTGCGCCCAAGAAACTCACTCGCTGGTCAGCGGCTCGTCGAAACGCCGCGAAATTAGAGCCGCGATCCAAATCGCCAGGGGAACCAGCAGCATTAATTGCAGAAAAGGCCAGAGACCAACATTCAGGACCGGCACAACAATCATGTTTGGCGTATAAGCCCATTTGCCCGAGGCAAGCCCCCATAGTTCCGTTAGCGTGGAATAACAGGTAGCGATCAGTGCGGCTGCCGTGTAGGAGTGCCACCTGAAGTTCCAAGCCCATGACAACGTTCCCGCTGCCAAGGCGACGGTAACGAACACTATCAATGTAATTCCAACGTCGCCCAGGCTCGCAACGGAACAGAGGACGATTATCTTTGCCCAAGGAGCATCTGTCATTCCTGAATACGCGAACATCTGAAGAATCTCCCAAGTCAAGTTCAGGACAAAGGCGGCGATAGGCAGCGTAACAAAAAGTGTGCCGGTACTTTTTCGCGGGATAGCCATCATAAGTGTAGCAGTGTAGCGAGTGACATCGGCCACCATTCGGCGTAAATTCTTTTTGCAGTTAAAAAGCTCCAAAACTGTCCTGATTAATTCGTCGGGTTCAATTGGTTTTGCCAGATGTGCTTGGAATCCGGGCCAGTCCGGTCGCAGCGCGATCTTCGTCACGGGCTGCCGCCGTAAAAAGCAATTACCGGCAACTGTCCGAGCTTTGGTTCCATGCCATTTTTTCAGTGCACGCCAGTTAATGAGCAGTGGATTCATCGCCGGGTCCGGGAGCGTGAGTGTTGGCGGTCTCTCTCCAGCGAGCACACGGAAGGCGAGTGCGGCCGCCTTATGGCCGATCTCGGAAAAATCCAGCAAAGGTCCACAATGATTCCTTGTTCAAGTTGGGGCCTGGAGAGACCGTAAACCGGCACTCTGGAAGCTTGAGCAAGCTGTCGGGCCAACTCAAACGGCGAGACCGGCTCTCCAGCTCCGTCGCGCAGCATCGGTGAAGGATCCGATAGAGAGCGCCGATTGTTGTAAGAAGATTTTCAATGCGGGTCGGTGCGATCGATACGTTTCGCTGCGCTTCTCAGTGTCTTGATCCGGCACAGGCTGACCGCCCGGACCGGCCTTGCGCTGGGGTGGCGCTACCGTGACCGGCGGGCTTGGTGACTCGCTCGGTGTTCCAATCGGAGTTTTTGCCGCAGCGACGCTTTGAGCTGGTACCAAGTTCCGACTCGATTTGATCGGTGCCGGTTTGCCGGAGGAGTCGAAGGCTCCGCGGTAGCCGGCACTTGAGCGTATCCAGAGGTTGCAATCGCGAAGGCTAGAAGGGCAAAGAAGAAGGTTCGGATAAGCATAGTAAAAAGGTAGTTTAGCATTGACCGATTTCAACGAATTGGGAATCCAAAATCCGGAACTTGTATCACGCCAATTGGAGGAGATTCTTCAGGGAGTCAGTGAACAACGCCTAATACATCGTCTCATAAGTGGGAGGCATACCGCCGTCGGCGATTTGGTCGATTTTCAAGGCGCGAGCGACGAGCGTGCTGAGATCCGTACGTGAGGAGCGAGCAACGCAGAAAATCGACCAAAGCGCCATCGGCCCTCCGGGTTGGCTTGAAAAGGGTCCGTCTGCGTCGTTGCTCGTTCGTTACGTATCGCAGCGGATACGCTCCTCACTCGCGCCTAGCATCCAAACCCTTTTGAAGCCAACGGTATGCCTCCCACTTATGAGACGATGTACTAGTGGTCAATGGAGTTGGCGCGTGCGGTGTGACGAGACTATACACTGCTTTTGTGCTATTTGGCTTCCACGGTACAACCATATGGACGAAAGAACGGGAAGCCCCACGATGCCCCTATGAAGTTCTCATTCGCGCACCACTTGATGAACCATCGAGACCGCAATTGATCCTTCGCCGACCGCGGCGCAACGCGTTTAACGTTGCCGGAACGAACGTCGCCGACGGCGAACGTACCCGGCAGACTCGTCTCGAAAAGATATCGTGCGTCTTAACTTTGCCCGGCATCCCGGCGATTTGATCATACGCCGTATCCGCATCCTTGGCAGCCAGCAGAACGATCGCAAATATTTGCACGAAGCGTTACAAATAGCCGCATCGGGAAAAGTCAAAGTAATGACCGAAACCTACTCGCTCGACGAGATCACCAAAGCTTACAAACACGTTGCCGCCGGCAAAGTGCGCTTTCGTGCGGTGATCACGACCAGCAACTGAATTTTCCCCTCGATGATGGATTTTCTGCAAGGGTGATTGTGCCACGCTATAAAACTTTCTATTGTCCTTTCCGTAACCCGTTGAAAGGATCAGGGCAACTTCGATTATTAACTGAACGATGCGAATCGAGCTGCGGCCATAACCATGATGACGGTTCCTGTGGTAGCCATGAACCGCAGGCGGTAACATCAACTGAATTCATATGAAAGCCACCCAACTGCTTCACAATCTCGGTCAGAGCCTCTGGCTCGACAACATCACGCGCGACCTCCTGAACAGCGGGACCCTTGAACGTTACATCGCAGAATTTTCGGTGACCGGGCTTACCTCGAATCCGACGATCTTTGATCACGCCATCAAGAACAGCACCGCGTACGATGGGGCGATCCGCGAGATTTTGGCCAAAGGGAAAACCGGCGAGAGCCTCTTCTTCGATCTGGCGCTGGACGATCTCACTCGAGCTGCTGACCTGTTCTTGCCGGTTTACACCCGCACGAACGGTGTCGATGGCTGGGTGTCGCTGGAAGTGTCACCACTCTTGGCGCATGATACCGACCGCACCATTGCCGCAACCAAAGAACTTTCAGCGCGGGCGAAAAGACCTAACCTGTTCATTAAGATTCCCGGCACCAAGGAAGGTTTGCCTGCGATCGAGGAGGCGATTTTCGCGGGTGTGCCGGTGAATGTGACGCTTCTTTTTTCACGCGAGCAGTACTTGGCGGCGGCCGAGGCGTACCTGAGAGGGATCGAACGACGCATCGCGGCCGGGCTCAACCCTAAGGTTAGTTCTGTGGCCTCGGTCTTCATCAGCCGCTGGGACGCAGCCGTGGCGGGAAAAGTTCCGGAGGGGCTGAACAGCCGGCTCGGCATCGCCATCGCCGGTCGTATTTATAAAGCGTACCTCGGACTGTTGAATAGCCCGCTCTCGCAACGCACATTCAACGCCGGCGCACAGCCGCAACGACTGCTGTGGGCCAGCACTGGCACCAAAGACCCAAAGGCGTCCGATACTCTCTATATCAAGGCGCTGGCCACTCCATTTACGGTGAACACGATGCCTGAGGGAACACTAAAGGCCTTCTCCGATCACGGCCAGATCGGACCGATCATGGCCGCGGACGGCGGTGATTGCGAAGTGGTCCTGGAGCAATTCGCCCAGGCCGGCGTCGAAGTGGACGCTTTGGCTGCCCGCCTGCAGGACGAGGGCGCGAAATCGTTTGTGAAATCGTGGAACGAGTTAATGGCCGTGATTGCGTCCAAGAGCGACGCGCTCAAAAAGGCCGCCTAAGAATCAAATATTAGAATGAGTCGATAAGTGATCTAGAACGAAAGGCTGCCTGCAAGGCTTCGACGCTGGCTTTTGTTCGCAATGGAATTCTACGCTCTTCGTCCGGTAAGAGATCAATAAAATTGTCGGTTGGCCTGCAGTCGATACCTTCAAAATCGATCATCACGCCGTGGTGAAAGACGCGCGAGCGCAAAGTCATATCGACGAAGTCACCGCTCGGAGAAAAGGAGACACTGATTGGGCCCTCTCGAAGATTAAGACGTTTGGGCGCGGTGAAAAACACCGTTTGTTCGGAGAGGACTTCCGTGTCGTCAATGAGCTCGACACGAAGCAGAAGATCTGGCGCTCCATGACTAACTATTTGCGCTTGGAAATCGATAGAAAGCTGGCGAATCGATTGTCCGTAACGTAGTTCCACATCTTTCTGATTCTTTTGCAACGGCTCTCCGTCAATCTGTAATAGGCGCCACCGCAGGGTCGCCCCGCGATCTGTCAGACCGTCGAAGACTGTGTAGATATGCAGGTCGTTGATGGTGCTCAGAATCTGATTCCCTTTGCCGGCAACTTCGTCACCGGGCACGTGTACCGAGACTAAGGCCGGTGCGAAGGCTCGCTTTATCTCGTAATGGAGCGCTTTCCACCGTCCGCGGAATTCGATACTGCTCCAGGACGCGCCTGGCCAACAGTCGTTAAGCTGCCAGTAAAGAGCGCCCATCGTCTGCGGCATCGACCGGCGAAAATGTTCGATCGCTACCTTGACACAATAAGCCTGGTTCAGCTGAGAAAGATAAGCGAGGGCCGCGTAATCCTTCGGGAACCGATACCGCTTTGAAACGTAGTCGAATATGATTTCATTGCCCGCTGCATTCTTCTGGTGGTTCTCCATTTCCGGTCCCTGGATATTGAACCGGTCCGGAGAACAATATGTCGCTGCTACCTGAGGCGAGCTGTAGGACTGCATCCCGAATTCGGAGGAAAAGCGAGTGGCCTGCTTCTCATAATACTTGGCTGGTTTCCGGAGATGCCAAACGTCCCAGAGATGGGAGTCGCCGCCGTGTTCGCTGTTTGGGCCTTGCGCATAGCCAACGGGATTATGAGGTGACGAAGGCCAGTACGCGGTCGTTCCATCACATGCGGCAACCGTCTCAGGTAACAAATCGTAGAAGAGAACTTCATAGGCTCGCTTCCGTTTCTCTGTTTTTTGGATTTCGCTTGGCTTTAGTTCAAGTTCGTTATTGCCGCACCAGAGAGCGAGCGATGCATGATGCGCGAGGCGTTTGATTTGGAATGCCGCTTCCCGATGGACCGACTGTAGAAATGCTTCGTCTCCAGGGTAAAGCGCGCAGGCGAACATAAAATCCTGCCAAACTAGCAGTCCCTTTTCGTCGCAAAGATCGTAAAACAGATCTTTCTCATAGATCCCTCCGCCCCAGACGCGGAGCATGTTCATTCCAACAGCCGCGGCGGAATTGATCAGATCCTTGTACATCTCAGGATCCGCCTCGGTGACAAAGCTATGCGCCGGAATCCAATTGCCTCCTTTGGCAAAGATGGGCCTGTTGTTGACATTGAACTGGAAACTTTCGCCAAAAACATCTTGATGCCGATCGAGCTCGATTGTCCGCAAGCCAATTCTCTTTTGCCACCGATCAACAGTCAGGCCGTTCTCCGCGAGGACTTCGAGGCGCAGGTCGTAAAGGGGTTGGTCGCCGTGCCCGTTCGGCCACCAAAGCCGGGGGGACCGGATTCGAAGGGACGGGCCTGAGAATCTTTCAAGGAGGGTGCCGTTGAAATAAAACGATCCCCGATACTCAACCGGACGGTCCGTCGCGAACTCAGGCTGTAGTTGAAGCCCGACGTCTCCATGCTCATGGACCTGCCTTATCCTAACAGTTTCGATCCTGTTGTGATTCCAGCCTTCCAGTCGGATCGGCAAATAAATTCCGGAGGTAGCAAATCGCGGCCCCCAATCCCATCCGAATGAGCAAGGCTCCTTGCGGAGGTGGGACGAACCGCCAACGGGATCGTTCCATTCCTCGGCATCATCAGGTTTTTGGCGCTGGCGAATGATTCTCAGCGGACTCGCGAACTCTAGCTCGAGAATGTTCCCACATTGCTTCAGCCCAGCGTGAATATCGTACCGGTATCCGATAAACATGTTGTCGGTTCGAGCGACGAGACCAGTGTTGAGCCGGATCTCCGTGACCGTGTCCAGACCCTCTGCAACAAGCTCGATGTGTTCGTACTCGGGAATTTGTAGATCGAATTCGATCTGATAGGTCCAATCTTTTTCTTCGATCCACTGAAGATGCCCCTCGTTGGCACCCCAAAATGGATCCGGTATCAGACCATTCCGAAACAGGTCCGTGTGAACGCAGCCGGGCACTTGGGCGGGATACCAAAAGCCGTCATGGAGCAACTTCCAAGGACCAACGAGCGGTTGAAATTGGCGAGGCATAGGTTTGGGCAGAGGGACTTCGAGGGCAGGATCCGTGGTTTTAACAATCAAAGTCCTTCGTGGAACGGACGTCGGCTCATCCCTTAACGGCCCCCGCGCTGAGGCCGCTGACGAATTGTTTTTGGAACAGAAGAAAAACCGCCACCACGGGCACCGTCATCAGGAAGGCAGCGGCCATCGTGCTTCCCCAGTCGACAGTGAACATGGTGGCAAATTCGGACAGGCCGATCGGTAAGGTTTTGGAGTTATCGGTGTTCGTCAACACGGATGCGAGAACGAACTCGTTCCAGGACATCAGGAACGCGAACAACGCGATCGATATGATGCCTGGCAGGGCGACCGGTAGAACGACCTTCCTTAGCGCCTGCATGCGGGTGCAGCCGTCAAGGATAGCGGCCTCGTCCAGCTCCAGGGGTATGGTAGAGAAATAGCTCGCCGACATCCAGGTGACCAGCGGCAGCGCGGTCGTCAAATGGGCCAGAGCGATCCCTATCTTGGTGTCGAGCAAGCCGACAGCGTCGAAGATCTGGAAAAATGGGACAATTAACGCGATCAAAGGGATAAGCTGGCCTAACAACATAAACAGCGACAGCGCCCGATTGCCGCGAAACTTGAACCGCGAGAAGCCGTATCCGGCCATCGTGCCAAGCACCAAGGCGGTAAAGGTCATGAGGGTCGCGATGACGACGCTGTTAAGCGCATAACGCGGAATCCCGCTGTTGAACATCACTGTGTGGAAATTTGACAGCGTGGGTGCTCGCGGCAGCCAGCGCGGCGGCACTTGAAATATCTCGACGTTCGGTTTGAAGGCGGTGCCAATCATCAGTGCAACCGGAGCGAGCGCAAAAAATAGTAGTGCGATCAGAATCACATAAGCGATAATCGTCGCCAGGGTGCGAGCGTTGCTTTTTTGTGCCAAAACTCAAGCCTCCTTGGTGACGCGCAGCACGTAAATTCCTGCGAAAACCAGACTGACTGCCAGCAGCAGACAGGACGCCGCCGAGGCCGCCGACAGATTGAAGTCACGGAAAGCCGAATAAATATAGATCGGCATAGTTGAGGTTGCGCCAGCAGGGCCGCCTTGGGTGAGAATCCAGATCGCGATGAGCGAGTTGAGCGCCCAGACGACCAGGATCAACATGATGATGAACATCACATTTCGCAGAGCCGGCAGGATGATGTGAACCGCTTCGCTGAACCAGCCCGCCCCGTCCACGCGCGCCGCATCCAGCACACTGCCGTCGATTGATTGGAGCCCCGCCGAAACCATGAGCATGACGAAAGGAAATGTCCCCCAGATCTGCAGGACGGCGGTTGCGCCCATGGCGAGCGCTGGGTCGGACAACCAATTGAGCGGCTCTTTGATTATCCCTAAGCTTTGCAGCACGTGATTCAGCATCCCGAATTCGCTGCTGTAGAACCATTTCCAGACGATCGCCGCCGCGACATGTGGCACGATCCATGGCAGGACGAGCAAAGATCGCAAAAGCCCGCGCAAGCCGATTCCGCGGACCTCTAGTGCGAAAGCTCCGACGACTCCTAAGACAAGCGCCCCGGTGCTGGTTATGATGACCCAAAGAAAAGTGTTCCACAAGTAGACCTCCATCCGCGGCATACGAAAGAGTGCGGCAAAGTTATCCAGCCCAACGAATGCCTTGCCCTTGGCGGTATCGCCAAACAGACTTGCACTGACGACCGAGTAGGTCGGGTACACCGTGAGGAGAACAGCGACGGTCACGCCGGGTAAAACGAGGGGCATCCACGCGAACTGCTCTGGCAGCCGCATTCGCTTCAACGCTGCCTTGGATCTTGCCTGCTCCATCGCCCGATTAACTGGCCTTCGGGGAAATCAGAGGCTGCCGTTCATTTGTGCGTTGGCATCCGCCATGGCCTGGGCGGAAGTCTTTTTCCCGAGAACGGCTGATTGGATGTTTTCGAACAAAATCCGTTCGAGCTCGTTCCATCTCGGGTGATTTGGCATGTTCTCGGCGCGCCCGAGCTGGACGACGAAAGGGTGCAAATAGGGGCTGTTAAACTGCTCGTACTTCAATGCGGTGTAGCTGGCGGGGAAAGTGGCTGTAAGGCGTGCTTGGTTTTTGGGCTGCCCGACGAAAGCAACGAACTGCTTAGCCGCCTTCTGCTTGGATGAATGCGCGGGGACGATCAATGAGAAGCCGTCAACGGTGGTAACGCCCATCCCATTCAAGCCGGGCAGAAATCCGGTGCCGAGCTTAATGCCGGCTTCCAGGATCGGCTGCACGTCAAAAGGGCCTGAATAATACATGGCGATTCGCCGGTTCAGGAACAACTCGCGCAGCCCGGTATTGTCCACCTCAAGCGATGATGTGGGCGCGACGCCGGTCTTGAACAGGTCAGCCATGGCCTCCAGCGCGCCGATTGCCTCCGGCGTGCCTAGAGTAAAGCGGGTCTGATCCTGGTTGAACAGCTTCCCGCCGTGGTCAAACAACAGCGGCAAATATCGCTCGACTCCGTTGTTAACATTGCCGAGCGGCCAGGCGATGCCGTACTGCGTGGTCTTGCCGTCCTTGGTCACGGTCAGCTTCTTGCCGTATTCCACCAGCTGCGCCCAGGTTTGCGGCGGATGTTCAGGATCCAGGCCGGCGGCGGCGAATAGATCCTTGTTATAATACAGTCCCGCACCGTCGTGGCGGAAGGGGACGCTGTAATAACGGCCCTCATATTCGCCGGTCGCTAGCGCCGAGGGAACGAAGTCATCCTTTCCGAGTCTGGTCACAACGTCCGTAAGATCCGTCAGCAAGCTCTTACGGGCGTACCTCAGCGTACGCGACTCGAGTTCGGTAATCACATCAGGCGCGTTGCGCGACTGCTGCAGACCGACCAGGATCTTCTGCGCCATCGTATCCCATGTTGTGATAACGATTTCGACCTTTTCGCCGGGATTGGCAGTTTCATAATCGGCCACGATGGCGCGAGCTGGTTTTTCGTCCCAGTTCGGCAACCACCACGCGATGGTTTCCGCGTGCGTAGATGTCGCGCCGAGCAGAACTGCGGCGCCAAATATCAACTGTCGTATCATAGTTTCCTCTGTTCGCTATTCGCTGAAAGCATCCATGTTTTTGATACACTTCCGCAAACGATAGACCGCAAATCGTTTCGCATAATTGAGCCGGGAAATAGGTTTTGCGTACTCTGCGGGGGGGGTAAACGCCTAAAAGAATATTCCTTTATATTCTAGGAGTCAATCGTTGCGGGGGGATCTGGGTGCAGGGAAGTTGTGGACGCATGTCGGTGGTGCCACATGTACCAAAGAATCATCAGACAGCCGATTCTAAATCGGCCATTGCCACGGTCTCGGTCTTGGCCAGCGGCAGTTTGGCGCTTTTAAAATTCCTGGTAGGTCTTCTCACGGGAAGCTTGGGGCTTTTGGCCGAAGCGGCACATTCGCTTTTGGACCTTGTCTCAACCCTTATCACTCTGGTGGTGGTGCGGGTCGCGGCGGTGCCGCCCGATCAAAATCACCCGTACGGTCACGAGCGAGCCGAGAACCTGGGTGCGCTCGCCGGGATGACGTTGCTGGCAGCCACCGCTCTCTTTATTGCTTACCATGCGATCGTAAAAATCGTCGCGGCTCCCGAGCCTCCCGAAGTCACCCCGTGGTCTTTCGGCGTTCTCCTGACCTCGCTTGTTGTCGACTTTCTGCGGGCTCGTTCGTTGCGCAAGTTCGCGCGACAGCACGCCAGTCACGCTTTGGCGTCCGATGCCGAGCATTTCGCCAACGACATGGTCGGTGCGGTGGCCGTCATAGTTGGGTTGATGGTGGTCGCTTTGGCAAAAGTGTTTCCCATTCCCAGGTGGCTGGTGGGTCGCGCCGACGCGATAGCAGGATTGGCCGTGGCGGCTATCGCGCTGCGCTCGGTCTGGAAGCTTGGTTCCGAGGCGGTACGCGCGCTTATGGATGATGTGTCGCCCGCATTGACCGGGCGCTTGAAAGCTCGTGTGGAAGGCGTGGATGGTGTCGTTAAGGGCAGCGCCCGCGTCCGGGCTCACTTTGTCGGCAACCGGCCCTACGTGGAAGTGGTTCTAGGCACTCCGCGAGGCGGCTCGCTCGAATCCGCGCACGAGGTAAGCGAGGACGTCGAACGGGCGATTGCCGCCGAATTGGAAGGTGCCAATGCCACCGTCCACGTGGAACCCGTGACGACCGCCGGCGAAGGCCCGGCTGCCGTCGTGCGGGCGGCCGCCGACCGGCTCGGACTTCGCGTCCACAATCTGCACGTCTACATGCTATCGACAGGCGCTGAAGTGGAGCTGGACCTCGAGTTGAACGAGGAGTTCTCCCTCGAGGAGGCGCACCGCCGCTCTGAAGCGCTTGAAGCCGCTGTGGCAAGTGAACTATCGGGTCCACTGCAACTGAGTGTTCACCTGGAGCCTCGGGACGATCGCCCTATTCGTGCCGTGCGCGACAGTTCTGCTCGGGCGCGGGTTGAAGCGGCTTTGCGGGAACTCGATGCCAGTCACCTTACAGTCCGCGACGTTCTCACGATCGACGATGGTTGGGTTGTGACGCTGAAGCAGGGTTTTCCGGCCCCTTCCGCATTAAAAAAGGCACATGAAGCGATGGCGGAACTCGAACACGCGCTCCGTGCCTTGGTGCCCGAGGTCGTCCGCGTCCACGTCGATCCGGAGGTGTTCACTTTGGGCCGGGGCTGACTCCTCTTTAAGCCAAAGCGGTTATAGGTAACTTGGGTAACGCTTAGTGCATAAAATACCCAAAGAATCGAGTAAAACTCTAAGAAACAAAGCAATGATTGACTGTTCGTTACTACTACGTGGAAACCGGCTCGGATTGGGCTGCTGGGCAATTGGAGGACCGTTTTGGGCTAATGAACAGCCGTTGGGATGGGGACAAGTCGACGACGAAACTTCCATAAGATCTATCCGCACGGCGGTTGATCGCGGGATTTCGTTGTTCGACACAGCCGATGTTTACGGAGCGGGACATAGTGAACGGATTTTGGGCCGAACGCTAGGCAAAGACAGAAAGAATGTTCTGATTGCTACAAAGTGGGGCAACGTATTCGATGAAAACTCTCGTCAACTTACCGGAATCGATCTTACATCGAATTACCTGAGCCAGGCTTGTGAGGCAAGTCTGAGACGTTTACAAACCGATTGGATTGACATTTATCAACTGCACGCAGGCGACTGTCCGCTGGAACGCTTGCCCGATCTGATTGTCAAGCTCGATGCTCTGGTCGAGTCGGGTAAGATCAGATCTTATGGCTGGAGCACGGACGATGTGGATCGGGCGGCCGCAATGTTCTCTCAATCAGCCGCTAGCGTTGTCCAGTTTCAGCTCAACGTGCTTACCGACAATCCCTCGATGGTCTCCTTGATCGAAAAGGAGAAGAAGATAGGTCTAATCCGAGGGCCGTTGGCGATGGGGCTGTTGAGCGGTAAATATGCCGTCCGAAAAGCTTCGGACATCGACGATGTAAGAAATCGAACGCCTCTCTGGATGAAGTATTTCAAAGAGGGTGCGCCGTCTCCGGAATATCAAGCTCGGTTTGAACGAATAAGCGAAGCACTTAGAAATGGGGGCCGGAGTTGCGTGCAAGGCGCTCTCGCGTGGCTTTGGGCGCGGAGCGGAGCTGTGATCCCAATCCCCGGTTTTCGGACTTCTGATCAAGTGAATGAGCTGGCGGGCGCGCTGGAATTCGGGCCATTTTCTCCGGCTCAAATGAAGGAGTTTGAGGAGTCATTGATTACAGAGTGACGCTCTCACAAAACGCGATAGAAACAGTTAGTGGATAGTCGGGGAACAAGAGATCGGCGCACCGGACATCATCGCCGAATTTGTCGCTGCGCCTTTTATCGGTCGACTGGGACTCGAACCCAGAACCAACGCCTTAAAAGGGTGAACTTTTTGCGTCGTAAGTCATTGCAAATCAGGGAAAAATGAAATGTCAAAAATCTGTTGCCCTTTTGTAGCCCTTTACCACAGCAGAATCTTATCTTTTATATCGCCCGCCTCGAGTTGTTGATACAAGAGGCCGTATCTGACCCCGTCTGACCTCCTGAAACGATCTTTGAATGGGGTGGCAAGTAAAGCGCCGCCACGGCTCACATCTGTAAAATAATAAGCGGGGAGATCGCGGCTGGCTAGTGACTAACTAACTCAAAATCGAGTCCGAAATGGCCGATTTGGTTAAATTTGTCCCGAGCTTGAGACACCCGAAAAATCTCGATTCTCTTCTCGCGGATGCTCTATTTAAGCCATTCTCCGAGAGATATGAGAGTTGGCGACCCTAACGGGATTCGAACCCGTGTTACCGCCGTGAAAGGGCGCAATATGTGTGTTGTAAGTATCTGTGTATAAATGCATTAGGAGGGAGGTGAATTTTGTAACTCATTTTGTATTTCAATCTTCCACTAAGCCGACCGTTGGAAGCTCGAGGGAGACGCAAGATTTCCCTGAGCGGAACAGTTTCGCCCGCAAGATCTGGGCAGATTGCGCGGCAGACGAATCGCTCTCGATGGAACACGCGAATCTCCGCCATATCTCGCGGGTCGTACCACAACGTTCACGGATTCCCCGACGTAGGCTGCCAGAGTCGTATTCCACATATCGAAGACCCTGATAGCGCATGCGATCGGCATGGACTTTCCGTGCTCTCACTACCGTCAAAAGCAAGAGGTCGAGCGTTTCAAGCGAATCGGGCATTCTTGGTATAAAGCCGCCTGCTTGCCAACGCTCCGATGGCAACTGCCAAGGACATTCGTGGCCCGTCGCCGTTGATCGCCACCGAAAACGAAGCACCGGTCCAGCTTATTGTCGATCCACCGTTTCCCGAACTGCGGGCGCAGGACGGTGACGTGGCACGGACGTCACGCCGATTGAAAGGTTGAAGAGCAAATACCTCGATAATTTATGTTCCAATTTTGTTCCCCGGGATTCCTAAACAGGCGTTTTCGCCCGAATTGCCTCGAGAATCTCCGCGAGTGCGGAAGGACCTGAGCAAAACCTGAATCTCCTGGACGAAAAGGCCTTGATCTCGGCTGGCGCCTCACAACGTTGGAAAGCAACATCAGGTAGCAGAAATAGCAAATTGGAGAAAACGCAATGGCAAGCAAACAACCCGAAACTTTCAAACTACGCGTTCCAGATGCGGCTCTTGCCGACTTGCGAGAGCGCCTGTCACGGACGCGATTCCCTGATCAAGCGCCCAGTGAGCCATGGGCTTATGGCACGGATCTCAATTGGATGGCAGGATTTGTCGACTATTGGCGAGATGACTTCAACTGGCGCGCTCAAGAGGCGCGGCTGAATTCCTTTCCTCAATACAAGGTTAACTTGCAAGGCATCGACCTGCATTTTATGCACGTGCCTGGGAAGGGCCCTGATCCTCATCCGTTGCTTCTGTCCCACGGCTGGCCCGGTTCGGTCTTTGAGTTCCTTGAGCTGATTCCAAGGCTGACTGATCCAGGTCGGTTCGGAGCAGATCCTGCAGATGCGTTCACGGTCGTCGTGCCTTCACTTCCAGGCTATGGTCTGTCCTTCACTTCAGGTCAGGCGCGCTTTGGGATCGAAGCAATTGCCGACTGTTTCGCCGAGTTGATGACAGACGTTCTGGGCTACAAGCGTTTTGGTGCGCAGGGTGGAGATTGGGGCTCGAGGATCACGGCGCGCCTTGGCCTCGCTTACCCGGAGCGCATGTCGGGATTGCACCTTAACATGATGCCGGTGGGCCATAACGCGGAGGGGTTATCCGCTCGCACGCCGGAGGAGAGCCGCTACCTTGAGGAGCTCCGGGCCTGGCTGAAGGAGGAATCCGGTTATGGCTGGATTCAAGGTACTCGACCCCAGACGCTCGCCTTTGCTCTGACGGACTCCCCGGCGGGTCTTGCTGCCTGGATCGTAGAGAAATTTCGTGCGTGGTCTGACTGCGCAGGAGACATCGAAACTGTTTTCACGCGGGACCGGCTTCTCGCGAATATTGGGTTGTATTGGTTCACGGGAGCGATCGGGTCGTCCTTCTGGCCCTATTATTCTCGTAGGCATAGCTCAGGGCAGAGCGAGGAGACCAAAATCGTCACCGTTCCCACCGGCTATTGTGAGTTCCCTCATGAGATAGTACGGCCGCCCCGTTCTCTAGCGGAGCGAACCTTCAGGGACATCCGTCGCTGGAGCGTGATGCCACGGGGTGGGCACTTCGCTGCGATGGAGCAGCCCGAGGCATTGGCGCAGGAGATCCGTGAGTTATTCAGACCCCTGCGCTCAGAATAGTTAAGAACGCTTCGTTGCTCTTTCATCGTGCCAGCAGAAATGCGACATAAGGAACCTCCTGCCGCTATGAATGATAACGCCGCGTCGGATGGAATCGGCTGGGAGCGAGGATCCTGCGTGTGACGAGGCGAAATCATTAAGACCGAGCTCTTAAAGGCTCTCACAGCCCCACCGACTTACCCACAACCGGTTGCTGTTCCTTATACAAGTTAGCAGCCTAGACTTTTCCTGTTGCCGAACGCACCTTCCTTCGATGAATGATCCCCACGATCTCAACCGCTTTCTCCTGGCGCAGGAGGACGATTATGAACGTGCCCTGGCGGAGGTAAAGAACGGGCGCAAGCGCACGCATTGGATGTGGTATATCTTTCCACAAATTGATGGGCTGGGGTTTAGCTCTATGGCGCGGCGCTACGGAATCAAAAGCGCCGACGAAACACGCGCGTATCTCGCTCATCCCATCCTTGGTTCCAGGCTGCTGGCGTGCGCTGAAGCGGTGGTTGCCAACGCGGGAAGCAACGCCACTGAAATCTTCGGCTCACCCGACGATCTGAAGCTACGATCATCCGCCACGCTCTTTGCCAGCGTGTCCGCGCCAGACTCGGTGTTCCACCGCCTGCTGGAGAAGTTCTATGCAGGCGCTCCTGACGAGGAAACGCTTCGGTTGCTGGGCATCAGCAACTTCAGTTGAAGGTTCACCGTTCGCCAGTTTGCGCGCAGCATTGAAAGAGACATTCGAAACCGTTGCAACATCGTTTAAGTCGCAATCGCTCATACTTCAGGCGTCCTGAGATCCCAGTTTCGGACACAAGCGGCGGTCGTTTTAGTTTGCTTTTTCCCTGACCACCTAATTTGCATTCTTGTCTTCCCTGAGCCCAAGAAACACCGCCTGACGAAGACGATCATCTCGGGTCCATTCAGTGAACTTCACCTCACAAATCATCAATGGTTTAACCCAAATACAACGCTTCATTTCGGCGACGGTTAGCCCTGGATCCAGCCCGCGACCGGTTACGGGCAGGTTGAAAAATGGGCAGGCTTTAACTGCGATCTTGTTCAGTTCAAGCGAAAGGGCCTTCAGGAGTTTTTCGCGGGGCTCCGCCTGCCTGGGGGGTCGCGTCTATACAAAAGACAAAGGAAGGTAGTATTCTGCCCAACGACTAAAAGATTGGGGAGCATTCGGCACGATGAGAGCCGACCAAAAGATTCCCATTTCCTTGATGGGCGTTTGTGTTTTGTATAGACGCGACCCCTTGACCCCTTCACTCAAATTACGGCGCTCAGAAAACGCTTGGAGAGCTGCAAAACTCAGATCCTAGCCCTGGATTGGGTGACTCAAGGCAGCTTGAGCCAAAGCCCGCAGGGCAACTGGCGCTGGACCCGAAAAGTCAAAGCCAAGACTGTGACGGTCGCTCTTTCCGACCAACAGGCCGAACTTTTTCGTCGCGCCATCGACGACCATCGAAAGCCTGAAAAACTCATCGATCAGATGCGAACGATTAGCCAGCAGGTGCTCCTCAACTCCGTCGAAGGACCCGCACGTAGAAAAAGAAGATTATCACCCTAAATGCGCCTTATCTTCGCGCCATGCCAGGCTGCGCTCGGGTTTTGCATCATATTCAAGCCGGGATCGCCACAAGGTGTTATGGCGCGTTCATGGGATGAAGAAGGTTGTGCCAGATCGATTTTCCCCATCTATGATCACATTCGTTCTTACCGTCGTCCGTTTGTCTCGGCCACTCATTCCGTACCTACTTCTTTAGCCCCAGAACCGCGTCCTTTGCAGCCTTGGCGACCCGAAATTTGACAACGGTCTGGCTGGAATGTTGATCTTCTGTTGCGTCTTTGGATTAAAGCCCGAGCGCGCTTTCCTCTTCTACTACCGGCCGCCCGGATGGTGCGGGCCAGAAAGGCGGTTCGTTAGGTGGTTTTTCATCATGTTGGGTTAACCAGGTTAGTTTTGGGAAATCTTTTGCTGCGCGGCCGGGGCGGTTCTGGCTCGCCAGCGCTAACGTCAGCGGTTAGGGTTAGTTCCGGACAAACTGCTTGCGCGTCCTTTCTGTAGGCGGCCGGGGTTTGCCGGGCTTGGCTGTCTTGGGTTCCTTGTGGCCAAACAGCCGCTGCCAAAACGTGGGCTGCGGCTGGGGCCGGGCGGGCGGCCGGGGTTTGTAGCCGTGCCTTCCTCGCGCGTTGGACCGGAGGGCAGCAGCCGGCGTGAAAGCGGTGAGCGAAGCCGTGGCGTGTTCGTTCTCTGCCTGCGGTTTTGCGGGAACGGGCGCTGGCAAGGCTTCGGACGTTGCTGATTGCGGTTCCTGCTGCGGCTGAGACTGGTCCGCAGCGCTAACAGGGTCCTGCTGACTTGGATTCGCTCCAGCTTCTCCGGTTTTTGGCTGGTTTTGCAGCGAATCACCCCGATTGGCGCCAAGCGGTGCATCCTCCAGCTGCGCTTGCAGCGCATCACGCTGACTTATCGCATCCAACTGCGCTTGCAGCGGATCGCGCTGACTTATCGCAGGATCGGCATTGTTTTGGGCCTGCCGCGCAGCTATCTGCGCTTGGGTAGCCGCTATTTGCTCGCGT
Source organism: uncultured Verrucomicrobiae bacterium (assembly GCA_963742335.1). Lineage (GTDB taxonomy): Bacteria > Verrucomicrobiota > Verrucomicrobiia > Chthoniobacterales > JAFAMB01 > JAFAMB01. The sequence goes on from CAVULL010000009.1 coordinate 43,462, forward strand.
GTTTGCGCCGATGCCGAAATGGGTATTGCCGCGATGAAAAAAGCGGCTCTCATCAAGGTTCCGATTAAGGTCGAGCGAGAGGAAAGACCAAGGCTCTTTCCTCTTCTAATTTCCAAGCCGTGGTTGCTTTTGTCAGTAGTTATCATACGGCTCGATACCCTTCTCTTCGCCAGTTCGATGCTGGCGCAGCTGCATTCCTTCCTTTGCATGTTGTGACTCCGATGCCTTGGGACTGGCTACAATTTAGAGGCCGTTGCAATAGTAATGCGCTTTCGCTGCCTCGCATCGCGAATGCGCCCCTATCAGCTCTAACGAAGAAAACGGCCCGATCCCTCAGAATAACTGCCGGTTGCTAATAAAAATATTAATACCTTGACCTGAGCGCACTCTGACGAGGGAGCTGTCCGCGCTTCTCACCGTTATCTCCTTACTTGGTCCCTCGCTCATGTGCGTAAGAGGCGGCAGAGCAAGGATTTCTTGGTCGGCAATCTGCCTCCGACGAGGATTGGGCACTCGCGCCAGCTAGCGCGTGAGGCGGTGATTCGTCTCTTGACCGATCAACCGGAAGTGGCTGAGGAACTTGTGGTTACGGCGAGCGCCAAGATTGGGAGCTCTCGAAGTCTGGTCTACCGGCTCGTCGCACAATTCCGGACGGCAGCGGCCGGGTTCGCGAATAGAAGCGGTGTCCTGGTTACTGCCGCTTTTTACTGATGATCATCCTCGCGCGCCAGCTAAATTCCAGAGATCGGGGCTGTCTACGATTTAAGTACAGTGTTTCCACGAATCTAAGCCAATGGATAGGCCTCCAGTCCACGAATTAAGTGCAGTAAACGGCCACAGTCTACGATTTAAGTACAGAGCGACAGCTGCGCTGACCACTCTTGCCGCGCACGCTGAATTTTCCCAGGTTCCAGTCGATGTCATCGAGCTAGAGAAACGTACCTTGGAGGTCTCCACTATTGAACGTCACTTGGCCGGAACCAACTTCGCAGTCGCGATGTCCGCCGGCGTCCTCGTGCTGCTCGGTCAGGCCTGGACGGAACTGCCGCGTGTCAATCGGTGCGCTGGACGAGCCAGTCAACGGCCCGGGGCCACAGCTCTTTTTGAGCCCGGCCGCTTACGGCAAGTCCAATGTGCCCGGCTGGCCAGATGATCTTTTCCTTGTCGGTGGAACCGACATGGCGGATGGCCAGCAACACGCCGTCGATATCCTTCTTGCTTGGGTTTTCGAATTGTTCATGCACTCGGTTCATTGCGTCGCGAGCCATGCGTTATCTTGGAGCTTCGGGCGGCGCGATTTGGCCGCCCGAACGCCCCACAGATTATGTTAGTTCATGGGCCATTGCGATTCCCATTCCGCGATCGACGAAGCCCTGTCCGGTCCCGATTTGGTGGGGGGGGCGTTTGGGCGAAGGGCGCCGCTGAAGATGTTCCCCACGAGGAGTTCTTTCACGTCCTCCGGCTTCACGCCGGACCGCTCCACTGCCGCTTTGCCGAGCTCGACTGCCGAGACATCGGCGAAAGCGGCGCAAAATTTGCCGAACGGCCTCCTGACGCTGCCGGCGAGGTGGATTTCCTTGAGCATTGCTTTTACCGCCAAGTTTGTTCTTATTGGCTCAAGTAATTACTTCACGGCCGGGCAGAAACGATCCACCAGTTCTTTCCACGAAGCTATGATTTTAGCGTTCGGGTTCAGGGAGCTATGAACGTTGACCCGCAGGGCGTTCAGCGAGCTTTCGATCAGATCATGCACGCGCCGCTGCGCATCGGGCACCGAGGTGGCCTGATAAACACCCAGCGTTTTCTCGAACAGATCAATCGTCTGCTTGGTTGTGCGGTTGAACGTCTCGACAAACTCCTCCATACGCTTGCGAGCCTGCGGGAAAGCGTCCGCCGTCATCGAATCGAGCTTCGCCTGGAGCTCCGCGGGGGAGCCGAGCTTGGTGAGCAGGTCTTTCCAGAGGCTCACTGATTCCTCCTGCAGTTGGATGCCCGACTTCAGTGCCTTCTCATAACTGCGCATGGCCTCGTGAAAGACCTCGTCAACGGTTGGCGCGGTTGCCTTTTCGGTATCTGTAGCACTCATGTTCTTTCCTTGCTCTTCTTTTCGTTGTGAGGGCTCCGGGTGAATTCCTGAGCTTCTAAATGGAACATCGCACGGGTTGCCGAAACGCGCCAAAAAGGGTTTGTGCATATGCACAAACGTTTTTCGGGATCGTGCCCGTGAAATGAGCCGGTTCATATTCGCGGAGAATCTACTTGAGAACCTTCGAGGGTTGTCTTTCGCCGTTGAGTGTTGCTTTCTAATGAATGACCCGCCGTCGATGCTTGGAATTGCTCATTCTTCGGCCGACCCGCCTTTTCTGTCGAAAATTTCTAATGCAATCGCAAAAAACCGCGCGACGACTGGCATGGGAAATTGTAATATGATTCATGAACTCTATTATCCCTGGAACCATCGAGGAGCCGGGCCTCGACACACATAAAGTTGGCACCCTTGAGGCGCCGTCCGGCGACGCCGTCAATCTGCACACGATTAAAGGACAGATCGCGGTGATCACCGGAGCCGCTGGCGGCATCGGACACGCCCTGGCTCTCGACATGACACGCCGCGGGGCAGCCGGAATCGCGTTGGTCGATTTCAGTGACCGGATTGTGCAGGTGGCCCGTGAAATAAACACCGAGGCCGGCCGTCAGGTCGCGATCGCCTACCGCGGGGACACCACTGACACGGCTTTTCGGCAGGAAGTTTACGCCGACCTCACTACCAAGGCAGGGGTGCCGCGCATCTGTGTGCCGGCGGCGGCGATCACCAAGGACGCGCTGGCGGTGCGAATCGATAAGCAGACCGGCAAGGTGGTGATCTACCCGAGGGAGGATTTTCGGAAAGTGGTGGAAATCAACATGATTGCTCCGATCTACTGGGCGATCGAGCTGGTGGCGGCCGTGGCAAAGGATCGTGCGTCCCGCGGTCTCAAACGCTGGCAGCCGGAGGAAGGGTTGCAGGGAGCAGTCGTGTTCCTCGGATCGATTGCCTCGGTCGGCAATGTGGGACAAATCTCCTACTCCTCGACCAAAGCAGGCTTGGAAGGAGCTGCTTCCACTCTGATGGCCGAGTCGATGTATTACGGGGTCCGCTGCAGCGTGATCCATCCGGGATTTACCGACACCCCGATGGTGCGGGCGCTCGGGGAAGAGTACATCCGGACCAAAGTGCTTCCGCAAACGCAGTTGAAACGGCTGATCAAGCCGGAGGAAATCGCGGATGCCATTTGCTTTATGTTAACGAACGCCGCCGTGAGTGGCGAACTCTGGGCCGATGCCGGGTGGCGCCCGGCCACGTAACTGGTGGACAGGAGTTTAATCAAACCCGTGGAAGGCGTTGCGTAGAACTTTGCTTCCCGTGACCGGAGCATAATCCAAAGTTGTGTGGCGGCTCGAAGCCCACGAAAACTCGCCGCCATCGGATGCTGCTTCTGTCCGTGGCCCGAAAGTGGTCAAGCGCGGCACACGTAGCCTATTTTTGCCGGAAATTTTGACTTTGCTACCTCGTGGGCTTAGTCCGTTTCACCCATAAGGAGTACTTTTCATCTCCGAAAGGTCTACTAGAATAGCGAAATGCCAGCTAAGAGTCCGGAAAGCTACCTTTTCGACATGCTAGAGGCGGTCAGGAAAATCCGGCGGTTTACCGCCGCAACGTCTTGCTCGGGCCGGGACAGACCAATGCCGACTTCAGCATCGGTAAGCAATTCAACGTTCGGGAGCGGCAGTACGTCGAGTTCCGCGCGGAGTTCTTTAATCGATTCACTCAAGTGAATCTTGCGAACCCGATTAGCGACCTGAATGCGGTCGCCGTCCCGGGCGGGTCTCCAGTCAATGCGGCGACCGGACCGATCACCAATCCGGGATCGTTCGGCCTGATCATCTCGGCCAGCAGTAACGCGCGGTTGATCCTGCTTGGCCTAAAGTACCGCTTCTGATGCCCACGGCTCGCATAAACGACGTCGAATTGTATTACGAGACGGCCGGTGAAGGCTCTGCAGTACTGCTCATTCATGGGTTGGGGTCAAGCGTGCGGGATTGGGAATACCAGGTGGGAGAAATGGCACGATCGCATCGGGTCATTGCTTTCGATGTACGGGGACACGGGCGTTCGAGCCGGCCTCCTGGCCCGTACAGCGTGGCTGAATTCGCCCAAGATGCGGTCGCACTGCTGAGGCATTTGAACGCGGCTGCGGCGCATGTGGTGGGTTTGTCCATGGGCGGGATGATCGCGTTTCAAATGGCGGTGGACTCGCCGGAGTCGGTCCGAAGCTTGGTGATTGCCAACAGTGGCCCGGCGATGATTCTCCAAAAGGCAAGCCAGCGGGCGATGGTTAAACTGCGGTTTGCCGTAGTACGGCTGTTAGGAATGCGGGCGCTGGCCCGGATGATTGCGCAACCTGTGTTTCCGAAACCCGAGCAACAGCAACTGCGGCAGACGTTCATGAACCGGCTGGCTGAAAATGATCCGCGGGCTTATCTGGACGCGCTGCGCGCGATTGACGGATGGAGCGTCGCCGAACACATTTCAAAGATCCGCTGCCCGGTGCTGGTGATCGCTTCCGATCAGGATTATACGCCGGTGGAATGGAAGCGTGCGTACGCTGCACAGATTCCAGGAGCAGTGGTCGCGGTGCTTCGGGAATCCAGGCACGTCGCGCCGATGGATCAGCCGGAGGAGTTCAACCGGGTAGTTCTGGAGTTCCTGGCGCTTTTGTCGTTACTGCAATATTAGTCGTTCGAGCCAAACAAAATCCCGCAAGGAAGCGGAACAAAACGCAAGAAGACAGAACAAAACGAATAAAAGTTTTGTCTTAAGTTGGGGAAGAAAAAATCACCGCTCCGTATCCGGTTTCTAAAGCGGCGAGTTTACCGGATTTTCAGAACGGCAATGAGAGCACCAGTTCGGCCTCAGTTTTTCGATCGCGATGCAGTGCGCGAAGCCGGATCTGGGCGTACCTAAACAGTGTGATTATTTCGGAGCGCAGATTGTTCCGCCGCCGGGAGGCTGCCTTTTTGGAATCCAGAAAATCTTCGATTTCGTCGGACCTAATCCGGTCGATTGGCCGGTTGGCGGCAAAATGTGCCTGAAAAAGACGCATATCGGCGTTGAGCTTGTCCATGTACGCGGGAGACTGGTCCGATTTGGTTCTCCTCTGCTCGGGGGGGACTTGACGGTCGGCAGGAAATCGTTGTCCGACAAATTCGGCTGGCGACGGATCGCTTGGGACCGCTGCGAGTTGTTCCTGCACCGCGGTCGAAAAACTCGCCGATGCACTCACGGGCATGTTCAATGATTCGCTGGTCCAAGCATAGAGTCGCCGGATCGAACGGTTTGAATCGAGAGTGCAAGTGCATTGCACTTTCTGATTTTTCTCCCGTGTAAACTCGCTTCGGTTGAACCGACGGAATTAGAACCGGAAATCTATATTTTCCACACTGGAAAATATAACGTTGACCGAAGCGTATCGACTAATCCGCCCGTGCTTAACTGATCGCCCGTTGGGACTTGAACCCGCTTTCAAGGTTCCGTTTTCCGCTATTTTCCATGGTGTTTTCCTGGGGATTTCCATCAGGGTAGAAAGCTGCGGAAGTGGGCGAAAGCAAAAGTGTGGCATTTTGTGGCAGATTTACATACAAAGTTTATATGCGTTTTGACTTTTCTCTGCCTTTCTACAGGGATGTCTAGAATCACAGTACTTGGGCCGACCTGTCCCCGGGCGATTGCGTTTACTCACCGTGTGGCTCAATCCACGGTTCAAAAATAATCCGGATCAGCCTATCCGCGTACTCATCAATTTCACTCCTGCGGGAACCGGAGGCTTATTCGCCGAAGCAGCAGAGGAGTGGGCGCAACCAGAGCCCGACATGAATCGCTTAGCGGCTCTAGACGAGAAATACGGACTTCATTCCGTGTGAGGCTGATGCGGTTGGAGTCCTGGCGCGGTCCACAAATCCAATGTCGAAGGTTGGCGCCTAATGCTCAAGAAAGCTGGCCATGGGTAAGCTTGTGATTGATCCGCAAAAGCTGGCCGAAATTCGTGCGGCGATCGACGCTTTGGATGTTCCAGCTGCAACCGAAGAGCTGGCGGCTAAAGTAAAAGCGTTTTGGGTCCACGAAAAACCGTCGATCCCAGCTTGGCGCTTGGACTCGGCCGCAGAGCGCGAAGAGCGAGACGAGGCTCAAAACCGCGGATGCTAGACGGGTAATTTATTTGTACCCAGACGTTGCAGAAAGAGATCAACATAGATTTTCGTTGTATTCGCCCCGGTCATCGTCTTCGTCTCTCAAGGCGCGGAAATAGCGGGGAGTTATTCGAGGGGCAGCGTCCGCAGAATCTGATTTAGGCAGCTACCTTTTGCAGGCGGCGAGGATGCTGCCACGTTGACTCAGGATTTATTTCACGAGCGGCTCTCAAAAGAATCAGATCCGGATTTTCTTTAATGGCCGCCGCGGCATTTGATGCAGCTTTTTGCAGGTCGTGTGCTTCAACTGTGATTACTGCCCGATATTCTACCTGATAAACTTTCATTGGGACTCCTTTGGTCCAGTATTGAGTAAACAGATTTCATGCCAATCTAAGGCGACTTCTGTTTGTGCCGGTCCATCAGACGGTTATGTATGAAACCGGCTGGAATGATGTCGGTGTGAGATTTCGAAGGTACGGATTTACGTCCCTGCAGCGGGCAAGCTCGTCCCGATTCCGGGAAAACGTTTGCGCTGAGCGATCAGCCCACGCTTGAAGCATGGAAACAAAGAGTATCACTTAGGTGCTATTGGAACCCCTCATAAACCGGCATAAACACAGGCTGCATCCTCGTTTTAATCCTAATTTTTCCCGGGCCGGCCATCGATGATTTTCGTCTCGATTTCCCCTCAGCAGATTGTTAGGATCGCCTCCGAATGCAAATTGTGCGGTCCAAGCCGAAGCCGCTTGAAAAATCTACTTTGGCCGGACCATCTCAAAGCGATCGCGTGTGCGGCAGTACCAATGCGGACTCGCCATGCGGCCGATGACGTGGAAACGCTCGCCGCGAATGCGCAGCGTCTCGCGATCAATCAACTCCTCGCGCACGTGCACGCGTTTCACGAGCCCGATGATGAGTCGATTCTCGCCGATTTGCAGGGAGCCCCATTCTGTGCACTCCAGACTGGCAGGGACCTTCGCGATTCGCGGCGGCTTCACGACGGAGGAAGGAGCAGTCGTTAAGCCGATTGCTTCCAATTCGTTCCGCCCATAGGGCAACGAGGCGGACGTTTGGCTTGCAGGATTTCCCAATAGCGGCTGTTGCCGACCGAGCCCGCGGCTATGAAATCGTCCTGAAGCAGATCGCTCAAATGCTTCGGCAACTGGGGACTCGCCTGCTCCCACGTGATCTTGTTGAGATAGAGATCACGGGCGGCCGACTGGTATTGCGGCTTGATGGATGCCCGCGCCAGGCCCGGAAGGCCGTAATATTCTTCATAAGCATTCAACTGCAGTACCAGTAAAGCCGGAAGATAAACCGCGTCGCCCTCCTGGCGGGCGTGGAGCCAGCGATTGATGATCGCAAACAGATCCTCGGGCGCGCCGGCCGTGGCCGCGGCCTTGACCGGGATGCCGACACTTTCCAGCTTGTTCAGGAAAACCATGGTGGCCCATCCGCCTTGAGACCAGCCGCTAAGAAACAGCGGTCCCTGATGAATCCTGAGTTCCGCGCTGACCGCCTGGGTGGCGTACACCATATCGCATATCGAGACAGGCCTGCTGCGTGGACGCCTTGACGAGATAACTGTCCTTCTCCTGTGACTGCCCCTTGCCAAAATAGTCGGCTGCCACCTCGGCTGCCACCATCACATAACCCTGCCCGGCAAACTGCGCCAGCATCAGCCGGGTCTCCATCGATTCGTCGGGATGGGACGGCACCTCCGTTTTGGAAAATACCGTTCCATGCTGATAGCTGACCACTGGCATGGTATCCAGGCCGCTCTCGGGAACCGCCAGCAAACCGGAAGCTGTAGTGGGCCGGTTATATTGCTCGGGAATGACGGAAGGATAGGTCACCCGATAAAGCTTCACCGCATAGTGCGCCGGAGGGTAGCTAGTGGGATAGGCGGAAAATTCCTTTAGTTCCGAGGTCAGGATTTGATTGAGCCGGTCCACACTATAGCTCCCAATAAGCTCGTACTTGACACCTGAGGAGACGGCGTGATCGTCCGCGCCTCTCGCTAAAGACAGGGTTCCGATCACGATCAAAATCGCGGCCATGCGATAGATCACCCGACACATTCCGCGCAGGCCCTGAGATATCTCTCTGTTCATCAAAAAAAGGCTAAAGGAGGGTACAAGGATGGTTAGCGCTCTTGATGAGTGGCCGGCGTAAGGGCAATGATTGAGAAAATGCCAAAAAAAAAGGCCAGAAGATTGTACACATGAAAAGGGGCTATGCGCAACAATTCGCCGGGTCATGCTGCAGAGGCTGAGCGATTGGAGTTTGGCGAGGCGGCCCAACTCCCGAGGAAATCGATTCAGTATAAGCCCGCTGAGATCTAGCTCAAGTGCTCCGGTCTGCTCCATTAGGCGGATACGGCGCTGGGCTTCCTCGTAGCCTTCTTCCGAAGTCATAAGTAGTATGGAATAGGTCTTCTATCCTAACAGGGATGTCTCACGGCTTTTGAATGTAAAAATCCTTATAACCCTGGACCACGGAGAGGGATGCATTAGGGCCAGAGGATCTGGGCGAGGAAGATATCGTCAACGGTTGCCCGAAGACTTCCTCTTTAAACCCTTTAACCAGTTCAGGGATTGGCGTTTGGATGGGTCTTGGCTTTTGCGCGGTTGTGGCCAGGCCCGAGGCCGTGAGTCGGCGTTGAGTTGGTCGATTCTGTTGTTTGCGGGCCTCGATGAAGTGAGTGATGGCGGGCATGTAGCAGCCGGTGAGTGAAGCGAGGATGGAAGGGTTCTTCAGTGCCATTGGGTGAGATATTTCTCCAGGCGTAAGAAACGAAGATTTGTCGTAGAGCATGGTAGCTGTTTAATTCCACGCGATGAGCGCCGATACTTCCTTTTCCGTTTTCCGGAATCGAGTAGGATTATGAGCAAACGAAGGTCTGACCGATTCAAGCGTCTTGAAATACCCATGCGGTTCGAAGATTTCTCTTTTGGTTCGATCCGTATCGACGGCACGACCTACGAGCATGACGTGGTGATCGATCGAGGGCAAATCCGCAAACGCAAGAAAAAGCCTTCCAAAAAGTATCGTGACGAATTTGGACATACACCGCTCTCAATCGAAGAGGAGATACCCTGGAAATGCCGGCGACTTGTAATCGGCACTGGTACTGGGGCGTTGCCAGTCATGGAAGAAGTGAAGCGCGAAGCTCAGCAGCGCAAGATCGATTTGGCTATTCTGCCTACAGCCGAAGCGATCAAAACGTTGCAGGAGAACTTTGCTGAGACCAACGCCATCCTGCACGTGACATGTTAGAGGATGTTTTGAAGGGCCGCCACTTATCCCTGGGCAGCATTGAGACGACGTCCGCATACCAGCAATGACCGCGCGCTGGCTCAGGGACGAGCAAGCGAAAGCAGCCGGCTGATGGAGACGTAGAGTTTCCCTGCAGCGGCCATCTCGCTCGTCCAGTAGTTGGTTGCCCTAAGACTTCCTCCTTAAACCTTTTCACGAGATCCGGAATGGCATTGGGTTGAGTTCTGGCCGTGGCGCGGTTGTGGCCAGGCCCGAGGCCATGAGAGGCGTTCAACTCGTCGATCTTTGTTTACGGGCTTCGATGAAGGTATTGATGGCGGGGCGATAACATCCTGTGAGTGAAGCGAGGATGGAAGCGTTAACGACCCATTTGTCGGGTTTGGCGGTGGCCGTGGTGTTGAGGGTGGCAAGTGTCATTTGCATTTAAATCGTGGAGCAGTTCGGAGGCTTTCTCCTCGGGCTCCGGAATTAAATGCAAAATATTTTGCAACGAAATCGCGGAATTTGCATTTAAAGCCAGGAGCAAATGTGGTGCGATTTGCTCCTGGTTTTAAATGCAAATTGCCTTTCGGAAAAGCGCGTGGGCCAGCGCAGGCTTCAAACCGTCGTGCGAGCCCATATACGAAGGAGATCTGACCTTGGCGGTACGCTCCAACGTGTGGGAATAAAGGACGTGGCAGTGATAAAATGGGATGCATTTGCTCCGAGATTTAACTGCAAAATCGGTCTCCAAATGCGCTGCTCCGCGATTTAACTGCAAATGACAATGGAGATGCCGAGCTGGGGTAGCCACGAAGTTTAGCAGTCGATCGGGCGGCCTCTCATCCTCGCCTAGCACCCGACCGGGAAAGCGAAGAAATCCGACAAGCAGCGCACCCTTTTTCATCGCGTCTCCGTTTCATTGTCGGTCATCATCCCAAGAGCTCTTGGTCAATCGCCAGTCCCGCGATCCGGTCGTCAATATGGGCGAGGCCTTCTAGACACCGTAGAATCCATGGTGGGATATTTTTTCGTGCGCTGATCTCTGAACAGCCGGTTCCGAGGCACGCGATCACATCCCGTGTTCGACATGATTCCGGCTGGCGTCTTGGTGTGGCAGCGAAGTGGAGAACATCTCTAAGGCGCGCTTTCTCAGGAGCTTTTCTCTTCAAACTCCGGATCATCACTGGCCCATGTAGCTACGCGAACGGTGAGGTTGAAGTCCAAATTACCGCCACACTCGACTGACGGTCGACCGGCTCATCCCCCACCTTGAACCTACGCTACCTATACCCGACTCCCGACCTTTAGCGATCTCGGTGTAAGGATTTGGGGACGTCTTCGACTAATGAACAAGTCGAGTAATCCTATGAACACAATAATTAAACTATTTCGTCGCGGTTATGAGCTGCTCGTCGCGAGCGCCAACCTACTGCAATCACCTCTGCTACTGGTTCTGCGAGTCTATTTTTTCTGGCAGCTCTTTATGACTGGCCAAGGTCACCTCGCTCATATCGGAAAAGTCTCCGAGTTTTTCGTGAGCCTTGGCATCCCATTCCCAACTCTGAACGCCTACCTCTCAAGTTCGGTGGAATGTTTCGGGAGTATGCTATTGATAATTGGTCTTGCTTCGCGCCTCACGGCGATCCCAGTGGCGGTCACCATGGCCGTGGCCTACCTCACAGCGGATCTAGAAGCCGTTACCAGCATCTTCAGCGATCCTGATAAGTTTGTGAAGGCTGACCCGTTCCCGTATTTCATTTGTGCGCTCATCGTATTGGTCTTCGGCCCCGGCAGGTTTTCAATAGACGCCCTGATCAAACGGATGTCCGGACAACCGCGCCGAAGCGAAGCCCAAAACAGTCACTTCGCTTTGGGTTCCGAGGCATCGAGGTGATTTAATCTAGGACGTTCAATCCAAATTCGGAGCTCTAAAGATGGCAATCCTCAAATATAGAACGCGGCCAGAGCCATGGCCGCGTCATCGAGAACGAGCGAAATATGCGTGGCTGATCCCCCTTTTCGCGATCGAGTGGGTTTGGAATTGGCTTGCCTACTGGTTGAGTGGGTGGGCGTTCCTTGAGGTACTTGAGTACTTAGGAACGTTGTCCCTGTTGCTTGCTGTGGTCTCTTATTTTGCGGAGAGTGGGGACAGGATTAAGCAAAAGCACTACCAGGCTTGGCAGGTCATCAATTCGGCCCAAGCAAAAGGAGGCAGCGGTGGAAGGATCGACGCGCTGGAAGAGCTTCACAAGGATGGAGTGCCGTTGGTGGGCGTCGACGTCAGCGGCGCGTTTCTCCAAGGAATTGATCTAAGCGGCGCCAACCTGCTCCGGGCGAACTTCCGCGCCGCTGACGTGCGAGGCGGGAATTTTAACGAGGCGCAGATGGAGTACATTGATCTGGCGTCTGCAAATTTCCGCGATGCCACGTTTAAGAAGGTAGATCTGCGGAACGCGACCTTGCAGGACGCAGACCTCACTGGAGCGAATCTCAGCGAAGCTGATCTTGAAGGGACGGATCTGTCGAAGGCGGACTTACGACACGCCGATTTCCGTGGCGCCAAATGGCAGAAGATCACAGACGTGAAACTGGCCAATGTATTCGGCATCAAGAACGCACCGCCGGATTTCCTGAATTGGGCAATGCAGAACGGTGCAGTCTCCAAGGAAGCGGATACGGAGTGGCAGGCGCTGCTCGCCCGAGAGTGAAGCCACAGATGTGCCCAGTTGCTTCGTGGCCAATCTGAATAGCTCAAAACGATTTTCTAGAGACCTGTACTAGGAAATCCACAATGAAAAAAAGCTCTACCTGGACCGCGTTGCAGAACCCGGTCTTTCGCAAACTGTGGTTTGCCAGCTTGATCTCGGTAATGTCGGCGGTCGCATCGTTACCTTTCTTCCTCTTTACGCTCCCCGCAGTTGGGCCAGCATCTTCGACCCGATGATGTCGGAGCCTCGAGGGATTGAATAGACGATCTCAATCTGCTTTTCTTGCGTTAACCCAACTTAATTAGCTCTGTTCTGGGAGTAATTCCGGGAAGGAGCGTAAGCAAAGACAACCAGACACAGGAGAGAAAACGCGACGAAGGCTAATAGGTGTTCCAAAGGACAATGCCGCAGCCGATTGATAATACAATATACCAGGAACGCGACGCCCGGAATGAGGCTTGTTCTAAACCCGATGGACAGAAAAAGCGCCCAATACGAATCCAATGGGAACATAGTCGAGGCAGATCTGTGCGCACAATTCAGAACTGCGGCCGTCAGTATTAGAAAGCTGTCAAAAGCCGGCAGAGAAAACCGAGCGGCTCGTCAGCACGTAGCGAATCGGATATTTCAAGCAGAAGGGCCGTCAGCGAAACAGCCATTATTGATGCCGAACCACAGATTGCGAAAAGAGAGCAAAACAGACCTCCCACCCTGTAAGCGCGTGTTCTTGGATCGACGGCGTGGAGAACTCTGTCCGACAATTTGCACTAAAGATGAACATGGTTCGCTGAGACAGAAGTAGTATTCTACTTGAACCTTGGCTTGTCAAAAAGGTGGAAAGCTTCTGGCAAACGGGATGGGTCCTAACATGCGGTTGCGCTTTATTTTCGGTTGCCGCTAGCGTGCAGTTTTTGACCTCGGCCGATGGGAAAACCGACGTTTGATTTGATTGCGAGTTTCTATCCGCTGTTGGAAGAAACGGTCTTCGGCTCTACCCTGAGCCAAGCGCGCAGATTTTTTATTTCGCGAGTTACGGAAGGGAACAACATTTTGCTTATTGGCGAAGGAAACGGACGATTTTTATTTGAAATGGTGAAGCAAACCTCGTCCGGCTCCGTCACCGTGGTTGACTCAAGTGCTCGGATGCTTGCTGCTGCCGCTCGGCGACTGGCGACCGTTGATCGGTGTTCGCGGATCGAGTTTATTCATGCCGACATTTTAGAATGGCGATCGCCTGTCGCGCATTACGATCGCGTTGTCACCCATTTTTTTCTTGATCTCTTTACACCTTGTTGCATCCGCCGGGTCGTTGAAAAGATTTCCCGCCTAGCTACGGAAGACACCTTGTGGATCAATGTTGATTTTACCTCCGAAAACCAAAGCCTGCGTCAGAAGCTTTTGATGTGGGCGCAATACCGCTTCTTTCGGCTATCCGCGGGAATCCAAGCAGCTTGGCTCTTCGACCCGGATCTCTGTATTCGACAGGCTGGCTGGGAAATTTTGGATCGGAGATCAATAGATTCAGGGTGGATCTCTGCGCGTCTGATGTCGAAAGAGCCGAGGAGATTGTCCTAAGGGGTTGAGTTATTGGGACTTGGCGAATTACGGCATATGAATCCACAGCACCGTGTCAGTCGAAGTTCTGTATTGTATGTGGACACGTTTCAGCGTGCGCCTCTGTGCGGTGATCAATTCCGCTGCGCTGGTGGCCATGAACGCGATCCAGTCCATACCGGGACTGTAAAAGGGATCCATGAAATGCCGCGGCGTCGCCTACGAGCACAAACCGTCTCCGGCAAACGTCGTGCTGTAATAATGCGAGGTTCTTTCGCCAATGGACGTCGTCCTCATCGAACTGCGCGTCAACGAGCATCTCGCGGCCGACTGGATGTTGCATGAGAAATGTTTTCAACCGATCACCGAGCTTGCCGCCAGCGTGCGGCCAATCGACGATTCGCTGATCAAACACGACCCCGACGCTGACGTCGCCGCCTTAAGCGGAATCCAGCAACCGTCACCGATCACATGATTGGTCGCGGTGCCGCGAATGCATCGTGGAAAAATCGGCTCAACTCACCCGATAGGCCGGGATTTTGTCGCAGCAGCAACGTGGCCGTTGCCGCGCCAGAAAGGGCGCCGCCAATAACGACAACGTCATAGAATGGCGCATCCAGGTTCGCCGCAGAATGCATAAGCGATCTTTTCTCTCAGAGTCAGAAAACTCAATCTTTTCTGTTTACGCTTCCCTTCGAGCGCCTGGGCCGTAGGTTTCACGGACGTGGAGAAGAGGCGAGCTAGTCGAGCTTGCGCGCGGTTGTTCCAAGACAAGCTTCCGTAGGTTAAAATGCCGAGCGGAAGAAGGGGGTTTGCTTACTTAGTCTCATGGCTACCTGCCCTCGCCCTCGCGGAAAAAAACCGACGACTTCTGCCTTTAAGACCGAATCAATTCGACGTTCGCAGTTAATTTCGATGGTTGGATAGCCGGCGAGTGAATAGCGGGTCCGGGTTGGCCAGAGGGACGAACATCCGATGCATCGGCTATCACCGGAGCGCGCTCATGAAGATACTGGACAAAGTCTTTCGAGAAGAAGATATCCAGGGTCCAATCGAGAGCGACACGCAACTTCTTTTCGAAGCGGGGGAGTTTCAGAAGGTAAATCGTCCGCCAGAGCCACCAGGCGACGAATCCAGAGAAATTGATGCCAAGAATTCGGGCGACACCGGTGCGCCGACCGATCGAAGCCAATAGACCAAGTGTCTTAAATCGGAAGGGCTTCAAGTCATTCCCGCGAATCCTGGCGACGATATTGTGGGCTAGCACCTTGCCTTCGCGGGAGGCATGCTGTGCGGTGGGTGGTTGATATCCTCCCTTTTCGTCTGGAATCACGGCACAGTCACCGAGCGCCCACACGCCTGGAAAACCCTCGACTCCCATCGCGGCGTTAGCCTTCAGGCGATTGCGTTCCTTCGGTAGATCTAAATGATTAAGTAAAGGATGAGGCGACGTGCCGGCGGTCCAGACAAGCGTGAAACTGCAAATACGCGTATCGTCGGTCAATTCCACCTCCCTCGGCGTTACCCCTTTTACTTTGGTGTTGGGATGAATCTCCACTCCGCGCTCGACGAGCTTCCGGCTGGTATAACGGCCAAGTTCTTCACCAAGTTCGGGAAGAACGAACTCACCGGGGTGAACTAACACCACGCGCACCATCTCCGGCTTGAGGTTGGGATAATAGGGGAGGGCCTCTTTTAAGAAATCATTGATACTGCCGATCGTCTCGACGCCTGCAAAACCGCCACCGGCAACTACGAAGGTCAGGAGTGGCTCACGATCATTCTCAGCGCATTCGGTGTCTGCCTCCTCAAGGTGCTCGATCAAGCGGTTCCGCAGCGCGATCGCGTCTCCGAGCGACTTCATAGTAACTGCTCGTTCATGGAGGCCTGGGATATTATAAAAATTCGTCACGCAACCGAGGGCGAATACGATGTGATCATATTCGAGCGAATGCGTATGCTGGTCGAACCCGTGCGCGACGACGACAAGTCGAGCCATCAAGTCAATCGACCGAACCTCACCCTCAAAGAATCGGACCTGCCGTAACATCTTGCGAATCGGATTGACGATGTGTGTTAAGTCTAGGTCGCTCGCCGCCACTTCGTGGAGCATGGGCGTGAACAGAAAGAAGTTTTCCTCGCTGATGAGGGTGACTTCGATATCGGGATCGCGCCGTTTTTCGAACTCGAGCGCCGCGTAGAGACCGCCAAAGCCGCCGCCAAGGATAAGAACACGAGTCTTTTTCATGGATTTCTAGTTTTTCGATCTGGTTTTTCTCCGGCCGTGCGATCGATGTGCATCGGCGGTTACGAAGTTTTGTCGGGGTCGCAGGCCAAACCTTACAAAGAATCTGATCCAATAATTTTAACGCTCTGCGGATTGAGCAGGCTGTGAACGATGACGATTTCAACGAAGGAGAATTGATTCCAGACGGATCAATTCGCCGATTGACCATGCCTGGAATGGACAACCCGAGTGGTGTGTGCGGAGGTTCGGCATCCGCGATTTCGGAAATGTGACCGAGCCCCGCATCAAAGAGATGATCAAGGAACGGGGCCAAAAATCGTTCCCGCGCTTCAGCCTTCGCTTCATTCGTATTGGCTCTCATGCGGAGCCAAGCCTCGACAAACGGTCCGATAAGCCACGGCCAAACCGTTCCTTGATGGTAGCTTCCGTCACGCTCTGCTACGCCGCCCTCGTAGCGCGGCATGTATGCCGGCTCCTTTGGCCCCAACGACCTAAGCCCGATCGGTGTCACAGGTTAGCCTCAACGGTTCCCACAACGCGGCGGGCTCTCTCGCCTTCGAGCACCGACAGAGGAAGACCGCCGACTGTGAAGATTTGATTTGGACGCGGAGAGGCGTCGTTGGCGCCAGACCGGTGATCGCCGTTCCAAAATCGGTCCCCAAAGCTCGCTTTGCCCTTCTCAAAAGCTCGTCCCATCGGCGCGAGAAATAACGCCATTCGGCTTCAGGGGAGGGGAGAACTTTCGTGGACATATTTTTCCTAGCCTCCAGTTTCAAAGCCAGGGTAAAGCGTCATCCCACCATCGACAAAGAGCGTGATACCATGAACATAGTCGGAATCGTCACTGGCAAGCCACGCCGCTGCGCGGCCGATTTCCTGCGGTTCTCCAATCCGTTTATAAGGAATTAACTTTAATAGTTGGGCATAATGTTCCGGCGTATCCCACGCCTCCATGTTGATCGGAGTACGTATCGCGCCCGGCGCGATAGAGTTGACGCGAATGCGCCATGGAGCGACTTCCTGGGCGATACTTTTCATCATCAGCATGACGCCACCTTTCGATGCCGCATAGTTCACGTGACCTGCCCATGGGATCACCTCGTGTACGGAGCTGATGCAAATGATTTTCCCGGCGGCGCACGAGATCTCCGGTCGTACTCCGTGACGCCTGAACTCCCTGACCGCTTCGCGGGCGCAGAGGAATTGGCCGGTTAAGTTCACGTCGATAACCTTCTGCCATTGTGCGCGGGTCATTTCCGCAAATGGCGCGTCAACTTGCAGGCCGGCATTGTTGACCAGCATATCGACCGCGCCGAATTCATCGCGGGCCGCTTCGAACATCGCCACTACTTCTGCCTCGCTCGAAACGTCCGCTTGTTGCGCGAAAGCGTGACTACCGTCCTTCTCGATTTCTTGCACAACGGCCTCGGCTTTCTCCGGCCCGGTGACAAAGTTAACACAGACATTGGCGCCGGCAGCGCCAAGAGCGACGGCGACAGCCTTGCCAATTCCTGAGCTGGCACCTGTGACGATGGCGGTCTGATTTTCGAGCAGACGGCGAGCCGGTACCTGCGGCATGTGCACGGTTGGATAATCGTGATGGTGTGTATGCATGAGAATGATTAGAACCGATTTTGGTTTTATTGATCGTGAACGGCCGACATCGCCGGACACGCTCCATTGGTCGGGAGCAGTCGCCAATTCCTTACAAAAGCCGGAGCATTCGCTTACGCAGGTTGCATAATGCAGTAATAATTCCTTCGCTCTAGGTGCTTCACTTTGATATCCCTAACGGGGATGAGGCATCGGGAAGAGGTCTCCAAAGTGGCCAGAGGAGCTTCCAGTGGAGTCAACCCAGAATGCTGGGTCGATGATCACGGCGACTGTCTTTACAGATATGCACTCCTGCGCGTTCGGCGTCCTGAGGTGGCCGAAGATCTTGTACAGGAGACACTCTGCGCGGCCGTTCGTACCTATAGCAATTTTCAGGGGAAGTCGTCCGAGCGAAGTTGGCTGTGCAGCATTTTGAAAAACAAGGTCTGCGACTATTTCCGAAAGCTTGGCCGGGAAACGAGTTTTACCGATTTGGAGTTCCTGAACGACGAGATGTCGCAAAAGTTCATCGATCAGGGTTGGAATCACGATCTGGGTCCAGCCGACTGGAAGGCAGAAACAGAGGGCCTCATGGACCGAGCAGAGTTTTGGGAGACATTCAGAGAGTGTCTCTCTAAACTTCCGGCGCGGGTGGGCGACGTGTTCATGCTACGTGAAATGGAGGAGATGGAGACAGCGCAGATCTGCCAGGCTTTGAGAATTTCGCAGAATAACCTATGGGTGATGTTGCACCGTGCGCGCATGGCGCTCCGCGAGTGTCTGGAGCTGAATTGGTTCGAGAATAAACCCAAGCTACGGACCGATGGGTAACGCCGAAAAATCTTCTTCTTCGTCCGCCGAAAATCCGTCTCTGCTTGCGGGTCGGAATTGGTTTGAAAAGTTGCTCGTGAGCTTTATCGCCAAACGTACGCCGAAATGCCGGGAGGTTGTGAGGCTGTTATCGCAATCAATGGAGGTGAAATTGTCTCTCACGACCCGGATTAAAATTCGAATTCATTATCTGATCTGTGTCTGGTGTTACCGTTACGGACAACAGCTCCAAGCGTTGCGGAAAATTGCCTCTTCGCTACCGGAGCACGTGGACAACTGCTGCTCAGAGACTTTGCCGCATTCATCAAAAGAACGGATAAAGCAGGCGCTCCGCGAAACGCGCAATGAATGATTGCATGACATGGTCAGGCGTCCGACGGGCGCGAGCTCTCATTTGGAGTGAGGTCTTGGCGCCGCTGCGCGGTGTGCCGATCCCGATCGCGCGGCGGCTCAATACCTGAAGGATTCCTTCGGTTTCGTGGCCTATGCCGCAATACCTAAGCACGCTCTTTCGAGCGCAATAGGCATCAGCTCGAGCGCTTTTAACGAATGATTCGGGTTTTTTGTAAGGTCTTGGGGAACAAAGCGACTAAATCTTGAAGAATGCGAGATCCAAATGATTGCGGACAAAGAGGTCACTGACCGCGGGGAGATTAATTTCACCGGAGGCGCAGACGTGACGCCGATTGTTGACGTTTTCTACGGCTCGCTCTACCAGTTTGCGGTTGGTCTAACCAGGAGCGAATCTGACGCTGCGGATCTGGTGCAACAAACCTTTCTCTCTCTGATCCAACGCCTGCATCAAATCCGCGACTTCTCGAAGATCAAGTGTTGGTTGTTTACGACATTGCGCCGGAACTTCTTAATTGAAGTTCGCCGCCGGAGGAAGTGTTCCGAAGTGGAGTTCCTACCCGATTTACACGATTTTCGGGCCGGAGATCCGGAGCCTTGGAGATCCTTGGATGCGCAAAAGGCTCGAGAGGCGCTTCTGCAAGTCGACGAAGCGTACAGGGCCACGTTGGAGCTTTTTTATCTGAGCGACTGTTCGTACAGGGAAATTGGTGAAGCTCTCGCAATACCGATTGGGACAGTGATGTCGCGGTTGTCGAGAGGCAAAGCGCAACTCAAATCGATCCTCTCAAGAAGTTCTTATGGCGATGGTGGAATGCAAAGAATGTGGGGGGCAGATATCCCAAAACGCTGACACCTGTCCGCACTGTGGCGACGTCATCAAGGAGCCGAAGCCGAAGTTCTCGCTTGTTGATCTGATTCACAAGATCTCCGTTCCGGTCGTTTTGTCGGTCGCCGGAACGATGATCACTATTCTCAGCTATTTCAGCATGGAAGGAGAGCGGCAAATGGAGCAGACGCGCAAGCTTCTCGCCGACGCATTCGACAAGGATCCGATCAAACAACAGTATTGCATTTTCTATGTGGACCACTTGCTCGCGTCAGGGCGCATCTCTCCGCAGATGACCGTTAGCGTCTTAACGACAGTCGCAGCGAATGCAACCAATGACAACGTGAGGCTCGACGCCCTTCGAACGATGCCGCAACTTCTCGAGCAAAAGAATTATCAACAAGAGCTCAAGCCCCTCCTGGTGCGGAGTATTTCGAGCCTTATCCCAACCCTAACAGAAGTCGAAGTTCTCAGAAGGCAACTAATGCTGGACATTCAGACCTTGGTTGAAGCTGATGAATCTTATAGAAAAGCGCTGATTACCGAGCTATCGAGTTTGGACCGGAGCTGGAGCCTGATCAATAACAAGCCAGGAGGAAATCCCGATCAAAAGCAGATCCGCGTCGGGCTTCAAATAAAGCTGGCGTTGCTTAACCTCGTGCAGGAGTACCGTCGCGCCCAGGATATTGCCGCAGGCTTAGTGGATCTTGCCACGCCTTCTCCTGAGCTCGCAAAGTTCGTCAGTGATCAACTGGAGAGCCTCCTGGTTGCGAGTCCGAGAACGGCGCTTCGGGTGATAACCAGATCAGCCATACAATCGCTCAATGAAGGCAATTCATTTCCGCGTTCAGCTGACGAAAAGCGAAAGGGCATACCTCCCGTTTTCATAGTTGTCGCGGATGAATCCCAAAGAATGCACGGTGAAAAGCTTGCTCAATCGCTTAAAGAGAACGGAATCGACGCGCAGGGTGTCGACGTAATCAGTAGCGCTAAAGATGCTAAATTGGATGCTCCAGAGGACTTAGAGATTCGCTTCTCGAAGGGGGCAAATGAAGAGTCGTTTTTGAGCGTCCTGGTCGAGAAGGTCAAGAGATTCACAGGCGAGGAACCGAAGTTGGTTGATGTTTCAACGGATCACGATCCGGGAACGTGCGAGATTTGGTTTTCCAAGCGCTGAGAAACTTTATTCCACTCGCTTGTGTACGGCGGATTCGCTCGCATTTTTTCCCCAGTTGGGCGCTAAGGAAACGTGGGCCTTCGCCGACGAATCGTCACAATGAAGAACGGCGAACACTATCGGCGTGGGCGCGGGTTGGAGGACGGAACCCTCGTGCGGTAAACGCGGAAGGAAAGTATAACACTAAGGAAGTCTGGGGGGACAAGGACGGAAAAGAGCTTCACCCACACACCAACTACTATGTTGGCGGAACACAAAATATTACGGAGCAGCTCTCTTTCGTCTGCGCGAAGCCGACTTCGGTGAAATCCGGCACCATGGCGGCGTCTCCCCGGCTTGGACGATCTCGTACGACAACCTCGAGCCGTACTACGCCCAGGCTGAAAGGCTATACCACGTTCACGGTGTAGTTGGGGAAGATCCTTCCGAACCACGGCGCAGCGGACCCTACCCATTCTCGGGTATCAGTCACGAACCGCGTATCCAGCAGTTAAGCGACGACTTCGCGAGATTGGGTCTGCAGCCTTTCCATACCCCCTTGGGCGTCATGCTGGATGAAAAAAACCGCCATAAATGCCGCTGTATCCGCTGCAACACCTGCGACGGTTTTCCGTGCCTGGTCAATGCCAAGGCTGATGCACACATCTGTTGCGTGGAACCGGCGCTCGAGCACCCGAACGTCACGTTGCTTACAAAGGTAACGCGACTCGAACCCGATGCCTCGGGCCGCGCGGTCACTGCGGTCCGAGTCGAGAGGGATGGTGCGGAGGAAATCTATTCCGGTGATATTATAGTGACTGCAGGGGCGCCATTAACTCGGCTGCGTTGTTGCTGCGCTCGGCCAACGACAAACACTCGAACGGCTTGGCGAACGGCTCCAGCCGCGCTCGGCTGGAGTTGTCTAATCTTCCCGCAGACGGAACGCCCGCCAGTTGATTGATCTCGATCCCGCGCGCAACCGCACCGATGACGTATGGCACGTCTGGGTTGAGAGGATTCTGCCAGGCGTGGCTCGCTTGGCCGCGTTGTGCCAGGAAGCCGGACTGTTCAGCATACCCTGGAGCGGTGCTGCGAGGTAACGGAGGAAGTCCTGCGAACGGTTTTCAACCAGCTTTACACACACGGGTGACGCTAGAGGGTATGATTCTGAAGCCCAACATGGTGTTTCCGAGATTGACTTGCCCCAAGCAAGAAACGATGGACGAGGTGGCAGACACCGCGGTGATGTGCCTCTTGCGAGCTGTCCCTTGCCCTTCCGGGGATGCGTTCTTGTCGGGCGGCCAATCCGGTGAACTGGCCTCGCCCGTTTGCATGCCATGAATGTCAGATTCAAGTCGCGACCGCCTTGGGCGTTGGCGTTCGTTTGTCCGCCGCCATCCAGCAAGCGGCTTTGGAGCTTTAGCACGGCGAGGAGGCCCACGTGTTGGCGGCACAGCAAGCTCTGTATCATCGAGCCAGCTGCAACCGGGCTGCGCGCCGCGGCGAATACAGTGCCGCGATGGACAAGGACACGTGCATGACAACGAGTATCCCGCAACTCACGAAGACTGCGGCATAGCAAAGACAGAAAGAATAGCCATTATGAAACCCAATGCCGACCACCCTAAGGCTCCCGAGTCGAAGCCGGGATCGAAACCCAATACGAAGGACGATTTGAAATCCCTGCCCATGCCGGAGGTAGAGAAAAAACTGGGGTCGTCGCCGGACGGCCTCACCCAAGCCGAGGCGCAGAAACGGCTGACCCAATATGGGCCTAACGAGATTGAAGAAAAGAAAATCAATCCGTTCCTGAAATTCCTCAGCTATTTTTGGGGTCCCATCCCGTGGATGATCGAAGTGGCGGTGATTCTGTCGGGGGTGGTCGGGCACTGGCCGGATTTTTTTATCATCCTTCTTTTGCTTGTCGCCAACGCCGTGGTCGGATTCTGGGAAGAACGCGAGGCGGGCAACGCCATCGCTGCCCTGAAGTCCAAGCTGGCGATAAATGCGCGGGTGAAACGTGATGGGAAGTGGATCACCCCGGCGGCGCGTGAGTTGGTGCCCGGCGACGTCATCCGCGTGCGCTTGGGTGACATTGTACCGGCGGATGCGCGCTTGCTGGCGGGCGACCCGGTGGAGGTGGATCAGTCCGCGCTGACGGGAGAGTCGTTGCCCGCCGAGCGCAAATCCGGCGAGGCAGTGTTTTCCGGTTCGATCATTCGGCAGGGTGAAATCAACGCACTGGTCTATGGCACGGGTGCGAATACCTACTTCGGCAAGACGGCGCAACTGGTGCAGGAAGCGCACACCGTCAGCCACTTTCAACGTGCGGTGCTGAAGATTGGCAATTACCTGATCATCCTCGCGGTGGCTCTGGTGGCGGTGATTGTTACCGTCGCAATCTTCCGCGGCGACCCGATCCTGACCACGTTGCAGTTCGCCTTGGTGCTGACCGTGGCTGCGATTCCCGTGGCGATGCCGACGGTGTTGTCGGTGACGATGGCGGTTGGCGCGCGTCTGCTCGCCAAGAAAGAGGCGATTGTGAGCCGGTTGGTGGCCATCGAGGAATTGGCGGGCGTGGACGTGCTGTGCGCGGACAAGACCGGCACCCTGACCCAGAACAAGCTGACGCTGGGCGATCCATTCAGCGTGAACAATGTCCCCGCCGACCAAGTCATTCTCTATGGCGCGCTGGCGTCGCGCGCGGACAATAACGACACCATTGATCTGGCCGTTCTGGGCGGCCTGAAAAACAAGCAGGCGTTGCAGGGTTACGAGGTAGTCCATTTCCAGCCATTCGATCCAGTGCATAAACGCACCGAAGCGAGCGTGAAAGCCGCGGACGGAAAGACGTTCAAAGTGACGAAGGGCGCGCCGCAGGTGATTTTGGAATTGTCGGCCAATGCCGGGCAGGTGAGGCCCGCCGTCGAGAAGGCGGTCAACGAATTCGCCGCACGCGGCTTTCGTTCGTTGGGCGTGGCGCGGGCAGAGGGAGAAGGCCAATGGCACTTTCTTGGTGTGTTGCCCTTGTTCGATCCGCCACGGGAAGATGCCAAGTCAACCGTCGCGACCGCGCGACAGATGGGCGTGAAGGTCAAGATGGTTACGGGCGATGCACTGGCCATCGCCCAGGAAACCGCCAAGAAATTAGGGATGGGCACAGCCATTCTTGATGCAAGCGGCTTAGGAGACGTAAAGCATCAAGAGACGAAGGCGGTGGCCGAGTCCATCGAGAAGGCCGACGGTTTCGCCCAGGTGTTTCCCGAACACAAGTTCCACATTGTGGATGTCCTGCAAAAACTCGGCCATATCGTCGGCATGACGGGCGACGGGGTCAATGACGCTCCTGCGCTGAAGAAAGCCGACTGCGGCATCGCCGTTTCGGGCGCGACGGACGCGGCGCGCGCGGCGGCGGCCATCGTGCTGATGACACCCGGCCTGTCGGTGATTATTGCAGCTATCAAGGAGAGCCGGAAAATTTTCCAGCGGATGAACAGCTACGCGATCTACCGCATCGCCGAGACGCTACGCGTGCTGTTGTTCATGACGCTGGCGATCCTGATCTTTAACTTTTATCCATTGACGGCGGTAATGATCGTGATGCTGGCTTTGCTCAACGACGGCGCCATCCTGTCCATTGCCTACGACAACGTTCATTACAAGGATCAGCCCGAGGGCTGGAACATGCGCCTGGTGCTGGGGATCGCCACGGTGATGGGCGTCGTTGGGGTCGTCTCCGCCTTCGGCTTGTTTTATCTCGGCGAGCGCGTATTTCACCTAGACCGCGCACACATCCAGACACTGATGTACTTGAAGCTCTCCGTGGCGGGACATCTGACGATTTTCCTGACGCGCACGCGCGGCCCGTTCTGGTCCATACGCCCCGCGCGGGTTCTATGGGTAGCGGTGCTCGGCACGCAAGCGCTGGCGACTCTGATTGCGGTTTATGGGCTGTTTATGACACCCCTCGGCTGGGGTTGGGCACTGTTCGTTTGGGGCTATGCTCTGGCTTGGTTCCTGGTGAATGACCGCGTGAAACTGCTCGCGTATCGGATTTTTGATCCCGCCAAAGCCAAGATTGATCCCGCCAAAGCCGAGACACCGCCCGATTTGGCACCGCAGATCGCCAAGCGAGCCTATGAACTATATGAGCGGCAAGGCCGCCGCGAAGGCCACGCGGTTGAGGACTGGGGTCAGGCGGAGCGGGAGATTCGGAAAGATGAATCCCCCAAATGAACCGAAAACCGCGCGCAATAATGATGCTCGTGCCTGCCGGTGCTCGCGTGGTTTCGGTCATCAAGGATCTGTCGCCGCATCTGCAAAGAGGTGACGGTCAGGGAAACGGCGCGAGAGTGGGAGAATCTCGGGGGGGGTCACGCGGCAGCGTTCCGCGGTTGTGGTTGCCGGAAATCGGGATACCAACGACGAAACACGTCCTCCCATTCCTCGTTGAGTACGGAAGCGCTCCCTCACGGCTGCCTACCGCAATTGGTCTTGATAGTTGTATCATTGTGACTCCCACACTGCGCACAGCTGGCGTTGCTGCCACCCAGAGAGAGCTGGTCAAGATTCAGGAGCGAACGCCGAGCAACTGCCCATACGGCGTTGCCTGCGCACCGTCGTCCCATTGTATCTGATAGCGCCCACCCTCGGGCTTTGATCACCAAACGGCCATGATTTGGCTCTCACCCTGTGGGTGCGCTAATTGCTTTTCGGAGCATCCCATCTCCCAATCCAGCAACAACTTAGCTCTTCATGGCAAGAGACTATCTAGTATTAACTGCAGTGGTAGCCCGCCGTACGCCGTAATTAAATTAGCTGTTGTGTACATGACCGCTCTTGGGCGCAGGTTCACGCGCATGCTCTAGGAGCCTGACGCTGAGTGCAGTCCATCCGGTCTGGTGACTTGCACCCAAACCCCAGCCGGTATCCCCATGGAAATATTCGTGGAACAAGACTAGATTGCGCCAGTGCGGGTTATTCGCGAATCGCGTGTCATTCCCGTGGAATGGACGGACGCCGTCTTCATTGGGCAGGAAGATGCTCGAGAGCCGGCGCGAAAGCTCCTGGGAGACCTGCTGGAGCGTTAGCATTTTTCCAGAACCAACAGGACATTCGACCTTAAATTTGTCGCCATAAAAGTGGTGGTAACGCTCCAAGGCTTCGACGATCAGATAGTTGATCGGGAACCAGATCGGACCGCGCCAATTCGAGTTCCCGCCGAACAGATAGCTCGTGCCTTCGCCGGGCACATACTCAACACGGTGCTCCTGGTTGCCCGCGTGAAAAACGTAAGGACTCTGACGGTGGAAGACGCGATACTGAGCGCAGCCCATAGGGCGAAAGAAACTCGTTCTCATCCAGCATGTACCGTAGCGCCCGCTTGAGTCGCTCCTGTGTTGGAATGGCAAGCATCCGGTGACAGAAATGGGAGCATGGTTCGCAGTAGGTGATGAGTGGTTTGAGATCTCCTCGGTAGCCGAGGAACCACTCCATCCGTTTTTTGAACCCGGGCATTTTCTCGATCTGGGAAGTCTCGATTACCTCGACTGCAATGAGCGGGATCAGACCGACGAGCGACCGCGTACGTAATGGGATTTGGCGGCCGTCCACCTTCAGTTGGTCGTAGTAAAATCCGTCTTGTTCGTCCCAAAGTCCGGTGCCGCCCAGCGAGTTCATCGCGTCGGTGATCGCGATGAAGTGCTCGAAAAATTTGGACGCCATGTCTTCGTACACCGGGTCCGCCTCGGCGAGTTCCAGGGCAATGGAGAGCATGGTCAGACAATAAAACCCCATCCACGCCGTGCCGTCAGCCTGTTGCAAAAAGCCGCCTGTCGGCAGCGGGTGGGAACGATCGAAAACGCCAATGTTGTCGAGTCCAAGAAAGCCCCCGGCAAAGAGGTTGTTACCCTCGAAATCTTTGCGGTTCACCCACCAGGTGAAGTTGATCAGCAATTTTTGAAACACGCTTTCGAGAAATGCTCTGTCTCGCTCGCCGCGAGCGCCGGTCATTTTGTACACCCGCCAGGCGGCCCAGGCGTGCACCGGGGGATTCACATCACCGAAGGCGAATTCGTAGGCCGGGATCTGGCCGTTTGGGTGCATGTACCATTCGCGCAAAAAAAGGATTAGCTGCTGTTTCGCAAAATCAGGAATCCACCCGCGCCATGGGGATCATATGGAAAGCGAGATCCCAGGCGGCGAACCAGGGATACTCCCATTTGTCGGGCATGGATATGATATCCCTGATTGAACAAGTGCAACCATTCGCGGTTTCGGCCTTGCTTGCGATCAGGGTGAGGGGACGGTTGCGTCGAGTCGCCGGTTAACCATTCCCGGATCACGTAATGGTAAAATTGTTTGCTCCATAACAACCCTGCGTACCCCTGACGTGCGACTTCACGCGCGTCCTGAGGAATTTCGGCAGGGATATTCGAGGCGTAAAAATGATCGGCTTCCTGCTTGCGCTGGTTGAGAATCTTGTCAAAACCGCTAAATGCTTCAGCTGGAGCCTCTGATTTGGCTGAAAGCCGTAACCGGATCGTTTCTGAGCAGCCGGCCTCGATTCCCAAGCTATAACAAGGCGAAAACTTCGTCCCGATCCGGTTCGGGTTTATTGCGTCTTTGCGTCCGTGGACGATGTATTCGTGGAAGGCGTCCTTGACATACCGGCCGCTGTTCTGCATGCCGAACAGCCGCACGGCATTGGTTTCGTTCTCGGTAAAAAGCGGTTCGCTGGCTTTCTCGTAAGCGAATTGATATTCGCCGAGCTCACCGTGTTCTGCTTTTACAAGGCCGTCACGTATGAGCGCGAGCGAAGGCTTCGATGTGCATTCGTCATAAACCGGGCCCCATGACCACGTGTTTCGAAACCATAGTGTCGGCAGCAAATGCAACCTCGCGGGTTCGGTGCCGCGATTCCAAATCGTGATCCGGATCAGTATATCATTTGGCGAATTCTTTCCATACTCAGCAAACACATCGAAGTATCGATCGTTATCGAAGGCTCCAGTGTCGGAGAGTTCAAATTCGGGCGACTGCAGACCGCGTCGCCGGTTCTCCTCGATTAGTCGCGAATAGGGAAATTCCCCTTGAGGATATTTGTAGAGCGCCCGCATATAGGAATGGGTCGGGGTCGAATCCAGGTAGAAATAGCATTCCTTGACGTCTTCACCGTGATTTCCCTCCGAGCCGGTTAAACCGAATAGACGCTCCTTCAAAATCGGGTCCTTACCGTTCCACAGAGCGAGTGCAAAACAGAGGCGGCAACGCCGATCGGTAATGCCCAGCAGTCCGTCTTCGCCCCATCGGTAGGCGCGGCTCCGGGCATGATCGTGCGGGAAGTAGTCCCAGCAACCTCCGTGAGCCGAGTAGTCCTCGCGCACCGTCGCCCATTGTCTTTCGGAGAGATAGGGCCCCCAGCGTTCCCAGTTCTTTTCCCGACAAGCGTTCTCGTCGAGACGTGTTTCTTCGTTGGTCTTCATAGTCTTAGTGTAGTCGCTGCTACATGAGCGGCGACGCGTGCAGGGGCAGGTCCATTCTCGTTTTGCGCCGGATTTTGCGATGTCCAATTGAATCCCCTTCTTGGGTGGAACTCGTTTTGAACGTATTTGCCGATTAGTCGTGCGCCTTTGGAATTCCTTACAGACGATTGTCTATCCCCGCGCCGGTTACGGTACGGGTGGCGTTACAGCGATCAATACAGCGGTGGACCACTTTCTGGTATCGCGAGCGACAATGGTGAGAATTCTCCGAAAAAACTGTAAGCTTTTCATGGTTGGAAACGACTAAACAGATGGAAGATCGCTCTGATCTTTGAGTGAACGGCACCGCACTCTCCCGCAGAACATCTGAGCGGTTTCATCGCGGCGCATCGGCAATACAAGATAACCTGCTTCACATGACGAACTTTAAGCCCGACAACTGGCCGAAAACGACGCTAGTTACCTGGATCCGGAAGATGACTCCGCCCTGCAAGGAGGTTACACGTCTGTTGTCTCAATCTATGGATCGCCGGTTGCCCATACGCAAACGGCTCGATATTTGGCTTCACTTTACGATTTGCGACTTTTGCATGCGTTACGGCAAACACCTCGCATTCATTCGCCAGGCTAGCCGCTCGATACCGGAGCACTTGGCGAAAATCTCGACGGCGCGTCTTCCCGAGGTCGCAAGGGAGCGCATCAGGCACAAGTGCAACGGCGCGAAGTGCTGAACTGTTCGCAACGCCTTCGCTACTGCACCGGCAAAGTACGGGCCGCAGTTCTGGGCCTCTGCGGCGACCCCGCCCTCGATCGACAAGATCGAGCCGATCAGCTTGCAATACATTCTTCGAATACCCACTTCTCCGGTCCACTGGAGCGATTGCCGATCCCCTCTGATAAGTCAGAAAAAGCCGCATTCTCGGTACCAGAGCTTGCTCGTAGTAGGTAGTACGCGGATGAAGCGCTTTTCCGTCTCTAATCCGCCCCAAACTCATTTGGTGTTATAAATCCCTTCTACCCCCAAAAGTGGCCAGTCATCTGACCAGCGAATAAAAAGCGAGGACCTCATTCAGATATTATCTGTCTGTTGTGTCCGCTCTGGGCCCGGATGACTCAGTCCTTGGCTTGCCAAGAATTCTTCTGCGTCGACTACGTGATCGAAGCATTCCGAACAGAACCGACCCTTGAGTCCCTCGTCCCACATTTCGAGCTTTCTCCTTTGTCCGCAGATTGTGCAGTGATCTAGACCAGAATAAGGAGCCTTGCTGATGGAATTACTCATATCGTGCCCCCTTAGAACTTGCGTGTTTGTAGGTGTGTTCTAAGAACGGTTAGAGGTTAGTCGCGGAGTGGACTACTCTTGGCATGTGCAGCATTTACTTCGCGAATTCGGTTTGGGCGAGTACAGCAGCTTCGCTCAGAGTCCAGACGTTGAGCCGACCGATCGCGAGCGCTTCTATGTGCTGGACCCGTTTGGGAATTACTTCGAATTCATCGAAACGAAGAATTCGTAACGGGTCCTTATTTCCGTCCGGAAAGTAAGATTTTTCCGAAGCTGTGTAAGGATCAGGCCGCTTCTACGACAAATCAGGAGATCGGAGAAATTTATGAATAAAAGAGCCATCCAGTTCGATAAGTTAGTTGAACCCTACTATCCCACGCTTGGGCACTTCGCTGCCGGAGTGTGCGGAAATCCTCTTATTGCGTCCGTTCTGACGCCAGGATTCTTCACAAAGCCTAAAACCGCTGTCGCGCACTGGAACGATGTGCAGTCTTCGGAAATTTGATGCCACCACCTGGTTCGCGTGCAGCCCGCCCAAAAAGCAAGCGAGCCAATGATCGAACATGAGCATGATAAGGTCCAGAGTCAGACGCTCTACGATTTACCGTGTGAGCCTGGCTTAAAACCGATATGACGTCTGCGCGATGCAATGTTTGCCTTATGAAGTCTTCAACCTTGAACTGGACTCGGGCCTGACAACTTTCGATGCAAGTGGCGGAAACCAAGACCGATTCAACGGGTATTGTGATCAAAAGATCAGCTAGGCACGGAATAGAGATACAGCAATTTCCTCTGACCATGTGGAACGCAAGTGAAACGGGAAAGACCCGGCATCCGCAGGCTTTCTCGCGACGCAGCACCCTCATGAAGACAAACAAACACCAACACAGAAAGAAAGACTACTACATGATTACACCATCCAAAGCAATGATTGCCGGCGCGGCCGTCGCCGGCCTCCTAACTGGGTCCTTCGCCGTGCGTGCCTATGCCGCGAGCACGTCCGGCCATGCAGGCGTCGCCATTCAGACGATGGCTGACGCCGAAAAAGGCAAACATGCGTGCAAAGGCCAGAACGAATGTAAGGGCCAGGGCGGGTGCAAGACCAGCGACGCCGGTTGCAAAGGAAAGAACTCCTGCAAAGGCAAGGGTGGTTGCGCAACCGATGGAAGTAAGCCGCCTCAAATATTATAATCAAGCCATAGCCGCTTGCCTTTCGATTATAGGCCGGTTGTGTGGGGTCGGAGTTTTCACACTCCGACCTCACCCGTAGTCTGAAGCTATGTGCCTTGCGCAGCTACCGATCGCCAGACGGTTTGCTGCTCGACATAAACACGGGTGTACCGGCTCCTGGCCGTGAAAGTGTTTCGCAAAAAAATTTCAACCCAATAGCCACCCTTCAGTTTGAAAATTCCTTTACCGACCTGGCATAGTATTTTCTCAGCATGCGTTCCTCATGCGTCTTTTGCCAGTGGTCTCGCGCTTCTTCTCGTAAGGGCTGTCAGGAGGAGCCTGCTCGCCTTTCGTGAATCCCAAAGCCGCCGAGCGTGAGACTCGATAAATGCAAAATCTTTTGACCGTCTGCATACTGGACTGTACAGTCTAGATATTGCTAGGACAAAAGAATTTGAACCTCGGAAGGCATTGGAGACGGCAATGAACGTGTTCTGGCGTTTTGGCTACGAGCATACGTCGCTGGACGTCCTGATGCGCGAAATGGGCATTGCACGACAAAGTCTTTACGACACGTTTGGCGATAAACGGGCCTTGTACCTGCAGGCGTTGACGCACTACCGTGATAACGATCACGCCAGGCTGCGCCGTCTTTTTGCGTCGGGTCGATCGGTGAAAGAGGGTTTTGAGGAAATTCTGCTTGGTATTAGCGGCGAGTCGCGGAAGGAACACGAACGGGGCTGCCTACTGCTCAGTGCGAATATGGAGCGCGATGCAAAAGATAAAGTCATCGCCCGGTTTTTGGTGGACAACCAATTGAAGACAGAAGCGATCTTTACCGAGGCGCTGCGCCGTGCTCAAGGAAGCGGTGAAGTGTCAGACAAGCATGACCCAGTAGCGCTGGCGCTGTTTTTCGTTGCAACGATTCAGGGCATGCGGGCGATGGCTAAGGTCAATTCGAACCGTACAGCGCTCGAACAGGTCGCAAAACTTGCTTTGTCATCACTCAGCTAAATTTTTTTTACGTATTCCAGACTGTAAAGTCTAAATAAGTAGAACTGTAATCCACGACGAAAGGAATGAAAAAGAATGAAACCATTGAAGGAAATGATTAGCCTGATCACGAAACGGCGCCTCGTCTTGACTCCGCTGGTCTTCGCTGCGGGACTCGTCAGCTTCCCGGCTCTCGCTCAGGAGGCTGCACAAGTCACTTCGCCAGCAGCGGCGGCCCAGACCGAACAGCTACCCGCGGGCTTCATCGGAAAGAGCGCTACCGTGAACGGCGTAAGAATCAACTATAAGTTCGGAGGGCAGGGGCCTGCGGTCGTCCTGCTCCACGGGTACGCCGAAACAAGCCATATGTGGCTACCGCTGATGCCGCAGCTCGCCAAAAGCCACACGGTGATTGCCCCCGATTTGCGGGGCGCTGGCGACTCGGAGCGCCCAAAGGGCGGGTATGACAAGAAGACCATGGCGAAAGACATTCGGGAACTTGTTCACCAGCTCGGCTATAAGCAGGTGAGCCTCGTCGGACATGACATTGGTTTGATGGTGGCCTACGCCTATGCGGCTCAGTACCCTAACGAGGTCAGCAAGGTCGTCCTGATGGATGCGTTTCTGCCGGGTGTCGGCGATTGGAAGAGCGTCTGGCTGATGCGCGACCTATGGCATTTCCACTTTTACGGCGAAACGCCCCTAGCCCTGGTCAAGGGTCGGGAACGTATCTATTTCGAACATTTCTGGAACGATTTCGCCGCCGACGGGACCAAATCGGTGCCCGAAGCGGACCGCCAGTTTTACGCCGCAGCCTACGCGCGAGACGACGGCATGAGGGCAGGGTTCGAGTACTTCAAAAACTTCGAACAGGATGCGAAGGACTTTGCGGAGCTCTCAACAATGAAGCTGAACATGCCGTTCCTGGTCCTGACGGGTGAGAAAGCATCCGGCACGTTCCTTATTGACCAGGCAAAGCTGGTTGCAACCCATGTGTCGGGCACCGTAGTGCAGGATTCTGGTCACTGGCTAATGGAGGAAGCTCCCGACCAGGTGATCCCTGCGATCGTGACGTTCCTCAATAACGAATGACCGAGCCGATTTTCAAACCACCGTCAGGTTGCCCGGTTACGAGCGGATTGTTTCCTTCATCCGCGCCTTAGCATCGCTGTCGAGAGTCGGTCCGCCGATCTGATCGACGTGCTGGGCGAAGAGGTGATTCGCTTCGTGCAAAAAGTCGAGTTGCTTCGCGTAGCGAGCGCACCACTTGCAGAAGCAGCGATGCAGGCCAAGCCGCAACCGCGTGCCAAGAGGCAGCGGACGGTCTCGCCCTTCCGAGGTCAGCCGCGTGACCTCCCTGCAGTTTGGCGTCATTCTCCACACCAGATTCGCAAGCTTGACCGTGATCCAGTTGGGCGGTTCGTGATCGTCAGTTGAAAAGGGCATCTCACTAGTGAGTCGGCCCCGTACGTCAGACCTTACACTCTTTCGCAGATGAGCAGATTTCTGTATTTCGCAAACTTAAATCAGATGACGATGAGGCGCGTGATGTCGTGGCATTTCAGGTGTGTTTCGGGATGAACAGCGAGATATCAGTTTTCCGCAAATTGGTAGGCGCGATCACAGCTTCGTGCCTCCATTGCCTTCGAAGAAGTTCACCTCCAGATCCTGCCGGAGCGCCATGCGGGCGCGATGGAGCATGACCCAAAGATTCGCCTCGCTAATGTTCAGCATCTCGCAGACTTCCTTGCTCGGTACGTCGTCCATCTCACGCAACATGAAGACTTGGGCCACGCGTGGCGGGAGCCTGTCGAGACACGCCTGCATTGCCTGCCAGAACTCGGCGCGCTTCATCGCTTGTTCGCCCTGGGGCGTCCAATCTGCGGGTCCGCGTTCGTGAATCCAGTAATTTTCGCCGTCGAATCGATCCGAGTGTTCGTCGCTGAAGAACTCGAGGTCGGTGAAGTTCGTTTCCCGGCCAAGCTTTCGGAAGTAGTCGCAGACCTTGTTTTTCAAAATGCCGAAGAGCCAGCTTCGCTCCGATGAGCGGCCTCTGAATTTCTCGACCTGCCGCATGGCCGCGAGCAGCGTTTCCTGCACGAGATCCTCGGCGACTTCCTGCTTCCGCACGCGGGTCAGCGCACAGCGATACAGGCAGTCGCCGTGAACTTCGATCCACCGATCCGGATCGACTTGCGGCGCCAATTCGGAAGATGCGGACGGCAAGGTTTGAAGCCGGTTCATAGAGGAGCTAGCGTGTTGTGTCAGGTTGTGGCGATGATGCCAATCGGAGTTGCGCCTCTTGAAAGGGCGAACAGCGCACGAGCGCTACCGCGCGTTGCGAAAGTGAGGCGAGGAGCGTAAGCCCGGGGCGATCGATCAGAGAGACGTCGCCCAAATCGAGGGTGACCTTGCGACCCGCGGTGAGCAGCCGCTCACACGCTCCAGCCAACTCGGAAATCCAGGCGCCGACGATCTGGCCTTCCAGTCGCAGCGTCACAACGTTTCCTTCGGATTCGTTGATGGAAATTCTTAACATGGACGTCATTGGGGGGGTGAAGATTTCAACGAAAAGTCGTGGCCATCGAGGCGTCGAAAATCCGTTCTAGCTCCAAAAAGGGCCTTTGAACTCATATCGGCGTACATCTGCATCCGCCGTGCCACGAGCAAAAATTCGCGTGTAAGCCACTGCCCTACGAGGCCTCGGAGAAGTGCCCCACTTCTAACTCGTAATCTTGGAATTTGCTGCTCTTACGGCGAGCAGACAACCCGCTTAAGCTACTGGAGTGGATAATGTTACGTGTCATATTACTTCATTCGCAGTATCCGTTTCGAGAGCTACGTGGACAGACTTCAAGCTCCGCAAATGGTCGTTGAAAAGTTCTGGAAAATAGTGTCCGCGACGTCTTCTCTTCGCGGACGCCCACGAAATATGCGGCCACGAAATGCCGCGAGTTGCCGCGCCATATCGCGGGTGACCGTGCGACCTACACCGGGCGCCGCACGATGCCCAGCTTCTGCATCCGGCTGCGCAACGTGCTTGGCTGAAGATTGAGCAATTTTGCTGCGCCGAGGTCGCCCTCGATCCGCCAGTTCGCTTGCGTGAGCACGGTGACGATGTGCTGGCGCTCGACCTCTTCGAGCGACGCGACACTGCTTGAGGCCGGCGCATCCGGCGGTGATGGAGTCGGGATTCTGGCCGCGATGCTTGCCATAGTCTCCGGCCGCGAAAAATCGAAAAGAGCAATTCCGTCTACCTTTAGCACAGGGCCTTTGTTCAGCACGACCGCGCGCTCGATGACGTTTTGCAGTTCGCGGATATTGCCTGGCCAGGAGTACGCACACAAGCCGCGGACATCGTTTCCTCGGCTACGTGGGCGATCGGTCGACCCAGTTTTCGCGCGAACTTCTCCAGGAAGAACATGGTGAGCAACGGCACGTCTTCCGCGCGCTCGCGCAGTGGCGGCATGGTCACCGGGAACGACATTCAGCCGGTAGAAGAGGTCGCTGCGGAATTTCCCCTCGCGCACCATCACGGACAGGTCGCGGTTGGTCGCGGCGATCACGCGCACGTCCACCTTGATCGTCTTGCTGCTGCCGATCGGCTCGAACTCCTGCTCCTGCAGGACGCGCAGCAATTTCACCTGCGTATCCGGCGGCAGTTCGCCCACTTCATCGAGGAAAATGGTGCCGCCGTCGGCGAGCGCGAAGCGACCGTCGCGATTTGACGATCGCGCCGGTGAACGCGCCTTTCACATGGCCGAACAGTTCACTCTCGACGAGGCCCGCGCTGATCGCGCCGCAGTTCACCTTCACCAGCGGACGCTCGCGACGCGGGCTGCGGTCGTGGATGGCGCGAGCGATGAGTTCCTTGCCCGTGCCTGTCTCGCCTAGAATGAGCACGGTCGCATCGGTCGGCGCGACCTGATCCACCTGCCGCAGCACGGCTGAGCAACGAACGGCTGTTGCCGACGATTTCGACGAAGTTGTGCTCACTGCGGATTTCCTCCTGCAGATAGATGTTCTGCGCTTCGAGCCGTGCCTTTTCCTGTTCCATCAGCACGCGATCGGTGATGTCGAGGAACATTGTGCGTGTGTAGGTGCCGCTGGGATCGGGTCGCGACCACCATTGAATCCAGAACGGTTTGCCGTTGTCCTTGCGGCGCATTTCGAGGACCACGCCGCTGGTGTCCGTCCCGCGTCCGATCGATTCAAACGCCTCTCGCATCCGGCGCTGCGCATCCGGCGTGTCGGGCGCAAATGTCTTTCCATATGTAGTGGGCACGTCCTCGGGTTTGATGCCGAGAATCCTCATCGCCGTGCGATTGGCGCGAATAAATCGTGAATCGAGACCCTCGTGGACGTAGGCAATTGGGGCCTCATCAAAGAGATCACGGAAACGCTCCTCACTGGCGTCCAGTGCTTTGCTCGTCTCCTGGAGCGCATCGCTCATGCGTCGTTGCTGCTGTTCCAATTCCGCAATCTTGCGCGCGGACAGTTCGTCGCCCAACCGCCGCACCTCTTCATGTGCCAGGCAATCGTCCAAAGCCACGGCGACCGCGCTCGCCACCTGCTCCAAAAAAGAGTGCTGCAGATGCCCGTAGGCAGCTTTTTTTGACGACATGAAAATTAATGATCCCAGGATCTGTACGCCAGAGAGAAGCGGCAGTTCGCACAACGACTGCATCCCGGCTTCCTGCATAGCTCGCGCAGTGGCTGGAAAGCGGTCGCGCATTTCATCCCGCCCTCCAGCGACAAACCATTCGCGGTTTTGCAAAACCCATTCCGTTGCTGTCCCTTCCGAAGAGAAAACCTTAGATTGCAGACTCTCTGACAGGACGTCGCGCTTGGTCAGCACGTAGCCTTGCAGCTGGTTGACCTTGGACGGCAGGACGATCCCGAATCGGTCGGTCGGCACCACCGTTTGCAAGCAATCGGCGAGCGCACCAAACAAAACATCGCGATTCAGGTGGTGACCAATGGCACGGTTCACGCTGAGAAGTGCCGCGGTTTCAAGATTGAGGCGACGGAGATCCTCGTGCGCTTTGCTCAGCTTTTCATGAGCCTGCTTGCGCTCCAACTCGGCACACCCACGCGCTGCGAATATTTGCAGTACGGCGATGTCCTCTTCCGACGGTTCCATAGGCTCCTGGTGCAACACCGCCAAGTGCCCGAGCGTTCGGCCTTGCGCGTTCCGCATCGGCACACCGATATAGCTCTCTGCGCCAATCTGCTGCAGCCAGAGATCCTCAGGGAATTTCGCCGGCAAGCCGGATGAAGTCACGCAGATGTGACCCGCTGCGACTCGCCGGCAGGGCGTGCCCGGAAAACGATAGGTGAACCCCTCGCCAAAATCCGAACCGTCCCAAAAGGCCAGAGATCGTGACTCCATCTCGCTGAGCGTTTCTGCGACAAAGGCATAACGCGCACCCAGCGCCTGGGCCGCGCATCTCGCCAATGACCGGAAGAATTCGTCACCAGTGGCCACCGCCGTTCCTTCCGCGATGATGCGCAGCGACCTGTTTGCCCGTTTATATTCGGAAACGTCACTCGACGCCGCGAGACGTGTCCGGAAATCGAGGTCGGCTTCAATCGACCGACTTGGCTGAGTATCGTTTTCCTCGGTGTTCTCAGGCATCCTGACGTGGCGGAATTGACGGACCAGCCAATTACCATCTCTGGCGAGCCAATTAAAGTCTCAAATTGCGAAGCCAGGTGCCAAAGGTCAGGGTAGCCATTGCGCTCTGGCCAACAAGATCCCATGGTTGAGAGCATCTGGAGGAAGTGATTTGCGAACCGTGCTTGCTGACTACGTCCGAAAACTCCCCGTCGATCTTCGAACATATATCCTCCCGTTTATCTACGGATTGTTTGGCGGCCTTGCTGCAGTTGCGTTCCAAAAATTGGCCAGCATCCTATTCTCGATGTTCTGGGAAAAGCCGTCCCAACAGATGCCAGCGGGGACTTTCACGCTTTTCAGCTTGGCAACGATTATGGTGGCATCAGTCGTCGCGGGTCTGATTCTAACTTTTGTCAGCCGCGACGCGGCCGGAAGCGGAATTCCCCAGGTGAAAGTCGCGTTTTGGAGAGATTTTGGATTTATGCCGGCCAGGGTCGTGATCGCGAAATTCTTTGCCGGCGCTATCTCGATTGGGGGCGGTTGCAGTCTTGGGCGAGAAGGTCCGACGGTTCATATTGCCGGGGCCCTCGCCTCGAACATTGCCGGTTGGCTTGGGGTTGCCAAACAGGGCCGGCGCCCGGCACTCCTGTCCGGGGCCGCTGCAGGATTGGCCGCGGCATTCAATACACCGTTGTCGGCCATCACCTTTGTCCTTGAGGAGATCATCGAAGACCTGAATAACCGGGGTTACCTGGCCCAGGTGCTGATCGCCTCCGTGACCGCTACTTTCGTCTGCCATATGTTTTTAGGTGAGGATCCCGCGTTTGTGATCCCAGCAATCGGGCATTTTTCCAGTATTCTGTATCTGCTGGTGATTCCGGCCGCAGGGCTTGCAGCATTGGCGGGCGTCGCTTTCCAAAAAGGCACTCTGATCTGGCGAGACAAAATTAAGCGGGTCAAACGTATCCCGTTTTTTCTGAAACCCGCGGTTGGTGCGGCAATGAACTGGATGCTTGGAATCTCGGTTTTCTTCGCTATTGGCAAAATCGGCGTGTTCGGCCTCGGCTACGGAGATCTGGAAAAGATGTTCTACGGCAGCATTAGTGGCCCACAAGCGTTAATCCTGTTGATTGCGAAGTTAGCTGCGACGACTGCCGTCTATGCTTGGGGCGGTGCTGGCGGGATCTTTTCGCCTACTCTTTTCTTTGGCGCTGCAATCGGTCTCGCCTTCACTGACGTTTGCGGACTCGTGCTGCACCTACAGTTGAACGATCGGATAGCGCTGACGGTGGCTGGGATGAGTGCCTGTTTGGGAGCGGTCGTGCGAGCGCCAATTACTTCAATTCTTATTGTGTTTGAAATGACCCATCAGTTTTCTTTTGTTCCTCTCCTTATGATCGGCACGATCGCGAGCCAAGCGGTTAGCCGCGCCCTCTGCCACACCAATTTTTACAGCGAAATCATTGAACGAGATGAAATAGAGCTCGAGCGCCACATGCCACCTCGATCGCTCGCTTCGCTGCAGAGCCGACCGATCTCCACGTTCGCAAATTTCTCCCCGATATTTGCCAGCAGCACCGATCGCGACGAATTGGAGCGTCTCTGTATCGAATATCCTTACCAGCAATTCCCGTTAGTGATGGACGGCCAACTCGTTGGACTGATCGACCGAAGCGAGATCCTGAGCCATCAATCGCCCAAAGTTGCGGCAGTGCCGGCGCAGGCCATTCCGGCACACTCAACAATTAGGGAAGCGATCGCTAAAATGGTGGAAAATTCTTTGAGTTTACTCGTGGTTGTGTCTACGACCGAGAATACGCCGATCGGGATCGTCACTCTTCACGATGTCCTTCGATTGCAAAACCAGCTATCGGATGCGGCCTTGCTTTAGTGGGGTAGAACGCAAGTTTCGGCAGTTCAGTTGGAACGCAATAATCGCGACAAAAAGCGGGATTAATTAACCAGACACCGAAAACCGCTTCGACTTCGCCCATGAAATAGAACAGCTGAGCCCTGAAGAGTAGCTTGTCGTGATTCTCCGCGTAATCCGGTGGACCGTCTTTTGCGTGAAGCAAATACTCGATCGCCTCGTAGCTCTGCTGATAGATATGAGCAATCTTGCGGAAGCGAGCGGCCAGAAACGTGTGAATGATCGCTCCGAAGAAAATGATGGTCGCAATAAGGTTGAGCGGTTCCCGCTGAATCCGCCCCGTGAGTTTTCCGAAAAGCGACGGAATCTGTTGGTCATGGTAGCTATCGACCGGCAACGGAAAATCTAGACGCATCTTCTTTTATGATTTGACGCGAGAACCGCTTCAATGCTTGATTCGCAGCCATTTGGTATTTCATTTGTAGCCATACATTATGTCGTTTTTTGTTGCTTGATTATGTGCTATTTACATACCTGCTTATTTGGTGGCCGCGGATGGTCGGCCTGATCCGCTCTTCCTATCGCGAGAACGGCAAAGTCAGACATTCCACCCACGGTCGCATCACCGGCCTGACTTTAGAGCAACTTAAATTGTTGCAAGCTGCCTTCCGTGGCGATGTCGTACCCGAGGGCTCCGCAGAGGATTTCCAGATCCTTGCCTCCAAGGAATATGGAGCTAGCTATGCACTGCTGGAACTGGCCAAGGAACTTGGACTGGACCGTGCTCTTTACTCGCGCAAAGAAGCCTGGGTCCAGGATTGCCTGGCGATGATTGTCGGACGCCTCCTCTACGCCGGGAGCAAACTGGCGCTCTCCAATCAGTGGAAAAACACCGCTCTGTGGGAACTGTCGGGCGTGGAAGGCAAAGTCGATGTGGACCTACACTGTTATCTGCCGATGGATCGGCTCCTGGAACGCCAGAGCGCGATTCAGCGCACCTTGGCGGCTCGTCATCTCCAGGACGGTCACCTGGTGCTCTAAGGGTCGGTGCACGAAACGGACAGTATTCTGTTAACGGAATACATTTCGATATTCCGAGTTCCGGAATATTCGGAGTTATCGATTCGTGTCGATGCGCAGAGCCGATAAAATCAGGACCGCAGAGGTGGTTAACTCGGAATATTCCTGCCAGTCAACTTGGCCGCAGCAGTAGGAGTGTATTGCCCTTGGCTAGATTCAAGAGCGTCGCGAAGACGCATCTCACACGTCGTGGCAGGTCCGGAACCACTTTTCCGAAATGTGTGTTGTCGAAACGGCCGCTCGCCTCTTGAGTGACCCACGTTTGGCACAATCAGTTGTGGGATATCCAGGTTAGAGCGTCTGTTTTTTTATCTTGTTGAAAACACTTTATTTCTGCTGACGTGAATGGTTTTAGCATCGACGCCATGAACCGATGAATTGGTTTGCCGGTGATGAGCGCGACTCGTCGGAAGTCTTTCGCGTGTTTAGAGTCGAACTTCAGTTCAGCCCAAAACCCACCAAGACTCCAACCATGGAAGTCCGTCATGTCACAGAACAAATCTACTTTGCCGTTTTCTCGAATCTTTTCTTCAAGCGGAGGAGCTACCGAAACCATATCCTCTTTTGTTAGCTTCCCCGAAACGCGGAGGGCGACAAGCCGTCCAGAACTTTCAGGTAACATCTGAAACATCCTTCAATATAGCCCCTAAAGCCAAAAGGAGTTTGGCTTTCCTTTTTTCTTTTCTGATGTCGAAGTGCAGGTACTGTGGCTGCGGCGAGCGGCGGCTGCGCGGTTTTCCTTGGCAATGAGAGGATTTCTCTTGGAATTCAATGGTCGAGGCCGCAGGAAACCGTGCGCCGAATCTCGACATGGAATGGGCGGAAGAGCTGCGTCGCCGTCAGAGCTTGGGATGGTATTTGGATCGTCTTTACTCCTCCTGGATCGTATTGGACCTGCTACCGTCACGAAGAGCGAGATAATGATGCACGGCACGAGAAGAATCCCCTCTTTGGGCGATCATATCTCGTCTTTGTGCCACAAAAACCGTCACGTAGCCCACAAATACACAAGCCGTAGCCAAAAGGGCCGGAAGCATGAGGTCTTCGGCTCGCATGGCTCATCGCTTTGTCCTCACCAAACACGAGATTAGCTGTTGTGCTGCTCGCTCTCAATACACCGAACGAGTACTTCTGGTAGCCCGAATGCCAAGACTCTAACTAATACCTTTCGCCTGGCCTGGGTATGCAAGGACAACCTGAATCGATACTCTCAGGATTTGTGATCGATTCAGGCTAGTGACTTTTCTTTTCGGGTCGTCGTCATATTAGAACCCGTTGGCTGATGTTATCGGGCCAGTTCTGTTCCCGAATTAAAGCCAGAGGATGAGCACCGAAGCGTTCCCGCCTATTTCGACGCCATGTTGATCTTAAGGAAGCATTCGATCATGGCATTGACTGATCGGGCACCACAAGCGGGGGCGAAGAGCCCTGACTTCATGATTTAGCTCGTGACGAGCCGCGGGGCAACCACGAGCGGAACTGGGTTGCCTTTCCTATTTGTCCGATATTGTACGTTCATATATTCGGTTCGGTGTGGCAGATCGGAATGTACGCTGGTAGTAGATAGTTCTCGAAGTAATTTGAAAGAAAGACAGCCGAAATTCCCAAGATGACACCGGAACTCCGTTACCTTGTCTATTCGACCATCCTTGGCCTCTTGCACCTGATCGCTGCGTCCCATTTTATCAGTTTCCAATATGGCTACAGATGGACGGCCAGTAACCGAGAAGAAGAAAGGCCTCCACTTAAGGGTATAGTCGGCCGCGTTGATCGTGCCGGAATTAATTTTCTCGAAACGTTTCCCTTTTTCGCTGCTTTAGTCATCGCGGCCCATTTAGTAAACCGCGATAGCTCTCTGACACTGTGGGCGGCGCGCCTCTACTTTTGGGGACGTCTCATCTATGCAGTGGCCTACGGTGCCGGTTTCCCAATTTTGCGATCCGCAATCTGGAACGTCGCTACCGGAGGCATCATTTTGCTTATTATCGCTCTATTGACGTGACCTAAATCGATAAATGAAACTAAACCTTCCTCGATTGTGCGGACACGGAAGACCTCTATGCCGGCCTCCAACCGTTGCTCCACGGCTGCGCCTTGACTGACGCTGATCTAAAAATGCTCTGCAGTATTCCGTTAACGGAATAC
>CAVULL010000010.1:0-171417 GCA_963742335.1 uncultured Verrucomicrobiae bacterium
AGGCGGGTCGCCTCCGAAACGCGCAGTCCCGCAGCGTAGCAGGTCGTCAGGATAGTGCGATGCTTGATGCTTTGAACGCAGCTTAAGAACTGCAGGACCTCTTCGGGACTCAAGACGATGGGCAACGTTTGAGGCTTCTTGGGCGCGGGGATGATGTCTTCGAAACACCAATCCCTATGAAGTGTGACTTTGTAAAGAAAACGCAGGGCGGATACGGCGAGGGTCAGGCGCAGCACCTTGCTCGCCAGGTTGGGCACGGAGCGCTCGGGCAGAATAAGGAACCGGCTGTTGTTAGTCACCAGGCTCAGCCGACGGTGGCGTTGAGCAGCGCTCCATCCGATCCATCGATCGCGATGCTTGAGGTGCTTGGCTGGAGCGCTGAAAACCAGCAAAGCAAGCCACCGACCCTGAGCGTCGGTGGCCACGTAGTATAGGCGTTCGCCCACCGCTTTGAGGTTTCCCAGATAGTGATGCTCATCGAGCAATTGATTGAAACGCTCCAGTTCGGTGCGCTCCACAAGCCGCACTTGGACTTGGTCTAATAAAGCTTGTTGGTCGCAGTCGGGTAGTCGCAGTTTTACTCACGCCCGCGAGGATAAAAAATCGCGAAACAAATGTCCCGCAAAAAGAGTCTTCTCCCTCTCACTAAACGACATATCCATCGCTAGGCATTGGCCCTGGGAAAGAACCTGGGGTCAGGCGGCGATATCCACCGGTCACTATGATGTTCCAGCGCATGTTTCCTCCTGGTTGGTCTCACGCGCCAGCGAAAATTGGCGACGTCACTACGCTTGCCAACCTCGAGATCGTCGAGCAGATCCGCATCATGGTCCAGGGCGAGGCAAAGGTGGCAACCAAGGCCGGCCCCGAAGACGTCAGGACTTTTGGCGAGTAATACCCTGCTTCGATTTGATTCCGAGCTTTTCGATACGGCAGCGGCTGTTCGCCGCGAGATTGCATGACGTCGAAGCGTCATGCAATCTCTCCCGATTATGGGGCGTATGTGGAGCATCGGCGGATGCATCATCCGGGAGAGCCGATCATGACCTACGAGGAGTTCTTTCGGGAGCGCCAAAACGCCCGCTACGCCGTCGAAAAGGGAAGATTTCGAGGGTGCTGCTGAACGATTGATTTTGCTGAAAAACCCTCGCGCGATTTCGCATTGAGAGCTCAAGCGCGCCCGAGGCGAGCTCCACCGCGCCGACGATGTCGAAGCCGTGATGAACGACGTTTTGAGCGGAATCAAGATTCGGATGCTCGATATCCCGACCCGCACTGCGCGGCTTGTGCTCATTTGTTGGTTTCGCTCAGGGCCGGCCAAAATCCCGATGCTCAAACGCTGCGCGTGATCGAGGAGCGTTTTTGCAAGGAGCTCGGCTACGCTGAACACCAGCGCATAAGCGTGGTCCACCACGATACGGACAAAGTGCACATCCACGTTGCGATCAAAACGCTCCATGATCGAATTCGGGATTTCGCCATAGACGTCATCGTAGTTCGCCACATAGAGGGTGAGAGAACACCAATCCATGGAGAGACTGGCCGCCGGTTTCAGCTTATGAATGTCGCGCGGCAATGCAGAAAAATACAAAAAAACCTTTTCGCTTCCCGTCTCCGGTAAAGAGGTTTGCTCCTCGCCGGAGACGACTGCAAGCACAGGGAGGAACAGGGACATGACTCCGACATTAATTATTCAGCCGGCGCCCGCTCGAGCGGCCGCAACTCAACTGAAACCCGTATCGAAGCGGGCGACGGGTGCAGGGGAGGATGTTGCTTCCGCCTCAGAGGCGGCCGGAGAGGCCCTCTTCCAGATTGTCACCCGCCAGGATTTCTCCGCCGCGACCTATCTGCTGGAGGTTCGCCATCCGCTGCTGGCCCTGGCAGCCAGACCGGGTCAGTTCGTCATTGTGCAATCCCACGAGCGGGGTGAGCGGATGCCCCTCACCATCGCCGATTTTGATCGTCAGAAAGGAACGGTCACACTGGTGATCCAGGCCGTGGGAAAGACCACGCGGGAAATGCAGCGCATGTGCATCGAGGGTACGCCACTGTTTGCTTTGGTGGGCCCGATGGGACATCCGACGCAGATTGGCGAGGAGAGGAAAGTGGTTTGTGTCGGGGGTGGGCTGGGTGTGGCCCCAGTCTTTCCGCAACTGCGCGCCCTCAAGGAGAAAGGAGCCTATGTCATCGGAGTCATCGGCTTCCGTTCCGGATCGCTCATCTTCTGGGAGGAAAGGTTCCGCCGGTA
This sequence comes from uncultured Verrucomicrobiae bacterium, assembly GCA_963742335.1. Taxonomy (GTDB): domain Bacteria; phylum Verrucomicrobiota; class Verrucomicrobiia; order Chthoniobacterales; family JAFAMB01; genus JAFAMB01. The sequence goes on from CAVULL010000010.1 coordinate 2,249, forward strand.
TTGCGACGAGTTGATTCTCTGCACGGATGACGGCTCCGCGGGCCTCAAGGGATTCGTGACGGACGGCTTGAAACAAGCGCTCCAAAAGCATCCGGACGTGGACAAGGTGATTGCCATCGGACCGCCGGTGATGATGAAGGCGTGCGCGGAAGTCACCCGTCCGCGCAAGTTGAAGACCCTCGTCAGTCTCAATCCAATCATGGTGGACGGGACTGGCATGTGCGGCGGCTGCCGCGTTTCGGTTGGCGGCAAAATGAAGTTCGCCTGTGTGGATGGGCCGGATTTTGACGCGCACGAGGTGGACTTCAACGAGTTGATGAAGCGGCAGCGCCGGTTCGTAGAGGAGGAACAACGTGCTCTAAACGACTGGCTGGAGAAATGTCACGCTCAAAGCGCAGGCCAAATCGAACCCTTCACCACGACGACTGCTTCGTCTTCCGCCATGGTGCGGTGCGCGGCCCAACCCCACGACCTGTCCGCATGAAACCGAAGACGATCAGAACTATTCCCCAGGAGCGGACCCCGATGCCCGAGCAACCGCCGGCGGACCGGGTCCGGAATTTCTCCGCGGTAGCTCTGGGCTACACGTTGGAGAATGCCCGGCACGAAAGTGAGCGTTGCCTGATGTGCGCCGACCCCAAATGCATCGCTGGCTGCCCGGTGCATGCGAACATTCCCGCGTTCATCCGAAAGATTTGCGAGGGCAATTACCGGGGCGCTTATGACGTTCTGACCGGAGACAATCTGTTGCCGGCCATTTGCGGCCGCGTATGTCCTCAGGAGAGCCAGTGTGAGGCAGTCTGCACCGTGGGCGAGACGTTGGAGCCGGTAGCCGTGGGACGGTTGGAACGCTGGGTGGGTGACCACGCGATCGAGCAGGGATGGGACAATACGCCGTCCATCGAGCCGAATGGGTTTCGCGTCGCCATTGTCGGGTCCGGACCAGCGGGAATGGCGTGTGCGGCGGATCTGGCCAAGGCGGGTTGCGAGGTGGTGATTTATGAGGCGTTGCAGGTCCCGGGCGGTGTCCTGCGTTATGGCATCCCGGAATTTCGTCTGCCCAATTCGGTGATCGACGCGGAAATCAAAAACCTGAAAAAACTGAGGGTGAGGATTGAATGCAACACACTCGTCGGGCGCCTGTTTACGATTGAACAGATGATCAAGGAGATGGGGTTCCATGCCGTATTCATCGGCACTGGCGCCGGTTCGCCACGGTTCATGGGTATTCCCGGCGAATCGTTCAGCGGCGTCATGTCCGCGAATGAACTGCTGACCCGATGCAATCTGATGCAGGCGGGCAGGTTCCCGGAGTTCGACACGCCGCTGCATCTAGGACGGCGCGTCGTGGTCATTGGTGCCGGCAACACCGCTATGGACGCCATGCGCGTCTCATTGCGGCTGGGAGCGGCGAAAGTCTATTGCGTGTATCGCCGCAGCCAGGCGGAATGCCCGGCGCGGCTGGAGGAATTGCACCACGCTGAGGAGGAGGGGGTGGAATTTCACTGGCTGACGGCCCCGGTGGAGATTCTTGGTGACGATCAGGGCAACGTGCGCGGCTTGCGGAACATCCGCATGGAGCTGGGCCAACCGGACGAGTCCGGACGGCGGCGCCCGGTGCCTGTCGCGGGAAGCGAGTACGAATTCGAGGCGGACATGGTGGTCTACGCCATCGGCACCCAGGCCAATCCCATCATCGGGCAGACCTCGAACATCCGGCTGAACAAATGGGGGTACATTGCGACGGACGAGAACCTGGCCACGTCCCTGGCCGGCGTTTATGCCGGCGGCGACATTGTCACCGGTGCCGCCACGGTCATCAAAGCCATGGGCGCCGGGCGAAAGGCAGCGGGCGGCATCAAGGCATTTTTGGGGATTGTGGACAGCGACTCCGTTTACGACCCGACACCGGCAAGGGACAACTGGCTGTTTGGGATCGCTCCTGAACAAAGCAATCTGGTCCGTGTTCGATTGGACGCCGCCCAAGGCGGTGGAAATTCCGACCAGGAGGCATGTCATGGCAGAGCATGATTCATCGAACGGCTGCGGGATCGGGTTTTCCTCAAATGGAAAACACGCCATTGAGCTGAGCGAACACATCGTGGAGGTGATCAGCGACTGCGGCGAAGGTGCGCAGAAGTGTGCGCAGTCCTTCGCGACGGTGGCCGCGAAAATGGGAAACGGCGTGTGGACGGTCGAGATTATTCCCGCCGAGATCCAGCCGCCGGCTCGAAGCATCGCGGGCGCCAGCGGCAATCGAATTCGCCTCGGCTCCGGTCGCGTTACCAATGGCGGAGATCAGGCGGACCTGGTTGTGGCGTTCAACGAACAGGTGTTGCTCGGCCGGCTGCAAGCCGGCGAGATCAAGCCCGGTGGAATCATCCTGCTTGAAAAGAAGTGGGCGACCGACCCAGATTCCCGCATCGCGCAATCATATCAGGAGGTGCAGCAGCGTCTGCAGAGGGGAGGGTACCGTCTGTACGAAGTGCCGATGGAGGAGGAGTGCCTGAAGTGCGTCTCGGATGCGCGGCGCGGCAAGAACATGTTTGTGCTGGGCCTTCTCAACGGCATTTACGGCCAGGACCTGGAGATCTCGCGGCAACAAATCGCGCAGACCTTCGGCAAGAAGGGAGAGAAGCTTATCGAAAGCAACCTTAAGCTCTTGGACGCAGGTTATCGCTGGGCCGGGGCCAATTTCGACTTCAGGTTCTACATTCCATCGGCGGGGATCACCGAGCCGCAGATTGTGGTCAACGGCAACACCGCCCTTGCCCTGGGCATTATGGCCTCGGGCATGGAAGTGTGCGCCATGTATCCCATCACTCCGGGCACCTCGGCGTCGCATTACTTGAGCGAGGCGTTCGAGAAGGTTGGCGGGCTCGTGCACCAGGCTGAAGATGAACTCGCCGCCTGCTGCTTTGCGATCGGCGCTTCCTATGCCGGCAAGTGCGCGGTGACGATCACTTCGGGGCCGGGCTTTTCCTTGAAACAGGAGGCGCTGGGCCTGGCTGTCATCGCCGAGATTCCGCTCGTGGTCGTGAATGTGCAGCGAGGCGGCCCGAGCACCGGACAACCCACCAAGGTCGAGCAGGGCGATCTGTTGTCAGCCTGCTTCGGCAGTCACGGTGACGCGCCGAAGGTCGTCATGGCCGCAGCCAGCATCGAGGATTGTTTCCACTCGATGATCGCTGCCCGCAAGATCGCCGAGACTTATCGTCTGCCGGTGATCGTCCTGAGCGACGCGAACCTGGCGACGGCGCAACAGCCGTTTCCACGACCGAAGTTCCAGGAGGCCTGGGTGGCGGCGCCCGTCGACCAAAGCCCCGTTTCCGAGAGGGCGGCGCCGTATGATTGGGATGCACGCACCGGCCTGTCGGAGCGGTTCATACCAGGTCGGCCGGGGGGCATGCACACCCTCACCGGGTTGGCGCACGATCGCGCCAGTTGCGTTGCCTACGGTCCGGAGCCCAACGAGGAAGGCATTCGCCACCGCAGTCTCAAGATTGCGGCACTTCAGCAATCGCTGAAACCACCAAAGGTCCACGGCGGCTCGCATGGGGAGCTGCTTATCGTGGGCTGGGGCAGCACCAGGGGCGCGATCGAGGAGGCAGTGGATCGCCTGCGCGCCGAGGGACAGGATGTTTCCTCGCTCCATCTCACTTTCCTTCAGCCCCTGCACGGCGGGCTCAAGGAGATTTTCCAGCAGTTCGAGAAGGTGATGGTCGTGGAAGGGAACTGGTCTGACCGGCTTGAGGATGAGTTAGTCAATGAGGAGAACCGGCGCTACTCCAATCTGGGCTGGCTGCTGCGGGCGAGGTTCCTGATCGACGTAGATTGCTGGGGCGAGGTCAAGGGTCAGCCGATTAAACCCGGGGCCATTATGGCCGCCGCGGGTCGGCGGCTTGGTCGATCCCTCGTATCACCACCGAGCGATGTTCTATCGCGGGCCGTTAAAACCGCAGTCCGACTCGTTTAAAGATATGACCCTGATTGACCAATGCTGCCTCGCGACCGCTGAGGATTATCATCCCATGGAGGACTACCAGGGCCGAACCCCGCGCTGGTGTGTGGGCTGCGGCGATCACACAATACTGACGGCCTTGTTGCGCTTGTGCCGCGACGAACAGCTTCCGCCGGAGAAGACGGTGTTCGTGTCCGGCATTGGCTGTTCCAGCCGGTTTCCGCATTACCTCAAGACGTACGGCTTTCATAGCCTCCACGGGCGGGCGCTGCCGGTGGCTGAAGGCATCAAGATCCGCCGGCCCGACCTCCACGTGATCGTCAGCACTGGCGACGGGGACTGTTGCAGCATCGGAGCTGGCCATTGGATTCACGCCATCCGCTACAACATGAACATGACTGTGCTGATGCACGATAACTGTGTTTACGGTCTCACCAAGATGCAGGCCTCGCCCACTTCTCCACAGGGTTTGAAGAGTAACACCAGCCCCCGCGGCGCGCTGCTGGCACCTTTGAATCCCCTGGTCACCGCGCTAAGCGTCTCCAACGCCTCATTTGTGGCGCAGACCCCCGATTGGATTCCGGACATCCTATACAGCATCATCGCGCAGGGCTTTCACCACAAGGGATTCTCCTTCATTCGCATTCTGCAACGATGCCCAAACTTCCTGCCGAACCTCTTTGATCCCTTCCTCAAGGACCCGGAGAAAACCCTGGTGCTGACACACCCAAAGGGAATTCAGTTGGACGCGTCTTTGGCCCGGATTTACCGGAACCAAGCGGAGCATGACCCAGCGAATCTGAATCGGGCCCGCGAATTGGCTTCGAATCCGGATCTCACGCCCGTGGGCATCCTTTATCGCAACGATCGAGTGCCGTGCTATGAAGACCTCTGCAAACGGGAGCAAAGCTACACGCCAGCGATGATCGAGGGGGTGCTCAACAAGGAATTTGACAAGTTCACCGTGCAACCCCGGTGCAACGGTAGTGGAGCGGCGGCGTTGGAAGGCTTCGAGACCCGTCCCTCGCGCGGATTGAACGACCATACGGCGTCCGCCCCTTGCGACTTGTGCCAATGAACCTACAGCCCTCCATCAACGGCATGAACCCCCCAACCAATGGATCGTTTTCAGTTCACCTTGCGGGAGTCGCTGGAAACGGCCGCTCGCGAACGGCCGCCCTGAACCGTTGGCCCGCTCTCCTCCGGCGCTACCGTGACCTGACCTCGCTTCGCCACGACTATCCCTTGATCCTTATCGACCATGGGTCCTGCCGAGGCATTGAATCCCTTACTGCCGTGGTCAATAGCCTCCTGCGTCGCGTTGCCCCGCGAGGTCCCGCAGGGGAGAGAATGCGCCGGCACGTACTCCGCCTTGAACAGGAGATTCGCTCCCTGGTCTTCCGAAAGGAAACTGGGCGGTTGTCCCGATTGTGGTTGATGGCGGTCGCGAACCTGACGTCACAACTCGATCTGTCCACGGAAGAAAAGCAGTTGCTCCAGCAGGACTTTGACGGAGCACGGTCCGCGCTGGACGTCGAAGGCGAAGTAATTGGTTGCGACGAGAACACTGCGGACCGCGTGATGCGGCCCATGTGGCGGCGGACGGACGGCGCCCGGGTGGCCCGGACCACGGTGCATTTGCGCCAATTGAGGATCCGGTTGAACGACGTGTTGCGGAGTGATGATTTGGAGTCGGACAAATCCCGGCAGCCGGAGACGCTGCAGCGGGCGTTCGGGGGCCGTTTCTGTGAGCTGATCGATTTCCAGGCGATGTCACGCACTTTATGCGGCAAGCGCCCTCACGGACGGATTCCGGCGAATCGGCGGAAACGGATTGAATGGGCGCTGGGGGTTTTGCACGAGGAAAGGTTCTTCGGGGTCGAAGCGGACTCCGATCGCTACGAATTTGCGTTCGAGAGTTGCAGCGAAGCGCTGGCCGAATTCAAACGCCGCTTGCCTCGCATGGTGGACGTCATCAAGGCAATCCGGATTGCGGCGCTTGAGCTGGAATATCGCTACCGGGACAAAATACACGACGACTTTTTCGCACGCTTTGACGCCGGTTCACTTACGACCGAGGACATCCGGTGGTTTCCAAGCTATTTCGTGTCGCTCCGTGAACGGGACTGCGACGCGTCCAACCGGGCGAACCTGATCGAGATTCTCTCCTCGGACCTGCCCATCAAACTGGTCTTTCAAGTGGACCGTTTGTTGTCGGACAGCGAAGGGCGACCGGATGCCCTCGGCGCCACTGCCTGGCGAACCCAATTGGCGAGTATGGCCGTGAATCTTGGCAGCGCTTTCGTGCTGCAGACAGCTACCTCAAATTTCTGTCCCATGGCGGAACGCCTGGCCGATGGACTGGCCGCTCCTGGCCCGGCGTTGTTCTGTCTTTTCTCTCCGGGCGAAGATTCCGGCCCACCCCCTTACCTCGCTGCCGCCGCCGCCGTCGAGTCGCGGCTTTTCCCGACTATGGTGTTCGATCCGGGCGAAGGCGACACTTGGGCCGAGTGCTTCAGTCTCGACGGCAATCCGCAGCGCGACCGGGCCTGGCCAGTCCACTCCTTTACTTACGAGGACGAGCAGATGCAGGCCCTCACGGAGAATCTTTCGTTTACTGCAGTAGATTTTCTGGCCGCGGATCCCGGCTTCGCCGATGCCTTTGAGCCCGTGCCGCGGCGCCAGTGGAGCGAGGAAATGGTCCCGCTGGCTGACTACCTTCAGGCCGATGACGAGCAGAACTCCGGCCGGGAGCCGTTCTTGCTCGTGGTCGGGCCCGATGACCTGTTGCAACGGGTGGTGGTTACGTCTGCTGCTGTCCAGTTTGCACGGCGAATTTCGCGGCGCTGGCACCGTTTGCAGGAGTTGGGAGGGATCAATAATTCCCACACCCGCCGGGCACTCGACGAGGCGCGGCAAGCCTGGGAATCCGAGAAGCGAAACCTGATTGAAGAATCCCGCCGGCCATCATCTACGCAGACGGAGTTTTCCGCCGCTGAGCCGGCCATAGTTCTCCCGGCTGCCGCGCCCGAAGCCGGCTGCAAAGTCGAAGTGCCTGCCCCGGTACCGCACGCCGAAGCGTGGATCGAGACTCCCCGCTGCACCTCGTGCAACGAATGCACGAACCGGAACAACCGGATGTTCAAGTACAACGAGAACAAGCAGGCCTGCATCGCCGACCTTTACGCCGGCACCTACCGTGAGCTGGTGGAAGCCGCTGAGGCATGCAAGGTAGCCATCATTCACCCTGGCAAACCGTGGAACCCGAACGAGCCGGATTTGGAGGAATTGCTGCGCCGGGCAGGCCCCTTCTTATAGCGGTTACAAATTATCCCTGGCCTGGACACGAAACCAAGAGGTGGCAGCAGATGGCGGCGTAGGCGCTGCGGACGTGCCGGTTTTCAGGGTTTATCCAGAGAGCCGAAGGCGTGGAAAACGTAATTACTTAGGGCGGCCCAAGGGTCAGCGGCGGCGGCGGGTTTGCGCCTTTTGGTTCGAGATTTGGCGTGGCGAGTGGCGGCTTGCATACTTGGCTCTAAAGAATAGCCACCTATACCAAAAGCGCAAGCGAAAAGTTATAGGCGGCTATACTGTTTCCGAAATGCGTACTCGTTATTACTAACCAGTGACTAAGTTAGTTTACGTAAGTACCTTATACTGATAGGCGGATAGGTAGCTATAGCGTTAGCAAGGGATAGGCGGCTATACTAATTACTCCCGAAGGTCTTTGTCTTGATCAGCTTCGCAGTCATGTTGCGCAAGCTATTGTTGCCGAACGTCAAGAGCATGTTGTAGAAATTCCCCGAGCGAATTTGCGGTCTTCGGTGAAGCGGGCGCATTCATTGGGTGCTCTGCAGTGTAGCCGAACGACCGCTGAGCCGTACATCCCCAAAAAAGGGGGATGAACTTTATGGGATTTCTCTTCGTTACTTGGATCTTTTTAAGAAATCTGCTCTATGCGGCTTTGCAGACTAATGTTATTTGGACGGTAGCGCACTCCGCAGTTGAACCGCTTGAATGGATGCAGGTCTGGTGGTGCTTAAGCGTTGTGCATTTTGTGATCAATTTCCCCCGCATCTTACGCGCGAATGATTTAAAACATCTTCTTCCTGTCGACGTCGGACGGTTTGCTCTGAGCCTCTGGTACGGGTTGATCAGCGGCTCGATCCTGACGGCTGTTTTGGGAGCGATCATTTGGTTAACAAGGAGCTGGACAAGCTCAGAACCTGATTGGTTCCTACTTTGGCTTGGGACCGTTTCGGCGGCAGTGTTGTTCTGGCGTGGATGGGCTAAACGCAAAAGGCGCAAAGCATGGGAGAGGAAGCCCTCTGAGAGTTTCAGCAAAGACCAAAGGGATGAAAGGCGACCTCGTTTTTTTCCTTTATGGAAACGGAAGCGCAATCGCTATCGAAGACGCTGACAGCCGATAAGCAATAATCCCCTGGCTAGCTCGGCAGCGGTCGCCTCATCGGAGTCTCGAAAATCGCCCGGGTCATCACCGAACGCAGGGAGGCTGAGGAGAAATTGCGGGAAAGTGAAGAACGCTTTCGGGAGCTGGCCGAGAACATTGATGGCCCCGATTGCCCGGACGGGGCGCTTTGGTGGGTTAGTCTACTAAGGTCCCGGGACGGCTGAACACCCGCCGCATCGCGAGGCAATTGATCTGATGCTCGCGGGCATCGATCCGGCACTCACTGCCGTCGCCGAGAAGGATCGGAACGAGGCTTCGATGTTCGAGGCTTGGCCGCTGAAATTTATCTTTGTCGGTGACCGAGGCATGATTACCAAAACGGTGGCTGACAAGATCAAGGGGATCGAAGATCTGCACACCATCTCGTCGCCGGTCAGAAAAGGCTAGAGTTGTTCTACCTGCCGACGTACTCGCCGGATTTCAATCCGGATGAGGGGGTTTGGAATCATTTGAAATCTCAAGAATTGAAGGCGCACCAAGCAACTAACAAAGAAGAACTGATCAAAACGCCCAGTCCTGATTCGGTCCTTTTTTAAACGTTGTAACATCACCTAAAGTATGAAAAGACCAATATCATCAGAAGAAGATTCGCCGGATTCAACCCCACCAGCGAGAGCTTGGTGAAGCATGCATAACCGGACAAGATTCCATTGCTTCAGAAATCTCATTTCCACAGATCGAGCAAGTGCGTAGGGGTTCCGTGTTCATGGGCCTAACCGCCGTTCGGATGCGACCAGGGCGTCGCGGAGAGTAAAATTTTGCCCGCTATTTGGCATATCTTGCTCCGCCAACATCGGGTTATGAGAGGATGCGCGTGGGTATGCCAAAAAAGGAGCAAAAAGTTCGGCCAAATAATTCACAAGATCACATTTCGCTGTCCCCTGCCCGTACCAAGATTGTAACATAACCTCCTTTCGGGACCAATTTATGGAGTGGAGCAGGGAGGTATCCAGCTTGTGAATCAACTCGGTTTACGCGCAACGCGCTGTCAGTATTGGGGAAGCGGGAGGGACACTGTAATTTGGTTGCAGGCTGCGGTTGCGCTTGCGCATAATGGCGCTAGTTTATACGCCAGATGGCGAAAGATCGCAAAACCCTCAAGAGTGCCAGCCACCAGATGACTGTTGGCGATGGAGTGCATGTTGGGAAGCGTGTGTTTGTTGCAGGGAGTGTTCTAAAGAACACGGGTGTGCGCTGTAAAGCTTGTGACGTTACAATCGGGAACGTCCGTCGAGGGCTATCTACCCAGGTGTTTAAAAGTGTGGCCGCGAGCCTGGGGTTCAGCGATCGCGAATTCGCAGGCGTACTGAAAATCCCGAACAGAACCCTTGACCGGCGGTTCAAACACGAAGTCTTGAGCCCCGACGAGTCCGACCGCTTGGCGCGCGTGGCAAACATTTTAAAACGGGCCCAGGAGGTTTTCGGTAATGTGGAGAAGGCGCGGGACTGGATGAACACGCCGCTTAGCGCCTTTGAAGGTGAGACGCCGCTACAACGGGCGGATACTTCCATTGGCGCTAACCAGGTTGAAGATGTGCTGGGCCGGATTGATTACGGAGTCTACAGCTGATGGTTGGCTATCGGCTCGTTCGCCAGGCTCGAGCCTCAGATGCATTCAGCGGAGAAGGGGCCAGACGATTTGGTGGGCGCTGGAATCCGAAGAATATTCCGGCGGTCTACGGATCGGAACATCTATCTCTGGCCGTTTTAGAATTCCGAGTGAACCAGGGCGGATATGACCCCGATGATCAATATGTATACTTTCGATTTGAATTCGATGAGGCCTTGGTCGAGTCAGTCGAAACTCCGCCGGCTGACTGGCTGAAGCGGTTTAAAGAGGACGGTTCGATCACGGCGGCTCAGGCTTTCGGTGAAGAATGGTTTCAGCAAAAGCGCTCCGCGGTCCTTGCAGCGCCAAGCGCCGTCATCGGAATCGAACGTTATTTCGTCCTTAACCCCTCTCACGCGGATTTTGCAAAAATCGCCATCGGTGCGGCGTCGAAACTTGATTTGGATCCGCGCCTTTGGAGTACCGCCTGAAATAAGCTCACGCCTCGCCTCCTTATGGCTCAACGCTTAACCGCCGACGGCAGCTGCTGACCGATTCCGCGAACAAAGGGTCCCGACCAGATTGGTGTAAAAATATCCTTTAACTAAGGATGTGGGCGTAACCACCTTGTCTTGATAAAGCTTTAAGTAGTAGGAGTTCTCGGATCTGCTGTCAGGCGCATCGCTTCTGAGGGATTATAGTTAGCCGTGACCACCTGTGGGCAACGCATACACATCATCAACATGGCGTCGAATTTCGCTTCAACGCAACGTATGAAAACAAGTTTCAGCGCTTGTTCAAGGTTATCTATTGCCATAAATATCCGAGTAGGTGTCGCGCAAGATATTCTTCTGCACCTTGCCCATGGCGTTGCGAGGCAATTCGTCGACGAAGATCACACGTTTCGGCATCTTGAATTTCGCCAGTCGCCCGTCGAGCGCTTTCAGCACCGAGCTTTCATCGACCTTGGCAGCCTTGTCACAGACCACGACGACAGTGACGCCTTCGCCGAAATCGGCGTGCGGAACGCCGATCACGGCGGTCTCGATCACGCCCGGCATGGCGTCGATCTCGCTCTCGATCTCCTTCGGGTAAACGTTGAAGCCGCCGGAGATCACAAGATCCTTGCTGCGGCCAAGAATGTGCACATAGCCGTTGTCGTCGATCTTGCCAAGGTCGCCGGTAATGAAGAAACCGTCGTCGCGAAATTCGGATTTCGTCTTCTCAGCCATCCGCCAGTAGCCCTTGAACACGTTAGGGCCCTTGACCTCGATCATGCCGATGGTTTCGGGGCCAAGCACCTTGCCTGTCTCGGAATCGGCGACGCGCACGGAGACGCTGGGGAGCGGGTGGCCGACGGTGCCGGCTACGCGCTCGCCGTCATATGGGTTAGAGGTGTTCATGTTGGTCTCGGTCATGCCGTAGCGCTCAAGGACGGCGTGGCCGGTGCGCGCGGCCCATTCGCGGTGGGTTTCGGCGAGCAGCGGTGCCGAGCCCGAGACGAACAGCCGCATGTGTTTTGTCGAGTCGCGGTTCAAGGCCGGATTCTGCAATAGGCGCGTATAGAAGGTCGGCACGCCCATCAACACAGTCGCGCGCGCCATCAACCTGATGATCAGATCAGGATCGAATTTCGGCAGGAAGATCATGGAAGCCCGCGCGAACAGCGTCACGTTGCTCGCCACGAACAGGCCGTGAGTGTGATAGATCGGCAGCGCGTGGACCAGGACATCCTTGTCGGTGAAGCGCCAGTAGTCGACGAGCGTCAACGAGTTCGAGGCCAGATTGTCGTGGCTGAGCATCGCGCCCTTGGAACGGCCCGTGGTGCCCGAGGTATAAAGGATCGCGGCAAGATCGTCGTTGGCCCGCGCAACGGTCCAAAATTCCTTGCTCGCCTGGTCCGCGGCCTCCGTCAGCGAGCCCTTGCCGTGGGCGCCGAGCGTTTCGACCCTGGCGTGGATCTTCGCGGCGATGGCGCCGATGCCCTCGACCTTGGGAGGATCGCACACCACCAGCGCGGGTTCGGCGTCGGTGATGAAATATTCCAGCTCGTTCAGCGTATAGGCGGTGTTAAGCGGCAGATAGACCGCGCCCGCGCGCACCGTGGCGAGATAGAGCACAAGGCCAGAGACCGACTTCTCCCCTTGCGCCGCGACGCGATCGCCCGGTTTGAGGCCGCGGCTGACCAGCACGTTCGCCATCTGGCCGGTGCGTGCGACCAGGTCGCCATAGCTGACGCGCTGCCCGTCCAGGGTCTCGATCGCAAGCCGGTTCGGATCGTCAAGGCGATCGAACAGGCGTGAAAACAGGTTGGCGTTAGCTGTGGTGTTCATGCAGCAATCCATGGCGGTTGGCCAAGTAAGGAGAAGGTAGTTCAAAATGAATTGCCAGCCCAGCCTGCAACAGCGCTTGGTTGATCCGCCCAATGCAGTCGCTTTGGAACGAAAAGCGGAAGTCTATGCGAGAGCTAGGCCTCCAGTCCACGAATTAAGGGTTCTGACGCAATTTTGGTGCAGTCTCGGTACTTGCGGTACTCTTGCGGGAATCGATGAGGAATCAGTTATTTCACGCAAACCTCTTCCCCGATCTGAGCAAGGTAACGCTTCGCCGCGTGTTCAAGACAGACCAGGGTTGGGTCATGGAGGCTGACGGTCAGGACTCTGCTGTTTGTCCTGGTTGCCAATCCATTTCACCCTCGCGCCATAGCCGCTATTGGCGTTCTCTAAAAGACCTTCCTATCCAAGGCACTCCGGTAATCCTCAGACTGCATGTCGGTCGCTGGCGTTGCCGTAATGCTGGTTGCCAGCGGCAAATTTTTACCCAACATCTCTCCGAGGTTTGTGCTCCCCACGCGCGACAGACCAAGCGATCCGGCGAGATCATCGCCATGATGGGACGTGCCCTGGGAGGACGTCCAGGCCAGCGTTTGATGAGCAGGCTCGGGATGCCGCTCAGCGCGGACACGCTGATCCGCCGAGTCAAGAAAGCGGCACGTCGGTCTGCGTTGCCCCACCCGATCCGCGTCCTCGGCGTAGATGACTGGGCTTGGTCTAAGGGCCAAACCTTCGGCACCATCCTGGTTGATTTGGAGCGTAGCCAAGTCGTAGACCTGTTGCCGACACGTTCAGCTGACTCGCTCGCCGAGTGGCTTGCACAATATCCAGAAGTGACAATCGTCAGCCGCGACCGCCAAGGAGTCTACTCCGAAGGCGCCCGGCGCGGCGCACCCGAAGCAGTCCAGGTAGCGGATCGTTTTCACTTAGTTCTGAACCTCATTCAAGCGGTGGAACGTCACCTTGCTGTCAATCGCCGACACCTTCGAATTGCCCGGCCGAGCGCACCGCTATTGCCGCCATCGTCGACAAAGGAGGAAGTGAAGAGTCAAATCAAGCCGATCCGAGTCCGATCCAACGTCATGATGCAGCAGATGGAAGTCGCCTGGCAGCGGCGGCAGCAAAACCTGGAGCTCTTTGAGACGATCAAGCAAATGAGAGCCGCTGGCATGAAGGTAAGTCAAATCGCGAGGCAACTAGGCCTGTGTCGGTCGCGCATCGACAAATGGATCCGATTCGACGAACTGCCGGAAAGAAACCGCATGCAGCCCCGTCCGGGGATGGCGGAATCGTTCCGAGACTATTTATGTCAACGTTGGGATGCAGGCTGTCGGCATGGGCGCACATTGTTCGCGGAAATTCGGAAACTCGGTTATGTCGGCTGCTACTCGGGACTCGCAAAGTTGCTCTCGCCGTGGCGCCAGCCGAAATCAGAGACCAAAGGAACGATCTCCGCGTTACCGAAGGCGACGCAACTTCAGGTAACAACTCCGACGGGATCAAGGCAACTTTCGCCGCAGGTAGCGGCGGCGCTGCTGAGCAAGGTACGCACCGAGTTAACCAACCACCAAGCGCAGATCGTCGACACTTTGAAGCAGCAGTGCCCTGGCTTCGCAGAGATGCGCAAACTAGTTCTTGGTTTTCGTACTATCCTGCGCGGGGGTAAACTTGCCGCCCTGCATCGCTGGATGGAGCAGGTACGCAAGACAGGCATCTATTCGCTGGTTCGTTTTGTACGGACTTTGAAACAGGACCTAAACGCAGTGGAATCGGCAGTGAGCACGCCGTGGAGCAACGGGCCGGTGGAGGGACACATTAACCGACTCAAAATTCTGAAGCGGCAAATGTATGGACGTGCCGGTATAGAACTGCTCCGCGCTCGCCTACTTCCCGAGCCAGAATTCAGTGATCCATAAACGCTGCACCAAAATTGCGTCAGAACCGAATTAAATGAAAAGTCCACGATTTAACTGAAAAAACCCTTTTCAATTAAATCGTAGACTCCGAGGAGAAATCATCGGTGCCAGTCTACGTTTTAACTGAAATCGACACCGAACTTGCCGTTGTTTCTGTAGATTCTTTCCCAGCCCCCGCACTCATCAGGCGCGCCGGCCCATCAACGCGAAAAAAATTCAAAGAACTTTTTGCGTGTCGACGGCCCGGCGCGCGTGATGATGGCGGGAGTCGCGAAAGATTCTTGAGAAACAACGGCAAGTTCGGCAAGCGTGCAAAGCCCCGAGATTTTTTTTACAGCCTTGGCACCAGTGCGGAACGTGCGAACGGCGCCGTGCTCAGATTCGCAAGATTTGCGCCTCCATCGGTTGCAGGGTAACGCGAACCGTGTTGATCGGGCCGGTTCCCGTCGTTCCGTCCACTTCGGCGACCTTGACCTGGTTGAGAGTCTTGACCGGAGCCGGAGCGTTGGGCGCCGATTTGTTGCTGTAGAGTACGCGAAGAGTGTCGCCAGGCTTGCTCAATGTTATTTCCAAAATCACATCCACGGACTGGCTCTGCGCGGTGTTTGTGTTGGCCACAATCAAGACCTCCTGATCATTCAGAATGCGCGACCACGCCAATACTCCAGCCGGGAACGGTGAAACGCCAAAGTTGACGCTGTCACCAGAGATCGGGCGAAAATAGAACCGCCCGTAGCGGAGCGCCGGTTCGGAGTTGCGCACGGCAACGACCTCCTGAATTTGCACATAAAAGGAAGTGTTTTGTGGAAAGGTGGGCGCGATGCCCCACAGTGCCTCCCGCACCGCCGCGTCATTGCTGCCTCTGCCGTCCAGCCCCTGCTCGGTGCCATAGTAAAGGCAGGGAACGCCGGGCAATGAATAGAGACACGCAACGCCCAAGGTGACCTGGTCGTCAAACTCATCCACGTTGCCCGGTTGCTCAAACCGAATGCGCGCCTTCATATCATGGTTGTCGAGAAAGGTGACGAAGAAACGCGAGGCGTCCCCGTGCGAACTGAGGATGAATTGCTCGGTCTGTTTGCGAAGATTGTACATGGCGACCACCGCGGACGGAGCGCTGAATCCCTTGACGGTCGGCGTCAGGACATTGAACAACGGGTAATCCAATGCCGCGTCCACGCCCACCAAGCTGTCGGCGTCGCTGCCGGTGGTCGTGTTGCGACCGATGAAGCGCGCGATGTCCGCCTCCTCGCTACTGTCCAACACCTCGCCAAATGTAAAAAAGTTCTTCTTGCCGATGCTCAAGGCGAACTCGCGTACGGAATTGCCGAAGATCTGCGCCAAGTTGCCCTGGAGATACCGGAGCGTGTCAATCCTGAAACCGTCGATGTCATAGCGGGCGATGACATATTGATACGCCCGGATCAAAAACCCTTGCAGCGCGGGATCCGCCGTCATCATCTGCTTCAAGGAATCAAAGTCGCCTACCGTGTCCGGGCCGTTTGGATCAGGCGTGCCCTGGCGGCGGAAAAATTGGTTTTTCTGAAGCTCTGACGGCCAGACGACGGCGTCCAAGGGCGGATTCGGAATCGTGCCGACATCGGGCCACGCCGCCTGGGGGATTCCGTTGGCGTCGCGCCATTGCACTGGCAGTGGCGTGCTCGAAAACGGCGCGGAGGAATTGCCGTTGTAGGCAAAGACGTCGCCTGTGTGGTTGAGGACAATGTCAAAAATCACGTAAAGCCCAGCTTCGTGGGCGGCGTCCACCAGCGCGCGCAATTCGTTGTCAGCGTTCGCCGCGTCTGCCGCGAAGAGCGGCTCCGCCCGGAGAAAATCATGGATGCCATAGCCGTGATAGCTGCCAGGGTCAAAACGAAGGTTCTTTAGGACCGGGCTGAGCCAGATGGCGCCAGCACCCAGGTTCTTGATGTAGGCAAGCTGTTGCTGGACCCCGGAAAACGTGCCGCCCTGATACTCGTCGAAATTCGGGTCGTCGAAGGGCTGATGTTTGGGCGGCCCTCCCGGATTGTTGAACCGGTCCACCATGAGAAAATAGATTACCTGATCCCGCCAATCCGCGGGCGACGGAAACGGCCCGCCCACCTGCCCGGCGGCCGATACCGCATTGTCCAAGACCGATTGAACTTCTGGCGCAAAGAGTGATGTGAACATGACGCCCTTCCTGTTGCGTTTCATGCGTTGTTTGTTATGTCGCGTGTGTAACCATCTCCTGCTACATGGAATTGCTCGAAACCCTGAACCGATGGCGCCGAAAAGAACGGCACTAACGATATATATTCCTCTACGCCTCATAGCGCAATCACCCGAACGGGTTATCCCAGAGGTGTTTGAAGCGCAGAGATTTTGCGGTATAGGCTTCGGTCTATTCGACCATGGGCGGCGGTGAGGATTCGAGTAAAAAACACACAGTCCCCTTTTGGCCAGTCATAAAAGGGGTTGGACTAAACCGCTTCGCGGTATGCGGGAAGACTAACTTTCTAGCCTAACTAACTATCAACAGTGGCGCACAGTTAGTTAGTTAGATGGAACGGCGTTAGTTCTTAATTTCGGCGCCTGGAAAAGCTGTTTGCAGCAGAGCCTGTTTTCGCAAAGGAGCTTTCCATGACATCACTTCGTCGACGCATGACAGAGGATATGCAGGTGAGGAATCTCTCATTGCAGACCCAAGCCACATACGTGCAGCAGGTCTCGCTGTTTGCACGCCATTTCAATAAGTCACCCGAGATACTGGGACCTGAGGAGATTCGCTCTTACCAAGTCTACCTGACAAACGAAAAGAAGCTGGCTCCCAGTTCCATCCTCATTGCCGTATCCGCCCTGCGTTTTCTCTACAAAGTCACACTTCATAGGGATTGGTGTTTGGAAGACATCATCCCGGCGCGCTTTTGGCGGCTGCTATCGAAAGCGCGTCCCGCTGCATACCGCGAAGCGGTTTAGTCCATTTCCCCATATGCCGAGTTCCGGAATATTCCGAGTTGTTGATCCGTACCGATTCCCGGAGCCGATGAAATCAAGAGCGTGGAGTTGCTGAACTCGGAATATTCCTGGCAGCCAACTTGGCCCCCGCAGTAGAAGCGTATTGCTCTTCGGCAAGATTCGAGAGCGTTCGCGAAGACGCACGTCTTAGTCGCGGTAGCTGTTGCAATCAAGGAAGGGCCGCTCGAGCGCATTCAGACCTGCACCTCAAACGCCGACGAGGCTTGGACCAGAGGCTTACCGCCTCTTTAAAGCAGAACCAAACCGGGGCCCATGTTCTAAGAAATGGGCGCCGGTCGCAACTCACTGTAAGCAGTTGGCTTCTCTAGGCCGGCTCTTTTCGTTTCGGCGGATCCTATCGGAGCGGTCAATGTCGTCTCCGGAGCTATTTCCTCGCTGAGAATTTGAAAAATGAGCGAAACGATCTCCGCGAACGCCTTGTGCACCTTCTTCTCTGCTGCAGGGATACGTGCCATCCATGAAAACCAGCGATGACGCAGAATTCTCACGGTCTCCTCGCTAACATCAAGTTCCCGAGCGGTTGTCGAGTCGGAGACGCCGTCGCCCCAAAGTAGAATGGCGCGTTCAGGCCATACTGGGTCTTGAGTACTCGTTAGGTACGTGAACGATCTGGTCGAGTACTTCTCGCTGGATGGGTGACAACTTTATCGACGACGGCAAGGCGTCAGTCATGTGGATCGCGTGGGGCTTACTTCTCGTTCTAGCTATCAGGCTCCGGTGACGATGGTTCCTGATCTTTAAGACTTTCTAAATATGGTTCGAGCGCAGAAATCAATTTCGGAACATGATGCTGCGAGTTCTCCCAAAGTATACCAGGTCTCACGCGGCGGTAATCGTGCGAGACAATATTCCGCATTCCGACAATCGCCCGGAAATCAAGGCCGGGAAATTGCTGTCTGGTTATTTCATCAACGTTTCTTGTCGCTTCTCCGAGAATCTCAAATTCCCGCTCAATCGCGCGAATGCGCAATCGGTCCGTGGCGAAGCTTTCTTGGGTCTGACCACTGGTAAAATCCTGAATACTGCGAGCGGCCAGCAGCATGTCCAGCAAATATCCGTCAGACCTCGACGGCATAGATGGTCTTTGTGCAACTAAGGATCGATTTCCGCTTGATCCAGTTTTCCATGGTTGCAACGCTCTCGCTCTCGAGTAGGTCCACCGAGCAACCGAGTTGCTCTTCTAGCTCGGAGATCATATCGAGAAACTCGGTGCCCACCTTAGCGCCTGGCCGGAACGTTACCATCAAATCCACATCACTGCCGGGTTTGGCGGTACCGTCTGCAACCGAGCCGAAAACTTCAAGCTTAGTAATCGGATGCTTTTGACAAAACGACAGCAGTCTCTTGCGCAGCTCCGACACCGTCGGTGGAAACTGTTCATTCTGCCTGCCTGCCTTAAGGGTTACTGACCGCATGATCGCCATGAAATATTGACAGATTTTTCACCGTATTCGATCAGAAACTGTCTCGGGTCATGAGCTCTCTGAGCTTTATACATGTGGTTTGATGCGGGAGGTGTCCTGCCCTTCCTTCAATTAAAGCCGAGGGTCTCCAGCCGCTCTCGACAGAGTTGCGTATTAAGATGGGGATCCTAGCTGGAGTCTCCGTGACTGTCCGTCCGTCACCCCAGAAAGGTCGGCTCCTTTTGATCAGTAGCCTTCCCGCTCTAGAAAAAGCCGAAGCATCTCGCGTTTTTCCTTTTCTGGCGTTGTACCGCAGCGTTGAATGCACGCAGGATTTTCACAAACCTAAGTACTTGTTGTCACTTTGCGAATTATTTGGCATAAAATTTTGCTCGATATTTGGCATAATGGCGAGTTCTTTAGAAGAGCGTCATGGACGAACTCGCATCCTTGCAGGAATCGGCACGTGAGATGGCGCTCGAGCGCTTTCGAATTATTCAGCCCCATTTGCAGACTTTTTTAGGCGGGTGTTGATTTGCCTTTGGCACAAGATGAGCCTGCTAGGGCAATATTCCACCGCCAAAAATAGTCTAATTAAATGTGGCGGCATTCAGCCCCTCAAATTCTCTGTTTGATGGTTTTATTGGCCGTTTATTGGTGTTTTGACCTCTGTGTACCGCCATAGTTTATTTGACTTTTGTTCCCTTTTACCCCCAACTTGGCGGCCATGCTCGAGTTCTTCGATTCTTCCGCAAAGCTCGTCGGCCATTCTGGTTCGATCCTCTTGCCCGACGATGATGAGATTACCCGCAAGCTGGCCATGCTTTTCGAAGGCCAATGTGAGGGACTGGGTCCCACTCAGGCCGCTCGTAAATTCGGTTACACTAAACAACGCTATTTTCAATTGTTAGAGCAGTTTGAAACTCAAGGCGCCCTGGCTCTGCAAAGCAAAGCTCGCGGGCCAAAGACCAACTATCGGCGCACCGAAGAGATGGTCCGCCAGATCATTCGTCATCGTTTCCTAGATCCGGATGCTTCGGCCGAGGTCATTGCCCAAAAGCTTCAGCAAGCTCACCATCTTATTAGCATTCGGAGCGTCGAGCGAGTCATCAGCGACTTTGGTTTGCAAAAAAAAACTCTACGCCTGTCGCCCTAAAAGCGGGCCCCAGCAAATCCAGACCCAACGCACCCGACGCAAACAGCGCACTGAGCCGTGCGATCCAGCCAGTCTTGAGCGAGCGGTTCGCCAATTGCTGGCTGACAAAATTTCCGGCAACCAAGTCGGAATCTGGCTCCTGGCGCCTGAGCATCTTCGCTTGGGCACTTGGGATTTGCTCTGCGCTTGGAGCCAGAGTGGCGGACAAACGATCTGGCCGCGCATGGCTTTACATCTGGTCCATGAGGCGGCCTTCTGTGTCAACGGTTTACGCAACCAGCGCTCCTTAACGCAGAAGGGCTTTGAACTCTCCAACGGATTGCCTTTTGTCCCCACCGATTTTGCCATTCATGAAATGCTAGGGCGCCACACCATGGCCCAGGCCCAAGCCTTGCAGGTGGCGCTTGGTAAAATCCGCCGCGCCAGCGGCCATTTCCAAGGCCGATTGCTGGGCATTGATCCTCATCGGATTAAAAGTTGCACCAAACGCCAGACGCGCCGGCATCGTTTCAGCGCCAAGGAAAAGGCGCTCAAAATGGCGCAGTGTTTCTTCTGCCTGGACTTGAACAGTGCCCAGCCACTCTGTTTTACCTTGGCCTCTGCAGCAAGAACCGTGACTCAGGCGACCCCGGAACTGCTGGAACTGAGTCAAGAGATCCTCAACCCTGCTCCGGATCAAGCTCCCTTGGTCTTAGCCGACAGCGAGCATTACACCACCGAACTGCTCGATCACGTCCACCTTGAAACCCCCTTTGAACTGCTCGTGCCGATGCCGCCGCAAAACTCGCCCAAACTCCGTGACCAAGCTCTGAGCTCGGAGCGCTTTAATCGCCGGTGGGCTGGCTATGCCACCGCCAAGGAGCCTTTTCGCCTCAAACAGAGCCGCTGCCCAGAGCCTTATTACCGTTTCGTTCAGCGTAACGGTGAACGACCAGAGGATTATTATTTCAAATCCTTCCTGGCCACCGTCGACCGTGACGAAGTCCAGGATCTGACCGTTCATTACCCACAACGCTGGCATATCGAAGAGTTTTTCAAATTCAACCAAGCCCTGGGTTGGCATCGGGCTGGTACCCTCAACCTCAACATCCGTTACGGACAAATGACCATGGCATTGGTGGCCCAAGCGGCTATTCACCAGATGCGTCAAAGACTGGGCCAACCTTTTTCTCAATGGGATGCCTCTCATCTAGCCAGAGAACTTTTCGGCGCTCTCGAAGGCGATGTCCGCGTCAAGGACGATACCATCCAGGTCACCTACTATAACGCACCACATCGAGACCGTTTGCGCCAACAATACGAGAATCTGCCCGACAAACTCCAACAAGAGGGCATCGAGCCCACTCTACCCTGGCTCTATGGCTTCAAACTCGATTTCCGTTTCCGTTAACCTCAATGCGGCCCTTGATACTGAAGAGTCAAATTATCTCCCCCTACAAAATCTCTGCTACAGGGCTCCTTCTGAGGGAAAAGCAAACCCAGGTTAAACCCTGGGCTATGCTTTCTGGCCCTTTGGGTCGTAAGACCGACGCTGAATCATACGAACCTGGAGTTTGCCCTGGGTTAAGCTCCCAGGTCCTCCTGGGCATAGGTTAACCTATGCCAGGTTAGTGTGCATAACAAGGATATTATTTGGTATTAAGTATGAGATGGCGCCTATCTTTTTAGGTTAAATGTGACTTACTTGTTATATAAGCCAGCAATATACTAACAAAGGACCACTAACACGCTATTATGCACCGCCGAACGCCAAACGCCAAACGCCAAACGCCAAACGCCAAACGCCAAACGCCAAACGCCGAACGGTGAACGCCGAACGCCGAACGCCGATCGCCGAACGGTGAACGGTGAACGGTGAACGCCGATTAGCGAGAGAGCTCGGTCGCCTTCGCCGGAAGGCGACCGGTTTTTGGCTTGTTAAAGTAAAACGTTTTCACCAGCCGAGCGCCTTCCAACAACACAAGCGGGAAGAACAGCCATCGAGCGATATACCAGTGTCCCTTGCCGGCGATCGATTGGTGGTAGATCAAGACGATCGCGGCCAGGTAAGCCAGTCGGTGGAGCAGCTTCCATCGCTTCCCGCCCAGTTTTCGAACCGCCCAGTTGTTGCTGGTCAAGGCGAGTAATACCAGCAAAGTTAAGCCGGTTAACCCGAACCAGATAAATGGCTTGCCGAAACTTTGCCGCAGGTCATCCCAATCGCCTTCGTATAGCACATGACACAAGAAGTGAATGATCCCGTAAATGCAGGCCGACACGCCGATAGAGCGACGGTGCCGGTTCAACGCGTTGACGATTGCCGAACGCGGAAAGAGTGTTCGGAGTGGGGTAAGGCTCAAAACGGCACCCAGCGTCCAGATCGCAATCTCGCCCGACACGTGCAGCAGTCGTTCGATCGGATTCGCACCGAGTTGATTAGTAAAGGCCGGCACGATCAGAAAGAAGATGCCGATCCCAAAGAGAACGGCGAGCGCGACAAATTTGTGGGCGAGAAACCTGGCGAGGAGGTTCACCTGACTTTTGCCGATCAGAAATTTTTCCGAAGATCCAACCCGGCATATAGCCCGGCGACCTCTTTTTCGTATCCGTTGTATTTCAAAGTGGGTTGTCTGCCTCCAAAAAGACCGGCACCAATAACGCGTTCCGTTTTCTGGCTCCAGCGAGGATGATCGACTTCCGGATTAACGTTGGCATAGAATCCGTATTCATTCGGCGCCATCTCGTTCCATAAGGTCTTCGGCTGTTCTGCCACGAAGTCGATTCGGACCAGTGATTTGGCTCCCTTGAATCCGTATTTCCAGGGAACAACCAGACGGATCGGCGCTCCGTTCTGGTTCAGTAATGGCTTGCCGTAGATGCCCGTGGCCAGGAAAGCCAGTTCATTCGTCGCTTCGGGCATGGTCAGTCCCTCAGCATATGGCCAGGAAAAATCCTGTGAACGCTGTCCTGGACAATTTTTTGGGTCCAGGAAGGAGTTGAATTGTAAATACTTCGCTTCGGCTTTCGGTTCAGCCATGGCTACCAGTTTGGCCAAGGCGAAACCATCCCAGGGGATGACCATCGACCAGGCTTCCACGCAACGATGCCGGTAATTGCGCTGTTCGATCCCGCCGACCGCTTTGATCAGGTCATTAACCTCAAATTTGCCGGGTTTTGCGCATAGACCACCAATTTCGATCGTCCAAGGTTCAGTCTTCCAGCCTCGATTAGCGTTGATTTTCGGATCGCCCTTCTCCAATCCCCATTCATAAAAATTGTTATAGCCGGTAATGTCGTCATACGGCGTCAGCTTAACACCGGGCAACTTAGCTGCCTCGTTCAGTGAGTCGGGAAATCCAAAGGTTGCGGCGCGGGACACGGCTGGTAACAACGCGCCCGCTGCCAATCCAAACCCGCAGGTACGTAAAAATTTGCGCCTTCCAACATAATGGGCTTGAGGAGTGACGGCGGCGTCGGATAACTGCCACGAAAGTTTCTTTTGAATATACATGAGAATTGACAAGCGAAGAGGTAACCTTCCATCTAACTGCGGGTTTCACAATCCGCCTCTTTCAGGAGCTCCGGAGGCAATCGTTTATTCCTAAGTTTTTGGCTCGAATCCTTCGCTAAGTTCTGATCTGATTCGCTCTTAGACGGGCTCGCAGAGAAAAGCTTTGCTCTTGCTAATCCGTTGCCTAGAGAAAGTACAAAGGAATGGGATTCGATAGAATCAGACAGATTTCTCCGGTCCCTGCATAGGCGCCAATTGGCTCTTAACCATCCATAGTCCCTCCAAAATGAACACCGACAAGACCACCAAAAAAGGCATGTTTGTCACTGACGACGGCCAAAACGTTCTCTTCACTTTTCTCCTCCTCATCTTGCTCTTTGCCCTGTGGGGATTCTGTAACGGGATGATTGACGTCATGGACAAGCATTTTCAGGAAGTGCTGCACCTGAGTTTATCGCAATCAGCGTGGGTACAATTCGCACATTATTTAGGCTATTTCCTGATGGCGCTGCCTGCCGGATGGCTGGCGACGAAGCTTGGTTATAAAGGAGGCATCATTTCGGGCCTCTTGTTGGTTGCGGTGGGAGGATTTTGGTTTATACCGGCCACCCACATCGGAGCCTTTTGGGCCTTTCTGCTGGGAGTCTGCCTCATTGCCGCCGGTCTCACCTTCCTTGAAACCATCGCTAATCCGTACACCACGGTGTTAGGCCCGGAGGAACATGGCGCCACGCGCATCAATCTGGCCCAATCCTGCAACGGCATCGGTTTGATCTTCGGTCCGATCGCCGGCGGCATGTTTTTCTATTCCAAGGATGCTTCCGGAGCGAGCACTGGAAGCGAGAATCTCTGGATTCCTTATGCCGGTGTCGCAGTGGTTGTTATCATCCTGGCCGTCATCTTCTATTTTGCCAATGTTCCCGATATCAAGGCCAAGGACGACTTTCACATGGACGATGCGACGCCGGGGGTTTCACACTCTATCTGGTCGCATCCTCATTTCGTCATGGCCGTCATTGCCCAATTCTTATATGTCGCCGCGCAGGCCGGCATTTTTAGCTTCTTCATCAACTATGTGACCTCCCAGGTCCCAGAGATTCCCTCCACCTTGGATGCGGCCATCCAAAATAGCCCCGACTTCTTGAAACATTGGTTAAACAGCCTGACTGAAATTCGCACCACGGGGGCTATTGCCTTCAGTAACAAAGGTGCTTCCAATCTGGTCTCGGTGGGTCTGCTGCTCTTCCTGGGAGGCCGATTCATCGGCACCGCTCTCCTGAAAAAATTCTCCGCTCATAAACTTCTTGGGCTCTATGGTGCCATTAACACGGTGCTTTGTCTGTTTATCTTCTTCAAATTGGGCTGGTTTTCCGGCGCCTGTGTCTTAGGTACCTATTTTTTCATGTCCATCATGTTCCCGACCATCTTTGCCCTGGGGATCTTCGGTCTCGGGGAAAGGGCGAAAAAAGCATCTTCCTTCCTGGTCATGGCGATCATGGGCGGTGCGATTCTGCCGAAGGTAATGGGAGCAATTGCCGACATGTCCGATCTCTCTCGCGGATTTATTGTGCCTATGTTGTGCTTTGCCTTTATTGCGGTCTATGCATTTATGTGGCCGAAACTCAGCGGTTCCGAGGGTATGCGCGGCGTGTCGACAACTGGCGGCCACTGAACTGTAAAGCTGGTTCTGACCTCTCGTGATTTCGCCAAAACTAGCATTGATTTAGAGAAAAGAGCTTCTCTCTCTCAGAACACCATTTTAGCATAGCAGAGGTAAGCGTTAGATTGCCTACCCATGCCCCGGGCGCTCCTGCCCGTTATCCAATTATTGGAAACCAATGACGCGATTTAAACTGTCCTCCCCGACGCATCCTTCAATATGAATACTGAATTCTATACCTTTGGCGAAATACTCTGGGATTGCCTGCCCTCCGGCAGACATGCCGGTGGCGCTCCCTTCAACGTAGCTGCTCATATCGCGCAATTAGGAGTCTCTGTGTCATTACTCTCGGCGGTTGGTCAGGATTCTCTTGGCGATGAGATCCTGGATGTTGCCAAGCAAAAGGGAGTCAACGTCGAATTTTTGGGCCGGGCGCGAATCGGACTGCCCACCGGGACGGTGATTGCGACGGTGGATGCCTTGGGCAACGCAACTTACGAGCTCGTTCAGCCGGTGGCCTGGGACGAGATCATAGTTTCCCCCGAGGCCCTGGCAGCCGTAGCCAAAGCGGGGGCCTTTATCTTCGGGTCGTTGGCCAGTCGCTCCCCATACAATCTCGATCAACTGGATCGCCTGTTGGCGGTGAAAGGCCCGTTGAAATTCTTTGATGTTAACCTCCGTCCTCCGTTCGCCGATCCGAAGCGCGTCGTCGAACTAGCGGCCAGGGCGGACGTTCTTAAGCTTAATCACGATGAAGTCGGGCAGATTGCTTCCTGGCTTCGGACCGGCGAGGCGACCCCAAATCCGCCCGCCAATGCGGACGCTGTGGCGGAGGCTTGCGCAGCTCTTTCGGAAGCGACGAATACACCCCGAATATGTGTCACTATGGGTGCTGCGGGTGCGGCGCTGTGGGATCGAGGCAGCCTGGTTACTGCCCTCGCTCCGAAAGTAGCCGTCAAAGATACGGTTGGCGCTGGAGACGCCTTTATGGCCGGCCTGATCGTTGGGCTGACCAGGGGAGCCAACACCCAAATTGTTTTGGATACGGCCTGTCGCCTAGGGGCTATCGTCGCCTCACACGACGGCGCGACGCCAGTGCTGCCTCAAGAGTTAATCCGGGAATTTAGAGCGAACCTAAAGGCTGATTAGCGACAGGCGGTCGCGCCTCAAAGTGGCTTCAGGTTTCAGCTCGGTGCTCTTATTTGGTCCAGCCTGCGTAACGATCGACATTTTCCTTCGTGATCAGGCCCACCGGGATGAGGGTCAATTCTTCCTTGGGTTTTTTGCCATGGATGATGTCGTCACCGATCTTCACGGCCTCTTCTGCCATTAGATAAGGGTCCTGCGCTGCAGTGGCTGCGACTAAACTTGCGGGATCTTTCAGGAAAGGCACAATATCCGGCGAGCCGTCAACTCCCACGATGAAGAACTCTTTTCGCTGGGCTTGCTTGGCAGCCAGGTCGCAGCCGATGGCGGTTGGATCGTTGATGGCGAACACCGCATCGATTTGTTTAAAGGCTGTCAAAAGGTCGCTCATCACCCGGAGTCCTCCATCGCGGCTGCCCCCTGCGTTCTGGTCCTGGGAAATTATTTTGAGATCCGGATGCTTTTTGATTTCCTCCAGGAAGCCCTCGACACGATCCGTGACCGCAGTCACCGGAGGCCCATTGACGATCACAATATTTCCCTTGCCCTTGAGTCGCTCGGCCACATAGGCACCGTCTTTGGCGCCGGCCTGCTTGTTGTTCGAGGTGACAGTAGCGTCTACGCCGCCCTCCGCTCCCACATCGACAGCCACCACAGTGACTCCTGCTTGCCTCGCTCGCATGACTGCGGGCGCGATCCCCTTGCTGTCAGCTGCCCCTAACAGGATCAGGTTAACATTCGAAGAAATGAAATTATCAATCTGATTGGTTTGGGTATTGACATCGTAGTTGCTCGAGAGAGCGGTAAATTTCACTTTCCCGTTGATCTGCTTCGCCTTGGCTTCTGCTCCGTGAGCGATCTGGACGAAGAAGGGATTTCCGAGGTCGCCTACGGTCAAGGCCACCGAGTCAAGCTTTTTGGTCTCAGCAAATGTCGGTGTCGCGAGGGCACCTGCTAAAAGCAATCTGACGATGGTTAGACTTCCATTCCGGAAAAAGGGGATGATTCTCATGTTCGGGGAGTTGGCTTGAAATCGTACACGTTTAACCCAGCTTTACGAAAGGATAAAATCGTCTCTGAAATCGGAAAAGCGGGCCGGAGCGGAAAGCGAAGTTAAGTCTGATCAGAATAGGAATCGGGTTGTCTTGCGCAACCAGCTCAAGCAATATTATCCGGACCGGGAGTTGCGAGCGTCACCCTACCCCGAAAAACCTCGAGCTCTGCTAAAGCAATCTATATGAACACCAAACTACCTTCTCACGATATCCACCGGCTGTTGCACGCTGAACATGATGACCCATTCGGCGTACTCGGATTACACCAGATCGACCAAGGCTGGGTCGTGCGCAGTTTTAGACCAGATGCGAGAGAACTGGCGATTGTTGATCGTCACAATCTCGGACGCCGGTTCCCCGCGGACCGAATCGCAGAGGAAGGATTATTTGAAGCCCAACTGGAGGGCGTGACAGAGTCGTTTGACTATTTGTTACAGGTAACCACCTGGTCGGGCGAAACCTTTCAGATAAGTGATCCATACTCTTATGGACCAATTCTGGGTGAACTCGACATGCATCTCTATTGCGTGGGAAACCACTATGAGATCTACGAAAAGCTCGGCGCGCACCTTACAGAAATCAATGGACACGCGGGTGTGACTTTTGCCGTTTGGGCCCCCAATGCTCAGCGAGTCAGTGTGGTTGGCGATTTCAACGATTGGGATGGCCGCACCCATCCGATGCGAAAGCGCATTGAGGCAGGAATTTGGGAAATATTTGTTCCCGGCGTTGGTGAAAGCGCTCATTACAAATACGAGGTCCGCAACTGCTTCGGCCAGAACGTATTAAAGAGTGATCCCTTCTCGTTCTTTGGCCAGCACGGTGTCCAGACTGCTTCTCTGGTTTTCGATCTCAACCGCTTTCATTGGGATGATACCGCGTGGATGGAGGAAAGGAAAACCCGTTACTGGCCAAAGCAACCAGTCAGTATCTATGAGGTTCATCTGGGTTCCTGGGCGAGAGTTCCGGAGGAGAACAACCGGTATTTGAGTTATCTCGAATTCGCGGATCGGCTCATCCCCTATGTTAAAGAAATGGGCTATACCCATGTGGAACTTTTGCCGATTGCCGAGCACCCGTTTGACGGTTCCTGGGGCTATCAGGTGACCGGCTACTACGCTCCGACCAGCCGTTTTGGGAATCCGGACGAGTTTCGTCATTTTGTGGATCGTTGTCACCAGGAAGGTATCGGGGTTATTCTAGATTGGGTTCCGGGCCATTTTCCTAAAGACGCTTTTGGGTTGGCTCAATTTGACGGAACACAGCTCTACGAACATGCCGATCCGCGTCAGGGCGAACATCGGGACTGGGGTACTCTGATCTTCAATTTCGGTCGCAGCGAAGTGCGTAACTTCCTCATCGCAAATGGCCTTTTCTGGCTGGACAAATACCACATCGATGGTCTCCGCGTGGATGCCGTCGCGTCGATGTTGTATCTCGACTATTCCAGGAAGCCCGGCGAGTGGGTTCCGAATATTCACGGCGGGCGCGAAAATCTCGACGCCATCGAGTTAATGAAACACTTTAATGCGGTTTGTTATCAGCGTTTCCCGGGAATCATGACTATCGCGGAAGAGTCTACATCCTGGCCCGGCGTTTCACGTCCGACTTACCTGGGCGGATTGGGATTCGGTTTTAAGTGGAACATGGGTTGGATGCACGACTTCCTGGAATACATGAAGCGGGAGCCGATCCATCGGCGATATCACCAAGGTGAAGCCACGTTCTCCTTAGTCTATGCCTTTTCAGAACATTTTGTCCTGGTTTTGAGTCACGACGAAGTGGTGCACGGCAAAGGTTCGCTACTCAACAAGATGCCTGGTGATCCTTGGCAAAAATTCGCCAATCTGCGGATGTTCTTCGCCTGGATGTTTGCCCACCCCGGCAAAAAGCTCTTGTTCATGGGATGCGATATCGGTCACTGGAACGAATGGAATCACAACCAAAGCGTTGATTGGCACCTCCTCCAATATCCCCTGCATGACGGACTGCGGCGGTTGATTCAGCATCTCAATTTTCTGTACAAGAGCGAGCCGGCTTTTTCGGAGAACGATGATAGTTATGCCGGATTTGAGTGGATCGATATCCACGACGCCGATAATAGCGTTCTGACTTTCATGCGGAAAACAGAGTCCGGGTCTGCTTTAGTTTTCGCAGTCAATGCGACACCGGTTCCCAGGCATGCCTACCGCATAGGAGCACCGAACGCGGGTTGGTACGAAGAGGTCTTGAATACAGATGCCGGAATCTACGGAGGAGGCAATATCGGCAATTGGGGTGGAATGCATGCAGATCCGATTCCCTGGCAAGGAAGGGCGCATTCCCTTTCCTTAACGTTGCCGCCACTGTCGACGATTGGATTCAAATGGCACCCTTACCGTTGAGGGTGAGGGTGGGGACGGGGGCGAATCCCGGTCTCGGTAGCGCTGAATAGCTAAAAAAGTTGATATGGCAGGATAATCTTTTGAGGCTCAATGATTTATATGCGAGTCAGGCGTCTTGAGTGGAGATCAGGAGCCGGAACCGGGGTGATGGACAACAGAATCTGCGCAGGTTACCCAAAACGTACCCGGCGCCGGTGCCATTCAACTATCCCCAATAAACTTAGCGAAGAGTCGAAGCGGGAGAAAAAGTAAGCGAAGCGTCCCGCTTTGCCTCTTTAGCGGATCGGCGGGCCTACATGGGCTTACAGTTTTCGGCAAGATATCCCCTTGGCGGCGCCGACTCGAAGAACCGGGGCGAGTACGATTTTGGAACGAGAGCGAGCGGCACGGCCAACCCCGAGAGAAAAGGGCGGCTATTTCGAAAATGTGCCGTCCGTAGGATCTTTCCGGGGTATGCGAAGCGTCCTCGCTTTGCTTCTTCAGCCCCCGGAGCAAACCGGGACGGTTCGCTTAGTGCGCCTGAAAGTGCGCACCAACAGTGGGGTGGAAGTCCCCATCGGACAGAACACTGGCTGTCCGTAGCTGAAGGAAACTGCGTCGCCGAGAGGCGGGGTGGGGAGCAACCGGAAGCGAACGACCAGTCCATAATTAAGAAAATGATGAACTCGATACGGCCTGATGCATTGGCGAGCCTGCTAAGTGAAGGCGAAGCCCAGAACGGAAGCCGATCCGGAAAGGGAGAACGGCAACTTCGCGACCTGACCTGCGGCGAGACAGTGAGCGTAGGGCCAGGAGTGCATGGGGTGGGTGGAGACAGAATGGTCGGAAGTTGGAGCGACATGAATCAGGGATCACGATTCGGGAAAGGAACGGCGTTCATGGTCTGCAGAAGGTCCGAAGAACCGTACCCGAAAGGTGACAGAGCCTCCATAGTAGCGCAGAAGCGGGGTAATGCCCGTGGAGCCAAGGGAGGCAGGAAGGTGGAAGCGTGAAAGACAGACCACAGGAACAAACACCGTCGGCAGTGCCCCAGAGGGCTCCACAAGACGGAGAGATCCGTGCCCGGTGGGCATGGGTGGAAGCTGAGGTCTGGACGGAGCGCATGTTGGCAACCCTGGAAACGGGGATCGAAGGAGGAAAATGGTTCAGACTGATAGACAAAGTCTGGAGTCCAAGGAATCTTGGACGCTCGCTCGAGAAGGTAGTCGCCAAAGGCGGAAGCGCCGGAATCGACCATCAAAACGCGCGACAAATTGAAGAACGTAAAGACCAAACGATAGCGAAACTGGAGCAGGAACTAAGAGTCAACCAGTACGAACCGCAGGCGGTCAAGCGGGTATGGATACCCAAGCCGGGGAGCAACGAAAAGCGACCCTTAGGAGTGCCGACTCTGAGAGATCGAATTGTGCAAGGAGCCCTGCTTCATGTCATGGAACCGATCTTCGAGCGCGACTTTGCACCCCAAAGCTATGGATTCCGACCTGGGAAAGGATGTAAGGACGCTCTGCGCCGAGTGGACGAACTGCTCAAGGGTGGCAGCCACTGGGTGGTAGATGCGGACCTGAAATCCTACTTTGACACCATTCCGCAAGAAAGACTGATGGATCGCATCAGGGAGAAAATCGCGGACGGAAGAGTATTAAAGCTCCTAGAACAGATGCTTCAGGCAGGAGTAATGGATAGCGCTAAAGGATGGCAACCGACTGAGCAAGGGACCCCACAAGGGGCGGTGATAACGCCCCGTACACAAAAGATAACTTCGAGTTTCGGCGGGTAATTTCCTTCCAACGGAGGTCCCCACAAGCGTTGAGACGGAAAGGAAAATTGCCTTGATTGTGTCATATAGAGTATTATATATGCGTCCATGTGAGCAGAGCTTCAGCCCTCGAACGAAGCCAGCGTGTAAATATGGCCCTCGATCTGTTGAAGAAGAACAACTCTCCCAAAGAGGTAGTCTCTTCGCTGGTGGCCGCGTTCGATCTCTCTACGCGACAAGCTTACCGTTACCTCCAGCAAGCTCACAGGACTCGCAAACCGCTTGCTCTTCCGGAGCCCAAGACGGTTTTCACCGTCAAACTGCCGCTAGTTGTCGTTCAGCGCGTGCGACAGATTGCGCGCGGGCGCCGTCAGCCCATCAGCGATTTGGTCACCGAGGCATTGGAGGATTTCCTGACAAAACGCAGAACCCATGGCTGAGCCCAACAGCCGAGGAGCCATCCATGTTCAATTCGAATGCCGAAATGATCGTTATTCCCCGCAGAAGTTGGCGCAGGTTTATCGGATTCTCGTCCCTGGCAATGAGCCAAGCAGCCAAATTGCGCAACCCCTAAGCCATGAAACGCAACGCAGCCATTTATGCCAGAGTTTCCTCGGATCGTCAGAGAGAACAAAACACCATTGCCAGCCAGACAGCGCTGCTGCTGGAGTATGCCACGGCTCATGATTGTGTTGTTCCCCAGGATTGGATTTTCCAGGACGATGGTTACAGCGGCAGTGTTTTAGCCCGGCCCGGACTGGAGCGGTTGCGAGATTTGGTGGCCGAGGGCTTGATTGAGACTTTGCTTGTCTATGCGCCGGATCGGCTCAGCCGCAAATACGCCTACCAGGTTTTGTTGCTCGAAGAATTCAGCCGTTGTGGAACAGAGACGGTTTTTCTGAAATCCGCCGGTGGCGACAGTCCCGAGGAACGTTTGTTGGTACAGTTTCAAGGCATGATTGCCGAATATGAGAGGGCGCAGATCGCTGAGAGGACTCGTCGAGGCAAAAGACATCGGGCTAAAACAGGATGTGTCAATGTGCTTTCAGGAGCACCGTATGGCTACCGATATGTCAGAAAAAGCGATGCGGCAGAAGCCTATTACGCGGTGATCGAGGCGGAAGCCGAGGTGGTCCGAGAGGTTTTCGAGCTCTATACTAAAGAACTTTGGAGCATCGGAGCAATCGGGCGTCACCTCAACCAGCGGGGCGTCTCGACGCGATTCAATAGAGGACCGTGGGAAAGATCGACCATATGGGGAATGCTAAGGAATCCAGCCTATCAGGGCACGGCTTGCTTTGGGAAAACTGAAAGGGCCCCGCGCCAAAGGATTACCAAGCCTTTACGGCAGAAGGGCGGTTTTTCGACACGATCCAGCACAAGTCGCGAACGCAACGCGCAGGAGTGGATTCCTGTCCCGGTTCCTGCGCTGGTCAGCGAAGAGATCTTTGCCATGGCCCAGGAACGATTGGTTGAAAACAAGCGTTTCTCGGCACGAAGAACGAAGGCGCCGACTCTTTTACAAGGGCTCCTGGTCTGTGGACAATGTGGCTATGGGCTATATCGGACTTCGACCAAGACCACCAAGAGGAAGCTTCAATATTATCGGTGCTTGGGTTCTGATCGGTATCGTCATTTGCGCGGACCGGTATGTCAGTGTCGGCCGATTCGCCAAGATTACCTCGATGAACTGGTGTGGGAGCAAGTCATGAGATTGCTCAAGGCGCCCGAGTTGGTGCGAGCTGAAATTGACCGGCGCATGGAGGAAAGTCTGAGCACCGATCCCATGCAACAGCGCAAAATCAGATTGGAACGGGAGTTGAAACGGACCGGGTCCCAGCTAGACAAGTTATTGGACGCTTACCAGGAGGACCTGATTGGATTGGTCGATTTGAGAAGCCGAGCTCCGGAATTAAGGCGCAGACAAGCCGCCATAGAGAAGGAACTGGAAGGAGTCGCTTTGCAAGCCCTGGAGAAAACCCGACTGACGCAGCTAAACGCCTCGATGGAAAACTTCTTGGCTGCTTTGCAGCAATCGGCAAAGACTTTGGAAATTGCTGAGCGACAAAAGATCGTCCGGCTGATCATCAAGCAGATCATTGTAAATGGCGATACTTTGACCATCCACCATTCCATACCCATCTCACGCAGCAGCCAGGAGAGCCAACCGAGCACAAGTTATCTTTTGTGTACGAGGAGTCATAAGCCCAATGTTATCAAATATCTACTTAGATGGGTTGGACTGGCAGATGGCCAAAGGGGGCTTCGAAATGGTGCGCTACGCCGATGATTTCATCGTGCTGTGCAGCAGCCAGGAACAAGCCCAAGAGGCCTTAGAGCGAGTCCGGCACTGGGTAGAAGAGAACGGTCTGACCTTACATCCGAGCAAAACGCGACTGGTAGATGCCAGTCAAGCCGGAGGCTTCGACTTCCTAGGCTATCATTTTGAACGGAGTATGAAATGGCCACGCAAGAAAAGCATGGGTAAACTTAAAGACACGATCCGAGATAAGACCCGACGCACTGATGGACGCAGCCTCAAAACCATCTGCGAGGACTTGAACCGGACCCTGCGAGGATGGTTTGGATACTTCAAACACAGCAAAGGCAACGTATTCGAGTCCGTCGACGGCTACACGCGAGGTAGACTGCGAAGCATTCTACGAAAGCGAGTAGGCAAGCACGGGCGCGGATGCGGTAGAGACAATCAGCGCTGGCCAAACGCCTACTTCTCCGCAGTAGGCTTGTACTCCTTAAGACAAGCCTACCTTGCGGCACGCCGATCTTCATGACAAGTAACCACCAACTGGAGAGCTGGGTGCGGGAAATCCGCCTGCCCAGTTCGGAGGGAGGGGCGACCTAATCCGTCGTCCCTACCCCTATCTTTGCCTGCGGCTTTTCGATATGCTTCTTCCGTCCGGGCGCGACTGCGCAAAAGGCAAAAACCTTAGAAATGTGCCGATTGGTCTGAGCAGCGTTCATTAACACGGCGCACCCGGCCACGGAGGGTTCGGGTGCGCTTTGCCTGCAGGTTTCGACTTCGATCACTTCGCGTTCAGGGATCGGAGAACAATTTCCTGGGCTTGACTCACGATGGCCGTGAGGTGTTCGGCGCTCTGGAGACTTTCTGCATAAAGCTTGTAAATGTTCTCTGTTCCAGAAGGGCGGGCGGCAAACCAGCCACTCGCCGAAACGACCTTCAAACCACCGATTGACGCATTGTTACCTGGCGCCCGTGTCAGCTTGGCCGTGATGGCTTCGCCGGCGAGTTCGGTGGCCGTGACAGCTTCCGGGGAGAGTTTTTTCAGAGCGTTCTTTTGGTCGGGCGTGGCCGGGGCGTCGATGCGGGTGTAGTAAGGTGTGCCGAACTTTGCGGTTAGTTCCTTATAGTGCTCGCCCGGATCCTTTCCAGTGCGCGCGGTTATCTCCGCGGCGAGCAAGCCTAGGATCAAGCCATCCTTGTCGGTGCTCCAAACCGAGCCATTCCGTTTCAGGAAACTTGCGCCGGCACTTTCTTCGCCGCCGAAACAGCAGGTTCCGTCGAACAGGCCGGGCGTAAACCATTTGAACCCGACCGGTACCTCCCACAATTTGCGGTCGAGACTGGCGACGACACGATCGATCAGGCAACTGCTGACGAGCGTTTTACCGACGACCGCGGTGACCGGCCACTCCGAACGATTCGTGAGAAGATAGCGAATTGCCACTGCAAGATAGTGATTAGGATTCAGAAGACCTGTGGAAGGTGTGACAATCCCGTGCCGATCAGCATCGGGATCGTTGCCAAAAGCGATGTCGAAACGATCCTTCAGCTGGACGAGCCCTGCCATCGCCCAAGGACTTGAGCAATCCATCCGGATTTTTCCGTCGTGATCCACCGTCATGAACGCGAATGTCGGATCGACATTCGGGTTAACGACTGTGATGTCGAGGCCATAGCGTTCTACGATCGGCTCCCAATAGCCGACGGCTGCTCCGCCGAGCGGATCGATACCGATCTTGACGCCCGCCGAGCGGATGGCCTCCAGATCAATCACATTGGCAAGATCCTCCACGTAAGCCGTGACAAAGTTCTGGGAATGGGTGGTCGAGGCCTTAAGCGCGGAATCGAACCCGATGCGCTGAACGCCTTTGTTACCTTCGCGCAGCAATTCATTCGCGCGGTTTTGGATCCAGTCGGTCACGTCGGTGTCAGCAGGTCCGCCGTTCGGTGGATTGTATTTAAAACCGCCGTCGGTTGGCGGGTTATGCGAAGGAGTAACGACAATGCCGTCTCCCAATCCCTCTGCGCGCCCTCGGTTATAACCAAGAATGGAGTGGGAAATAACCGGAGTTGGTGTAAAGCCGTCCTCGCGCTGGATGAATGTTTCTATCTTGTTGGCGGCCAGGACTTCCAAGGCAACTCGCTCAGCGGGACGCGAAAGCGCGTGGGTGTCTTTGCCCATGAAGAGCGGACCGGTTATCCCCTGGCCGCGGCGGTATTCGCAGATGGCCTGGGTAATGGCAAGGATATGCGCCTCGGTAAAGGTCGCGTTCGCACTGGTACCGCGATGCCCGCTGGTACCAAAACTGACCAGTTGATTGGGATCGGCGGGATCGGGCTTTTTCTCGTAGAAGGCGGCTTCGAGCCGACTAACATCGATCAAAAGTTCTTTCGGTGCGGGTTTACCGGCAAGGGGATTTGTGCTCATCGAAGGAAGTTAATTTAAATTTTAGTTCCCGATGGAATGACGGCTCCTTTCGGAACCAGAACCACTCCGTCACGGATGAAGTAGTTATCGCCATCCATATTTTCAGGTTTGCCTGCCGGCGAGATCACCACGTCGTCGCCGATGCGAGCGTTTTTGTCGATGATAGCTCCCTCGATCATGCAACGCGCGCCGATTCCGAGCGGTGGACGGTTAGGGAGCGGCTGGGGATCTTCATCCTGGTAAAAGTCCGAGCCCATCAGAATCGAATTACGGATGGTTGTTCCGTTTTCAATCACGCTGCGGATGCCGATCACCGCGCGGTCGATGTTCGCGTGGGTAATGATGCAACCTTCAGCAAGGACGACCTTATTTATCTGCGCCCCATTGACCTTGCTAGCGGGTAAAAATCGCGCGTGCGTGTAAATGGGGTTGAGGTGATCAAAAAAGTTGTAGGGTGGAACCGTCTCTGCCAAGGCGAGGTTTGCTTCAAAGAAGGCTCGCACTGTTCCGATGTCTTCCCAATATCCCTGAAAGATGTAGGCAAAGACTTTGTATTTCGTCAGGGAAGCCGGAATGATGTGTTTGCCGAAGTCGTCAAAGTTATTGTCCAAAGCATCGATCAGGATCTTTCGGTTGAAAACATAAATACCCATCGAACCCTGGTAGAGCTCGGCGTCTGCGGGTCTGCCCAGGTCGGTCAGCAGATCGGGCGGAATACGCAGTTCTTCCAATACCTTTGGATCCTTGGGCTTTTCCTCAAAGCGGAATATTCGGCGGTTCGTATCGCTATGCATGATACCGAAGCCGGAAGCGGCCGCGCGATCAACCGGTGTCGTGCCCAAGGTAACATCCGCGCCGGTCTGGAGGTGAGCTTGCAACAAGTCGCCATAGTCCATGCGGTAGAGCTGATCGCCGCTTAAGATAAGGTAATACTCGTAGGGCCGCTCGAGGAAGTAGCGAAGGTTCTGGCGAACTGCGTCGGCGGTTCCCTGGTACCAGCGGGCGCCTTCGGGAGTCTGCTGGGCGGCCAATATTTCCACGAAGCTCTTGGTAAAGTTGTCAAATTTATAACTAGCGGTGATGTGGCGGTGCAATGACTCGCTATTGAATTGAGTAAGCACGTAGACTTGGCGAAAGCCACTATTGAGACAATTACTGATCGGAATATCTACCAAACGATATTTGCCACCCAGCGGTACGGCGGGTTTGGCACGTTCTTTGGTTAAAGGGAAGAGCCGAGTGCCGGCGCCCCCACCCATGATGATGGCGAGCGTATTTTCCGTTGGGATCTTTAGATTCATAGCTTGCTGGTGGTTGGTGTGGTGATAGTCAAGCCGGGCTCGTTGGCTGCCCGATCGCTTTCTCTGGCCCTGCGCCTGCGCTATTTAATCGACTGTGATCTCCGACTCACGGGGGTTCTGCGCCAAGCATCAGTTCGTGAGAGATATCAAAACCAATTTCGAAGTGAGAGTCAGGCAGAAAATGCGAAAAGTGAGTCTATGGAACCAGCCTGTCGAAAGAGACAATCGCTCCTTCCCTGGCCAGTCAGGGTGGGGGTGACGACTCGGCATAGGATTCCGCGTAGAGCTTTTTCTGACTTTCTCGTCCGCATCGATCGGTAATCTGTTCCCAAGCTTGATAGATATCGTCGAGGGCCTCTTTTGGCTTCGTTTTACCTGCCAGGACGGAAGAAATGCGAACATCGAGTTCGTGCCAATAGTCTGCTGCTCCGGGAATCCGCAAATAGATTTGCTGCGCTGGTAAGGTCAGGTTGGCGTAGTAGGCATTGAGATAGGCGATCGCATCGTCTTTGTCCCAACCTTGGTTCTCCCATTCCTCGACCTGGCCGGTCCCGACCGGGGCGAAAAATTCATATTTCATCGCCGGCTGCACCCCAGTCCAACCATTGGTCACGTTGAAGAAAGCATTCTTTTTATTCGCCATGAAGGCGAGAAAATCATACGTCGCCTCTTTCTGCCTGGAACGCTGCGAAATCACACAGTGCCAACTTCCGCCATTCGTATTTCCGACGGCATTCAGCCCGCTTTTCTCCCATTGTTTCGTCAACGGATTGAAGGTCTCCGTTGTTCCGGGAATAATCGTTGCTCCTACCCGACCTTGCACCGCAGACTTCGCCCGATCCTGAGCCAAGGTGGGCAAGTCGCCCCAAGTCGGCTCCATCACCGCGTGTCCGGCTAAAAACACGTTCCAACCCTGTTCGAGGGTCCAATTAATTTGCTCTTTTGGGCCGGCGGGCAAGAACTTCACATAATCTTCCAAGGCCCGAAGATGCCCCTCGGAATTGATGAGAGGCTTCATATCCTCCGGGTTAAAATAGAAGAATCGATTCTTCGGTGAAATGACGTAGGGAGCGGCCAAAGTGAGAAAATGAAAGAAGCCCTGTTCATTGGTCTTCGCATGAAGCGATATTCCCCAATCGTCCTTTCCATCGCCGTTCCAATCCCATCCGGTAAAGAATGATGCTACGTCATGCATCTCTTGCATCGTCTTCGGCGGGTTGGGTAAATCGTAGCCGAGTTGGCCTTTAAATTTTTCCTGATAGTTGGCATTTCCCAACACATCTTTGCGGTAGTACAAAATCTGCGCGTCCGCATCGAGGAGTACGCCGTAGAGCTTGTCCTGCCAGGTATAAAGTCTTCTCATGGACGGCAAGAATTGCTCTGCATCCCAGTAGGGATATTTCGGATCTTTAAGGAATGGTGCGATCTCGACGATAGCTGGCTGATCAGACGTAAAAAAGTCTCCGTAAAACCAGGCTGCCGTCTGGTAGGCATCGTACTGACCTGCCCCTGCAAGATCGGCAAAAATTTCCTGATGGAGGGTATCAATCCGAACTTTAGTCACGTTGACGTGAGCACCGGTTTCCTCTTCCCATCTCGGCGCGTGATATTCGACACAGTCGCCAACGGCCGACCGGATGACCATTACATTGATCGTCGTATCCTTGTATGGCTTCGATTGCAGATACTCGACGCGTTCTCGCGTGACGGGCGATTCGTTGGGCGCAATGGGTGAAGATTCAAGAAAATTCTCACCGGCCGCGAAAGAGGCGGGCGCCATTCGGCTCAGCAGGGCGGCGGACAATCCGAGTTGGGTGGCGCGATGAATAAATCGACGGCGAGTCATCCTTCCTTGAAAGAATGCATTCACTAGTTGGTTAAACTCTTCTTTCGAGTTTTTGTGGACCATAGGGGTTTTCCTTCTCGAGGTGAAATCGGTCGGGGGGTGCGGCCGTTTCTTATTTCGCCTAACTTCCCACAAAGAACCGTTCGATCCGTTGTCGCATCGGTTTCGCTTTGGCAATGCAGATCTCGGCCGTGATCGTTACGCTGCTCATCTGTTTGTCTTGGCCTATCCGGCTTGACCGCGGGTGCGCAATTTATCCAGCATTACCGCCAGGATGATCACGGCGCCCTTGATGACTAACTGCCAATAAAAGGAGACGTTCATTAACGTGAGGCCATTGTTAAGAACGGCGATGATCAGAGCTCCGATTAACGTTCCAAAGACAGTTCCAATTCCCCCCACGAAACTCGTGCCGCCCAGGATCACTGCGGCGATGGCATCCAGCTCATAGCCGATGCCTAGCTGGCCTTGGGCGCTGTACAGGCGGCTGGCGCTCATGACACCGCCCAGTCCCGAGAGGAGCCCGCTAACCCCGTAGGCGAAAATCAGGACAAACGGTACTGGAATACCAGTCAAACGTGCTGCCTGCGCATTGCCTCCGACAGCGTAGATGTGCACTCCTAAAATCGTTCGGTGCAGGATGAACGCGCTTACTGCGATGGTTAAAAGGGCGATGACCACGAGCCAGGGGGCCGGTCCGAGATAGCCATTCCCTATCCAGGCGAAGCCGATCTTGCTGTTGATGACCGTGGTTCCTCCAGCCGCCAGATAAGCGGCCCCGCGGATCGCAGTGTAAGTTCCTAGAGTCACGATAAACGGCGGGAGTCCGATATAGGCAACGGTCGCGCCGGTCAGCACTCCCACGAGCAACCCGGCCAACAGCGCCGCTGGAACTGCCGCCCAACTTAAGGAGGGTATCAGGGAAACGACAACTGCGATCACGGCCGTAAACCCAAGGACCGATCCGACCGCCAGGTCAATTCCTCCGGTCAGAATGACGAAGGTCATCCCGGCAGCGAGGACAATGTTGATGGATGCCTGCCTGACAACGTTAACGATGTTATTCTGGGTGAGAAAATTGGGGGTAAGAACAGCAAATAGAATGCAGATGATGACGAGGACCGGAAGCATCCCGGCCAGCTCGATCATCGATCTGGTAAATTCTTTCCGCTTAGCCGCAGCCAGGGCGGTGGTCTCGATGGTAGCTTCAGTTGGCATTGGTTGATGCACTCCGTGTGACATCGGTCGCGAACTTCATAATGTTCTGTTGAGTGATTTCGACACCGGTCTCGCCGCCAACCTCACCGGTGATTTCTCCCTCCCTCATGACCAATACGCGGTCGCAAACGCCGACGATTTCTGGCAGTTCACTGGAAATGAAAAGAACCGCCATCCCTTTCTCAAGCAATTGCTGGATTAACGCGTAAATTTCGGCCTTGGCCCCGACGTCAACTCCTCGGGTTGGTTCGTCTAAAATAAGGACTCGGGGATTTATTTCGAGCCAGCGGGCCAATAAAAGTTTCTGCTGATTGCCGCCGGAGAGTCCGCCGGCTCGCTGCTTCAGCGAAGCCGTGCGGACGCGCATGGCCTTCACTTCTGCATTTGCGCGCTCGGTCAACTTTTTGAA
This sequence comes from uncultured Verrucomicrobiae bacterium, assembly GCA_963742335.1. GTDB lineage: Bacteria > Verrucomicrobiota > Verrucomicrobiia > Chthoniobacterales > JAFAMB01 > JAFAMB01. The sequence continues at coordinate 43,012 of CAVULL010000010.1, forward strand.
GTTGAGGACACCGCTGGTCGCGCAACGGCCCAAGATGTTCATCGTAATGTTTTCTCCCGAAGACATCTGGAGAAAAACGCCTTGAAGTTTGCGGTCTTCGGGAACATAGCCAATGCCGGCGCGGATCGCATCTTTGGGTTGGTTAATTTGCAATTTTTTCCCGTCCAGATAAACTTCGCCCGATTTTCGTTTGTCGGCTCCGAAGATCAGTCGAGCCAGTTCGGTTCTCCCGGCCCCGACTAACCCGGCTAACCCGAGGACTTCCCCCTCACGAAGTTGGAAACTGGCGTTCTTGACCCGGTCGCCATCCGACATGTTTCTGACTTCCAGAACCACCCGGCCGGCTGAATGCTTGGTGTGCTCGTAGAAGTCCTCCAGACGCCGTCCAACCATCATTTCGATAACCTTGTCGGCCGAAAATTCCGCGCGCTTCAGTTCGCCGACATACTCTCCATCGCGAAGGACCGAGAGTCGGTCAGCCAATTCGTAAACCTCGGCCATCCGATGGCTGATGTAGATGATAGCCATTCCTTCCGAACGAAGTTGTCTGACAACTTCGAACAAACGATCGGTCTCACGATCGGAGAGCGCCGCCGTCGGTTCGTCCATCACCAGGACGCGGCTTTTGTAGAACAGGGCGCGCGCAATTTCGACCTGCTGTTGTTCGGCGACCGCCAAGTGAGCGGCCCGCTGGTTCGGCTTGAACCTGGCCCCAAGCCGATCCAGGACCTCCTGGGTTTTTCGATCCATTTCCGCCGTATCGGTCATGAACCCAAGCCGTTTTATCTCCGACCCTAGAAAGACATTTCCGCTCACCGTCAGGTTCGGTGCCACGGTCAATTCCTGGTAGATAATGCCAATCCCTGCCAGGCGGGCTTCGTGTGGGGTACGGAATTGTACCGGTTTACCGTCCAGGATAATATCACCCGAGTCCTGACGATAGGCTCCCGCCAGGATTTTCATGAGCGTGCTCTTGCCAGCCCCGTTCTCGCCCATGAAGGCATGGACTTCACCGGGCCAGATGCTGAGGTTAACGCTCTTGAGAACGCGTACGCCAGGAAAGCTTTTGCAGATCTGGCGTACTTCCAGGATCGGCCGAGCGCTACTTGGTCCAGCCTTTGTACTGGTCGACATTGTCTTTGGTGATCAGGTCTACGGGAATGAGAGTGAGTTCCTGAGCCGCCTTCTTACCATTCATAGCATCGTAACCAATGTCGACCGCTTTGCCAGCCATCGTATAAGGGTCCTGGGCCGCACTCGCCGCAACTAAGCTATCTTTGTCTTTGAGGGACGGCACTATATCCGGTGCTCCATCGACGCCGACGATAAAGAAATCTTTTCTTTGGGCCTGTTTAGCTGCGAGATCACAACCGATTGCGGTCGGATCGTTAATCGCAAACACGGCATCGATTTTCGGAAAGGCGGTTAACAGATCGGTCATCACGCGAAGCCCGCCGTCACGGCTGCCGCCCGCATTCTGGTCCTGCGAGAGAATCTTAATGCCTGGGGATTTCTTAATCTCTTCAAGGAAGCCTGCCACTCGATCGGTCACCGCGGTCACCGGCGGCCCATTGACGATGACAATCTGTCCTTTGCCTTTGAGCCGGTCGGCGACAAACTTGCCGTCCAATTGGCCCGCTTGCTTGTTGTTGGAAGTCACCGTTGCGTCAACCCCACCTTCCGCACCCACGTCGACTGCGACCACCGTTACACCAGCCGCCTTTGCGCGCATGACGGCCGGGGCGATCCCTTTGCTGTCCGCCGCATTCAAAAGGATGAGACTGGCCCCGGAGGCGACAAAGTTGTCCATTTGGTTTGTCTGATTGTTAACGTCGTAGTTGCTCGATTCAGATTGGAATTTGACTCCTGGATTGATCTTCTTCGCCGCAGCTTCAGCGCCATGGGCGATCTGGACGAAAAATGGATTTCCAAGGTCTCCGACAGTTACCGCAACTGTACTAAGTTTCTTTTGAGCAAAGAGAGGCGTGGTTAGGCTGATCGCCAGAAGCAATCCGCAGGTCGTTTTCATCCCGGGTCGGGATATTTTCATGATGTTCATGTTCAGGGGGTTGTCAGAATGATTTAGAACGGGAGATGTTAGACTAGACTAGACTAGAGGTACCACGTAGCGGCAAGTGAGTCGTCTACTATTTGCATGGCCTGGGAGAGCGTCTCTGCCGAAGCAGAGACGCCGGCCCCCAGTGATTTGGCCTGAAACAATACGCATTCGACTCCTTGTTTAGCGTCTAACAATGCCACCGTCTTTACCAAGTCGGGAAAAGTTTTTGGCATTTCTGGAATATCTGCGTTCCATCGTGAAGAGTTTCTCAGAAAGGGAAAGATAAATAACGTGTTCGGCGTAAGCGCAGCGTCTCGCTTGGCCTCTTCAAGTCGAACTGAAAACGAAAAAAGACGAGGCATCGCCGCCCCGTCCCCACGCATCTACGTTTCCGCCTCCGCCGCCTCGCCCCACGCCGCTATGCCACCCCGTCTCTCCCAAGTCCCCACGCCACTACGCCTCCCCGTTACCTCCGGCGTGCATTTTCCATTCGCTCGGGCTGGTTCCAGTGTACTTGTGGAATGCTCGCGTCAGATCGTGCTGTCTCGAGTAACCAAGCTCGTCGGCGATCTCTTTCATCGAGAGATTGCTCGTCCGCAACAACTCCTTGGCCCGACTTATCCGCAGTTGGAGCAACATGCCTTGGGGAGAGATTCCGAAAATTTTGCGAAATCGATGGCGAAGTGAATCATGGCACCGATTGCGGCCGAAAAGCATTGGTCCACTCGAAGCTGGTTGGAAAACTTGCCGATGAATCTTCTGCCACAACTCGAAACACTGTGGATCGATATCTTCTCTGCCGTCCGCGACGTCAAGGCTGGGGTCGACCACTAACCATCGCGTCACATTGACCAGGAGAAGGGTAAGCCAGGCAGAGGCGGCAAACGTATTCAAAAAGCCGGGTACTTCTCTTTCGAACGCCAATTTTTGACAGGCGCTATTAAATCGTTGGCGCTGGCTGGCGGAGAGTCTGAGGATCCGCGTGCCGGGCGGGCGTTCGAAAAGGTCGCGAAAATGGGTCCTCAGGACTGAGCTGACGCGAAACTCTACCGACCAAAGGCGTGCGATGACTGGCCCTGAGTTCCAAACGCCGTGCGTTTCTCCTTCCTTAAAGAGGAAAAGGGTGTCGGTCTGCGGGAGGAACTTACCCCCGGCGTGTCCGACGGTGGGTGTGCCTTCGAGAATCAAGCAGAATTCATCATGTCGATGGGAATGCCAATCGATTGGATCGTCGGGCGACACGGTGCGGCAAACCAGCTCCAGGGGATTCATATCGATCGATAAATTCATGGATAGTAAGAGATGTGAATATAATAATTTATGCGGTATATCGCAAAAGTAAAGCTAGTTTCAAACATATCAAGTTTCTTTTTTCAGGCAGATCGGGAGCGATAATTGGACACGAAGCCGTCGATTCGGTTGTCTTTCCGTTTTTTAGTTTGCGAAGCAGGTCTAAAGCTGTTATACTATCTTTGTGACGGTTGAGAAACCAAAGTACCAGCAGGTCTTCGAGGCGATTAAAGAGGCCATTCTTTCCGGGCATTACCAGGCCGGTCAAAAGCTTCCCAGCGAAGCCCATCTGGTGGATGAATTTGATACCTCGCGAATCACTGTCATCCGGGCGTTGCGGGAGCTCCAACAACGCGGTTTGGTGCGGCGTCGCGCTGGGTCTGGAACCTACGTGACCGATGGCATTGCTGCGGGTTCGGGTCTTTTGTTTGGATTGTTAATTCCGAATTTAGGCGAGACAGAAATTTTCGGGCCAATTTGCCAGGCTATGGCGGAATCCTCGCAACAACGCAAACATGCTTTGCTGTGGGGAGACATTACGCCTTCCCCGGAAGGGAAGGAAACTCAGACCTTGGATCTCTGTCGACAATACGTGGCGAAGAAAGTTGCTGGGGTGTTTTTCGCCCCCTTGGAGCGGACCCCGCAGAACGATCGCATCAATCAGGCGGCGGTTGCGGTGTTGGATGAAGCCGGGATTCCAATTGTCTTGCTCGATCGCAGTTTTTTACCATACCCCAGCGGCAGTCCGTACGATCTCGTGGCGATTGATCATCGTCGGGCCGGATTTATGGCGACCGAACATCTGCTGAAGCTTGGCTGCAAGCGCATCGCCTTTGTTTCTTATACCAATTCCGCTTCGACCGTGGATGCTCGTATTGCCGGCTATCGAGAGGCACTCCTGGTCTGGGGAGCGCCGCTCGAGCCGCCGCTGGTTTGGCGGCTGAAGGGCAACGGAGCAGCTGATCTGGGGCCTCTGGTCGGACGGCTGAAACCGGAAGCTATCGTTTGCGCTAATGATCGAACTGCGGGCCAGGTGATGCACACCCTGATCGAGTTGGACTATCGGATTCCCGCTGACATCCGAATTGTCGGTATTGATGATGTCCAATACGCAAGTCTTTTGCCGGTCCCGCTGACGACCGTTCACCAGCCCTGCCGAGAGATAGGAGCGGCGGCGGTTGTTGCGATGCTAGAGAGGATCGCATCGCCCGAAACGCCGAGACGCGACATTCTTCTGGATTGCTGGCTCGTGGTGCGCGAATCCTGCGGCGGACAACCTTGATCAGCGTATCGAAAGGTGAGCGCAGCGGCGTGTTAATTTTTTTGATCTGGATCCTCAGGCATCCCTGACAAGTCTCCTCGAGCTTCATTAGGACGGCTAAAAGTCTTGGCGAAGATCCCGCTTTTCATCAGATGGCTCCTGTGACGTCGGCAACCGCAACCGTTTCTCCCTTTTGGACGGACAACCGGATGGCTCGAAGAACTCTGAGAGCCGCCAAGCCGTCTTCAATCCCAGCCGCAGGGAACTTGTCCTCTCCACGAATGGCATCAGCGAATGACTCAAGCTGCAGTCGATAGAAATGGGCGTCCTCCCCAAGGACCCGCTTGAATTGACCATCTTTGAGCGAATAGCATTCCACCTCGGCCGAGCGTAGATACCATGGATTAAAGAGCTTGCCGATGACGCTGCCGAACTCGCCGTAAATTTGGAATCCTTCGTGCCATCCCATCCGCACCTGTAGGGTGAGGTCCAGATGGCCAACGCTGCCATCCGCAAACTCCGTCGCCACGAACCAGCAGTACGCATCATACTTTTGCACCAATTTGGCGTTTACGCTGGTGATTTCGCCGCCCAAAAACCGTGCGGTATCAACCAGGTGACTCCCATGCCCCAACAGATAATAGGACTCCCGGTTCGCTTTCGGATTGCCCTCAGGACGCTTCGCTTTGGCGCTCTGGACGATCAATGGCTGTACATTTGCGGTCTCCACATACCGCGAAGTCGAGTCGCAATACCAGGCTTTGATCGCAAGTCGGGTTCCCATCTCCTGGTCAATGAAGCGACGGGCAAACGCTACACCGGGATCAAATCGTTTCATGGAGCCAACTCGACAGACCAGATTGGGAGCCGCCTGTCTTATTTTCAGCAAGTCGAGACCTTCTTCCACACTTACTCCTAGCGGTTTTTCGACAAGCACATGCTTACCGGCTTCAATTGCTCGAGCCGCGGCAGAAACATGGAACTGATCGGCGATTCCGATGATCACCGCTTCGACCTTCGGATCGGCAAGCATCTCCTCGTACTTGCCATAGGCTACCTCGGGTTCCCAAATTTGCGCCATCCGGCTTCGCAAGTCGTCGGCGGCATCACAGATAGCGTAGAGACGGGCATTCCGCGCTCTCTGGCAGCTCTCGAAATGGGCGGCCTGGGAGATCATCCCACAGCCGAGGACGCCAATTCTAACAGGGTCGGGGGTCTTTTTCATGAACTTTCGAATGATTGCGAATTTTCTGAACACTGTCGGCAGAAAGTCTCGGAAACCTTTAGGCATCTCTCTGACCACCTTGTTCCTTGGCCGGAAATCCCACCCGCTACACGATCATCCTGGAGCCACCGATAGAACGTTGAATCGGCAATAAATCAGCGCGCCAGCAAAAGGGGCGTTTAAAAGCCCGCTTTTTCATTGACCTCCAGCCTGAACACATCCGGACGCGCGTAGTGCCCGACTACATCCAGGTCGAACTTCCCTTCGACGACCTCGCCAGGATCTAGATCAGCGGTGAGAATCTTCTCATCCGAATAATCCGGCCCCGCCAACACGCAACTGAGCGGATTGACAATCACGCTGCCGCCGCGCATCAGCACGGCCTGCGGATCGTCTCCCTGGATCGCCGGATAATCTGCAGGATAGTCGCTGCGACGGATGTACTGGCAGGCCGAGAGCACGAAGCACCGGCCTTCGAACGCGATATGCCGCATCGTGGTTATCCAGGTCTCGCGGTCGTCGACCGTAGGGGCGCAGTAGATCTGAATACCCTTGGCATACATGGCTGTGCGCAGCAAAGGCATGTAATTTTCCCAACAGATGACAGCCCCTATTTTTCCGGCGGGCGTATCGAAAACTGGCAGCGTGGAGCCGTCGCCAAAGCCCCAAATGAGCCGCTCCAAGGCGGTGGGCATCAGCTTGCGATGTTTGCCAAGCAATCCATCTGGGCCGAAGAATAGAGCAGTGCAGTATAGTGTGCCGCCGTCGCGTTCGATGACGCCGATGACAAGATAGGCGCCTCCCTCCCGCGCGGCCGATGCTAGCTCGTCCGTTTCCGGTCCGGGTACCGTAATGGCACTCTCGAAATAGGCGCGGAACCACTTGCGCCCTTCAGGAGACCGCATCCCGACGCGTGTTCCGAAATCGATCCCCTTCGGGTATCCAGAAATGAATGCCTCAGGGAAAACGATCAGCCGCGCTCCACCCCGGATTGCCTGGCCTGTCAGGTCCAAGGCCTTCATCGTGCTGCGCTTTCGGTCAAAGGGCACGGAGCCGGCCTGCACCACTGCAACTCGAAACAGATCCATGGTACCTCATCGTATACGCAAACTCCTCCGACGACTAGCCGGGCATCGTTGGATAGGCCGTCACTTACCCGGTCTTCTTACATCTAGTACCGCTGCGCACTTCGGCCGGATTGACCGCCGGCACCGTTGGCAGTGGAATTCGTCCCGCTGCTGGTAAACTTTTGGCCGCGTTGAAAAGAGAACTCGGCCAGTTAAAAGGTGGCGAGCCTGCCGGATTGAAAACAGAGTTCCATGGAGCGCCGTAACGTCTCTGCCCGCCGGGACAGAGGCTGGAAGCGTATGCTACGTTGCTCCAATGGCGGCGATGATTTTTACCGTATCCGAACTGACCCGGGTGGTCCGAGAGATTTTAGAGGGTCGGATTGGAGAGATTTGGGTCGAAGGCGAGATTTCGAACTACCGGAAGCAATCGTCAGGACATCATTATTTCACCCTCAAGGATGATCGCTCCCAAATTCCGTGCGTGATGTTCGCACGTTCGTACGGAGCACAAACGAGGACCGTGCTTTGCGACGGCATGCAGGTCCAGGCCTACGGCCTGGTAAGCGTTTACGAAGCACGAGGCCAGTATCAGTTGATTGTCCAGTTGATTCAGCCCAGGGGACAGGGGTTGCTCCAGGCGAAGTTCGAGGCCAGGAAACGAAAACTTCAAGCGGAAGGACTTTTCGATCCAGATCATAAACGGTCTCTTCCTAAATTTCCCCAACGAGTGGCGTTGGTGACCTCCGCGACAGGGGCCGCCGTCCAGGATATGCTCAACATTTTGCAAAGGCGAAGTCCCTGGCTTTCGATTCTTATCTGCCCTGTTCGAGTTCAGGGAGAGGGCGCTGCGCTCGAGATTTCGGAGATGATCGATTTTCTCAGTGCGCGTGCACGAGAATTAAAAGTCGACCTGATGATTGTGGGTCGAGGCGGCGGAAGTCTTGAGGATCTATGGGAGTTTAACGAAGAGAGCGTTGCACGAAGCATCTACAATTCTCGGATCCCGGTGGTCTCGGCCATCGGGCACGAGATTGATTTTACAATTGCAGATTTTGTTGCTGACCTGCGAGCACCCACGCCAAGCGCGGCGGCCGAATTGGTGGTGCCTGATATATTGGCGTTGCAAGGGGAACTGTCATCGCGGCGTGCCTCTCTCGATCGATTGATTCGGCAGGCCTTGGAAATTCGGCAGATGCACGTCAGGCGCCTCTCAGAGGCACCCTATTTGCGTGAGCCGCGCAGATTGATCGTCGAACGCCAGCAACGGGTGGATCAGTTGGAAATGCGCCTTTCGGAGATTTGGAAAAACGCTCTTCAGCAGCGTCGGTCGGCAATCGAAAAGATCCTGGTGTTTCTGTCGATGTTTCGTCCGGAACGGTGGTTGCTGGCGAAACGTGAAGAAATGGCCGGGTTGGAAGCGCGACTGCGACGGATCGCCTTGTCCAGGGTCGATTATTGCAAAAGCCGGGTCGCCGAACTGACGAATATCTTGCGATTGCTCGGACCCCGGCAGACGCTCGAGCGCGGCTATTCAATTACGGTAACTCCAGATGGAAATGTTGTTCGTTCAATCACTGCATTAAAGCTCGGTGACCAGGTTCACACGAAACTGGCAGAGGGCGAAATGAACTCGGTCGTGGAGGAATTGATAGAAGGGACCAAATAACTGGGGTGGCGAACGGTGAATCTTCCAGGTTCTGCCCTTCCTAGCATGCTACTTGCTGATGAGCGTCTGCGATCGCTCGACCGCTCAAGTGACGTCAGGTCGGGCATTGGCCCCAAAATTAGTTAAACAACTGAACAAAAACAGACTAAGCGACCGTTTCGAGACACTATGAGTTCAAGCATTTCCCGACTTCAGGCGATTACCGCCGCGAGCAATTTTAAATCCTCGGCTACCCCTGTAACCTTCCGCGAAAGCTTCGCGACTGAACTCTACGGTACAAACGTGTTCAGCCCGGCGGTGATGAAAGACCGCTTGCCCAAATCCATTTTCAAGAGCGTCATGCTGACGATCGAAAGTGGAGCAAAACTGGACGGGACGGTGGCCGATGTGGTGGCTTCGGCGATGAAAGACTGGGCCATTGAAAAAGGAGCCACCCACTATGCTCATGTTTTTTATCCTCTGACGGGTATTTCCGCCGAGAAACATGATTCCTTCCTTTCCCCGGATGGGTTAGGTAGCGCCATCACCGAATTTTCCGGAAAGACGCTCATTCAGGGTGAACCGGATGCCTCCAGTTTTCCTAGTGGCGGTCTGCGATCAACCTTTGAGGCACGCGGTTACACCGCCTGGGATGTGACCAGCCCGGCTTATATCATGGAGAACCCTAACGGAACGACTCTTTGCATTCCGACCGCTTTCATCTCATGGACCGGCGATGTGCTCGACAGCAAGACTCCGCTACTCCGTGCCATGCAAGCCCTTGATGAGCAGGTACGCCGGATCTTGAAACTATTCGGTCACGAGAGGATTGCGCACATTTCGAGCACCGGCGGCCCCGAACAGGAGTACTTTCTCATTGATCGAAGTTTCTTCTACGCTCGTCCCGACCTGCTGAATGCCGGCCGTACGCTCTTTGGAGCAAAACCTCCGAAGGGCCAGGAGTTTGAAGATCACTATTTCGGATCGATTCCCGAGCGAGTTCTGGCGTTCATGCTGGATGTTGAACGTGAACTCTTTAAGCTTGGCATACCGATTAAAACGCGACACAACGAGGTGGCTCCGGGCCAATTCGAGGTAGCACCGGTTTACGAATCTTCAAACCTTGCCGCGGATCATCAGCAACTGGTGATGACATTCTTAAGGAGTGTGGCGGAGAAATACGGGTTGGCTTGTTTGCTGGGCGAAAAACCGTTCGCCGGGGTGAACGGAAGTGGCAAGCACCTGAATTTTTCGTTGGGCAATGCGACTCAGGGCAACTTGCTTGACCCTGGTGACACACCGCATGCGAATGCGCAGTTTCTGGTGCTCTGTGGCGCGGTCATCCGTGCGGTGAGTCTCCATGCCAAACTCCTGCGTGCTGTTGTCGCCGGCGCCGGGAATGATCATCGCCTTGGAGCGAATGAAGCTCCGCCGGCGATCATTTCCATTTTTCTCGGCGAACAGCTAACCGACGTCTTCGAGCAAATTAAAGCTGGGGGAGCGAAGAGCAGCAAAGCGAAGAGTTCGCTTAACATCGGGGTAGACGTGCTGCCAACGTTGCCCAAAGACGCGGGCGACCGCAACAGAACAAGTCCCTTCGCCTTTACCGGAAACCGTTTTGAGTTTCGAGCGGTCGGCTCCAGCCAATCGATTGGGGCGGCCATCCTCACCTTGAATGTTATTCTGGCTGAATCGATCGATTTCCTGGCTACTGAGCTGGAAAAAGCGGGTCCGGACAAGCTGAACGAGACGATCCAGAAGCTGCTCAAAGATATCATCGACGAGCACGGGAGCGTCATCTTCAATGGGAATGGCTATTGCGCAGAGTGGCATGCCGAGGCGGAAAAACGCGGTCTGCCGAATCTCAAAACCACCATCGAAGCATTGCCGGCCTACACGTTGCCGAGCACTATCGCAGCCTTCGAAAAATACGGGATCCTGACTGAGCGCGAACTGGAAAGCCGCAAGGAAATCGCCTACGAGCACTACGTCAAATCGGTCAATGTCGAAGCGAACACCGTCATTGAAATGGCCAAGACAATCATCTATCCAGCGGCGATGCGCTACCAGGGAGAGTTGGCTGATACTGCTGCTAAGTTAAAAGCGGCAGGGATGGAGGCGGATACGACTATTCTAGGAAAGGTGAGCGAGATGACCAAGGCTTTGCTCAACGGTGTGAGCAAAGTGGAAAGCTCGCTGAATCACGGGCCGAACGGGTCCGTGGAGGGACACGCCAAGCATTTTAAGGAAGAGGTTCTTCCTGCCATGCTGGAGGTGCGCACTGCTGCCGACGCCCTCGAAGGGATGGTGGCTGACGACCTCTGGCCGCTGCCGACCTACCAGGAAATGCTTTTTATCAAGTAGGCAGGACGCCGTAGTCGCAATCCGCCGCGCTTCGTATCTTTGGTCGAGCCGCGTCGACCGTTCTGAGTGTCAAGGGTCGCGAATAAAATCGCGACCCTTCTTCAGTTGTTTGCCAATGGCCGCCGGAAACATCTAAGATCAGAATTGTCTTGGCCGAATCGCACAGCAAAAGCATCAGAGGCGGACCGCGAGTTCCGCTTTCGCCGTTGCATACCATCGAGTTGGCCGAGGGTTTGTCGCATCTGCTGACGAAACCTCCGGAAAAGGATTTTCCTCTCTATTCCATCGCTCGCAAAACCAGCCCGGACGGTCGGGAATTGGTGCATAGCGAACTGGTCATTGCCGGGAAGCGAACCCGGGCGACATATCCTCTGGCTGAGCAATATCCCGTCCACTTCCTCAAGTCCTATCACCCATGGAGTTTTCATGGTGATCCGGGGATCGAATTCGAGAATAACCGCGCCGCTGCGCAAATCCTGGGAACGCCTGAACCGATCGGATTCGACAGCAATTCCTTCCGAGCCACGTTTATTCCCGGCAAACCGCTGAGCAAGCTTTCTCCGTTCACCAATATTGAACCTCCTCATCGATGCTTGGGGATTGCGCAAGAGACGCCTCCGGCGGCGCTGATCGGTCTCTGGTGGCTGGTGGCAGAGGTCTTTGAACAAATTGAAAAGCTTCACGCCCGACGCTTTTATCATGGTGACATGGAACTCCACAATGTGGTGGTCTGCACCGGGCCGATTCAGACATTTCTGGTCGACTTCGAGAGTTCCGAGCGAGAGTTTCGAGGTCCGGAAACAACCTGGGAGCAACAGCGAGGGCGGGATCTCTTCGAATTACTGCGTCTGGCGATTTATCTCCAATGCGGACTAGGTAGTCAACAGGGGACCCTGGCCCGCAAATCACAGGAGGATCTGCCGAAGTTGTTCGACCATGCATCCACATTTTCCGCTCGCCTGGATGCGGCTGATCGCAATGCCGTGGTCAGCAAGGATAAGAATTGAGTAGGAGAAATGCTATGCTCGGATCGCGGAAGCGCCGGACTTTATTAGTCCGGCGCTCGATCCAGGTTCAGCGGAGGCAGGAAGACCTAGCCGCGGTTTCCTCGTGCTCCTGGAAGCATATCCTCTATACCGAAAAGGTTATGGAGCGGGCTTGACCTGAAAAAGCGGGCCGTTATCAAGAAAATTGCTCGTGTTTAACACTTGAACTCCGGCATTGTGCTCTCCGTTGAATGGGGTCACGGAGCCAGGGGTGCCAACAACCGGGCCGCCCGCCTTCTGTGCATCCTTTGGATCGTTAAACCACAGGCCTAAATGATAAGTTTGAACCGGTGGCGTTGGAGGATTCGTGTTTGCATCTGGAAACGGAGGGTCCTTGCGGGGGGTCGGTGCGGGAGCAGCTCCAGGCGCTACGATAAATGTCTCGTTATTAAAGCGTCCGACGAACCTCTCGAAACCGACGCCGTACCGGTTCGTCTCGATATCACCCTGATACCAGGATAGGCCAAACGGTTTTTGGGGCGCCTGGATCACGAAAAAGTCGAAGTCGGTATTTGGCGGCAGACCCCAAACAGTAACGCTCATAATTTCGACTGAACCCACTGATTCGATCTTTACTCGACCGTGTGCATTGGGCGCAAAGGTAGGAGCCTGCCCCTTAATATCGAACGCGGTGTTACGCACGAGATTGAATTTAAACTCGTCATCATCCCCTGCCAAAGCTGGCGTGGATGCCAGGGTAGCGACCGCCACGGCTGCGAGCGTGGCGATCTTCCACTTGATGAATGGATTCGTAATTTTTGTTTTCATCTATATTTATTCTTATTGGTCTTGTTAGTTTTATTTATGTTACCTGAGTTAGAATGCCTGAACCGACCGGCGGCATTCGGATGTCCACAGGCGGAAAGCGTTCAAATGGTTACTACAGAATTTCGTTCTCAGGGTTTCAACGTGCTCATAGATCATCCGCAGATTGTCGTAAATGGAACGAAGGACCCATTCCCCCCCCAAAGGGCGTTTCGCTGACGCGGGCATTCCTCCAGCCATTACGCTGAGCCGTTTAGAGCGACTCTTTTGAGTAGAGTTTGGCCAAGCCTAACCAAAGGAGCAAAGCGAGACGCTTCGCGTACGCGGAGAGCGATGGTTTCGGGAAAAAGCGCGCGGCCAGGCCTAACTAAAGAGCAATGCGAGACGCTTCGCTTACTCTCTGGTGTTTAGATATTTGCTCTGCTGAGGGCCTCTTGAATGTCCGGGAACGAATTGGCAGGGTCATCGTTCCATTCCATTAAACAACAGCCTTTGTCGGATTTGGTCAGTTGAGCAAGGCCCTGTTCGGAAACGCTGAGGAAGCGCAGCAGTTCGTCCATCTTCTCTTCCCACTGCAATGGGGGATATGATTTTTGGATTGCGCCGAGCGCGCACCATTTGACGGCTCTGGGGTCAAGAGCGTTCACCTTGTTGCCTCTATCGTCTTCTCCTGGGGACTTCTGGCACCAAGCATCTGCTGAACTTAACAGTTCATATGCTTTCATGTTATTTTCTTATTTGATCAAAGTGCCGCCGATGATTTTTGCCGAAAGGAACTGCGGCTTCTTTTATTTGCCCAACAGCGATTTCGAGGTTCTCTATTTCATCAGTTAGCAATGCGGCTGTTTGGCAGACGGGAACTAACCTGCCTCTCAGTTAGGCAGGAATTATAAAGGGGAGCGCTGGAGTTCGTAAATGCAACGAAAGACCCGAGGGAGGCACAAATTCACGCTTCGGAATAGAACTTTCGTTCTATTTACGATCATCGGGGGAGGTTTTACGGATTGGACTATGGAAAAAGACCTGTCGAAACTGGAGAGGTCTTGCGGGTTGCTAAATGTGAAAACGCGCGAGGCAGATTTTCGGGAGGCCAGCGACGCGCCGCCGGCGCAGGTTGACGAACGCCAGCGTGCAGAAGAGGCGCTGCGGGCGAGTGAACAGCGGTTGCAGGACATCCTGGATAACACCACCGCAGTGGTGTTCGTGAAGGACCTGGAATTGCGCTACATTTTGGTGAATCGGGAATATGAACGCCGCCATCAGGTGCAGCGTGAGGAAATTCGCGGTAAAACCGATTTTGACATTCATCCCCACGATGTTGCCGAAACGGTACGGGCGAATGATCAGGATGTCATTGAAGCCGGCTCGCCGATTCAGTTTGAGGAATCTGTGCCGATGGCCGAGGGCGATCGACAGTACGTGGTGGTTAAGTTTCTGCTCCGGGACCGTTCAGCGAAACCCTATGCGGTTTGCGGCATCGCGACGGACATCACAGAATTGAAACGAGCGGAAGAGTTCCAGGCCAGGCGCGCGCGTCAAGCGGCGCTGCGAGTAGATATCCATGCAGCCTTCGCTGGTGGGGCCGAAAATGATTTGCAAACAATGTTACAGCGGAGTGCTCAAACCGTGGTGCGTCACCTCGAAGGAGCCTTCGCCCGAATTTGGACGCTCAACGACCGAGAGAACGTACTGGAATTGCAGGCCAGCGAAGGACTTGATGCCTGTTTGGAGGGCGAACAGGCCCGGGTGCCAGTGGGCAAGTTGATGGTTGGCCGGGTCGCCTTGGAGCGGAAACCTTACCTGACAAATCGAATTGTAAACGACGGTCGTACAGGTCACTCCGAAGATGGGAAACCACCCGGGATAGTCTCTTTTGTGGGCTATCCTCTCCTGGTTGAAGGACGGCTGGTTGGTGTCTTGGCGATGTTCGCGGGCAAGATCCTGGGGCAGGACATTCTCGAGACACTCGAAGTGGTGGCGGACGGTATCGCGCAAGGCATTGACCGTAAACGTTCGGAGGAAAAACTAGCTCGATTGAATCGGACGCTGCAGACGCTCTACCAGTGCAACCAGGCCCTGGTCCGAGCGACCGAGGAATACGAACTGTTGCGGGCCATCTGCCGGATTCTCGTCGAGGTGGGCGGCCTTCGGATGGCGTGGGTCGGTTACCGCGAATTCGACGCCAACAAAACGGTGAGACCGGTCGCCCATGCCGGATACGAGGCGGGATACCTTGAACAAATCGACATTAGCTGGGGAGATAGCGATAGAGGACATGGGCCGATGGGTACAGCTATCAGGACAGGCGTCACGTGCTGGAACAGGAATATCCTGACCGATCCTAAAATGGCTCTGTGGCGAGACGAGGCGCTCCGGCGCCACTACATTTCATCGATTTCCGTTCCGCTGATGGGTCACGGCGAAGCATTCGGGGCGCTGGCTCTCTACGCCGACGAGGCCGATGCTTTCACTGAAAGTGCAATCGAACAATATACGGATTTAGCAAATAACCTGGCCTACGGGGTGATGGCTCTTCGGACTCGGCAGGAGCGCAGGCGGGCTGAGAGCGAGATTCGCCAGCTTAACGCGTCACTGGAAAAGCGAGTGGCTGAGCGCACAATCGAACTGGTGCGCTCGAACGACCAACTCAAGCGCGCTGAAGAATGGCTGCGTCAACATGGCGAGCAGGTGCAGAGACACCGTGACGTACTGCTGGAACTTGCCCGCGCCGACAAATCGGATCTGGAAAAAGCGCTTCAGAAAATTTGTTCTCTTGCCGCAACCACGCTCGAAGTGGCGCGCGTTAGCTATTGGTCGTTGCAGGAAAACAATTCTGCCATAGCCTGCGAGGTTCTCTATCTCTCCGAAGCCGCGAGCTGTGATGAGCGGTTCAAAGGTACCCGGCTTGGGTTTTCTGATTGTCCGGCTTATTTTGAGGCATTGGGTACCAAACGGCCTATCGTGGCCGACCGCGTGCTTAGAAATCCGGCCACTCGCGGTCTGGCGGAAAACTACCTCAAGCCGCTTGGCATTAGTTCCATGCTCGACGCGCCGGTTTGGGTCTGCGGTGAGGTCGTCGGAGTTCTTTGTCACGAGCATACTGGTCTGCCTCGCGATTGGTCGGCAGAGGAAATTGACTTTGTTTCAGCGCTCGCGTCGATGGTTTCATTGGCGCTGGAGGAATCGGGTCGGACCCATTCGGAACATCTTTTGCGAGAGAGCGAGGAACGCTTCAGTAAAGCCTTTCGGGCCTGTCCAGTGCCCATTACGGTTCTAAGATTCAGCGATAAAAAATTCGTCGAAGCAAACGATGCTTTTGTCCGCTGGTTTGGGTTGAGTCGCGAAAGTATTCTGGGGCGCGACTCAGAAGAATTGGGTATTTGGGTGAATCTCGATGACCGGGTAAAGTTTCTCGCGGATCTGGAACGTCGCGGTTCGCTGCGCGAAGTCGAGTGTCAACTGCGAAGCTGGCGAGGCACAGTTCACACGATCGTTCAATCGGCCGACATCATCGAGATCAATCGGGAACCGCACATGCTGGTGATCGGTCTCGACGTCACCCAGCGTAAGCAGGCTGAGGCGGAATTGTACAGGACTTTGGCTCGCGAGAAGGAGTTGGGGCAATTGCGGAGCAGTTTTGTGTCAACGGTCTCACATGAGTTCCGCACCCCCTTGGGCATCATCCAGTCATCGGCCGAAATCCTGGAGGATTACCTCGATCGGCTGCTGCCGGCGGAGCGCACCGAGCATCTGCAATCGATTCGCAAAAACACCCGTCGGATGGCTGGGTTGATGGAGGAAGCGCTACTGATCGGAAGCCTCGATTCCGGTAAGATGGAATTTAAGGCTGCTTCGCTGGAGTTGGAGACGTTTGTGCGAAGGCTTGTGGAAGAGGTGCTCTCAGCAACTTTCAGGCGTTGTCCGATAGAATTATCTGTGGCCGAGCTGCCTGCGGAGATTCAGGCAGATAAGCGTTTGCTACGGCACATTTTCACCAATTTATTAACGAATGCGGTGAAATATTCGGACGCCGGCCGAGAGGTGCGGTTCGAATTGGGATGTGAGGAAGCTGAAGTTGTTAGCGTGATTCGCGATCAAGGGATCGGCATTCCAGAATCCGACCGAGAGTGGCTCTTCAATGCCTTCCAGCGCGGTCATAATGTTAGCGACCAACCAGGTACCGGTCTCGGTCTGGTGATTGTCAAGCGTTGCGTGGATCTGCATGGTGGCAGCATTCAGGTTGAGAGCACATTGGGTAGAGGGACAGCGGTAACTATCAGGCTGCCGATGCACAGGACAGGAGTTGGAGCAGACAAGTAACGGCGTGGGGACGTATCGGCGTAAGCGAAGCGTCTCGCTTTGCCTCTTCGGCAGGAACGGTTCGGCGCAGTGTCGCTGGAGCTTACCTCCTACCGATAGGAATGTCTTTTAAATCCGATCGTGGCCAGAGGAGGCAAGGTTAGGCAGAGTGAATGGGAGCGACCTTGCCAGGGAATCGAATCAGCGTGCAGGCCTCCGTAGTTTCCCAGGTTGCTACCGCCATAGATACTGGCATCGGTGTTCAATATCTCTTCGTACCAACCTTCATCTGGCGCACCAACGCGGTAGAAGTGTCTCGGAACCGGGGTGGCATTGACCACGAAGACAATGACGGAACCCGATTCTGCTTTTCGCATAAATGTGAGAACGCTGTTGTCGGCATCGTGAAAATCGACCCATTCAAACCCGAGATAACTGCTATCGTTTTCCCAAAATGCCGGTTCGGTTTTGTAAAGATAATTGAGATGCTGGACAAGTCTTCTGAGGCCATCGTGAAGCGGGAATTGCAACAGATGCCAATCAACACTCTCATCGTGATTCCATTCTTTCCATTGCCCAATTTCCCCGCCCATGAAGAGCAACTTCTTGCCGGGATGCCCGTACATCCAGCCGTAGAACATCCGAAGATTGGCAAACTTCTGCCAGGCGTCTCCCGGCATTTTGTCAACCAAGGAGCCCTTTCCATGCACCACCTCATCATGGCTCAAAACAAGGATAAAATTCTCGTGAAAGGCGTAGATCATCGAGAAGGTCACTTGGCCTTGATGGAATCTTCGATGAACCGGCTCACGGCTCATATAGAGCAGAAAGTCGTGCATCCATCCCATGTTCCATTTCAATCCAAATCCGAGGCCGCCCAGATAGGTAGGTCGGGAGACGCCCGGCCACGCCGTGGATTCTTCCGCGATGGTCATGATCCCAGGAAATCGCTCATAACAGATTTCGTTAAAGCGTTTCATGAAATAAATGGCATCCAGATTCTCACGGCCGCCATAGACGTTTGGCACCCACTCACCCTGTTTTCGCGAATAGTCGAGATAGAGCATCGAAGCCACGGCGTCGACGCGGAGACCGTCAAGATGATAGTTCTCGAGCCAAAACAGGCCGTTGGCGACGAGGAAATTACGCACCTCGTTTCGACCATAATTAAAGACTAGCGTTCCCCAGTCACGGTGTTCACCCTGGCGCGGATCAGCATGTTCATAAAGATGAGTTCCATCGAACAAGGCGAGGCCATGTGCGTCTTTTGGAAAATGCCCCGGAACCCAATCGATGATGACACCGATCCCGTTTTCGTGGCAGCGGTCGACAAAGTGCCGGAACTCATCGGGATTACCGAATCGACTCGTCGGGGCGAAATAGCCGGTCACCTGATAGCCCCAAGAGCCGTCAAAGGGATGCTCGGCCACCGGCATCAGTTCGATATGCGTGTAACCAAGGTCTTTGACATAAGGAATCAAACGATCCGCTAACTCGATATAGCTAAGGAACCGGTTACCTTCTTCTGGAACCCGGGCCCATGAGCCGAAATGCACTTCGTAGATGGAGACCGGTTCTTTGTGCCACTCCTTCGTTTTCCGGGCCTCGATCCAATCATCATCGCTCCATTTAAACCGATCGAGGTTGAAGACCAGGGAAGCCGTTTGAATTCCGTGCTGGCCATAAAAGCCGAAGGGATCACTTTTCAAGACGATCTGGCCAAAACAGTTTCGCACTTCGAGCTTGTAATGGGTGCCTTCGACGACGCCCGGGATAAAGATCTCCCAAATTCCTGCTTCGACTCGTTTTCGCATCGGATGACACCGACCATCCCATCCGTTAAAATCGCCGACAATGCTGATGCGCTGGGCGTTGGGGCCCCAGACGGCAAAAGTTGTCCCGGCGTGCCCGCCGATTTCGGTCAGGTGAGCCCCTAGTTTTTTGTAGATGTCGTAATGGTTGCCCTCTTTATAAAGATACATGTCAAGCTCACCGAGAATCGGCCCGTAAGAGTAAGGGTCGCTCAGCTGGAAAGTCTCTCCGGCCCAGGTGTCGACCTGCAACAGATAGACGAACGCTTCCGTCACCCCGGTCAGCGGGGCTTCGAATAAACCTTCGTTGGCGATCCGGTTTGCCGGAAAATGGCGCTCTGGGTGTCGCGGATCGATGACCGCCAACTCTTTGGCGTCAGGTCGAAAAGCGCGCACCACCCAAAGGTCATCGATCTTGTGCAAACCGAGGGCGCCAAACGGATCATCATGTTCGGCCTTAAGGAGTCGATGGATATCGTGGGGAGAAAGCGTGGCATTCATAATAGAGGGCGGAACAACGGTTCTATTCTTTCCAAATAGAGCCGTTCTGCGGAGTAGTCGCGCAATAGTTGTTTTTTCCTCGTGAAAATCGGGTCCTGGGCGAAGGCGTTGCGAATCCTCTCCGCAACATTTCTGGGGGCGTCGCGAAGGTCAAAGAGAAGGGCGCCGGAGAGAGCAATCGATTTCAACGGTTCGATGTTAGAGCAAAACACTGGGAGCCGATGCGCCGCGGCTTCAAGCAGTGGCAGACCAAATCCTTCTTGCCTGGAAGGGAAGAGCATGGCGTCCGCTATCATGTAAAGGCTATGCAACTGCCGTTCGTCAACATAGAAGAACTCGTTGACCCAAGTTATCAAATCCTGAATCTGGAGATCGCCGGCTAATCGTTTCAGTCCGTGATAATGTTCGGTGCTCGATCGATTGTGGGTATCCGGAGCGCCGGAAATGAGCAGCCGCACCTGCAAACCGATGTCGCGGAGGGCGCCAACGATCTGGAGGGCAAACGCGATGTTTTTTCGGGCCAGGATCCGGGTCGGATAGAAGAGGATGGTCGTCGTTGGCAGGTCGTGACGCACGAGATTCGCTACTTCCTCGGTGATTGCGCATGCGCCGGCAAAGTCCAGTCCGTTCGGAATGACGGCATCGACTTCAGAGCGCATCAAAGTTCTGAATTCTGTCGCCCGCGCTTCCGAGATCGTCACGTATCTAACGCCAGTTTGCCGCTCCCGGATGAGGTCGAATGATCGATAAGGCGGGATTTTGTAGTCCGGGTTTGCGGCAGCAAGATCATGCGTCCAGGCGATCACCTTTCTTTTCTGTTCCGCGAGCGCGCTCAATGCCTGGGTTCCGGCCAGGTTGAACGGCATGGTGAACATATTGTGGACGACGAAGTGATCGAACTTGTCGAACAATGGGACGAGCTGCTTTTGCAAACTCTCCAGAATACCAAAGTAAGCTTGCCCTGGACGACCGTTGTAAGCCTCTTCCTGGCCCGCTCTGACCAAGGGTTGCTGAGAATTGAGTTCGGGCAGGACAAGAATCTGAACCTGTTTGTCGAAGGGGCCTCCTTCGCCGCAGATAATCGCGACCTCATGCCCGTGGCGTGACATCAGCTGCGCGTGTTGGCGGATCACGCTTTCCACACCGCCGATCACTGGCCAGGAAGTGTAGTGAACGATCGCAATTTTCATGTACCCGATTGAGAGGGAGGTTCAGATAAACAGACAGAATTGCTTCGGGAAGCGCAACTAAGAATCAGACTTGAATCCGAAGAGATGTGTCTTAGTTTGGCTGTCTTTGGCGAGCGAACAAACGCCAGGGTAGCTCAGTGGTAGAGCAGGGGACTCATAAGCCCTTGGTCGGGAGTTCAACTCTCCCCCCTGGCAGTGTAAGAGGTTCCGTTCTAAACTCCATGCGTGGTCGGCCTTGATCCAACCGCAAGAGGGGTTAGTTTGCCTGGTCTGCGAATATTATGGATTTCCTGAATCACCACTTCTATTTAGGCCTTTGCATTGGAGCCGTCCTGGGCTTGATCGGCATTGCATTTGCCGTAATGCGTCTGATGGACACCAAAGGCGAAGTTAGACGTTTAAAGCGTCATCTCTCAGATAAATTGGAGCTCGAGGCGGAATCCACCAATCGGCTCCGGCTGGACCTTCAGGAGTTCAAACAACAAAACGAAAATCTTCGCATCAAAGTCGCTAACTTGAACCAATACCCGGACAAACGATTGCAACGGGAACTTGAAATCTACGCGAGAGCCGAACGCTTTATGGTTTCGAGCTCGCCTGGGTTTCCCGCGGTGTGGGAAGAGGCGAAGCGGAACGCCGTGAATGGTCTTGAGCAGGAAGAGACTGGGAAGAGCCTTCCGAAACGGGTTTTTAACGCGTTGTTGAATCGCCCCTCTTATAAAAGCTCTAACTCCGATCATACCGACGGCGAGAATTAGTTCGCTGGTTTTCGGGGACAGGGCCACTAGCGGACCCTTGACTCTTTCTTCCACTTCCCCGGGTCTGGGATCTTCCGATGTTGACACCCTGCGATGAGGTGATAGCTTCTGACCCTTTCCAGAAACCGACACTATGGCGAATATTCGATCTGCTGCTAAACGAGCGAGGCAAACAGCGCAACGCACCCTACGGAATAAGAGCGTTCTGACCGGTTTGAAAGGTCAGCAGAAAAAATTGACTGCTGCGGTTGCCTCTGGTGACGGCGCAAAGGCACAAGCGGAATTGAACCTTCTGGCGTCGAGGCTGGATAAAGCGGCAAAACGAGGGATCGTCCACCGAAACCTGGCAAACCGCCGGAAGAGCAGAGCTGCTAAAGCTGTTGCTGGCGTCAGTTCGGCAAAATCGCAGGCTTGATCGCTTGGATCAGGCTGCTTGACCGGCTAATTCCAGACGATCCGCGACACGAACTAGCCCTTGCTGGGCTGGAAGAGTGACATCGAGGAAGAGGATAGTCGCCTCGAAGCATGGATATCGCTCCTCGATTCTTTCGCAACTCACGACCATCCCGGTGAGATCCTCGCAAATCGGACAATCGTCCGGACTGACGGCATGTGCGCAAATACGCATGGCTATCTGCGTCCCGAGCGAGAAATGCCATCGCGAACGCAACACGATGCCTCGCTCACTGATGGTAAGGTCGCCGTGGTTTCCAAAGCAGCAATCTACCCCGTAGTCGAGATAAATCGCGAAGTCCGAGCCTTGGGCATCAGATGGGCTACACATTGCAATCGCTAGACCGAAAGTGAGAAAAGGTAGTCTCGAACTCGCATGAGTCAAGGTTGGTCGCTCATCTCGGCATCGGCTTCCCCCATGATTCTGCGCGCAAGCCTGCCGAGCAGGTAGGTCGTCACGATGGTGACAATGAATCCGCTTCCCCAGAGCAAGTAATCATGCAGGCCTGGTTGGCGGGTTCCGCGGGCCATATCCACTCCGAATTGACCTAGAGTGCCGACAAAAGCATAGAGAAACAGACCGGGAGTTTGACCAAGAGCAACCCAGAGCAGGCACCGGCTGAGCCGCACTCGGGTAAGGCCGTACAAATAATTCAAAAGGCTCGAGGGCGCCAGTGGGTTAAGCTGTGACAGCACGACGATCTTCCAGCCATGCCGTGCAATCGCCCCATCTAGAATTCGAAGCCTGCGATTGTTGGAAAGAAGCCGTTCGATCCTTTGGCGACCAACTTTTCTGGCAATGAGAAAAGCAAGCGCCGCTCCCAGGAGATTTCCGGTCAGTACCAGGAAGAAACCCCACCACAAGCCAAAAAAGAAGCCGCCGCCCATACTGAGGACGCCGCCCGGCAACAACAACAAGTTGCAAAGAGCGCAAGTAATTGGGTAGACAACCCCGCTCCAGACCCCGAGCTGTTGGATAGATTCACGTGCATTTCCGATCCAGTCGACGATCGGATATCTTGTGGATGCGACGAATAAGCCAACGAGGGCCAAGACGAAGCCGCCGCCTTGAAAGATCAAGGGCCACGGAATCCTATGATAAGCTGCGGACGAACTGTGCGAGCTCGGCGGTGGTGTCATATGCGAGAAAGGGGGTGATGAGATAAATCCCGGGGAAATAATCCAGAGCGGCCCGCACGACATCTTTGGCGATATCGATACCTTGACGGCGGCCTTGCTGTCCCTCGGTTCCAGCCATGCGCGAGCGGATCTGGTCCGGGACAATGATTCCCGGGACTTCATGGTGCAAAAATTCGGTTTGCCGGCCATTCAACAAGGGCCAGACTCCGGTCAGAATTGGTACTCCAAGATGCTTCGTTCTGGCATGCATCTGTTGGACCAGCGCTTGATCGAATACCGGTTGCGTCATTACGTAACGTGCTCCCGCCGCAACTTTGCGCTCGAGACGGGCGACCTGCGCATCCAGATTCTTCGCATTGGGATTGAAGGTGCAACCCATGACGAAGTCGGTCGGGTATTTAATGTTCTTGCCGGCAAAATTGTAACCTCTGTTTAACCCTGAAATAATCTCCATCAGTTGAATGGAGTTCACGTCATAGACGGATGAAGCCCCTGGCTGATCGCCGAACTTCGCAGGGTCTCCGGTTAAAGGCAAGATGTGTCTGATGCCCAGAGCGGCGATCCCCATAAGTTCACTTTGGAGGCCGATCAGATTCTTGTCGCGACAACTGATATGCAGGAGCGGCATTATATTGTATTTTTGCTTTAGAATCGCGCCAATGGCCAGGTTGCTGACCCGGAGTATGGCCAGCGAATTGTCCGCCAGCGTGATCGCGTCGCTCCCGGCATCGATCAGGGCGCATGCCGCTGCGAAATATTTTTCAAGGACCAATGTCTTTGGGGGGTCGAGTTCCGTGACGACCACGGTTTGCCCTTTGGCCATCAGGTCAAGAAGGCTTGTTTCCGCTGGCCGTCTCGCAGCTTCCGGCTCCGGCTCGGCAATCCATTGCACAACCGGTTTGGACCGGACCGGCTTCAATCCGGCAATCGCTTTTGCCATCGCGTGAATGTGTTCGGGGCCAACGCCGCAGCACCCCCCGATCAGGCGTGCGCCCTGGCTAATAAATTCTATTGCCGCTTCGGCGAAATATTCAGGGGCCGCATTGTAAAGAAAACGTCCGTCATGGTATCGGGGGTAGCCGGCATTTGGAAAAGCGCTGATTGGAAATTCGATCGGAATTCGCCGCAAGATGTGGAGCATGGCGTGAGGGCCAGTCACGCAATTAACTCCGACGACATTGGCACCGAGGCGGACCAATTCCCGGAAGGCCTGGACAATCGGCAAGCTGGAGGGGAGGCGGCCTTCCTCCGAGCAAACCATAGAGCAGACGACAGGGATTTTGGCGTCGAGTTTTCGCACGGCATTGAGAGCAATCTGGATCTCGTTAAAATCCAGGAATGTTTCCAGGAAAAGCACATCCACGGTTGCCTCCAGGATCGCTTGCGCCTGTTCCTCGAACAGTTTTGACCGATCGATGTCTTGCAACTCTGCCTGAGGGTCTGCGATCCCGAGGGGCCCGATACTGGCGGCCAGGTAAATGGGGCGTTGGCCGATAGAGTTCCGAGCCAGTCGGATGCCCGCCTGATTCAATTCTCGAACTCGGCCCTCCAAGCCATGTTTTGAGAGACGTGCGGCATTCGCCCCGAAGGTATTTGTTTCGATCAGGCGGGCGCCTGCCTGCACGTAAGAGTCGTGGATACGGGAGACTGTTTCGGGAGCGGAAACGTTTAGTTCTTCAAAACAGACCTCCAACGGCACTCCGGATGACATCAACGCTGTCCCCATTGCTCCGTCGCCGCAAAGCACCGAAGACGTTAATTCTTCTAAGAAATCCATACAATCCGCAGCTGGCCAAGCGCGCCATCGCAACTGCCATGACACGACATGTTAGCCGCGGATTCTTATTTGACCAAAATATTATCGATGAGGCGAGTCGCGCCAAAAAAAACAGCCGAAGCGAGAAGCACCGGCAATTCTTTGGGTTCTTTGGCCTGAAGTGTTTCAGGATCAACAACCGCCACATAATCGACTCTGGCCAACGATCCTCTGGTGATCCGGTGTCGTATGAAATCTTCCAAATCCTCACGCCCGACCGATTGCCTTCGCAATCGGTTTGCGGCATCGCGCAACGCCTCTTGAATGAGAGGGGCTTGTCGACGTTCTTCGGCGCTGAGATAGATGTTGCGGGAACTGAGGGCCAATCCGTCTGATTCACGCACCGTCGGATGCCCGACAATGCGGATCGGAAAATTCAAGTCCCGGACCATTCGGCGCAGAATTGCCAGTTGTTGAAAATCCTTTTCGCCAAAGATGGCAATGTCGGGTTGAACCAGGTGAAATAACTTGGTCACGACAGTGCAAACCCCGGCGAAATGGCCTGGCCGAGTAGCTCCGCACATCATCTTTTCGAGTTGTGATTCGCTGATAGTAACGGACGCGTCCAGGCTGTACATCTGCGCAGGCGTTGGAGCGAACACCAGGTCGCAGCCACTTTCTTGGAGGAGCAGGCAGTCGCGCCGGAAAGGGCGGGGATATTTCCGAAAATCTTCTCGTGGGCCGAACTGCATTGGATTCACGAAGATGCTCGCAACAGTGGACCCCTTGCGTCCGGCTAATTTTTTCCCACGATGAATGAGGGCGAGATGTCCCTTATGAAGAGCACCCATCGTTGGAACAAGAACGACCGGTTGAGGCAAACCAAGGGAAAGTTGCCCCATCCGGTCGACAGATTTTACGATTCGCATGGAATTAGGTAAACGTAGCACAACGTGTCGGCGATCCGAGTATCAGGCAAAAGCAAGCGAACCGTCCCGGTTTGCTCTGGTCATAGAAGAGACAGAGCGAGCTGCTTCATGGCCCAGCGACCTGCAAAGAGTCAAAGGCCGAGAACGATCGGCAACATTTTCGAAGGAGCGCTCGGGCCTGACCCTCCCCTCGGGAAAATTTTCAGATTCCAGATCACTTCCGCTGCCTGGGGTCTAGTGCATCGCGCAGGCCATCTCCCAAAAAATTGAGCGCGAGGAGCGTAAGCGACATGGCAATGACCGGAAAGACCAAGAGCCACCAGTAACCTTTGATTGGATTGATGACTTGTGCGGCGTCGCTGAGTAACAGGCCCCAGCTGGCAAGAGGCGCCTGGACGCCAACACCCAGAAAGCTGAGAAACGATTCATCCAGAATTACCGCCGGGACCGTAAGAGTCAGATAGACGAGCGCGAGACCGACCAGGTTCGGCAAAAGATGTTGAAAAATGATATTGAAATGACTTTGGCCGATGCTTCGTGCAGCCAGCACAAACTGTTGCGACTTCAGGCTGAGGATCTGACCCCGCACGATGCGAGCCATGGTCAGCCACTCGGTCAGGCCTAAACAAAGAATCAGGATGAAGATTTTGGAGTAGCCTATCAACCCTTGTAGTCCGTGTGCCGCCATGGCGCGGCGAAGCAACGGATCGAGAGCAGTGATCAGAACCAGCAGAAAGATCAACCGAGGAATCGCGTAGAGGGTATCCACCAAGCGCATCATGATCGAGTCAGCTTGCCCTCCTACGTAGCCGGCTACCATCCCGTAGACAATTCCTACCGCAAAACTGACCAACGCGCCGGTGACCCCGACCAGCAGCGAAATCCGGCCGCCAAGCAAGACTCGGTAGAGTAAGTCCCGCCCATTCAGATCGGTGCCGAAAAAATGCCGAGCGGAGGGTGGAAGAAAGCTATTGCGTGTCACTTCTCCGGCGCTTGCGGGCAGGAGACTTGGCCCGAAGATTGCCGCGAGAGCAGCGGCAAAGAGGATGACCGCCGAAACGACAACAGCTGGGTTGCGTCGAAGCTTCAACCATGGAGAGAGAGGCTTACTCATACAACGATATTCGATGGTCCAGTAAGCCGTAAAGAAGATCGACCGCCAGGTTGAAGAGAACCAGAAGCGAGCAATAGACGATGACCACGCCGGCGAGCAGAAATCCGTCCCGATTGAGCACCGAATTAACGAAAAAGCCGCCAGTTCCGGGAATGCTGAAGATGCTTTCCACCACGATTGAGCCGGTTAAAAGATTGGCGGCCAAAGGACCGAGAAAGGAGACCACCGGGAGAATCGCTACACGCAAGGCGTGCTTATAAATGACCATGGCATCGCTCAGCCCCTTCGCTCTGGCGGTGCGAATATAATCCTGGGTCAAGACTTCCAGCATACTCGAGCGAGTGAGACGCGCGATGTAGGCAGTATACGGGGCGGCAAGCGTAATGGACGGTAGGATCAGGCTCTGGAGGGTTCCCCAGCCGCCGACGGGAAGGATCGGCCAATCGATAGCGAAAACGAGCACCAGGATTGGGCCAACCACAAAAGGGGGCAATGAAACCGCAAAGAGAGCCGTTAGCATCGCCGTCCGGTCGACCCAGGTCTGCTGCTTCGCCGCAGCCAGTGACCCAAGAAAAACACCACCGATGGTGGCCACACAAAACGCGATTCCTCCCAGCAATCCCGAAACCGGTAAACTGTCGGCCAGGATTTCGTTGACCGACCGGCTCCGGTATTTGGTCGAAAGACGAAGATCGCCGTGCAACAAGTCTCCCAGGTAGTTGATGTATTGCTCCGGAAGAGGCCCATCCAACTTGTATTTCGCAAGAAGCTGTTTCTCGATGTGTTCAGGCAGCTTGCGCTCCCGATCGAAAGGTCCGCCTGGCATCAGGCGGATCAGAAAAAATGTGATCGTCACGACGCAGAAAAGAATGGCTACTAAACCGATCAATCTTTTCGCGATGAACCGGATCATGCGGAAGTTTGGCGTTCAGCGTTCACCGTCGCCACGCTTGCCTTAGTACTGGACCATCGAGTAGGCGGGGACGTCGGGGGGGAGTTTTCTTCGTCCGTTGAGAAATTCCAATTCAATGACGAAAAGCGCCGAGCAGACGATTCCTCCGACTTTCTGGACCAGATTCACGGCGGCTCCTGAAGTGCCGCCGGTGGCCAACAGATCGTCGACCAGGACGACCCGCTCCCCGGGATCGATGGCGTCCACATGCAGTTCAACCTCAGCATCGCCATACTCCAACTGGTATAAGGAACCGACTGTCCGGTACGGGAGCTTGCCTTTTTTCCGGATGGGAACGAAACCAAGACCAAGTTTGTAAGCGACCGCCGCGCCGAACATGAACCCTCGAGCATCGATCCCGACTATTTTTGACGGATGCGCCTTTTCCGCCTGCTCTCCGAGGTGATCGATTACACTTTGGAATAATTGTCCGTCTCCCAAAATGGGTGTTATATCCTTAAAAATAATCTCTGGCTTCGGGAAGTCAGGGACGTCTCGAATGGCGTTTTTGAGCTGTTCAAGGTTGACCTGACTCATTTGAACGAACCTGAACGATCGACAACGAACGTCAATGATCATCCGTAAAAAAATCTTGAGCGGACGCCCCCTTCGCTCTTTAATTGCAACTTTTGGGCGTTCGCGATGGTTCGTCCTGGGCCGCTGTTTTTACCTCTATGAATTGGTCTGATCGTGTTTGGGTTGAGTTGGCCTTGCTCTCGTATCTTTCAGGTTTTGCCTGCTCTGTCTATTCGCTGGCGACGAACAAGTTTTTGACGACACGAATTACGTTCTTGGCGATCTGTACTGGATTTCTGTTTACGACCCTTTTTCTTTTTGATCGAGGACACGCGATTGGCCGTTGCCCGATTACCAATCGCTTCGAGGTGCTGGTTTTTATGACTTGGTCAATGGTGCTGATTTACCTGGTCATCGGATCAAGTTATCGGCTCTCGTTGATGGGTGCTTTTACCGCGCCGGTCGCTTCCGCTCTTTTGATTTTTGCGGTCGCGCTTCCACCAAGTGAACCGGTGGCCAGGAAAATCAAAGTCAACCCCTGGCTTGAGGCCCACACTTCGTTTTCGATGGTAGCTTGCGGAGCATTTGCGCTGGCCTGCATCGCCGGCGTCATGTTTTTGGTTCAGGAACGGGAATTGAAGACTGGCCAGCCCAGCTCGATTTTCTACCGGTTGCCGCCGATCACGGCATTGTCGGTCGCAAACTCGCGTTTGTTATGGCTGGGTTTCAGCCTTTTTACGGTGGGGCTCATCACGGGATTTCTGATCGGCGGTCGGATAAACTGGGTGCAGGCAGCATGGTCGATCCTGGTTTGGTGCGTCTATGGCGCCATCCTTATTGCCCGGATCCGACATGCCATGGCCGCGAAATGGGTCGCGGCACTGTCGATCGTCGCATTTAGCTTGTTATTGAGTACGTTTTGGGGGATTCGATTTATCTCGGACCGTCCATCACTTTAAATGAATATCCTCTGTTTCGGCGTCAGTCATCAGACGGCAAATGTCGAGGTCAGGGAACGGTTTGCGATTCCTGATTCGGCATTAGCCGATTCGTTGAGCAGATTGGCACAGATGCCGAGCGTCCAGGAAAGCGTGCTCTTATCGACCTGTAATCGGACAGAATTCTACCTTGTCACCGAGGATTCGCAGTTGCCGATCGAGCTTCTATTTCAGGACTTTTACGGGTCGATTGACCTCGGAGAGTCGCAACATCTTTTCCGGTTACAAGCTGTTTCGTCGATTCGGCATTTGTTCCGGGTCGCTTCCGGGCTGGAGTCAATGGTTCTGGGCGAGACGGAGATTTTTGGGCAGGTCAAACGCGCTTACGAGGCTGCGGCAAGGCTAGGCACGACAGGTAGGATTTTGAATCGGCTTTTCCAAAGGTCCTTCCATGTGGGCAAGCACGTCCGATCGACCACTGCGATCACTCGTGGGAGTGTCTCGGTCGGTTCTGTGGCCGTAGACCTGGCTCGACAGATTTTTGGAGAGCTTGAGGGACGGAAAATTATGATCCTGGGAGCCGGCGAGACGAGTGAGCGGACCGCTTCGAGTTTCCAGTCGCACGGTGCCAGACAATTGTTTGTCTCGAATCGTTCGTTTGAACGAGCCGCTCACCTGGCCGAGGCGATCGGCGGACGGGCCATTCGCTTTGATGATTGGGAAGTAGAATTCAGTGACTTGGATATCCTGGTCAGCTCCACCTCTGCGCCTCATGCCATTGTGACCAGGACGAAGCTTGAGCCAGTTCTGAAGATGCGCCGCGATCGGCCGCTTTTCATCATCGACCTGGCCATGCCGCGGGATGTCGATCCTGCCGTTCATGAGATGGACGGCGTTTATGTCTACGATCTGGATTCACTCCAGGCAATCGCCGAACGAACGCTCGAGGCCCGGAAGAAAGAGGCGGAGGCTTGTGATGGCTTGATCGAAAAACATGTAGCGGATTTCGAACTCTGGTTAAATCGGATCGCTAACCGGGCGATTGCCCCGGCGGCAATCGAGTGCCGGCGAACGTGAAGCCCATTGTCCTTGGGACTCGCGGTAGCCGGTTAGCGCTAGCTCAGGCCGAACTTGTCAAACAAGCCTTGGAGCGACTTACCGAACATCCTGAAATTCATGTCCAGATCATCCGGACGACCGGTGATCGACGACTGGATATCAGCCTGAGTCAGTCAGGACCAAAGATCGGCCGGGGACTATTCACTAAAGAACTGGAAGAGGCCCTGTTAAACCGGCAGATCGATGTCGCGGTTCATTCGCTGAAAGACTTACCGACCGAACTACCTCCGGAACTGGAGTTGGCGGCCACCTTACCACGGCACGACCCGGTGGATGTTCTGATTTCGAAGTCTGCCAAATCCCTGAGCGAAATTCCTCCTGGTGGGCTGATTGCGACCAGCAGCCCTCGCCGAGCTCGCCAGTTATTGGCTCATCGGCCGGATCTTCAGGTGTCGGACATCCGAGGGAACGTCCCTACCCGAATAGCCAAGCTTCTGGCCGAAGAATCGTTCAACTCGCTTGTGCTGGCCAAAGCCGGGTTGGAAAGATTGGGCTACTCCCTCAAAAGCGGTCGCTTGGAGTTCGACGCGCGTTGGTTGTTCGCGTCGGACCTGAGGGAAATTTTGCCGGCGCCCGGTCAGGGCGCGATCGGTTTGGAGATCAGGGCCAATGACTCGGAGCTCAGAGAATTTTTGGGTGGCGTCAACGACCTGCCCACTTGGTTTTGCACCGGTGTTGAACGCGAATTCTTGCGGTTGCTCGGTGGAGGCTGCAATCTGCCGCTCGGCATTCGCACCTCGCTGAAGGGAAGCGAACTGCGTTGTGAGGCGATAATTTTTGATGAGACCGAAAAACCGGTGTCCGGAATTCTAGCGGGCGAATTTAAGACGGCCCGGGCGGCTGCCTCCGCTCTCTTGAACCAAATTTATGAAAAAGGAAAGTAAAGGGATCTGCATTCTTACCGGGACGGGTCCGGGCGATATCGGGCTAGTTACCCTTCGTGCCAGGCAAGCCGTTGAGCAGTCGGAAGTCATTGTCTACGACTATCTCTGCAACCCCGAGATTCTTAAATGGGCACCGGCAAATGCAGAAGTGGTGTTCGCGGGAAAAAAATCCGGGCAGCACACGTTAAGCCAGGAGGAGATCAACCAGCTTTTGATCAAAAGGACAAAGGAAGGCAAACATGTGGTCCGATTGAAAGGGGGTGATCCCTTTGTTTTCGGAAGAGGGGGCGAAGAGGCTGAGGCACTGGCTGAAGCGGGACTGGCATTCGAAATCGTCCCTGGCATAAGCTCGGCGATCGCAGTTCCTGCTTACGCGGGAATACCGCTGACGCATCGAGATCTCGCTTCTTCCTTCTCGGTCTTTACCGGCCATGAGGACCCGGCCAAGGAAGAGACCGCGATCGACTACAAGTCGCTGGTCGCTGGAAAGGGAACCTTGGTCATGCTGATGGGAATTGATCGTCTGGAATCGATCGTTTCGGAGCTTTTGAGCAGCGGAGCAGATAAGCACCTGCCCGTGGCTTTGATCCGCTGGGGCACGACCAGCCGCCAGGAAACTATTTTTGGAGAGTTGGGATCGATCGTTGCCGCTTCGACCGGATTTGAACCGCCGGCCATTGCGGTGTTTGGCCGAGTGGTTCAATTGCGAGAGAAGTTACGCTGGTACGAACAGCGCCCGCTTTTTGGGCGTCGGATTGTCGTTACAAGAACCAGAAGACAGGCGAGCGTTTTGACTTCGAAGCTCAATGCTTTGGGAGCCGACGTTTACGAATTGCCGACAATTCGGGTAGAGCCCCCGGTAAATCTGAGGGAGTTCGGCGAGCTGGTTCGCGATGCATTTCAATACGAATGGTTGATATTTACGAGCGTCAATGGAGTAGAGGCTTTTTTCGATATGTTCTACCGTCTCTACAATGATGCTCGGAGCATCGGAAATGTGAAGATCGCGGCTATCGGGCCCGCTACCGCCCAACGGATCAAGGATTTTCATCTCTCGATCGATTTGCAACCCAAGGAATTCATTGCCGAGGCGATTCTCGAGGGACTTTTGGAATTTGGCAGCGTCGAAAATCTAAAATTTCTGCTGGTGAAAGCTCTAGGATCCCGAGAGGTGTTGCCAAAACGACTGGCGGAACTCGGTGCGATTGTGGACGAGGCGGTCGCCTACCAGACGGTGCTCGAAACAAACGACAAATCGGGCGCCCGCGAGAGATTGCAAACCGAAGGGGCCGATCTGATCACTTTCACCAGCTCATCGACAGTGGAAAACTTTTTGGCGTTGAAGCTCTCATGGCCTGCAAAAATGAAGACGGCCAGCATCGGACCGATCACCTCCGAGACCATGCGGAAATATGGGCTGACGGTGGATATTGAAGCTGCGCGATACGATGTGGACGGCCTCGTCGCGGCGATTTTGAAGCTGTACTCCGAATAGCCCTGGGCGGAGGCCCATCGAGAATAAAAAACCCCACCTATTGGGTGGAGTTAGATCAGTCGCTGATATCGAGAGGATTACGGATTAAAGCGAAACTTCAGCTTTCCGCGCTTGGCGGCCAGCTTCGCTTTTCGGCGCACTTTTTGCGAGGGGGTCTCGAAAGCACGCAAACGGCGAACCTCTTCCATGATCCCCTCGGCATCGAGCTTGTTTTTCAGCCTTTTGAGCGCTCTGTCGATCGGCTCACCTTTTCTCACTATAACTTCGGGCATAAAATCTTCTTATTCCGGATGCTTTTTCGAACGAGGGCTAAATAGTAGCCGGGGTTATTCGGAGCGTCAATCGATCAAGCGAAAATCCTTAGAGGAGGATCGGCTGTTGATGGATCCGATTCAGGATTGGTCCCCTCTCAGGCGGCCTGAGAAGCTATCGA
Organism: uncultured Verrucomicrobiae bacterium; assembly: GCA_963742335.1. Lineage (GTDB taxonomy): Bacteria > Verrucomicrobiota > Verrucomicrobiia > Chthoniobacterales > JAFAMB01 > JAFAMB01. Next base: position 76,025 of record CAVULL010000010.1, read on the forward strand.
TCAGCAAAGGAACTTGCGTTTTTGGCTTCGCACGCGATCAATAAGGCGGCAAATATTATGAATAAAGCGGTTGTTTTCGGTCTTGGTTGCTTAGGGGTATTGGTTGTAGCGGTTATCATTTTTGGTCTGGCTATAGCAGGGGGGTATAACGGCTTGGTTCGTTCCTCCACGGCGGTCGATGCCTCGTGGGCGCAGGTGCAGACTCAATATCAGCGTCGAGCGGATCTGATTCCGAATTTGGTGCGAACGGTCGAGGGAGCGGCCAATTTCGAGAAATCGACTTTGACGGATGTGATTAACGCGCGGGCAAATGCCACCAAGGTCACGATTGATCCGTCGAAGGCTCCGACCGACCCAGAGCAACTTCGGCAATATGAGCAAGCGCAAAATGCGCTGACCGGCACCTTGGGCCGATTACTGGCGGTGAGTGAGAATTATCCCGAGCTCAAGGCGAACAATAACTTCCGTGATCTCCAGGCCCAGATTGAAGGAACGGAAAACCGAATTGCCGTAGCCCGCCGGGATTTCAATAACACCGCACAAAGTTACAATGCTCAGGTGCGCTCGTTCCCGACCGTCATTTATGCCGGGTGGTTCGGTTTCCAGCCCAAGCCCTATTTCCAAAGTTCAGCAGGCTCGGAAGCGGCCCCGAGCGTTAATTTTCCCTCATTTAGTCCTAGTCCCAGCCCGAAATGAGCGGCTGGGCTGGCGTCGGAGGCACAACGAGCTTAGCTTTGGGGCGGTTCCCTGTGATGGTCGGAAGACTGCTTACAGACGGGATTCCAGTGGAGATCTCACCGATTTCGCAGATGAAGAAACTGATCACCCAATTCTTGGTCCGTTTTTCACTCCTGGCGGCTTTGGGTCTCATTGTCGCGCATTCGATCGCCGCGGATGTGCCGGCAAAGCCTCTGCACTTCTTCAATGACTACGCTTCACTGATTAGCCCAGGGACGGCGCAGCAGCTCGATCAGCAGCTCGAAGAATTTGAGCGCCAGACCTCAAACCAGATCCTTGTAGCGATTTTTCCCGCCTTGCCGGCGGACACTTCGCTGGAAGATTTCGCCCAAGATACCTTTCGAGCTTGGAAACCCGGTCAAAAAGGCCGCGACAACGGCGCCATACTTTTTGTGTTCGTCAAAGATAGAAAAATGCGAATCCAGACCGGATACGGGCTGGAAGGCGCGCTTCCGGACGCAATTTGCAAACGCATTATTTCCGATGAGATTGCGCCTCGTTTTCAGACGGGCGATTTCGGTGGGGGCATGACAGCGGCGGTCAACGCAATGATCGCGGCAGCCCGCGGGGAGTACAAAGGAAACGGTCGAACCGTTGCTGAGAGTCGCGCCCAGGCCCGACACGACGAGGGGGGCACCGTCGATTTGATCATTTTTCTGATTGTTTTCGGAATTATCGGGTTATCACTGCTCAGAGCGGCGCGCCGAGGAACTCTCTACACAGGCTCAGGTTCGCGCTCATCCGGCGGGATCTGGTGGATCGGCGGAGGCGGAGGAGGGGGCGGTGGCGGCGGAGGAGGAGGGGGCGGTGGATTTTCCGGCGGCGGTGGCGACAGCGGCGGCGGCGGCGCCAGCGGCGGTTGGTGATTTTATAAAGATTGCGTATGAAACCGCATCATTTTCTTAAAGGTGTCGACCACGACAGAATTGTTTCGGCCATAGCCGGGGCTGAGAAACGCACCAGTGGTGAGATACGCGTTTTCATCAGTCGCCAGAAAACTGAGGACGCGTTTCATGCCGCCGGTCTGTGCTTCAGAAGACTGAAAATGGACCAGACGCGCTCAAGGAACGCCGTATTGATCTTTATCGCTCCGGTGTCGCATCGCTTCGCCGTGATTGGCGATACGGCTGTACATGCCAAATGCGGAGATAACTTTTGGCACGAAGTGGTTGAGGGGATGGAGTCGAACCTGAAGCGTGGTGATTTTACCGAAGCGTTAATCCACGGCGTCGAAAAAGTAGGTTCACTCCTGGCCGCTCAATTTCCACCGGACCCGAATAAGCAAAATAGTCTGCCCGATGCGGTTGTGGAGGAGTGAGGGAGTCAGGAGTTGTCAGAGTCAGGACCGATATCGATGGCGGGGAATAATACCGGTGTTTAATTTCATTGCGCTGCGCCCTGCGATAGAAGGAACTGGCCCAAGGGTGAACCTCCGACAATCCTGTATCTCTTCGGGCGTGGATTTACCGCATAGCTTTGAGAGTGATCTACTTACATCGCTTACTACGTGAAATATTTTCGTACAAAAACGAACATTTTAACCTGCCGTGGCACGGATAAAGTCGTCCTATTTCAGGGTATAGGGAGTGAGCAGGAATTCCGATGGCAGAGAAGCAGCGCGAGGCCTTTTCTATTGACTGCCAGTTCGATCGAAATTTTCATCGAACGGAAGTGAACTCATCACGATCCATGGATGAGAAACCGTTCCATTCTGCAACCCCTAACTCCTCCTAATGCCGATCCGGATTCTCACTGCAGTGCCGATTTGTGACGGTCATGACAGCGCGATCAACACAATCAACCTGGAATTCATTCGTCATGGCGTTGAAGTGGTCTATCTCGGGTACAATCGTTCGGCCAAAGACATTGTTCGAGCCGCGATCCAGGAAGATGTGGTTGCCATCGGCATTTCGACCTACAACGGCGGTCACCTCGAGTTCTTCGAGGAGGTCGCCGACAGGTTGCGCCAACTTCGCCTCTGCCCGATGATGAAGATTTTTGGCGGCGGCGGCGGAACGATCACTCGTGAGGATGCCGAAATTATGTGTCAGGGAGGTGTGGATCGAATTTTCTTCGCCGGAACCCCGTTGGGGGAAATGTTAAGCTACCTAAGAGAAGAGTACAGCGATGTAACCTTGGGACCTTATGACCTATCGTTGGCGAACACGGACCGATTCCGATCGCGCGAGTTAACACTTATAGAACGGGAAAACATCCGTATGGTCTCTATGTCAGAAGAGGTTCCAGGGAGCCGGAAACCGCACCGGAAGACGAAAGTGATCGGCTTGACCGGTCCGGGAGGCGCCGGCAAAACTACCTTGATTGATGAGCTGGTTTATCGATTTCTCTGCTCCAACCCGGGAGATAAGCGCTTGGCGATCCTTTCTCATGATCCCAGCCTGATCGGTTCCGGCGCGCTTCTGGGGGACCGGGCGACGATGATTTATTCGCAGAATGATCGGGTTTTTATGAGGAGCCTGGCTACCCGGGGTCAGGCTGGAGGACTGAGTCCATCCACCGGTCGCGGTTTGAAAAACCTTATCGAGAGTGAGCTGTTTGAAGTGATTCTTCTGGAGACTGTGGGCACCGGCCAGGAGGCAATGCCTTTCGGAATCGAAACGCTCGCCGTGGACAAGGCGGTCCTGGTGATGCCTCCGGATTATGGGAGCCGACTCCAGCTTCAAAAAATTGCGATGCTCGACGTGGCCGACGTTATTGTGGTTAACAAATCGGATTGGCAGGGATCTCGGACCGCACTCGCCGAAATAGAAAATAGAATTCGCGCAAATCGAAAGGGTCAAACCTTGCTCCGTACTCAGGCTAACCGCCACCGCGACGCCGGCGTGGACCGGCTTTTTGAACTGTTGTTTGGTGAAGAATGAGGGGGGAAGGAGTTCAGGAGTTGCAGGAGTCAGGAGTCAGGTCGCGTCAAGCAAACCCAGAATGTGAGGAAGAGCATGTAGTTGGCAAGAGAACAAAACTCGGAAACACAATACAGGGACCCAGTGGGTTGAACAACCCCACCCGGCAAAGGTTGGCCACCAGCCGGAAGCGAACATTGCGTAGTCATCAGCGATGGCGGCACGAAGCGTATGGAGCGGGTGCTAAAGCCGTGTGATTGAGCCTCGAAAAAATGACCTGATGCTGGAGCCTTCGTCGTCCTGACGGCGGGGGCAGAATCGAAGCGCCGCGAATGGCTTGGCGCGGAGATCCGACCGGGGTCTGAGAGCAGGGCAAAAGCACGAAAGGGTTCCTTGGGAACTTGAGAGATCCGACTGGCTTCCTTCTATGGAAAGAACCGGAGTGGTGCGGCGAGACCGGTAGACCAACGCCCAGGCGCAGCGGGAGAGAACGCCAGAAGCCCGAGGCGAGCGAAAGGAAATGGAGTCAAGGAGGTAACCGTCGTTCGAAGGAAAACGCAGAGCGACGGGAGGAGCAGTCGGAAGTCTTAGCATCCTCATAGTACCGCGCGAAAAGTGGCGAACCGAACCGAGGGAGCCACCGAGTAGGGAAGGGGGATGTCGGGCTTAGGAAACTGTTGGTGGGAAAGACAAGACGGGAGGACACAGAGCCGACAATGGACGTGTTAACGAAACAGAACTGGCCGCAGCGAGACCTGAGGTGAGCTTCACGTCGCTGAACCATTATCTGGACATGGACTGGATGAAAGAGGCCTACCGGCGAACACGGCGCGAAAGCGCACCAGGCGTCGATGGGAAGACAATGGAGGAATACGGGAAAGAGCTGGAGAACAACCTCCAGGAGCTGATTGGGCTGGCCAAATCGGGCCGCTATCATGCACCGCCAGTACGCCGGGTGCATATACCCAAAGGGGACGGTAAGGAGACTCGCCCGATCGGCATACCGACGGTGGTTTCATATTGCACCTCATTCAACGGTCTTTGGGGATCGGTTGCATTTTAATACGGCTGGAGTTGGTAATCCACGCTTTTAGCTCCATTTCTTTTTCCGGACTCATGGTAAGCCAGTAAGGGGCAGTCTTTCTCCCACCGCCCGTTCCTTCCGTCAAAACTATCTATTAAAGAATCCCGACCACCAGGGACGGGGAGGCGTAGAGAACTTTTCCGTTCCAAGCCTATATCTCTGCAAATAGTCTTTGGCCTCAGATTCCAACTCGCTCAGTTCCCTGCCCTCGATTTTAGCCCATGTGGCCGGGACCGCATTTTCGTTGGCCCTTAGACAAAAAAAATCATTTTGCAATGGTTCACCGACGATCAGGTCGATCCAACTTCTCCCGTTCGCAGCGACCGCGAAATACGGCAAACTGGAACCCGTGCGGCGCGCGCTGAGGTAAGCGGACCAAAAACGAAGATGATCTTCAGCCGACGAAGAAGTGGTCGCCAACCGAAAATGCAATCCTCGTGATCTGGCCGTTTCGTACGGGCCACGAAGCCGTTTACTTTTCAGACAGGCAGAGAGAGTGACCAGGGCCGGCAAAATTGAACTCTCTTCCAAAGCAGCTACTTGGGCAGACGAATGATCGTGGGGCGAAGCGAGGCCCAGGCCATTTAATTCCCTGTGAACCTGGTCGAAAGCATCACGGATTTCCTGCTGAGTCTTCGCAACCCGGCAGAACGTACCGAGATGCTCGACGGCGCCAAGAAGGAGATCAAGAGCCCTTGGACCGACCAACTCTACCTGAGCACAGATAACCAAGGGAAACCGGGTGCGTCCTTTGCGATCCGCTGAGGACCAGATGCCGCCGACGATGGCTTGTTGGTCCCGGCCCCAGACGAACCGGTGATCGAACTCGACGGCACTTCCTGATTTCTCGATCTGGTCCCAGGCACCCGAGGCGAGCTGGGTAGCAATTCCTCCTGAATAAAGAAGCTGCTTGGTCAGAACCAAGGTCTCAGTGTTTAACCCGATGTCGTCGATATGGTCATCCCAGGCCGGGTGCTTGCCGAAGCCGGCGACCTGGATCCGTCCGCCGAGCGGATCCCGTAAAAAAACCTTGAGAAATCGACTCATGGGCCGGCAAAATCTCGGAGACCCAAGCTGTCTATGGTCGGCCAAGCCTCCAGCGCCGGAAGTGGTGTCTCGAAGGCAATCTGGACCCACACAGCGGTTGGTTCACCTGGCCGAAGCGAGACGCGCCAAACCTGGCCGACATCCAAGGGCTTGCCGCCGAATCTGCCGATCAAACGCAATGCCGACCAGTTTTCGCCGCAATCGACCACTTCGGATGCGCCACCAGTCGGGGTGTGGAAAACAAGGAAATGAAAGGCATTGTCGATTGGAAATTTTCCGAGCGTCCTGTCTGCTGGAGTGTCAAGGGGCACGACGCCGCTTCCATGGCGGTAGGCTCGTGATTTGCCACCGTCGACGAGCATTATACCATTCCAGTTGCGCGGATTGTAAGGGAGGGTCGGTTCCGGGAACGGGGTCGGCGCGTCGCCGGTGAAAAGCTGACTGACGATCGAGCGACGGGGGGGAGGGGGAGGGGGAGTTGGCGTCGGCATAGGGGCAAGATCGGGTCCTGACAATTGCCTCTGCGCCTGCCCATTCAAGAGAGTAATCGTAACCGAGGAGATCGAGCCGTCTGGCTTTAAGATTGTCTCGCACAAAGCGTAAAGCGGGTTCAGTCCCTTAGCCATATCCGTTAAGCCTTGACGCGACTGCACCGGCATTTTTGTAAAAGTTTCTGACTGCAGATCCTGCCGGATCGTGTTCAACAAAGCTTTCACCTGTCGGAGTTGATCCACACTGATGGTGAGATTGTCCGGTCCGGGCGGCCATAAGAGAGGGAATCGCACGCGTCCGCGGAGTTGGGCTTTTGCTTGCTTGAAGTAGCTCGAGACGAACGCGTCCCGCTGGGTTTCTTCTGCTCGACGCAGCAGGTACCTGCAGGTGGTTACGAACGGTTCTTTAAATTTGCCGGGGTAATCTTCGACCTTGGCATTCAGTGCGACGAGGGCATTGACCAAAAGCTCAAAAGGCTTCCAAACCAGGCCGATCAGATTCATTCGATCGGTATAATGAAACTGCGGCGCCCCTTCGCGGCACTCACGATACAAATTCCAACGAGCAAGATAACTTGGTTTTTGATCCGGCAACGGAACGAGAATCGTGTCATCGAGGGCTTTGAACTCCTCGAGTTGAGGCTGGCTGACAGCACCAGTAATTTGGGTCTTCAGCTGCTCTGAGATGTCTGCTAATTTCGCTTTGATCTCCCGAAGTAAGGCGTATTTGTTGTCATCGCGCGGGAGAGCCTCCAGAATCTTGGATAGCGCATTTCCGTTCGGGTTTGGGGGGGTAGGCAGAACCTTTTCTATTTCGGCTTGGATGGCTGCGATTTGTCCGAACAGCGATTCGGTCCCGGCAGTCAGGTTCTGGTAACCGGCAAAGAGGGTTTCCGGGCCGCTCTCGAATATGCCCGCTCGCCGAAGAGCGGCGAGTTTCTCTTCCAGCGCGATCTTAACCGTGTTGAGCTTGTCGAGCATGATGGCGACTTCTCGATCGCTTGTTGTTGGGTCGTCCTTGATTGCCGCTTTCGTGGAGAGGTCTGTTTCAGTCGTCTGATACTGCCGTGCCAGACTGGCTAACTGCAAAAGGGCTTGCAGATTGGCCGCCCTGCTCTGAATCCGATTTCGCGCACCCGAAATAAGGTGATCCAATCCGACCCTGATGGCGGTGTTCTCCGCCAAGGTGGGCTCCCCGCTCGCCCAGGCAACAGGCCATTTGTCGCGACCGTCGGGATTCACGGTGTAGGTCCAATTCATGATGTCGACGAGCCTGGGATCATTAGGCCTGTCAGCGACGTATTCGAGCAAAGGCAGCAGAAAACTCGTTCCGGGCGCGCCTTCCGCCGGTTGGCCGAAATTCCGGCGGGCAGCTATTTCCACGCGGACGAGAGCCGCCAGTGCTTTAGCTTCGAGAGTACTAACTCGTTCCGCCGGCCTGGGATCTGGTTTGCCGTGTACAGGCAACAGCGGATTCGGCTCGCTCATTTTCTGGCGAGTCGCATCGAGCAGCGGCTTTACCACGCTGTCTTCAAAGAGAACTCGCTGTGCATGCTGTCGTCCTCTGTCGGGATTCGAGCCGGACTGCGCGAACACGCCAAAAATCCAGGGAATCTGGAGCGGTTTGGCGGCAAGTTCACGAAGGGCTTCGTGAAAGTCTGAGATCGATAACTTTTCGTAATGGAAACTGGCGCGCGTCTCTGGCGTGAGACCAGGACCGACCGGCTGATCGCCGCGGTAGACAAAGAGCGCACTTCCCGAGGGATCAGGAACCACGATCGGCTGCCACGTTTTTCCTCTCCAACCTTCCCGTGCCCGTGCCCAGAATCCGCTCTGCGCCACTATGCTCTCCTGGAGCGATTGGTAGCCGGAGAGGCCGAACAAAAGGAGGCAAAGTAAACCGAGCACTCCAGCGCCAAACAACAGCAATTTACGGTGGACTAAAAGTCTGTCGGTATTGCTCGCCCGAGTGACCAGGCCGTCCTCTCTGAAGACCTTGTCCAGAAAGAGGTCCCTTAGGAAATAGGAATGATCTCGTTCCCACGCACGTCCCGCAGGCAAGCTGTCGACGGGAAGGCCCATCACCTGGGCAAGTTCCTCGTCGAGTGCCGAACCTTCGCGCATCGAGGAGGTGAAATAGATTCCGCGCAGAAATAATGGGCGCGATGTCCATTCACCAGCGACAAAGATAGTCTCCAGATAACGCCGAAGCCGCGGCGCCAGGGCGCTCAAGCTTTGCGGATAATCATATAAGCGGTCGACTTCATTGGTGCGCCGACCGCCTGGTTCGACCGGGATCGGATCAAGCAACAGGCCGAGCCTCCTCCTGCGCAGACGCTGCGCCACGGTCCGCAAATGTTCTTCCAGAAGTTCGGGTCGAAATGGCGCATCAAGGGGGGCAGGATTCGACCAGCCCAGCATTTGTTGCTGGGCGCGAGGATCGTCGAGCGATTCAAAATATTCGCGAAAGCCATGGATCAGATCGCACTTGGTGACCAGGACAAAGACCGGAAAACGAACGTCTAACTCTCGCTGGATCACCTCAAGTTGACGCGCGATCTTGGCGGCTTTGCGCTCCATTTCTTCGGGCGCATCCTGAATAAGACTTTCAACTGGAATCGTCAGCAGCAGCCCGTTGACGGGGCAGTTGTAACGATGCTTTTTCAGCAGGCGGAGGAACTCTCGCCACTCGCCCGTGACGCCGGGTTCAACCTCCTCAAAAATCAGTCTTCCTGCGGTGTCGAGAATGACTGCATAATTGGTGAACCACCAATTCATGTTGATAGTCCCACCCACTCCCTGGAATTCGTCCTGCAAACCCGGCGGAAAGCCTGCCTGCGAGTGGCGGATTGCTTCGGTCTTGCCTGAACCAGGCTCTCCGACAATGACGTACCAGGGCAGTCCGTAAAAGTCTTTTCCCGCGGACTCGAACTTTTCGATCCCTTTGGCAAAATTACTGCGTAGATCTTCAAGCCTGCCGCGCGCGGCCGCGTCAGTTATTCCGCTATTGGCTCCCGTCGTGGCGATCTCACCGCGCATTTTCTCACCCCGGCGGGCGCGAACCCAGAAAAGGATTAGAAGATAAAAGGCAAACATCAGCGCTAGTGCCGCGATGCCAATCGCCACCAGGAGGGCGGCCTGAAGACCGAAGAAATAATAGGCGCTGAGAACGAGCGCGGTGATCAAAAGAAAGATCACCAGCTTGACCCAGAGAGCCAGGCTGGCGAACGCGTTAAAGAGTTTGGCTATCGCTTTCACACAACGATTAACATCTGGCGTTCATTTGGACACCTCTTGAGAGCTGATCGCGTTTAAGGAATCTGTCAGTGAGAGTGACGCCGCGTGAAATAAGAAAGCTTCAACTGTCACGACAATTAAACAAAGTCCCGCAAAAACTACCGCGATTCCGCCCAGCTTCGAGGCGGGCGGTTGCACCAGATCGCGAGTATCAACGTTCAGATATGTCTCGGGGCAAATCCGCACCGTTTGGTCTGTTTCCATGGCAGTCCGGATGCGTTGGCTGATATCCAGCATTTTGCCCCTCAGGTACTCTGACTGTCCGGTGTACCAGCCTGTAAATCCGAGTCCGATACAGGTGTAAAAGACCACCAGTCGCTGACTCGCTTCGTCGCTTTGGTCATTCAACGTCTCGTCGAGCAGGTCGAAGAACTTTTCATCGCCGGCCAGTTCTTTTCGGTCATAGGCCAGCCGGCTTCGATTCCAGGTCGCGGCAACCGCGAGGCCGCTCTCCGAAATCATCGAGTCGACAAAAAAGATCATCGCCAACTCCAGCTTTTGCCAATTCGCTCTTAAGGCGGGATCGCTTTCGGCGGAATTACCTACTTCAGCCAACAGCTGCTCGATTTCCGAACGTAGCTGATCGTAATTTAAAAGGTCCCCTTGTTTGCGGCCCAGCCGATTGAGTACGCACACCTTTGTAAAAATTGGTTCGCAGAGTTCGAGGGGAGTCATACCAGTCAGGCCTCCGATTTCGGCAACGTCATATACAAGGTCAGGTCGTAGTCCGCCGATTCATTGCCGGTCCAGCGTACCACCGCGGATTTTTCGCTCTGGATTTGTTGCCAGCTGCGGGCGCTTTCGCCCCGAAGCAGTCGAAAATAGTAAAGGTTTGATTGGGCAGGAAGTTCGAGCGGCGGAAATCGCTCTTCTTTCAGAATAACGCCGCGAATAGCCCGTCCAGCCATGCTTTCGGGCATCAGCTTGAATCGGTCGGCATCTTCAACTAGCTGGGCCAGCGAGCGCGGATCTTCCTTCGTTCTTATTCCCAGAAAATAATCGCTCGGCCGGAGAAAATGTTCGTCGGTGAGAGTAGCTCTCAGGGATCCATTGGCCTTAACGAATGGTACTTTCAGGAAACTTGGTGCGACGCTCCCCTTGAGTAATTCACGAATTTTTGAAGTCAATTCGCTGAAGCATGGATAAGGATTGTCGTGTTGGTAGGGAGCGGAGTCATAAAGATCTCGGTCTGGATGAAGCGCTGCCAGCTCCCCAAGGAGCTCTCGCAGTTCCAGGTAAATATCGAAAGGAGCAAGACTAGGCGCTTCGACAAGAGCTTCCAATCGGGATCCAAATCGATTCAAGGTTCGCAAGCGCATCACCTGCTCGAACTGGATACCGCGCATTGTATCGATGCTAAACCCCCCGCGTGTGATCTGGACCACTAGCTCCTGACGGCTTCCCAGCACCTGACTGCTCAAATCTCGAATCAGTTCGCGCAGCGTTGCCGATCCGTTCAGGACCAGGCATGGACCGACAAATTCAGGGTCGCGCCGTGGCAATCCGACTTCTTCTCCCGCGGCTCTGGTGACTCGCAGCAAAGGGATAACTTCCAGATCTGACCGATCCTCGTTCTCCAATAACAGGCGCGCGTTAACTCTTCGATGCAGAATCGTTTTCACGTTTTCGCCGGTGTTCTCATCGGCTAGGTCCGTCTCCGCGATCCGGTAAAGAATCTTTGCCCGAGGATCGACTGTCTGTCCCGGGTTCACCGCATTGGCGCGCGCCGCAAACCAGAGGGGCACTCCCAGGTAAACGATAAACCGACCACGTGATTCGAATGCCTGCTTGATGTCCATAGCAGGCAATTCTGCATCCTGCGGAAAGAGTATTTCCTGTCCGCTCGGCATAATGGCATGAAGCCGGTCGAACCGTAGTCGCATGTTTTCCAAATCATCATTTGAGAGACGCGCGTCGATCAAGCCGTACGGATAAGCCCAGCTGAGACGACGTTCGAAGGCGGACACTTCGAGGATGCTTCGCTGGATTCGTTGCAGATGATGCGGCAACAAAAACAATCCTTCATGCCAATGTACTTGCATAAATTTTTGAGCTCTGGCCCGGTCCGGCGCACGAACCGGATCAACGTCCCCGGATTTCCGATTTCGAGATCAACTCCTCTGTATAAGCGACGATTCCATCGACGATCTGCGTTTCAACGGCCTGGCCGCTCAGGTCGGCAGCCAATTCGACATAACGGCGCCAGCATTTTAGCTCAACGTTGGAGATGAACCCCGGAGATTTCGATTCGAGACTGGCCCGAATTTTTTCCGGGGCAAATTTCTCCAGATGTTTACGTGCAAAGATCTCCCCGGCGGGGCCGATAGCCGAGAGCAAGCCCGCAGTCAATTGGCGAGTTTTGTCAAGCATCTGGGTGATTTGCAGGGTGGCCACCTCGCGATCGCCCGAGAGGTAACGCCCGATGGTTCGCCGCGGGTTATCACTACCCTGCTCCCGGCGCACGCTCGCTTTCGGCGCTATGTTTTTCCAGACGTTCCAGATCAGATGATCCAGAGTGACCACCATCTCAAGCAGGGCAGTAAAGAGCTTCAGCAGGCGCTCTTCATCGACCGGTTCTTTAGGTGTCATCCCGAGCTTGCCCAGAAGTTCAAGCGGCAATTCAATCCCCTTGCTGCTTGAAACAAAAAGTCCGAGCGCCTGCAGTTTCTGGGCGAGCACCGCCTTGGCTTCATTTGAGAATTCGGGTAGCCGGGCAATCAGCTCGTCTGCTACATCCTGCGGCCCCTTTTCGATCGCTTCAACTTCCGGTGGTTTAAAATAAGGAGCGTCGATTCGTTCCGGACCGGGAAAACGCTCCATCAGCGCCGCCAGATATTCTGAGCGCCGACTCTCGACGACGTCTTTGATGGAGCGTTCGATCTCTTCGACCAGGTATTCGTGGCGGGCGTTGGGCGGATCATCCGCGAAACTGGTCTGGAGCATCCAGAGCCGCAAAGCGACTTTCTCGGCCCACAGGCGGGCTTCTGGCACAGGTTGCATAGCGACGAACGACTCAGGTCTCTCGGAAGTGCCAGGCATGCGACGTTAAAAACACAAGTTGATATACGTTGCCGGCGCTTCGCAACGCAACCTAAAACGCAGGAGTAAGTAAAGCGGAAGTGCTTTACTCCGTGCTGGTCTCAGTGCATTCCCCAACAAAATGTGCAACCGTGAGCGAGCTTATGAACTATCGCAGACTTGGTAAAGCTGGCGTGAAAGTCAGCGAACTTTCTCTCGGGTCCTGGGTCACCTTCGGTGACCAAATTTCAGATGATGTCGCAGAAGCTTTGATGATTAAAGCATACGACGGCGGAGTCAATTTTTTCGACAACGCCGAAGGCTATGCTTCCGGCCGGTCCGAATTGGTCATGGGCAAAATCCTCCGGAAACTCGATTGGGCGCGCGACACCTGGCTCGTTTCGAGCAAGGTCTTTTTCGGTTCCGCCGCGCATCCGCAAAAGCCAAACCAGAACGGCCTTAGCCGCAAGCATGTTTTTGAGGCCTGCCACGCAGCTTTGAAACGTTTGCAGGTTGATTACCTTGACCTCTTTTTTTGCCATCGGCCGGATCCGGAGACGCCGATCGAAGAAACGGTCCGCACGATGTCCGATCTGGTCGCTCAGGGGAAAGTCTTGTACTGGGGAACGAGCGTTTGGAGCGCGGACGAGATCATGGAAGCTTGGACGATCGCCCGTCAATATCAGCTCGTTCCGCCGACGATGGAGCAGCCCTATTATAATGTGCTCCAGCGCGACCGCGTCGAAGTAGAATATGCTCGGCTGTATGGCCGAATCGGCCTTGGAACCACCATCTGGTCTCCTCTGGCCAGCGGGCTACTGACCGGAAAATACAATGAAGGGCTTCCAGAAGATGCTCGACTTGGACTCGGCCATTACGGTTGGCTTCGGGACTGGGTGTTAAAGCCGGAGCGTCTGGAAAAAGTTCGCCGATTCGGCAAGTTGGCGGCTGATCTTGGCCTTTCGCCGTCAGTTCTGGCGATTGCCTGGTGTCTTAAGAACCCCCATGTCAGCACCGTGATTCTCGGAGCTTCGAAACTTGCCCAATTGGAAGAAAACCTGCAGGCCTCGGCCGCGGCCGAGAAGCTGACTCAAGAATTGATGAGCCAGATTGACGACATTATGGGCACTAAACCGAAGGAAGCCTCCAACGCAGATAACCACTGAGTCCGTCAACTACGGTCCGGGGCTGGAGTTTCTTGACAAGCGATCGCCGGGAGTCTTAATACCCGACTGCAAACAATCCGTTTCAAGCGCCCAAACAATACCCCCCAATGAAATCAGAATGGTGGCGTGGAGCAATCATCTACCAAATCTACCCGCGAAGCTTTTTCGATTCCAACGAGGACGGTACTGGCGATCTGGCCGGAATTACCAGGAAGCTCGATTACATCTCCGAATTGGGCGTTGACGCTATTTGGATCTCCCCGTTTTTCAAATCACCGATGCGCGATTTCGGGTACGATGTCGGCGATTATCGGACTGTGGATCCGATTTTTGGCACCAACGAAGATTTCAGTGCTCTGCTGGCGGCGGCACATCAAAGAGGGCTGAAGATGATCGTCGATATGATCCTGGGACATACTTCAGATCAACATCTCTGGTTCCAGGAAAGCTGTCAGAATCGTACGAATCCCAAGGCGAATTGGTACGTCTGGGCCGACCCCAAAGCCGACGGCACCCCGCCCAACAACTGGCTTTCAATTTTCGGTGGCTCGGCGTGGCAATGGGATGCGCGGCGCAGGCAGTATTATCTTCACCATTACCTGCGCGGCCAACCGAACTTGAATTGGCACCATCAGGAAGTCGTTGATGCCATGTTCGGAGAGGTTCGATTTTGGCTGGAGGCCGGGATTGACGGACTGCGTCTCGATGCCATCACTACTCTCAGTCATGACCTTGAATTACGGGACAATCCTCCTCTTAATCCTGATCCGAGGGTGACAAACTTACTTCCTGGAGCGAACAATCCCTTCAATTGGCAGCAGCTGATTTATACCCGCGATCAGGCTCGCACTCTGGAATTGCTGGGAGAACTCCGCGCCCTTGTGAATCTGTATGACGACCGATACCTGATTGGTGAGGTTGCCGATGTCGAGATGATCAGTGTCAGCGCAAAATACACGCGTACCGGCGAGCATCTTCACAGCTGTTACAATTTCGAGCTTATGCAGCGTACGTTCACTGCCGCGTCGCTGAGTGAAGTCATCGCCAAGACAGAAGCAGTATTGCTCGGAGGATGGACCACCTGGGCGATGAGCAATCATGATAATCTGCGCGTTGTCACCCGCGCTGGACAAAATCCCGATCTGCGCGGAGACGAACGCGCGTTAGCCAAGTTGCTCCTCGCTGCGCTCTTGTCGTTCAGAGGGGGTGCCTGCGTTTATCAAGGGGAAGAGCTCGGCCTGACTGAAGCCGACATCGCTTTTGAGGATCTGCAAGATCCCTATGGAATTGAGTTTTGGCCTGATTTCAAGGGACGCGACGGATGTCGAACCCCGATGCCGTGGTCTTCTGGGTTACCAAACGGCGGTTTCAGTATCGCCAAGCCATGGTTACCGGTACCGCTTGAGCATTTGCCCCTTGCCGTGGATCAACAGGAAGGAGAACCTCATTCCGTCCTCCAGATGTTCAAAAAGTTCACGGCTTGGCGGAAGCAGCATATTTCTCTAGTGACAGGAGATCTTGCCCTGGTTCAAGCAAGCGAATCGATCCTGGCATTTGAGCGTAGAGGAAAAGGTGAGAGGGTTCTTTGTCTATTCAACTTTTCCAATCGGAGCATCGCTCAACCTGTCGCGGGTCAGTGGCAACCAATGGATGGACACGGACTTGATCACTCCAGATTCGAAGACGGAACGGTCGCGCTGGCGCCTTTTGGTGTCTGGTTTGGGATCACCGGTGAAAGCTGATCCCCGGTATCCATTAGCGCGGCGAAACTGCCACCACAATCCGGTGTCACGGACGAATGGCACATGATAAGCGTCAAAGGTTCCCGAGGGGACAGAGCAAATCGAGACGATTCGCCTACTTTCGGAGGAGCCGCTTGCCATTTACTTCCCGGCGCGCTTCCTAAGCGGCCTCTGAGCGTGAAATTCGCGCCAGGCAGAGCAAAAGGATTGAACAACCACCCGACATTCCGCATGTAAGTGTAACTATGACCTACAAAGACTTTTATGCACAAGCAATGCTGAGCTCCCTGCCGATCTCTTACGCGGTGGAAAGAGATCTCGTCCAGGGCCGGGAACCAACGCCGGAGAACGTCGCTTTGGGTGCATCTCAGCTCGCCATGGCTTTAACTGAATTGTTGGCCAGCACCATTGGGAACGTTCCAGGCGCTGATACTCACTTCTGAAGCAAAGCCCTTTGGGGAGAGGAGTTCAGGAGTTGCAGGAGTTCAGAAGTTGCAGAATTCGAGAACCGTCCGTTGTGCGCACTGCATCCCCCATCTTTTTAGCGCGAAAATCTCGTAAGCGCTTTGGCTTGTGAAATTTTCGGTCTAACTGCTTGGCGAAATTGTCGCTTCCGCTTCTGGGCCGCCGAAATCGAGAACGCTCTGGATCCTTATTCTTTGGCCTGGCTGCGCAGAGGGCTGAGAACGGTCCGGTCGAGTTGGAGGACGCTCGAAGCTGCCTGTTCAAGGATCTCTCGATACGCTGGACCAGTGGTAACCACGACCGGGCCGTCCAGCTGTATTTTGGTGACCGGATCAATCGTGGCGTTGGCCCAAGCATAACCAATCTTTCCCTCTTGGTTTTTCGCTACCATGCTGGTGATTTGAATCAGTGCCTCGGTGGGCAGCCCTAATGGCACAATCTGGACATCGGGCGTATTCCGCAAACAAGTGGTATAGGCCTGAAGAATCAAATCGGAGCCAGTGCCTTGGGCATCAATACTGACGCGGACAGGTGCGGCCAAGGCCTTGCCAGCACATGCTAATAATAGGATAAGAATCGATCGTTTGATAGTTAGTCCCTGGTTTGGACCAAGAAGATCGACCAAGTGTTCGGGCGCTTAAGCGATTCTCAAGGTTCGCTTTATCCTGGCGCCCAAACATGCCGCTTGCTTGCGTTAGGTCGAGGCTCACGGTCCACTCACGATCCACGCCGTTAAATTGCCCTCTGTGGCAACCGGCTCACCGCGGACCGGCAATTCGCTGGCTTTTAGGGGTCGTACGTCCAGATGTTTTTCGCTCCAGCTGCTAGTGCCCAAACCGCGCTCAAGCATCAACCTGGTAGCGAGTCGTATCAGCGGAATTTGCGTGTCGCTCCGCCGCCGAGGCCTCGGCTTATGGGGAGCCTCAATAATTATCTCCAGGATACTGCCTTTGGACGCATCAAAGTCTTTGTCTTCACTTATGACCACTCGATAAAAGTCGCTCTCATCAGTCGGCATGGGGAGCATTAAGTCAGATCCTGGATTTAGTATCAACCCATTGACGCGTTTCGTTGGAAGTCGGTCGACTCGCCAAGGCAAAAGCAAAGCGCCTCTGCCTGCGTTCTCACGGCGTGACCGGAGCGTGTGTCAATTGACCTCTCGACAATGTTGGGACGTCTTCGGCCCGAAAGGCCTGGCCCGAATGGCCAAGGAATCATCGCCCAGGGTCTACCCTGACAAGGTTTTTTCACTTAAGAGAGTCTCCACGCTGCTCTTATTGCCGATCCAGACCGAGAGATTTCCTTTGAAGAGCATTTGTGCCCCAGGTGCTTCGAATTCTCGCCAATGGAAGGAAGCGTTGCCCTGCAAAACAATTTCCAGATCGATCTTTTGGGATTTTCTACTCACCTTGGCCATCGATTGCCGAAATTTTTCCCAATTCTCCCTGCCATCAATCGGAACCAGAAGATCGATGTCCGAATGTTGGGTGACGTAAGGCAAAGCCGTGTGATGTTGCCATGCATAGCTTCCGAACGTTTGCAGAGGTAATCCCGTAGCCGTGGCCGCCGTCTGGATTGATTCCGCGGCGGCGGCGATCTCTGAATCAGCCGGCACCATACAGTCTCTCCATAATGGCGGATCGGCGATCTTGGAAATCAAAGAGACCGGAAGACAGAATGCTAGCCGGCGCTTGGTCGGGTTCGGTGGCAGCGCAAGTCCTGCGGATATAGTCTTCTTGTCTTCACTCAAGCAGGGCCGTCGGACAATCACCGGACGTCCTTTTCCGATCCAATCCCGCAAGCTTACTAAATCATCCTGCGGAGTCTCGCCGTTGACCTCCTCGAAAAGATCCCCGGCATCGGTAAACCACACGAAACAGTGTCGGCGCGGGTGCTCAGGCTCCAAGTATTTCGTTGATGATAGAACGAGCGGCTTCGCGGCCAAGTTGTGCTCTGAGCTTTTTGGAAACATCGCTGTGGATGAGGCGCTTTAAACAGTTGAGGAAAATTATCCGTCCAGCCTGAGGGACACTTCTGGTATCCCTGAAAAGGCTCGCGGTACAAAGTTCTATCCGAGGTCCATCCTGCCAGCAACCTTGGTCAAGTGTGCGCTCGCCGCGACGCGCCCGGGGGATGCGCTAGAATAATCAGGAATGCGCTGCCGGGGGGTGACGTAGTACAGGCTTCCAGCCTGGTTCTCGAGTTTGGACATTTCGAGAGGCCCGAAGGGCCGAAGGATCAGGCTTCAGCCGGCTTCAGCCTGGGTTAGGTAGAGTCCCCCGCCCGAACTCGCCCTGAAGCGTCCCGAGCACAAACGACTTACGCCTTTCGTTTCTCCACCGGATTCGCAATCCTTTCTGGCACGGAATAGCTATCTCGACTGCACTCAATGCCGAAACGTTCTAGATCTGACAAACTTGATTCTTTCGATGCTACCGAACGCTCGGGACCATTCGTGCGCGCTGCCCGACGCGCAACCTATGCGATGTTCTTCGCTGACGGGCTCGGCTTCGGCATCTGGGCCGGCCATATTCCCGCGTTCAAACAGAGGTTCGAGCTGAGTGATTCATCGTTGAGCATCGTCCTGCTTGCGCTCGCTGCTGGATCGATCATTTCGATGCCGCTTGCCGGGCAGGCGGTGCGACATTTTGGAAGCAGGCGCTGCATCGCTGTCAGCGTTGCCTGCTTGGGGCTATGTCTCGTTTCTATTGCCTTGGCGCCAAGTCTGATCCTGTTTGTCATCGCGGCACTTCTATTCGGTGCGGCGAAAGGTGGCGTCGACGTTGGCATCAACGCCCAGGCTGTACTCGTGGAGAAATGTTACGGGCGACCGATCATGTCTTCGTTCCAGGCGCTCTGGAGTGTCGGCGGTCTTGCCGGAGGCTTTTTGACTAGCGTGACCCTCGGTCTGGGTTCTACGCCCGAAATTAATCTAGTGGGTATCGGTGTACTGATTCTGCTGGTAGACCTGGTCTATTATTCCCACCTGATGCACGACGCATCGTTGCCGGGACCGGAGGGAGGGAAGCGCTTTCGCCTCCCGGGCAAAGCGTTGCTTTATGTCGCCATCTTCACTTTTATCGCCTTGTTCAGTGAAGGCGCTCTGCAGGACTGGGCGGCGGTGTACATGCGACAAGTGGTTGCCGTTCCCGTCCCGGTGGCGGCAGTCGGCTACGCTGGCTACTCTACCGCGATGGCCTTGGGCCGGTTCGTCGGAGACCGCGTGGTGGCCTTCTGTGGCGAGCGCTTGGTGATGCGCTTGAGCGGTGCGCTAATCATTGTCGGCTTACTAGCTGCTCTTTTGATACCGAATCCCGTCACAGCCATTGCTGGTTTTGCGGTGGCCGGACTGGGCAATTCCAACCTGGTACCTATCTTCTTTAGCGCAGCTGGGCGGGATCCGATCTTGGGGCCTGGGCCCGGTATCGCCGTCGTTACTACCTTGGGCTTTTTTGGTTTTCTGGTCGGACCGGCGGTGATTGGACTGGTCTCGAAGTTTTTTGGTCTTCCAATAGCCCTTAGCCTGGTGGCGGTCTTCGGTCTGGTCACCGCAGTTTGCGGTCCGGCAGCTATCGAGTCGCATGCTTTATCCCGAACTAAAATCTAATATCGCTCTCCTCAGGATTTGTCACCTAACGATGGGCAAAAGCTATAGGGTGGCCAGGGGCCGGAAAGTTGGATTGAAATGCCCAATGGAGACTGTTTTGCATTGGCTCGATCGATTCTCGTTCGAAACTCGGGCACAGCGGTTTTAGTTAGTAGGAAGGCCCAGTTGGCAATCGTTTCGAGATCAGAATCTTTAGCCTTGGAAGCAAAGATGGGGAGGTGGCGAATTTCCGACGCTAAAGGGGTGAGCTCCTGCTCGATGGCGAAGCAGGCGTCGGTAAGTCGCTGATTTAGCTCTTGCTTGGATTGAATTTTAAGTCGTCGCGTCTGCAAATAGGTCATTCCGGGCGACAAGGGCGTTTGGCTCGCTTGGGACGTCAAAGCCACACCCTTATCCTCTTCCGCCTGAGCAAGATTGAAGCGTCCTTTAACGGCCCATTCATCCTGGTCAGTGACGCGATCAAGAAACTGTCGGATGATCTCGCAGTGTTCCTGCAAAAAACCGGCCAAGCTCTTTAGTGAAGAAAAAAGCGTACCAAACCGGGCTGGTAATATGGGACCAAACTTTGCGACTTGCTCGACGATCGCTTGATGCCAGCAAACACGAGGGCAGATCCACGCAAGATCTTGTAAATTCAACTCAGCGGCGGGTCCGCAAAACTCCTCTGCGGGCACGCGGCCTAATACGACGGCGAAATCCTGTTCGCACCAGATAAATGGCCTGGGATCATCGGCGCCTTTGACGGACAAGGAAGACCATCCGGCGGTAGGAAGGGAAGATGCTGAACCCGGAGCAGGTACGGTAAAAAGATCGTCCGGCATCGAGGTATTGCGAGTGATGCCGTAAAGATAGAGAATTTCATCTCCTGGTCGGCTCATCGCTTTTTGGATACTTCTAAGAGCGCTGCTTCCAAATCTTCTCGCGTGACGACCACCTTCATGGCGCGGGTCGTCTTTTTTGCACGGGTCTCTTCAATGTCTGCCGCGGCCGCTTTTGAGGGAAGATCCGCAGATTGTGACCCTGAGGCGGCTACGGCCCTTCGAACTGCCTTAAGGGCCGCTAAATTACATATTGAGGCGATATCCGCTCCAGTGCGTCCCTCGGTGCGAGTAGCCAAGTCTTCGATGGAGAATGGCTTGGCCAGCGGCTTGCCCCGGAGATGAATTTCAAAGATCTCCCGACGGCCCGTGGCATCAGGGACGGGAATTTCGATTATCTCATCAAAACGACCTGGGCGCAGCACGGCTGGATCAAGCCGATCCGCACGGTTGGTGGCCGCCAGCACCAGTACATTCTTGAGTTCTTCGATCCCATCCAGCTCGGCCAAAAATTGACTCAGGACCCGGTCAGTGACCGGAGAATCCGATGATCCCGCGCTTCTGGCGGGAACGAGTGCGTCAATTTCATCAAAGAAAATGATGCAGGGCGCGGCTTGTCGGGCCTTGCGAAAAACGTCCCGTAACTGGCTCTCCGATTCGCCGACATACTTAGAAAGCAGGGCTGGACCTTTCACTGAGATAAAATTCACTCGGCTCTCAGTGGCGATCGCTTTGGCCAAAAGTGTCTTGCCGCAACCCGGTGCGCCAGAGAGGAGAATGCCTTTGGGCGGGTGGATTCCCGCCTGGTCAAACAGTTGCGGATACTGCAAGGGCCATTCGACAGCTTCTTGCAGACGTTCTCTGACCTCAGCTAATCCGCCCAAGTCTTGCCAACGCACGTTGGGAATTTCAACAAATACTTCGCGGATGGCTGATGGCTCGACATCTTGCATCGCAGCCATGAAATGCTCCATGTGCACTTCTAGTTTGGCCAATCGTTCGTACGGGATTCGTTCCAGTGAGAAATCGATATCCGTCAACAGGTCCCGCAAGCAGATCATGGCCGCTTCGCGACAAAGAGCCTCCAAGTCTGCGCCAACGAAGCCATGAGTGATCTCAGCCAGATGGTTCAGATTCACGTCTTCGTTGAAGGGCATGCCGCGGCTGTGAATCTCCAGGATGGCCAATCGCCCGTTTCGGTCTGGAATCGGAATTGCTATTTCACGATCAAAACGGCCAGGCCTCCGCAGCGCCGGATCAAGGGCATTCGGGATATTGGTAGCCCCAATGACAATCACATTCTGGCGTTTAGTCAGGCCATCCATCAGGGCAAGGAGCTGCGCCACGACCCGTTTTTCGACGTCTCCGACCACCTTTTCGCGTTGCGGAGCAATGGCGTCGATCTCATCCAGAAAAATGATACTCGGCCCTTTTCGGGTCGCCTCTTCGAAAATCTTCCGCAGATGTGCCTCGCTCTCCCCGTAGAACTTATGAATGATCTCCGGGCCGCTCACAGAGAAGAAATTTGCTTCGGTCTCGTGGGCAATGGCTCGGGCAATGAGTGTCTTCCCGCACCCGGGCGGGCCATGGAGAAGGACACCTTTTGGCGCGTCGATACCGAGACGTTCGAATACCTCAGGGTGGCGCAGCGGGAGTTCGATCATTTCCCGGATTCGATGGAGCTGCGGTTTGAGACCACCAATGTCCTCATACGGGACCGCTACTTGGGCGGGTTCCTTATTTGCGGCTTTTCCCACATCCAACTCGGTGGTGGGATTGATCAGGACTGGTCCGTTCGGAGTGGTGCTTTCGACTCTGAAATCAGCGTACCGGCTACCAAACAGTGCGGCCCTGATCCGGTCACCTTCCTGGACCGGCAGGCCATCCACGAGGCTGGCAATATAATGAAGATCCCGACTATCGGGTGTGATTGTCAGGGGGACCAGAGTAATCCGTTGGGCCGGACGAATGGTGATTTTTCGAATCTGGACAAACTCGTCCAAGGCAGCGCCGGCGTTCTCCCGGGTGAGCCCATCAAGCTGAACGCGCGATTGGTCCCGGAGTTCCTTGTAGCTCGGCATCGCTTTGCAGACGGTCTTGCGCTTGCCGACGACCTCGATCGTATCGCCAAGGGCCACTCCCAGTCGTTCCAAATCCTCGGGCCCCATGCGCGCCAGAGCGCGGCCGACATCTTTACCCAGGGCTTCGGTCACCTTCAGCTTAAGTACTTTAGGCTCTGATTTTTCCATGAAACACCATTGGCTTGGCTACTTGCGGCACTTGATTTCCAAAACTCCATTGTTACAGGAAATGCTTATTTTTTCTTTTTTGAAGTTGGCCGGCAGGAGCACCTCCTTGCGGAATTTCTTCTCTGCCTTGGCTGCCGAGATAGTCAGCAGATCATCCTTCACTTCGATCTCGACATCCTCGGCGCTTATGCCGGGCATTTCCGCCACGATTAAAACGTTTTCTTTCTCATCGAAGACGTCGACGACCGGCTCGCGAATTTCTTGGACGGTTGCCTGGCCAGTTTTTTCGTCCTTGCGAATGTTACCAAACGATTCAATTTTGGGCTCCTCGTCTCCTAACCCGACTCGCATGGTGAAGCCATAGATCCCTTTCATTCCGCTTGGGCTCTGAAAGTTGCCAGTGCGACGGAGATCTTCTCCCGTTTTGGCCAACTCGCCGAGCTTTTCCACCAAGCCGCCAAGACCAGAAAGAATGCCGCCGAAATTGGCGGCGGCTTCGTTTTCGGGTTCGTCCTTACCTCTGTTCGTCTTTTTCATGGGCTCCATTTTGATGAAAGTTTATGTGGTATTTTTTAACCTTGGTTTGCATCGTTTTGTAATCGATCTTCAGCGTGCGTGCGGCTTTGGCCTTATTGCCCAGGTTGCGGAGCAAAGCTTGCATGATAGCTTCCCGTTCCACCACGTCGGAGCTTTGCGCCACAATCTCCCTTAAAGAAAAGCGGTCTGTTGGGAATGGCGCCCGGATCGTGCCATTCCGATCTGTCGGTATCTCTTCGAGTTGTCGGATTGAACACGATGCAAAGCCGTTCGCCGCGTGGACGATGTCCAGATGGTCTGTCGTGATCCCATCGTCTGTGAGCAAAACGGCACGCCGAATCGTGGAGCGGAGCTGTCGCACATTCCCGGGCCACCGATAGGCCAACAGCGCATTGATGGCCGATTCGGAGAAACCTCTGGCTATTTTGTTCAACTCCTTATTTGCCTGATCCAAAAAGCGATTTGCCAGGTAGACGATATCCTCAATCCGCTCCCGTAAAGGAGGAATAGTAATGGCGAACTCATTCAGGCGATAAAATAGGTCCTCCCGGAACTTTCCTTTGTCGATGGCAATCCTGAAATCCTGGTTGCTGGCGGTGACAATCCGGACATCGATCTGAATGGGTCGCGTGGAACCGATTCGGCAGACCGCCCTCTCCTGAACCGCCCGCAGCACTTTGTTCTGAGAGGTAAATGGCATGTTCAAGATCTCGTCCAGAAACAAAGTGCCGCCGTGGGCCAGTTCAAATTTCCCCCGCTTTTGACTGATCGCTCCTGTGAAAGCCCCCTTTTCGTAACCAAAGAGTTCCGCTTCCAGCATCGCATCAGGAACCGCTCCACAATCGATCGGTATAAACGGGCCGACTCTACGCGCACTGGCGTCGTGAATTGCTCGTGCGACAACCTCTTTGCCAGCTCCGGTTTCACCCAGGATAATGACGCTGAAATTTGATTTGGAGACCCGGTTGACCTGGATCGCCAGTTCGCCAACCATGCTGCTTGGCCCCATGGTTTCCACCAGAGGATGAGTCGCGCTAATGATGGTCGACGATTGCTTCAGCTTCAGGCGTCGCTCGGCCAAACCTTCTCGAACCACCTGGAGAAAATCCGGACCAGTCACCGGCTTTTCCATATAATGGAACGCTGAAGCCTTGATGGCCCTCACCGCGCCGTTGATCTCGGCATGCGCTGTCATGATGACCACGGGCAGATTGTTGTCCAACCGTTTAGCGCGCTGGAGTAACTCAAACCCGTCCAAATCCGGCAGTCTGAAATCGGTGACCAACAGATCTGGTGACGTCAGCCGAATCCGGTCGAGTGCGGTCTTGGCGTCATGAGCCACCACAGGGGTCATCCCTTCATTGGTGATTAGCAAGGCGAGCCGATCACAAACTTCGGGCGCACCATCGACCAGGAGAACGCGAATCACATCGTCTTTCATGGACGCTCGATTTTCAAATCTCGTAGAAGGAATTTCATTTTTTGAGACGTCCAAGGACTCTGGCGGTGACTCAATCAGGAGCGTACCCCGGAGGCGCGATCCCTATTTTCCGACCGCGGCGCCAAGGCGAGCCTTACTGCTATGGGATTCATTATGACAAGCCACTGTTAGCGTACCCGTACTCTTTAAGCAAGAAAAATCCATAATTGTGATGAATTTCCTATCCATTGATATTAATCATATCGAGCCGGTCTAGCTTATCCTAGTTGGGCCAGCCGGACCTCTCTCTGGCATCGCTCTCTGCTGGTCTCCGCTCGGGCGAAAGCTCCACCTGTTCGCCTGCTTTCCAGTCAGCCTAAGAAGGGAGTGCGCTGTTTGCATCCCCGACGTAAGAAGCTGCGCCCCAGGCCATTCCACGTTTCTCCCGACCACCCTGAAAACTAAACGCCGCTGCTCTTGGAAAATCCTCGAGCTCTTGGCCTGGCCGGGTGACGGGTTTGTCGGAACCGACGTCGTTGGAGAGTCCCAATCTAGGCTGTAAGCCTATGCTAAATAACGCTCAGTCCTGGTTCTTAATCGGCCGGAAAAATCCACGTTTTTTCGTGAACGGTTTTCTGGTTTTAGAGATCGTATTCCGACGGTCGGGGCGCGGGCTCCTCATTAGGGAATCATTTCCATAGCACTAGCTCCCTAAGTGCATATTTGCTTAGAAAATGCTGAGGCAACTCTGGACAAGCACCGACCTGAACTAAATGAAAACGCTTTTTTCTTGTGTTGGCACAACACCTGCTCAGGGTGAAGTGGCAGCCTACAGTTTTTCGGTATGCTGTGATAGTAAAATAAACAGAATCAACAAAAGATAAAATATGGCAAAAGTTAGTAAGTCAACAGATTCATCAAGTTTGGCAGAGGTCGTAGATCGGATCCTGGATAAAGGCATTGTGGTCGATATCTGGGCGAAAGTTTCGTTAGTCGGAATTGAGCTCCTTTCGATCGAGGCTCGTATTGTAATCGCTTCCGTGGAGACGTATTTGAAGTACGCCGAAGCTATCGGTCTTACCTCCACCGCGGCCGCACCACCAGCTTAACCTGACTGGGGCGATGATACCGCTCACTGCTAGGCGGAGAACTCCAAACAGAGAGGTTCTCCGCTCTGGCAAAGGTCAGGCCAGACTCAACTTTAGAAAATATAGTAAGCCACAATGACTAATAATATAACCGACGGAATGATTCGATTAACTGGGGAGATTTCCGCTCTCCGGCATAATCGTGCCGTTTTGGGATGCGACTTGATGCTCGGAAGAGTTAATCTAGGAAACACGGTTGCAGAAATGCTCGCCGGCTTTCAGCACGACCGGGAGGAGATGGGGGAGAAGACCAAGGCTGAACTCGGCGAATCAAGATCTGATCTCGAGCACACGGTTTCAGAAATGCTCGCTGGCTTTCAGCGCGACCGGGAGGAGATGGGGGAGAAAACCAAGGTCGAAGTCAGCGAGTGTGTCTCTAGCGTGAAAGATGCCGTAGCGGGTTTGCGGCAAGGCGTGGTCGGACTGCGTGCGGGATTCGCGAGCGACATTAACGGCGCTCGCCAAGCCTGGTCTGGTTCTACCGCCGAGCAAGCTCCCATCCGGGTTAAAGTCCAGAAGCGGGGTTCGCACCAGGCTCACTCAAAAACGAAAAGGAAAAAAAGGTAGGATCGGAAAAGACTTTTAAAGCTACACCATGAATGATCTCTATACGACAGCGACCTATAAAGGCAATGGACACGCGATGTTGGTTGAGCCCAGCGATGGATTTGTCGTCACGCCTTTTGTGGAGCAGATCACTGAGCGAGCGCTGACTTATCTGCAGGCCGGATACCCGATCCATTTTGCCGGGACGGCGGGAACAGGGAAAACGACGTTGGCCTTTCATGTGGCTTCCAAGCTAGGGGGGCCGGTCAGTATGATTCACGGGGACGATGAGTTCTCCAGCTCCGACCTGATAGGCCAGGACACTGGCTACCGTCGGCACAAGCTGGTCGATAATTACATCCATTCGGTGGTCAAAACCGAAGAGGAGATGAAATCTTTCTGGATTGAGAACCGCCTTACGCTGGCTTGTCAGAACGGGGATATTCTCATTTATGATGAATTCAACCGTTCCAAGCCGGAGGCCAATAATCCCTTTCTGAGCATCTTCTCTGAGAAATTCCTCAACCTGCCCAAACTGCGCCGAGCCGGCGGAGGTTATCTGGAGGTTCATCCCCGTTTTCGGGCGATTTTCACCTCCAACCCGGAAGAGTACGCAGGGGTCCACAAGACCCAGGATGCGTTATTGGACCGGCTGATCACCATTCGATTGGAGGCTTACGACCGTGAGACGGAGATTCAGATCACGGTGGCCCGTTCAGGGATCTC
Source organism: uncultured Verrucomicrobiae bacterium (assembly GCA_963742335.1). Taxonomy (GTDB): domain Bacteria; phylum Verrucomicrobiota; class Verrucomicrobiia; order Chthoniobacterales; family JAFAMB01; genus JAFAMB01. Next base: position 102,985 of record CAVULL010000010.1, read on the forward strand.
TCTGGCCGATGCGGAGATCATTGTCAATATTGTCCGCGAGTTGCGGAGCATCGGTCCCAACATGAGCCGGCCCACGATTCGGGCCTGCGTGGCCATTGGCCGGATTCTAGCCCTGCGCCAGGCGCATGCTCTACCTGATGATCCAGTCTTCCGGTGGGCCTGCCGGGACGTGTTGAGTTCGGAAACGGCCAAAGTCACCCGGGCTGGCCACACGGCGTTACCGCAGAAAGTCGAGGAAGCCATTCTCAAGGGCCTGCGAAGTGCAAAGCCGGGGCCCGCCAAGCGACGCGGCGCCAAGCGATACGCCGGCAACAACGGAACTATCGATAGCAACTGAGGAATTACCCTATGCCTCCCCCTAATAAAATCGTTCGCAGCTTAAATTCTATACGCACCTATTCCGGAACAAGCGAGGGAACCATCGTCCCCTACAAGGCCTACGTGGTGGTCACCACGCTGGAAATGGAAAAATTCCGGCGTCAAGCCGAACAGGCCAAGTTGCTCGTCCGATTTGAATTCATCAAGTCCCGGCTGCAATTCATTGAAACGGAAAAAGCGGCGATTCTGCGTCGGCTGGAAAATAGCCACCGCGGCGCCGCCATCGAGAATCCAAGGCCGAAACTGAGCATCACTCCGGTTCCAAACCGGGTCGGATTCAAAATAAAGTACTAAAAAAACGAATCGTTGCCTGGATATGAAGGACACGACGACTGAGGAAACCGAACTAAAGCAGCTGAAGAATGGCGGTAAATACGTCTATGCGCTGGCGCAGAGCGAGGGCCGCCGCGTTTACGATATTTGCGGGATCGATGAACAACCGGTTTATGCTATCTCCCAGGGCTCCATTTCGGCTGTGGTCAGCGATCGCAGCCGCCCAAAAATTCGTCCGGAACGTGCTCACCTGATTGCGCACAAGGAAGTTTTAAAACAGCTGATGCTCGAGAGCACGGTTCTGCCGATGACCTTCGGTACTATAGCGGACAGCCTTAAGTCCGTACGGCGTATGCTCTCGAGAAGCGAAGAAACTCTCCTGGAAAAATTGAAACTGGTTAAAGGCAAAGTGGAGATGGGGCTGCGTGTGGTTTGGGACGTGCCGAATATCTTCGAGTTTTTTGTCGACAATCACCCGGATCTGCGAGCCGCACGTGACCAGGTGCTCGGCGGCAATCGAGTGCCGCGACAGGCGGAAAAGATCGAACTCGGATCCTTGTTCGAGCGCATCATGAATGAAGATCGCGATGCCCATTATGCATTCATCGAGGGAGTTCTGTCGCCTGTCTGCGCCCAGATCAATCGGTCGCCATCTCCCAAGCTGAACGAGGTGGTCAAGCTGAGTTGTCTAGTAGAGCGGGAGCGGCAAAAGCAGCTTGAGGATGCCGTGTTCAGTGCTGCTCGCCTGTTTGATGAAAATTTTATCTTCGACTTGAACGGACCCTGGGCTCCCCACAGCTTCGTGCAAATGGATCTCCAGCTAAACTCCACAGAACGGTAACCGCGCCATGTTCATCATCGATAAACTGCTGCTTTCTCCCATTTTCGTCACCGTCTGGGCGGCCCGCCAGATTCAGAAAGCCATTGAACAGGAACGGGTAATGGAACCCGAGCTTATAACCGCTCAGTTGGGCGAACTTTACATGATGCTTGAGACGGGCAGAATCTCCGAACAGGAATTCCAGGCCCAGGAAAAAGACCTCCTCGATCGGCTGGAGGAAATCCAGGAACAGGGATCTGGCATCCAGGAGAATAACCAGACTGGCTTAGAGACCGCCGGCGAGAGGATCACCGTTCGACGGAGCCCCGCCTCCGGATAAACCTGGTGCGACTATTTTTCCCCAGGGAATAGTCGTCGCTTTCGGTTCTGGCGCGCGATCTTAGCGGGTTAGTCCGAGTCCCTACGAAACTCCGCTGAGATTGTACATATATGTCTGAACTTAGTTTTGAGAAAAACCAGCCTATCTCCTTGTGCGAAACACTCGACCGGTTGCTGTCAACAGGTGTTGTCTTGCTCGGTGGAGCAACTATTTCTGTAGCGGAAATCGATCTGATTTATGTCGGGGTTCAACTGGTGATCACCTCCGTCCACACCAGCCAGGTTGCCCCAGCCGAGCAGAACGATCGCCGGAATTCTTGCGCCTACCTGGCGCCCGGAGAGGACGTTGAGAGTGGCTATCCAAGTCAGAGTACAGCTCGGCTTCCTTCATCCAGCTTGAAAGATGCTTATGCAGTGACCAGAAATCCACCGCCGCCAGCGGGTGAGATACCGCCTCAAGGCGAGCAATTATCGAAAAGTAAGGAGCTAAATGGCCTCGCGAAATTAGTGCTGACGGTAATGAAACTTCTTCATGAATTGTTGGAACGCCAGGGAATCCGCCGCGTAGAATCTGGCTCCCTGAGCCTGATCGAGATCGAAAGACTGGGCCTGACCCTCATGCAACAAGCCGCGGCGCTTGAGCGTCTGCGACAGGAGTTCGGCCTGCAAAACCAGGATCTTAACCTTGATCTTGGACCGCTGGGCAAACTTCTTTAACGAAACGAACCAATCTATTTAAATCATTATGGAACATGCAACCAATGGGGCCACCCTGGCCGATCTCCTCGAACGAATCTTGGATAAGGGAATTGTCATAGCCGGGGATATCAAGGTCAAGATCGTGGATATCGAGCTGTTAAGCATTCAAATCCGACTGGTGGTCTGCTCCGTGGATAAGGCCAGAGAAATGGGCATCGACTGGTGGGTGGACAATCCAGCTTTTACCCGGCGCCGGCAAGAGCAGTTGCCAGGAGATGACATTTTGGCCCGGATCGAAGAAAGAGTCGTAAAACTGGAAGCCGCGGGTACCTAGTGTACCGTCTCATAAGTGGGGGGCATACCGTTGGCTGCAAAAGGTTTGGATGCTACCGTGCCCTTGTTAGGGAGCTAATTCCATAGCGCTATCTACCTAAACGGACCATCGCTGACGAGAAGATCACGACATAGTGCACAAGGAGCCAGCGGACAGATCCATCGCATCTTTCTCCAATCTTGGCGCAGCACCTGCTGCGAACAAAGAGGCAGCAGGTTTTTCAGTATGCTGCGCAGTAAAATGAATATAACAGCAAGGAAAAGATATGGCAAAAGTTAGTAAGTCGACAGATTCATCGAGTTTAGCCGAGGTTGTCGATCGAATTCTGGATAAAGGCATTGTGGTCGATATCTGGGCAAAAGTTTCGTTAGTCGGAATTGAGCTCCTATCGATCGAAGCTCGAATTGTGATCGCTTCCGTGGAAACCTATTTAAAGTACGCCGAAGCTATTGGTCTCACCTCCACCGCGGCGGCACCGCCAGCTTAATATGACTCGGGCAGGAGAGCGCTCGCTGCCTGGCGGAGGGCTCAGGACAAAGTGAGCTTTCGCTCTGGCAAAACGAACTTAGACGATAAACAAACAAAAAAGGGTAGGCCACTATGATGAACAATTTAACTGACGGTATGACTCGGCTATCAGAAGAGATTTCGGCTCTTCGGCATAATCGTTCCGCCTTGACGTGTGACTTGGTGCTCGGAAGAGCTGATCTAGGAAAAACGGTTTCAGATATGATCGCTGGCTTTCAGCGTGATCGGCAGGAAATGGGAGAGAAGATTAAGAGTGAACTGGGCGATGCGAGAGCCGATCTCGAGAATAGAGTTTCGGGGATGATTGCCGGGTTTCAACATGATCGGGAGGAAATGGGAGAGAAAACCAAGGTCGAACTGGAAGAAGCAAGACGGAATCTCGAAAACACGATTTCGGAAATGACCGCCGGCTTTAAGCAACACCGGGGGGAAATGAGGGAGAAAACGAAGGCCGAACTTGGCGAATTTGTCTCTAACATGAAGGAGGCCGTGGCTGGGTTGCGTGCAGAATTCGCGAGCGGCATTCAGGCTGCTCACACGAGTTGGTCTGGATCTGCCACCGAAAAGCAAAAGAAAAAGTGGATGGGTCACCATGAGAGATGATTTAACGAGCGGGATGACTCGATTGTCAGGCGAGATTTCCGCCCTCCGGCAGAATCGAGCTGCTTATAGAAGCCGCTTAAAGCTCGGGAGGGTCAATCTTGAGAACAGGGTTTCGGGATTGATCGCCGGCTTTAGACGGGACCGGGAGGAAATGGGAGAGCGAACGAAGGCCGAAGTGGCAGAATTCATGAGTGACCTTATGGGCGCTCGCGCAGCGTGGTCTGGTTCTGCCGTTAAGCGAGTTCTGCCTCGATTTGCTGGCGCGGAGCACTGACTGTGATTGGCAAAATTGTGTGCGCCCGGACTAAACCGCGTCTGGGTGCATTATCTTTAAGGCTCAGTCAGTTCCTCGTCCAGCCCGCCCGGCTTGCCTGTGCGCTTGTTACGAATGCGCTGGCAATCTGATGCCAAGCCACCATGCCTCCAAAAATCCCAATTTAGATTGGAAGGAAAATTTAACCAATGCCTACTCCTAAAAGAACCATTCCAGGCCTGAAAGCGATACGCACCCATTCCGGTAAACTCGTCATTCCGTCTGCGGACTATATGATGATCGCAACACTGGAACGGCAAAAAAAATCCCTCTATGCGACCGAGCGAGCCAAGTTACACACACGGTTTGCGGCTGTCGATTCCCAGCTCCGATTCATTGAAGCTAAGAAAACCGAGATTCTCTGTCGGTTGGGCTTGCGTCCCAGTCGTCAACTAATTATGGACCCACTGCCGAAACTGAGAATGGCTCCGCTTCCGATCCGAAGCAGGGGAAAGCAATCAAGGTGAAGATCGCTGATCACTTTTGTTTTCCGATTGAGATGGAAGGTGACTCGTCCGCGTGACGTCAATATCTGCGGCCAGGAAGGGGGCCACCGAATGAAGCATGCCCAAGAAAAGCAATCCGGTTTCGCCCGAACAAAGAGTGCTGTTGATCCGTTCCGCGATAAATTGATCTCTTTGTTTGAGTAAAGCATCGCTGGCGCTTTTCTGGCGAGCCTCCAGCCGCGCTGCCACTTCTGGATTTGGGATCTGCAAAACCTGCTTGATCAGCTTGTATTCCTTCATCAAGAGATCCGCCGATTCTGTCCCCATAATGGCGGCGCCTTTCCCGTGTAAGCGCAGCAGCAGTTGGTGATTGCGACTTCCTATTTTCGCCAGTTCGGTGACAATCTCCTGTTCTCTTCCACAGATTGGCAAACCGTCCTGATAAAGGCGCACCTTTGGATAAGGTAAAGACCAACTCTCAATCGCCTGTTCGATAGAGTCCCAAATTTTCTTAATCAAAATCACGTTCCGCTCCCAGCCTTCTTGACCTAGTTTCTGAATAGTTATCTCCTGAACCGCCTGACCAAGGGCTCCCATATCCTCCTGGGTATGGATGATTGGAATATGAATTAGCGAACGGCTGGTGGCCTTGGCGTGCGGATGCGTGCTGGATAAGGCGGCTGGGTAAGTCATGTTCGACCTCATTGGCTATCCGAAGAGTTCGTCCAATATATTCGAGTCGTCTACGAATACTACGAAATATTCTCGAAAGCTATCTAACCTCCAATCGCTCGTTCCTTCAGCTCCGGGTTGATTTTTGCCGGTTAGGGAAAGGGGGCCTCATGGGGAGCCAATTCCATAGCACGGATTCCTTAACTGCTCCATTGTTGATAAAAAGCACAGGCTGCTCAATGTCAACATCCACCTGGATAATTATCTGCGCTTTTTCCCAATGTTGGCACAGCACTTGCGTAAGGCAGAGCAGGCAGCATGCAGGTTCTCCGGTACGCTGTGATAGTAAAATAAAAACAACAGCAAGGATAAAGTATGGCAAAAGTTAGTAAGTCAACGGATTCATCGAGCTTGGCCGAGGTCGTAGATCGAATTCTGGATAAAGGCATTGTGGTCGATATCTGGGCGAAAGTTTCGTTAGTCGGAATTGAGCTTCTTTCGATCGAAGCTCGTATTGTAATCGCTTCCGTGGAAACATATTTGAAGTACGCCGAAGCTATCGGTCTCACCTCCACCGCGGCCGCACCACCAGCTTAGTCTGACTGGGGCGACGTACCGCTCGCTGCTAGGCGGAGAACTCGAAACAAAGAGAGCTCTCCGCTCTAGCAAAGCGAGTCAGACTAAATCTCTAAGTATAGTAGGCCAGAATGACAAATAATTTAACCGACGGGATGATTCGACTATTAGAAGAAATTTCCGCTCTCCGGCATAGTCGTGCGGTGTTGACGTATGATTTGGCACTCGGAAGAATCAAACTTGGGCATACGGTTGCGGAAATGATCGCTGGCTTTCAGCGCGACCGGGAGGAAATGGGAGAGAAAACCAAGGTCGAGGTGGCCGAGTGCGTGTCTGGCGTGAAAGAGGCAGTGGCGGGCTTGCGTGCAGAATTCGCGAGCGACATTAACGGCGCTCGCCAGGCCTGGTCTGGTTCTACCGCCGAGCAAGCTCCCATCCGGGGTAAAGTCCAGAAGCGGTCGCACCAGGCTCACTCAAAAGCGAAAAGGAAAAAAAGGGTAGGATCGGAAAAGACTTCTAAAGCTACACCATGAATGATCTCTATACGACAGCGACCTATAAAGGCAATGGACACGCGATGTTGGTTGAGCCCAGCGATGGATTTGTCGTCACGCCTTTTGTGGAGCAGATCACTGAGCGAGCGCTGACTTATCTGCAGGCCGGATACCCGATCCATTTTGCCGGGACGGCGGGAACAGGGAAAACGACGTTGGCCTTTCATGTGGCTTCCAAGCTGGGGGGGCCGGTCAGTATGATTCACGGGGACGATGAGTTCTCCAGCTCCGACCTGATAGGCCAGGACACTGGCTACCGTCGGCACAAGCTGGTCGATAATTACATCCATTCGGTGGTCAAAACCGAAGAGGAGATGAAATCTTTCTGGATTGAGAACCGCCTTACGCTGGCTTGTCAGAACGGGGATATTCTCATTTATGATGAATTCAACCGTTCCAAGCCGGAGGCCAATAATCCCTTTCTGAGCATCTTCTCTGAGAAATTCCTCAACCTGCCCAAACTGCGCCGAGCCGGCGGAGGTTATCTGGAGGTTCATCCCCGTTTTCGGGCGATTTTCACTTCCAACCCGGAAGAGTACGCAGGGGTCCACAAGACCCAGGATGCGTTATTGGACCGGCTGATCACCATTCGATTGGAGGCTTACGACCGTGAGACGGAGATTCAGATCACGGTAGCCCGTTCAGGGATCTCTCTGGCCGATGCGGAGATCATTGTCAATATTGTCCGCGAGTTGCGGAGCATCGGTCCCAACATGAGCCGGCCCACGATTCGGGCCTGCGTGGCCATTGGCCGGATTCTAGCCCTGCGCCAGGCGCATGCTCTACCTGATGATCCAGTCTTCCGGTGGGCCTGCCGGGACGTGTTGAGTTCGGAAACGGCCAAAGTCACCCGGGCTGGCCACACGGCGTTACCGCAGAAAGTCGAGGAAGCCATTCTCAAGGGCCTGCGAAGTGCAAAGCCGGGGCCCGCCAAGCGACGCGGCGCCAAGCGATACGCCGGCAACAACGGAACTATCGATAGCAACTGAGGAATTACCCTATGCCTCCCCCTAATAAAATCGTTCGCAGCTTAAATTCTATACGCACCTATTCCGGAACAAGCGAGGGAACCATCGTCCCCTACAAGGCCTACGTGGTGGTCACCACGCTGGAAATGGAAAAATTCCGGCGTCAAGCCGAACAGGCCAAGTTGCTCGTCCGATTTGAATTCATCAAGTCCCGGCTGCAATTCATTGAAACGGAGAAAGCGGCGATTCTGCGGCGGCTGGAAAATAGCCACCGCGGCCCCGCCATCGAGAATCCCAGGCCGAAACTGAGCAGCGCTCCGGTTCCAAGTCGGGTCGGATTCAAAATAAAGTACTAAAAAAACGAATCGTTCGCCAGGATATGAAGGACACGACGACTGAGGAAACCGAACTAAAGCAGCTGAAGAATGGCGGTAAATACGTCTATGCGCTGGCGCAGAGCGAGGGCCGCCGCGTTTACGATCTCTGCGGGATCGATGAACAACCGGTTTATGCTATTTCCCAGGGCTCCATTGCGGCCGTGGTCAGCGATTGCAGCCGCCAAAAAATTCGTCCGGAACGTGCTCACTTGATTGCACACAAGGAAGTTTTAAAACAGCTGATGCTCGAGAGCACGGTTCTGCCGATGGCCTTCGGCACAATCGCGGATAACCTCAAGTCCGTACGGCGCATGCTCTCGAGGAGCGAAGAAACTCTCCTGGAAAAGTTGAAACAGGTTGAGGGCAAAGTGGAGATGGGGCTGCGCGTGGTTTGGGACGTGCCGAATATCTTCGAGTTTTTTGTCGACAATCACCCGGATCTGCGAGCCGCGCGTGACCAGGTGCTCGGCGGCAATCGAGTGCCGCGACAAGCGGAGAAGATCGAACTCGGCGCCTTGTTCGAGCGCATCATGAATGAAGAGCGCGATGCCCACTATACAACTATCGAGGAGGTCCTGGCACCCGTGTGCGTCGAGATCAATCGATCGCCCTCTCCCAAGCTGAACGAGGTGGTCAATCTAAGTTGTTTAGTTGAGCGGGAGCGGCAAAAGCAGCTTGAGGATGCCGTGTTCAGTGCTGCCCGCTTGTTTGATAATAATTTTATCTTCGACTTCAACGGACCCTGGGCTCCCCACAGCTTCGTGCAAATGGATCTCCAGCTAAATTCCCGCCGAGCGGTAGCCGTGCCATGTTGAGGATCGATCAATCGTTGAGTGCCGTCGAACGGAGCCTTTCCGCAAGATGAGCCTGAGCCGACCATCTTTCTTAGAGGTTCGGGAACTCCGGCTTCTGCTCTTTGGAGGAAAAGGTGGCGTCGGAAAAACTTCCTGCGCGATGGCAACCGCCCTACGGCTGGCAAAAGACTCTCCACAGGCCCAATTTCTATTGGTGTCCACAGACCCGGCCCACTCTCTGGCCGACAGTCTGGGTGGTGCACTGCCACCGCCCAACTTGCAGATTAACGAATTGGACGCCCAGGAATGTTTGAAGGTATTCAAGCGGAAACACGGTTGGAAATTGGCTGCCATTGCCTCGCGGGGCACCTTTCTGGACGAGGAAGACATCAACAAGTTTTTGGACTTGTCTCTGCCTGGGCTGGACGAGTTGATGGCGTTGCTGGAAATCTCCCGTTGGGTCCAGGCCGACACGTTCAGATGTATCATAGTGGATACCGCGCCATCTGGTCATACGCTTCGGCTGCTTGGCATGCCCGCGCTGATTCGGCAGTGGTCGCACGCCATGAACGCATTGCTGGGCAAGTATCGCCACATGAAAGAACTTTATGACCGGACGTGGCACGGTGACGTTGTCGACTCCTTCGTCTCTGATCTGACCTCTTCGGTCGATGAAGTTGAGTCCTTGCTGCGCAATTCGACCCGCTGCCTCTTTGTGCCAGTGATGAATGCGACCAAGCTGAACCTGGAGGAAACTACCTACCTGCTGGGAGAGCTGCAGCGCCTGCAGATTCCAGTGAACGATCTGATTATCAACGGACTCTACCCCGACAACAGCTGCCCTCTTTGTAGCGAAGAACGCTGCCGGCAGATCGTGGTACTAGACCCTGTCCGCCACCATCCAAATTTCTCTAAATGTTCTCTGTGGGGGGTCCCGCTTTACGCTGCTGAGGTTCGCGGGTCGGAAGTTTTAGCTGAATTTTGGGAAAATGTTGTCCGCTTCATCGACCTGTCTCAGTCTCGACGACCGACCAGTCGCCCGTGCCGGCCTCAAGTTGACTCACCTTCAAAAGCACCCTCAAGCGAACAGACTTTTTTCCTCTTCGCCGGTAAAGGCGGAGTCGGAAAAACAACCTTGGCCTGCGCCACTGCGCTGCGCTTGGTGCAAGACTTTCCCGAAAAGGAAGTCCTGCTCTTCTCGGCCGATCCCGCTCATTCACTCTCGGCCTGTTTAGCCATGCCAATCGGATCAGTGCCGACGCCCGTTTGCCCTGGGTTAAGCGCAATAGAGCTTGATGCTGCAGCAGAATTTCAAGCAATCAAACAACTCTACAATGACGAGTTACATGCTTTCTTCGAGGCACTTTTATTAAACATGGACTTGCCTTTTGATCGGATCGCAATGGAAGGGATTCTGGATCTTTCACCGCCCGGCATTGATGAAATCATCGCTTTGACCCAAATCACGGAACTGGCGGACCAAGGCGGTTATCACACGGTGGTCGTTGATTCGGCGCCGACCGGGCATTTGATTCGGCTAATGGAGATGCCAGAATTACTCGATCACTGGTTAAAAGCTTTTTTCGGCCTGTTTTTAAAATACAAACAAATATTTCGTTTGCCACAAGTGATCCAGCGTCTGGTCAGGATTTCGAAGAATCTAAAACGATTGCGGTTGATCTTGGGGGATCCCTCCCAGTGTGCCATGTACGCAGTCTCCATTTTGACGGAAATGGCATTGGCGGAAACCAAAGATCTCGTGACGGCCAGCCATCGTTTGGGGATCCGATTTTCTGCGCTCATCCTTAACCTGGCGACACCGCTTGGTGATTGTCCGCTTTGCCAGGCTCTGCATCGAAGAGAATCAGTCACCAGAGAGAAATTCCATCGGACCTTCCCCACCTACCAACAAGTGCTGATTTACCGTGGCGCCGAACCTCGCGGCCTTGGTCCCCTGCAGGAGTTAGCTCAAGCACTCTACGAGACTCCGCTTGAGATTCTGGATTATGCCGAAAGCCTTCCTCAGAGCGGCTAAAAAGTATTACTAGCCAATGTTAAAATATACTAAGTTCGAATCGATGGCCTACCGACTGCTGTTCGGTGAAGGTCTTGGTCTGCCCCTGGTCGTCCAGCGCCTGCAAAATGAAGGGCTCTCTGCGCGGTTGGCCAAAAGAATTACTATTGGAATACTGGCTAAAGACTACTGTCCCGCCATCTCGTCAAATGGCAGCTATTTAGGAAAGACCAGATTAGGCGCGATCGACAGCGCGGTTTTTTCCGCCGCATCGCCAATTGCGGACAACGATTGGCCATTGAGCTCCGTTCTCTTCGGCACCTAAAAGCCGAAATCGCAATTGTTTCGAATCGGTTCTTGGAATTAAACCAGGCACGCGAACACGGGGTGAGCGCGTCATCTCGCGTCTAAAGCACTCTCCCGGTCGGAACTTATTTACTGGATCGTTTAGTGGATATGGAGGGTAAGAGCCTGGTCACCCGAGCGGCTAAACCGCGCTTCGAATCGACCGTTTAGAATCACTTGAATGCGATGCTGTTTCATCTGCTCTGGGCCCGTGATTCACGGGCTAGCATTTCATAATGAGACTTAGGACCACGTTCCTGGTCTCTTGCGAACACCAGGGCAAAGAAACAGCGGAACAACCGAATCCCACCGTATGAAAGTATACAATACCGTCGATGTCATTGTGCGCCTTAAAATATACACTGAAGACTTTACGGTGAAGCTTACTAATGTGGTGAACGAGCTTGAATACACATTCACTACACCGACAGCCGGCGCCGCTTTGGAGGATGCCGAAATGGTTTCATGCGAAATTGTTGCCCGCGAAAGCCTCCTGGTCTGAAAAGCCGACATTCTCGTGCATCCCAGCCCGCAGGTGCGGGTTTTCAAAAGAAAGTGGGATCGAAAGAATACGAGGAGGTCGAGCGTGATGCTGGTGAGGGAATCCGGGTCGTCATCATTGCCCACGAGTTCGTTCATGCATGCGGACTTGAAAAGCATTCAAACAATGAGTCACCAGACGTCTTCTATAGCCCGCTCGAGCCCAATAGCGGCGACCACCCGCAAGGCGACTACATGAAAGTCCCGATTATCAAAGGCATTCGACTACCCCCGGTCGTGCTTTCGGCTCAGACCGCTCGCCGTCTCCACGATGTCTGGTCATAGTGTGGTCTGCATTCGATCATGAACGAGTCAATCTCGGCGGCGTTGTGGATTCAACCTTTCGTCACGGTCTGCCTCGTCAGACGGTCCAGCTACGAACCTGACTCCGGGAAGACGACGCCGATCTGGAGTAAGAGATTGGCATACAGCCGCTGCTCGCCGGTAGCAATCGTCAGCGCGACGTTGTGATCTTTGCCGGCATTAAAGAAGGCGAATCGGTCGAGCTTATTGAGGGTCGCGCTCGACCCGCTGGCCATGAGAATCCGCTGGAAATCTGACCAGATTGAAGGCTCGTTGTTAAGAGCGTACGGCCCTGAGGGCACAGGCTCCATAACCGTCGCCTCTTCAATCGGGACCGCACTTACGATCGCCTCCAGCACTTGAGTAGCGTTGACCAACCCGGGTGACAAGTTAAGCGAGACTAGCCGAGCGCCCGGTCCGAGTTGGGTCGCAAAGGGATAGTTGCCGTCCGCGATCAGGATTTTCGAGCTATGGCCCGCGCGGCCCAAGGCTTGCAGGATTTCGGGGTGAAGAAGGCGTGATTTTAGCATAAGTGACTACTCCATGAGGTTATGTTGAGATTTAGCGGACGGAAGTCCGCCGTTTACCGATTCCTTAACTTTCTGCGCAGCTGGTCGAAATAAACCGCACCGATCAATACCGCTCCCACCGCAACCTGTTGCCAGAAGGGCGGAAGCCCGAGGACCACAAAACCGTTGAGCAGCACGACGGGGATAATGATGCCGATAAGAGTGCCCATCATCCCTCCCGAGCCGCCGAAAAGACTCGTACCACCAATCACGACGCCGGCGATCACTTGCAGGTTGTCCGTTAAATGTCCGCTGAGGGTGGTCGTGGCGAACCTGGCCAACGAAAGGTAGCCGGCCAGGCCCGACATCATCCCCGCCAGCATGTAGACCTTGATCAAATGAGCCGTGACGTCGATGCTGGCCCGCCGACAGGCTTCGGGGCTCGACCCGACGGCATAGGTGTACCGACCGAATCGCGTGAATATCAACACGAGCGCCCCAAGGACGAAAACCACCGCCGTGATGATGACCAGGATAGGAATCCCTCCCACCCGGCCGGACCCGACCGTCAGCACAAGGCTCTCAGGCACGTCCGAAATGTCCACTCCGCGAGTCAACAGGAGAGCGAGCCCAAGAGACATCCCCATCGTTCCCAATGTTACGATCAATGCCGGGATTTTCGCCCGTGCCACCAGGAAGCCGTTCAACCCACCCCAAGCGGTGCCCGCCGCGACCCCGCCCGCCAGCCCGACGCACTGGACGCCCGGAGTATCCCCGCCGACGGCGACCATGGCCATCGCCGCGATGACGCCAGAGAACACCAGGACGCCGTTGATGGACAAGTCGATTCCGCCGGTCAGGATGACGAAGGTGCTACCAACCGCCAAGACGAGAAGGATGGAAGCGTTAGTGGCCATGTTCATTACGTTGGCGATCTTGGGGAATGCATCGGGACGCAGTACCGAGAAGAACGCGGCAAGCGCGACCAGGACGAGAAAGAGCGCCGCCGACTGGCTGGCGAAGATACCCCGGAAGCGCTCAAGCTTGCTGCCGAGCTCTCGTTCGCTGGGTGGAAGCTCGGTCGTGGTCGTAAATCCTCCAAATTGTTCGCTGGGCTCGTTCACGTGGCCTGGTTCCGAAGCGTTCCGGACATCATCGCTCTGACGAGATCGTCGACAGAGGCTGCCGAGGCTGCGACCTGTCCGACGGTCCGGCCCAGTCGCAGAATGACGATTCGGTCCGCAACCTCCAAAATCTGGGGCAAATTGTGACTGATAATGACCACCGCTGTGCCGGCATCTCGTACCCGCCGGATCAGATCGAGGACTCCCTTGGTTTGCATGACACCCAGATTGGCAGTCGGCTCGTCCATGAAAATCGCGCTTGTTGCCCACATCGCCGCACGGGCCACTGCCGCGCTCTGCCGCTGCCCTCCAGAGAGGGTAAACACCTCGGCCGAGGGACGGATTGTCACACCCAGCCGCGCCATCGCCTCACCTGTTTGGCGAACCATCCTGGAGTTGTCCAATACGCCGAGTCGTCCCAAAAGGCCGGGCCTCATAAGTTCGCGCCCCAGAAACACATTTGCGGCGGCGTCCAAGTCAGGTGCGAGGGCTAAATCCTGATAGACGGTCTCAATGCCGACCGCACGAGCATCTTGAGGGCCGTTGAAATGCACTGGTTGGCCGTTCACACGGATCTCTCCCTCATCCGGACAATCGGTGCCTGAGAGTATCCGGATAAGGGTGCTCTTGCCGGCGCCGTTGTCCCCTATCAAGGCGACAATCTCGCCCCGGCCGACATTGAAATCAGCACCTTTCAACGCTTGGACATGACCAAAATGCCTGACGATGCCACGGGCGTCGATTAAAGGGGTGTCTAACATATACCACCTTTACGGATCGTTTTTCGGCTCTCGCCAGCGGGCGAAATCTGCGGAGTTGAAAGGTGAGGCGACGGCCGCCGCGTCGCCGGGCGCCCGCAGACAGTTTGGACGCCCGGTGCTGCGAGCCATCCCAGCATCAATCGCATTTGAGCTTGTACAAGGCCTCTTGAATTTTCGGCTCCTGCAGGTTGTCTTTTGTGATAGTCACCGTACCAGTGGTCACCGAGTGTTCCACGCCTTGCCCGGTCAACGCGTTCGCGATGGCATCCACCCCGTCGACCCCGATCTGATAGGGCTGCTGAGCGATGAGGGCCTGAACAAGGCCATCCTTGAGCTGCTTGATCTGCGTGTCACCGGCGTCGAATCCCACTATTTTGACCGCACCGACCTTGTCCGAAACCCGCAATCCGGTGGCGGCGCCTTCCGCAGATCGATCGTTCGTCGCAAAGATGCCGGCGAGGTCAGGGTGCGCAGCTAGCGTTGACCCCACCTCGGCAGCAGCTTTAGATGGATCATTATTGGAAATCTGGAATCCGATGTACTTGATATTCGGGTACTTCTTGATCTCCTTCTCGAACCCCTGCTGACGCTGGTCGGAAGTGCTCGCTCCGGCCTGAAAAGCAATCACCATAACCTCGCCCTTTTCGCCAATGAGCTTGGCCAGCGCGTCAGCGGCTGCAGCGCCGCCACCCGTGTTGTCCGTAGCGATCGCAGTGATGACTTTCGACGTATCTTCGAGCGTCGTGTCAACCAAGGCGACTTTAATTCCGGCGCTCACAGCTTGTGAGATCGGGACGAACATCGCCTTGGAGTCCGTTGGCGCGATCAGCAGGCCGGCAGGATTCGCCGCCACAACGGCGTTTACGATCGGAGTCTGCAAGGATGGATCGAATTGTTGCGCACCCTGGATGTTGATCTTAAAGCCAAATTTGGAGGCCTCGGCCCGGATCCCGCACTCCATGCTGACGTAAAAAGCGTTGCCCATGACACCAGGTACGAACGCAATCGTTTTGCCTTGGGTAGCGGGATCAGCCGCTCGAGCGGGAATGGTCCAGGCGGTCAATATCACGACCGCTGGTGACATGGCGCGCATTATAAGGAAACATTGTTTGAAGGTGTGCATAACGATTGCGGCTCTCATTTTCGCCGTCGCTAACGCGGAACGAAAGACTGTATCGCAGTTAACCGACTCCGCGGGCTTCGAGTTCAGGGGGAAACTCCTTTTCATATGTTCAATTCTTTCTTTAGGGTGTTGTAGTATGAGGGGTCAGATAGACATGGTTGACCGGAGCCATCGCAGTGGGAAACCGGGTGCTAGACCTGTCGATGGCAGTGGGAAGACTAAGAGAAAAGGTAGCTGGCGTAAGCTGCTAATTTGCGCTGGATTTATCGCAAAACGCGCCTCTCGCACGGAGGCTACGGTGGTCACGAAGAGATTGACAGATATAGCGCTTTGGCCCGTCGAGCATCAAGGGTTGATCAATCGCTAAGAATCATTCGCGCCCTCCGGCGACGTAGGACAACTCGCAGGGACCAACAGCCCGGGGGCTTCTCGCCTGCCCGATCAGGCTAGCGAATCTCTGCTCTTTTTTAGAACAGCGTCGAAGTACTTCCCAAGGTTTAGATTACAGTCCCGGCAATTTGATACGACTCTTTCGGCCCAATCCAAATATTCCAGTTTGCGCTGCAACGGCCATGCGGCAGGTTGTGTCGCTGTGATTTCACCCACGTTGCAAATCTTGTCGCCGATCTTGATCAGTTTGGCGGGTGTTGACAAGTTCGGTGCATGTTCAACCTGCAACCGCTTGCGTTCCAGCTTGGGTAAACTTTTGTCGTCGGTTAACTCTTGGACCAGGAGGCGCACCTCCCGCCCGAAATAATCCTCAAGCTCTTGTGCTGAGGTCTCCGTGTCCTCAATGGTGTCGTGCAAAATGGCCGCCTGGAGGGTGGGCAAGTCGGTTATTCCGCCAATGCGGCTTAAGACCTCTGCAACCGCGATGGGATGATTGATGTAAGGCGTGCTTTCCAAGTCTTTGCGACGTTGTCGGCTATGCTTATCCGCCGCGAACTTGAGCGCGGCCAAGAGTGAGGAAGAGATTTCCGCCGTTGTCTCTGAGGAGTGCATGAAGAGATTACTTATAATCCAAACGTGTATAAATGTCGCGGGTTCTAACCCGCAAATGAGAAGAAGTGGTGCACCGTCTCCTAAATCCCTTGGGCTCCGTTGCGTTCAAAATGGGTCGCCTGCGAGGCGGGAGGAAGGAGCATATCTGGTTCGATACGTGACTGACGAACAACGAAGCAGGCGACCCATTTCCAACGCAACCCTGTGTGCCGCGGCCGGTTGGCTGTTTTTCCACGTTGCTCGCTCGACCGCTATGATCCGGATAGCGGCGCTTCGCTCGCGTCTTGAAAAACAGCCTACTGACCTGCGGCGGAGCCCAAGGGATTTAGGAGAAGGTGCACTAGTCTTAAGCGGTTCGGATCTCCCAAAGGACCGTCAAAACGGAGGCTTGGCGCAGGGCGATTTCATCCCGACGAATCTGAACCCATCCTGAATGACGCACCGGAGCGCCGGGCCTTTAACGAAGCCATCGAAAAGTCTGACACTTGCCTACTATCAACGACTGGGTTTGTCGAAGCTTCGATGATCATGGAAAACAACCGCGGCTATGAAGGACTGCGGGACTTTGATCTATGGATGGCAGCGGCCGGGATAGAACTCGTCCCCGTCGATGCCGATCAGGCACATATCGCCCGGCAAGCCTTCCGCCAATATGGAAAGGGGCGCCACCCCGCCGCCCTGAATTTCGGCGATTGTTTTTCGTATGCCCTCGCCAAAGCAACCGGATTCCCGCTGCTATTTAAGGGGGAGGATTTCAGAAAGACTGATATTCAAGCGGCACTCTAGCCAGCCGCGGCAAGGAGTTGCAAGACCCCACGAATGTTACGTCGTTGAGTTGTCAGGCGGATACACTTTTTTTTCGGTCAGCGGAAAAGTGACAAGCATGAACACCAAAGACCTCATCCGCCTCGGCGTGCCTGTTGGTAAGCCGATCCAGCTCGCACACGAGTTCATCGAGAATTTTATCATGCAGGGTAGCGATGATGCGCAGTTGAAGGCCGAGATTTTCAACATCATCGCGGATCCGTCGGCCTTCTTCGGAGACGAACTGCGGGCGCCGCTGGCTCGCGCGATCTATCGGCCGGACTTTGCGGGGCGCGAGGAACCCGCGCCGTGGCGCCAGTGGGGTGAAGGACTCGAAGCTGACGCGGTGAAGCAAATGGCCAATGCGTGTACGCTGCCGATTGCCGTGGCGGGCGCGCTCATGCCGGATGCACATGTCGGCTACGGCCTGCCGATCGGCGGCGTGCTCGCAACTGACAACGCGGTCATTCCTTACGCCGTCGGGGTCGACATCGCATGCCGAATGAAGCTCAGCGTCTATGACCGCATGGCGAACACCCTCGCAGGTCAGCGCGGCCGCCTCGCGAACATCATCGAAAGTGAGACGCGCTTCGGCGTGGGCTGTGAGTTCAAGCAGCGCCGCGAACACGACGTGATGGACGAAGACTGGAGTGTGTCGCCGGTGACGCAAAGGTTGCGTGACAAGGCGTGGGCGCAACTCGGCACGAGCGGAAGCGGCAACCATTTCGTTGAGTTCGGCGCATTCACCGTGGATACGGAGCAAGGGTGCGAGCTCGGCCTCGAACCGGGCGAATACCTCGCCCTTCTCTCGCACTCAGGTTCTCGCGGTATAGGCGCACAGGTGTGCGAATTCTACAGCAAGCGGGCGATGGCCCGGCAGGAGCACTTGCCCAAGGAACTCAAACGCCTCGCGTGGCTTTCGCTCGCAGACGCGGATGGACAGGAATATTGGGCCACGATGAGCTTGATGGGCCGTTACGCCGCGGCAAATCACGCGCTGATTCACCACCACATCGCGCGCAGGCTCGGCACGGATGTAATCCTTGACGTTGAGAACCATCACAACTTCGCGTGGAAAGAAACGCACGAAGTGGGCGGCGAAGAGCGGAAAGTCATCGTGCATCGTAAAGGCGCGACACCCGCGGGTGCCGGCGTTCTCGGGATCATCCCCGGCTCAATGGCGTCGCCCGGTTATGTTGTGCGCGGCAAGGGTTCGCCCGAGTCGCTGCACTCGGCGTCGCATGGTGCGGGCCGCGCGATGAGCCGCACCAAAGCGATACAGTCCTTCACCTGGAGCACGACCAGGAAGCTGCTCGCCGAGCGCGGTGTTGAGCTTCTCTCCGCCGGTCTCGATTAAGTGCCGGGTGTCTATAAGGACATCCACGCTGTCATGGCGGCGCAGATCGATCTGGTCGAAGCCCTCGGCCAGTTCGATCCGAAGCTTGTGAAAATGTGCCCAGCCGGCGACCGCGCTGAGGATTGAGACTGCCTGCAAGCGCAACGTCTACGGCATGGAACAGGATGTTCCGAGGGGCGAATTGGTGGCTAGGGGCGGAATCGAACCGCCGACACGAGGATTTTCAGTCCTCTGCTCTGCCAACTGAGCTACCTAGCCGTAATGTTTGGTGGTGAACAACTTACGGAGAAACCTTCTTGAGGAAATGTTCCGGCTTCCCAAGTTCTACCCAGAATTGGTGGGCTCTATTTCTTGCTTCCTCTGAGGCTCGACTTAAGAAAAGGTTCATTTTCCCTGGATAAGTTGACCGGATGGCACTGTTAAACGGTAACGATTGTGTTGTCAAAACAAACGCGGATTTCGCTTAATGTGCGGCAATTGATTGAGGCCTTCCCGCCGAACTTGTGCAGGATTTGCGTCTTCCGTGTCAACTAACGCACCGCAACCGAATTAGAATACACTAGTCGGATCATAGAACTTAGCTGCGTTATCCTTTGTTATCACTGGCGAAGGTAGTACCGTCTCCTTCTCTGCCTGAGCACCAGCCAAGATGGCCATGGTTCGATGGAACGCAGCGCGCCCAATCTGCTCCGAATTGTTCAAGCCGGTCGCGGCATAATTCGTGCCATTTAGAATTTGTAGAAGGGCTTCTTTCTGACCATCGACTCCCACCAGGAACATCTCGTCGCTGCGCTTAGCATCGCCAATTGCTTTCTGCGCCCCAAGACACATGGAGTCGTTCTCGCAGAACACGGCGTCAATCTTGCCGTACTTCGCCAGCATATTCTCCATTACCCTAAAACCGCCGTCCTCGCTCCACCCTCCAAAATCCGGGGCGGCGATAACCTCGATCTTTGTCTTCGAGACTTCTGAGAGCATCCCATTCGTACGATCCAGGCCGATGGTATTGTCCGCAGGTCCCCCACGCACGACCACCAACCGTCCCTTGCCCTTAAGCCGGTCAACGATATACTTTCCATTCTGGACGCCGATAGTATAATTATCTGGTCCAATCCAGCTTGTATAGTCGCCTCCCTTCAGCTTACGGTCGACTAGAACGACAGGGATTTTCGCCTCTTTAATGGCCTCAAGCGCTGCCGGGGCCGCTTCCAGGGGGCCACCACTGATGATGATCGCGGTGACGTCTTTGGAAATCACGTCCTCTACGTCCGAGGTAAGCTTAGCCCCATCCCCTTTTGCATCGGTGACAATAACTATGATGTTGAAATAGGGTTTGGCTTCGGCCTGCACCGCATTAGACATCCCGATAAAGTAGGAGCAGCACAACGTATAATTGACCATTCCAAGTTTGATAAACTTGGCCTGAGCGCGAGCGGGTATCACTGGGGTAACCAGCAGCAGAGCAAGCAACGTAACAAGTGTCGGATGAACAAGTGGTTTTGTCTTCATTTTATTAAATTGTCGGGGGGCAAATTAAACCGGCCACTGTTTCCTTTAAAATGGATGGGAGATATTTTGGCAAGGAGCGATTGAAGATTCTTCGGAGCGTCAGTGGCGAAAAGGGACAATTACAACAGATGATGAAAAGTTTTGGGGAGCGGAAGGGCGTTTTCTTTTTGATTTTTTGAGAGGAAGGTACGAGCGAGCGAGAATCAAAAGCAAAAAACAGGTCTTTCAGCACGGAGATCCGCGGAGTGCCGCATCATCCTTCAAATGCTGCAGCGGATTTAGACTTGCTTTCGACGGCGGGCCAGCACAGCAACCAGGATAATCACCCCCTTGAGGATTTGCTGGTAGTACGACTGGACATTGTACAAATTGAGCAAATTGTCGATAACGCCAAGTGCGAGAACACCACCAAACGTACCGGAGACGCTGCCACCGCCGCCGCCCAGGACGGCTCCACCGATAACCGTCGCCGCGATGGCATCTAGCTCGTAGCCAGCGCCGACGCTGGGCTGCGCGATACCCAAGCGGGCGGCTAGAAGAATGCCTGCCATCGCCGCAAACAGCCCGGATATTAAATAAGCCAGGATGATGTGCCATCCGACATTGATACCGGCGAGGCGGACAGCCTCCTCGTTGCCGCCGATGGCGAAAATGGTGCGCCCCGCCGCCGTTCGATTCACAAACAGCCACACCACCGCGAAACATATCAACATAACGATCGTGCCGATAGAGACAGGGCCAAAGAACCCGGCGAGGACGTGCCGAAATAGCGGATCGGAAGGCGTTTTCGGGGTTTCCGAATAGACATAGACGAAACCGCGGATCGCGCCCAGAGTTGCCAGGGTGACTATAAAGGGCGCAAGCTTAAAACGTGCTATCAGAAACCCGTTTAAGCCGCCTGCAACAACACCCGCCAGCAGCGCGACGAGAATCGCCAGCGGCAAAGGAATTGAGTTTTGCAGGCCAGACACCAGGATAGAACTGAGGGCCACAATGGAACCAACGGAAAGGTCAATGCCACCCGTAAGAATAGCAATCAGCATCCCGAGGCTGATCAGGCCGTTGGTGACAATCTGCCGGGAAAGGTTCGCCAGATTACGCTGGGTCAGGAAAGCGTCGGAAGTTGCCGCTGCGACGCAAAATAAAACGGCAATTATGACTGGAAGCAGAAAATTAGCCCATTGCCCCTTAGCGCGTTGTCTGATTCCCTTAGTCAGCGTGGTTATCACGATGCGTCTTCAGATTAATATTTAAGCCGGCCGCCAGCGTAATTAGTCGTTCTTCGTTCGCCTCTGCATGAGTGAGCTCCCCAGCTATCCGGCCTTCGCGCATCACCAGTATACGATCACTCATACCTAGAATTTCGATCATCTCGGACGAAATGAGCAAAATGCCCACTCCACTTTCGGCAATATCGCGCATCGCGTGATAAATCTGGACTTTTGTTGCCACATCGACCCCGCGCGACGGCTCATCTAGAATGAGAATATTTGCCTGGACGAGCAGCCACTTTGCGAGTGCAACCCGCTGCTGATTCCCACCGCTCAACTGCCAGACCAGCTTCTCAAGCTGTGGCGGGCGAATGTTCAATTCGTCCACTTTCTGCTGCACGAGCGCCTCCTGCTGGCGGCGATTGAGAACGCCCCAGCGCGTCATCCGAGGATACGAAGCCAAACTGATATTATCTCGGATATTTGCCGTCAATACGAGCCCGTTCCGTTTCCGATCTTCGGTTAGAAAGCCGATCCCGGCATTAAGCGCCTGGCGCGGTGCGCGAATGGTTGTAAGCTTCCCGTTGAGGTAAATCTCACCTTGCACCAGGCGGTCGGCACCGAAGATGCAGCGTGCAACTTCGGTGCGACCACTTCCCACTAAACCGAACATTCCAAGAATCTCGCCGCGCCTGAGAGAGAAACTGATGTCGTCGAACCTTCTCGGAGCGGACAACCTGTTTGCGCGCAGGAGTTCCGCGCCAGGGGCTGTGCGCCGAGGTGGGTAAATCTCCTCAAGTGTCCGCCCGACCATCATTTTGACTAGCTGGTTCTGATCGACGTCCGAGGGGCGAACCGTCCCGACTATTTCGCCGTCTTTGAGTACCGTAATTCGATCCGCGACCTGGAAAACTTCGTCGAGGCGATGCGAGATATAGACGATCAGCGTCCCTTCGGCTTTTAACTGATGAATCAGAGAGAACAGGTGCCTTAACTCCTCCTGGGATAGCACCGCCGATGGCTCGTCCAAGATCAGGATGCGTGGCTTTTTGGTGACGGCCTTCGCGATCTCGACCACTTGCTGTTGGGGTACACTCAGGTTTGAAACCAGCGCACGGACGCTAAGATCGCCGAATCCGATCTCCGCAAGGGTCTGCCGTGCCTGCTTGTATACCCTTGTCCAGTTAACCCAGACCTTCGATTTCGGCGTTTGGCCGAGCAGAATGTTCTCGGCAATGGAGAGATGCGGGATCAGGCTAAATTCCTGGTACACGGCGCTAATCCTGAGGCGTTGCGCGTCGCGCGGGTTGTTTATCGCCACGACTTCATTCGCGATAGAAATCTCGCCCCAATCGCATCGGAGGCCGCCCGCCAGGATCTTCATAAGGGTGGATTTGCCAGCCCCGTTTTCGCCAACCAGGGCGTGGACCTCTCCCATCTCAGCGGAAAAGTTTACAGCGCGCAACACTGGCGACCTGCCATAATGTTTGACGATGCCTCGCATCTGAAGGAATTCGGCCGCCATGATCAACCTTTAAGCTATTGCCTGGGGAATTGGAAAATCGTGAGCTGAGACTAAACTACTCGAGGCCTGGAAGAACAAGCCTCAATGAACGAGATTAACCGACGTTTTTTTAGCCGGGGAGCAGAAGGTAGCGACTCTTCGCGAGCATCTGTCGAAGGCAGAGCTGTTGCGGATCTGTGCGAGAAGCACCGCCTCACCCGACGGTGCTTTAACAAACCCGGGGATATGGAGAATCCCAGTATAACGCGATTTTGAGTCAGGGCATTATTTATTTGCGGGTTGGGCCTGGGGTCGGCCAAACACTGGCCATGCACCTTCGCCGATCAATTTCCCGGGCGTTGGTTGCTGGCCTTTGGATGCTGGATTGTGGCTGTGAGATCGGTTGTTGATCAGATCACTTTTTTAGCTCTCAAATTCGGTTCAGTGCCTTTAAAGTGTCCGTTGCATAATCGTGCATCGTATTGCAATATATTAGTCCCATTTGTGGGACGTTCAGAACACACGTGCCCGGTCAGAGGAGCCGCCATTCGAAATCCATCTACAAACCTCCCAGGGCCGTTCTGATGCCTTAGCGGTACGATGACACACCCTAAGCACCCTTCAAACGACAGGGACGCTGACGCCTTTCTGCTCGTTCCTGAAGGACAAGCGGAAAAGGTTCGCTGCTGTCCCCCTCGATACCTTTAATGGCCTTAAAGATCAGTGCGATTAATCGCATATATCAACCCATAAAATTATTGTGTTATTTCAACTTCACATTGCCAGCGACAGCTTTACGATGAACTGTCACAAATGATGACCCTCAAGCAGGCACTGAAGGAAATCATTGAGCGTGAACACCCGATAACGGTTCGAGGAGCCTTCTACCGTGCTGTCTCAGCGGGTTTGTTTCCAGGTACTGACCAGGAATACTACAAAACATGTGCCAAGCTGATTAAACGGATACGCGAAGATGGAGCGCTGCCCTATGAATGGATAATTGACTCTTCGCGGACCCGAGAAGAATCTTTCGGTTATTCTGGTCTCGATTCCTTCATTGATTCCATACGCCGTCGTTATAGGCGAAACTACTGGGATGAGCAGCCTATACACTTGGAGGTCTGTACTGAGAAAGATGCTATGAGCACAATTCTCCAACCGGTTATTGAAAAATGGAATGTTCCCTTCTCTGTCTTCAGGGGCAATCCTAGCGATACCCTTTGCCATGATATCGGGTATATACTGGGCGGATGGAAGCTACAAGACGACGAGGACAGGGCAGAGGAGGAAATCAGAGGATACCCTATCAAACCTAAATCTACCTATCTGTTAGACTCTACGAAAGCTATAATAAGCAAACCTGCTGTATTTCTCTATCTTGGCGACTTTGATCCTAGCGGCTTAAACATTTCACGAACAGCTAGACGTAAAATTCAGCGGTTCGCTGGACGGTCTGCTCAATGGGTTAGAGTCGCCATTAACAGCAGTCAATTCCTGGAAATGAAGACCTTATACGGCATTCCTACCAAGAAAAAGGATCGAACAGCAAATGTCTATATTGCAGACTATGGAGACGTTTGCGTGGAGGTCGATGCCATGCCCTCCGATGAAGTTCGCAACTTGCTTGATAAAGCAATTGAAAAGCGTATCGACATGGATGCATGGGAGAAATCTAAACAACGTGAACAGGAAGAACAGCAGCACTTAGAGAGTCTAGTGTCAAAAATTCGCCCTGACTTATAAACCGCGGCTCATCACGGCGTCCAAGCGGCCCTCATTTTTTTCTTAAACTCTTAACATCGGTTAAGTTCAGGAATTGACAGCCACTTGCGGATCAGCCGCCAGAACGATTGCGAGGGAGGAGAAACGAGCCAGCGCGGACCTGATATTCTCTCCCATATTTCAGACTTCGGACAATGCACTGTCCGAACTCCGAATTCTGGTTACTTTTAGAAATTGAGGGAAAGGGCAACTCATTGTTTTTAACGCTTTAACCACGCATATTGCTCAACGCGGACGCTTTTGAAGAGCAAATCTTCTTCCTGGCGACCAGTCAATGCAACGAAGCGAAGTCACGACATGAAAACAAGCAACAACACTGTATTGATAAGCGGCGGCAGCGCAGGCATCGGCCTCGAAATAGCCAAATCATTTTCTGCCAGAGGCAACAAAGTAATCATCACCGGGAGGGACCAGCAAAGGCTCGAGAAGGCCTTGGAACAACTAAAGGGGGCAACCGCCATCGTAAGTGACGTCTGCAAAAAGGGGGACGTGGATGTCCTCGTCGTAAAGTTGAAGAGCGATTTCCCTTCTCTCAACATCGTGATCAACAACGCGGGGCGGGCCGTCTTGTACGATATTGCCGATAGCAAGGGCGCTTTTGAAATCGCACAAGAAGAGATGCTGACAAATTATTTGTCCGTGATCCGCCTCAACGAGGAATTGCTGCCGCTGCTCAAAACACAAAAAGAGGCAGCCATCGTCAATGTGTCGTCAGTGGTCGCTTTTGTTCCCGGCCGTATCGTAACCTATTCGGCCAGCAAAGCCGCTCTGCATTCTTACACTCAATCTTTGCGCACGGCCCTGAGCCGTTCGAGCGCAGTCAGAGTGTACGAACTGATGCCCCCTTTGGTTGATACAGAATTTTCAGCGATGATCGGCGGAGGTAATGGTATTGCTCCATCCAAAGTGGCACAAGACTTCATCGAGGCGATGGAAAAAGATATTTACGAAATTCGGGTGGGCAAGACGCAGGACATTTATGAGCTCTACCTGAGGTCGCCCGCAGAAGCACTAAAAGTGATGCAACCCGAACCGTAACAATGAAATCCCTTTTTGGATCAGTTAAACAAGACCTGGCAGGCAATACTCCAATCGGCGAAACAGCCCGACACGCCCCCTCCGGTCTTGCAGAGCGTGCAGAGTGTAGTCGAGTTCGTCGCGCGGACGCGACAGACGGCCGAATTCGTCCTAGCGCACGTTTTGACCTTGCAGAGCCGCCTTTCCGAGGAGGAAGCCCGTGTGCGAACAGTTCTTTCTTCAATCGAGAAGCTAGAAATCCGGTCATTTAGAATTCTTTTTGTCAGAGACAGCCCACTTATTTGGAGTCTTGAAACTAGCCTGGGCACAGAGTGGGAGAAGCAGAGTCGTGAGGCGTTTTCTTCGCAACTGAAAGCAGCAACTGCGTTCACTAAACGACTCCGTTTTACCTTTCTGATCCATGCCCTTTTCATTGTGCTGATTGCTACCGCGCTTCAATGGATGCGGCGCAGATTTCGAGAATTAGCGGAGGAAAAACCGGATCTGCAGCGTGCTCTGCCGATCCTCGATCTCCCCGTTTCAACTGCGGCCGCGCTTTCAATGCTGCTCATACCCTCGATCTACGCGCAAGCTCCGCGCTTGATAATTTCAATCGTGGGAACCGTAAACCTTATCCCAACCCTGGTGATTCTTCGACGGCTACTGGAACGCAATTGGTATCCGATCCTCAATGCGATCCTCATCATGTATTTCTTGGTCCAACTCCGAGAGCTCGCGGCGCCTCTGCCGGTGTTGGCCAGGTTCATATTTCTCGGCCAAATGCAGGGCTTCACTCTCTTTCTTGTCTGTGTGCTTCGGAGTTGGCATTTGCTAACGGGAAGTGCTGAAACCCACGGTCGCGGTTGGCGAATAATCCGAGCGATTGCCAAAATCGGCCTTATTTTTTTGCCGGCGGCGTTCCTGGCAAATATTTTCGGATACGTCAATTTGGGGGACCTTTTGGGAATCATTTTTCTCAGGAGCGTCTTCGTCGCGGTCGTGCTCTACAGCGTCATTCGGATCGTTGAAGGTTTGATCACCATTGCGCTGCAGGTCCGACCACTTGGCTCGTTGCGAGTCATTAGTCTGCATCGGCCGATGTTTGAGCGGCGGACGTACCGCGTACTCGAGTTTTTGGCTTTTTTGTTGTGGTTGGATATGGTTCTGAACTTTTTCGGTCTGCTAACCCCGTTGATCGCAACGATTGAAGCGGTGCTGCGGGCGAGCCTCGCAATCGGCTCCCTCAAGATTTCTTTGGGCCAGGTCCTGTTGTTTATGGTCACAGTTTGGACTTCTTTTCTGGTCTCGAAATTCATGCGCTTTCTTCTCGAAGAAGACGTTTATTCCCATTTGCATCTCGGGCGAGGTATTCCGCAGGCGATTTCAACGATCATTCACTACGCTGTCCTGCTCCTAGGATTCTTCGTCGCGCTAGCAGTGCTTGGCGTCGATTTCACCAAGGTTACGATTCTGGCAGGAGCATTCACCGTTGGGGTCGGCCCGGTGCAGTGAGCTTTCACCTTCGAGCGTGGACGGATCGGTACGAGGACTGGGTTCAGGTACGGAGTGATCTTTCTTTGGCAGTGGATCGGGCTTTGACCCGAGAGAATATCGCGATTGCATGATGCCACTGTAGCGGTAGAAATCCCGCTGCCAGCTATGCTCATAAATCTGGTCCAGTCCGGATGTTGTCGGTCTGTTGAACGAAGCCGCTACGCGGAGTCCCTGAGCGACGAGCGCGAGGTGAAGTCGTGGTCGGCAGGTCTGCATAATAGCCGGCCTATAACGCCCCGTACACAAAAGATAACTTCGAGTTTCGGCGGGTAATTTCCTTCCAACGGAGGTCCCCACAAGCGTTGAGACGGAAAGGAAAATTGCCTTGATTGTGTCATATAGAGTATTATATATGCGTCCATGTGAGCAGAGCTTCAGCCCTCGAACGAAGCCAGCGTGTAAATATGGCCCTCGATCTGTTGAAGAAGAACAACTCTCCCAAAGAGGTAGTCTCTTCGCTGGTGGCCGCGTTCGATCTCTCTACGCGACAAGCTTACCGTTACCTCCAGCAAGCTCACAGGACTCGCAAACCGCTTGCTCTTCCGGAGCCCAAGACGGTTTTCACCGTCAAACTGCCGCTAGTTGTCGTTCAGCGCGTGCGACAGATTGCGCGCGGGCGCCGTCAGCCCA
This sequence comes from uncultured Verrucomicrobiae bacterium, assembly GCA_963742335.1. GTDB lineage: Bacteria > Verrucomicrobiota > Verrucomicrobiia > Chthoniobacterales > JAFAMB01 > JAFAMB01. The sequence continues at coordinate 130,748 of CAVULL010000010.1, forward strand.
TCAGCGATTTGGTCACCGAGGCATTGGAGGATTTCCTGACAAAACGCAGAACCCATGGCTGAGCCCAACAGCCGAGGAGCCATCCATGTTCAATTCGAATGCCGAAATGATCGTTATTCCCCGCAGAAGTTGGCGCAGGTTTATCGGATTCTCGTCCCTGGCAATGAGCCAAGCAGCCAAATTGCGCAACCCCTAAGCCATGAAACGCAACGCAGCCATTTATGCCAGAGTTTCCTCGGATCGTCAGAGAGAACAAAACACCATTGCCAGCCAGACAGCGCTGCTGCTGGAGTATGCCACGGCTCATGATTGTGTTGTTCCCCAGGATTGGATTTTCCAGGACGATGGTTACAGCGGCAGTGTTTTAGCCCGGCCCGGACTGGAGCGGTTGCGAGATTTGGTGGCCGAGGGCTTGATTGAGACTTTGCTTGTCTATGCGCCGGATCGGCTCAGCCGCAAATACGCCTACCAGGTTTTGTTGCTCGAAGAATTCAGCCGTTGTGGAACAGAGACGGTTTTTCTGAAATCCGCCGGTGGCGACAGTCCCGAGGAACGTTTGTTGGTACAGTTTCAAGGCATGATTGCCGAATATGAGAGGGCGCAGATCGCTGAGAGGACTCGTCGAGGCAAAAGACATCGGGCTAAAACAGGATGTGTCAATGTGCTTTCAGGAGCACCGTATGGCTACCGATATGTCAGAAAAAGCGATGCGGCAGAAGCCTATTACGCGGTGATCGAGGCGGAAGCCGAGGTGGTCCGAGAGGTTTTCGAGCTCTATACTAAAGAACTTTGGAGCATCGGAGCAATCGGGCGTCACCTCAACCAGCGGGGCGTCTCGACGCGATTCAATAGAGGACCGTGGGAAAGATCGACCATATGGGGAATGCTAAGGAATCCAGCCTATCAGGGCACGGCTTGCTTTGGGAAAACTGAAAGGGCCCCGCGCCAAAGGATTACCAAGCCTTTACGGCAGAAGGGCGGTTTTTCGACACGATCCAGCACAAGTCGCGAACGCAACGCGCAGGAATGGATTCCTGTCCCGGTTCCTGCGCTGGTCAGCGAAGAGATCTTTGCCATGGCCCAGGAACGATTGGTTGAAAACAAGCGTTTCTCGGCACGAAGAACGAAGGCGCCGACTCTTTTACAAGGGCTCCTGGTCTGTGGACAATGTGGCTATGGGCTATATCGGACTTCGACCAAGACCACCAAGAGGAAGCTTCAATATTATCGGTGCTTGGGTTCTGATCGGTATCGTCATTTGCGCGGACCGGTATGTCAGTGTCGGCCGATTCGCCAAGATTACCTCGATGAACTGGTGTGGGAGCAAGTCATGAGATTGCTCAAGGCGCCCGAGTTGGTGCGAGCTGAAATTGACCGGCGCATGGAGGAAAGTCTGAGCACCGATCCCATGCAACAGCGCAAAATCAGATTGGAACGGGAGTTGAAACGGACCGGGTCCCAGCTAGACAAGTTATTGGACGCTTACCAGGAGGACCTGATTGGATTGGTCGATTTGAGAAGCCGAGCTCCGGAATTAAGGCGCAGACAAGCCGCCATAGAGAAGGAACTGGAAGGAGTCGCTTTGCAAGCCCTGGAGAAAACCCGACTGACGCAGCTAAACGCCTCCATGGAAAACTTCTTGGCTGCTTTGCAGCAATCGGCAAAGACTTTGGAAATTGCTGAGCGACAAAAGATCGTCCGGCTGATCATCAAGCAGATCATTGTAAATGGCGATACTTTGACCATCCACCATTCCATACCCATCTCACGCAGCAGCCAGGAGAGCCAACCGAGCACAAGTTATCTTTTGTGTACGAGGAGTCATGACACCACTACGAGCCAAATACATCCGGGACCTGACCATTCGTGGTCGAGCGCGACGCACTCAGCGAGCCTATACCAGATACGTCTCTGAACTGGCACGCTACTATCCCATCTTACGATGCCGCGGAGAATTCCTATCAGCTTGCAGTACCTGAGAAGCGGTGAATAGAAATGAGCGCGATTGTTGTTATCCTTATTCTCCTTCTGCTGTTTGGAGGATTTGGCGGCGGCTATTATGGCTATTCTCGATGGGGGAGCCGAGGGGGAATCGGAATTGTAGGACTTGTTATTTTGATTGTCCTTTTGTTTTGTTGTGGTTATTTGGTGGAGGAGTTTTCCATTGATTTGCGATGTGGTACAGACCTTTTAAACCGCGATGTCTATCTGGAGCGCCTTCCCTGGTTGTCAACTCCGCGAGTTGAGAAAGACGTTAGCACGAAACTCTCGGGCAACTTGCGCCAGGCGAAGGCGAGAACGCGCAAACCTTTCTCCGCCATGGCCTCCGCCGCGGCGCGGAACGTGACGGCCAGGTCGGCCGAAAGCTCGACGACGCTGCTATCCATCTCCGCCCAAGTGCACCGCGCGAGCACGATCTCGGGCGCACCTTTGCAATAGGGCACCGGGCCCTCCGGCGTCGCATGCACCGTCGAGAGCCGCTTGCGTTGCGAATCGAACGGGATTTCGTTTACGCGCGGGTTGTGCGGCAGCCCAGGCATCGCATCGGCGGCGAACTCGACCAGCGCGACCTCCATCGTCCGCTGGCATACTCGCGACGGCAGTCGCATTCGGCAAGGCCTGCGTCGCCGAAGATTTCGAACTTGTTGCGACAGGTTTTCTTTGAGCATCTACCCTGTCTCCGGTTCAGAGGTCTGATTTATGAGAAGCCACGCCAACCTTCGACTCGAGCCCTAGAAAAACTCATTTCGATCTTCCGGTTGGGGTGGGTGATTCTGCAATGGTTCCGGGGGTGTTCTCAGCACCCCCGGTTCCGGTGAAGGATTCACTTCGCGGCGTCCCGACGCTGCCGGCGAGGTGGATTTCCTTCGAGCATTGCTTTATCGCCAAGTATGTTCTTATTGGCTCAAAATTGCTTCACGGGCCGAAACGATCCGCGAGAGTTCCTTCCACGAAGCGATGATTTTAGCGTTCGTGTTCAGAGCGCTGTGAACGTTGACCCGCAGGGCGGTCAGCGAGCTTTCGATCAGATCCTGCACGCGGCGCTGCGCATCGGGCACCGAGGTGGCCTGGTAAACGCCCATCGTTTTCTCGAACAGATCAACCGTCTGATTGCTCATGCGGTTGAACGTCTCGACAAACTCCTCCCCACACTTCTCATAACAGCTCATGGCCTCTTGACAGACCTCGTCAATGGTTTCCGACGTTGCCTCAGTTGCCGCGGTTGCCTTTTTAGAGAGCTCGTCAATGGTTTCCGACGTTGCCGCGGTTGCCTTTTTGGTATCTGTAGCACTCATGTTTTTTCCTTACTTCGTTTATTTGCTCCGGATGATATTCCTGAGCCTCTAAATGGAACATCGCACGGATTTCCGACACGCGTCAACACGGTTTTTGCAATTGCACAACTTTTGGAGATCGTGCCTCCAAAGAACAATACACTGTAGATTCCTAACTCTTAGGGCCGACACGCCTTTTTCTGTCGACAATATTAATGCAATAGCAAAAAAAGGTAACGCAAAACCAACAAAGGGAGAGACGACTGGCATGGGAACTTGTAAGGATGTTTCGGAAAAGGGGCGGTCGTTTACTTCGAACCACCCTTTCCTGTTTCTGAGATTACGCTCTTAGGATCTCGGGGAGCCATCGAGTGTCGGCTAGGCGTTTCTCGGCGCATACTATTCGATCAGGGGACACCAGTACCATTGTGGCGATATCTGCCTGGCCACACCATCGCAACGGCCTTCGAGATGGGATGGGCTGAGTTCGGTAACGGCGATTTGCTTCTCGAGGCTGAAGCCCAGTTTGATGCGCTGGTGACTACGGACCAAAACTTGCGTTATCAGCAGAACCTTGCGAACCGGAGGCTCGCGATTCTCGTTTTACCGTTCGCGAGCTGGCCGAAACTCGAACGACACAAATCGAAGATTGTGGCAGCGATCGAGGCTCTGCAGCCTGGCGATTACCCAGATTTGACGCTGCCCTAATAGATTTCCGCTGGTCTTCGCCTTTATCTCACGCTGGCTCCTTCCGGTTTCCGTTTCCGTCCTAACTGCTGCGACCGACTTTTGTACTCTGGTGCGCGTGGCCTCAGCGGACTTACAACAGATCGCGATCGAGCGACATACAAAGGCAGCAGCGACGGAGGATGGCAAACAGATCCTGGATTTGGAGGAGCCCTTGGATCTGACCAAGATGTTTTTGTACAGCACCTGTGTGAAAAGCTAACATTCATTTTCCGATCGATTGGGTGCTTTTGCGTGACGGAGCTAAGAGCCTGATGCAAGCGGTGGAACTGATCCGCTTGCACGGGCTCAAATCACGGATGTGCGAGCCGCAAGAATTCATCACCAAAATCAACCGCCTCTCAATGGAAATGACTCATACCCGGCGCGAAAAAGATGGCAACAAGCAGCGCAAGAGGGTGTTACGAGAAATGAAGAGGATCGTGAACGTGGTACGTGCCCATGCCCACCGTTACCGCGCTTTTGCTCGATGAGGACTGGCAAGCGACCGACTGGGGCCGATCGCAGACCGAGCAGGTTTCAAAGCTGAAGCGTATCGATTCGGTACTGGAAGCTCTGGCGGCGGCTGTTAAACAGGCACATGAACGCATCATCGGGGAGCGGCAAGTAGCCAATAATGAAAAGATAGATTTAGAAGGCCATGAGATTCTTTCAATCTGAGCCATGAGTTAACAAGGGCCGGCATAGAAAAGTTCGCCGCGGATTTTGAGGGGACGGGTGGGGTAGGGGCGACGCATCTTTGGAGGCCCTTTTGTTTTTGCAGGTAAGTACTAGATTCAGCTTATTCCATTCGCCTTTTCACAAGGTCGTCACTTTCCGACCCTATTATTTCCATATTGTAAAATCTGGCAGATAAATCTTCGCGCTGCCCGACATCGCCGAGGCATGTGAAAGAATGCCCGCACACGTAATATTTGCAGCTTGTCGAGCATTTGGGAATGGGTCACGATCCTCGACAATCGAGGAAACAAACTCGTGGGCAAGGTGGGGATGTGAACCGCCGTGACCTCCACCCTGAATAAAGGAACGGTGAGCGCGTGCCCCTGTATCATAGACACCGCCCCGAGTGAACATCCTGATTTCGGTTGGAAGGCGGTCTGCAAAATCCGGCACAGTGATTCGCTCGGGCTTTTCTCCAGTGTGGATTATATGGCTTTCACCCTCGATTTGGCACCATTCGAAAGTCTTTTTGGAGCCAAATACGTCAAAACTCTCTCTGTATTGTCTTGCTGTGTTGAAGAGCGACCGAGTAACCTCGGCGGAAACGTCTGTGTCCTTAAATTGAATATGCGCGCTCTCTATCGCGTAAGGTGAGCCGTAATTTGGAATCATCCCCAGATCTATCCTGCCTGACCCAACCCCTTGGACCCATTCTGCCTGGTCCTTTCTGAGGGCGAGCGTTGGGGAAATTGCGTGGGTTGCGTTGTACATAGGGGGTAGCCCCTCCCAGTAGGCCGGCCACCCGGCCATCTCCTGCTGGTGGGACGACCTGAAAAACTGGATCCGGCCCAGTTCTCCTTTCTCATAGAGATCCTGCACGAATAGGAATTCCCTGCCGTAGACAACCGTCTCCATCATCATGTATTTCTTGCCGGTTCTCTTTGCGGTATGGACTATCTTTTCGCAATCCTCAACGCTCAAGGCCATGGGGATCGTGCATGCAACATGTTTTCCAGCCTCTAGCCCTCCTATCACTTGCTCTGCGTGGAGGAAAGGAGGAGTGTTTATGTGCAGTGCATCGATCTTCTGATCATTCAGCATTTCTTCGTACCTCGTGTATCTCACGGCCACCCCAAATTCATCCCCGATCTTGTCGAGATGTGCTTTGGTGCGCTGGCAGATCGCATAAATTTCCGAATTGCGATGTTTCTGGTAAATCGGGATGAATTCCGCTCCGAACTCCAGGCCAACTATTCCGAGTCTGACTTTGCGATTTTGGTTCATATTCCCCTCCCAAAGAGGAAACGCTTTAGAGCTCTTTTACCTGGCATTTTGAAGAAGCATTTCGGTTTGACGACTCGTCAAGAAAGGCCGCCTCTTAGTCTTAGGGGTGCTCATTTTTCTTGACGATTGTTTGACGCTTCCTCCACCATTGATAGGTCTCAATCACACGGAGAAGCGGATTGTGCAAACAAGCCAGCTTTTCCTCGTCAAAACAGAGACATACCCTAGAGGAGGGATTACTGACAAATGAAAACTCACAGTTGTGAGGGAAATTACCGGAGGAGGGCGGAAAGGAAGAGAATCTCCCTCCTGGTCGTGATGATGCTGAGCGGCATATGCGTAGCGTTTGGCGCTCAGAACGGCAAAAAAGGTCTTGTGATCGGGTTTGCAGGTTTCTTTACCGGCAATTCCTGGAACAATCAGTGCTTTACGACAATCGAGAAAGCGGCTGCACAAGACCCAGAGCTTGCTAGTCTAATTGTTGCCAACGCGGACGCAAACGTAGAGAAGCAGATCGCACAAATCAATGACATGATCGACAAGCACGTTAATGGGATCGTGTGTATCGCGGCGGCAGAGAGCGCTCTAAACCCCGTTCTTGAGTCAGCAGTCAAGGAAGGAATTCCAGTAGTCGTTTCGGACCATTTCGTCACGTCGAAGAAGCTTACGTGCCAAGTCTACGTCGACCAAGAAAAATGGGGCCAGGTGACCGCGCAGTGGCTTGTTGACAAGTTAGGACCGAAGGGCGGCAAAATAGTATGTTTAAATGGTGTCGCTGGCAACTCGGATAACAATGGTCGCTGGGGCGGAGCAAAGCAAGTCTTTGACAAACACCCCGAAATAAAAATCCTAGCCACCGCGAATGCCGACTGGGATCAGGCCAAGGCACAGCCAGTGGTTGCAAGCTGGCTAGCGGCCTACCCTCAAATCGATGGAGTATGGTCCCAGGGAGGAGCCATGACGGCTGCGGCAATGATTGAGTTTCAGAAGGCTGACCGGCCTCTTGTCCCTATGGTTGGGGAAGCCTACAATGGATTCATGAAGCTTTGGACGAAGAATCAAGCCTCCGGCTTCACTTCAACTGCCCCCGTGCAACCTAATTACGATGTCCAGATAGCTTTGGAGGTCGTGAAAAGAGCCGCCAAAGGCCAGAAAGTGCCACAATTAATTAGCATACCACTGGTAGTAATTGACGACCAAACACTGAAGGATAATGTCGTTCCGGACATGCCAGATGATTATTGGCCCATCAACTGGCTGCCGCAAAACAAAGTCGATGAGATAATCGATAATGCGATGAAATAGGGCTCAGAGGTAAGCAATCGGGCCCAGCTTCAACAGGCTGGGCCCGTTGTTTGTATTGTCTTTCTTGGTCCTTTGTCTGTGGGGAAGCTGTGGATACTTTTCTATTGGAAACAGAGAATCTTACCAAGAATTACGGCGCCACCATAGCCGCCCAAAACGTCAGCATCAAGCTGGCAAGGGGCCGGGTTCACGCACTAGTTGGCGAGAATGGGGCGGGAAAAAGTACGATCATCAAGATGATGACGGGCCTCGTCCGCCCGACCAGCGGCCATATCAAATGGCAGGATGTCGTCACCGATTTCCATCCGCCGCATAAGGCTCGGTCGTTGGGGGTTGTCGCCGTTCACCAAGAATTAACACTCGCCGATAATTTGACCATCGCGCAAAACATCTGGCTGGGCCACGAAGACACTCGCTCGCTCGGGACTATTGACCTTAAGAAGTTATCCAATAAATCGACTGAGCTGATCAAATCCATGGGCCTTGAGTTCGATCCGACTATGACAGTCGGCAAACTCAGTCTTTCCGAAAAGCAGCTTGTAGAGATACTTAAGGCTCTATCACTTAACCCAAAACTGTTGATACTTGACGAAGCAACCTCCGCTCTCGCCGAAAACGACGTTGAAAGACTTTACAAGACCGTTAGAAAAATGAGCATGAAAGATTGTTCCGTCCTTTTTGTTTCCCATCGCATGAAGGAGATATTCCGATTCTGCGACTTTTGCAGCATAATGAAAGATGGAAGGATCGTTTTCGAGGACAGTATCAACAATGTGGATGAACATCTGATAATCATGAAGATGACCGGGAGGGACTTGAGTCAGAACTTCCCCCCAAAGAATCATGAAGCTGGAGCGCAAAGGCCTATTCTAAGAGTTCAAAACTTGTGCACCCGAGCGGGTCTCCGCGATATTTCCTTCGAGCTGCATCAGGGGGAGATCCTTGGCCTGGGCGGGCTGAAAGGCCACGGGCAAGTTGATTTGTTGAAAAGCCTATTTGGAATGGACACAGTCACTGCCGGCTTTGTATCCGTCGAAGGAAGAAAAGTAAGTTTACGGAACTCTCACAGTGCACTGAGCCAGGGGATCGTACTTGTCCCAGAGGACAGAAAGTCCGAGGGCCTTTTCATAGATCGTTCTGTCGAGGAGAACCTGATCGCGTGCTCTTTTGACCGATGTGCGCCCTTTGGCGTACTTTCGCACAGGCTGGTGAAGGATACTGTGAAAAGTCTTGTGGAAAAAATGGGTGTCAAGGCGCCGTCCGTGAAAGAACCGGTTCGGAGACTGAGCGGAGGTAATCAGCAGAAAATTGCGGTTGGCAGATGGTTACAATCGGACTTTAAAGTTCTACTGTTGATAGAACCTACTAGAGGAATCGACATAGGGACTAAGCTTGAATTATATAGACTGCTACGGAAATTGGCTAGGAAAGGGGCGGGAATAATCGTTTCAACCAACGAAATAATCGAACTTGTGGGGCTTTGTGACCGGGTCCTGGTCATGTTTGAAAAGACCGTGGCATCTGAACTTGAAGGGGAGGAGATATCTGAACATAACATAGTATCATCGTCATTCGGCCATAAGGACTAAGGGAAGTATGAAAACCAAACTGTTTAGCCTCAAAAGCCTGGGTATTCCTTACGCTTTTATTCCAGCGGCTTTTTTCCTTGGCGCGAATATACTTCTCAACCCGCATATCCTTTCATTACGCGGGATAAACATTCTCGCTCTGCAAACCGTGTCAATCGCTTTTGCCGTCATGGCGCAGACTCTGGTCCTCATTGTTCGGGAACTGGATATGTCTATTGGGGCCATGGTAAGTATGACGACCGTGATCGTGGCGAGCACCATGGGAAGATTCCACTTGTTTTCAATAGTAATTGCCCTAATCGCCGCCGCGGCGCTCGGTTTTTTTTCGGGGGCGATTGTTGCATGGGTGAAGATCCCAGGGATTGTCGTGACCCTGACTGCATCGATGTTGATTGGAGGACTTGCGCTTGTCATCATGCCGCAGCCAGGAGGTGATATCGACGAGCTGCTAGGGGATCTTGTCAATGGTCAACCACTGCTTATCCCTAATTCTTTGCTTCTTCTACTTCTTGCTTTGCTCATCTGGAATTATGTGAAAAATACCCGGCTTGGGGTCTCTCTGTTCGCTTCGGGTGGGAACCCGTTTAGTGCGTATGCCTCCGGTCTGTCGGTGGAACAGGCAAAGATTGCGGCATATGTGGGCAGCGGTCTGTTGTCTGCTCTTGCAGGAATAATAGTCGCGGGCAAGACCATGACCGGGGACGCAACGATAGGAGACCCATATACACTTAAACTCAATCACTGGAACGGTTCTTGGCGGAGCAAGTTTTATGGGTGGGATAGGTACCATGAGGGGGGCGATTGCCGGGGCGGTGATCATTGGAGTACTGGTCAACATCCTATTTTTCCTCGGACTCTCGAGCCATTACCAAAACATCGCAGAGGGGTTGATCCTTCTTGCAGCCGTACTTATCGGGCTGTCAAGTAACAAAGAAAGGTGGAATTGAGACTTACCAGTGTATTCGGCTCAAGCTCCTTTCGCTACGTCGTTCCGTATCTGCTTTTCGCCGGCTGCTGGCTAATTGTCAGCTTGACCGTCGCAGGTTATGGAACAATCGATCATTTAAGGTACATCCTTCAATTCGCGGGTTTCCTGGGAATAGTATCCGCTGGACAAACGTTGGTCATCGTGTCGGGAGGAATTGATCTATCAGTGGGGTCCCTTGTCACGCTCTCGGCGGTGACGGTCACTCAAACAATGTTCGCAGCTCATTTACCATTCTTTATAGCCATTTGCGTAGCTCTTGTTGTCAGCATTGCGTTTGGGATACTGAACGGCGTGGGAGTTGGATTTATAAAAATCCCGTCACTAATAATGACACTTGCGTCCTCAACGATAGCTAAAGGAGTTGCGCTGCTTCTTACGAATGGCTCGCCTCATGAGGTACGGGATGCCGCCTTCCAGACTTGGGTCGTCAAGCCTGGATTATTCATGATTAACGGCATTCTGCAAAGCTGGATAATCATCTCTATACTGGTTGTCTTTCTGATGGGCGCCACGAGTTATGGGAAGAAACTTCTATTCTTGGGATCGAGCCCAAGAGCGACGGTGTACGCCGGTTACAGTCCAAAAGCGATCATTCTCGGGGTATTTATTCTTGCAGCAGTTTTCAGCACCATCACCGGCATACTTCTGATAGGCTTTACAGGAAACAGTTACCTAGGCATGGGAGACTTGTACCAGCTGGGCTCCATTGCCGCGGTGGTCATGGGCGGCACTTCGATTCTTGGAGGCTCTGGAAGCTATTTGGGGACAGTTGCTGGCGCACTCTTGCTCACATTGATCAGCAGCGTGCTTACGCTATTTAATGTTTCCGGCGGCGGGCAAACGGCAGTCCAAGGCGGAATAATACTGTCTGCTTATGATAGCCTACGCTTCGGCAACTCGTTCCCATGATTGACATCGGGAAATGTGCGGCAATTCAAAGAAATGTGGTCAACCTGTCGTCCCACCAAGAATTTAGGATGACCGAAGCCGAGAGTGCACCCGGAATGTCGCAGCTAGAATCATCGCACAAAGTTTATCTTCATCCATTCAAAAACAGCAAAGTAGAGCGCTATATCCTGTCAGTCACTCCGTGAACACCGTGGCCTCCGTGCGACCTTTTCCCCTTCTGTCATCTTGCGCAGGCAAGCTGGTCCTTCCTTCATTTCGCTCGATGGTCCCAATCGTCGGGTCGAAAAACCAAGAGACCGTCCCCATCAGCTCTCATCTTCGGTTTTCGGGTTTGAAATTTGGGACGCAGGGAAGGAAATGAGCGGCATCACGGAAAAGCGGCTGATGAGCGGTCGCGTTCATCGAAAAAGCGTGTACAAGACCAATGGATACAAAGCTATTAATCCTCATCCTAAACGGGCTGACTCAGGCAGCAATTTTCTTTGTGCTCGGTAGCGGCTTGACATTGGCCTTCGGACTAATGCGTGTGATTAACCTCAGCCATGGCGCTTTTTATTTGTTGGGCGGTTATATCGGCTACTCGGTCGTCCGGGCCACGGGGAATTGGCCTCTAGCCTTGGTCGTAGGCGGCTTGTCGATTGCCTTGTTTGGTTTTCTGTTCGAACGGACCATGCTCTTCCGCGTCAGAGGCGGTGACCTCCCGGAAACATTGCTTACGGTCGCGCTTTCCATGATCATTGCCGACGTCTCGCTGGCTATCTGGGGTGGCCACCCGCTCACTTTGAATGTTCCCGCATACCTGAATCCTCGAGTAACGATTTTTGGCATCACCTACCCCGGTTTCCGGTATATCCTCATGGGGATCAGCGTGTTAATCGCGGTTTCCCTGTGGCTGGTCCTTTACAAGACGAAGCTCGGCGCTGCCGTGCGGGCCGGAGTGGACGATCGCGAGACCGTAAGCGCTTTAGGCGTGAATATCGACAGGATCTACAGCCTGATTTTCGCGCTTTCGGCACTCCTGGTGGGTCTTGCAGGCGTGCTTGGCGGTTCCTATTTACAGCTGAGTCCAGGCGGCGATACGACGATCCTGACCTATTCCCTGGTCATCGTCATCCTGGGAGGAATGGGTAGCCTGCTCGGCACGGTTGTGAGTTCCCTGATCCTGGGGCAACTCCTTTCGTTCGGTCTGGCGTATGCTCCGCAATACTCCTATTTCCTGATGTTTGTTCCGATGGCCATCGTGCTCGCCATTCGTCCCCAGGGTCTCTTCGGGAGAGAAGTATGAGTGTGATCAGGAAGGATCGGCAGCAGCTTGTTTTCGGCGCTGTCGTGGTTGGGTTTTTGATCCTGTTGCCGTTCTATGCCGGCGAATACACCGTCACCACTTTTGTAAGGATCATTTATTTTGGTTTCCTTGCGTCGAGTGTCGGCATGTTAATTAGCCAGGCGGGAATGGTGAGCCTGACCCAGACGGCTTTCTTTGGCCTGGCCGGCTACGTCATCGGACTTCTCGGGGCTGAGCGCAATATGCCGTTTCCCTGGCGTGACTTGATCGCGATCGGAGCGGTTCTGATCATGGCGCTGATCTTTGGGCTGATCGCCATGAGAACACACAAGATTGTGTTCCTGATGATCACCTTGGCCTTCGGTCAAATCTGCTGGGCCTTTGCTCAGCAGAACACGAGTCTCCTGCATGGCTGGGCTGGCATTCGCGGTATCCGGCCGCCGACGATTTTCGGGATCAATTTCAATCACACGTCGAATTTTTACTGGGCTTCGCTGGCTATCCTTGCGCTCGGAATCTTTATCCTCTGGCTTCTGGCAAAATCCTCTTTTGGTCTCGCGCTTAACGGGATTCGAGAAAACCCGCGGCGGATGGCGGCTCTGGGTTATCCGGTTTACTGGATTCGAGTGGCAGCGTTCCTCATTGCGGCCGTCTATGCGGGGGTCGGCGGAATCCTGGCAACATATAACACCGGCATTATCACGCCGACCACGATTCAATTAAGCCGGACGATCTGGGTTCTGCTGATGGTGATCCTGGGCGGAGCAACTTACTTTTGGGGGCCGATGGTTGGAACGATCATAGCGGTCTGGCTGGATGTTCTCATCAGCCAGGCCACCGAACGCTACAACACGGTCATTGGCGTGATCTTTGTGTTAACCGTTCTCTTCCTCCCGGGCGGCGTTTTGAGCATTGCGGACTCCCTCCGTAAGGGAGCAACCCCCCGGTTTTTGCACGGGTTCCTCGGCCGGAAAAATGCCGACAAATAACGAAAACAGATCGGATTAAAGAACAGGTCCTGCTATATTGGAATTCTCCCCCCACTTTCTTCCTACAAGGAGAACACAATGTTCAAAAAACTGTTTGTATTGCTCACGGCGGTCGTCGCCGCAACCACCTCTGTTCGAGCCGCCGATAAAGAAGTTAAGATCGGCTTTATCAGCGCCTTCACAGGCGTATTTTCCTCTTTCGGTCAGCAGCAGAAACAGGGTGCCGTCTTGGCGCTGGAAGAGGCGAACTACACCGCTGGCGGAGATAAGATCAGTGTCATCTATGAAGATGACCAACTCGATAACGAGCAGGCCGTAACCAAAGCCAAAAAACTAGTCATCCAGGACAAGATTGACATCTTGACCGGTCTTGTCTCTGGCGATGAGGGCTTATCGGTTGGCGACTACATGAAAGACAAAAACATCCCGGTCGTCCCTATGTATTCTGCTTCCGAAGACATGACCATGCGCGCGTTTTATCCAATGATTGTGCGCGCCACCTGGACGGGCGCCCAGTCGATGGATGTGTTCGGCTATTGGCTTGCCAAGGTCAAGGGCTGGAAAAAGATCTACGCCATTGGGGAGGACTATTCCTACCCCTACAACCAGGGCGGCGGTTTCAAGCGCGGCTTCTTTCGCGGCGGCGGCGTGGAAGTCAAGACAGTGTGGCACCCAGTCGGAACAACCTCGGATTTCTCCTCGATCATCGCCTCCATCCCTACGGATCAGGGTTTTGACGCCGTCCTCTACAACGGCGCAGGTGGCGACGCGGTGAATTTCGTCAAGCAGTATGTGGACCTGGGCATGCTCGCGAAAATCCCGCTTATCGGCCAGTCCAACACCTTTGAAAAGCCGGATCTGGAGTCCATGCCTGCCGACATTGTCGGCGCGCTCTCGCCGCATCATACTGCCGATGACTTGGCGACCCCTGCCTGGACCAAATTCAAGGATGCCTACCACAAGCGTTGGGGCCACGATCCTTCTGCTGCCTCTGAGTTTGCCTATTCTTCCATGCGCCTGATCCTTCGTGGCATTGAAATGCAGAAGGGTAATATTTCCGACAGGCCAGATCTGATTAAGGCGATGACCCGGGTTGACATGTCCGATGATCCGCGTGGTCCGGTGGCGTTGGATCCTCAATACCACTCAGCCATCGAGAACGTTTACATCCGAGAGGTCGCGAAGGACGACAAGGGTCACCTCTACAACAAAGGCCTGTGGACGGTCAAGAATGTCGGCCAGTTTGGTCCGTACGATCAGCAGCTTTACCTCAAGCAACCTCCGGATACCGGTAGCTATCCGCCCGATAATCGCTCCGACTTCCCTGCGGACATGTTGAAAGCCAGCCCTGAGTACCAGTACGTACCGTTCGGACAGTAAGCCTAATTTCTCTGTTAGCAGGCCGGTTGAAAGGGAAAAGATACGGAAAAGCCCGATCAGAAGCACGCCCTCCAGGTAGCCTCTGTCTCCAAGAGCTTTGGTGGCGTTCACGCGGTGCGCTCAACGGATCTCACGGTGCTCGTCGGAGAACGGCACGCGCTGATCGGACCGAATGGTGCCGGTAAAACGACCCTGTTTAACATAATTACTGGTGAATTGGCCGTCGATGCAGGCAGGATCGAAATGTTCGGCACGGATATTACTCACAAAACGGTTCAGGAACGGGCCAGACTGGGTCTGGGACGCACCTATCAGATTTCCCAACTGTTCCTAAACCTCACCGTCGAGGAAAACCTGTTTCTGGCTGCTGCTGCCAACCAACGCGCTGAATTTAACTTCCTGAGCTCCTGGTGGAAACGCACCGAGTTTGTCCAGCGGGCTCACAAGGCCGCAGAACAGGTTAATTTGACCCCCTATCTCAGCAAGCTCGTTTCTGAGCTTTCCCACGGTTTACAGCGCCAGCTTGAGATTGGAATAGCGATCGCCATGCGACCGCGGTTGATAATGCTGGATGAGCCCGCTGCCGGTCTCTCTCCTTCCGAACGGCTTGTCCTGACCGGCCTTATCAAGGGCTTATCCCGCGAGGTGACCTTAATCCTGATTGAGCATGATATGGAAGTGGTGTTGGACATCGCTGATCGGATCACGGTTCTGCAACATGGCTCAGTCATCGCCGAAGGCGCACCCGCTGAGATCAGGAAAAACCAACAAGTGCAAAACGTCTATCTAGGAACTTTCTATGGCTAAGTCGACACCAATCGCTCCAGCCAGGTTGGAAGTGAGCGACCTGCATGCCTACTACGGCAAGAGCCATGTCCTGCAAGGATGCTCCCTGACCGTCGACCAGGGATGCGTGGCGGTTCTTGGCCGGAACGGCATGGGCAAAACCACCCTGCTCCGCTCCGTAATGGGCCTGACCTCGTCGCGATCCGGCAGCATCCGGTGGCGAGACAAGGAAATCACCGGGAAAAAACCTTTCATGATCGCAAGCATGGGGATCGGCTATGTGCCGCAAGGACGGCGCCTTTTCCCTTCGCTATCGGTCGACGAACATCTGACACTCACCTACCGTCAGACAGACGTAGCTAACGCCTGGACACCGCAGCGGGTCTATGACCTCTTTCCTGAATTGGCTGAACGACGCAAGCTTAGCGGGGCACGCCTGAGCGGCGGCGAACAACAAATGCTCGCCATCGGCCGAGCCTTGGTCACCAACCCCACCCTTATCCTGCTGGATGAACCGTCGGAAGGCCTTGCTCCTGTAGCGATTCAGCGCGTGGTGGAGACCTGCCGCGAGCTGCGCAAGGCCAACATCTCAATCTTGCTCGTGGAACAAAATATCCATGTGGCCGCCGCTTTCGCCGAACGAATCTATATCCTTCTGAGCGGTATGACAGTCTATGAATCTGCCGCAACGACCTTTTTGCAGAACTTGGAATTACGTCAAAAGTACCTTGGAGTTTAGCAGATTATCAATATGGCAAAGACCATCGCCATAATTGGCACGCTGGACACCAAAGGCCCAGAGTTCGCCTTTCTGAAATCCGAAATTGAAAAGCGCGGCTGCCGGACCCTGGTGATTAACGTGGGGGTGCTCGGCACGCCCATGTTTCAGCCGGAGATCTCAGCCGAAGAAGTTGCTGTTGCCGGCGGCATGAAACTCGCCGATTTGGTGGCGCGACATGATCGCGGACACGCGATGGAAGTGATGAATCGTGGCGCCGCCGTCGTCGTCAAGAAACTCTTTGCAGAAGGGAGGTTCGACGGGATCATTTCGATGGGTGGTGGCGGAGGCACCGGAGTGGCTGCGAGCGCGATGCGGGCTTTGCCGGTAGGCGTTCCCAAGCTGTTGGTGTCGACAGTGGCGTCGGGTAATATCAGCCCCTATGTCGGTACGACCGACATCTCTATGATGCCGTCGATTGTAGACGTGGCCGGTTTGAATCGCATCAGCCGGACCATCTTCACCAATGCTGCCGGTGCCATTTTCGGCATGGTGACGGGTGAAGTGGAAAAACCTCTCGACGATAGGCCGCTGATCGCAGCCACTATGTTCGGCAATACGACCCGTGCCGTTGACAATGCACGGAAGATCCTGGAAGCGCACGGGTATGAGGTGCTGGTGTTCCATGCCACGGGAACGGGTGGCCGGACAATGGAGATGCTCGTTGAAAACGGTTTCTTCGCAGGTGTGCTGGACATGACTACAACGGAATGGGCGGACGAAATCTGCGGTGGTGCTCTCAGCGCCGGTTCCACGCGGATGGAAGCTGCGGGGAGGGCAGGAATCCCCCAGGTAGTCACTCCGGCCTGCATTGACATGTGCAACTTCTGGGCGCCGGAAACCGTACCCGCCAAATACAAAGATCGCCTGTTTTACCGGTGGAATCCGAATGTCACTCTCATGCGCACGACCGTTGACGAGAATGCCCGCATGGGTGAAATCTTTGCCGGAAAACTAAACGCGGCAAAAGGGCCCGTGGCCGTCTTCATCCCGATGGGCGGTTTCTCAGAAGTGGACTATCCAGGTCAGCCTTTCTGGTGTCCTGAAGCCGACGAGGCATTCGTTGATGCCCTGAAGAAGCACCTCCGGCCGGATATCCCGGTTGAAATCAGCGATAAAGACGTGAACCACTTGGAGTTCTCCCGTCGTCCAGCTGAAAAGCTCCTTGAATTCTTGTTGGAAAAATAAAGGAAATCATTGTGCCAATTCCACGCAGCGAGATTCTGAAAAACTTAAATGCCAAGGTCAAAAAAGGGTAAACCTATTATCGGCGGGGGCGCCGGTACGGGTATTTCGGCCAAGTGCGAAGAAGCCGGCGGCATTGACCTGATCGTCATTTACAACACTGGGCGTTACCGCATGGCGGGTCGTGTCTCTATCACCGGCTTATTCGCCTACGGTGATGCAAATGCCATCATGATGGAAATGGCGGGCGAGGTTTTGCCGGTCGTCAAACATACCCCGGTATTGGCGGGTGTGAATGCAACTGATCCTTTCCGGTTGATGCCCTATTTCTTGAGACAGGTCAAAGAAGTCGGCTTTTCTGGGGTCCAGAATTTCCCGACGGTCGGCCTGTTCGACGGGAAAATGCGCGCCAATATGGAGGCTACCGGACTGGGCTACGACAAGGAAGTCGAAATGATTCGGCTAGCTCATGAGATGGAGCTGCTGACGACGCCTTATGTTTTCAACGAAGACGAAGCCCAGGCGATGACCAACGCTGGCGCAGACATGGTGGTTGCTCACATGGGCCTGACCATTGGAGGCACCATTGGCGCCACGGTCGCGATGGCGCTCGACGAGGCCATCGACACCACCATGCGGATTGCTGAGGCTGCTCGCAAGGTCCGCAAGGACATTCTGGTGATCTGTCATGGCGGCCCATTTGACGAACCGGAAGTCGTCGGCGAAGCCCTAGCGCGAATGCCTGGAATACATGGCTTCTACGGTGCGACCAGCATGGAACGCCTCCCGGTCGAGCGAGGGATCAGCGAACAAGTCCGGAAGTTCACCGAGATCAAGACCGCACCGTTGAAGAAAAAAAGCCTTCCTGGCTCCAAGTAACTTTCGCATAGGTCCAGAAGTTTGCGTTTGGGGTGGGAGATTCCTCGCCTAAATGTCTTCCCCTTAGAAGCGCTGGTAACGATTGAAATCATCAGCGAAAGTCAGGCGATTTCGAGGTTTAAATCGTGCCAAAAGTCGTCCACATTTCTATGATGCAGAATCGCTACTCCTTTCGGATTTGCGACATGCGCATTGGCTACGCTTCACCTGTTCGCATTAATGTGGGCCAGAGCCGATCTAATCGGTCTGTTCTCGCCGCCTCTCCTCGGTCATGCGTCGTCGAAGCAATGATTTGCTTGCGGAAGAATATTTGCCTTAGCCTTTAAATTATGAACGCCTAGCCTTTCCGAGCGTCTGCGAATATTAACCGCCTCAGTAATTTCTGCGCCTCAATGCCGCAGCCGGATTCAAACACTGACTGTATGTGCAAGTCATCCAGTTTCTCAGATAGACGCGCGCCCGCTTCAATCCAGCGAATGCTTTCTTCCGTTCCTTTTACGCCATCTTCACGGTACAGAAACTGATCAACCGACAACCAACCGTTGTATTCGGTTCGTTTAAGCCAATAAAAGAACTCCAAGTACTCAATCAGGTGGACCGAACCGACCATCATATCGTCGTCCCACAACCTGTAGTTATCATTCATGTGGACATGATAAAGTTTGTCCCCGAGCATCTTCAGCAGTGCGACCGACTCCGCCGGGCTCTCGTATGCGACCAGTGCATGGCCAAAATCAAGCGTGATCCCGCAATTGGGCTCGTCTATTTGCTCAAGAGTCAGTAACGCTGTCGAAACATTACTAATGTAACTCCTGGCTCGAGGTTCCTTCGGCTTGTATTCGATTGCTAATCGCACATCCCGCCGGTGTTGGCAGCATTCCTTGATAGCCTCAATAAACAGGGCACGTTCTTTAATATAGTCAGCTTGAAAACAGTAATCATATCCGTCCTGACCCGGCCAAACGTTGACCAGATCTCCTGTCAAGGCGGATATCATATCCATCACCGATTTCGTATGCTCGATCGCCGTTTTCCGAATTTTTGAGTCCTTCGATGTGTATGCGCCTTTACCGTATTGTGCGATGCCAAAAAGATTTGGAACAATCGCGACCGCCTTGAGGTCGTGAGCGTTTAATTTCTGCTTTATCTCGTCAATATTCGCCTCAGTGATGTTACTGCCATAGCAAAGTTCCACTCCGTGCAGGCCGCGAATCTCGGCCACTCGCTCCAAGAGCTCGTCGCTACGGTATGGCGAACCGTAACCGCCCGCCATAAACCGATCCGAACAGGATCCTACAGTTCCCAATATGACAGCAACCCGGTTCTCAAACATAGTAATACTCTCCTTTATTAGATTTGTTTAGTTTTCTAAATTCCAAGCGCCCCCGAACCTTTTGACGCTCTCGGTATTCCATTGGAAAAATCAAATAAACGCGTCTACGTGAAAGCTCCGGGTCATCGCTCCTCAACCCGGATCAGCCGGCGCTCAAGTCGCGCGATCGTCCGCGCCCTAATGCTGTCGATGAGAACTGCGACAAAGATGATTGTCGCAGTAATCAACGGATATATATACGGATCGGCATCCATCATGACGAGGCCATTCTGGACCATTTGGATCAGGATGGCGCCGAACACGGGGCCAAGAAGACCACCGTGTCCGCCAAAAAGGCTCGTTCCACCCAACACCGCAGAGGCGATGACCAGAAACTCCATGCGTTCCCCGAACGTTGATGAAGCCGCGGCTACCTGACTTACAGAGATGAAACCTCCGAGCCCCGCGAATGCCCCGCATAAACTGTAGGCGGCAAAGGTCACAAGCTCGACATTGATCCCCGCTTTCCGAGCGCCCTCGCGGTCGCCGCCGATCGCATACAAATATCGGCCGAAGGGTGCCAGACGTAGGAGTACTAAGCCCACTGCGACGCCTGCCGCCGCGATAAAGATCGGCGCAGGAACGCCGAGCAACGATGCGCGCGCGAACTCGAGCACGGCGGGGCTCGCCGGAACCATTTTGGTGTCGGAAAGGTAAAGGCCCACGCCACGCCCGACATAAAGGGTTGCAAGAGTTACGATGAAGGGGGCGACCCGGAGTTTGACGACAAAAAAACCGTTGATAGCGCCGAAGACTGACCCAACGGCGATTGAGATCAGAAGGCAGAGCCAAGGCGGAAACGCCTGGAAAAAAAGACCGAGCAAAACGGCCGCAACATACATCGTTGCACCAACGGAAAGATCGACGCCAGCTACCAAGAGAACAAACGTCATCCCCACTGCCATCACGCCAAGTTGCGTCGCCTGAAGCAAAATGTTAGTGAAATTTTGCAGGCTGAAGAAGCGATTCGCTAGGACACTGAATGCCACGATAATAATGGCGAAAAAGACAGTCGGCAACAATTGAAGGAATTGGGCAAGCTTCCTTGTATGCGCTGGGGACCTAGTCATCCTGCGCTACCCTTTCCCATTTCGGCCAGAAGGATCGCCTCACTGTCGAATGCGGACCGCTCAATGATCCCGCCAAGCTCGCCGCGGCTGAAAACGATAATCCGGTCGCACATGCCCATGAGCTGCTCTAGTTCAGAGGATATCATGAGGACGGCCGTTCCGTGGTCAGCCAGCTGGGCGATCGCATGATTGACCTCTTGCTTGGCGCCAACGTCGATGCCGCGGGTTGGCTCGTCTAAGATAAAAAGTTTCAGCCGGCGCAACAACCATTTGCCAATCACCACCTTTTGCTGATTCCCACCCGAGAGCGTTCTTACCGGAGTGGTGCCCAGGTTACGGCATTTAATTTGTAATTGCTCATTCATGGCAGCCATGCGCTGACGGAGACTCTTATCATCGATGATCCCGGTTGGACTGCGTGCGTAATCGGGCAAAGCTGCGAGTTCCAGATTAGCCGCGACGCTCCCTTCCATCATCAATCCCTCGTGCCGCCGGTCCTCGGTCAGGAAGGCCATCCCGGCAGAGATACAGGCGGATGGTTCTGGCCTCGCCAGAGGCTGACCGGCGACCGAGATGCGCCCCTGCTCGAATGGATCGAGGCCGAAGAGGATCCGCGCGAGTTCGGTTCGGCCGGAGCCCATAAGTCCAGCGACCCCGACGATCTCTCCTTCAGCGACGCAAAACGATATATTTCGAACGATCCCCGGTTGTGAAACTCCCTGGACCTCGAGGACTGTCGGGCCGGTCGCGCCTCGCCTACCGCGATCGGGGAAGAGTGTCTCGATCGAACGCCCGACCATGGCGGTTACGAGCTCACCAATGGTTATGGCCGCTTTTGGTCCGCCCCGTACCACGTGCCCATCCCGTAGAACCACGATGCGGTCAGCCAATCGCATGACGTCCGCAAGCACGTGACTAATGTAAATGATGCCGATAGCCTGGCTCCTCAAGCGTTCGATCAGCGCGAATAGACGTTCGCTTTCGCGCGAGGTGAGCGAAGTAGTGGGTTCATCAAAAATGATAATCTTAGCATCCATCGAGAGCACTTTTGCAATCTCGACAAGCTGCCGCTCACCGGGTGAAAGCGCGCTGACCGAAGCTTGAGGCGGCACTTCGAGATCGACCGCGGCGAGAAGCTCACGCGCTCGTTTCCGAAGTTGGCGAAAAGAAATAATCGGCAAACGCTTTCCTGCCTGTGGAAAACGCCCCATAAACAAGTTCTCTTCGACCGAAAGGTTCGGGAAAATATTCAGCTCCTGCTGGATGAAGGCTATCCCGGCGTCCTCGGCGTCTCGCGGACCGCGCGGTTTGTAGTCGGCCCCTGCAAGCACAATCTCGCCCGCATCGCGCATAAGAACACCGCCAAGGATATTCATCGTTGTCGACTTGCCGGACCCATTCTCCCCAACGAGGCAGAGAACCTCGCTCGCGTATAAATCGAATGAGACCCCATGCAGGACAGTCACGCCGAAGAAGCTCTTCGTTACATTGTGCAGACTGAGGAGCGGGACCTGAAGGTCGTCGCCAGGTCCCTGTTGATTCTTAGTAATTGCCGTTTCTTTCTCCATCTGCAGAATTCACGATTCAGTGCGGCCCAGACCATCTCTGCCGAACCACGTCGAGAACCGCGGCGAACAGGATAACGCTGCCCTTGACAGCCAGCACCATGAACAATGATAGCCCGAGTAGTTGGAGCCCCTTGTCGAGAACAGTGAGGAATAAGACGCCTATGAGAGCCGCCATAACTGTGCCCCGGCCGCCAAACAGGCTAACGCCGCCAATCACCGCCGCTCCGATGATATCGAGGAACAGGTTCTGAGCGAGAACAGGTGTGCCGGTCTCGACCCGACTTGTGTAGATTATCGCGGCAAGCGCGGCACAGATAGCGGAGATGACGAAGGCCGCAACCACCACCCGTTGGACTGGCACACCCGAGATTCGAGCTGCCTGCTCGTTGCGCCCGACCGCGTAGAGCCACCGACCTAGGAGCGTTCGACTCAGAACGCCGTGCGCTATGAGCGCGATCGCCGCCGCGAGCAAAAACGCGATCGGCATCCCAAAAACTGCGCCGTATCCGATTCTCCGGAACGGCTCGGGTAGGTCGCTGATGCTCACTGAGCGGCTGTGAAAAGCGGTGTACCATACAGCCAAACCCGCAACGAACATCATTGTCGCAAGGGTGACGATGAAGGAGGGCATGCGCAGCCGCGCCGCACAGATTCCGTTGAACAGACCCACCAGAAGACCGACTCCGAGAAAAGCAAAGATACCGGCCGGCACCGCCAGAGCGTTGCCGGCGAGATAACCACCCGTTCCCGTCATAATTGATGCTGCGGTCACGCTACCCAGTCCCATGACGGCAGTCGCTGACAGGTCGATCCCAGCGACAATCAAGACGAAGGTCTGACCAATGACGGCTATTACGAGCGGGAGCATCGCGATTACGACGTCGCGGAGCGTCTCCCAAGAGAGGATCTGGGGGACGAAGAGAGCAACGCCAATGACATAGACAACCAGAACGCCCACGACCAGGGCTTGCGAATGGGTTGCGAAATGTCGCGCGCGCCTACGCAGGTCCCAGATGCCATCGCGCTCAGCGGTTAGTTTGGTTGTGTTCACTACTAGAACACAAAAAGTTGACAGCGCACACACCCAGTACCCAGCACTGCGTCATTTGCCAGCACGACGCTCGATAGTTAGCTCTTGTTCTGGCGTTGCTTCCAGACGATGTAACCCCACATGTCATCACGCTTCTGGGAAAGGTTCTCCTGGGTAATAACAAATCCCGGGTCAAGCAGGAGCTTTTCAGGCTTCTGCCCGGCCCACATATCTTCCAGGGCTTTGAACGTGAGGTCTACCTCGTAGAAAATGTTCTGCACTCCATCCACGTCGAGATAGCCGTCTGCGAGTCGCTGATACGCACCCTCATCACCGTCGAAACCTCCAAAGAGGATGTGGCCCTGTTCCCCCTGTTTCTTCCACTTACCGGCATTCTTTAATGCCTGCTCGATTTGCGGATGAAGGAAGTCGGACGAGGTTACCAAAAAGTTGATACCAGGATTCGCTTGGAGCGCATTGGTAAGTCCGGCGAAAGCTTTGTCCGCATTCCACTCGGTCGAGATTCGTGCGACGACCTGAATCAATTCCTTATTCTTATCGACCACGTCGAAAAACCCGTCGCGACGCTGGATCGCATTCTGGTCACCGAGATCGCCGATCAGGAGCGCTGCTTCGTATTTGCCGCCGGCGCGCTTCGCCTCATCTGCGAGGGCGGTGACGGTCTGGGCCATAATCTTTCGATTGTCGGCCTGAACTGCAACCGAATAGGCATTACTCTGAGCCGGCGGGCGATTATAATGGACCATAGGCACATTTGCTGCGTTGGCGGCACGGATTGCTGGGATCACGGCGTTGGCGTCGGTTTGTACGATGATTATCCCATCGACTTTTCGCTGTAACATTGATTGGACCTGCTGGAATTGCTTGTTGTCGTCGAGATTCGAGATAGCCTCGAGGATCGTCCAGCCTTTCTCGTCCGCCTTTTTGTGTATAACTTCTCGGCTCATCACCCAAAACGGCGACTGGAGACTGTCCATCAAGAGCGCGACTGTGCGCTTGGTCTCAGCTTTGTTCTGAGCTCGGATGAACTGGGGTAAACTTGCAGATCCAGCTGTCATCAACGTGCTCAGTATGAATCTCCTGCGATTGATTTTCATGCGGTTTGCTATCGTTCGGATGTTGTCTAAGAGATAAATGAAGCGCTACTGACCATTGCGCGGAGCAAGGCTCCAGGAGGAGGATGCATTGTCAAGGGTCGAGCCTTCAATGGAATGGGGGGGAAGTCCTTATGGAAGGGCAAACACTCGTCCAACTCGATTCGCCTTTCCTATACTTTTTTAACCAGGTTGCAATTACTTTTCAGTATTCCAAAGCGGCTCGCACTGGAGAGGAATACGGCCAGGTCGCTCATCAACGTTGCTGGGTGCATAAGACGCTCAACATCCTCGATAAGATGCCCAATAGCATCAGGGCAAAGCCAAGCAACTCATTCACGAAAGCAGGGCGACGAACACGGCGCCGCCGCGACTTATTGGGAGGAAAACGCCGCTGCCAAAACCTATCATAATTTGGGATCCATTCCGCTCGAACGACGCGACTTCACCGCCGCCGAGCAGTGGTATCGCAAGACACTGGAGATCAGTAAAAAGCATCGCGACGCGTACGGTGCTGCCATGGCCCTGGGTGATCTTGGTACGCTCCCAGCGCTGGTGCGCACCGAGCGATACACCAGCCATCTGCTTCAAAAATCTTTGCGACCTCTCGACCACTTAGCGCCGGGAGAATCGCCATTCAAACCGTGACTTCGATTTGCCGAGTGTCGATGGTCAATGGCAGGCCACGTTCTGCACGCACCTCAAGACATAGTGCGATAGCTTCGCGAATGTTGGCCAGTGACTCGTCGTGCGTCGAACCCTGGCTAACGCAACCCGGGATGGCGGGACATTCTGAGATCCAGATCCCGTCCTCATCGCGATCGAGCGTAGCCACGAACTTCATTACCGGCAACTTAGCGAGAGACCGTCCAAAGGCAAATACCACTCGACAGTTCAGCGGTAACTGACCTTGACCAATCCGGCGGGTCGAGGCCCGCGAGGAAGTGGCCATTGGCAGGCGCGGTGTGCTCATCGCCAGAAACCATCAACATCTGACCTGTCCCCATGTCTCGCGGGAATATTGCTTCGCGCCGGTACCCGGCGTCATTAGATGATACGGCGCTCCTTCAAACTCGATCTTGGCGCTGGCGCATCCTCTTTTTCTCACGTTTAGAATGTCATAAGTCAACGGCTGACCCACGGCTGACCGTATCTCAAATATCGTGTGCGGTCCCGCCCTCAGGTGTGGGCGGAATGACAAGGGCGCTAGGAATTGAGCGGCGAGGACCGCTCCATGTCGTGAGGCGAGGCGCATCGGGCGACTCGAAGAGGTCGTGAAGAGTATCGCCGAGTTGCAGAAGACTCTCGAGGCAGCCCAGCGCGCCGCTCGCCGCCAATCTGCTTCTTTCCGCGTCGAGGCACGAAAGAGCTCTGCGGCGCCCAAGCGGCATAGACGCAAGCGCGGACATCCCGGCGCCTTCCGGCACAAACCCGATGACATCCATGAGCCCTGTGCCCCGCGGAGAACCAGGCGGAAAGAGAAATCGGACCTATAAAAAAGTCATAAGTAAACGGCTGACCCCAGATCGGCCAATATCAGGCGGCCAAATCGGTGCAACCAAGAAGGCATGTAAGAATCCAGGACTTAAACGCTTCAGATTAATCATCCTTCCCGATTGTAAAAAACTATTTTTGATTAGTGATACTGGTTTTTACCGATAAAGAGAAAGCAAGCGTATGCCAACAAATATAACTCTCAATAAAAATATTTATCTTCGCTTGTTATTGATGGTACCGGCCGTCGGGTTGGTAGGGCTTACGGGTTGTTCTATCGCGGCCGGAACGCTCCGGCACAATCACACCGGCGGCCAGGTACCTGTTTCAAGCAGCAGCAGCACAACCGCCACCAGCCCGGTCATTTCATCTTCGTCGGAATATCCTGTGCGAATTGGCAGCGCAAGCGTTGTGAGGTCGATTAGCGGCGGTTCCTATGTGACTGGGATGATTGAACCATTATTCGGGTATGTCGCCCCGCGCGCCGCGGAAGTGCGCATTGCGGCCTACGATGCGAGCGGAAAGCTCCTGGGCGAGAAGGCCGATGAAATCGACGCCAATGACCTGGTCACGTCGCATCTTAGTCCGAGGCCTCGTGCTCCCTATGCGGTGTTCCTTCCCTGGGGACCTTCTCAAATCGCCAAGGTCACTGTAATTGAAGACAGCGATCCGGCGGACGACTAGAACACTACTAAGGTATAATAGATTCCTTTTAAGGTGTAATAGATCTGTTTTTTCCTGGCGGCTAAATTAGCGGAAATAGACAAACAAGACAAAGTTGACAGGAAATAAGTATGCGGAAAAAGGTGGGTATTGCTTCTTGCCTCACTAAGTGCATCCGGTGGGGGTAAGTTTCAAATTCGCGATTCTCCAATTCCAAGCCGAAAAAGGGAGACATGATCGGGCATAGCTGCTGCATTGTGGATACGAAGGTGCCTTCGTCGACGACAACGATCTTTGATTCGTCGCCAAACTCAGTGATTAGCGCTTTTCCTCCTTCGCGCTAAAATTGCATGAAACCTCATCAGGACCGGACCATGAGCAAAGCCCGCACGATCAATGATTACTACGCCACCGTCTTTCTTCACCGATACCACAAGGACAAGCCGTCCAAGCCGGGCGAGCGCATAGAGATCGTTGTTCGCATTCCCGAAGAGGCAGCAAAAATCTTGTTTGGCTCAGGACGACGTCCAGCAGTGATTTCGCACAAAATCTATCGACGAGCCGCTCGCATAGCGCGTCAGACCGTAGGAATGCCTGAAGCGC
The DNA here is from genome assembly GCA_963742335.1 of uncultured Verrucomicrobiae bacterium. Lineage (GTDB taxonomy): Bacteria > Verrucomicrobiota > Verrucomicrobiia > Chthoniobacterales > JAFAMB01 > JAFAMB01. The sequence goes on from CAVULL010000010.1 coordinate 157,702, forward strand.
CGTGGGCGATCGAAGGAATCTCCGTCGTGGAATCAACAATGCCTTCCGATCTTCCCGAAACGTCAGGGTTTCAAGATACGGATGGATCGGAAGGTTGGATCTATTTGGTGAAGTCTGGTGTCCCGAGACCACCGCCCTCCTTGATCGTGGAACCCGGGCACAGCGTGGAGCGCATCATCTAGGACTGCGCGATATCTTATCACGCGGGTTTTGTTTGCGTCCTTTAAGACCACTTCTCGCTTGCGACAATCTCCGGAGTAAAACCTAGGCAAAGTTATTTGAAATTTTCTGACATCCTCTCCATTGCCTGTGGGTAGCTTAGGCGCTTAACGGCGAAGTTTGAAAAAATAATTGTCGATGTTCAGGCTGCCAACCCCAGTTCCTGGAAAACAGATTGCATGGCCGTACGAATGGTTTCGTAGTTCTGGCAGGCCACATATTCATGACCGTTGAGGATTACCTGCGCCGGGACGGAGGATGGCCACTGATTTTAATCGTGATGTGACCCCACTGTAGAGCTGGAACCAGACAGGTCCAGTGGCGACCGCCATGACTTCCTCGATAGAAAATTTCGAAAGGGTACTTAAGGTCAGCAAAACGTCTTAGCTGAGCGCATCTTGGTTCTCTACTTGACGGGCAAAGCCAGCGCCAATATTCCTAGTCCAACAGGTCCCAGAGCCAACAGTCCATGCTGTTCTTCGCTTTCGTACCTGTCTCGTGAATCTGAAACACGTGGGGAGCATTGTCTTTGAGGAACCTTGCAACCCTGATGAACTTGAACGAAAACGTTTCCCACTCGCCCGCAAAGGCGGGATTTCTCAGAATCAGTTTCACTGCGTTCCCCAGGCTTGGAGAACAGGAAAGTTCCGAGTCAATCTTGTCGAGCTCCCTTTCGTCTACCGAGTGATAGAAAAAATACCTGAGATCACTGAAGCGTTGGTGATCGATACAACCAAACTCCAGCAGGGCGCTATTCCTGGCTGGCTGCTGCTTTTCGTCGTGCTTTCTTCGGGTCGCGATTTTAACGAGGAGCTTCGCCAGACCATTTGTGCTCATTTACGCGCAGAGCTCTCGCCACGATATGTACCGGACGCGATTTTTCCCGTCCCGGAAATACCGCATACCTTGAATGGCAAGAAACTGGAGGTGCCGGTCAAGCGGTTGTTTGAAGGCACGTCGTTGGCTAAGGCCATCAGCCGCGAAGCGGTTGCCAATCCGGGTTCCCTGCAGTATTTCGCGAACCTGGCAGCGCGGTTGCAAGAAGAAGTGTCGGAATAGAGGCAAACCCTTGACAGATCGCAGAGTTCTAGTAAACCTAGTTCTCATGAATTTATCTGCTAAATACGCATTTTAGGCAGTAACCAATCTTGGTGGAGTGTTACACGATGAAGAACCTGAGATTGATTGGAGGTTTGACGGCGCTCGTCTTGAGTTCTCTTGCGATCCGAGCAGCAGCTCAGTTTGCATATGGACCAGGTTCTTTGTTCAGCGGATTTCAAACGGATCAAAACGGCGATTTTACCCCATTAGCAGGATCGCCCTTTGGTCCGAGCGGCTTTTTCTTATCGATGGCGGTAAACCCGGCAACTAACTTTTTGTACGTTTATTTCATCGCCCCGAGCGGTCGTGGCGGCAGCCCAAGCCGTATCCCGGGCCGCGTCCAACCCTACAGGATCGATGTAACTGGAACGCCGGTTCCCATCGGCCATCCCCTGGTCTATTATCCGCCGCCGGTGCCGCCCGGTCTTCAATTGGCCGTGACCTCTCTCGGACTGATGGCGGGGTCGGGAAAATATATCTGTATCTTTAACACCTCGGCTGATGACGAAGGTTTCGGTGCGAGGACGTTACTTAGTTTTCTGCGCATAGAGAAAAGTGGCTCTGTTATCTATACCCCCAAAGATATCTATCCTTTTGGTGGTGCTATTCAGATGATGGCCGGACATCCTTCGGGGGCGTTCTTTTTCGGCGAGGATAACGGAAGTGTGCTCGGATACCGGGTGGAATCTAACTGGTCCCTGACGCCGATTCCCGGGCCACAACTACCGGCGCCATGGAGCATTGGTTTTGACCCCGGCGGAAACTATTTCTATGAGTTCTTCGGCCCAACTTCTGGCCCGCACTTGAATTTAGCCGTTTTTAGCGTCGGGAGCGACGGGTCATTAACTCAGATACCCGGTTCTCCCTTCAAAGATTCCACAGGAGGATTTGACGTTACTAACCCGTTAGTTTTTCATCCGAATGGCAAATATGTTTACGCTCTAGGCTATCCTCCACACACCGGACAGGCACCCAGTATTTACGCCTACAGCATCGCAACTGACGCTAAACTGCTGCCCTTGCCGGGATCGCCCTACCTGCTGAGCGGCGCCGAGGTTATCGCACCCGAGTTAGCAATGGCTATGGACCCAGTCGGCAATTTTATCACCGTGTCCAATCAAAGCTTGGTGGATAACGCTAATTGGGTTTACCTGATTCAGCCGGACGGGACCCTAAAACCGAGGACTAATTCCCCTTCCGTCACTATCCCTCGGATCGGATGTTTTGTTGGGCAGGACCGAGAAGTCAGGTGACCTCCCCGCGAGTTCCCGGGCGCGAGGGTGCCGGCGATTCACAAGAGGAGCTAAACGCTGAACTTTTTAGGCCCAAAGTAAATTTAAATATAAGCACCTCAGAGCCGTCAGGATTTGCAGACTGGCTCCAGCGATGCTTTAAGTTCCAGCGCTCAACACTCCGGCGCGGGCGGTCGATAGTTGAGCGAGCCGCTGCAACCTCTGCAATCGGATCGCAGGCACGCCATCAAAGATCGTGCCTCGAAGGTTCCGGATCGTACCCGCGACGGTCAGGATGTCGACGCTTTGCAGCGGAGGAAGCCGCGGTTCACGAGACCGTCGGTCTCCTGCGCCTCGGCCGTCAGCGGGATCGGCTCGAAGTCTTCTGGTAACTGTCGATTCAATGAAAGAATCGCGAAGTCAAGCCCAGCGTCAGTGGAACTCGATGGGCGTGTGATCCAAAGTAGCGATGCCTACCTGACTGGGGGCACGGAAAAAAATGCGTGCAAGCGGTAAACAATATTATGTTAATCCTATGTGACGTTGATCAGAAGGAAGCATTTCGCTGTGGAAATGAGGCTCCTTCAAACACGGCGAAAATCGCGGTTGATCTGGCAAAACTATCGCCAGAAATGCGGAATTATATCGCCGATTACCTGTGGTTTGTGGAGATCCTCGGACCTTGTTTCGACAAGGACTTTCGAAATGTACACGCGCTCTCCGATCCATCTTACCAGGGCTTCCTCGAGGCGATAAAGCGTGGCATGGCCCAAAATGAAATTTATTCTCACGATACAGTTGAGACCATAATCATAAAACAGCAAGTGGAGCCAATTGAACCAGCCTTGGCGGTCACCCATTAGGGCTGGCGGATGTTCACGGCCCCGGTGGGCACGCAGTCAGCGTGACAATTATACCTGCCAAACATCCCAAACGCAGCAGTTCGAGGAAGGCGCTGACTAAGAGAGTTTATAGTGCCGCCAATGGTTAATAAACGGGGCGCGCCGGTCACTCTAGCAAGGCCCCCGATCTTTAAAATGTTGTCCGCATCGGTCCGTCACCGCAAACTCCCCAAGATATAAGTGAATGGCAGCAATCAACAAATCAAGCGATTCATCGAGGCTCGCCGAGATCGTGGAGCGAATTCTGGACAGAGGTATGGTGGTTGATGTTGGGCGAAGATTTAATTGGTTGGACTTGAGCTTTTTACGATTGAAGCTCGGGCGGTAATTGCTTCTGATGTTTTTTGAGCAGATCAAACGCCCTTTGCTGAGAACTAAGGGTTCGGTTTGTTGTTGCCAAGCCGGAGCGCCTTCAAGATTTGGTGTGATGGAGTTGCGAACGATGGTGGATAGATCAGGCAATAAAGTCTGAAAAGAGTGGACCGGAGCTCCCTCGAGCGTTTTGACTCGCATCAGACTGTCGCCGGCGCCGGACTGGTGACCGGGGAAACCAAAACGACGCTCCAGGGCCATATCGGCTGCGGGTTCGGGTTATTGAATCGACCACAGCGGAAACCGTTGTCCCGTACAAAGTCCGGGATCTTGAAGGTAAATAAGATCAACCCGGCGATCGTGACAAGCACCGATGAACGGTTTGTTGTCTCCAAAGACAAGGGTGGCGAATGAGCCTCCATAGCGTCCAACTCCAATGCGAACGATCACGTGATACTGATTGACCAGCCTGTGGGCGGCAACAACTTCTGCGGGGATGGCTGTCATTGGTGCTTTCTAGGTCTAAATACGGAAGGCGACGACCGTATGAATCTTCGCACGGTTTGAATCAGAAACTCCTATACTTTTCCGACGGGGTGAGGCTCGCTTTCAGGTATGATGAAAATTGCTACTTGTCGGAACGTGAGGGCTGCACGCTTTCAATCAAGGTCGCGAGTGATGCCCATTTCTGAGGCGCCGCGGAGGTATCGGTTGCCAGAGGAAAGTGTTGTTAGCTCCGGAAATTGATGGCACGAGAAACATCTGACCATCTTTCTCAACTCGAGGGGCCTGCAACGCGGGAAGGCGCTCCAGAAGTACATCGTGCACAAAAGGTCTGTACCACAGGAGCGATGGTTTAGTTCTGATTCAAGAGCTTCCCGCGAGACCTAATGCGGGGTAGCGGTTGGGCCGGCAGTGTGAGCTTGAGTTGTTCGAGCAGGATCTTGTGATCGGGTTCTGGATGGGTGTAGCGGCTTAAAATCAAGGCGCGTCCGTCGGTCGTCGGAAAGTGCACATCGAGCATTTGGATGGCGGCAAATTTGTCCAAAACAGCACGCGGACTTAGTCCGGGTGCCAGTGGACGCAACCGGGCCTGCAGGGTCACGTGCAGGCAGTCGGCGATGAAGGCCACAAAGATATGCGCCTCGATCCGGTGCTCGAGTTGGTGAAAAATAGGACGCAGTGCCAAGTCGTCCTTCAGGTTCTTAAAGGCCGCTTCGATTTCGACTAACTGGATGTCAAACTCCCACAACTGAGCTGGGTCACGCCCGCAAAGGTTGGTGCGAAGCAGGTAACGGCCTTCCCTGCGGCGGGCGATGCGCAATTTCTGACGATTCAGGGCAAAGCGGAAACTCGCGATTCCTTCTGTCGTGGGCTCTGGAAGCTGGATATCCATTAAGCGCCAGGCTGTCCGGTACTTGCTCTCAATTCATCGACGTTCTGGCTCAGACCTGTGGCAACGGAAACGGGGTGAGTCGAGCCTCTGCGAACAGTCGTTTAAAGGTTTAAAGTAAAAGTAATGATCCGGGCTCTCTCTCTCAGTGGCCCCTGTCTAGCATTCTTACCGAACCACCACTGCCGATACGCCCACACGCCACTACGTCTCCCCGCGCATGAGCCGCGTCATCTTTTCGCGGAAAAAGCTCAAGGTCTTGAGCAAAGTCGGCAGGACCGGTTTTCGGCGGTTTGTTTTCGGTCACGTTCTCGTAAAATGTCTTCCACTGCGCCACAAACGGATCGCCCCAAACCGGGTGCGAATTGAAATTCGTCACCCCGCCGTGGCCGTTATCTTTGGTGACGAAGAGCCTGATCGGCGAATTCCGGACGTAAGGCGTATCGTATTGTATCCGGACCACCTTTTGTTCTCCGTACACCTCGAGGTGAGCGTCGAAACGCGCGATCCCGTCAATGCCGGTTTCGAACTGACAGACGAATGGGCCGTAATCGAAGGCCGCGGCCAGGTACAGACCGCCGCCGCGCTGCGCCGCAAAAAGCACCTTGTTTGGCATACCCAGCAATTCGCGCATCGCGGAAAGGTCGTGGCTGCTTAAGCCCAGCATGACCGCGTAGGCTCACCCGGAGAACGGGCGACGGTTTTCCCCCCAGGGCTTCGTCCATTAGCGCTTCATCACGCAGCCTGGCGTCGTTCTTCACCGACCTGGGCAACTGTTCATCGCGAATCACCCGGGAAGTGGGATTTACGATTAAAGAGTTAGACCCCAGAAAATCGCGGACTCGGGCAAACTTAATTTCCTCCATGGCCTTGACCTCCTCGCACCCCTCCAGAAACGCCGGGGCATAGCGGCGCATATAACCGACCTGGACCGCCACCTTGCTGTTCTTCTGTGCGCCAATGATCTGGTCCGCTTCACGGCGGGTCACGCACATCGGTTTTTCTACGAGCACGTGCTTCCCAGCTGCGACACCGTCCAGGGTCACCTCGGCATGGAATGCGTTGGGTTCAGCGACCAGTATCGCGTCCACGTCGCTCCGGGCCACCAAGTCCCGATGATTCGTGGTCAGGGTTCGGACGTTCCAAAGCTTTCCCAATTCCTCCAGGATCAGCGGGCTCACGTCGCAGAGGGCCGTAACCTCAAACTTATCCCCAAGTTGATACAGACTTGGCCAATGTATGATCTGCGTTACTTCCCCGCACCCGACAATTCCCACTCTGATTCGACGTTTTGACGAAGACGTGCCGGATTGTTCCTCTGTTTGATTCGACATCTTAAGGTGGGGTAGCCTCTTGGGCAAGATTATGGCCCTCAAGTGCGAGCGTCGCCTTATGTGATAGACGCGGCTCTATCGGAGCGATAGACAATAAGTTTGCTGATGTCGATGAAGTGCTTTTCCCCGTTTTTTCGAGGCAACTTCGGAGAGCAAGAAGCGGCCAAAATCGCAGACAAGTAGATTTTCGGTCCCCGCTCTGGCAACTCAGCTACCTGGTCCTGAGGTCAGCGAGAGCAGGGAATACAAGGTGCCATGCTTCCTACGCAAGCAAGTTTCTTCACGCACGATCGAATTCGACCGATTCAATCTCGCCGCAATGACAATGCACGTTAAAGGCGATGGGACGGCAACAAACTTCGCAATCCTCAATCGTGGAAAACGCGCCGGACGAGGTGTCAACGACTGTGGTGAAGACCGCTCCGCAGTAGGGGCATACAATGCGCGACTTTCTCTTCGAGGTCCATTCCCCAGCTTAACCTCAAAGAAAGCCGACAACACGGAATTTTTTCGCATATCGGCTAAAAAAACCGAACCGTACGCTGCTAGTTGACCCCGGGAAAGCCCGCCTACAAATCTTCAGCGTGACGCGCGCGCGGTTCCCGATCCTCGATGTGCCCCGGACTGGGCAGCGTAACGAATGGCCCGCCGGCCAGCGGCGCCGGTTGGCTGAAAGCGACATCCGGCATCTCGCTTGGTTTGCCTTCGAGCGGGAAATCTTTTCGGAGAGGATAATAAGGATACCCTTCCCACATCAAAATCCGGCGAAGGTCAGGAATAGCCGGAGAAACGAATCCCCATCATGTCGTAAACTTCGCGCTCGTGCCAATTAGCGGTAGCCCAAAGGTGCACGACGGTTGGCACTTCAAGGTGGTCCTCAGATACGCGGGTCTTCAGTCGAAGATGAATGTTCGACTCCAAGGAGTGAAGTTCATAGACCACTTCGAAACGAGGCTCATCGCCGAAGTTATCGACGCTGGAGAGATCAGAGAGAAAATTGAAACCGAGCTGCTCCTTGGCAAATCTACAGGCCGGTTCGGTTTGCGCCGGCGTCAACTCCAGAGTAGTCTCGCCGCGAAAATCGGTCTGCTTGACGACCTGGAACTGTTCTCGAAGCTTGGAAACGACTGCCTCCAGGCTCATGAAAAGACCTCCAGAATCTCTTTCTTTTGATCGGAGGTGGATTTCTCGAGCTGAATCTTGCGCTGTAACTTCATCGACCCCGTGAGCGGTGCCTCCGGACGGACGGGCCGACCGCTGCAATCTGATGGCACTTCAAGAAGTCGATCAATCCCTTGGAGGACGGCATAGCTGCGATACATGCCGCCCGATGAGGCGCAGGCACCCATGGCGATCACCCATTTGGCTCCGGCATCTGGTCATAAATTGTCTGACTGCCAGAGCCATCTTGTAGGTGACCGTGCCGGCGACAATCATCACATCAGATTGCCTGGGCGAAAACCGCATCACTTCCGCGCCAAACCGTGAAATGTCAAAACGAGCACAGGCGGCCGCCATCATTTCGATCGCGCAACAAGCCAACCCCATTGGCATCGGCCACAGCGAATTTTTACGCATCCAATTGATGCACGCATCAAGGCGAGAAAATAATATTCCCTCAACTTTAGAATCATAAGCTGCCGGAGCAGTAGTTGCCATGAGACCAGCTTAAGGGCCTGCCGGTCGGGGGCAAGTTAAAACTGCGTAACGGCGCACCAGCAGAACGGATCGGCGTGACGGCGTATTGGCGTGGTAGGCGTAGTAAGCGAAGCGTCCCGCTTGCCTCTTTGAACCGAGGCAAACGGAAGCCGCCGGGGACGGGGTGCCCCTTGCCGCGTTCCATAAGTGTAACTGATGTCCTGAGCCAAAAGTGTTACCGATGTCCTGACTGCGCCCTGCGCACGGCGAACGGCGAACGGCGAACGGCGAACGGTGAACGGTGAACGGCGAACGGTGAACGGTGAACGGTGAACGCTGTACGGCAGTTCCGAAGAGGCAAAGCGGGACGCTTCGCTTACCCGTGCCGGCACGCTCTGCGCTTTTACCACGATACGTTCCCCCTTGACGTGGTGGTCCGACTAGAGAATAGTGCGCATCCAGATGGGAGGCCGGTTCACTCGCAATTTTTGTATTATCGCCCATATCGAATACGGGAAAACGACATTGTCGGATCGACTGCTCGAATTGACCGGAACCATCGAAGAACGAGATAAGCAAGATCAGTTGCTTGACTCAATGGATTTGGAGCGGGAGCGGGGCATTACGATCAAAGCACACCGTGGCGATGAAGTATCTGGCCAAGGATCAGCGATACCTACCGGCTCAATCTCCTTGATACTCCTGGTCACGTCGATTTTGCGTACGAAGTTTCTCGCAGCCTTGCGGCTTGCGAGGGTGCCGTGCTGGTCGTCGATGCGGCTCAGGGTGTCGAGGCCCAAACGGTCGCCAATGTGCACCTGGCCATGAAGCAGAAAGTGACCATTATCCCGGTCATCAACAAGGTCGATCTTCCGAACGCCAACGTCACCACGGTGAAGAAGCAGCTCGAGGACATCCTTACGATCTCGGCGGATGAGGCAATCCTGGCCAGCGCAAAGACCGGCCTCGGGGTGGAAGATATTCTGGAAGCGATTGTCCATCGCGTTCCTGCGCCAAAGCCATTGGCTGACGGGAAATTGAGAGCACTGGTCTTTGATTCAATCTTCGATGTTTATCGAGGGGTAGTTGCTTACGCGCGCATCTTCTCCGGAAGTCTGGTGGCCGGTCAGGCGGTCAAACTGATGAGGACCTCCAATCACTATGAAATCAAGGAAGTGGGTATCTTCACGCCCAAACCGTTGGCTCAGCCTAAGCTGGAAGCAGGGCATGTCGGTTACTTCATCGCCAACATCAAATCGACGACTGAAATTAAGATTGGAGACACGTTAACGGACCAGCGAAACCCGGCGCTGGAACCGTTACCTGGGTTTCAAGAAATTCATCCGATGGTGTTCAGCGGGATTTATCCGATCAACACTGCGGATTTCGAGCGTTTGAAGACCGCATTGGGCAAACTCCAGATCAACGATTCGGCTTTTGTCTATCAAGCCGAGAGTTCGGTCGCCCTGGGGTACGGCTTCAGGTGCGGGTTCCTTGGCTTGCTCCATATGGAAATTGTCCAGGAGCGTCTAAGGCGTGAATTCGACATGGACATTATCGCGACCTACCCAAGTGTCGTTTATCACGTTCTGAAGACGAATGGGACTTTGACAGAAGTCGATAATCCCTCGTTTTTGCCTGATCCGAGTGTCATTGAGGAAATTCGGGAGCCGGTGGTAAAATGCTTTGTGATGTGTCCGAACGAAAATATCGGAGACATGATGCAGTTGATGATGGAAAAGCGGGGCGAGGTCGAGCACACCGAGTCGCTCGATACGCGTCGGGTGATGTTGACTGCTATTATGCCGCTCAACGAAATCCTGGTCGATTTTAATGACAAGATAAAGTCCCTGACCCACGGCTACGGTTCGATGGACTATGAGCAAAGTGGCTATCGGGCGGCGGAGCTGGTTAAACTCGATTTGCTAGTCAATGGAGAACCTGTCGATGCCTTCTCGAGTATCGTCCATCGGGACAAGGCGGAAGGACGTGGCCGAATCCTGGCCGCCAAGCTGAAGGAAGTTATTCCCCAGCAACTCTTTCAGGTGGCGATCCAGGCCGCCATCGGCGGTAAAATCATTGCGCGTGAAAACATTACAGCGCTGCGGAAGAACGTGACTGCCAAATGTTACGGTGGCGACATTACTCGGAAAAGAAAACTCTTAGAAGCAAAAAGAGGGCAAGAAACGGATGAAAGCGATCGGGAGAGTGAATATCCCGCAGGAAGCGTTTATTGAAGTTTTGAAGACCAACTGATGTTTACCCCCAAATACATAGAAGAAGGGCGTGCTCTGGCGAAGGCGGCGCGGAAAGTAATTAATTATCGAAAAGATGTTGCCCGTACCGAAGATCTCGAGCGAGTCCGGCAGAATCTTGCGGGGCTGAAGGAAGCGCTGAAGAAGCGGTCGAGCGAAGCGGTGCAAAAAGCGGAGGAGGGTTTTTTGCTCCCCTCTTTAGGTAAAGTGCAACCTTTGCGGGATTTCAGCGGCATTCGGGAAAACGTGGAGCTAATTATTGTGGCGATCGTTCTGGCTCTTGGTATCAGAAGCTACTATCTCCAGCCGTTCAAAATCCCGACGGGGTCGATGCAACCGACTCTGAACGGAGTCATCGGGCACCGGAGCGAAACGCCACCGCCCAATATATTTGTGCGGGCGTTTCAATTTGTTACGCTTGGCCGTACTTACGAGGATGTAGTGAACGAGGAAGCGACCGATTCGATTGAATCGATTAACGCGGCAAAGGTGAATCCGTTCTGGGATGGCTCGGTGATTAGAATGTCGTCCGGAAAAGTTTACCGAGTAGGAATCGATCCAAGATCCTTGGAGGACCAGATGCACGTTGGTCCCGGGCAAACTTTTAAAAAGGGAGAGCCGATCGTGCGCGGTTACGCCGACCTTGGTGACCAGCTTCGTCGATAAATTCAGCTACAACCTCTTAGGGCCGCATCGGGCGGACGTCTACGTATTTCGGACCAACGGAATTCTCGGAATACCTCCGGGGCCGAATCTTGAAAGCGAGCATTATATCAAGCGCCTGGCGGGTATGCCGGGTGACACCCTGCGGATTCAGCAGCCGAAGTTATTCGTGAACAGTCGAGAAGCTACGGCTTATGCCTTCCGGCGAGTAGCCTCCCAGCAGAATGGCTACACCGGCTATCGAAATGTGCCCCGAGATACCATGTATTTAGGCGATCCCAACGCCACAGTTACGATTCCAAAGGGTAGCTATTTTGCGTTAGGGGACAACAGTGCAAACAGCTATGACAGCCGCTACTGGGGGTTTGTCCCTTGGCAGAACGTTGTCGGGCGAGGAATGTTTGTTTATTGGCCGTTTTCCAGCCATTGGGGATTTGTCAGGTAGGGGAAGAAGGAGTTCAGGAGTTCAGGAGCGCGAGTTACAGAAATAATGAGCGCGCAGCGTTGGGTCCGATTGGGCTCGGATAGTGCGGCGGACAGGAGTTGCAGGAGGCAAAACTTATGGCTGGCCCAGCGGTTGGATTCGATCGCGCTCGCGTATCCGATTAGCAGCTTGGAGACTTCTTCCAGCAGTGCCTCCGTATCTGTCGCAGTGCCATACCCAAGATCCTGAATCAAAATCAGATAGTATCTGCATTCTTCGAGAGAGCCCTGCGCGATGTTGAGAAATCGTGTTTTGTCGCTCAATCCACGCTTTTTGAATCCTTCAACGATGTTGGCGGGAATGGAAATGGCCGCTCGACGCATTTGACTCGTAAGACAATTAGATTTCACTTCTAGGAAAGTTTGCGGTCAGTGAATAAGTCGCTAGTACGAATCGATGGACCTTTTGCCAGACTACCAAGTCCTTGAATGTCTTCGCTGATTTTGTCATTCCCCGGTGATCGTATGATAATCAAAACAAGTAAATAATTTGTTATGTGCAACTCGCAAATTCGATGATTTGCTCATTCTGCAACTCCTGAACTCCTTCCTCGCGATCGCAGGCGCCCTCGTCGGCTACATCATCCTGGTTTTGGGAAACCCTGTTGCCCGGTTTTTCCGAGATGGTTTGCGATGTCTGCAGCGTCATCCCCGAATGTGGATCTGGCTATCGGTTCTGGGATTGTTCTACACTATTTTTCAGGTTCTCGAGGCTTTCCAATTGGGGGAAAAGGGGGCTCTCGCTGGTGAGTTTACTCTACTGGCCACCCTTCAAGCCTTCCGGTTGGGAAGCATCGATCAGCCAGGCGTGGTTAGCCGCGCTTGAATTGCTGGCCGGATTATTCAATCAGACCGTGGTGAGTTATCCCGTCTCGGCATTTGCCGGAATTCTATTTCTCTTGAATTGGCGAGGGTATCAAATGCAGTTTTTACGTGTGGCAAAGATTCGACTTGGCCAATGGTGGCTGCACGGGCGTTTACTCGGCCTTGCTCTGTGCTCTCGCCGCTTTCTGTAAGCCGATTTTTTCGCTTTCGATTTATTGGCTTAACCGATATTTCGACGGTATCTTTTTGCTCCGTGTTGGAGCGATGGTCGACTGGTTGTCTTTTCAGTTCGAATATCTTGTTCGGGTTGCTAATCCAGATATTTCTCGTCCTGCTTACCTTGATCTGGATCCGGGGATTGAATTCCGAACCTGGCAGGATCTTCGAATTTGCTCTGAAACGTAGTGTATTCGCCGCAAAATCGGGCCGGAGTGGTTTTACTGGCGACATTTTTCCTGATCCACCTGCCGCTCCTGATCAGTTACTTGTGGATCACGCAGCAGACAGATTTCACGAAGGCAGTGGTCGAATATATCGAGCAAACCGCTCGTCCGCTGATCTCGGTTGCGTTGATCTTGTTTTGTTCGATCCAGGTAACATTGATTCTGCACAATGAGACCCTGCGCGAAGCTGTGCACGAGCATGCTCAACTAGCGCGTCGACATTGGTCGAGAATTGTTTGGTTTTTATTCGTGGCCGGGCTCCACTTGTTTGCGATCAGCTGGCTGAGCGATTTCATAGTGGAATCGTTTCCCAGGTATTCTGTGCCGAACCTGCTATTTTCGGCGTTGTTTACGGTTGGAAGATCATTTTTAGCGGCCTGGTTCCTGGCGAGTCGGGTCTGCCTCTACCGGGCGTCGCAAATGACGCCCAGGGAGATTCGATTCTAATGCGGTGCCCGCTGGAAAAGGAGGCTCTTGAAAATTGTCAACCGGTCTACAATAGTGCCTGGAACATAAACCGCGAAATTCCGTCCATATTTCCTCGTTCTATTAGCCTGACGGGCCCGGTGGCTCGTTCCTGGTCTTCCGCTTTTAGCCCTCAGCTGACCTTATGGCGTTCGATCCTCTCAGAACCAGCAATCTAAGCGCGGAATTTGCCAACGAAGACGGCCCGGGAGAAGCTGTTCGCAATTTTACCTATCAATTCCGGCCCGGATCATTTTACCATCTTGCCGGGTCGCAGTTCGGCGGTAAACGCCTGTTGTTACAAATCCTCGGTCTTCTTCTGCCGCCTGATTCGGGTGAAATAATTGTCGACGGATCGAGGATCACTGATCTCGACCTGGACGACCTAGGCGAAATTCGAAACCGGAAATTCGGGTTTTTGTTTTCGTCCCCGTTCTTGTTGCCTGGATTT
>CAVULL010000011.1:0-403742 GCA_963742335.1 uncultured Verrucomicrobiae bacterium
GTATCATAAGTAGATGACATACTATTCAGCCTGCCATGGGTCAGTTAATTCAATGATCCGGCGAAGTTTATCCGGACCCTTAGTCCACTCGAATGGACCGCATCGTTTGTTGTACTCTTGGATGAAGTTTTTTAGAAAATTTTCTAGCTCTTGTCCTGACTGATGAACGGCTTGCTGAAGACCTTGACGGGTCAATATGCTGAAGAAGCATTCAATGAGGTTTACCCATGAAGCGTGGGTCGGGGTGTAGTGAAAGCCCACCAGCGGATGGCTCTTTAACCATTTTCTGGCTGCTTCATTAGTGTGGGTGTTGAGGTTGTCGAGTACGATCGCGAGCCGTTGGTTCGGATACTCTTTGACCACCGAGTCCAGAAAGGACAGGAAATCCTTGCTGGTGCGTCTTTTACGCACGTGAGCGATGACTCTTCCGGTGCCAATATCCAAGCTGGCTAATAGCGTACGTGTCCCATGTCGCACATATTCGTTGGTCCAACTACGCGGTTTAGTGGCCCGGAGCGGTAGCATCGGCTGAGTTCGATGAAGAGCCTGGATACCGGTCTTCTCGTCCATGCAGAGCACCACGACATTGTCTGGAGGATTCATGTAAAGCGCCACGACCTCGAGCAACTTCTCTCAAATTGGGGATCCGGGCTAAAGGTAAAGGTCCGCAACCGATGAGGCTGTAATTTGTTCTCCCGCAGAATGCGGTTGACGGTGGCCGAAGGAATGTCCAGATGCCCAGCCAGCGTCCGCGCGCTCCAGCGTGAAAGCCCCTTCGCCGGCGCCTGGCAGACCGTTTCAACCACCTTTTGAACGCTTTGCTCATCCCGACTGCTGCGCGGTCGTCCAGGGCGAGCTCGATCCTCTAAGACAGCTAATCCTCTCTGGTCGTATTCTTTACGCTCCCGACCGACCACATGCTCGTTCGCGCCTAACTCCAAAGCAATTTGCCGATTAGAAAGACCACGTGCCGCTAAAACGAGCATTTGCGCCCGCTTGGCGGCATTCAGCGCCGTCTTTCGTCCCGGCAATGCGCTGCGCATTCGCGCGATCACTTTCTTCCATGGTTAAGCATTCGGTTCGCTGCTGGCACCACAAATTATACATAAACAAAAAAAGTATGCTATCTATTTATGATACGATGCACTAGGCTCTTATTGACCCCTGGGCTGAATGGCGCGAAGATAAGGCGCACTTAGGACGATATTCTTCTTTTTCTACGTGCGGGTCCTTCGACGGAGTTGAGGAGCACCTGCTGGCTAAGAGCTCGCATTTGGTCGATGAGTTTTTCAAGCTTTCGATGGTCGTCGATGGCTCGACGAAAAAGTTCGGCCTGTTGGTCGGAAAGGGCGACCGTCACGGTCTTGGCTTTGACTTTTCGGGTCCAGCGCCAGTTGCCCTGTGGGCTTTGGCTCAGACTGCCTTGAGTCACCCAATCCAGAGCTAAGATCTGCGTTTTGCAGCTCTCGAAGCGTTTTCTGAGAGCCGCAATTTGGGTGGGAGAAAGTAAGTGGTTTTTCATCGGAAAAAGCTTGACTTGTGATAAGTATATATACTTATATAGGCATGCCCAACTCGACTCCGTTCTTTGCCGCTTTTGGTTCGCTGCTCTTTGGCCGGGCTCCTCGTTCTCGGCTCCAGGAATTGCTCGGCCAAGGGCCACAGAGGCCCTCCCTCAACCAGTACATGGAGGCTTTTGGTGAGTTTATTCCCCAAACTCTGCTCGCTCGCTCCAAAGAAAAGGTTAATAGCCGGCAGCGCATCTTTAGTCCCTTAGTTACCTTCTGGGCCTTTCTGGCTCAAGTCTTAGAACGCGGCTCCTCCTGTCGGGACGCTTTGCAAAGAGTTAGCGCTTGGTGGCAAGTGCATTCTCCCGGTCAGGGCTCGCCTTCGTCTGATACCAGCGGCTACTGTCAGGCTCGCGCGCGGCTCGATGAGAGAGTGCTCCAACAAATTGGCACCCAAGTGGCCGAGCAACTCGAACGCCAGGTCACCAACCAGCAGCTCTGGCTGGGCCGACGGGTCAAAATTGTCGATGGTACCTGTCTGTCGATGCCAGATACGGCTGCCAACCAGCTCCAGTGGCCACAAAATAGCAACCAAAAGCCCGGCTGTGGTTTTCCCCAGCTCAAAGTGGTCGGCCTTTTCTGCCTGCAGAGCGGAGCGCTTCTGGAGGTCGCCCACGACGACAAGCACCATCACGAGATCATCCTCGCACGCCGGCTTTGGCATTTACTGCAACCCAATGAGATTCTCTTAGCAGATCGCGGATTTTGTTCCTATCTGGACATCGCCCAGCTGCTGGGCCGCGGTGTCGACTGCGTCATGCGGCTCCATCAGGGCCGTGGGAAGCAGGACTTTCGCCGCGGTCGCCGTCTCGGTCATAATGATCGGATCGTCCTCTGGCACAAACCACCCCAGCGCCCGCCCCACTGGAGCAAAGAAGACTATGACCAGCTGCCAAAGACTCTCACCCTGCGAATCTTACGATTTGAGATTACCGTTCCGGGTTTTCGCTCCAAAGAAGTCATTCTCGCCACCACGTTGCTCGATCCCAAGCTTTATCCGGCCCAGGAACTGGAACAACTCTATTTTCGGCGCTGGAATGTCGAATTGCACTTCCGACAGATCAAAACCATGCTGGGCATGGATGTCTTGCGCTGCCTCACCCCCGAGATGGTTCTCAAAGAGCTGGCGATGCATCGGATCGCTTACAATCTCATTCGCGCCCTGATGCAGCGAGCCGCCATAACCTACGATGTCGACTTGGAGCGCATTTCCTTCAAAGGCTCTCTGGACAGCCTCCATCATTACGCAGACGCCATCTATGCCACCCACCGCAAGCCTCGTAAACAGGCCCAGCTCTTCGATGCTCTGCTTCGCACCATCGCCTCCGATTTGGTTCCGCGGCGCCCCGAACGCAGCGAACCTCGCGCTCGAAAACGTCGCCCAAAAGACTATCAGTTACTTACCAAACCACGTAAAGAAATGGGCGCCACAACACACCGAAACCGGCCGAAGAATAAATCCTAAATGTGCCTTATCTTAGTGCCATTCAACCCTGGGCTAAGTCCTGTACCCTATGAGGAGGCGATCCAAAAGGTTGCCGACGAGATTGATCGCATCCAGAAAAGGTACGGGCCATCGACATTTGCGAGTCTGAGCGGAGCGAGTCTCACGAACGAGAAGTGTTACCTCATGGGAAAATTCGCTCGGGTGTGCCTAAAGACGCCTTATACGGATTACAATGGCTGGCTTTGCATGGTGAGCGCAGGGGCCGGAAATAAGAAGGCTTTCGGCATCGATCGAGCGGCCAATCCATGGAACGACATCTTAAGGGCGGAGGTGGTATGAATTAGCGGAGCGAATGTGGCTGAATGTGCGCCGATCACGACTGACTACGTCTGGCAGGCACGCGAGAACGGCGGCAAAGTTATCGTCGTCGATCCCCGAATTACTCCAATCGGTCGGACCTGTGACCTTCTGCTTCCGATCAAGCCAGGGACGAGATGTCGCGTTGTTTAACGGCGTCCTCAATCTGATGATTAAGAACGATTGGATCGATCATTCGTTCATCGAGAACCACACGGTCGGATTCGACGAGCGACGTGAGTTCGTCGCGTTTCTCATGTTGACGAGTGCAGCGTTTGTCGCCGGCCAATTCTGGATCCTGCTGATCCAAGCCCGCAGGAAAGCGGCTGGTCAGCCTGCCGTAAAGGAGATTGCCTCGGTGGATGAGTTGGCGGTTGGGCAATCAAAACTCTTTGAATATCCGAAACAAGGGAACCGGTGCATCCTGGTCCGACTTTCTGAGACGAACTTTGTCGCGTACGGGCAAAAGTGCACCCACCTTTCTTGCCCCGTCCTGCCGCGGCCCGATTTGGGACGAATGCATTGTCCTTGCCACGAAGGCTGGTTTGACATTCGCAACGGCGAACCTGTGGCTGGTCCGCCACGACGTCCACTGCCGAGAGTCGGTCTGGAAGTGCGCGGGGGTAAAGTGTTCGCGAATGGCTACGTAGAAGGCGTGATATGAGAATGACTCAATTCGCCCGGAAACAGCGGGTAACGATCATCTCGGGGATTGCCGCTTTCCAGATGATCATCGTCCTCCTCCAGCTATGGCTCTTTACCACCACCATGGAGACGTTTCTCGCCGGCTATCAGGAGACCGTCTTGCCGGCGGCGTTAGCAAGTG
Source organism: uncultured Verrucomicrobiae bacterium (assembly GCA_963742335.1). Lineage (GTDB taxonomy): Bacteria > Verrucomicrobiota > Verrucomicrobiia > Chthoniobacterales > JAFAMB01 > JAFAMB01. The sequence continues at coordinate 4,199 of CAVULL010000011.1, forward strand.
CCGTTTGTTTCGCGCTCAACGGTGGCCTGTTTTGTTATCTCCGCGGTCTCGAAAGGTGAACTCAGATGAATTCCCGACGCCGGAGGATAAGCCTTCGTTTGTTGAGGATTTCTTCCCAGGCTATTTTGCTCTTGTGATGGCGACAGGCATCGTTTCGCTGGCGATGCACTTTGAGGGTTTGCCCGGACTCCCGGAGGTGTTGCTTTGGCTGAATGTGATTTTCTATGTCGTTCTCTGGGGTATCACCCTTCTCCGAATTACCTGGTTCAGATCCGCGTTGATCGCTGATTTAATTCATCATGCTCGCGGAGTCACCTTCTTGACCACCGTCGCAGGGACCGGCGTACTCGGCGTGCAATTTGCCATTCTCACGCCGTTCATCGCAGTTGCAGCGGGCCTGTGGGTGTTTGCAGTTTTGCTCTGGATTATTCTGATCTACACGTTTTTTGCGGCTGTTACGGTGGCCGAACCTAAGCCTTCGATCGCGGTTGCGCTCAATGGATCCTGGCTTTTGGTGACGGTCGCGACCGAATCGTTATCCGTCCTGGGCACTCTGGTCGCTCAGACGCTTGGCCCGGTACGCCCAATTCTATTTGGGGCGCTCTGCGCTTATCTTCTAGGTGCGATGTTTTATATTCTGTTCATCGCATTGATCATTTATCGTTGGATATTTATTAGTATGGAGCCTGCGAAGCTTACGCCCCCATATTGGATCAATATGGGCGCACTGGCGATTACCACGTTGGCCGGCGCACGATTGATCCTCAGCTCCAAAAGCTGGGAAATTCTACATGATTTTCGGCCATTTATCGGCGGCTTTACCTTGTTTTTCTGGGCGACGGGAACGTGGTGGATTCCGCTCTTAGTTATTGTTGGCTTCTGGAGGCATGTGATCGAGCGCGTACCGCTTACTTACGACCCGCAGTATTGGTCGCTTGTTTTTCCGTTAGGAATGTACACTGTCGCAACATTTATGTTTGCGAATGCTACCGGAATGCAGTTCCTGTTGATCATTCCACACATTTTTGTCTACATCGCGATGCTAGTCTGGTTGATCACGTTCAGTGCGATGATTTTGAAGATCGGACGTTTCTGTTTTGCATTTGGACGGCAAAACCTTCGCCCGCGACCAGAGCACATTGGCTAAGCCTCCCTCAGAGGAGACTTGCGGTATCTTTTGTCCGGCGCACAGTTCGCTTCAAATGAGGTGCCGAGTGCATGTTCCAGCCCGGCGCCGTGTAAAGGTTCGGAAGGTGGTCAGGTCGGGCGTGTAGTGAACGTTGCCAAAACCAGCACGAGCCGCAACCGGGAACTGTAGACGATCGTTCAGCTGCTGACCAAAGTACGTTTTCAAGGCAGATTCGGTTCAGTCCATGACTGATTCTAAGGGTTGGATTGGATCGAAGCAATGCGCCGCCAACCATTCGGCGTTGAAAAGCTTTGATTGGTACTTCAGTCCTGAGTCGCAGAGGATGGTGACGATCGTCTGCCCGGCGCCGGACACTCTCGGGCATACCTCACTGCGCCGGCTATATTGATGCCGGAAGAAAGGCCGAGAAACAACCCCTCCCTAACGTAAAAGTTGATAAACAATAGTCAAACCGGTCTGGTCCGGGATACGGTAGGACCGGTTCACCGCTATGCCTTCGAGGTTTTTGGTTACGCGCGTCTGGCCGATTCCTTCTGCGTAAGACTCGCCATCCCTGACTTCCGTGTGGCCATGCGCAAACCAGGACCACATTGCAGCACCATATCGGTCGGCGCATACGATAGCCACCGCTTTGCTGCGTCCCTTCAGATACAAAGCCGTGCCTGCTAGTGTGCCACCTGTGCCGTACTTCGGCGCCGAGCGTGCGCAGCAAACTAATCTTCTCTTGCGACTGTGTTTCCGGAATTGTGATGACCGTGCGATAGCCCTTGGCGTGACCGATGACTGCCAAGCCGATACCGGTGTTGCCGGCGGTGCCCTCGACGATCGTGTCGCCGGGGCGCAGCCGGCCGGTGGATTCGGCATCCATGATGATACTGAGCGCTGCGCGGTCCTTGACCGATCCGCCGGGATTCATAAACTCGGCCTTTCCAAGGATCTCGCAACCGGTTAGTTCGGATAGGCGGCGTAACCGGATGAGTGGCGTTCGGCCGACGAAGGCCTCGATCCCATGGTAACGCGAGGTGCTCATTGCTCTAGTCTGGAACTTCAGAAAAGAGAATTAAGCCGTCGGCTGAGGCGTCGTAATTCCTCTCTGTGCACCCAGGTCAACGCTTCAAGAATTTCCACTCCGCGATCGGTAAGTTTTAAGTGGACATGTCGTCGATCCACGGTACTGGCTTCTCGCAACACAAGATCCCCGAGCGTCAAACGATCTACTAACTCGACTGCAGTGTGGTGGGCCACTTGCAGTTGTTCCGCAAGTTCTCCGATGGTAATCACTTTCCCGTCGGGAAAGCCCTTGATTGACAGCAGGGCCTGATGCTGCTGAGAGGTCAGTCCCGCGGATCGCGCAGCCACTTCACTAAAGCGCAGAAATTGCCGCAAATTGAAGCGAAAAGCGGCCAATTTCTCGTACTCTTTCTTCGTGACTCTCGGAGAAGCGACCTTTTCCTGACCGATCATCGGATGAGCGTCGACTTTCATAAATTCTGCGTGCATAGGCCGGCCTGTTTGGTACTTTCCAGTTCTGGCGGCCTCCTTGTTCCGCGGTTGGCGACAACCAGCTTTCCGTCATGAAGTCTCAAGACGAAATCCTGTAGGCCCGCAAATCTACCGATAGGCACAGCATTCTTCAGTAACTCCGTTCGAAGGATTCGCTAGTTGCTCATCAGATAATTTCGGTACTCGTTTCATTTTCCGGGACATTCATATAGCCCCCTCATACCATATCGGAATACGATACATAAGAGTTTTTTTCTTTTCAAGGCAGTAAGTGAAGGAGATTTAGCCTGCGCCATGATCATTCCACTTGCACCTGCGTTGCGAGTCCAGATCGAGTCAATGGCGCAAGCCACGACTAAAGCGCCTTTGCATCCACGCGCTTCGCGGGTTCTGGCGCAGCGAGGCGCCGGCAGCATGTTAATTAAGTCGACAGTTCGCCGAACTCCTGGCTCAGGCGGGCTTAAGAGAGAAAACGGCGCATCAGGGCCGAGCAAAACACGCAGTGTGCGCCGGAAAGTCAATGCGCTTAGCTTTCACTCGTTGCGCGGACATGAAGGATTGGTTTGGGCTTTCGGTTTCAGGACCGAATCATTGTGAGAATCATCTTGTAGCGCCGCAGCGCCTTGAGCGCATGCGGCTGCTGTGCTGGCATGAGAATCATCTCGCCGCCTTGCACACGATGAAGCTTGCCGGCGATCGTGATTTCGACTTCGCCCTCCAACACCTGGATTAGCGCATCGAACGGAGCGGTGTGTTCGCTTAAGCCTTGGCCTTCGTCGAAAGCAAAGACCGTGACAGTGCCGGTCGGCTTCTTCAGGATTTCGCGACTCACGATCGAGCCTTCCTGGTAGCTCACTAGGTCGGCAACCTTAACTGTTTCCGCTCCTAGCGCGCTTGGTTTGGGTTTCCTATCGCGTTGCATAAACCTGCATTTCGTGGAGTTAGGGACCAAAGGTGTCACCATCTTGAATAAGGGAGAGGAGCAGGGAAAAGCTTTACGATGGTCCCCTCTCGGTTTCAATAGCGCTCGCATTTCCGGCTAAATGAAGCAGTTGTAGGATTTCGCTGCGAAGTCGGAGGAATTTCGTGCTGCTGCGATCTCGGGGATGGTGAATGTCCACGGAGATACTTCGATCGACCCGGCCGGGGCGGGGGGTCATGATGAGAATGTGGTCACTCATGTAGATCGCTTCGTCAATGTCATGAGTGACCAGGAGCATCGTTGTGAGACGAGTCTGCCACAGGCGCACCAATTCATCCTGCATTCGCATGCGGGTGAAGGCGTCGAGAGCACCGAGAGGCTCGTCCAGCAGAAGAACTTTGGGATGCGTAATGAGCGCCCGCGCCAATGCAGCACGCTGGGCCATGCCGCCAGAAAGGTGATGTGGAAAGACATCGGCAAACCCTTCAAGTCCGACAAGGCGTATAAATTTGTCAACTTCGTGACGTTTCTCGCCTAGCACGCCCAGCGCCACAAGGCCGGCCTGAATGTTGCGGCGGACGGTGAGCCATGGAAACAAATTAGGATCTTGGAAAACCAAGCCGCGCTCGGCGCTGGCACAGGTGATTAACTCCGCTCCAACCTGAATTTCACCGGAGCTTGGGAAGTCGAGCCCGGCAATGAGGCGAAGCAAGGTCGACTTTCCGCAGGCGCTTGGGCCGACGATGGAAACGAATTCTCCCGGCGCGACCGAAAAGGAAACGGCATCCAGTGCCAATGTACGTGCGGTTACGCGGTCACTCGGGGGAAATACCTTGGTGACGTTTTTCACACGTAGTGAGGAACCTTCCGTGGCAATCCCGTCGACGGATACGGCTACCATTTTATCACCCCTTTTTGCCAGACAAGCACGCGGTCGCGAGCCTTGAACAGGGCTGTCATGATGCTCGAGAAGAAGGCGGACATGATGACCAGCGCTGCGTAGACTTTCCCATATTCCGCCCAGCCCTGTGCCCAGCTTAAATACCAGCCGAGGCCCGATTTCACCCCGACGGTTTCGGCGACTACGAGTGTCAAAAATGAGGCTCCAAGTCCCATGAACAGGCCGAGGAAGATGCTCGGCATCGCTGCCGGGATGGCGACATGGAAGATGAGGTATGTTCGACCGGCGCCGAGCGTACGGGCCACATCGAGGTAGGAGGTACGGGTGTTGGAGACGCCGGATGCGGTCAGCATTGTCACTGGAAACCAGACGGCTAGCGCGATTAGCGCAACCGCAGAAAACATTGGGGATGGAGAGAGAACCATCGCGAGAGGAATCCATGCTGTCGCTGGAATCGGACCAACGATCTTTAACACCGGCATTCCCCAGTAGCGGGCGTGGGGAAACCAACCGATGCAAATTCCACTGAACAAGCCGACCGCAACGCCCAGCCCATAGCCGCTGAGAAGAAGGATCAACGAATGCCATGTGCTATCAAAAAGAACCCCTCGATCATTCACCAGGCTCTGCAATACGCCTGCAGGGCTCGGGAAGTAAGGCAAAGGAAGCAAGCGAAAGCCGGCAGTCAACAATTCCCATACTGTGAGGAATAAAACTGCGATGGCGATGAGGGGGCAGACGTCTCGCATCCATTCGCGCACTTTGGGCCAGAGCGATTGCAGGGCCGCCGCGGCGACGGCCGCAACGAGCAGGCCGCCCAAGAAATAGGTGTACAAATGTGTTTCGCCTGGGGGCTCTTTGTTTCCCGCAAACCAGTGAACGGCAAGGGCGATCGCGACTGCGAGCGGGACCGCAAACAAAATTTGCCATCGCGTTTTCGCTGCGAACAGTTCACTCCCTTCCCGAGGTGATCGCTTAATCACGCCACTCACTACAGGGTGTTGGTTAGCATCAGCCAGTTCTTTCACTTTGCTCCAGGTGCACAGCACGACGCGACATTCATGATGCCCGCGCTCGCGGCGAACTCAGCGGCCACCCGGAGATTTTCATCCGGAGGAAGCTGCCCACCAGCCACCTTGTCTACCTGTAGAGTCTGGAGCCACTCATCGGAAACTCCCTCCAAGCGGACGAAGGCGCTCTTCGCCAAGCCAGAAACGTCTGTCGTGGAATTGAGCATGCCCGCGATCTTCATCTCTGAAGCCGCCGAATTCACCGCGGCCTCACCTCCGGAAACGCTTGGGATGTAACGTAGATGAGAAAGCGCAAGGGTGTTCAGCTCCGGGTTTGATGCGAGATACTTTTTCTCTACGGAGAGTCTCGCAGCAGCGGCAGGATTTGTTTCAACCCACTTGGCGCCCTTCAGCAGAGCTCGCGTCGCAGCGGCCGCGGCTTTCGGACTATTGGCGAGGAACTTTCCGTTTACCACCACTGCGCAGCAGTATTCGTCCGCATAAGGAGAGTCAGTAGCTTGGTCGACTACATTGCGAACCTTGCCGTTAGCCATGAGCAAAGTGCCAATTGGCTCCGAGTCAGCTATCGCGTCGACCTCGCCTTTTTCCAGCGCTAATCCAAGTTCCCCTGACGGGAATACACTCCAGGTAACGTCTCGGCTGGCGTCCATACCGTTAGCAGTCAGAACTCGATTGGCAAAGATGAAGGGTGGGGTACCCATCCCCGGTACGCCAATACGTTTTCCGCGCAGATCCTGCGCCGTCTTGATGTTACCATCGATTGCCGCCTGGATTCGGAGACAGCCTCGATGGATCCCGGCGGTAAACTTCACGTCCAGGCCCTGCTCAATCGGCTTGAGAAAATACATAATCAGATGATGTGTTATGTCGAAACCGCCGAGTGCGAGCACGTCCTTGTATTTCGACCACTCGCATTTGACTAATTCAACATCGAGTCCTTCATCCTTGAAGAAACCGTTCTCGATTGCGCAGAAAATCGGTGCTTCGCACGTGATACCGATGTATCCGACACGGATTTTCGTAGGACTCTCTCCGTGGGCCGAAGCCGTGATCTCAGTCTTATTGCATCCCACGGTGAGAAGCACGGCGCTTAGCGCTACGGTCGCTATGAGTTTGAAGAGGGGCATAGTGGAATATTGGTGATGTATCAGTGGAAAAAAAGCGCAAACTGGTGTCCCGCAACACGAATTTTATTCTGACAGTTCTTCACTGTGTCATGGGCCAGATGCCATACATTTAAGAGGTACGGGTAGAGGAGGGCTGTTTCGGAAGATCGGTCCAGTCGGGGTCTTTGTTAGATGGCTTTATCGCTCGTTTCGTTGGTTCGAATGCGGATCGCTTCTTCGATCGAGTAGACGAAGACCTTGCCGTCGCCGATTTTTCCGGTCTTCGCCGCATTTACGATAGCTGAGATCGTGTTCTCAACCATGCTATCAATGAGAACCACTTCGATTTTGATTTTGGGCACGAAGTCGACTGTGTACTCACTGCCGCGATAAATCTCGGTGTGGCCTTTCTGTCGACCAAAGCCCTTGACCTCGGTGACAGTCATTCGAAATGGTGTGACGACTTGCCATGCGCGCGCGCGACGAGTACGCTGGTCAGTGCCCCGACGTAAGAAATCAAAGGTTCGAACACGTAGCGATGAGCCAGGGAAGCGCCAGCTAGCGGCGCCAAAGTCAGGAAAAAGTGCTCCTCTTGCTCTCGCAAAGAGCGAACGACGTCCGTCCGAGCAGGCTTCAGCGTCTTGCCCTCTCGGGAAGGGCGCGGCACGCCAAGGGGCGCCTCGGGTAGTAAGCATTCGAAAGCGACGAAGCTGGTTTGCCAACGAGCCTGCCTGCAGTGGTGGGGAGCCACCTTGCTATCAGCATTTTTTCGAAGATCTTTGACCGGAACGGGAAGCTGCGCGCGATACGTTGAGCAGGCCGAATACTTTGGTGTCGAATTGCTGACGCATCTCCGCATCCTTGACTTCCTCGACCGCGCCCCGGGACAACGAAGTCAGCGTTGTTGACCAGCACGTCGATGAGACCCAAGCGCTCGACCGCCGCTTTCACCGCGGCTACGGCTTGCAGACTGTGGATCCGGGAGCTGATTCCTGCTGCTGGACGCGGGCGAGCCCTTAACCGATACAAAGTTGGCTGCCATCCCGAAGCGGGCCGAGGCGGCGGGTTTTCTCACCCCCGTCGGATGTCACACCTGGCGGACAACGGCATCGCAATTCATTTGGAAAACGATGCTTGGAGGTTCTCAAACTCCGAGCGGCTCTTGTTCCAGGCGCCTCACCGTAATCAAGTTCGCATCCCCGATTTCTTCTAAAATGGCTTTAGAATCTCAATGCCTTGCGTGAAGGTCTCTTATGAATACGAAATCCGATAGTTCATCCGATCTGATGGTAACTCGTAATTCTTCCGCAAACCGCTTCGAGATCACGATTGGAGGGCGTTTGGCCAAAGTCGAATACCGCATGTCAGGCAACCGCATGATCATCACCCATACGGAAGTGCCGGAGACCCTTCGAGGAAAAGGCCTTGCAGAGCAATTAGTTGCGGCTGCGGTGCAATACGCACGCAATGACGGGCTTGAAGTCATTGCGGAATGCGACTACGCAAACCGATTTCTCAATCGCGATGTGACCGCATCGTCAATCGGAAACATTTCCGCGAAATCAGACGGCGGCGATTGATAAACGGTGAACTCCAACGCATTAAAACCAATGCGCTTAAATTCGAATCAATCCGTCAAATTTAAGAGCCGTCGTTGTGGATCCTTAACAATCGGCTAAAACCTCCGCCTGTTTGCGCTTGCCAATGAAAGTCGAAATTACTGAGTCCTTTTTCTATGAGGCCTGGACCGTGTCGAGCGACTTTGGTACATCGACTTCTTATCGGATTTATATGAAGGTTCTCGACCCCGGGAGAGGAATACCGGGTCAGCAAGACTATCGACCTGTAAACTTATTTGCCAACAAGCACCTGGGACAGAACGCTAAGACGATCCTAAAATTGAGAAGATTCCAAGGGGTTAGTGAGGCGGGAAAATGGGATGCCATGGAAAGACTCGGTGTAAGACTGAAGACGGATTTGAGCCCCAAGAACGCTCCGCATACCAATACGGTGATCGACTTCAGGAAGATCGATCGCAAAAACGCCGCCTATCTCATTGCCAAGGCACTATTTGAAGGAATGATGTCCGGGAAATTCGGCGACTACCGAAATGCGAAGGAAAGCGACTACGTCGACCAATTCGATGTCGATTTTAACCATATTCCGTGCGTGGTTTCAGCCGGCAGCCTTGCCGGAGTTGCGAGCAGAATCCAGGTTGGTGTCAAGCGGGTATCGAAACTGAATCCGCAAAACTGGGTATCATTTGAAGTGAATCACTGCGCTGGTGCCGTCACTTTTCCTGACGCGCCGTGAACGACCGGCGCAAATCGCTCTAACCGAGGGTATGGCCTTATCATCAGAACTCACTTTTGGCATGTTGGATCAGGCGTCGAGAAATTCGTTGGTCACCCTCAAGAGCTCGTCTGGCCGCGTCCAGACGAGCGCGTGGTTGGCGCCATCGATAATAACGAGCTGAGAACCAGTGATACCGTCGTGGAGCATCTTCGCGTGGTGGAGCGGTACCTTGCGATCGTTGGAGGCGGCGACAACGAGCGTCGGACATTTGATGTCGGCTAGGAGGCGCCTGCTGTCGAACGCCATCGCCGCCCTCCAGGCGGGCACCATCAACTTGCGGTCCTGGCTCGCGATGAGGCCAGCGATCCAGTCGGCGCGTTCCTGGCCGAGTTCCTTCACGCCCTGCGAGACGACGAACTTCGCGAACCGCCTCATACCGATGACGTTGAGGAGAAGCGGCACGAGGAGGCCTTCGAGCCTCTCGCGAAATGTCGCCGTCTTGAAGGCGTAGGTGCATCTTGCCTACTTAGCTCCCCAGCCGCCGGCTTCTCCTTCTTCGCGGAGAACCGCTCAGCCTCTACGGACATTTTGTTGTGTGCCTTGGATGTAGCGGCGTAAACTTCGTTGGACCATGTCAACAAAAAAAGTTATTTCGATTTCGGAGGAGAAATTGTTAGCGTTTCTTCTCAATGCAAGTTCTTATCCGTATCGTTCAAGCATGTCCATTTAGATTTAGAGGAAACTCATAGCTCGTATATTTTGCTCGCCGCGCCGTACGTGTATAAGATCAAGAAACCGGTGAACTTTGGGTTTCTCGACTTCTCAACGTTAGAAAAAGCGGTGCTACTTTTCGGAGCGAGAGATTCAGATCAATCGTAGACTTTGCCTGGAGAAGCTCTGACTGAGATCCTCCATGTCTGTAGTATCCTCGGGAGGCAGGTGCAAAAGACGAGTAAAAGTCGCCAACTGGTGTTAAGCCAAAATGTCCACTTTATCTTATATTCGAATTGTGATGATGAAACGTGCTGATCTCGAAAGAGGATTACTGCAGCCTGCTTCTTAACATTCGGGCTGAACGCGGTAAGTTGGCGGGAACCAAGTTTGGCGCCGAGACGAAGTCATAATTCGATCCCCGCCTAAGGAAAGTTAATAATGAAGACTCTAGAGAAGTGGAGTCCATTCAGGGTTTCTCCATCGTGGGATCCGATCCATGAGCTTGAGGAGATGCAAAGGCGTTTGGCTTCGCTCTTCGGCAGGCGCTTATCATTAACGGACAGTAGGGAAGAGCAATTTAGCCTTACGGAATGGACGCCGCCGGTAGATATTGCTGAGGATGACAAGGAGTATATCATCAAAGCAGAGTTGCCCGGTGTGAATAAAGATGATGTTAGGGTAACGGTGGAAGGCGGTGTTCTCTCGATAACTGGTGAGCGTAAGTCAGAAAAGGAGGAAAGGGACAAGAAGTATCATCGGATTGAGCGGAGCTACGGAAGTTTCATCCGCCGTTTCGCGCTTCCTGAAGGCACGGCGAGCGATAAGATCAACGCTGAGTTCAAGGACGGGATGCTGAAATTGCACCTCCCGAAGGACGAAAAGGCGAAACCAAAAACTGTCGATGTGAAAATTGACTAGCGTTTACGCAACCGTGTCCTCAACGACCTGCGATTTCTTGGAGCATTCAAAGAAATGGCTTGGAGGTTTGCTGCTGGGCAGCACGGTTGAACGGGTTCTACGGTACGTGCCGGGGACGGCACTTGTTGTGAATGACGCGACCATGGATCGCCTGTGGTTTGTTTAACCAAAGAAGAAGAGACCACCTGCCTCCCAATTATGAAGGTTTCACGGCTAAACGTATTCAACCGCTACCTCCAAGCGCAGATGGCGCTCCCGGAAAACACTCGCGAACCGCAACCGCTAGCGATCACCATCTCTCGCGAGGCAGGCGCCGGCGGAATTATTATCGCCGAAATGCTGGCCCAGCGGTTGACTGCCCTTGAAAAGACAGCAGCTACGAGGCCTTGGGCCATCTTTGACGCCAACCTGGCCAAGCAGGTGCTGGAAGATCACAAGCTACCTCCTCAACTGGAAAGGTTTATGACCGAGGACGTCGGGCTCCCGATAGAGGAGATCGTGGAAGAAGTCCTGGGGCTTCATCCGCCGGCTTGGACGCTGGTCCGAGATACGGCGAAAACCATCCTTCGCCTCGCCGGCTTAGGTCGCGCCATCCTGGTAGGGCGGGGCGCGAGTCTCATTACGGCACGGTTGCCCAACGTGTTTCGTGTGCGGCTCGTAGCGCCGCTTGCAGCCCGTATCCGACATGCCGCCGAATATTACCATCTGGGCGAAGCCGAAGCGGACATGTTGGTTAGGGAAAAGGACAAAGCGCGTCGCCGCTACCTGAGGCGATATTTCAATGCCAAGATTGACGACCCGACCCTTTATGACGTTACGCTCAACACCGGTCGATTGGGTTTTGCCCGCACGGCAGAGGCCATTGAACAGCTGGCATTGCAGCACCACCGCGCGTTGGTCGAACGCGAACCTGGGGAACTGGCCCGCAAAAGTCCCGCGCTCTAAGATTGACGCGCATTTCGAGGACTGAAAGCAATGAAATTGGGCGCTTACGGGTCTGGTCGATCTTAAATTTTGAAGTCAAGAATGCTCGGTAATCAAAGTCTTAAATTAATGCCGCGGGGCAGAAGGTTAATAACCCCAATGGGGCTGCGCTTTGGTGGGGGACCTCCCGGATAAGCCGATTTCCGGACGTTAAGGTTGGCGATCGAAGTCGAAGATTCGGTGCGGGATTGCGAGGTGTTCGTCGTGCGATCGACTTGCCCACCCGTTGATGAAAATCTGATCGGACTCCTGGTGTTCACCGATTGCTGAGGACCAACACCGCCAGTTCCGCAGAACAACTAACGGTTCACTTTCGACAAGGAAAGGGAAGCGCGGGACTGCCTTTAGTGAGAATAATCTAGGAGAATCGCCCGAAGAAACGAAACCGGATTTTGAACCCCTAACTGGACCGACCTATGCCCCTCTACGAATATATTTGCCGCAAGTGTTATAACAAATTTGACGAAGTGCTGACCATCAGTGAGCACGAGACGAAGCAGGTGCACTGCCCGAAATGCCAGGGTACTGACCTGGAAAAAGTCATCGAGTCCTTCTTCGCGAAGACGGCGAGTAAGACGCGAGGCTATTGAATCGACGAAGATTTCTGCTGCCTTCGTGCCCACCTGGAGCGAGCTCCAGAGGCTCTTCAGCCTCTGGTCTCCGGCGCCTGATTATTTGGTTGGCTGATGTCGATTGTGGGTGTTTTGCAGAGTACCCAAACTTTACCGCTGATCAGTCTGGAATGTATCTTTGCGCTCGCAGCACTTTTCATTGGTGGTAGTCGAAGATCATTTTTCGTCGAGCTTGTCTCGTCCCCTAATTGCATCCAGAAAGTCGTTTGCCTTTGCCAATTCGGCGTTTTCCGCCTTCAGCTGGTTGTTTTCAGCCACCAGGCTCTGGACTTCGTTTTCAAGGCGTCTAATCAAGGGTAGGAGACCATCGCTATCGTCTTTTTTTACCCCCTTGTTGATTGTCGTCATAAATGTCATCAGTACATGCGCCACCCGTCTTGCGGTTGATAGTGCGCAAACTGTGGTATCCGCCCTCAACACTATGATTTCTTGATTAAGGCCGGTGCTGCCTTTTTTGATTGCTCGCCAAGACAATACGAGTTTTTGCGTTTTCCGCACCCTCGAATTACAACGAACCACTTTGGGATCGCGAGACGAATAACCGAACTAGGGAGCGCGTGGCGGCTTAATTAAAACCAGGAATGCTGGTCCACTGTTCGGGAAAGAAAGCGGAACCATGCCCATGTAACGGAAACTGGCCACGGGAATTTTTTTTTGGCCCAGACCACAGCAGGAGCAACCTTAGAAACAGACAAGCTCCAGCAAGCAGGCCGGGACCCAAAAATCCATTTGCTCAAATCGGTTCCTGGCTTCAGACTTCCCGCCCTGCCTTCGAAGGATCGACTCCGGTTAGAGTAATAGAACGCGGTGAGCCTGATCGCATCTGGCGAATGGTATGGTAGCTACGGGGTAGAAATTCGAGTGCTCGAGATCGTCGAAGCCCATGCCGAAAAAACCACCAATTTCGAACGACAAATGAAGACAATCCTCAACTCGCTCGCTCTACTATTGATCGCGGCCGCCGTTACGGTCGCCAGCGATAGAACCGTGATCCGCGTCGGACATTTTCCGAACATTACCCACGCGCAAGGGCTCGTCGCGCACTATCTCTCGCGCCAGGGCAACGGTTGGTTCGAGGCGCGATTAGGATCGGGCGTCGAGATTCAGTGGTTCACTTACAACGCCGGTCCGAGCGCGATGGAAGCGATTTTTGCAAAATCGATTGAGCTGACGTACGTCGGCCCCGGTCCCGCGCTCAACGCATACGCGAAGTCGCAAGCTGAGGAAATCCGCATCATCGCCGGCGCGGCAAACGGTGGCGCGGCACTGGTGGTTCAGCCGGATGCGAACTTGAAGGAGCCCGCCGATTTCAAGGGGAAAAGAATCGCTACGCCGCAGTTCGGTAACACGCAGGACATTTCGTGCCGCGCGTGGCTCACGTCGGGCGGCTTGAGAATTACGCAGCTTGGCGGCGACGCGCAGGTACTGCCGACGCAAAATCCCGATCAGCTTTCGCTTTTTCGGCAGAAGAAAATCGACGCTGTATGGACGGTTGAGCCATGGGTATCGCGGCTTGAAAACGAAGCCGGGGGCAAGGTGCTGGTGGAGGAACCCGACACCGCGACGACGGTACTTGTCTCTAGCGTGAAGTTTCTCGATGAAAAGCGCGAGCTCGCGAATAAGTTCTGGCAGGCACATCGGGAACTCACCAACTGGATTTTGAAGAATCCGGAGCAAGCACAGAAAATCGTGAAGGCCGAACTGCTGGCTGAGACGCGCAATGACATGTCCGTCGAGCTGATCGCGCATGCGTGGAAGCGCATTATTTTCACGAGCGAAATTCCGCGTGCGTCGGTGGAGGCGTTTGTTGCCAACGCGCAGAAAGCCGGCTTCATGAAAACTGCTCCGGATCTCTCCCGGCTTTTCGAAACGCCTTGAGGAGGAAGAGGTCATCTTCGGGGCGTTCAGTCTTTCAATTCTATGTCGATCAGGGAAGAACTGGAGAATGTCGTGCCGGCGAAACTTGCTGTGGAGCTGGTTTCGAAGCGGTATTTCGCAGGGCAAAGCAGCGAAGTGCACGCGCTGGACGCGGTCTCCCTGCAAGTCAATGTGGGCGGCTTCCTCTGTCTCGTCGGCCCGAGTGGCTGCGGCAAAACGACGCTGCTCAACATCATAGCCGGACTGGAAAAACCCGACAGCGGGCAGGTGTTAGCCGACGGCAAGCCGATTACCGAGCCGGGCCGCGATCGGATGGTAATGTTCCAGGAAGCGGCGCTATTTCCCTGGCTCGACGTGATGGGTAATGTCTTGTTTGGCTTAAAACTCAAGCCCGGATTGAACGCCAAGGAGCGGCGCGAAGTGGCCGAGTTTTATTTGAAATTGGTCGGCTTGGAAAGATTCATGCACGCAACCATTCATCAGCTCTCAGGCGGCATGAAGCAGCGTGTTGCGCTGGCCCGGGCGCTTGCCCCGAACCCGCGCGTGCTCTTGATGGATGAACCATTTGCTTCCCTTGATGCGTTGACGCGCGAGCAACTGTACGGAGATATTCAGGAAATCTGGGCGACGCGCAAAAAGACGATCGTGTTCGTCACGCATAACGTTCGCGAAGCTGCCTGTCTCGGCAATCGCGTCATTTTATTTTCATCGCATCCGGGGCGAATTCGCGAAGAGTTCAAGATCGATCTCGAAAGGCCGCGCGACATCAATAGTGTTCAGCTTGCGGGCTACTCGTCAGAGATTATGCGCGCCCTGAAAGGCTACGTCACACAGGAGGTCGCGGAATGAAGCGATTTATTTTGGCAGCGCTGTTTTTCATCACTTTGCTTTGGATCTGGCATCTTCTAGTCCTGGCGAAAGTCTGGTCGCCTGTGTTGCTGCCGGATCCGATCAGCGTTTGGGAGTATCTTAAGGGGGCTGCCGAAGACGGAACGCTGGTGCAGGCGTCGATGGTCACGATGCGTCGCCTTTTGGCCGGTTACGTTGTCGGCATTGCGGTGGGCTTGCCGCTGGGGCTGCTGACGGCTCGGTTCAAGTTTTGCGAAGACACAATCGGGGTGCTTGCACTTGGATTGCAGACGCTACCGAGCGTTTGCTGGGTGCCTCTGGCGTTGCTCTGGTTCGGGCAAACGGAAACAGCGATGCTTTTCGTCGTTATCATGGGCACACTCTGGTCAGTAATAATCGCGACAGACAACGGCGTTGGCAACGTGCCGCCGATCTTTGCCCGCGCCGCGCGGACAATGGGCTCGAAGGGCCTGCACACCTGGTTCAGAGTCATTCTGCCGGCGTCGCTTCCATTCATCGTCAGCGGCATGAAACAAGGCTGGGCATTCGCGTGGCGTTCGCTGATGGCTGCGGAGATTTACGTGACGATCTTGACAGGCTTTGGACTGGGGTATTTGCTGCACTACGGCCGCGAATTAAATGCCATGGACCAGGTTATCGGCGTCATGCTCGTAATCGTCGTGATCGGTCTGCTCGTGGACAAAATTGTGTTCGCGCCGTGGGAGCGTTTTCTCCATCGGCGATGGGGTACAGGACGAGGCTGAACCGGAGCCCCGGAGGCCGGATCTAGCGGGCGAAGATTAGGCGAATCGTCTCGATTTGCTCTGTCCCTTCGGAACCTTCGACGCTTATCTTCGTGCCATTCGTGTCTGGACTCAGCTTCAGTGCGCAAAATTACCGAGATAGCCTACCCTCATAGGGTAATCTCTTGATCGCCAAGCTCAGCGCCATCGCGGACGGTCGCCTCCACACACGTATGCGCGATTAGTCCGGTGACGATTAGCTGATGAATGCCGTGCTTCTTGAGCTGCAAATCCAAATCGGAGTTGGCGAAACCACTGATGTCACTTTCATCGTGTTCTCTATGGCGGCTCAGTGGTAGCAGAACTTATAGCACATCCAATCACGTCCGCGGGGGCTTCTTAGACTTTATCTGTACGGCGGGGTAGGGCAGTTCAATGGTAGTGGGCAACGGAAAGGCCTGCTCACTTGCACAGGAGGCCATCCATTGGTAGCATGTCAACGATACTGGCCGTCCAAAAGGCCTGAGTGTCGTATACCAGCCCCTCGAGAATAGAGGCGGAGTGGTGAAGCGGCTCATAGCTGGCAGTGACCACCGTCTTGTCGAACTTGTCGCCCAGCACGTCCTTCATGCCGGTAACGTAGTGGTTACCGAGATCATCATTCTGATAGAGGATAGCGACTTTCGCGTTAGGCTTTTCCCGCGCGGAACCTCGGCTATTTGCTATCAGCTATCGGTCAGGCGCCGCTGCAGCGGCGCCACGATCATCACAGCAACGGGGCACCCGTGTATCCGGAGAGGAAGCTTTCGATTCGCTGGGATCCTTCCTCGGCGGCCTGCATAGGATCAGCTCCGCTCAGTTGGCAAGCTTGGATAGTATCCGAGACCGCCTTATAGACCTCCGGTGGAACCCGAGGCTCACTTCTACCGGTCAGGAGTGTCCAGTCCTTAAATAACTTCATCGGGCCGCTGCTGTACCCTCCTTCGGCGGTCGCCTTTTCCAAAGCCGATTTTCGCGGCGTCATCAGACCGGCCGCCTTGGTACACCAGTCAACGACCCTTTGAATGCAATCGTCCTGCATGGAACCCACGGCCCAAACACAGAACTTTGCCGCTTCCTCCGGATTTTTGCCCCTGGCATTGGCGACGAAGGCCCATCCACCCAAAACCGTCCTTTGCTGGCCGTTAGGAGGTAAGGGATAGGGGAAGACGCCATATTGGAAATCCTTAGCGTGGTCCCGCAAGGCCTTGACTCCCCAGATACCCAGATTTTGCATGGCACAGAAGCCTGAAGCCAGATTCGCTACGACGTCCCAGCCACCGCCGCCCAGGAGGTTGCGCGGTGCGACCTTCTGCTGAAAGGCGTCCTGCCAGAACTTCAGAGCCTGAACGGTGGCCGGCGATGCAAAGGCGCTGTGTTTTCCGTCTGGCGTAGCGATTTCACCACCTCCTTGCCACATAAACGGGTACCAGTTGAAGTTCTGGTAATAACCCGGTGCAGTTTCGAATAGACAGCCAAATCGGTCCCCTTTGGTCAGCTTGCGCGCGATTTCGAGGAACTGGTCCCAGGCTTTCGGGATATCGCTCTCCGAAAATCCAGCCTCCTCGAATGCCTTGAGGCTGTAAAACATCGCCAAGGGTACGACGTCGTACGGGACTCCATAGATCTTTTCATCAACGATCCGGGTTTCCATCACATTTGGAAAAAAGTCCTTTTTCGTGGCGTCCTCCATGTAAGAAGTGAGGTCGACCAGAACGCCACCATTGTAGTAACGAAGAAAGTCCCCGGGGCTGATTATGAAAATATCAGGACCCTGACCCGAGGCGAAAGCGGTCTGTAGCTTGGATCCACCGAAATACTCGTTCGCGTGGACAAAATGCAGCTCGACCTTGACATCGTGGGTCGCATTCCAACCCTTGACACAGTCTTCAAACCATTTGCTTTCCGTGCTTTGAGCACTCAACGTACTGGCGGGAGCATAGAACTGCCAGAATGAGAGTGTTTTTGTCCCGGCTGCCTTTCCAGTAAGAACAAAGGGTGAGAACACTGATGATACCGCTGCAGCTGCGGCAACCTTTCCTCCCCTTTTCAGAAGTTCTCTTCGGCTAATGCGGGTAACGGGCTGAGGGTTACCTGAGCTCATATTCTCGAATCTGTTTTTTACCATAGTGGCTTTGACGCGCGATGTCATGCTTTCAGGATTGCCTTTTACACACTGGTGGAGCGGAGCTTGGAAGGTGACCAGGCTCGAATCATTGGTTCGATCGACAACCCAAATCGAGAATTACGAGACGGCCGCAGTCTGACTCAAAGTTGTCCGGAAGTGTTCCTTTAGATTTTCAAGCCGCTCGAGCGTTTGCGACCACCGCATACCCGCAGTCAAACCGCCATCTACCACAAGAGCATGTCCGGTCACAAAGCTTGACTCACCACTAGCCAGCCAAAGTGCGGCGTTTGCGATATCGTCCGGAAGCCCGGCTCTGCCAATCGGTGCTTCTGCCGCAAGCCATGGTTCCACGATCTCTGGCGTGCGATCGACCAGTTCTGCTGGCATTTCCGGAAATACTGGGGCCCAGATCCCCGTGGCAGTTCCGCCCGGACAAAATCGCGTTGACTCTTATACCGCGCTCGGCGAGCTCCAAAGCCACGGATTTCGTCAACCCGACAACACCGAACTTCGCTGCAGTATAAGCGTGGGGGGCAAAGCCAGCTACCATGCCAGACACGCTAGCAATGTTTGTAATCGTTCCACCGCTTTGCATGTGCGGGACGGCGTACTTGATTCCCAAGAAAGGGCCGCGAAGCAACAAAGCGATTGATCGATCAAAACCTTCTACTGACGTTTGGGCAATAGGTTCGCCTTCGCTGCCTGCTCCTGCGTTGTTTACCACGCAATCGAGGCTGCCGAAGCGTTCCACCGCGAAATTCATCAGCGCTTCAGTATCGGACGCGCCTGCTCCTTTCCCTCTGGCGCCGCCTGTAACGACCGCCACTTGATTTTCGAGTCTGGGGCTGGCTGAAGGGGCTAATTGATCCATAGCGTTGTCGTTGTGCTTAGTACTAGATTGATTGATCGAACTCATCAAGCGACGCGCTGGCCAAGCTCGCACCCAACCCATCGTGTTCCTTTTAAATATCCCCCTAACCGCGTTTCTCCGTTTTCATGACGTTTATTATTCAGAATCTTTCTCCGCATCATTCAGGTTGCGAGCGATTCATTGTCAGTGCGATAGGCGTCACCTGTTCTATTTCGCCTGTCGGATTGGCGCCAAATGGATCGAATCTGCTGCCATCCGGGCCTCCGATTTAGATTGAGGCTAGCATCCAAGTTCCTACCAGGCGGTCTCGGGCGCTCTGGGCGAGCGTTTGCAGGACAATGCCCGGAAACATCAGCGCCACCATAGCGGCAAACAGGAGCACACTACGTCGATTTATTGTGTTCATTTTTTTTATAGTCCTTGTTTTTGCGTCGAAACCCTGAGCAGTGGTCTCTATTAAGTCCAAACGGATTGGGAGCCCCGAGTTGCAGGAGTTGGAGAGAGTGTCGACGAATCGTACAAAAATGCGTAAAGCCACCGAAGGAACGTCAAACCGCCTAACGAGCCTCAAAGGATCCGCCGGAGTACTGACGACAGCGTGAACACATGAAGGAGAGGAAAATTCGCGGGAACACCCGAGTGCCAACGAGGCGAAAAATCAGTGCTGCCGCACTACTTTCCGACCATTGTAAAAAACCGTTACTTGGAAATCGGCCCCGCATACTCGAGTTTCAGAGTTTCGCCGAAACTTTCGGCCCTTTAACCATTGTCTGCGCTTACCGCGAACGGGTCGATTATGGCTGCTTTGAATGTCTTGTTCACTTCAATCACATTTGATACGATAAACTGACCATAGGGACCAAAATTGAATCTGGACCATAACTCGCCTACGCAAGAGGCTGGACGGTTTCGTACTACGCAATGGAGCGTGGTCTTACTCTCGGCTCAGAGCCAGGCGCCTGGCTCAAAGGCTGCGCTTGCCGAGTTGTGTAGGCTCTATTGGTCTCCGCTTTATGCATTTGTCCGGCGGAGGAAAATCTGCCACTCTCCAGGCGTTGGAGCCTTTTTTGGCCCCCGGCGTCGTCCAAGTAGTACCGTCGTACGAACAGGCAGCCGATCAACTTCAGGTCAGCATCGTCGCGGTCAAGACACTTATCGACCGGATGCGAAAGCAGTTTACTACCCTTTTACGTGAGGAGGTCGCTCGCACGGTGTCAGATCCAGCGGAAATCGACGCGGAAATCCATTCGCTTTGCGAAGCACTGGTTGCATCCGAAGGACGGTTGGGTCCATGAAAGTGGCGAACAGACGCATCTGCTCGGTTTGTGGCAATGGGTTTTCTGGAGGACTGCAATTCTGTCCGGTGTGTATGCTTAGTATGGGCGTTAAGGGAGACATCGAGTTAGAGGAAGCCAGTCGGGAAGTCGTTCGAAGCGCATCGGCCTCCGAGGCGGCCTCTCAGCGCTTCGAACATTATGAAGTCTTATTAAGTGAAGGTGGCAAACCCATTGAGCTGGGTCGCGGCGCGATGGGGGTCACTTACAAGGCGTTCGACATCAACTTGCACTGCCCAGTGACTCTGAAAGTCATCAGTGAACGATATCTCGGTGACGAATCGGCACGGCTTCGTTTTCTCCGCGAAGCCCGGGCGGCGGCGAGCGTCCGTCACCCAAATGTTGCCTCCGTGTTCCATCTGGGTAGAACCGGCGACAGTTATTTCTACGCAATGGAGTTTGTAGAAGGTGAAACGCTGGAAAAGCTCATCAAACGGTCAGGCCGACTCGAGGTAAAGCTGGCGGCGGAAATTGCAACGCAGGTGGCTGCCGGATTAGCCGCAGTTCACGAACAGCACCTTGTTCACCGAGATATCAAGCCAACAAACATCATGGTCAGGTTGAAGGAGGAACGGGGTGTAACCGCTAAAATTATCGACCTTGGCCTGGCAAAGACAGTAGACGAATCGGCTTCTGAAGCGGACATTTCATCGCCCGGAGCATTTGTCGGAACGCCCGAGTTTGCTAGTCCGGAACAGTTCGCAGGGGTACAGGTCGACATCCGCTCGGACCTGTACTCGGTTGGCGTGACGCTCTGGGTAATGATGACTGGGCAAACACCGTTTCGAGGTACTTCCGCTGAGGTGATGTACCAGCATCAGCACGCGCCCTTACCGCTTGAGCGACTCAAAGATGTTGCACAGCCGGTCGTCGTTCTCCTTGAGAAACTCCTTGAGAAAGATCCGGCACAGCGGTTCCAGACTCCGGACGAGCTGCTCAAGGCGATGCCGACAATAACAGGCGCTATCGAGGCACGACGTGGGACCACACGTCGGAAGTTGCAGCAGATCCCCCCTCCTGCTTCACGCGTCGGAACTCGGAAAGCGCAAGCAAGATTAGGCCCAAAGAAGATTTCCGTAGCTAGATTGCCCATCACAGGAAGCGATGTTTTTGGTCGCGAAGAGGACATCGGTTTCCTGGACGATGCATGGGCAAACCAGCAGGTCAATGTTGTGACAATTGTTGCCTGGGGCGGAGTCGGAAAATCGACACTGGTCAACCATTGGCTCCGACGAATGGCTGCTGAACAGTATCGTTCTGCGCAACTCGTTTTTGGCTGGTCTTTCTACAGACAGGGCACCAGCGGCGACACTTCGTCTGCCGATGAATTTCTTGATGCCGCTCTTCACTGGTTTGGCGATCCAGATCCACGGCTCGGAACAGCATGGGAGAAGGGCGAAAGATTGGCGAAGCTCGTTGGGCATCGGCGAACCTTGCTTGTTCTGGATGGGTTGGAGCCGCTCCAAAATCCCCCTGGTGCACAAGAAGGGCGGTTACGGGACCCGTCCCTTCAGGCACTATTGCGAGAGCTTGCTGCTTTCAATATAGGTCTGTGCGTGATTACCACGCGGATGCCGGTCGCTGATCTGTCGGATCACGAGGGTAGCTCAGCTCTCCGTCGTGACCTGGAACATCTATCCAGCCATGCTGGAGCACAGCTGCTCCGAGCGCTGGGCGTAAAGGGAGACGAAGCGGAGCTGCGAAGTGCCAGCGATGAGTTCAGCGGCCATTGTCTGGCGCTGACGCTGTTGGGCAGCTATCTGACTGATGCGTACAACGGAGACATTCGTTCACGTAACGAAGTGTCGGGACATCTTGCTCACGACGTACGACAGGGAGCCCACGCCCGAAAAGTAATGAAATCTTACCGAACCTGGTTTGGTGAAGGTCCTGAGCTGTCGGTTCTGCGCATGTTAGGGCTCTTTGATCGCCCAGCTGAGGAAAAGGCGATTGCAGCGCTTCTAAAACCGCCTGCGATTCCGGGCCTTACAGAGTCATTAACGAATTTGAGCCCGACTGAATGGCGGACGATTCTAGCCAGGCTAAGAAGAGCGCGACTTCTGGCCGGGGAAGATCCGCACAATCCGGGCTATGTCGATACGCATCCTTTGGTTCGTGAGTACTACGGCGAACAACTGCGAGGCCAACGAAGCGAGGCTTGGAAGGAATGCAACAAGCGGCTTTTTAACCATTATCGAGCGCTTGCGCCGCAGCTGCCGGATAGTTTTGCGGAGATGGAGCCACTTTTCTTAGCAGTCATTTGCGGCTGCAACGCCGGTCTGTTTCGAGAGGCGCTCCATGAAGTTTATATTCCCCGGATTCAGCGGGGAAATGCCCACTTTGCGGCTAACGTTCTTGGAGCAACTGGGCCATTGCTATCGGTTTTAGGTCAATTTTTCGAACGCGGGCGCTGGGGATCGTTGGTTGAAACGGCCATCGAAGGACAACGTCTCGTCACTGAAGATCGGCTCTTCATCCTCATGCAGGCGGGGCTATATCTAACCGCCACGCGAGGAATGGCAGCACCCGAGGCCCGAATGTGTTATGAGCGCGCCGAGCCCTTGTGTCATTCGCTGAATGATCCCCGGCTCCTGTATATGACATTGAGTGGTCATAGTCGCTATACACTGATGACGGACAAGCTGTCTGCTGCGATGCAGATTGCCGAACGAATGTACTCACTGGCGCAGGAACAGAACGACTCAGCGCTAATGATTGGAGCCTACCAGTCTTTGGCAGTCCTGCTCTACTTTTTGGGCGATTTCGAGTCCGCGCGTCAATACGCGATGCGTGGTGTTCAAATCTGGCGCTCGGGAAATGTTCAGACTCATGCGGAAGACTACATAACGCCAGTCGTCGCCTGTCTGATTTATGGGGCCATGTGCGAGTGGCATTTCGGAGAGATCTCCTCTTGCCACGCCTTGATGGACGAAGGGGCCTCAATAGCAAAGGAGCTGAATGATATGAACTCTTTAGCCCTGGCGCTGGTTTGGGCCGCGGCTCTAGCCCACTGTGAGCGAAATCCTGCTGAGGTGGACCGATTGACCTCGGAATTGATCGAACTCTCCACGCGTCAAAATTTTGCGTATTGGCTAGCGATAGGAGCAATTTTTCGCGGCTGGACGCGCAGCGCTTCCGGTAACACCGCGGAAGGTATTCCGTGGATCGAGCAGGGAATAAGAGATCTTCGGGCAACCGGTACGGTGCTGGACCTGCCGGGTCATCTCGCGCGAAAGGCTGAAGCATTACATCTAGCGGATCGTACCTCTGAAGCTCTTGAGGCAATAAACGAGGCGGAGGCACTGGCTGAAAGATTTGATCAGCCCTATTACTGCGCCGAACTGCACCGACTCCGAGGTGTGCTTCTCGCGGCAACAGGTGCGGGCAAGACCGAAATTGAGGCCTCGTTCTGCGAAGCCATTAGAATCGCAAAGGAGCAGAAGTCGGTTTCGCTAGAGAAACGCGCTGAAGCAACCTACGCAGAATATCGGAGGCAAAAAGCGAGTGCGTTAGGAGGACTTGGATTCCGCCTACCTCTTTGGTAATGCCCAGTCCGGAAACTGTGTCTTTCTGCTTCTCGTTTTCGTTTTGCTCAACGGGCGTCACGTGACAATAAGCGTCTAACGTTCCATTCCAATTTCGCGTACTATTTCTGCTTGGCGCGTCGCCCAAAGGTCGGGCATCATTCGATTCCTGGATTGTGTCTTGGACCTTCGCAAAGCTTGGACCAATGCGAAAGGTCGCCCTATCGGCTTACATGTGTTCCAGCCGCGCCGCACAAGCTCCAGGAGCTCTTCCTCCTCAAGCTTTGCCTGAGGGGTAGTGATGTGCCTACCGTCGAGCTGAATGAATCGATCGCTTTTCACATACCGCTCCACTTCGTCGACGGACAAGTTTCCACAGGTCCGTTTCAGAATCTCCGCTGTCAGAATCCGGGCGCGTACAACGGAGTGTTTTGCGAAATAGGCTTCAACCGCCAGCTCGCGTGGATCGATCGGCAGCTCGAGTTGCGGTCCTCTTTTTGCTACTTCTGGCGAAATTGAGTCCCAGCGCTCCGGTCTCATTTGCTGACGCCAATTCTCAATTTCCGCCTTGCCGTGGAGAAGCTTTGTTGTCTTGCTATCACGTTCATGGCGCGCGATTCGGCTCTCTTCGTCCGGTGTCGATTCTCTCTCTTCTGACAGAGTATCAATCAGCTCATTCCTCTTGGAAAATAATTCCACCTCTCTATCAGTGATACACGCCATCTCCCACTGGTGCCAGCCTCTGCCGGTTCGCCTGAGCTTGTACCCGGATTCGATCAATTTTTGTGCGAGCAGGGTATGAAAGTATTCCTGGAAATAACCTTTATCGGCGATCAGCTCCCTGAATTGGCCGGCTTTCCATCGCTCTTCGACCGGATCAAATGTTGCGTTGTGAACGAAAACAGTGGACGTGCCAGTGTGGATCGCTTAGTCCATTGATCGGCCGAGAATCGCGATGGAAGAACTTTGAATACAGCATTTCGCCCGTTCTGCGATCCTCGTGCAGGCCTCCTTTCCGGACCTTGCACTGCATCTCGGCTTCCACCGCGTGCATCGTTTCGTCCACAGCCGATCTTGCGATGTTTTCGACTACCTGGTCCCTTGTGACTGCCAAGTATATACTTAGCGACTTTGGAACTCCGAACACGAACCCATAACCAACCTGCCGGTTGTCACCATCTCGCCATCTCGCCGTTTTCCTGGCGGCTCGTGTTCCTACGCGCCGTCAGCCGTTTGCCACTCGTCGGATGCTCGTTTCGCAACAATGCGACGAACTGGGACCGTTCCACCGGACCACGCAGTCCTAGCCGCTCCGCTCCGCGTCCGGCCCATACGCCGGGCTCTTTCATCAGGTAATCGCTTACGGCGAATTCGCGGTCGAAGTACCGCTCAACACCTTCTGCGCTCCTATTAACTTCGATGTTTAACATACTAACTTCCAACAGCCCGTGAGCAGGTAAACGCTTGCACCCTTACGCTTCGCTTAACGTCCTGCGACTCCCTCCCGACGCTGCGCGTCGACCTCCCTTTAGTATGTGTTTAGCGCCCTTGGAGCGGAGCCGCGCGGGCGAGGACGGCAATGAAGCTGGTGGCACGCTGGGCGCAAGTAGCTGCCAGCGAAGTGAGGATTTGCCAGGTTCGGGCGCCTTTTGGAGTTTTATTGCCGCAGGAGATTTTGCGTGCAATCACCGCGGGGCGCAGTTGACGTTCGGCCAGATTGTTAGTGGCCTCGACGCCATCGTGATCCAGAAAGGTAAAGAGATGATCGCGCTGTTTATAGAGTCGATTGCGCACGGATTCTTCGTTGGGTTCGCTGCGGGGAGACTCCAGTAATTGAACGGCTTTGTGTTGGAGCGCCTGACGCAGATCACTGAAGGTTTGCAGGCTAAGCAGAGCTTTCTGCTTTTGGAGTGCGACGGCGGCGCGCAACAGGCGGCCACTTCGCATAAGAAGCCCTCGCCGTTTTGTGGGTGAAGGTCTTTGGCTTGACGGATGGCTTTATGATGATGGGCGTAGCATTTCTGTTGGAGCGCGGTGGTGTCGTCATAGGTCGCCAGACAGTCGCTGACCAGGACGCCGCGGAAGTCTTTTCCCAGAATGTCGTTGAGGAGGTCACGTCCGCGGCTCTGAGCAACGACATAGAAGGTGAGCAGCTGGGTCGTGAAAACCCACAGCCACCAGCCCGGGCCGGCGACCCACCAGCTGGTCTCATCGCTATGAAGCGCCGGGGCCTGGCGCAGTTCTCTGGCGAGGGCGTCGTATTGGGGTTTTACTTTGGCCGCCAGCCGATCCATCGCCTGAGAGAGCCCACCGGGACTGAGCCGGAGGCCGAAACAATCGCGCAAAACGGCGCAGGTTTTGCGCATGGAAAGTCCTTTGGCCTTGTTGAGATCGGCCGCCAGAGCAAGGGCTCGTGGGCCGAGGTGCACCCCGGCCGCACCGATGGCCAGTGACATCTGCAAAGGATGTTGGGAACGGACAGTCTGACCGCATCCCACACAGGTGGCGTGATAAGTGGTCAGCCGTGTAACGTGGGGGCGCACCGGCGCAATATCTTCAATGAGCTGCTCGATCGCGTTGTGGTCCTTGAACTGCGAGCCACCGCACTGTGGACAGGAACAGAGTTTGACCTCCAGGGACTCATCGATTTGCTCAGGCTCTGGCCGGCAGGTGCCCGGATGTCCGCGCTTACGCCCCGGTCGCTTGGGTGCCACGGCGCGTTTTTGGGGGTCGCCACGGAAAGGAGCAGCTTGGCGGTGGGCGACGCGTTGGGCCTCTTCGAGCGCCGTTTCCAACTGGGCAATGCGCTTTGTTTTGACTTCCAGTTGTTGGTGCAGCGAAGCGTTTTCTGCCCGCAGGGCCTCCAGTTCGGGCGCCATCTGGGCCAAGCGCTCCGCCTGCAAGAGAGCGGCTTGGAGTAAGCGAGCCGGATTCTCGCGGTGCCATTGCTGGAGCATCGCGGCGGCGATCTTCATGCGCAGAGCCGCTCCTTAAAATCCCGACAGAGCGCGTAGAGGTAGATGTCTTTGACGGGCACTTGCAGGGTATGGTCCCGATCGTGTCTGCCGCGGCCACAAGTCTGGCCCACCGGCAGCCAGTTGGCCGCCCGGTAGCAAACCCCGGCAAAACGATCGCGCTCGACAAAAGTCTCTGCCAAGCACGGCGCGATGGAGTATTTGCGCTGCCAGTCTGAGGACAACCGGCGCAGGATAGTGCCCAGAATGTGGCTGGCCAGATGCGGGACGCGCACATGAGGCAGAATGAGAAAGCGGCTATTGTTAACGATCAGCGAGAGCCGCTCCTGGCGCTGCTGAGCGCTCCAGCCGATGAAGGCATCACGGGCTCTGACTTTCCAGGCCGCAGCGCCAAAGAGCAGGCAGGCCAAGTCGCGACCACCACAGTCCCGAATCAGGTAGCGCAGGTTCTGGCCCGCCGCGCCGCCGTAGCCCAGGTAGTGATGCTGCGCCAGATGACAAACAAAGGCGTTGGCTTGAGCGGTGCGTGGTTGGACAGGGATCACCCCCAGAGGCTGAAGAGTCCTCAGCGGACCCTCGATCAACTCCCCTGCGCCGGCACTCAGAGTAAAGAGTTCGGGCTCTGAGAGCGCGCGCAGAATCTGCCGTCCGCCCACCGACTGCCGCGGCGGCAACTTAATGAACCCGCGCTCGGCTAGCTTGTTCAACAGCAACCGGGCCGACATGTCTTTGAGTTGCCCGCTCGCAGTCCGCCAGTTGAGGGCTTCGCACAGTGCGATCGAGAGCCGTCGCCGACTCCAGTGCGGATGTTCGGCCATCAGCCGCTGGAGCGCTTCGATATCTTCGGCGCCAAGCCAACGCCCTTGGATTAATTGGGGAGCAAACACCCCCGCTTCTTAGCGCATCTTTTTGCCGGAAGCCAGCGGAAAAAAAAGAACTCGGCAGAAATTCGGCGGCGATCCGGCCCAATTACGCTAAACAGATACTCCCTTTAAGGGAGGTTCGGAAGGTAACTGCGGATAAATGTTCAACGCGTTTCAACACTGTTAGTCTCTCACTTGTTGAATAGCGTTGCAGGTTGTTGAATCGTATTGAAAGCTGTTGGGAGGCGTTGAAAACCGAGAAGAGGTAACGGTCGCTCCAGGGCCGCGACTGGCCCGTTATTAATAGTGCTGACGAGCCACTGGCAACGCCGATAGGGGCCAAATTAAAAGCGCTCACGCGATTTAGCAAAACCTGTGTGGTCCCGCTAGGGACTTCGGCAAAGCTTCGATCGTGTCCGGGGCGGCTATGCGAACCGATCAGTAGGCGAACAATGCAGAAGGCTGCAAAGGGTGAACCTCCTTGCCCAATGCATGCTAGTTCCTAGTGTTCGTGTCGCCTCGATTCGCCCGCTGCGGTCAAGCTGGATTCCAGCCATCGCTCAACGTCGATAGGCCGAAAACGTAAAAGTCGATTGGAAAGTCTAACTGCGCGTAGACGCCCTCGATTTACTTCGAGCTCGATGAATCTTTCACTTATCCCTAGAAACCCAGCGAGCTCTCGTTTTGTTAAGGGTTTACCGGGTTGCCTCGCTCCAGGTTCGACAATGTTAGTGATCGGTGTTGGTTTGAGTGCTTTGCTTGCATGCGGTAAGATAGCACAGTCGACTTTCCTGCCCGGCATCGAAAAACCAGGTCCAATCTGTGCCGCCATGACCTAACGTGTGCTAATATGTGCTAGTAAGCATCCAAGCAATTTTCAAAAAAGCCTGATCAACGATGTCAAACGTAAGGTTTAACTTTTATCGTTTTGGTAATAGCGTCGCCTTGGGGTTCATATTGCGGTCGAAAGCGAGAGGATATTGTCGGCCATAAGGGGTGGGTGAATGATCCAGTACCTTTCTGCTTCTGCCGGCGCCACGACCTCGCGGTAGTTATCGAAGACCATCCGAGGCGTCGAATGTCCCATTTCCAGGGCGAGTTGCGGTGCGTTCTGATGCTTGGCGAGGTGATAAGAAGCGAACGAATGCCGCGGCCCGTTGTTCGGAGGCGGGGGATAACCATAGTAGGTCGGAACGGCATACTTGGTGTCGATAAAGGATCCGGGCCACGGTCGGGTTATTGCCTTGCGCTCCGGAGGGAGCGACCGCAAGGCGCGCAAGCGCAGATTCTGTCGTATTGCATTGCGATAATTTGAAGGTAGTGTCGTGGCAAATGGATGCCACTTTTAAATGACCTCGTGGTTATTCTTATGAAATTCGTTGGAGGCCCTTGGCCGCGCAAATCACTCAGCCGCCTCGCGCATTGTCGGCGCAGATCGACCGACACCAGAATTCCGTTTAGGATGCAAGCAATTTCACCTTTTCTACTTGAATGATTACATGGCTTGAATGTGACGCTGATCACTTTCGCATTCATCTAGGAAAAAGGATCCTCTTGTTGGGCTGTCCTGGTTCCGGAAAAACCACTCTCGCGAAACAACTCGGTCCAATTTTGAACATTCAACTTTTCAACCTTGACGATTAGCATTGGAGAGAGGACGGAACCCATCCCGAAGAAGATGAGTGGCTTGAGACACTGTGCTCGTTTGTGATGCAGGAGTCATGGATTATCGAAGGAAACTACTTATCGGCATTCGAAATGAGGATTAAGCGGGCCGATTCGGTAATTCTGCTTGCGCCAAGTACGCGAGTTTGCCTCTGGCGCGCATTGAAAAGAGGTGTTACGAGCTTATTTTCAAAAGATACTTCAACAACCGCCTTTAGAACCGCGCGATCCTATCTCTTTGACCTCAAGCCCAAATTTCTATTTAGAATACTCAACTTCAACCGCGTCGAACGCAAATTCCAGCTTGAATGCCTCGGCCGGTTAGGAGCCAAAGTTATCGAGCTGAAAAGTAACGAAGCAATCGATGACCTTTTTTATGCCCTGAGAATTCAAGATAGTGCTGGAAGTCAAAAACTCTCCAGTAGATCGCAACGGATTGGTAGAACAGCGGCCCGTTTAACAGATGCCCATCAAGAAATCTGAACTCTACAGCTCCCTCTGGGAAAGCTGCGACGGACTCCGAGGTGGCACGGATGCCTCGTAATATAAGGACTACGTGCTCGTCCTTCTCTTCGTCAAATATGTCTTCGACAAATACGCTGGCCAGAAAGATGTGCTCCTCGACGTGCCCGTCGGTGGAAGATTTGCCGACATGGTGGCGCTGAAGTGAGGGTGACCAGGAGATCGGCGACAAAATCAACAAGATCACTCGCGAGGCAATCGCCGAGGAGCTGCGCGAAGCGGCAAAGCGGGTAACAGACTTGCGCTCTGTTCAAGCCCGACGCCTGCAGGGTAAAGGGAAGGCAGAGACCTCTCCACGGCCTTGCGCACAGTGCCCACGTCCCACGTCACAAATGCCTCTTGGGACGCGCTGATCATCCCCACAAGTCTGCGCGAGAATCTGCAGGCTTATTGCCGGATGCTGCGCGATTACGAAGCCTACAGAGCTGCAGGCGTGCATCTGCCAAAGGGTCTGCTTCTCCACGGCACTCCCGGATGTGGCAAAACCCAGATCGCGAAAACCTTGAGCGCCGAAGCGGGATTGAACTTCGCCGCGCTGTCCACCAGCGATTGTAAAGCGATGTGGATCGGTTGGTCGGCGGATCGGTTGGCAAGCGTTTTTAGAGAGGCGAGAGAAAAGCAGCCGACCCTGCTTTTCATCGATGAACTGGATGCAGTCTGTTCGCTACGTGGAGCCTATGCGGACTGCGTCAGCCAAGAGTTTACTGCGCAGCTCCTCCAGAAGATCGACGGTTTTTTGAGCGACGCTCAAGCGATCTTTTTTGGTCGGAGCCACTGTCCTGACCAGATCGATTTCGCCGTGCTCTCTCGGTTTAGTGAACAGATCGAAATTCCCATGCCTGATCAATCGACGAGGGCCGCGCTACTGGAGGTGTTCTTGCGTCCGCTACGGTTGAGAGGGGACCGCTCACACGCAATCCTCAACTTGGCTCTGGCAACCGACGGTCGAAGCGGACGCGATCTGCGAGCCCTGGTCAACCAAGCTGTCTTAGCAGGCGTCAGACGCACAAGCTCTCCGAGAGATTTCATGCTGACCGAAAAGGACTTCGGCCTCCTTCAGAAACTGAAAGAGATTGTGGAACTGCGAGTCTGGAAACGTATTTATCTCTCGTGGTTCGTTCGCCTGAATCTCTATACGAGAGGGTTCACGATCAGCTTAGGCCATCGCGGGATCGACTGGATTACCTCCGAGCGGCGCGGAATCCGGGAGACATTGGCTACGGGCATACCCGGTATTTATCTCTCTGAGGGACAACAGTGGCGCGACATCGCAGCGACTGCACGAAGGCGCTGGTGAACCGGCTCCGAGACACCTCGGGAAAGATGAGTGATGGAGAATTTTCAGAGCAAGAACGCTATGCCTAAGGAGAAGCGACACCCAATTGCCGACCAGTTTTCAGACGATGAGATGAACCAGATCAAGCGGTATGGGCAAGCACTGGGTGGAAGTCCCACACCCTTCGATGAAGAGGTCGAAAAATACCTGAAAAAATACGAGGCTAAAAAGGAAAAGATTGAAAGCCGCCCAGAGCGGCGGATCGCTCCAGCAGCGGGACGGCGATGCAGCTGGCGGCTAGCTGCGGGGTGGTTCAATCCTCGCGTAATGCTTGGCCCTCCACAGGGCGGGAGGCCCACTATTGATGCTGGCAGCTAAAACGCCAGCCCCCCTGCCCCGGGCTACCCTCGCCCGGGGTGGCTGGCACCCCGGCAAAGAGGTAACTGGGAGCTGAGATTCTTCAAATTTCGACAAGCCCGGACGGTACGGACGGATGTCCTATACTGCCGCTCATGGGTGAAAGGGACTTGTACTTATAAATAAGGGTTAGAGCTGGAAGCGTCCGAAGCGTCCTCGGCTTTGAGTGCTTGTCACTTCGTCACCTCTTTTTCTTCGCTCCTGTGACGTCGTAGTCCGACAGAAGGTGCCGGTGCGCTGGCACGAAGGGGTTTGGTCGGCGCGGCAGCGGCTTTGATTAAGTTGCTTTAATCGCGCAACCTCTCCCACTTGAATTCCGGTTCTTTATTCGTTTTTACCATCCTTTCGTTTCATTCGTATTTATTTGGCGTCAATAATCTCCTAACGAGTGGCGTTGACTATTGAAATTCCTGAACCCGAGATTTCGATAACCTCTAACGGTTCTTCCGTTGTCTTGGATGTCATGCCCCTTTTGCAAGGCACAGTATTGTAGGATCAGGCGGTGGCTTGTTTCTTCGAATTTGCGTTCCGGCACAGTCTCCCAATTTCTATCGGCGCAGAATCTGCAATATGCAGAAAAGAGTTCGCGCACGATGAGGCAACTCTTTGGTTGAGGCTGGAGCTGTTTCCTGACAAACGTCTCTACCGATTTGCTGCGCAATAAGATGTTTTCGACGCTGTTTATTTGTCGCTGGCTGATTTGAAACCCCTTTTGGGCTTGTAGCTCTTGCCAATGAGCCTGAGCGCCATCGATCATCCAATTGAGAATCCCCGGGCCTTCTTCGCGTAAAAGGACCTCATGGAAATTGTCGATAATTTTTGACCCGTTTGGACGTGGCCGCTGATAGTCGATATTCAGGAGGCGTCGCGACCAAGCCGACTCGTCTCCGGCTAGACGAACGCGCAGCTGTTCGTTGGAAGTAACGACAATCGGATACCTGCCCTGAACCCTGAGGCTTTCGTTCACGTTTTTCCTTTCGCCTTTCATCTCATCGTGTCCAACCAGAGCTTTTACAACTTCGGCTCCATCTTGGTTGAAGAAATCAGCTGGTGCTTCGATGACAGTTAGGAGCATTTTGCCGATCAGCCTAGAGGTCTCAAAACGTTGCTTGAGGTGGTCGACACGTAGTTGATCGACGTTCTTTTCTCCGACTATCGCGGTGATAAGATTAACAAGGGTTCCTTTCCCTGTGCCGCCCAGCCCGGTAAGCATGAGCAGTTTCTGAGCACGATTGCCCCCGATTAAGATCAGGCCGGTGTAACGCTGTATCAGTTCAATGTCCTCGGGATGAAGCACGGGCCTGAGCACCTCATCGAGGAGGAGCTTGCATTGAGCGGTGGGATCGTAGGCGATTGGGATCTGATTGCGAGATCTGTATTGCGTCCCCAATGGACGCAGTGACACGGTGCCATCTTTTTCGAAGACCAGCATCCCGTTAGCAACGTGAATGGTTGGAGGATCGAGCGGATTGCGAGCGAAGAAGTCTTCATGGCTGATTAACTCTTTGGCCATTCCTTCGATGCTCATCTGCAAGTGGCGCGTAATCTTACCGCCAACGCCTTCGACTCGGCGCTTACGTGCTTCTGCGAAGATATCGTCGCTGACCGCAGCTCGGACTGTATCGGCGCGCAGCTCTTGGTGCAGACCGTTTCTAGTATTACTCTGTTAAGTAGAGTCATCGATTTTTTCAGGGAATGTGGCGTGGCAGTAGGGACAATGTCCGGTCGATCGCAGCAGCCAAGGCCGGATCGATTCCAGGATCTTCTCCAACGTCAGACCAGAAGTTTTTTTTTGCCTCAAGGTAGATGGTCAGGATGAACAAGTATGCGAGCGCGCTCAAGGCAAGGTGATGATGAAAGCCACGCCAGGATCTTCCCTCAAAGTGATCGAGTCCCAGATCATCTTTGGAACGCTGGAAATATTGTTCAACGTGCCAACGCGAACGACTGAGCTTTAAACAACGAGCTTTGGACGGCTGGCGATCAAAGTGGGCTAAATAACTATGGTAAGGCTTTGGAGCTCCCCTTGGCCAATCGAGCACAAGCCAGACTTTTTCCAATCGGCCATCGGGTTCCTTGAGGCCACGAGCAAGAAAGACCTCTTGCCAAGCGATGCGGGTGTGATGTCTTTTGCCATCACCTGTTGTCCAGGAGCAATCCTTCCAGACAGCGTCAGGCAATGAGCGGGCTATATCCAAAAGGTGGCGCGCGCTAGCGGCGAGCTTTTCGTCGACAAGTTTCCGGTACTTGCCTTTGAGCACAGTTGGTACCTCCTGGGTCCATCCAAGATGCTCCTCCGGGGTTACTTGTAGAAAAAACTCCAAATTAAGTTCCCGTAGACGTTGGCGGAAAGCAAAGCTATCGCCGTAAGCGGCGTCACCCAGCACCGGAGCAGGAGCGACTTGATCGGCCAACGCCTGCTCGATCAATTGCAGAGCGATCTGGCTCTTGGTCGCAAACATTATCTCTGGCGGCACTCCGGCTTTAGCGCGACGTTCGGGTTTTTCAGCCCAGCTCTGCGGCAAATAAAGTCGCCCCCCGATCGGCGCTGCCACACAGCCATTACTAACCACTAGTTCCACGCTGACTTGGCAATTGGCTTGCTTACCGACCGCTCCGCAGTACTGATGCGAGACTCCCACCGAATCCTTGCCCTGTTTGAGCCAACCGGTCTCATCGACAATCCAGGCCTCGATCGGTTCAAAATGGGGAATCACTTCTTGGCGAACAACCCCCCAAACCTGCTCTTCATCCCAAGGACTATCGGTAACGAACTGTTGCAGCCGCTGCGCATCAACACCAAGCCTGGCTGCCATCGGTTCAATGGACTTACGCTGCCCAGGCATCAGTAAGCCAGAGACATAATTTGCTGCAGCTACCCGTCGCTCACTTCGGCCCAACGGCGCGACCACCGGCACCATGAACGCTTTGAATCGCTCAATGCTGCGTTGCCAAAGTCGGCCGTCCCACTCCACGGCTCCCGATCTTGCAAAAAAAATACGCGCGTAGCAAGAAAATACTTAACAGAGTAATGCTAGCAAGGTATTGGTAATAACGCCCAGAGGCGTGATCATAAATTATTTGCCGGGTCCGACCGAAGCTCTCGGCGAAGAAGGATTGATTGATCGTGTAGCCGCCGCGTTTGTTTTCAATGAAGGGCCCTCCGACTTTCTGGATGATTTGTTCGATGGCATCGTTCGCTGGGAGCGTGATTGGAACTTTTCCAATCGAGTTTGGCCCAGTTCGATCTGGAGCGCGTTCCTGATGAGACAGATCCAGCTCCAGGTTGGCCAGATCCAAATTGGCGAGGTCGTCTTCACCGGGAAGTTGCTCTGGGACTGGATTGCAGGTATTGCCGCCGTGCAAACGATTCCTTTCCGCGCCCGGTCTTCGTTGCAGAGACCGGGCGTTTGGCTTGGGTTAGTTAACTGACTTCGATGCACTGCCTGCGAAATATTGGAATGAGCGTCTTTTGAAGTGCGAATTTGTCGTTGGGATTTTGTTTACTGAAAACAGTCATTGGTGTGGCCTTCTAGTGAGATTTCTCTTAAAAATTAATAATCGTCGACTGGCTGCTTCAGATCCGATTCCTTTTGCCTGCGGACCCTTAAACGCCGAGGAGCTACATCGATCTGCGATGATGATCAGCTTGTGGTGCATTTGTTGTGTCTTGCGGTCCCCTGTCACGAAGCGATATTCGAGTAATGCGGGGATCGCCTTTTTTAGTATTGCGGAGTCATGCTTGGGAGGGTTGGGGCCATGCTACTTACTTAGCGTGAAGCAGTTAATTATTGGGGACAGTTTAACAAGGCCGTTACGTCGATTGTCGAGCTTCCGCAATTCCCATTTGACGTAATAGTTCGAAGACCGCAGTTTTCTTGCCTTCCAGGAATGCCGCGTCGGATTCCTCAGTATCTTTCTCCTGGTTGAATGTTTCGAGATCCATAACACTATCGATAACATCGTCGAGAATCCGTTGCAGTTCGAATGGCCTGACCGCTTCGAGTTCATAGACATCGTGGCCATGCTCATCGGTGAATCGGTTGTAGTTGGAGCTTGTTTCTTTGGCCGTCATGATCGGCTGCAGGCCCAGCTCGTCGACTTGATCGCCTGTCAAACATGCTTTTATGGCCCGGATTTTCGTGGATTCGACGCCGAAATCATCGCGTAAGCTTCGGGCGAAACTGTGGGCTATTTCTTCTCCGTCCGGATCGAAATCTGATAGCAATAACAAAACGAGGTTTTCTTTGCCAGAACGCCGGAAGCGGTTTACGAGCTTCATGCGCGGCTCCAGAGAGCAATAGCCACGACCGATTGTGTAAGGAATTGTGTAGCGTTCTGCAACCGGTCTGATGATTCCTTGGATGGTGTTTTTCTCGCCAACAACCTCAATGTGGTTCAGCTGGCTCTGCTGCAAATCCCGCCAGTAGCCGGTAAGGAAATTTTGCAGTTCGTCGGCTAAGAATGACTGCGGACTCCGGTGCACCTGCCAGATCATGACGGGCTGGGTCGGATCGCTAATTGCTTGCCAGGGGATCGAGCCTTCCAGTCTCGCTCTTGTCAGCAACTCGACCAGCGCCTTGTAACTCTTTGTGGTGTTACTATAACGCGAATGCGGCTTGGCTGCATGGATGAGCGATGGATCGCCGCTTACGAGCAGATAATGAATTTGCCGATCACTGAGAGGCCACCGAGTGGCATGGTCCTGGATAACTTTTTGGATTGCTTCTAAGAGTGGTTTTTTGGCTGGAGAGATTGCGCAGCGCACTTTTTCTTCTCTCAGCTCAATTGACCTCAGCGCAAAGGAGTCCTCTCCCAGCTTACTCTGCCGGATGCGATGCTCAATGAGTTTACGATGTGCCTGCGCTGGGTTGATATTAACAACGGTCTCGCGCAAGATTTCATCTAAGCTTTTGACTCGGTGCTTGTTAAACTCTACCAGCAGGGAGAGAAAGTTCGGGTCATCCTTACTGATGTTCACAACCCGGCACGGGATCTCAGTGAGGCCCGCCAACTTTGCCGCAGCGTGGCGGCGGTGCCCGGAGATAATGTCGCCATCTTTGGTGATGACCAGCGGCTCGCGTAGTCCATGGGCGCGGATCGAGGAAGCCAGATCCTTGATCGCCGGGTCCGTGCGCGAGACCGGTCGGTAAACTTTGCCATTTATTTGCGAGGGGAAAACGTTCCCAATCGGAAACATTTTGACTTCGAAATCAGTCTCGGAACGCATCATTTGCAGTCGGATTGGGAAAACTCGGACATGACCTAGTTTTGCTTCACGGCGTATCAGACATTTCGTGACCAAGCCGCTCCAGTTAGGGATTCGAGGTCAAAAACGCTTCCCATTCTTCGCGCTTTAACCACTTGCAAGAAGGCCGATTGCGGATCAGTAGTTTAGTTTTCGTTAGCCCTCTGAGTCGCCCCCCTGGAAGCGCCTCGTGGCTGGCTCGTTTCTTTGTGCTTTCCTACTCGCGCTAGGTCGCTTTATGCCCGCACATGAGTGATTCGATCAAGCGATCGATCGACGATCGGCTGAATAAGGTTCTAGAGTTGATTGGATCCTTCCCAAGGCTGCCATTATCAGCCCGTTGTGCCTTTCAATTAATTCTGCACCGAGAGACTCCGACCTCCGCTCGGACCCACTTGCCTGCATGATATCTGCTCTTTTTTCTGTCATACGCTCTGAGTTTCTGTGGGTACGCTTGCTGCTTGGTCAAGCCACGCCTCGATGTCGGCTGGCATGAAACGCACGAGTCGCGCCGATAGTCTTCGGACTATCAATCGACCAGAACTGATTTCAGATTCTATGAATCGCGGGCAACAATCCAGCCACTCGCAGAGCTCGGCCTTCGTTCGAGGTCGCTGTCCTTTAACGTTCGGGAGCGCGAGATCTGTTTTCCTCTGCGCTTTCAGCTTTACTTTTCGTCGTGCTTGTCAGCCGTTTTGTTCCTTGAGTGCCTCTGTGCGCGTTGGAGGCCACCCATTCTCCCGGCGACCGTAGCGATCCGGCTCTTGTAACGTTTGAGAATAGCATCCCCAATTGTTTTCAGCTCGGGAATAAGACCTTCCGGAACACTCTTATATCTCAACGCTTTGCGGCAGCTGTCTATTATAGGCTCGCTCAGTGGTGATTTTTCCTCGATGAGGGTTTTTAGTATTTCCTCAAGCAATTTGGCGGGTTCGCGTTTCCCTGGAAAAATCTTCCTGGCCGCCTTGGCAAACGGCATTTGGGGTGTGCGGGGAATTTTTGCCCAATCCGCTCTTTGACTTGCTTCAAGTTTAAGCTGTTCAAGTCTTCTCCGTTGTTCCTCGTCCTGGCATTGCCAACTGCTTACTACTTCTTCAGCCTTTTTTGCAGCCGCGCCGATTCTCCTTTCGGTTTCTAACTGGAGCGCCCAGATAGAAAGCAACTCGATCGCCTGTTGACCTCGCGGACGCAAGGAATCACCATCAATCCTGACCTCGCCAGGAAATGTTCTTTCCAACTCGAATGCCGTTCGGGCTATCAGATCCAATGTAATTTCTGACGAGATGCCGCCGGGTTTGCTTAGTTTTTCTGGATCGCTTGTCCAGCTGAGCGTGCCTGCTGGATACGGATTCCGCTTGCCTTTTCGTCTCACTCATAACGCGGCAGCTTTCAGAGTGATAACATTCTCAGCCGACGAGCGGGGCCGTATTTTCCTGAACAGATCTGCCTCTGCGGGCGTCACTAGCTCCCTGTAGTGATCAAAAATCATACGGGGCGTCGTGTGTCCCATCTGAAGGGCCAGCTGCGGAGCGTTTTGATGCCTTGCGAGGTGATAAGAAGCATACGAGTGACGCAGCCCGTTACTCACCCATTGTGAGAGCCCAACGGCCTGACGTAGAAGATCCACGTTATGGTGATACCACCGTTGGCTGTGCGGATAGACTTTCCCGAAACGGGCCGCGTATGGCAAGAGCCACTCGGCAAGATTCGGAGCGATTTCAATTAAGCGGCGTTTTGCCGTTTTGGAATTGCTCGCCGACACATTGATCAAGCTTCGTGGCAGGTCGATTGCATCCCACTCCATTCGCAACATTTCGGCTGTTCTGAGACCGGCGAAGGCACAGAGGGCTAAACACGGCAGCAGATCGGCAGGGGCGCTATCGAGGAGATTCTGAATTTGTTCCGGAGCGAAAATCCCGGGCACTTCGTCTATGAGCTTGATCTTATCGACTGACGACACCGGATTGCGCTCGATGTATTCTCGCTTGAGTCCGTACGAGAACAGCGCGGCGATTCGAGATCTATAGTTGTTCACGCTTTGCGCTGATAGGTCGAGACCATGCAGCCAAGCATCGAGTTCGTTCGTTTTGACAGTCCTCAGAGGCCGTTCTGCGAAGGTTTCTTTGAAGCGGCTGAGTCGCTGCCGCAAATCTTGGATGTGCGCCTGGGATCGGTTTAGCCGCTGTTGACCGGCTAGGTATTCGTCAATTAGTGCAGAAACCGAAATGCTTCGTTCAGCATCGCGCAAATACTCGATGTAAAACTCTGCCGCATCTTTGAGTGTCTTACCGAGCGGCTTCAATTCTTGCGCGCACTCCAGGGCCATGATTCGAAGTGAGTCTGGGAGCCTGAGCGCGTTCTCGCCTTCCTTGCGCTGTTTGATCTTCATCCGCGCTAGCTCTGCTTCTGCCTTCTCCTTCGTGGGGTAGAAATACTGGCGGCGCTTCCCGTTGACTCTTGCGCCCTCGATGACATACTTCGCCGTTGCCGAATGATGGTATTCGACGATGCGCAACTGGGGCCGTCTCATGCGTATCTGTCAATATACTGTCAATAGATCAAGAGGCACTTCTGTGAGAATCACAGAGGATTGGCTCTGAGACTTGATCGGAGGGATGGCTGAGCGGTTTAAAGCACCGGTCTTGAAAACCGGGGATCCGCAAGGATCCGTGGGTTCGAATCCCACTCCCTCCGCCATGTTGATTCGAGGACGAAGTCCAACGCATAAGTAGTCCGCCAGCAGGCGTCTAATTAATGCACAATGCCACTCGGTGCTCAACCTGGGCGACGGCGTCTTTTACCGCGCCGGTCAACACCTTATCAAGGTTTTGGAACAAAGCCGTCGAGAGTTGGTTGTAATCGTTCTGCGGAGCTGGTTTTTCGCTGGTGCTTTTTACAGACAAGGCACCGGCCGGGACACTTTTCTTGATTTTCGACGGCCATAGTCTGCTCCATCAACGCTGATACCTTTCATGCTAGTGCACCGTCTCCTAAATCCCTTGAGCTCCGCCGCAGGTCAGTTGGCTGTTAGTTAGGCGGGTAGCCTTGCGGCTGAACGCCAACCCGGCTGAACGCCTGGCGCGGGACTTCCAGCGCAGAAAAGCGGCGATAATGAACCCAGTGCCAAACCCAGTGCCTAACCCAGTGCCAAACCCAGTGCCGAATGGCACTAAGATAAGGCACATTTAGGATTTATTCTTCGGCCGGTTTCGGTGTGGTGTGGCGCCCATTTCTTTACGTGGTTTGGTAAGTAATTGATAGTCTTTTGGGCGACGTTTTCGAGCGCGAGGTTCGCTGCGTTCGGGGCGCCGCGGAACCAAATCGGAGGCGATGGTGCGAAGCAGAGCATCGAAGAGCTGGGCCTGTTTACGAGGCTTGCGGTGGGTGGCATAGATGGCGTCTGCGTAATGATGGAGGCTGTCCAGAGAGCCTTTGAAGGAAATGCGCTCCAAGTCGACATCGTAGGTTATGGCGGCTCGCTGCATCAGGGCGCGAATGAGATTGTAAGCGATCCGATGCATCGCCAGCTCTTTGAGAACCATCTCGGGGGTGAGGCAGCGCAAGACATCCATGCCCAGCATGGTTTTGATCTGTCGGAAGTGCAATTCGACATTCCAGCGCCGAAAATAGAGTTGTTCCAGTTCCTGGGCCGGATAAAGCTTGGGATCGAGCAACGTGGTGGCGAGAATGACTTCTTTGGAGCGAAAACCCGGAACGGTAATCTCAAATCGTAAGATTCGCAGGGTGAGAGTCTTTGGCAGCTGGTCATAGTCTTCTTTGCTCCAGTGGGGCGGGCGCTGGGGTGGTTTGTGCCAGAGGACGATCCGATCATTATGACCGAGACGGCGACCGCGGCGAAAGTCCTGCTTCCCACGGCCCTGATGGAGCCGCATGACGCAGTCGACACCGCGGCCCAGCAGCTGGGCGATGTCCAGATAGGAACAAAATCCGCGATCTGCTAAGAGAATCTCATTGGGTTGCAGTAAATGCCAAAGCCGGCGTGCGAGGATGATCTCGTGATGGTGCTTGTCGTCGTGGGCGACCTCCAGAAGCGCTCCGCTCTGCAGGCAGAAAAGGCCGACCACTTTGAGCTGGGGAAAACCACAGCCGGGCTTTTGGTTGCTATTTTGTGGCCACTGGAGCTGGTTGGCAGCCGTATCTGGCATCGACAGACAGGTACCATCGACAATTTTGACCCGGCGGCCCAGCCAGAGCTGCTGGTTGGTGACCTGGCGTTCGAGTTGCTCGGCCACTTGGGTGCCAATTTGTTGGAGCACTCTCTCATCGAGCCGCGCGCGAGCCTGACAGTAGCCGCTGGTATCAGAGGAAGGCGAGCCCTGACCGGGAGAATGCACTTGCCACCAAGCGCTAACTCTTTGCAAAGCGTCCCGACAGGAGGAGCCGCGTTCTAAGACTTGAGCCAGAAAGGCCCAGAAGGTAACTAAGGGACTAAAGATGCGCTGCCGGCTATTAACCTTTTCTTTGGAGCGAGCGAGCAGAGTTTGGGGAATAAACTCACCAAAAGCCTCCATGTACTGGTTGAGGGAGGGCATCTGTGGCCCTTGGCCGAGCAATTCCTGGAGCCGAGAACGAGGAGCCCGGCCAAAGAGCAGCGAACCAAAAGCGGCAAAGAATGGAGTCGAGTTGGGCATGCCTGTATAAGTATATATACTTATCAAAAGTCAAGCTTTTTCCGATGAAAAACCACTTACTTTCTCCCACCCAAATTGCGGCTCTCAGAAAACGCTTCGAGAGCTGCAAAACGCAGATCTTAGCTCTGGATTGGGTGACTCAAGGCAGTCTGAGCCAAAGCCCACAGGGCAACTGGCGCTGGACCCGAAAAGTCAAAGCCAAGACCGTGACGGTCGCCCTTTCCGACCAACAGGCCGAACTTTTTCGTCGAGCCATCGACGACCATCGAAAGCTTGAAAAACTCATCGACCAAATGCGAGCTCTTAGCCAGCAGGTGCTCCTCAACTCCGTCGAAGGACCCGCACGTAGAAAAAGAAGATTATCGTCCTAAGTGCGCCTTATCTTCGCGCCATTCAACCCAGTGCCCAATAAAAGAGCCCTAGTACCGGCAACCATCGCAACAAGCTGCCGCCGGCAAAATCATTCAGGTCTGCCCGATGCCGGTTCGCTGTGATTAGCATCCCGAGACCGGGCGCTTGGCTGATCAGGCTCAGTCCGGTCACGGTTCGTTCCAGGGCTTGTCGCTTGGTCAACACCTTAGGCACTCTGGCTTTCGACTCTGGTGCTTGAGCGAACCTGAGGCTGAAATTGGTGCTGGCATCCATAGTGTTTGGTCTCTATTTGTCAGGCGGCTCTGGGATCTCCAACTTGCTATGCTCTACAAATCGATTTGCGGGGCCCGAGTGTCAGCGTTGACGAAAAAAAGTGAAAAATTCTCGCCTGTTCCGCTACTATTCACCCTGGAAGTGGGGTCTGGATGACAGTAAGCGATAGCTCCGTGGGAGGTGAGGCCGGCCAATTTCACACGACGCGCTGGACGCTGGTGTTGGCTTCGGCGCGGGACCAAAGTCAGGCGGGTCGAGCAGCCTTGGCCGCACTCTGTGAGATCTATTGGTATCCATTGTATGCCTTTGCTCGCCGGCGCGGATATTCACCGCCCGATGCCCAGGACTTAACTCAAGGGTTTTTCCTGCACACTCTGGAACATCGGGTACTCAGCGGGGTCGATCGGCTCAAAGGCAAATTCCGGTCATTTCTGCTCGCCTGTTTTCAGAACTATCTTTCAGTCGAGACGCTGCGAGCCCACAGACTCAAGCGAGGAGGTCAGTGTCAGTTTGTTTCGCTGGACCTAGAAACTGCAGAGAACCGTTATCGATACGAGCCGGCGGATTATTTAACGGCGGAGAAGATCTTCGAGGCCCGCTGGGCGTTGACGCTGCTGGAGCACGCGATGGCCGTCGTGCGCCAGGAATATGTTGCTCGGGGGAAGGGATCAGTCTTTGACGTCTTGCGGGCGTTCGTAAAGACGATGGAGAGCAAGCCTGAGGGCCCGTACGAAGAGGCGGCAAAAGCGTTGGGCGTTGGCGTTGGCACTGTGAAGACACTCATCCACCGCCTACGCAAGAGATATCTGGCGGTGGTGCGCGAGGAGGTCGCCCGCACGGTCTCAGATCCTGCGGAGATTGAGGGCGAAATTCGCGCGCTCTGCGATGCACTGATCGCTGCCGAAGGACGGCTAAAGCCGTGAAAAGACAATGTTTCTTGCTGACGCCGAATAACGAGGGCGCTCACCGGATTGAAATTATTAGTGGCAACTCCGACACTTCGGCCCTCCAAATCTATTTGTAGAGAATAGTAAGGCGCAAAGGCCAGCAGCCCCTAACAAACAAGACCAGACGCTGTGGATGACGAAAAGAGTGAAATTTCTTCGCTAATCGGCTACTGTTGCCCTCAAGGCGGGTTCCCGATGAGAGTGAGCGACAGCTCCGTGGGAGGTGGCACAGGCCAATTTGACACCACGCGCTGGACGCTGGTAATGGCTTGCGCGCGCGACCAGAGTCAGACAGGCCGAGCGGCTTTGGTCACCCTCTGTCAGAGCTATTGGCATCAACTGCGCGAGGAGATCAGCCGCAGCGTTTCAGACTCCGCCGTTGTGGACTCTGAAATTCACGAGCTTTGCCCAGCTCTGGTTGTACCCGAAGGGTGGATCATGCCGTGAAAGCGATATCCAAAGATCCCGGAGAGGGCAAAGCGGCCGGGTTAGCCCAAGGGGAAATCTGGACCTGCCCGGCCTGCGGCACGAAGTTCTCGACCACTGGCGATAGCGGGTTTTGCCCGGTTTGCGTCCTGCTTGGAGCGGCCGGCCATGACTCTGTTTTAGCCGAGGAGCTAGATCCAGCGCCGGGCTCAGAAGACAGCTCCGCCGACACGGAGCCGGGGTCGA
This sequence comes from uncultured Verrucomicrobiae bacterium, assembly GCA_963742335.1. Lineage (GTDB taxonomy): Bacteria > Verrucomicrobiota > Verrucomicrobiia > Chthoniobacterales > JAFAMB01 > JAFAMB01. The sequence continues at coordinate 47,603 of CAVULL010000011.1, forward strand.
TCGTACGCCGGTTTGAGAACTATGAAGTGATGCTGGACCAGGACGGCAAACTGACCGAGCTGGGTCGCGGCGCCATGGGCATCACCTACAAGGCGCTCGATGTCAATCTCCGGTGTCCGGTGACTCTGAAGGTCATTAGCGATAAATATGTCGGCGATGAATCGGCCCGGCTGCGTTTTTTGCGGGAGGCGCGCGCGGCAGCAAAGGTGCGCCATGCCAATGTGGCCTCAGTCTTTCACCTTGGGAGGAGTAGCGGCGAGTACTTCTATGCCATGGAGTTTGTCGAGGGGGAGACGCTGGAAAGGCTGATCAAGCGCTCCGGCCGGCTGGAGGTCAATCTGGCGCTGGAAATTGTCTCCCAGGCGGCTGCTGGGCTGGAGGCCATTCACGAACAGAAACTCGTCCACCGGGATATCAAACCGACTAACATCATGGTGCGCCTGAAGGACGACGGCCGTGTAACGGCCAAGATTATCGACCTTGGGCTGGCCAAGGGAGTCAGCGAACCCGGTGCGGAATCTGCGATCTCGAGCCTTGGGGCCTTTGCCGGAACACCAGAGTTTGCCAGCCCCGAGCAGTTCGCAGGAGTCCAGGTCGACATCCGTTCGGATCTATATTCGCTGGCTGTCACGCTCTGGGAGATGCTTACTGGCAGGGTTCCATTCCGGGGAACTCCTGGTGAGGTGATGCATCAGCATCAGCACGCGCCGTTACCCCTCGAACATCTTGAAGCTGTTCCACAGCCGGTGGTCGTTCTACTCGAAGTGCTGCTAGAGAAGGACCCGGTGCGGCGCTTTCAAAACCCGGCCGAACTGTTGGAGGTAATCCCATTGGTGAAGGGTGCTACCAAGTCGGGACGTCCTCTCATGAAAACGCTCCGCGTTTTCATCTCCTCGACGGGCGATGTCCAGAAGGAGCGCCATCTGGCAGAGCGGGTGATGCGCTCAATTGCGGCCGAGTTCAACCTGCCGGTGAGCACCTCCTGTTCGATCTTTCAACCCCGACCTTAAGGATGCCGGATGGGAGTACTCCTGTCTCAGGATCGGACTACGAGATTGGCTGGGCGTTGGACCAGGCAGGAAAGAACAGGGGCCTGCCGCGGTTGCGGGTTTTCCGCCGTTCGAACCCGACGCCGCCGCTGGAACCGAAAGAGGAGCGCGAAGCCTTCGGCCGGCGTTGGGACTCTGTCCAGGAATTCTTTGCGCATTGGAAGACGAACAGCGACGGGAACGGCGTCGGGACGTTCAACAACTATAGCAACCTGCAGGAGTTTGAAGAGCTCTTCCGGGGACAGTTCCGCGATTTTCTTGAGGGCCAGATAGACCAGGAGACCGGCCAGAAACTCTTGAGCAGGAAAGTACGCCGGTGGAAATCAAGCCCGTTCCGCGGGCTGAATGTCTTCGATTTCGAACATGCGCCTATCTTCCAGGGTAGAACCAGAGCGATTGGGGAAGTGTTGGAAGCCTTGGAAGGGCAAGTCAGAGCGCAACGGCCTTTTGTGCTTGTCGTGGGTGCGAGTGGTTCAGGAAAAAGCTCGCTGGTCCGAGCTGGCGTGCTTCCGCTCTTAACGCGACCCGAAACAATTGAGGGGGTCGGACTGTGGCGGTGGTCGATAACCAGACCCGGAGGCGGTGGAAGTGATGGCGATTGCTTCGACGCCTTGGCGGCCGCGCTGCTGGAGCCCTGCCGGCCTTGCAGGACCAGGAATCACCAAGCCCAATCCGCGACTTTGGGAGCGAACTGAGGGAGCACTCCGACAGAGTCACTTTCAGGGTCCGGGACGCGCTAGATCACACCGCGCGGGAGTGGAGAATCCAGCGTTGCGATTCCCTGGAGGAAAAAGAGCGCCAACTCCGGAGCTCGGGTAGACCGGACAACTCGGAAGTAGCTCGACAACAGAAAGAAAGGGTTGAGCTACCGAAAGCCCGCTTGGCATTGGTGGTTGACCAGTTGGAAGAATTGTTCACGACTGGTTTTTCACTGGAGATTCAGCAGAGGTATATCTGCGCGCTCGCTGGTTTGGTTCGGAGCGGCCGAGTATTTGTCCTGGCGACGTTACGGAGTGACTTTTACTCTTCGTATCTGGGGTTTCCAGATTTGATCGAGCTCACCAAGCCGGGTGGAAAATTCGATCTGCGGCCGCCAACGCCTTCGGAGATTGGGAACATGATCCAGTTACCAGCCGAATCAGCCGGTCTGCACTTCGAGCAGGACTTGGAGACGGGTCAACGCCTGGATCAAGCGCTGCGGGATGCTGCCTCTGCCACACCGGAATCGTTGCCATTGCTCGAGCATGTTTTGTCGTTGCTCTATGACCAGCAGAGCAGCCGGGGTGATGACTTGCTGCGGTGGTCGGATTATCGGGAACTGGGGGAATTGAAAGGCGCGCTCGCCAGGCACGCCGAAGCGGTATTCAGCACGCTGAGCCTCAATGAACAAAGGGCGTTTTCAATGGCTTCGGGCTGAACACCAGCGAGAGAGCGCAGCCCAAGCGCTCAAATCGGAAGCACAGATCAGCGCTAAGCTAAAGGAACAGTTGCGGCAAGCGAGCTGGACAAGCCCCAACCAAGCCGAGCGTCAGTTCCGGTTGGGACAATGGCGAGAGGGAATCGCTCTTCTGGCACGCGCGATCAAATTCGACCCGGAAAACCCAGTTTCTTCAGAACGATTCTTCCAAGAGCTAATCGTCCACCGTGAAAAGGCGCTGCCGTTGCCTATCGCCTCCTTTGAACATCAGGATGCTGTTGAAAATGTTGCGTTCAGTCCGGACGGTGCGCGCATCCTGACAACAAGCGCGGACAAAACCGCCAAGCTCTGGGACGCGGCCTCGGGCAAGCTCCTTGCCTCGTTTGACCATCTTAGTGGTGTCTTGCACGCCTTGTTTAGTCCGGACGGTGCTCGGATCCTGACGGCAAGCATGGACAACACCGCCAAGCTCTGGGATGCTGCCTCGGGCAAGCTCCTCGCCTCCTTTCAGCATCAAAATTGGATCTGGCACGGCGCATTTAGTGCCGACGGTACGCGGGTTCTAACGGCAAGCGCGGACAAAACCGCCAGGCTCTGCGACGCTCGCTCGGGCAGGCTCCTCGCCTCCTTTGACCACCAGGATGAGGTCAACGATGCGGTGTTCAGTCCTGACGGCGCTCGAATTCTCACGGCGAGTAAAGACAAAACCGCCAAGCTCTGGGATGCGGCCTCGGGCAAGCTGATCGCTTCCTTTGAACATCCAAATGGTCTCAATCATGCGGTGTTTAGTCCTGACGGCGCTCAGATCCTGACGGCAAGCGGGGACAAAACCGCTAAGCTTTGGGATGCGGCCTCGGGCAAGATCATCGTCTCCTTTGAACATGGAGATACGGTCCCATGGGCTGGGTTTAGTCCGGACGGTACTCGAATTCTGACGGCAAGCTGGGACAAGACCGCTAAATTCTGGGATGTGGGTACTCCCGTCGAGCTGGCTCGGCAGGTGAAAGAAGCGGGCGGCGAGACAGCGAGGATGAGTTCCTCGGCTTCGATGGCCAACTCACCCACGCAGCAAGTCGAATCGCTTTCAGTTATCGCAAGTGGACTCCAATTTTCGGACGAGGGTTCGCTCGTCGCGGTCAATGAGGAATATAGACCGAAGCTGGCGAAGCAATTGAAGGACTTAGCACAAGGCGTTGGTCCTAACGCGCGTTTCATGCGGTGGTTTTTCAGTACAGGAAGCGATCGGACAATCTTTCCGGCGAGCGACGTAAAAATTGCCGAGTGGGTGGACAACGCCCTCTTGACGAATCCAAACGTAACCGAGGAATGGGTGCGAAACGCCCTAATTCTCCTGCCCAATCACCCGTTGCTTCATATCGCGCTGGCGGGGTTTGAGACTGACTCCAAACGCGCTGACTTTCTTCGCTCATTCGGCTTAGTCAGGCTACCGAAAAACAGTACTATTTGCAGGCGCGCTGGCGAGATGCTACTGGCCCAGCACCAGCCCCGGCTCGCAAAGGCCGCCGCCGATAACGCGCTCCTCGCCGACCCAACGGACCAAACTGCTCAACGTCTTCGACTAGAAGTCCTGAACGCGATGTCCGAACGCTGAAGCCGTGACATGAGGCAGCGCTCCTTTAGGAGACTTCCATCAAGCGAACACAACCTCCTTACCGAACTAATTTATGGGGTGGAGCAGGGGAGGCAACCCGTGCTCATCGCCGAAGCTGGTTATCAACGCGGGACGCCGCAGGATACCAACGCTTGGAATTTTGTTCCGAAAAGTGATTTGAAGGGCTAGTGTAGTGTCTCTTAAATGTCTTTAATATTATCTCGGTCTGGTGTATGATCGAAGGATGGCAGGTCGACCGAAAGCAAATTTGGAGCTCACCGAAGCCCAGCGCCGGGAATTAGAACGGATGGCGAGAGCCGGCACCAGTGAAAAGCGGATGGTCTTTCGAGCGCGCTTGATCCTGGAATGCGCGACCGGAGCGGACAACGTGCAGGTCGCCCAGACTTTAGGTACTAGCCAACAGACTGTCACGTTGTGGCGGGGTCGTTTCCTACGAGAAGGGATCGGTGGCTTGGCGGAGTTGGCTCGCAGCGGGCGTCCAGAGCGCATTAAGCCGTCGCTCAAGGGTAGAATCTTGAGCGAAGCGGTCAGGCCGCCGGTGGGTTTGGGACGGTGGAGTACCCGTTCGATGGCCAAGCATCTGGGAATATCAAAGGCTACCGTGCAGCGCGTCTGGTCCACCAACGACATTAAGCCGCATCGGACGCGGATCTTCAAATTGTCGTGTGACGAGCAATTCGAAACCAAGTTCTGGGACGTCATTGGAGTTTATCTCGATCCGCCAGACAATGCGGTGGTGCTCTGCTGCGATGAGAAAAGCCAGTGTCAGGCGTTGCAGCGTAGCCAACCCGGCTTGCCCTTAGGCCAAGGCCATTTTCGGACAGTCACTCACGATTACTATCGACATGGAACGGTGACCCTTTTTGCGGCACTGGATTACCTTAGTGGCAAAGTGATTAGCCAAGTGGCGCCACGCCATCGGCACAATGAGTGGCTCAAATTCTTGAAGAAACTCGACTCCGAAATCACCGGAGACTTAAGCATTCATCTGATCGTCGATAACTATTCGACGCACAAACATCAAAAGGTGCGGCGCTGGCTGGAGCGCCATCCGCGCTTTCATTTGCACTTCACGCCCACCAGCGCTTCATGGATGAACATGGTCGAACGCTTCTTCCGCGATCTCAGCCAACAAGCCATATTGCCTGGCAGCTTTGGATCGGTCGCCGAGCTCGTTGACACCATCAATCTTTACCTCGCACAACATAACTTGGAACCAAAACGCTACGTCTGGCATGCCGATGGCCAGGAAGTTCTCAACAAAATACACAGAGCATGGGAAGCGGCGACGAATCCCGCCACTTCTTAAAGCTATTTAAGAGACAGTACACTAGCAAAATCGCTAAATAGGCCTGACGAGCAGGCAACTGCGGGCAGACACTCGCTATGCCCGGGCAGCTGGGGTTCTGGAGGCGACTTCTATAGACTTTCCATGAATAGATCGACTGACTCCCTGAGGCGAACTCCACGCAAAGCGTCATTACGCGATTTCAGGCAGATCGATTTAATTCGTCCCTGGGCGAGCAACTCATAAAGCCGAGAACGAGAAATACCGGAGTACCTTACTGCGCTAGGTATTCTGAGCCAGTGCGGGTTTAACGTTACAGGACCAGTAAGTGTATCCTGCTGGATTTCTGTAGTTAGCATGAAGCTAACATAACAAATTCGGTACCTCAGGCGACTTCGCAGTAGCTCGCTTCCGACCGTGGCATGGGAACGGGTTGACCTTCGAGCCGCAAGCCCTCTAAGTGAAACTCGATCGCATCGTGCATTTCCTTTTCGACTTCTTCCCGTGTTGCTGCAGTTGCCACACACCCAGGCAAATCTGGCGAATAGGCCGACAATCCAGTGCAATGTTCGACCATGTAAGCCACGCTATGTCTCCGAGTCGTTGCCCGGTACAGAGCCCGAACTTGATCAGGCTTCGCCATTCGGGTGTAGCGATTTCCAGCAATGACTTCAGTTCGGCGATCGTAAAAGACGTACAGCCGTTTCCGCCATCATATTATCCCTCGACAGCAGGCTCTTACAGACGGGCTTCGTTGATCCGTGGGTTCGAATCAACTCCCTCCGCCATCACCGGTCCTGGAGATAGCGCATCCTGGCCGGCTCCCCTTATAGCCATAGAAATTGGAGAAGAACTTCGAATTCGATAGTCAAAATCGCCCGCAGTTCTTCGGTCACCCCGGCGGAACGCGAGTCTGCGAGCATATCGGTCACGAGATCTGGATCCCACATCCGCCGGCTGGCGACCGTCGGGCTCGCAAGCGCGGCGCGGCGATACATCTCGACGCCAGCCGGATGGATGCGGGCACGCCGAAACCAATACCGTGCGTTATCGAAGTCATCGTCGATGCGATGAATGATGCCGTGAATATACGCTGCGTCGGCGGTGGACATTTCCTGCACGATTCGATGGGCTTGATCCACTCCCCCAGCTGCGAGAATGAGGAGGCTGCGGATGCAATTTGCTTCCGGACCTTTAGACGGAGCGATTTCCAGGTCCTTCGCGCCAGAGATTCGTTGAATCATCTGCTTATCCGGCAGCGGCTCCTCGGCCGAAATTCTCGGCAATTGCGCTTCGCGCAAAAAATCGTTGATAAAACCGGAGTAAATCATGCCGGAATATTCACGACAGATCGGTGAATGTATAGCAGCTAGTCTCTCGGAGTCGCCAGCTGTTCGAGTCTTCTCTTGAACCGATGAGTGACTATCGTTTTCCAAATAGTCTACCCGCCGCTAGCCTGATTTGCGTCGGACTCGGGCGATAGGCATTTTCGAGAATCGGAGAGAACGGTACCGGAACATCAGGCGAGGCGACTCTGGTAATCGGGGCCTTGAGATACTGACCGAGTCGTTCCTGGATACCGGCCACGATCTCTGCGCTGACCCCGCCGGTCTTCGGGCCTTCTTCGACGATGACAAGATGGCCGGTTTTTTTTACCGAATCGCCAATCGTCTGGTAATCGATCGGAGCTAAACTCCGAACATCAACGACTTCTGTCATCGATACCGTCGTTGGCCAGTTGTTGGGCCGCATCCAAGCTGAAGTGCAGCATCAAGAGCCAGGATAATATGGTTAAGTCAGAGCCGGGGCGACGCACCGCAGCCTGATCGAGCGGCACCACGTAGTCGTGGTCCGGGATCTCACTGGTGGCATCGACCGCTCCTGCTTCGACTCGTGCTCCCTTCGAACCGTAAAGCAGTTTGTGCTCAAAAATCAGGACCGGATTATCGTCGCGAACGGCCGCTTTCAGCACTCCCTTGGCATCAAAAGCGTTCGAGACGGCCACGACTTTCAATCCCGGTACACCCGTGAAGTATCGTTCCATATTCTGGGCATGTTGCGATCCGCGGCCGGTGGCACCGACCGGTGCCCGCATCACCAGCGGCACCTGGCAGCGGCCGCCGGACATGTATCTCATCTTGGCCGCGTTATTGATGATTTGATCACTCGCGAGGAAGAGAAAATCGCCATATTGCACATCGGCGATGGGTCTCATGCCCATCATGGCTGCGCCGACAGCTACTCCGAAAAAGCCAAGCTCCGCGATTGGGGTGTTAATCATCCGGTCGGGAAACTTCTTTTCGAGACCGAGGGTTACCGTGAAGGCCCCGCCCCAACCGCCCGGGACAGCAATGTCTTCGCCGATACAGAAAACGGTCTGATCCCGGTCCATTTCTTCGGTGATGGCGTCACGCAAAGCCTCAGCGATTGCTTGTCGTTTCATTCTCGGGCAACGTCTCCTTCAGGCGTAAACGTCAGTCAGCAGATCGTTCAGAGTCGGTTTCGGTGCGGTCTTTGCTTGCTCGACGGCAGACTCGATTTCGAGGTCGATCTTTTCTCGAATACGATCGAGGTCGGTCTGACCGATGTCATCGCCGGCTAAGAGAACTTGCGCAAAGCGGATAATTGGATCGTTCTCAAGCCAAGCCGAACGTTCTTCCTTTGGCTGGTAGTGGCAAGGGTCGCGGCGTGAGTGCCCGGTACGGCGATAGGTCAGCAGTTCGAGCAATATCGGTCCCCGTCCAGCCCGACACTCCTCCACTGCCTTCGCAGCCGATTGATAAACGGCGAGCAGATCGTTACCATCCACAGTTTCGCCTCGAAAACCGTAACTGGCTGCTCGGTCCGCAATGGTGGTATTCTTCATGACTTGATCAATCCGGGTGGAGGCACCGTACAAATTGTTCTCGCAGACAAACAGGACCGGCGCATTCCAGAGTGACGCCATATTAACTGCCTCATGGAAGGCGCCTTCAGCAACGCCTCCATCTCCAAAAAAACAAGCGACCACTTGTTGCGTTTTCCGCATTTTAAAAGCGAGCGCCATTCCGGTTGCCACCGGTATTCCTCCAGCAACGATCGCAATCCCGGGAATCATCCCCTTCTCCCAATTGCCAATGTGCATCGAGCCTCCCTTTCCTTTGCAGCATCCGGTAATTGCTCCGAAAAGTTCGTCTAACATTTCTTGAACCGTAAGTCCCTTGGCCAACGCATGTCCGTGACCTCGAAAAGTGGAGGTAATGAAATCGCCGTCCTTGAGCGCGGTGCAAACTCCCACCGCAGTGGCTTCCTGCCCTTGGCACTGGTGGATGGTGCCCGGCATGATGCCCTCGAGGAAAAGCGATTTGACTCGGTCCTCGAATTGTCGAATCAGCACCATCTGACGGTAGAGCGTAAGCAAGAAATCGCGATGATATCTCTTTGGCCCGTCGGTCCTTTCGGTTTCGCTCCTTTGCGCGCCGGTCTGCGCAGAAGCAGCTTCGGTTCCAAGGAGGGCGAGCAGTTCACCTGCGCAGACTTCCTGGCCGGCCGGTACTACCTGTTCTAGAAGTATTCCGCTGTTCAGTACTTCTACTTCCATCGTGGCTTTATCAGTCTCGACTTCAGCCACAGCCTGACCGCGTTCGACAAATTCACCAACCGCGATGAGCCAACGAAGCACCTTGATGGGCGAATCGGTCGGTGACAGATCGGGCATTTTGAGTTCAAATTTCATGGCAATTTTGGATCGGGGCGTTCCAGTCAAACATCAGGTCGTAAGCGTATTCATCTGAACGCTGCAGGGGGAAAACTTTCGCGGTGTACCGTAACGGGTTGTTCAGCAACGAGTTGTTCGGCCAAGATATTCGTTAGAACGCTATCGGTCGTACCGACGGCCCGCGTGGCCGATCCTCCAAGCGCACTGGCGTAGGCTAAACTTCGCGAGAACTCCCAGCCTTTCGCGATTCCGGTGATCAAACCGCTGGCGAATGCGTCGCCGGCCCCGGAAGGATCGACGGTTTGCCATGGGTAAGCACTGCAACGCCAGATTTCATTTTCGAAGAAACCAACCGCCCCTCGTTCACCTAAGGTTACGACCAAGCCGTGGGCGCCCCAACTTCGAAAAACCCGAATCGATTCCAGTGGGTCGTTCTGGCCAGTCAACACCTCCGCCTCGGCATCGTTCGGGAGAAACCAATCAATCAATGGAAGTAGCTTTTCGATTTCATTGGCGCGTTTGAAATCTGTGGGAAGAACCACGTCGACGACGGTGACTACCCTTTGCTCAACACAAAAGGTCAAGAGAGAAAGCAGCTCATTGGTTAAGATTCCCGGCATGGCAAAGAGACCACCGAGGTAGAATACGTCCAGCTCGGCCAGCCACTCACGATCAATATGTTTGATCGAAAATGCCTGGTTCGCTCCGAAGCTGTGCAAGTATCGGCGATCTTCCCCATCAACCAGCAGTATGACTGTCTCGCTGGTCGGATAATCAGGGGTATAGAACAGTTGATGGCAATTGACTTGGGCCGCTTGTAGCTCCTTTACCAGGACTTCACTGGCGACATCCCGGCCCAGACATCCGACGAGATCAACCGTCAGATTTTGCTTACGCAAATCGATAGCGACGTTCGCCGCGCATCCGCCCGCCCTCGTCTTAATCGCGTTGATTGCCACTAATTCTCCGGGACGAGGAAGTGCCTGGAGTGGGCCACAAAAGGAGTCCTTAACCAGAAGGCCTGCGCAACCAATCAGAGCCATCTTCAGTTCGCCCTCCCGCAGCATCCGAGCAATCCGATGCGCTCCAGAACCGCATCGCGCACCGCTATACGGCCCGCGATCATCACATCGGGATCGCCGCCGATGCCCAACAGCTCATGGGGATTCTCGAAGTTCGCCGCCAGACTGGTACGCAGCGCCTTGAGGTATCGTTGTTTCAGGTAAGTACCATAGTTTACTTTAGTTACTCCCAAAGCGATGGCTTCGCGAAGTGAGGTCGCACGAATGCCGGTGCCGCCGTGTAAAACTAACGGCTTGGCGACCTGCAGACTGATTTGGGACAGTCGTTCGAGATCGAGGTCCTGTTCCCCTTTGATCATGACATGAACATTACCAACACTAACCGCCAGCAGATCAACGTCCGTGTTCTCGACAAAGCGCGCCGCCAATTCGGGATCAGTTAGAGCGCTGCCTTCGCTTCTCGCGTTCGTTCCCGAGGGTAAGTGGCCGACTTCAGCTTCGACCGCCACTCCGTAACGATGAGCAAACTCAGTCAACCCTGCAACGCGACAACTGTAATCTTCGTAAGAGGCAGTCGGGTCTGCGGGCATGACAAGGTTGAACCCGGCAAGCACGGCATCACGCACCCATTTATCATCCGGGCATTCATTAAAAATCAATCCACACGGCACGTCGGCAGAGGCTGCTGCCGCCTTTCCGAGTCCGGCGTAACACTGGAGACGCTCGGATAATTTGCGATCAGGATGGCTCAGAAATTCGCCGTTGAAGCCGATAATGACCGGCGAGCGAGTCGCTTCGGCTGCATCGAGAACGCCTTGGAGCGATTCAAAATTCCAGCTCTCGAAGTATCCAAGCGCGTATCGGTGTTTGCGCGCGTGCTGGAGGAGTTCACTAATGGGCGTGAGAGGCATGCAAAGGCGGTTCTGCTCGTACCGTCATGGTGGAGATTTCCAGCAATTCAGCCAGCGCCTCATAGGAAGCAGTTCCCTCCCGGTCAATCAGTTCAGGGATCAATGCGGTTCGATGCACAATTCGCTGGGGGGAAGACACAGTTCTCTGGCTACGGTGATTTATTGACAAGATCAAGGGCGAAGATGTGAAAATTTTACCAAAAGCTCGGCGAAAATATCGCCGATCAAGCCAGCGCAATTAGCCTGAATGGTAACGTACCGTCAGACTTCCGGCCTGTGTATTGTTTCGCGAGAGCGAGGCTTTTTGAGGGTTGTCGATTTGCCTTGTTGGCTGAGGTTGGCCTGGACGGATTGAATGGTCGGAGAAAGGCTGAAAGCCTAGCGGTACATCGAGGTGGGTTGGGCAACTAACCCGATTCAAGGTACATATTTTAGCATTATGGAGAAAGGAGGAAAGAGTATAAGGTCAGAGACGCGCGACGGTCCCAGTGTTATCCGGCCCGAAGGGCCGTGCGTTCCAGTGTCCATTCCAGTAAAACTAGAATTACACTCGATACTGGTTGTCGTAGAAATAGATAGTAAAGCTGCTAGATGAAGGCGAATTCTCCGAACCATGAAATGATTTTGAATTATGATTGATTAGAGTAAAGACAAAGGATATCCATCAGCTGGAAATGAGTTCCCCCAATTATCGCTTAAAGTTTCTCGATCCGGTTCGATCGACTGCTTTCCATAAATCCGGATCTCGGTGCTCGGACAAGCTGAAATCGAACGAAAAGAATCCCTGAATGTTAAATGATTTTCAGCCCGACCCGGCGATTCGCTGTCGGGATTTCAAAATCGGGTGCATTGGGGCCGGGTTCATCATGAACGATGTTCAGCTGGCCGCCTATCAAAAAGGCGGGTTCCCCGTCATTGGGATCGCTTCCCGGACTCCAAGCCGCGCAAAGCAGGTAGCAGAGAGGTGGAAAATCCCGCGAACTTACGATGACCCTTTCAAGCTGATCGAGGATCCCGAGGTACAAATTGTCGATATAGCATTTCCGCCTGATCAGCAGCCTGAACTAATCCGACATGCCCTTCTTCAGCCGCATGTGCTAGGTATCCTGGCGCAGAAGCCGCTGGCCTTGAACTATGAAACCGCCGAAGTGCTAGTTCAGGAAGTGAGCAAGACTCAAAAATTATTGTCGGTCAATCAGAACATGCGATTTGATCAATCGATGCGAGTACTCAAACAACTGATCAACCGGGGAGATCTTGGCGAGTTAGTTCTTGGGACGATCGAGATGCGTGCGATTCCGCACTGGCAAAAATTTCTCGAGTCCTATGATCGGCTCACTCTTTTGAATATGAGCATCCATCATCTTGACGTGCTCCGCTTCTTGTTCGGTGATCCGATGGATATATATACTACCATCCGCCAGGATCCGCGGACCCTCTTTGCGCATCAGGATGGGATATGTGTTTCGACGCTGCGCTTCCCCAGCGGAGTCCTCGCGGTTTCGTTAGATGATGTTTGGACCGGGCCGCGGGAGGAAGGATTTGAGTCCGATATTTACATTCACTGGCGCGTCGAAGGAAAGAACGGTTTGGCCACCGGAACAATCGGTTGGCCGGATTATCCGGCAGGCTCGCCCTCAACCCTCCGTTTCAACTCAACGAGAACGACTGGCGGAAAATGGATTGAACCGTCCTGGCAGACCCGTTGGTTTCCGGACGCGTTCAGCGGGGTAATGGAGCAGTTGCAGTATGCGCTGAAATCCGGCACTGAACCCGAGCTCTCAGGAGCGGACAACCTGCAGACAATGGCACTGGTGGAGGCAGCCTATCTTTCTGCCGCAGAAAGACGGGCGGTCCGACTCGACGAGTTTATCCCTGAAGTTTAGCCGAGATTACCAACCATGATTCAAGTAGGAATTTTCAACGGATATTTCCCATCCACGGTTAAGGAGCAACTACCATAGTCTGTCGTTAACATGAACTCGGACCCGCCAGGTTTCTTATCGAATCCGACGTCCCAGGCTCCTTTAGGTAAGCTCTTGGTTGGCCAAAAAGCGTTGGTGACAGGGGCAAGCTCCGGGATAGGTCGAGCGGTGGCCATAGCCTGCGCAGAGGCAGGTGCGGATGTCGCAATAAATTTTCACGGACTTCAGGATGCAGCAGAGGAAGTGGCCGCGGCGATTCGGAAGTTAGGGAGCAAAGCCTTTCCCATTCGCGCGGATGTATCTCGGGAAGATCAAGTACAAGAAATGTTCAAGAAGGCTATCGAGGAGCTAGGAACCGTCGATATTCTAGTTAACAACGCGGGTATCCAGAACGATGCGCCGATCGATCGAATGTCCATCGAGCAGTGGAACTCGGTGATTGGTACCAATTTAACGGGCCAATTTCTGTGTGCGCGAGAGGCAATCCGAGAATTTAAACGTCGCGGAATCAATCCCGCGGTTTCTGTTTCGGCTGGTAAGATCATTTGTATGAGCTCAGTGCATGAGATCATTCCTTGGGGAGGGCGTGTGAACTACGCGGCCTCGAAAGGGGGTGTCATGCTGTTAATGAGAAGTATAGCGCAGGAAGTGGCTCAGTTTAAAATCCGAGTGAATAGTATTTGCCCCGGGGCGATCCGTACGCCCCTCAACAGGTCTGCGTGGGAGGATCGGGAGGCCTACGATGGTCTGATGACCCTGATCCCATACAAGCGAATCGGTGAACCGGACGAGATCGGGCGGTTGGCCGTTTTTCTGGCTTCTGACTATGCCGACTACATCACTGGAGCGAGCGTTTTTGCGGATGGAGGGATGACACTCTACCCAGGATTTGAATCAGGTGGCTAGTCATGGACTTCGCCCGTCTCTGCCCGCCTGTTAGGAACCGAGCGCCCGTTCATTGAGGGCCAAGCCATTTCTGCGTGAAAACCGTCCGGAAACCCAGGTGTATTGCCATGGGAGGCCAAGGAAGTAAAGGCCGTGCACCGGAGTCACGCCACGATAGGAATAACCGATCCGTCCCGTCGTGTAAGAGAAGGCACAGCAAGGCTCGAACCATCCGCGACCGGGCAAGGATTGTTTGCGCGGTATTTTCGTGCATATTGTTGCGCATCCCGGGTCGAGAGAGATCCCCCTTGCGCCACGCCGGTTAAACCTGATGGAAAATATGCCGCAAAAACAAATTGGGACAGTGCGCATGGCGGAAATCGCTCAGCGTTTAGGGATCGCTTCTTCTTCGGTCTCACGGGCTCTGACGAACGATCCGCGAATTAGTGTTTGAACTGCGAAAACGTGTGCGCAGCGTGGCGGACGCACTCGGACTGACACACCACCGACCTGACCAGAGTCAAGAGAGCCAAGCCCGAAACCGATCCCCCTGAAACTTGGGAGGACGAAGTTGGAGATCACGTGGCAGGTGATCGATTTCCATCACGGAATAAGCGGGTTCAAACCCATGAGGAAGGTCTTTCTGAACAACCTGCATGGCAAACTGAGGGGCCAAGGCTTTGGCGGACTGCCGGGCAGCCTCCTGAAAAGGGATCTGCGTCGCCGGCATGACAATGCTTTCAGGTTCGACTTCGACGATGATCGATCGGTCGCCTGCCGAAGAGCCGTGCCTTTCTCCGGGAGCAGGAATGTCGCTGAAGACGACTTCAAAAAGAAATGTGATTGGATCCATAGGCTTCTGTCTCCTTGTAGCGACCATATTTTTCAACCTGCGGTTGCTACCGGGCAGCACCTTGCGTGCCTCTTGTTTACGACGGGGTTTTGGCCGTGGATGCCTTCTGAGGGTTATTTTCCGGGTATTCAGGTTCTCCGAAAAATCTTCTTCGCCGTTAAGATTTTTCGCGGTGAGTGCATAAGTGGAGGGTCAGGCGGTGGAAGTCTCACACGGGCTGCCAGGTGATTGTGCATTAGGCGGAGGACAGAATCGGATGCAGGAGTACATTCGAAATCTAAACCGAACCAATAAACCGAACCAAGAAAGGTAGGCGAACGTGGCAATCGAACACAGACGTTTGGGAAAACATGGAGTCCTGGTAAGCAACATTTGTTTAGGCACGATGAACTTTGGCTGGCACACTACTCAGGAAGAGAGTTTCAAGATCATGGACCGTGCCCTGGAGCTCGGCATCAACTTCTTCGATACCGCCGATGTCTACGGGTGGGGTGGTGAGCAGGGGGACACCGAGGAGATTCTGGGGCGCTGGTTTGCCCAGGGAGGCGGTCGCCGCGACGCGGTCGTTCTGGCCACCAAGGTTTTTAATCCAGTCAGACGCAAGGCCAACCTTGCCGAGCCAAACACAGATGCCCGTAGCCTTTCGGCATACAAAATCCGCAAGCACTGCGAAGGCAGCCTGAAGCGGCTTCAGACCGATCATATAGACCTTTATCAGATGCATCATGTGGATCGGAATTGTCCTTGGGACGAGACCTGGCAGGCCTTCGAGCAATTGGGAAACCAGGGCAAGGTAGTTTACGTGGGGTCCAGCAACTTCGCGGGATGGGATATTGCCACGGCCTGCCAGGAGGCTTCAAAACGTGGTTTGACAGGTTTATCCAGCGAACAAAGTATTTACCACCTGAATAACCGTATGGTGGAACTGGAGGTAATCCCCGCCTGTCGGCACTACGGTCTGGGTTTGATCCCTTGGAGCCCCTTGGCGGGTGGCCTTCTCGGGGGAGCCCTTGAGAAGCTGGAAAGCGGTCGACGTGCCAGCGAGGAGTCCCTGAAGGAAATTAATGAAAACCGTCCAAAGCTTGAGAGGTACGAGGCTTTATGCAAGCAACTGGGTGAACCTCCCGCGGCTGTGGCACTGGCCTGGCTTTTGCATAACCCCATTGTGACGGCGCCCATCATTGGCCCCCGAACTATCGAGCAACTGGAGTCAACCTTGCACGCCACGGAAATCAAGCTTGATGGAGCAACTTCTAAAAAACTGGACGATATTTTCCCGGGTCCCGGCGGCGAGGCGCCCCAGGCCTATGCCTGGTAACCATCAGAGTGCAACGAGCCGACCCTTCAAATGAAGAACCCACCGAAAGCCCTTTCGCAGTCAAAGGCTCGAGCGTCGTTCTGATTCAACCCACCACGAGACAATCCTTATGGATTACAACGATATACTTTCAATTCAGCTCTACACGCTGCGTTCGCTAGGAGAGCTCGACCGGATCCTGGATACCGTCAAACACGCCGGATATGGCCATGTTGAAACGGTTGGTTCCCATCTTGAAGACGCTGAGGGCGTGCGCATCAAGCTTGACGCGCGCGACCTCAAGGCGTCCTCCAGTCACGTCAGTCTGGAGACCTTGCGGGAGCGGCCGGAGGAGGTGATAAAGGCCTGTCGAATCCTGGGCCTGGACCAGCTCTTCATGCCTGCTGTGCCGTTGGAACAACGGCAGGGCGAGGCATCGTTCTGGCGGGCCCTCGGGGGTGAACTCGGCGAGATCGCCGAGAGAATGCGTGACGAAGGGATCGCCTTTGGCTATCACAACCACCACTGGGAGCTAGCACCGAAGGATGGCACAAAAACCGCGCTTGAGCTGATATTCGAGGCGGCGCAGGGCAGTCCCCTGCGGTGGCAGGTGGACGTCGCCTGGCTGGTACGGGGCGGTGCCGATCCCAAAGAATGGATGCAACGCTACCGTGACCGCGTCATTTCCGCGCATGTGAAGGACATCGCGCCGCTTGGGCGAAACGAGGATCAGGACGGATGGGCGGATGTCGGTGCCGGCGTGCTCGACTGGCAGGACCTGTGGCCGGCCGCACGGGCGGCCGGCGCAAAGTGGATGGTGGTTGAGCATGACAAACCCGCCGATCCTGCAGAGACCGCGCGGGCCAGCTACGACTTCATCAGCCGGATGAAAGTCTAGCGCGAAGTCCACCACGCCAAGATCTGCAATGTTAGCATTGAACCCGGAGCAATGAGCGCTCAGCTTCGCCGCTCACATCTCGGCAATGCTCGTATGAGAGGCGATGATCTTCCAACCGTCGTCAAATTTTTGCAGGTTCATTGTACTGTTTCCCACGATCTGCTGTTTGGAACTGGGAAAAGAGGCCGACCACCACGTCAGGGCCAATGCAATATCCGGCCTCAGCAGCTTTACCTGGATGCGGGTAGGCTGAATGAATCCCATTGCTCTGTGATCAGGATACCCGTTCAGGTAGGAATCGTGAAGTTGCTGCCAGCCGTTGAACTGTTCTGAATCGACGACTACCAGCAATTCGGGCGATTTCCAATACACGTCCATGTGTCCCTCGATGTCATGGGCATTCCAGCGATCGAGCATTTTGAGCAAGACCTCATAAACCTTTTGGGCGTCGGGCTTGGATGGGCTTGAACTTGTTTTGAGCGAGTCTAATTGCCATCCGTTCTGCTCCTCTGCAATCACGGTCGGGGAAAACGCCAGAGCGGACAGCCCCAAAATCCCGATCAATGTTGACCGAAAGCCATCGCGACACAGTCTGATCAGGAATAAAATCTTGGTACTCAATATTTACAATATACATGGGGTTTACGTTTACGATAATTAATTACCCGGCTCCCTCTGATTACAGATAATCACCGGAGGGAGACGAATGCTTAAAATTTGGAAGACTGAACGCCTTCCGCCTCCCATTCTATCCCTCGATTTCACCATCGGATCCCCTCCTCAGCGTTGCCAGTGAGGCGTCGACGATTTTGCCACAAGAGCTGCCGACGGACTTCGTCTCCGCAAGGTAGTTCTCATCCCGATCAAGCTCTTTGAGCTCGGCTGGCCACCCGCTGGCCACCCTGGCCTCTCTCTTGCCGCCCGGGTAAAGCTGCTACCTTGGTAACCTGTTAATTATTGTTTGACAAGTTACAGAAAAGGGTAGATTCCTATCCTGAAAACAAACCATAAGTGGTTCGCCCGAAGTAACTCCATCCCTCACCATGAATACAAACTCAATCTCCTACCACACCGCGACCGTTGCTGGTCTCAAACTCTTTTACCGTGAAGCAGGCAATCCCCAATCGCCCGCTGTACTGCTGCTGCATGGTTTCCCGACCTCAAGTCATATGTTTCGCAACCTCATTCCCCAGCTTGCCGAGGAATATCACGTTGTTGCTCCCGACCTTCCAGGGTTCGGTTTCTCCGACGCGCCGGATCACACCAGCTTCTCTTACACTTTCGATCATTTAGCCGAAATCATGGAGCGATTCACCGAGCAGATTGGACTGACGAAGTTTGCCGTATACGTCTTCGACTACGGCGCTCCGGTCGGGTTGCGTCTCGCGCTCGAGCATCCGGAACGGATTGCGGCTCTCATTTCACAGAACGGGAATGCCTACGAAGAGGGGCTGAGCGAGGGATGGGCGCCGGTCCGCGCCTACTGGGACAATCCCACCCAGGAAAACCGTAATGCGCTTAAAGCATTATCCACCCCGGAAATAACCCGCTGGCAATATACGACTGGCGTGAAAGATGCCGATTTGCGCATCGCGCCCGAAGCCATTGCGCTGGATCAAGCTCTGCTGGATCGACCGCAGAGTGCCGAGATTCAACTCGATCTGATTACAAACTATTTAACGAACATCGAGCTTTATCCGAAGTTTCAAGAGTATTTCCGAACGCATCGACCTCCGACAATCGCCGTTTGGGGGAAAAACGATCCGTTCTTCTTGCCGGCCGGTGCGGAAGCCTATCGCCGGGATAATCCTGACGCAAAGGTCGTCCTTTTCGACACGGGACATTTCGCGTTGGAGACCCACGCGTTCGAAATTGGAGAAGAGATACGCTCGTTTCTTGGGCGTGTTTACACGAAAAGCTAGTCGACCTTTTGCATCAAATCGCAAAATATTGGCTTCTGAAGGAGAAATATCAGCCCATGAAATTCCTGCCGCGAAAGATTGACCGTCTCAAGCCCGGGTTGGCCCGTTTCGGGCGTTTGCTGTTTAGTCATCGACTTGAGATCGGACTCGCGGTGACGGCCGTCGCGGCACCTTTTGTTCGACCGACAGTGGCAAAGAAGCCCTCCGAGATGTGGATCAAGGCAGGCGGTCTTTGCTTGGTCTTGACTGGCCTCAGTCTTCGTATCTGGGCGGCGGCGTTCGCTGGCCGCCACACTCGCAGTTCAAAGATTGAAGGGAGTAAACTGGCCACGGCGGGACCATACGCGCACGTCCGCAACCCGATCTACTTGGGGAGCGTCGTTCTTGGATTCGGGATGGTGCTGCTCATTGGCGACCGCCGTTTTCTGGTTCCGTGCGCCCTGACCTTCCTGGCGCTGTACTTCGGATTGATTCCAGCCGAGGAAGAGTTCCTCAGCCAAAGATTCCAGGAGGAATACGCGACTTACTGCCGTCAGGTCCCCCGCTTGATTCCACAGCTAACACCGTGGAGTGGAGCCGCCAAACAATCATTTGATTGGCGCGCCGCCAGCGGAGAGTGGCAATTATGCGTGATCCTTGCTGCTATCCTCGGGTTGTTCCGGGCTATCGCAGGCTTGAAAGGCAGGAGATGCGGTAGTGCCCTGTTGCCACCTCTGCAGATTACTGCGAGGGCGGCGTAACGTCTTCGATGGAGACGATGATGAAATACTCATTGTCCACTAACTTGTTGGTCCGAGCTGCGTTCAGAAGCAGCTTTCGCCTGCCGTCAGGTGGCACTTCCTGCCATAATTCGAAATCCTGCACCCGTGAGTTTCTCGGCAATATTTCCTCCAACAACGACCGCAGATCAGGGGTATCCCATTCACCGTCACCTATTTCGTAGAACAGACGACCTTCGGTGTTCGCCGGTCTGGTGTGAAACAGGCGATAGAAGGGAGATGTCGCCCGCTTGATCCGGAGCGACCCGTCCAACAAGATCGAGGCACTCCTGACAGTCTCGAGCAACGCATCGGCAAAGTCGGCCGCTTGCTGTTTCTCGATCAAGTTGCGTTTACTTTCCTCTATGTCGAAAAGAATTAGGATCGCTCCGGATATTTTGTTATCCACCGTTTCATAAGGTCGCATCAGCAAAGAATACCAGCGTCCGGTTTTGTCCTGGACTTCCATCTCTTTGGTGCAAAGAGAATCGATCACCCTCTTGATTTGGACTTCGAGATCCGGTATTTGGATGTCCGGCTGCAGGTCCGTAATCAATCGTCCCACATCCGAAGGAATCAACTTGAGAGTCTTATGTGCTGACGGAGTAAATCGACGGATGCGCAGATCGCGACCTACCATGACCACAGGGATATTGACACTTCGCAAAAGGTTGAGGAGGTCATTATTCACTTCGCTCAATTCAAGATTGGTATGCCGCAGTTCCTCATTGAGCGTGGTCAACTCTTCGTTGGTTGATTGGAGCTCTTCTTTGGCAGTCTCCAGCTCCTCATTGGTACTCTGGAGTTCCTCGTTGCTTGATTGAATTTCCTCATTGGCCGAGCGCAGCTCTTCGCCCGCTACTTCCCGCTCATCAATCACCGATTGAACCTGTTCCCTCGCCGCGGCCAGCTTTTCTTCTAATTGAGCAATCCGTGATTGCTGGCCGTCTCGAGCATCTTCCGGCGTTACCGGCGTCGCGGGAGTCGTTGCGGAGAAGGCAACGATGAAAGTTCCGGCTTGGGTTTCAGTAATTCCGACACGAATGACTTCCAGGCTCAGGTTTTGCAGGACCCCCCCGATTTCAATCTGCAGATTTTCTCGACGCACGTCGCCTTGGCCGCTCTTTGAGCGATCGATGAGTGAACGAAGCTCAAACTCCAGAGCCGGTAACGTCATGCTGAACAGATTTAGGCTCGCCCTCCCCGACGCTGGCTGCAAATAGGGAGTTACGGCGCCTCGGAACTGGATTATTTCCAGGTTTTGATCCACCACGACAGCGGGCGGACAAAATCGATCCATCAAAGCTTTCTCGGCTTTCCTTATTAAATCACGTCCTATCTCCTGGGTTTCCGCTCTGGATCTTTTGGGGGAGTGACCGGAAGAGGCAACTGCGTATCCGCTGGTGGGCAGAAACTCACGCTGCCCAGGTCGTTTTCGAAATAGTTTCGATTTTTGCGTTACAATATCGAAAAGGTGGGAGAATCGCCCAATGTTTTCCGCGCTACCAAGAAGAAGAAAACCGGAGGATTTCAGTGCGTAATGAAAGAGCGGAATCAGCCTGTGCTGAAGCTCCGGTTCGAAATAAATCATCACGTTCCGGCAGCTGATCAAATCCATCTTGGAAAATGGAGGATCTCTCGTGACATCTTGCCGGGCGAACACGCACATGTCGCGGATCGGTTTGTTGATCTGATAACCCCGATCAACTCTGGTAAAAAAACTGCGCAATCTTTCGGGTGACACCTCCGATTCGATGGCTTCGCCAAAGACTCCGCTCCGGGCACTTTCGACGACCCGCTGGCTCACGTCCGTGCCAAAAATCTGAACTGCCGGCCGTAACGTCGAAGTTTCTAAAAATTCGAAAAGACTGATCGCAACAGAATAAACCTCCTCGCCGGTCGAGCTTCCGGGCAGCCAAATGCGGATTGGCTCATTTCTGTCCCGGCCTTCGAGTAGTTCTGGGAAAACAGTTTCCCGTAAGGTTTCGAATATTTCCGGCTCCCGAAAAAAACTGGTGACATGAATTAAAACGTCTTGGTAAAGCGCCTCGACTTCCGCGGGATTTTTTTGCAACAAGGCCACGTAAACGTCAAAATCTTCGGTTCGATTCAGGACCATACGCCGCTGAATGCGGCGGAGAAGAGTCGTCTGACGATACTGTTTAAAGTCGACACCGCTTGCGGCAAGCAAAAGTGCTAAGACAATGTCTTTTCCGTCCTTGGAGGGATTCGGCTCTGTCTGTCTTCTGATGTAGGGATGCCCTGAAATGCGGGCAAGCTCCTCAGCAATCGCCCGAGGCGTTAATATGAGATCCACATTTCCCGACGAAACGGCGCTTCTCGGCATGCTGGAATAGCGAGCCGAAGTCTCGTCTTGGGCCATAGTAATTCCGCCCTTTTCTTTAATTGCGTTTAAGCCTCGAGTTCCGTCGGAAGCCGTTCCGGACAAAACAATGCCGATCGCGGCTGAACCTTGCTCTTCTGCGACAGAAGCAAAAAAGCGGTCAATCGGCATACGTCTCCCGCGATTTTCCGAGCGTGCCCAAAGGCGGAGTGTGCCCTTCTCGAGTGTCATCTCGCAATTCGGAGGCATGATGTAGACCTGGTTGGGTCGCAATGACTCCCCGTCGGTCACCTCTTTTATCGGCAAGGCTGTTTCCCGGGCCAGAATCTGGACGAGTTGACTGGAGTGATGGGGGTCTAGATGTTGTACGAAAACGAACGCCATGCCGGTCCGTTCCGGCAAATTTCTTAACAATTCAGAAAACGCTTCCAAGCCGCCGGCGGAGGCACCGATGCTCACAATGGAAACAATTTCTGCTCCGGTTATTTCTGGACGCGCTGTTCCTTTTTTGGAACCGATCTGATCAGTCTTTCTCTTCATCACCGGCACCATTATTATCTTCCTGCAGGCGAACCGATTCAAAGGCGAACTGCGGATTTCTGTTACCGATAATTCGCGCTCGTGGAGTTAAGAGATGAAACTAGTTTTCGCGTTTTGACGTCGTCTTGAAAGACTGGCGTCCAATGATGATCAGGGCCGCTTTGACTCGTCGCGGAGAATCACCTCGAGACCAGGTCCTGCCGGGCGATGGATGGACCCGAGAATCCTGTGCCAACGATATCCCGAAGAGCTTAGGCAAAGTTCGTTTAGTGATTTGCGGCCTCTGCGATGCGAGAGCAGCCCCTTTTTGATGCAGGGTTCTTTTTCGGACGGGAGCCGTTCTCGTTGATCGGTTTTTGCTGGCGTTCACTAAGGCGCCTGCAATCTGTCTTGGCGCAACGGTTGTCTCTTGTTTAACCGCTTTCGGTGCCGGGAGTGGCTCTGGCAGCGTCACCTCGGTGGTAGAAGCTTGACGATCAGGGTCCGCCGCGAGTGTCGCGGCTACCCCTTTTACGTAATTCGCGTAAACAATCATTGGAAGACAGAGGAACAAACCGAGCAATAGACAGCCCGAAAGAATCTGTAGATAATCGGGCACCACAACTTCTTTGGCGATTACTGCGCTTGGCCTGTCGACGGGCATATTGATTGGTTTGAGCCGTTAGATTCCCACTATTCTGGCATCTTCCCTGCAGGCCGAGTATCAGGCAATTGGAGGAAGTTGTCATAGTCTTTTGTACTCAGGGCTCGAATTCTTTGGCGAAGCATCTGCGGTGGCAGAGCGAACACATCCGCTCGGTTTGCCGGCCGCGAATCAGGGACGTATGCGATCTGACGACCTTCATGAATTGTGTCTTCACGAACTGAAAGACCTTTACGGCGCAGAGCGGCGACTTGTTTGGGCGTTACTGGAATCAGCCAACGACGAGGATCTCGTGGCCGAAGTACAGAGCTGCATCGGGCAGATGAGGGCACACATTGCTCGCTTGGAAAAGATCCTGTCAGACCGCCAAGGTGCCGCCCTGGAGACTGAAAATCAAAATTAGATTAAAAATACTGCTTAAGGTACGGCTGGAAAATTCGGGCTGGTGAATGGTATCAATGACTTGCAAAGGTATTTCCGATCGATCGGCCTGAACCCTTTGGTCTGGTCATGATTGAATCCCTGGCCACGGGAACGCCGGTCATCGCCTATTGCAAATGGATCGGTGCCGGAAATGGTTGAAGAGGGGAGAACCGGTTTTGTTGTCGACAACCAGAATGCGGCAGTTCGTGCGATCGGCGAAATATCTTCGTTGAGCCGACGCGCATGTCGCGATAGCTTCGAAAAGCGTTTTGCTGCCAGGCGAATGGCCGTCGAGTACGTCGCGCTTTATGAAAGACTTCTTTTGGGCAGAGAGAGCCCCAGGAGCGATGAGTTGATGCTTGTTCGGCCTGCGGCCTGATCAGGGAAGCCCATGCTGGATATCATCGAAGTTCAGGGTCATTACTATGTCCGTGCTCAATCCTCGTTGACCGATACCCAGACGAAGACCTTGATGTCTGAAAATATTTTTGGGGTATTCGATCGACGCGGAGATTTCCGCACGATGGTTTCAACCGAGCAAGGCCTTTTTTATAGGGAAATGAGGCATCTGTCAAAATTGGTTCTTAGTCTGGGCGAAGATGCGCTTCTCTTGCTAAGTTCCTCCGTTAAGTTAGACAATTCTGTTTTGGAGGTAGATCTAACAAATGCCAAAGCGGCGTCACCTGGGGAAAGTCGGCTCGCAGGGACATTACACCTCTATCGTTCCAATTACTTATGGGAGAATAGCTGTTACCAGCTGGTAGAAGTTCACAACTATGCCCTGGAGTCAGTCGCTCTTGAGTTGATACTTGATTTCGAAGCTGATTTTGCGGATATCTTCGAAGTTAGAGGGCATACTAGAAAAATTCGCGGGCAATTGCTTGAACCACGCGTTGGAAAGTCCGCTGTCGTTCTGGGATATCTTGGGCTGGACGGATTGCGACGGGAAACTCGAGTTGAATTGAGCTTGGTTCCGGCCGCCATAACAGCCAATCAAATTCGGGTTCCCTTGCGCCTTGAACCGGGCGAGCAAAAAAACTTCTCCGTTCGCGTCCAGTGCAGTTCGGGCGACGAAACAACCCGTTTTTATTCCGAGCAGGAAGCTGCTGAGAAATTGAATATCCGGAAGTCGAAAATCGCCGAAGTCCAGATGAGCTCTTCTAACGAAGGGTTTAACGACTGGATTAATCGATCCGTCGCGGACCTTGGAATGCTCCTCGCCACAACTCCTGAGGGGATTTATCCCTTTGCCGGGGTGCCTTGGTTCAGCACAATTTTCGGCCGTGATGGAATCCTTACCGGACTGCAGTATCTTTGGGCGTTTCCGGAAGTTGCGAAGGGAGTCCTTTCCTACCTGGCATCTACTCAAGCCACGGAAAACAACGCCAGCCAGGACGCTGAACCGGGAAAGATTTTGCATGAAACTCGCCAGAGTGAGATGGCCCAAATCGGAGAAGTGCCGTTTCGACGTTATTACGGCAGCGTGGATTCAACGCCATTATTCATACTCCTGGCTGCAGCTTACTTTAAACGAACCGGGGATCGAGAACTGCTTGTTCGCATATGGCCGAACATCGAAAATGCACTCCGTTGGATTGATGAATATGGAGATCGGGACGGCGATGGATTTGTCGAATATGGGCGATTTAATCCGCACGGTTTATTGCAGCAGGGCTGGAAGGATTCGCAGGATTCGATATTTCACGCCGATGGGAGCATCGCGAAAGGGCCGATCGCGCTTTGCGAAGTTCAAGGCTATGTCCATGCGGCAAAGCGCGAGATCTCAGATGTATTTAAAGAATTGAATCAAACCGAACCCGCCGAAGAGCTGCTCCAGGCTGCTGAGACGCTAAAAAGGCGGTTTCATCAGGCGTTTTGGTGTGAGAAAATCTCCTCGTACGCCATCGCTTTGGACGGTGCTAAGCAGAGGTGCGAGATCCGAAGCTCTAATGCCGGGCACACTCTATTCACCGGCATCGCTCGGGAAGACCATGCCGAAAAAATCATCGCGGAGCTAACAACAGAAAAGTATTTTTCAGGTTGGGGAATTCGAACGATCGCCACGGGGGAAGCCCGATATAATCCTATGTCTTATCATAATGGGTCAATTTGGCCTCATGATAATGCCCTGATCGCGTCCGGCCTGGGCCGGGCGAAGAATAAATCGCTCGCAGGTCGAATTTTAACGGGGCTGTTTGAGGCCTCTCTCTATTTGGATTTGCATCGATTACCGGAGCTTTTCTGCGGTTTCTCCAGGCAGCCGGGAAAGGCGCCTACTCTATATCCAGTGGCTTGCTCGCCCCAAGCCTGGGCGACTGGCGCAGTTTTTATGATGCTCCAGGCCTGCCTCGGAATGGAGATCCTAGCGGGACAGCGTTTGGTGCGTTTTGTATACCCAACGCTGCCGGAGTCAATCCCATCACTTCAGATTCGAGGTTTGCGCGTCGGGTCCGCCCTGATAGACCTCGACTTTATCAGGCATGAAAGGACGGTCGAGATTTCAGCCCCGCATCGACTCGGAGAGGTCGAAATTGTGATGATTAATGGCGAGTCCTCACACCCCGAGGTGATTTAGAGAGAATCTTCGTGTAATTGTTCATCCGTGGCCGGCGGATCAGCCGTTTCGTCCTCCCGGTTGAGTGATTCCTCCGCGTCTGCGTCAGATCCCTCATACGGATTACGGGCTTTATGACCTTGACTTGCTGGCGGATCTGCGAGGGGATCGACTACGCTTCCCGCGAAGAACTCGTCTTCTGCGATGGTTTCGTCTTCTCGAGGTGGAATTTCGTCTGGATCAGGAATGGGCATGGGGGAAAACTTTACTCTCCGTGGGGATCGAGTGACCGTACCATTAAAGACTGGCCTTCGTGGACCGGTGGCTTTTCCGCACAATGAAGTTCAATATGGTCGCTGTGAATAGTACCGCCGTTAGTGGCAAACTTGGGCTCAATCAGCACGCTTTTGAGATCGGTCGTGGTTTCCAGTTCGTTAGGTCGAAGAACAACGGTGCAGCCTCCATTGGGATCTTCGCGAATTTCGGTAACGGTGGCGTCAAAGCTAGGCATAAAGGGAAACTTCTGGTCGATTGTAATCGTTCGAGTGATTCTCAGGGGTTCGCGGTAGGGTCTGGATCCGGATGTGTCGATACAAACGAAAGTGAGCCAAGATCCTTGTTCGAATGGCAGCCCGAGAGCGCAACTTCAGATTTTTTTGAGAGCTGCCGCCACCACCTTCAAATCAGCGATAAGGTCGGCGCAAGCCTTTTCCTTCGCCAGTTCGTCAGGTGCACGAAGAACGGAAGAGGGATGCACAGTAATTAACGTTCTTGCGGAGAAAGCCGAGTTCATCCAGAGGCCGCGGTTCTTCAGAACCGGCGTAATTTTGCCAAAGGCAGCCCGGGCCGCCGTTGCGCCCAGGCAGACAACTATTTTGGGCTGGAGAGCATGAAGTTCCGCCTCCAGCCACGGTCGACAAGCTTCGATCTCTCGTGAATTAGGCTTTTCGTGGAGCCGACGCTTACCACGCATGGTCCATTTGAAGTGTTTGACGGCGTTGGTGACATAGCAAGTGGACCGATCAATTCCGGCTGCCAACAATGCCTGATCCAAGACCTGGCCAGCGGGCCCGACGAAGGGTTTCCCAACCTTATCTTCCTGGTCGCCGGGTTGTTCACCGATAAAGACGACACTTGGCTCTGGCTCTCCTTCGCCAAACACCGTTTGGGTAGCGTCCCGGTACAACGGACAAGCTTGGCAATGGGCAGCAGCTTTTCGCAGCTTGCCAATATCGTGGGTCGCCGGAACAGGGGTTTGTTCACTATAGTCTGTTTCTTCCGCGGTTATTAAATCACTGTGCTTGGCCATGATGCGGTTAACGTCGGCAAAGTTCGCACGCCAGGTCGATTCTGGGCCTTTACGAATCGAGCGGCAATACAACGACCAAGGAACCGATATCCGCACGGTCAGCGAACTAGGACTCAGAAAGTGCAGCGATGAATCATGACCGTGAACAGAATCAACTTAGGGGGTGCGTTATTCTCCTGGTGGACGATCATCGAGATACGCTCGATGCCATTCGGTTATATCTGGAGCTTCGGCGAGCGAAAGTTTTCTCTGCGACCGCTGGAAAACAGGGACTGGACCTGGTAGCGGAGCATCACCCGAGAGTGATTATTTCCGACCTTTCGATGCCCCAGATGGATGGGTATGAACTTTTGGAGCATCTTCGACAATTAGCACCTGAAGAAGGCGGAGACGCTCCGGTAATAGCGTTGACTGGACTTTCCGATGCGGAAGAACGGCGCAAAGCTCTCGAGGCTGGGTTCGCACGTTTTATTACAAAACCGGTGAATCCAGAACAGTTAGTGGATGAGATTTGTGATGTCTTGCAACGCAATTAGCGCGGAAATTTTCCGGACTGGCATGGGTCGGAGATTTTCGCCCTGTTGATCTGCTACGTCACCGGTGGTCGATTCTCCTGGCCGCGAGTGTTGTCGTTAACTTGATCCTTTATTTCAATCGCAGATTCCACTGATTTTGCAGATCGAGGGAGAAAGGAAGGGCATGCGATTTAGCAGGGACGCTGGAGCGTTTGCCTCTGAGCGAGGAGCTTTTCCATGGTGGCCCTGAGGTCAGTAGGCGAGATCGGTTTTGTCAGATGGATCTGAAAACCGGCTGCTCGACTGCGTGCTGCATCCTGCTCCGTGCCGTATCCACTGAGAGCAATGCTCGGGAAACTGTGTCCTTCATCTTGCAATTGCCTCATCAGATCGTCTCCACTGCCATCCGGCAATCCGATGTCGCTAACCAGGAGATCAAATTGTTCCTGAGTGGCGGCTCGAAGAGCCGCTGCTACAGTATCCGCAGTTGTTACTTGATAACCGATTGTTTCAAGAAACAGTTGCATAGGACGCAGGCTGTCGACGTGGTCGTCAACAAGGAGAATGCGCGGGGGAGTCGCGTTGTCCTTCCTGTCGTCGGGGGTGAAGTTTGGCGTGTCTGCCTGCGAAGACCGTTTTTCAATCGAGGATGGAATGACGTTCGGAAGTTCAATGGCGAAGATCGCGCCGTGATCCGATCCGGCGCTGGAGGCAATGATTTTGCCTCCGTGCAAATCGACGATCGCTTTGGATATCGTTAGTCCTAAACCTAAGCCGCCGAAACCCGGGCCGCCGGCTTGCTCGAACGGATCGAAAATTCTCGAAAGAGCATCCGAAGTGATGCCAATCCCGCTATCAATTATTTCCAGCCGAAACCAGTCGCTCTGCGGGTTATTGGAACGAATGGTGATTTGGCCATCGGACGGCGTAAATTTGACGGCATTCTGAATGAGATTCCAGAAGATCTGCTGCAAACGGGCACCGTCGGCTCGAATGCGGTATTCGACTGCTTCAAGCTCAAGATGAACCGTCAGGTTTTTAGTTGAGATTTCGCTCGAACAGATGCGGAGCGCGGAATGGAGCAATTCGTGAGAGTCGACGTTTTCGTATGCCAGGCTTAACTTTCCCTGGCTAATTCGGGTGACATCGAGCAAGTCGTCGATTAATCGCGCCTCCAACTCAACGTTACGGGTGATGATCTTGAGTTCTTCGCGGATACGATCTGGTACCGTTGGATCTTGTCCTAAAATCGACGATGCAAAAAGGATCGGTGTCAATGGTGTGCGCAACTCGTGACTTAGCATGGCGATAAAGCGATCTTTTGCCTTATTGGCCGCTTCGGCCTCGGCCCGAGCAGCTTGTTCTCGGATCAATTGCAGCTGCATTTCGGCTTGTCGCTTGAGTTGCTCGGTCTTCCTGTGAAGTTCAATAAAGACAGAAGCTTTCGCTCGCAGAATCCCGGGAACGATTGGCGCGGGAATATAGTCCACTGCGCCTAAAGAATACCCGCGCGACATGTGGCCATCTGAGAAATTGATAGCGCTGATGAAAATGATCGGCGTCAGCTCCGAGTTGCTTCTTTGACGAATCAAGGTGGCAGTTTCGAAGCCATCCATTCCCGGCATGCTGACGTCAAGGACAATCAAGGCAAATTCTTGTTGAAGAAGGTGACGCAAAGCTTCAGTTCCCGAGTGTGCCAGGACCAGGTTTTGGCCCAGACTGGCCAGCACTGATTCCAATGCCATCAGCTTATCCGGGCGATCGTCGACCAGCAGGATGTTCACGCGGTCGTCCGCCAGCTCGCATGCTTCCGATTTGACTATGGAATAGCTCTCCATCGGGGGGCATTTATAAGTCGCTGTTTCTTGGATGGCCAATGCCGTTCAAAGGGTTACGCAATGAGCAACAATTGGATAAGAGCATGCCCACTTCATCGATGCAACCACAGGCGCAACACTGAAAGCAGCTGTTCGATGTCGACCGGTTTGGAAAGGTAATCCGAGCAGCCTGCCTCCAGGCATTTTTCGCGATCGCCTTTCATTGCTTTGGCCGTTAAGGCGATAATCGGCAAGCTCTTGAATCGCTCTTGCTGACGTATTGCATGGGCTACTTTATAGCCGTCCATTTCGGGCAACATTATATCCATGAGCACGATCTCGACTTCAGAATGTGCCTCAAGCTTTGCCAACGCTTCCGGGCCGCTTTCAGCTGGAAGAACTCTCATTCCGAAACGTTCCAGAACACTGGTCATGGCGAAGACGTTGCGCATGTCGTCGTCCACCAACAACACGTTTCGCTCTGCGAGAATTCCTTGATCGCTGTGTAGCGTCTTCAAAAGCTGAAGTTGATGATCGGAAAGGTCGGCCACATGAGTGTGCAACCGCAGTGTCGTCTGATCCAACAGACGTTCGGGTGATCGAACATCCTTGAGCACGATAGACCGGGCCAACTGGTTCAACCGACTCTCTTCTTCGGCGGATAACACTTTACCTGTATAAACTACGGTCGCCAGGTCGCGGTACAGCGGCTGGCGCTGGATTTCTTCCAAAAGCTGATTGCCGGAAATACGTCCAGGCAATCGAAGATCAAGGATCAGACAGTCGAATTGCCGCTCCTTTAACAGCCCAAGAGCACTTTCTGCATCGCCGGCTGCCGTGACCTGCACTTTCGGGTTTCGGATGAGTTCGGCAATACTCATCTGTTGTGCTGGATCATCTTCGAGAACCAAGACCTGTTTAGTCGAGCGTTCCACATACCCCCGGAGGTCCGCGACGATCTTGTCAATTTGCTCGCGCGAAATTGGCTTGGTGCAAAACCGTAAAGAACCCATCTTTAGACCGCGTTGTGACTCGTCATTGGCGGTGACGATTGCCACTGGAATGTGCCGAGTCCCCAGATCGGATTTCAGGCGGTCCAATAATCGCCAACCATCAAGATGCGGTAAACCGATATCCAGGAAGATTGCTTCAGGTTGAAATTCAGCCACTAACGCCAGCGCGGTGTGTCCATCGGGTGCCAACAGGCATTTGAATCCATGTCCCCGTGCGATTTCACAGACGAAAGAGCCAAAGTCCAGATCATCCTCGGCGATGAGCAAAGCACGATCGTCAGGTTGAAGGTTGTAACGATCGTCTGCCGCTTTTGTCGCGCTGGCTCGAACGGCGGGAAGCTCTTCGCTCATGACGATACTTGGCGCGTAGGGCGACAAGCTCAATGGCGCGTGACTCGTGACCGCGGAGGGCGCGGCTTGCAATGCGCCCGGCGCATTTGGGTCAACCGGCAAATGAAGGGTAAAAGTGCTGCCTTGGCCCAGCTCGCTGGTCAGGGTGATCTCGCCTCCCAGTAGTCGGGCAATTTCGCGGCTTATGGCCAGCCCAAGTCCCGTGCCTCCATAGCGCCTGCTCGTTGATCCGTCCGCTTGTTGGAAGGCCTCAAAGACGATTGCATGTTTCTCCGGCGGAATTCCTATCCCCGTATCAATGACGCTGAAGGCAATTACATTGGAGGCATGGCTCAAGGTCGGATGGTTAACACTCCAGCCTGTTGTCGCCGGGGCAATCTTCAAGACCACCGACCCGCGGTCCGTAAATTTGCAGGCGTTAGAAAGAAGATTCTTGAGCACTTGCTCCAGCCGCTGAGCATCCGTCTGCAGGGCGACAGGCAAGCCTCCATTCAGGTCAATGGTAAACGAAAGGTTTTTGCTCTGAGCGACCGGCCGGAACGTGCGTTCGACCGAATTGCAAACTTCCCGCAGCACAACCGGTCCTACATCGAGGGTGACAGTTCCCGATTCGATTTTGGAAAGATCCAGGATGTCGTTTATAAGGCGGAGCAGCTCTTTTCCTGAACCATGAATCGTTTTGGCAAACTCCACTTGGCGCAGGGTGAGGTTACC
Source organism: uncultured Verrucomicrobiae bacterium (assembly GCA_963742335.1). Lineage (GTDB taxonomy): Bacteria > Verrucomicrobiota > Verrucomicrobiia > Chthoniobacterales > JAFAMB01 > JAFAMB01. The sequence continues at coordinate 79,381 of CAVULL010000011.1, forward strand.
ATCCGGATTGGCTGCCAACTGATCTGCCAGGATTAAGAGGCTGTTCAGTGGGGTGCGGAGTTCATGGCTCATATTGGCCAGGAATTCACTCTTGAATCGACTGGTCGCAGCTAACTGCTCCGCTTTTTCTTCCAGCGCTTGGCGAGCCTGTTCGACTTCGCTGTTTTTTCGTTCGACCTCTGCGTTTTGATCAACGAGTTGGGTTGCCTTTTCTTCGAGTTCTAGATTAGTTTTTTGTAGCTCGAGTTGGCGACTTTGCAGTTCATTGGTCAGCGACTGCGATTGCTTGAGCAGATCTTCGGTGAGGGAATTCGCTTCGATGGTGTTCAGGACAATGCCGATACTTTCGGTGAGCTGATTCAAAAAAGTCTGATGAGTGGAATTGAAACGTTGAAAGCTGGCTAACTCGATGACCGCCTTGACCTGGTCTTCGAAAACAACCGGCAGAATAATGATATTTACTGGAGGCGCCTCAACAAGTCCGGAGGATATGGTGACATATTTACCGGGGATATCGGCCAAGAGGATTCGCCGTTTTTCCAAAACTGCCTGGCCAATCAGATTTTCGCCGAGCCGTAGTTTTGGCTCCCCGTTTGTCCGCTCCCGATGCGCATAGCCCGCGAGCAGTTTTATTTTCACGTCACCTTCCGAGGGGCCACCTGTCGTATTGTGTTGAACGAGGTAGAACACGCCCTGTTGAGCGTCCACGACAGAAGCGAGTTCTGAGAGAATCATGCGACCGACCGCCATGAGGTCGCGCTGTCCCTGGAGCATGCGGGTAAAGTTGGCCAGATTAGTTTTCAGCCAGTCCTGCTCGCTGTTCTTTAAAGTGGTGTCCCGCAGATTACGAATCATCTCGTTGATCGTGTCTTTAAGCTGCGCGACTTCCCCTTGGGCCTCGACGGTGATCGAACGAGTAAGATCCCCTTTAGTGACGGCGGTCGCCACATCTGAGATCGCGCGCAGTTGAGTTGTTAGCGTCGCGGCAAGCTGGTTGACGTTACTGTTGAGATCGCGCCAAGTGCCGGCGGCCCCGGGCACATGCGATTGGCCGCCCAGTTTGCCTTCTGTCCCGACCTCGCGGGCGACCGTAGTTACCTGTTCGGCAAAGGTCGCCAACGTGTCGATCATGTTGTTGATCGTGTCGGCGAGTTCCGCGATTTCGCCTTTGGCTTCGACAAGAAGTTTGCGCTTGAGATCGCCCTGGGCCACCGCCGTTACGACTTTCGCGATGCCGCGAACCTGATTTGTCAAGTTGCTCGCCATGAAGTTCACGCTATCGGTCAAATCTCTCCAAGTCCCCGAGACGCCCTCCACCTTTGCTTGCCCACCAAGTTTACCTTCGGTTCCTACTTCGCGTGCGACGCGCGTAACCTCAGAGGCAAAGGAGTTCAACTGGTCCACCATGGTGTTGATGGTGTTCTTCAATTCCAGAATCTCCCCTTTGACATCGACGGTGATCTTCTTTGAAAGATCCCCTGTCGCGACTGCCGTCGTCACCGCTGCGATGTTGCGCACCTGATTGGTGAGGTTGCCCGCCATGAAATTGACGCTGTCCGTCAAATCTTTCCAGGTGCCGGAGACGCCGCGAACATTAGCCTGGCCACCGAGTCTACCTTCGCTGCCAACTTCGCGGGCGACCCTGGTCACCTCCGAAGCGAATGAACCGAGCTGATCGACCATCGTGTTGATGGTATTCTTCAATTCGAGGATTTCTCCGCGGACGTCGACGGTGATTTTGCGCGAGAGATCGCCTTTGGCGACCGCTGTAGTGACTTCAGCGATGTTGCGGACCTGGCCGGTCAAGTTACTGGCCATAAAATTCACGTTGTCAGTGAGGTCTTTCCAGGTGCCGGCTACGCCTCGGACTTGCGCTTGTCCTCCTAGCTTTCCTTCCGTGCCCACTTCGCGGGCCACCCGTGTCACTTCCGAAGCAAAGGAGCTGAGCTGATCGACCATGGTATTGATGGTGTTTTTCAGCTCAAGAATTTCGCCTTTCACGTCGACAGCAATTTTCTTCGAGAGATCTCCCTTGGCGACCGCCGTCGTCACCTCCGCTATATTGCGGACTTGTGCGGTCAAATTTCCAGCCATCGAATTAACGCTGTCAGTCAGATCTTTCCAGGTGCCGGCAACCCCTCGCACATCGGCCTGTCCGCCCAATTTGCCTTCTGTTCCGACTTCACGGGCGACCCGGGTGACTTCCGAAGCGAAAGAGCTAAGCTGGTCGACCATCGTGTTGATCGTGTCTTTCAACTCCAGAATCTCTCCGCGGACCGCGACGGTGATTTTTTTCGACAGGTCACCCTTGGCTACGGCAGTGGTCACCGCGGCGATATTGCGAACCTGAGCGGTAAGGTTACCGGCCATCAGGTTCACATTGTCAGTGAGATCTTTCCAAGTGCCGGAAACACCTTCAACCTTAGCCTGGCCGCCGAGTTTCCCTTCCGTTCCCACCTCACGAGCAACACGCGTGACTTCAGAAGCGAAAGAACCCAGCTGGTCGACCATCGTGTTGATGGTGTCCTTCAGTTCCAAGATCTCGCCGCGCACATCCACGGTTATCTTTTTTGCCAAGTCTCCGTTGGCCACTGCAGTGGTGACTTCCGCAATGTTGCGCACTTGTGCGGTCAAGTTTCCGGCCATGAAGTTGACGCTGTCGGTCAGGTCTTTCCAAGTGCCCGCGACACCTTGGACATTTGCCTGGCCACCCAGTTTGCCTTCCGTCCCGACTTCGCGCGCCACCCGCGTGACTTCCGATGCAAAGGAATTCAATTGATCCACCATCGTATTGATAGTGTTCTTGAGTTCCAGGATTTCGCCTCGTACGTCGACAGTGATTTTTTTGGATAGATCTCCGTTGGCGACTGCCGTCGTCACCGCCGCGATGTTGCGCATCTGGTTCGTTAGATTGCTAGCCATCGAATTCACGCCGTCGGTCAGGTCTTTCCATGTTCCGGACACTCCCTCCACTCTGGCTTGACCGCCGAGCTTTCCTTCGGTGCCCACTTCTCGCGCGACCCGGGTGACTTCGGAGGCAAAGGAGCGCAACTGATCGACCATCGTGTTGATGGTGTCTTTGAGTTCGAGAAATTCACCTTTGACGTCAACAGTGATTTTCTTGGCCAGATCGCCATTGGCCACGGCCGTAGTCACACCGGCAATATTGCGGACCTGACTGGTCAGGTTGCTGGCCATCAGATTTACATTGTCAGTGAGATCTTTCCACGTTCCTGCCACTCCCCGTACGTCGGCTTGGCCGCCTAACTTACCCTCAGTTCCGACCTCTCGAGCCACCCGGGTTACCTCCGAAGCAAAAGAGCTTAATTGATTTACCATGGTGTTCACGGTGCGAGCAGTGCGGAGAAACTCACCCTGGAGAGAACGACCCTCTATTTCGATGGCCATCGTTTGGGAGAGATCTCCCTGAGCGACAGCGCCGATCACTCTGGCCATTTCGCTGGTGGGTTGTACCAGATCGGCGATCAAGTCGTTGATTAACTCCACCGATTCCGCCCAGGTACCTTCGACTTCGCCGAGTGAAGCGCGTTGGTTAATCCGTCCTTCGCGGCCGACTGACTGCCGAAGTCTAACCAACTCTCTGGCCATTCGCTGGTTCAGCGTAACGACTTCGTTAAAGGTATCTGCCGTTTTACCAGAGATACCAACCCAATCCAGCGGCAGCCGCACAGAGAAATCGCCATATTTTAGCGCCGTGAGAGCGTTGAGGAGAACTTTTGTATCGCCTGCCGCTCGACGCAATTGCACCAGTTCCTGGGCCGAACGTTCGTTGGCAGCAACCACTTCGTTAAACGCGTCGGCTACTTTCCGATCCATTTCGGTCAAACCCGACGGAAGACGAATCGCGAAGTCTCCTCGCGTCAATGCCGTCAGCGCATGCAGCAGAGCTTCGTGTCCGGAATGTTCTTCGGACCAGCCGCCAATCGGAGCACCGGACGGCAATTGACGCTGTCGTTTGCGCCTTTTTTTCACGTCCTCTGAATCGGGATGGGAGGACAAGGAAGCAGAATTGTTTGTAGTCTTCATAGAACCGAGCGCCAAATCGTCTAAGATCTTGGCCGCGAGTATTTATCCTAGTCGCGCTCAAGCGCCACTAGAAGCTCGGGAAAGCGGATGATGCCTTGGTCAGGGATTTCCCTGATAATCCTCTATTACAGAAAATACAATCATTATATTCCGTGTGTAATTTCGGTGCTCGATCGTTCCAGGCTGGAAGTTCTGCGACGTTGTGCCTCAGCGCGTCGCGTCAGATTTCGAAATCACGCCCCTCTCGCGCCCGAGCTTAACAGAGCTTGGATCGAAAAAGTGGCACAGCATAGCATTCGGCGTTTTCGTCCGCGAGACGATGCCGTCAGGATCGTTGGATTCCGCGTGCGCAGACCTTCGCGCGGATTGGCCCTGATCTGCCTCACATATGCCAGCATTTCATGCTACATTTGTCGCTAGGTGAACCCGGCTGGCTTATTACACCATGTTACTCTTGGCCTGCAAAGGCCTGATGATTCCATCGGCCTCAAGACCGCAAATCGACTGGCATCCGAATTTCCAGATAATGAATAGAACTTCTTCAAATAACTTCATTCCCGCGCTGGTGAGTTTGGTCATCCCGGGTCTTGGACAGTTAATTCAAGGGAGAGTCCTCGCTGCGCTTCTTTATTTTGTAATTAGCGGAGCGCTCTGGATTTTTTTGCTCGGATGGCTTGGCCATATTATCTCTTGTATCGATGCTGCTCGGTGGAAACCGCGCTGAATTCATTTCCGGATACTTGGTAGTGGTCGCCGAGTGATTGGCAAGTGGAGTGCTGAAAGTGTCCCTTAAAGAATACGCCAAAAAGCGCAATTTTAAAAAGACGGCCGAACCCAGCGCGGGTAAGCCTGCCAAGACCACGAATCGTCGCTTTGTCATTCAAAAGCATGATGCCTCTCGTTTGCATTATGATTTCCGCCTTGAGTTTGGCGGCGCGCTTAAATCATGGGCGGTCCCGAAAGGCTTTCCTTACGCCAAAGGAGAGAAACATCTGGCGGTTGAAGTGGAAGATCATCCGGTGTCGTATATCGATTTTGAGGGAACGATCCCCGAGGGTCAGTACGGCGGAGGAACGGTCATGGTATGGGATCGAGGCACCTTTGAACCTCTTAGCAAGGCGCCCGCTAAAGAGTTAGCGGGTGGCAAGCTTCACTTCATATTATCCGGAAGCAAATTAAAGGGTGAGTGGTACCTGGTTCGTCTTCGCGACGAAAAGCAGTGGCTCCTGATTAAAGCTGGGGTAGATATGAAGCCACCGTCAAAGAAGCTTGATGATACCTCCGTGCTTTCCGGACGAAGCATGAAAGAGTTGGCTAAAGGCGATAGAGTTTGGCAGTCCAAATCGGGCAGCGATCCGAAACGGCTTATCAAACACAAAACGGAAGTAACTCCATTGCCGCTCCCCGAATTCGTGGAGCCAATGAAAGCAAAGCTCGCCGATTCAATACCGACCGGTAATTGGATTTATGAGATAAAATTTGACGGTTTTCGCGCCTTGGCGCTCCGGGGAACTAGCGAGGCGCGGCTGATGTCCCGTAACGAAAAGGATTTTGGCGGTAAGTTCGCGGAAGTAATGGACTCGCTTTCCAGTCTGGATGTGCTGGACGCGATTTTGGATGGTGAGATCGTAGCCTTGGATGAAAAAGGTCGATCCTCTTTTCAATTGCTGCAAGCCTTCGAGCTCGGTCAACAGCGTCCGCCGATATTCTTTTACGCGTTTGACCTGCTGCGGTTAAACGGAAAGGATCTTCGCGATCTTCCGGTCGAACAGCGAAAAGGAAAACTCGAACGTTTGCTGGAGGGGCCGCAGGGAGCAATTCGGTACTCTGCGTCGTTAGGGACGGAGGCCAACAAGCTTCTGGATCAAGCTCGCCAATTTGGCCTTGAAGGATTAATCGGAAAGCGAGCCGGCTCTCACTATGAAGCGGGACGACGCACCGGAAACTGGATTAAACTAAAGATTCAGCAGCAGCAGGAATTCATCATTGGCGGTTACACGGAGCCTGCGGGATCTCGCAAGCATTTTGGTGCGCTTCTAGTGGGCTTTTTCGAGAGCCGTCAACTCAAGTTTGCTGGAAAAGTGGGAACAGGCTTTGATGAGAAAATTCTGCGCTCGCTGCTGGCGACTTTCAGAAGAATGGGGCGCGAAAGCTGCCCGTTTACTGATCTTCCGGAAAAGCGGGCTGGGCGTTACGGCCAAGGTGTAACGGCCTCCGAAATGAAACGTTGTCATTGGATCGAACCTAAAATCGTCTGTGAGGTAAAGTTCAACGAATGGACACGGGATAATCGTCTCCGCCAGCCGGTGTTTCTCGGGCTGCGAGAAGATAAGGAGGCGAAAGAAGTGGTGAGGGAGGAGGCAAGTTAAATGGGAGCAAAGCAAAGTCTCGATGTGAGCGGAACAAAGGTCGATGTCACAAATCTCGAGAAAATTTTCTATCCCAAAGCTGGGTTCACTAAAGGGGATGTTATTGATTACTACGTCCGAATTTCATCCGTTTTGCTTCCTCATCTGAAGGATAGACCCATTACGCTCAAGCGATATCCAGATGGCGTAGAGGGGTTTTACTTTTACGAAAAGAAATGCCCGGTTCATCGCCCCAAGTGGATCAAGACAGCCAAAGTCGCAAAATCCGTGGGCGAGGCAATTAACTATTGCGTTATTAACGATCTTCCCTCTCTTGTCTGGGCGGCCAATTTAGCTGATTTAGAGCTTCACACCTTCCTCCATAAGGCCCCCGCGGTTCGCCGTCCGACCACTCTAGCCTTTGATCTAGATCCGGGTCCACCCGCCGATATCGTGCTCTGCTGTAAGGTCGGTTTACGGCTTAAGGGACTATTTGACGGCCTGAAAATGCGAAGCTTTGCCAAGACATCCGGGTCGAAAGGGTTGCAAGTTTACGTTCCGATTAACGGTGCCGTTACATACGAAAAGACGAAGGCGTTTTCCCACGCCATCGCAGAGATGTTAGAAGCTCAGTCGCCAGAAACTGTCGTTTCGAAAATGCAAAAGAGTCTTCGCACTGGAAAAGTACTTGTTGATTGGAGTCAGAATGATGACCACAAGACCACTGTGAATGTCTATTCACTCCGGGCTAAAGACTATCCTACCGTTTCCACGCCCGTGACATGGGACGAAGTGCAGGGCGCGGTTCAAAAGGGGAGTGCAACGCATCTCAGTTTTAGGTCTAAAGAAGTGCTTAAGAGGGTTCAGAAAATGGGTGATCTTTTCGCCCCGGTTCTGAGTCTCAAGCAGAAATTGCCTTCTTTGGATGTCCTGCAAAGCTTGCGAAAACAATGAAGGGCTCCTTATTTGGTGCCGGTTGACTGTTGCAACGCTTCCCGGATTATAGAGTGGCGATCACGAGTTCCAACGGCTGATATTGAGGGCGGAAGCTTGCCGGTTGCCGGAAGCCAGGACCGGACGTGAACTTTTCTGCGCTTGGTAAAAGCGTATCGTGCAGAAGGAATTCGAAGGATTAATCGATCCCGAGGGCCTTTGCTCGGCTGCCGCTCCAGCCGCTCGTGATGGGTTATTTTGCCATTTTAAATTAATTTTGGTAATGAACAAAAGTTATTTAACACAAAAATCGGGAGGATACCTTTCGCTAAATTTCGAGATAGCGCCATTCCAGCAAGTACCCGTCACAATGCGATTCGCTCACTGGCCGCGAACGTGTTACGAGTCTGGCATGGGAGATGCCACTCCAATCTCGCGACGATCCAAATCAGGTTCTGTACCTGCTGGACGAGCAGACCGCCGTCCGATCCGATCGAGAGGCGCTCGCTGGGTAAAGTCAATCGCCTCTTACTTGGCCCGACGTGGGGTGAGCCCTAACCAGATCTCGGTAGGAAGCGTGTTAGCGGCTGGACTGGGGGCGGTGGCCCTCTGCCTTTTCCCGCAGCCTTGGAGTACAATTTGTTGCCTCTTGGCGGTGCAGCTTCGTCTCTTGTGCAATCTGCTTGACGGGATGGTTGCCATCGAGCACGGGAAGCAGACCCCGCTCGGCTCCCTCTACAATGAGCTGCCGGACCGCGTTTCCGATTCGCTGCTCTTCATCGCCCTTGGCTATGCTTCTGGAATTCCATGGATTGGTTGGCTTGCCGCGCTGCTCGCGGCACTGACGGCTTACATCCGGGTGTTTGGAGCCGCTCTCGGATTTGCTCAGGATTTTCGCGGTCCGATGGCCAAGCAGCAACGCATGGCCATACTAACTGTTGGCTGCTTTGTTTCCGTCATCGAGTATTTGACAGTCAAGACCAACTACAGCTTGCCAACTACTTGCGCGCTGATTGCTGCCGGTTCTTTGCTCACCTGTTTGACTCGCATTGGAGCGATAGCAAGCAGCTTGGAAAAGCACGGTTGAAGCTTTCTGATCGGTCTTTGCCTGACTTATCAGGGTTCTCATTTCGCCCGATGGTCCTTATTTCTATCTTGCCCTTCCTTTTCCGACCCGAGCCGTCCCTTCGGTCCGAATTCGTTGCTCTAGCGACGGAGTCATCTTTATCGCACTTTTGTGAAGATACGCTGCCAACGGTTCAAGCAAGAGACCGGCTAGTAGCGAAAAAACGATCCAATCGAATTAAAATTCCAGAAGCTCGGCACAGCTACGCTCCGGGTCTTACGCACGTTACCTGCCAGCCGAACGTTGGAGTAATTAAGTCCGCGACGTGATTACTCGGAAGATTGAGAAGCGTGAAGACGCGGGTCAGGCACGATACCGCCGGAACGTTGAGTAATTAAGTCCGCGACGTGATTACTCGGAAGTTGAGCAAGTCGTGAAGCACGGGTCAGGACAAGCACGGATTAGGAGCACGGATTAGGGACAGGCCCTGAGGGACAGACAGGCCCTGAGGGACAGACCCGAATAGCGCTAAGTTGAGGGCGGTTTGGATGTTTGCCCCGAGGCGAAGGGGTTCCGTGATAAACACCCGCGTCGCCGGATTGGCATCCCAAAGGGGCACCAGAAAAATCGCGTATGCCAGATAGTACGGACGCGTAATGAGTAGTTGCTGCACATTCCGCGTCTATCTTCAGGGCGCGTCCCGGCGGTTGGTCAATTTTTTGAAACATCTCTATATACACATTCCTTAAATGTTGTGTACAGTGGCTCATCTTTATGCGGATGCCGCGTGTCAAAGCTGAGGGTCGGAGTTTTTACCACTGCCTTTCAAGAGTCGTTGATGGCCTTTTTATCTTTGGAACTGCTGCGGATTTTTGTCGCGAAGCCGAACAATTTCTCTCTTTGATGCGCCGCTTGGAGGCTTTCAGTGGTGTGCGAGTTCGCAGCTACGCTGTCATGGCCAATCACTTCCATCTGCTGTGCGAAGTGCCTGAACCGGGCCCTTTGTCAGAGAACGAAGTGCTTGAGCGCATCGAGGCCAATTACGGCCCTCAACGCGCGAAGACGCTCAGGGAGCGATTGGCCGGCTGCGCTCAGCAACCCGATGGAGTCGAGCAGAGAAACCGACTGCTGGATCCCTATCGCAAGCGGATGAATGACATCTCGATATTTATCAAAGAGCTCAAAGGCCGCTTTGCCCAAGGATACAACCAGCGTCACCACCGTTACGGAGTGCTATGGGCTGAGCGGTTTAAGAGTGTGCTATTGGAGGGAGGCCGGGCGGTGGCGGCGGTGGCCACATACATCGATCTAAACCCGGTACGAGCTGGTCTGTGCGAAGATCCCAAGGATTATCGATACTGCGGTTATGCCGAGGCGCTCGCCAAGGGGACTGCTGCTGCCCTGGAGGGCCTCAGGATTATTTTGGATTTGCCACAGACCACGAGTTTGCAGGATCTTTGCGCAGAGTATCGCCAGCAACTGTTTTTGAAGGGATCTGTGGCCACCAAGAATCACCCGGCGGCCTTCGACTTGGCCAGGGCTCAAGGGGTCGTTGAGCAGGAGAAGGGTGAACTCTCGCTCCAGGAACGGCTGCGATGCAGAATTCGCTACTTTAGTGACGGAGTGGTCCTTGGCAGTCGCACCTTTGTCGAGACACACTACGAGCGACTCAGGCAAAAGACCGGCTACCAGCGAAAAAGCGGTCCAATCGAATTAAAACTAAAAAGCCTCGGCACAGCCACCCTCTGGGTCTTTCGCAACCTGCGAGCTCGAACGTTCGACTAATTGCGTCCAAGACTCAATCAATCGGAAGATTGGGCAAGTCGCAGCTCAGCACCGAGGTAGTAGTTGATCACTAAGCTCAGATTGCTTATTTAACTCAGCGAAGCGAGGCAGATGGTCTCTATAGAATGTCTTTTGCTCCCTCAATTTAGCGGGTGGATAAACTTTCGATCTTCCAATTGATGCCGCTCCGCCGTGATTCGGCAGGCTCAGATGGAAGCGAAGGAAAAGCTCCGGTTAACGAAAAAAAGCGTCTTTTCGACTCCGGGCATGAGAAGGTGTCTGAATCGTTCGCCAGCACCGCTCTTAAACCGTTGCTGCCTTCGCATAATACTGTCGTCAACTAGGCCGCCTTCCGAACAGGGGACAGGTCACATCTCATCTTTCTCGGAGAAGGATAAAAAGGGACCAGCTTATAATGGGTTCCGGATCAAAAGGGATTGCGCAAGCGTTGGCAAATTGCTTTCGGACCTGTCCCTTCCGGGGAGGCGTCGAACCCCTTCGACGACTACTGCAAGAGGCATAGCCCCGCCTCTGTCCCAGCGCTTAGAGCGAGGGTTTTAGGGATGACTAACCGAACCGGCGTGTACAGGGGATCGGGCGCGCGGCCAAAGCCTGCCCAGACCGACCTCGCGGATAAATTTCGACCTTTCCCTCCTTTTTCTGCTTCTGAGGCGTCATCTCGTGAAAGAAGAAAGGGACGGATCGAAAGGGGCGCGCGAGAACCGAGCCCACGGCAACCGAAACAAAAATCCTCCAGGACCAGGATGAAGATGAAGCTTTCGGACCTGTCCCTTCCAGACACCGGTCGGCTATCGCGACGCTGAGGTTCAGAATCCTTTAATGAATCGATTAGGATGTGGGTAAGTGGCGAGGCGCTATCTTCCGAATGAAAGACACTGAAATGCGGCCGTCTAGCTATTGGAGAACACGTAATCCGGCAATGGGAAATTTCGCGTTGATCAGTTTTAGCACTTCAGTGCAAACTTCGTCCATCGAGATATCGAAGACTTCACTGATCGCACGTAACTCGGCGAGCTGGTCTGGTGTCGCAGCAAGCAGCACTTCGTTCAATTGTTGAGGAGAATATTTCATCGACCGTTTCAGTTAACGAAGTAGATCGGTTCTTGCGAGCCAAACTTGAGTCAGATTTCGGGCAATCGTGGTTTGCGGCGGGAGTGGCCAATTTCCGCGCGGCACGAAAGGATATCTCGGCGCTCGGATCAGCCTGGTCCTCCCGGCGCTTTCGCGGATGCTCAGCATTCGATCAGCGATTTCACGAACGATCTCTTCCAAGAGGAGACGAAGATGACTTCCGCGGCGATAATCTGAGGGTGCGATATGACGGACGCGATTAGCGTGCGCGGAAAGATCGTAGCATTTTTTGAAGCTGGCCCGGCTCGGATCGTCCGGGTTGTACACGGCGATGGCATGTCCGCCATTTTTTCTCATGATAGTGAAGCAGGGAACGTCGGTTGGACCGTCGCCGATATAGATCATGTTCGAAAAAGGGACAGGTCGTGCTTCGTCCGACATATGGTTATCGACATCTTGGGACATGTCGAGCAGGCCCTTGTTGATCCGAAAAAGGAATTGAGTCTTTTGGGTGTGACTAATGACACGTTTGGGAAAACTGATCTTTCCTTCGGAGTCTTCAGCGTATTCGCAACCAAAGATTTCACGCAGATAAGGACGGAGCCGACTGCCCTCAATCAGGGCTTTCAACCCGGAAGAAACAACGAAATGGTCAACGTGGATGCCGGCGGCTAAGTGGCGTTCTTCGAGGAGGTCCTGATTGAATTCTTCGAACATTTCCGGCAGGCCTTTGTAAAGGTGCATTTTGGCACCGAGTGTCTTCGAGCTCGTTGATTGGTGGGCCGATCCATCGCGAGGCAGTCGAGCAGACATTTCATGTAAGCGAGTTCGTTATCGTACCCTTCCGCCTGGACCAAATCGGCGCAACGATTCCAGAATTTTTCGGCATTGATCCCGAAAGCGGGAAAAATGACGTCGTCCTGCATGTAGTAGGGGCTGAGCGTTTGGTCGTAGTCGTAAACGAGCGCAATGGTGTTCTGTAAATGTAAAGTTGATTGCAGAGAGGATGACGAGGAAGTCACGAAAAAGAATTCACCATGGATCCAGAGAGGGCACGGAGTTTTTGCAAGGGCGCGGAAAGAGCCCTCGGGAACGCCTAAGGGTCAGGTCAAGATGTCAGTCAGCGCGCTTCGCAGGTCGGGAAAACGGAATTGGAAACCGGTTTTCGACGGGCTTTTTCCGGGATGATCCGTTGGCTGTCGAGGACCAGCGACGCTTCATTGGCCGGAAGCATCCGCAGCGCAAATTCAGGCACTGCAAGGAAGGTTGGGCGCCTGAGAAGTTCGCCCATAATCTTGGTGAATTCTTCGTTGCGGACCGGATTCGGGCGAGGCGCCGTTCAGCGGGCCGCGAACGGATTCGGTCTCAAGAGCGTGAAGAAAAAGCGATGCGACATCCGCGATATGGATCCAGGGCATCCATTGCTTACCGGATCCGAGATTGCCTCCGAGCCCAAGTTGAAACACGGTTTTCATCAGCGGAATAGCTCCGCCGTTCTTTCCGAGCACCAGGGCGATTCGGACTGGAACGTACCGGGCGCCTGCGGCTTCGGCTTTGAAGCCCTCGGCCTCCCAAGCGGTCGCGACTTCGGCGAGGAATCCGACAGAACTCGTTGAACTGGACTCGGTCAAGATCTCTTCACCTCGATTTCCGTAGATTCCCGCACCGGAGGCGCTGACGAGGACGGACGGTCTTTTCCGCGCCTGTCCGATCGCATCAACGATCCATCGGGTTCCATCGATGCGGCTGTGGAGGATCTTGTTTCGTTTCTGTTTTGTCCAGAGCCCGAGAATGGATTCGCCTGCGAGATGAATGATCGCTTCGATCCCGCTCAGGTCGATCTCGGGACCGAACGATCGGACCGATTCACAGCCTGGAACCGGCGCTCCCGCCTGTCTTGAAAACGGAGTGACACGATGCCCGCGAGTGAGAGCGTTTTGAACGATTTGCCGGCCGAGAAAACCGGACGCCCCGGTGATTCCAATATGCATTCGCTTCTCTAATAGCGCGACGAAGGAATGACCACAACCTCGCAGTCTGCGGAGCGGAGTCGGTACCGAAGCTCGATCGACCTCGGGGCCGAGCGATTCGAAAACATCGCGTTAATCCGGGAACGATCTGTGAAGCCAATTAAGCGGGAAACGGTTTCCCGGACAATCGGTAGGGCGAGGATTAATTTCTTTGTGTCCTCGGACAATTGAATATCTTCCATCCACTTTGCCCGACACGCCGTCGGAGATACCGGATCAATTCGTCGAGCGCCTCATATTCCGCCTTGGTCGGCAGGTCTCGATTGAAATCGCCCACAAGGCAGATGCCAATTGAGATATAGTTGAGATAATCGCTGTGGACGTGTCCGCCGTTCAGTTGCCGGACCCAGCGGTTGCCGATCTCGACCTGACCGTTTCCTGAGGAGGTGCCGTTGCCGATGACGAAATGGTAGGCAAGACCGTTTGGCATCCGGCGCACATAGCGGTGGTAGTAGTCGAAGATGCGAGCGTTGCCCTGGCGGGTCCCGCTGTTGTGAACGATGATGTATTTCCATCGGTTGCGGGCGACCCGGGCGTCGTCAATCGCCTTGCGGACCGCCGGCGTGAGGTATTGCCAGCGGACACCTCCGCCGCCGGGGGCCGGCACCAGGTCCTTTTCCGATTCGGCACCGGATTTTTGGACAACGATCGAATCGTCATCGTCTTGTTTGCCGAAGAAAAACCAGTGGTCGCTTTTTCTTGGGAGTTGGCGTGGGAGTCTCTTTTTCGGCCGGAGGCGTTGATTCGGTTTGAGGCCTCGTGGACTCGGGTTGCGGAGAGGGAGTTGGCTTAGATTCTTCTTCGCTTGGCGTTGCGGAAGGCCGTGCAATGGGCTGGGCTGAACGCGCTTTTGAGTTGCGGTTGACTTCCGGGGAGGCTCGCGTGCAAAGGTTGTCTTCAGCGGGGAAGGAGCGGCGCTCGGAGTTGGTTTCGGAGAGGGAGTCGGGCTTGCGACGATCTCCATTTTCTGGCGGCTTTTCAAAAAGAGTTCCCGCAACCGCTTTTCTTCGTCGGTTTGTTGCGTGATGCCGTGATTGAACCGAGTGCCAACAAAAAGATCACGGACAAGAGAGGAAACTTCAGCCTGCGCGTACGAGAACTGATTGTACGGAGATTATAAAATTCCAATCGTTACTCCTTCAGTGTATCCGCTCGGCAGAAAAACTTAATGGGCCGTTGGTTCGTGCCGGCATTCCCGAGCGCCGCCGGCATCTCCAAATTCGCTGGCAGGTGTCGTTTGTATCGTTTAACCTCAACGCGTTAATTCTGTATCTAAGCAAATTCAGGCGCGGGAACGCAAACGGGTCCGTAACTTTTTTCCAGATTGATGAAAAAAATCCTGATCTTTACCGCCGGTTTTGGTGAGGGGCACAACACGGCGGCGCGCAATATTCGTGACGCTCTTGAACATATTGCACCGGATGAAGCGAAGGTCGAGGTGCTCGATCTTTTCGATACTTGTTACGGTAAGCTGAACGACTGGGTTCGAAAAGCCTACATTACGGCGATCAATCGAACGCCGAGAGTCTGGGGAAAGATTTACAACGTCATCGACGGGACCCAGTTCGTGGAATCGAATATGGTGATGCTCGCGAAGATGAAGCGCGCGATGAGCGATGTTCTGGCGGATCTGGAGCCGGACGCCGTGGTGTCGACCTATCCCGATTTACAACTACGTTATCGATGCGATCTACGCCGACGGACGGCCCAAAAATTTTTCGCAGATCACGGTGATCACAGATTCCATCACGGTGAACTCGATCTGGTACCGGTGCGTGAGCGATTATTTCCTGGTCTCCAACGAAGATACGGCGAACGTCTTGCGAAATGCAGGCGTTCCCGAACAGCAGATACGGATTTTCGGGTTTCCGGTCACTTATCGTTTCGCGGAGATGCCCGACAATCGGTATCGAACCGGTGAGAAGGGACCTCGACGTATCCTTTACCTGATCAATTCCGGAAAGAAAGAGGCTCCTGCCTTGGTGCGTCGTCTCTGCAAGCGAGCCGACATCCAATTGACGATCACCGTTGGACGGGATCGAACGCTTCGCAAAGAGATCGAAAGCGAGATCAAGCAGCCGGCGCATCCGGTGGAAATCCTCGGCTGGTCGAATCGGATGCCCGAGCTTCTGATGAGCCATCACTTAGTCATTACGAAAGCCGGAGGCGCAACCGTGCAGGAGGCGATTGCAGCGCGGACTCCGGTGATCATCAGCCAGGTTGTACCCGGACAGGAGGAGGGAAACGCTCGTCTGATCGTTGAGAACGAATGTGGCTGTCTGGCTCCGGATCCCGAAGGGATATTGGAAGCGCTCGACAGCGCCTTCAAACACGGTGAAGAACGGCTGCAGACCTGGGTAGCCAATATTGCGAAGCTGAGTAAGCCGGATGCTTCGCTGCAAATTGCCCGTTTTCTTCTCGAGTTGGCTTCACCTGAAAATGCGCCTCCGAAGAAATTGCCGCATTTTCTCCGAGCGCAGCCGAAGGGAAAGATGGCCGATCTATTCTGCTTTGCGATCTGCACACGCATAGCATCTATTCAGACGGGAAACTGACCGTTCGCGAATTGGTCGATTTTTACGGTCAACGGAGTTTCGATGCAGCTTTGCGTGACGGACCACATTTGCGATCACACGAGTTTGATCGGTAAGATGACAAATTTAAGCGGAATGGTTCTTACGCTCGATCATGTGGACGAATACTTCGAGACCATTGAAAGCGAGAAAAAAAGGGCGCTCGAAAAGTACGGGATGATTTTGATGGCCGGACTTGAATTCAACAAAGACGGTCTCACCAAAAAAAGTTCGGCACATTTGCTTGCAGTCGATTTAAAGAGACCGATTGACCCAGGGCTGAGCATCACTCAGACAATCGCTGAGATCCATGGCCAAGGCGCTTTGGCGATCGCCTCGCATCCGCACGAGGTCAAGACACGTTGGGGCAAGAATACGCTTTATTTTTGGGAAAACATCGACAGGTACGCGCCGCTTCTCGATGCGTGGGAGGTGGCAAACCGGGATGATCTTTTTAATCCGATCGGTCTGAAAAGGCTGCCATTCGTGGCTAACAGCGATTTCCACAAGCCGAAGCATATCTTTTCATGGAAAACGGTTCTCTTTTGCGAAAAGGATGCGGAGACGATCAAGCAATGTATCCGTGTAAATCGGGACGTGTCGATCACACTCTATCGAGATCATCGGATCGGATTTGGATACGGCGATTCAGCGCGCGCTGCTCGCGCCGACTTCACTGCCAACGAGCCCGCGAAGGAAGTGGTCTCGTTTCCAGGCTATCGTATGAGACTTGCATGATGGCCAAGCAATTTGGCCCCTGAGATTTTCGAGTTAGTGATTCTGGCTAGCGAACTCAGACAGCTCGTTTGCTTTTTTGTTCAGGTAGTTGGCGAACCGTTGTTCTTCCTCGGGATTGAGTTCGCCGCCAAGCCGTTCACTTTTTGTTTGGAGCTCCTGAGCGCGTTGAATGACCGACTGATATTTGGTCATGTCGCCCTGCTTCATTGCGCGATAAGCAGTTTTAAAATCGCTGATGTAGGCGTCATAACTTTGAAGGTATTCGTTGGCGGACTGACTGCTCAAGGTCGGTCGAGTCTCTGATTCAGCAGACGACGGGGAAGAGGAGGGCGATGGCACGATGCCGTTCGGAGTAGTATCCGGGGTTGCCGCTGGGGTAGATTCCGGAGCTGCCGCCGAGGTGGATTCCGGGGTCGCCGGTGGAGCAGCAGGTGTCGGTGTCGCCGACGGAGTCGCTTCTGGGCTTGTTGATGGGGCGGACCCTGGGGTAGCTGTCGGGTTGCCTGGAGACTCCGGGCTGGGCGTGCTTCGAGGTGATGCAGTTGCTGCAGGTGTGGTGGTCGGGGCCGGTGATGGAGAACTCGCAGGTTGTCCACCAGACGGGGCAGCCGGTTGCTGCTCACAGCCGATTACAAAAAGAATGGCCACACTTATCGCAACAAATGAGAATTTGTTCATGCCAATATATACCGACGCATCTCCGGGAGGGTTATTCAAGGCGAGATATGAAGCGCGGCGGGTGCTCTGGCGTTTTGCACGATCGAGAAAGACGTCTTCAACGCGAAAGATCGGCTTGACTGAGAATAATGAATCCTTCACCGGCCAGAACCGACCAGCCACACTCCAGGTCATCGAGGTGAAGTGCCATTGCCGAGCGGCCGTGCGGGCGAATGAGGATCGGATAACACACCTGGATGTTGACCTCGGCCATAAGCAATCCCTGGAGCATACGCCTAAGATCCGTTGCGACTTCCTTCATCTCGACGACCAGGATTTCGGATATGCTGTAAGCGATTTCGTGCAGATCGAAAAGGCTTTCGACGGCTTCAGGATCACTGGCAATAATCCGGACGAGCGCGGAATCGGTCGAATCCTGGGAATTCAGGGCGAGGACATGAACGTCGTTAGCGTTCAGGAGTTTCACTACTTCCAACAGCGCTCCGACCTTATTCTGGAGGAAGATGGAGAATTGTTTGACCGTCGGTCCTGAAGTCTTTTCCGTAACCCTAGGCACATCCATTGGCATGAAGTTGGCCAGAAGAATTTACTTATAAGAATAAATCAAGCAAAAGGCGGCGGGCTGGCCATCTTCCAACGCTACCTTCACATAGTATAAGCCGCTGGCGTCCGGGCTGAAGCCGGCTGCGGCTCTGGGTCCCGCCTGATAGGGCAGGTAGCTGACGGGTTTCCCCGCTTCATCGAACAGAGAAACCTTTAGCTTATCATCCTTTTGTCCTGTTGAGGCCGTGAACCAATAGGCATTCCCGCTGTAAAGATTGACAGCGACGATTTCGGAATGAGCCTTGGATATTTGACCGAGCAAATTCCCATCACGAATCTTGAATCCGTCGTTTTGAAAAGCCCCGGCCAGATCGATGACATCACTGCGAGCCGTAACTTGGTCGTCGGTATCCGCAAGCCCCTGGCCAGTTACGATGAGGCCAGCAGCAAGCGTCGCTAGAAGCAGTCGTAGGCGAATCATTCGGGAGCTCCGATTTCTTTGGTTAGTTTAGAGGCCGCGAGATTCAAATCTTTGACCTCTCCCTCGCTTGGTACGTGATCGGCCGGAAAAGAGACCATCTTTTGAATTTCATCGAGATCCCGACTGACATTTTGGACGAGTGGATCTTTTTGGATTTTGCCGGGTAGATTCGTTAGCTTGGTCTTCAGAAAACTGACCAAAGCCGGTTGACGCAAGAGCTTGGCGTCTTCCGCGTTATAGTTCTGGAGGAGAAGCCCGGTCACAACTTCTGTCCCGCGAATCCACCCACCTACACTGACGAGCGTGATAAGGTCCGTGTCCCGATTTTCCTCAAGGGCTTTTTTAACCTCATTCTGGGTGGCTTCCAGCTCTTCGTTCAATTGATCCCAGGCATCGTTTTCAGCAAATTGCGTGATGCTGGCGCTCCGGGCGAGGACACTTTGGGAGACACTCAGTTTTTTCGCGAGTGCGAGAACGTCTTTCCCCACGTTTTTGACCTGCTGACCATCATGGGCTTCCACTGCGATATAACCGTCTGCGATCAGGGTACCAAGATTTAGCGCCATTTGGGCACGATCGGTTGATTTGATTGAAACCGGGGGACGATATTGTGAAGTCCAATTTGGTTTACCTCCTTTTTCGATCGCCTTAAAAAATTCACCTGGAGTCGGCACGGTGAGTGCGTCGACAGACGCTGCATTTTTCAATTCATCGGCGGAGAGCGGAGTGTCCGTGGCGGTGGGATTCCCGGCCGGTTGCTGGTCAGCCGACGCTGAGAAGGCTGATACCAATGCAATGACGCTCAATCCGAGCCATTTCCGCAGTAGGGGCATATGCTGGCAGTTTACCGATTGGACCTGCCGTGTCCAGTCTGGCGTCTTTTAAGTGCGACCGGCGGCCCAAGAAATTTTGACTTGTCGAAGCGAGTTTGTCCCTCGATGGTGGATGCTCTGATGAAGGTGCACGTTGTCGTGATGCCAAAGCAGAGCGTCTTGGATCCCCAAGGGGTCGCGGTGAGGAATGCGTTAAAGGACCTGGGCCTTGATACGGTCGATTCCGTGCGTGTGGGCAAGCTCCTGGAGCTCGAATTCAAGACGCCTCCCGACGAAGCGAAGCTGGAAAAGGCGTGCAGAGATCTTCTCTCGAATCCGGTAATCGAAGACTACACGATCCGTCGCCTTTGAACGGGAAAGTGACACCTATGAAGATCGCCGTAGTTCAGTTTCCTGGCTCAAATTGCGACCAGGACTGTTTGCGGGCATTGACAGACGGACTTCGAGTCAGGGCCGAGTATCTCTGGCATAAGGAAACTTCAGTATCCGGCTTTGACGCGGTTATTTTGCCAGGCGGATTTTCCTATGGAGATTATCTCCGCTGCGGAGCGATCGCCCGATTTTCACCCATCATGAAAGCCGTTATTCAAATAGCCAACGAAGGAATGCCGGTGATTGGAATATGCAATGGGTTTCAAATTCTATGCGAGAGCGGGTTGCTGCCCGGAGCGCTCATCCGGAACCAATCGCTGCATTTTGTCTGTAAATCAGTTTGGTTGAGAGTCGAAACCGAGGAGACGAGTTTTACAGGCAAGTTGAATGGAAAAAGCCTTCTTAGAATGCCTGTTGCCCATGGGGAGGGTTCCTACTTCGCGGATAGGGCGACACTTGATGCGCTGGAACGCCAAAAAAGAGTCGTCTTTCGGTACGTGGATGAGTTGGGCAGGGTGACGGCGGCTTCCAACCCGAACGGCTCGATGCGCAATATCGCAGGCATCTGCAACGAAACGCGCAACGTAGTGGGTATGATGCCGCATCCGGATCGAGCCTGGGATCAAAAGATTGGGAGCGAAGACGGGAAATTGCTTTTCAGTTCGTTGGTCGAAGCCTTGGAACCGGTTGTCTCGAGATAAATGGTGACTGAGATCACTCCAGAGTTAGTCCGGGGTCACGGTTTAACGGAGGAAGAGTACGAACGTATCACCGCCATTCTGGGTCGGGAGCCGAATTTTACTGAGCTAGGCGTTTTTTCGGTAATGTGGAGCGAACATTGCTCCTACAAGAATACGCGGCTCGAACTAAGAAAATTACCAACCGATGGGCCGAATGTCCTTGTTAAGGCTGGAGAAGAGAATGCGGGTGTGATCGATATTGGAGATGGTTGGGCGATCGCCTTCAAGATGGAAAGTCACAACCATCCAAGTGCGGTTGAACCTTTCCAAGGCGCGGCAACCGGAGTTGGCGGCATCATTCGTGACATATTTACAATGGGCGCGCGTCCTATGTTTTTTCTGGATTCGCTCCGGTTCGGTCCGATCCAGGGTGGAACCCCGGCAGTCAAACACAATCGGCGGCTCTTCTCGGAGGTGGTAGCAGGTATCTCGCATTACGGTAACTGCGTTGGTGTCCCAACGATCGGCGGCGAGGTTTACTTTGACGAATCGTATGAGGGGAATCCCCTGGTGAACGTTTTCTGCCTGGGGATTCTTCGCCATGAACAGATCGCTCGGGGAGCAGCAAAAGGTGTCGGTAACCCAGTATTTTACGTCGGGTCGGAAACCGGCCGGGACGGTCTGGCGGGGGCGTCTTTTGCGTCGCGTGATTTGACGGAAGAATCCAAGCAGGACCGTCCAGCTGTTCAGGTTGGCGATCCGTTCAAAGGCAAGCTCTTACTGGAAGCGTGTCTCGAGCTTCTATCGAGCGGTTGCGTGGCTGGCATTCAGGACATGGGGGCTGCGGGGTTGACCTGTTCGACTTGTGAGACTGCGAGTCGGGGGGGCACTGGAGTACAGATCGATCTGGCTCTGGTGCCGCAGAGGGAACCGGGAATGACGCCTTATGAAATCCTCCTCAGCGAATCACAGGAACGAATGTTGATCATCGTTGAGCAAGGTCGGGAGGAGACAGTTAAGGAGATCTTTGAAAAATGGGACTTGCCATACGCCTGCGTAGGCGAAGTCACCGATGATGGTATAATGCGAGTGCTAAATCATGGTCGCGTCGAAGTGGAAATTCCCGCGGATAAGCTTGCCAATGACGCTCCGGTCTATGAGCGCGAGGTAGCTCCAGACGGACCCCAGCCTGAAGTGCGCATTGAAGATATCCCTGCCGCTGACCTGCACGAGAGCTTGATCCGGCTCCTTGAGCACCCGACGATCGCGTCCAAGAACTGGGTCTACCGCCAATATGATCATACTGTTCGGGCGGGAACGGTGGTACCTCCCGGGTCTGACGCGGCAGTTTTTTATGTTCGGGAAGCCGGCAAATTTCTCGCGGCGACGACCGATTGCAACGGTCTCTATTGCAAATTGAGCCCGCGCGAGGGGGCCCGGATTGCCGTAGCTGAAGCCGCCAGAAACCTGGTATGTTCTGGGGCTAAACCGCTGGCGGTGACGGACAACCTGAACTTTGGGAACCCCTATGAACCGGAGAATTTCTGGCAGCTTCGCGAAGCGGTAGAGGGTCTGGCAGAGGCGTGCGTCAGGTTCGGCACTCCCGTCACAGGAGGCAACGTAAGCTTGTATAACCAGAGTCCGCGAGGCGCTATCGATCCGACTCCGACGGTTGGAATGGTTGGTGTGATCGGTCAAGAAGGCTGGATCACGCGGCAATTTTTCCAGGATGCGTCTGACATCATTTACCTGATTGGTCCTGTTGGTGAGGAACTAGGGGCCAGCCAGTATATGACAGTCATTCATGGTCGAAAAGAGTTTCAGCCTCCGAGGTTGAGCTACGATTTGGAATTGGGAATCCAATCGGTGGTACTGGCATTGATTCAACAGGGATTGGTCAAGAGCGCGCATGATTGTTCAGAAGGCGGGTTAGGCGTAGCGATGGCCGAATGTTGCATCTCCGGTGAGCGAAGGATTGGAGCCTCGGTGGACTTTGGTCATTGGCCTGAACGATTGGACCAGATCCTTTTTAACGAATCGCAATCGAGAATAATTATCTCTGTGGGGCCGAAAGATACGGTCTTGACGGAGGCGGTGTGCACTGCGGCAGAAATTCCATTTGGTCGATTGGGGGAAGTGGGCGGGTCGGATCTGACCATCTCGACGCAGCGGGAAACGGTGCGTTGGGACATAGCTGAACTTTACGAAGCATGGTACCATTCAATTGAACGTGCCATGAGTTCTCAATGAGACGTGAATACTTCCTATAAGCCACGACACGAATGCGGCGTTTTCGCCGTCTATGGTCATCCGGATGCTGCCCTGTTGACCTACTACGGACTCTTTGCGCTACAGCATCGAGGGCAGGAGAGCGCCGGAATAGTGACTGCCGCAGGGTCTAATCAGCCGTTCAATATTCATCGCGGCATGGGTCTGGTCTCCCAGGTATTTCAGGAAAAGGATTTGCAACAACTGCGAATAGGGACCAGGGCAATTGGTCACGTCCGGTATTCGACAAGCGGCTCGAGCACGCTGAAAAACGCGCAGCCATTGGTAGTCGATTGCGCTCGGGGCCAGTTAGCCATCGCGCATAACGGGAACTTGACAAATGCTGCGGTCTTGCGTGAAGAGCTGGAATCGAACGGGTCAATTTTCCAGACGACCGTGGATAGCGAGATCATTCTGCATCTCCTGGCCCGGCCCACCGGACGAAAAAACGTGTTAAGCGCGTTGCGGTTAGTGGAAGGCGCCTTCTCGTTCGTGTTAATGGGAGAACAAGAAATCATTGGGGTACGAGATCCGTTTGGATTTCGACCGTTGGTGCTTGGGAAACTGGAAGACGCGTTCATCCTGGCATCTGAGACCTGTGCTCTGGATCTCGTTCACGCAGATTACATTCGAGAAATCGAGCCGGGAGAAGTCGTGATCATTAATGATGACGGTATAAGATCAGAGTGGCCTTTCAAAGAAGAGCGCAAGGCCTTTTGCATTTTTGAGTACGTGTATTTTGCTCGTCCAGACAGTCTCATCAATGATCGTAACGTGAGTAAGGCGCGGGTAGCGATGGGGGTCGAACTTGCGAAACTGCATCCGGTCGATGCCGATATTGTTGTCCCTGTTCCTGACTCAGGCAACTATGCGGCGCTTGGTTTCAGCCATGAATTGAATATCCCGTACGAGCATGCGTTCGTACGAAATCACTACATCGGGCGGACATTTCTTCAGCCGACGCAGTTGATCCGCGATTTCAACGTGCGGGTGAAGCTGAACCTGATTAAAGAATTGGTGAAAGGTAAGCGAGTTGTGGTGGTCGACGATTCTGTGGTTCGTGGAACTACGGCCAGAGCGCGGGTAGTGAACTTGCGGGAAGCAGGGGCGAAGGAAGTTCATTTACGGATCAGTTGCCCTCCCCATAAATTCGCATGTTTTTACGGCATCGATTTTCCCGACCCGAAAAACCTTTTGGCCAATCAATTCAAAGCGGAAGAAATGGCTGAATATCTTGGAGTTGATTCGATTGGATACTTGGATATCGACGGGATGGTTCGGGCGACTGGGTTGCCAATGAACGAGTTTTGTCTTGCCTGTTTCAATGGCCAATATCCTGTCCCGATCGATCGAGAGCTGGACAAGTTCATCATCGAACGCCGGAGTGCACGTTCGCGGTCGTTGAGTGAACCCCTTGCCCAACCCCAGCTTTTCGCCGGGTTGAAATGAGAAAATCGGAGAAGCGAAAAGCATACGCCTCGGCTGGTGTTGACATCGATCTTGGCAATCGCGTCAAGAAAGGGTTGCAGGAGAAGGTTAGTGCCACGTTTGGTCCGGAAGTTCTCGGTCGGATTGGCGGATTCGGCGGGCTATTCAAAGCGGATTTCCGCGGGATGAAAGATCCGGTTCTCGTGTCGAGTATCGATGGAGTAGGAACGAAGCTCAAAATAGCGATCGCACTCGGCAAACATTCGACGGTTGCCCAGGACCTGGTTAATCATTGCATCAACGATATCGCGGTGACCGGTGCGCGCCCGTTGTTTTTTCTCGATTACATTGGGGCTGCCCGTCTTGAACCGAAGGTTTTCAATCAACTGATCTCCGGATTTACGAAAGCCTGTAGAGAAGGTAGTTGTGCCTTGATTGGGGGCGAGACCGCGCAGCTTCCGGACCTGTATCATACCGGGGATTATGATCTGGCCGGCTGCATTGTCGGGCTGGTCGATCGGACCCAGATATTGGATGGCAGCCGAATCATGCCATCGGACCTTTTGATCGGCTTGCCGTCGAGTGGATTGCACACGAATGGGTACACGCTGGCGCGGAGGGTTTTATTGGACAACATGCGGCTTGATTTGGTCAAGAAGGTGGACGGTTTTACGAAACCGATTGGCGAGGAGCTTCTGCGGATCCACAAGAATTATCAGCCTGTCCTGGCTTCGGTGCCATCCGGACGAATCAAGGGAGCCGCTCATATCACAGGCGGCGGTTTCGTTGACAATTTGCCTCGGATCCTCCCGACGACCTGTGACGCTCTGATCAATACATTTTCCTGGAAAACCCCACCGATTTTCCGGCTGATTCAGCAGGGCGGCGGCATTTCGCGTGAAGAGATGTACCAGGTATTCAACATGGGGATTGGCATGATCCTGGTGGTCTCGAAAGCGCATGCGACCGACGTCCTGTCACGAACGAGGGGAAAGCTGATTGGACAAATTACTTCCGGTTCTGGGAAGGTTCGTCTCGACTAAAATTTGCTTAACTAAGGATGTGGAAAAAGCTATGGGCTCGTGGGCGTCAGATTTGGGGGGTGAGCCTCAGCGCCGGGCTTTTGGGGGCGTTCGTTCTGACGTTGCGATACGCATTAAGGCCGAGCGCCAAACCGAAGCTCCCCGACGCTATCTCGCCTGCGATTTTTGCTACCCGGATCTTTTACACGAGTCGCGGTCAGATGGTGTACCACGAGTCGGGGCAGGGCGGTCCTCTAGTGTTTCTGCACGGCGTTTACGTAGGGGCATCCTCTTACGAATGGTCAAAGGTGTACCCGCATTTCGCGGGAAATCATCAAGTGTTGGCGGTGGACCTGTTAGGCTTCGGTGAATCTGAGCGCCCCGATCTCCCGTTATCTTCGGTCGATCATGTCCAGGCAATGGTTGAATTTATTCGGGCGAAATCCGGCGGTGAACGGGCTTCAATCATTGCCAGCGGTCTGGGCGCCGGTTTTGCGACCGTACTGGCCGCTCAGCATCCGGATTTGGTCCAACGACTGATTCTCATGATGCCAATTGGACGCGTTGAGTATGGGCGGCGAAGACTTCCGAAACGCTATGGTCTGTTCTCCAGATTGCCGCTGATAAACCGGACCTTTTACCGACGCTTCCTTGCAACGAGGCCGCAGATCCGCGCATGGTTGAGAAGCTATGGATATGCGGATCCGGAAAAAATTGCGGATGAAACGATCGAGGTCCTCACCAACTGTGCCCAGCAATTCGGAGCTGAAAGAGCCATTTTTCAGTGGATGTCGCGGCGATTTGATCTCGATCTGGAGAAGAGGCTGGCCGAATTGTCGCAGGCAGTAACCCTCATGTGGGGAGAAAATGCGGTCGATCCTCCCCTAGAATCGGGTTATCGACTGGAGCCGATTGCCAAAAAATGCAGTTTGGTCGTTTTGCCAAAACTTGGATTGCTCGCGGCGCTTGAGTCACCCATGCAAGTCGCTGAGGCGCTCGTCAAGGAGATCGATCCGACGCTTCACATCTTTAATGCCGGGTGATGGTCGATAAGCTTCCGGTGCTATGATGATGGGCTCGCTCGCGACTGGCCCCCAGAAGGCTTATCCAGCAATTTGAATTTGAGCGCTCAGGAAGTTTGAAACTACTGAGTCTTTCGCCGCTTCAATTCACGGGTGAAGGCATTTCGGGTATTGGTGACCAGATTTCGCAGACCTTCGGCGCTGATGCAGTTCCCACCAAAGGCGATCGCCGTTTGCTGTTCGAGCAGATCGGACGTGGCGACAGTAATCGAGTAAAGCGTGCCATACTTTGCGACAAGCCTTTCCACGATATCATCTGCGGTATGGCCGGTGTTGGAATAGAATACCTGAATACCTCCCGGTTCGTTCTCTTGCGTGATGAGGGGCCCTCGGCCGTCGAAGACAAGCACAACGTGCGTTCCGCTCAGATCCTGATATTCCGTTAAAATCTTAGTTAGCCGTTCTCGAGCCAAAGAGGTTTTGGCAGTGTGGAGCGCTCGCAAGTCGGGCCAGGCAAAGATTATGCTGTGGCCGTCGACGATCAGGACCTGGGCGCTCATTCGAAAAGAAACTACGCCGACTTGTGACACAAACCAGTTGAAGAAACGTAACCGCGCGGGGTCTGGCCGCGTAAGCGCAGTGTCTCGCTTTGCTTTTCCGGCAGAAACGGACCGCAAGCGAAGGCGCCTGGTGAAGCTTCGCTATCAGGCCGCCAGAACTTCGGTCGGGGGGACGCCTCTCAATTCGTAAACGCGGAGGATCGTATCTTCGATCAGGTTGTTCGGACAAGAGGCGCCGGCCGTGATGCCAACGATGATGGGACCACCGGGGAGCCAATGGTCGGTCACAATTTCTCTTTTTTCGTGGAGGTTGTAGTGAGTGATACGGGTCGCTGACTCGAGTTTGCTGGCGCTACGGACGAAATAGGTTGGAAGTTTGCCTTCGCCCATTTCCGCCAAGTGTGAGGTGTTCGAGCTGTTGTATCCGCCGACAACGAGCAACAAATCCATCTCTTCCTGCAAAAGGCCGTTCAATGCATCCTGGCGTTCCTGGGTCGCACCACAGATCGTATCGAAAAATCGAAAGCTCTTGGAACCGAGTTCAGGGCCGTCGCGCTCGAGTATGGCAGCTCGAATCCTTCTTTGGACCTCTTCGGTCTCACCGCGGAGCATCGTGGTCTGATTGGCCACTCCGACGGCCTCCAAATGGGCGTCGGGATCGAACCCGGGAGAGTAAGCGTCCTTGAAGCGGTCCAAGAATTCCTGCTTATTTCCGCCGTGGCGGATATAGTCACAAACATAATCGGTGTCTTTTAAGGTCAGAAGAATCAGGTAGTGGCCGCGCCCCAGTCCGAGAGCGCGAGAAGCCGTTGCTTTCGTTTCTTCGTGCTCAGCCTTCCCGTGAATGATCGATGTCACCTGCTCGACCGCATTTTGGCGAACGCGTTTCCAAACGCTCATGACATCGCCGCAGGTGGTGTCGACGATCTGGCAGCCCCGATCTTGTATCTTCTTCAAGGTGATCAGATCCGTCCCAAAAGCCGGAACGATCACGACATCTTCGGCCAAAAGCTCGTCGATCTCGGCCTCGCGACCGTTACCGAGCAGATTTTTGATTCCCATCGCAGCAATCTGCTCGTTGACCAAGGGGTTATGAATGATTTCTCCCAAGATGAATACACGGCTTCCTGCGAAAACCTTTCGTGCTGCATAGGCAAGATCGATCGCACGCTCAACACCATAGCAAAATCCAAATTGTTTTGCCAACCGGACGGTCGTGTCACGAACCGTTAAGATGCCTCCGTTCGCACGGATTCGTTCGACAACGACGCTGCGGTAATGGGATTCAACCTGTCGCTGTACCTTCGCCATAACATCTGGCGTCCGGAGATTGATCTTTTTCGATTTGACGGGAGGCGGCGTGGACTCTGCGGACATGTTGCTTGTTAACAAAGAGCCTGAGAATGGGCGATAACCGATTTTTTTTACTGGTCGATCAGCAACGGACCTTGCGGCGGTGCGAATACTGCGTCGGAAACCATGTAACTTGCCGGGGGATCTGGATCGGAGTAGTCCGAAGGACGAGGCGCGCTTTTGCCGATGGTCTGATCTTCGGGTTGGGTTTGAGCGATGTAAACCGGGGTTCCTTCGTGAACGAGGGCGAAAAACTTCGGAGCTGCATTAGGGTGGAGGCGCAGGCAGCCGTGGGAGTGCGGAATGGGCCAGACAGCACCTTGGTGAAAACCATAAGCTGGCTTAAATTCGACCCAGTAGGCCATCGGGTAGCCGACGTAGTGATAACCGGACCCGGGAGAATGATCGCTGGTTCCCGGCCGAACATCATTGCCTCTAGCCCAGAAGCCGTAGGTGGCAGACCGCTTCCGCCGAATCTTGTCGCTCACATGGTAAGAACCGGTCGGGGTAACAGCGCCGGCCTTTCCGATGGTTGTCGGTGTGACAAGCAATGGGCGTTTGCCCTCCATGACATAAACCATGCGGTTTTGCAGGGACACTTTTACGCGGACTTCACTGGGATTCCTTGGTTTGTAGGCAGCCACTTCGTACTTCTTGGAGAAGGAGGAAGTCAGGGTTTCACAACCAGTGAGAAGAGCGAATCCGATCGCTGTTCCGACAAATAAGGCTCGAACGCAATAGTTTCTCATACGGACGGTCAAGTAGCGTTCTATTTTACTTCATCGTCAAAAATTGCAAGCGAGTAAAAATCAAGTCTTCAAAACGTGCAAAATACGTTGGAGGATTGCCACCACCTCTCGAAGGATCAAGATTGCGACTCCACTATCGAGAGATCATCTCGGCGAATTCAAAACTTCTTTAGAGGTTTGCGGTACATTTCCCGGAAGGGATGCTCATCGAGAAGGTTTGGTTCGATACCGCCGAATTTTTGACCGTCGTAGATCTGGATTCCGACGTAGTAGTAGAGCGGGCAGATGGGTGTTCCTTGATTAAGAAGAATATCTTCTGCCCGTCGAAAAATTTGTAATCGCTTGGTATTGTCCGATTCCGACGCGGCAGCTTCCACTAAGTCATCGTACTCTTTGTTGTGCCAACCGGTTCGATTGTTTCCGCCGGCAGACACAAAACAATCAATGAAAGTATTAGGGTCATTATAGTCGCCAACCCAGCTGGATCTGGCGAAATCGTAGTCGAGGCGGCTCAGTGAATTGAGCCAAACCTTCCACTCCTGCTTTTGCAGCTCGATATGGACGCCCAGGGCATCGGCCAGCATGTTTTGAATTTCCACGGCGATGTCTTCATTTAGTTTCTTGCTGTCATACAGGTAGGTGACCGTCGGAAATCCTTTGCCACCGGGATAGCCAGAATCAGCCAGGAGCTGGCGCGCCTTTTCTAAATCGCGACCGAACATTTTCGGCGGCTGATATCCACCTTCGGTACCAGGCGGCGTAAAAGAGTATGCCGGCGGTTCGCCGGCCTGCGTGATTTTCTTTACGATCCGGTCGCGATCGATGGCCATGGCGAACGCCTGGCGAACGCGCCCGTCGTCAAACGGTTTTCTGGTGGTATTGAAACGAATAAAATAGTTTCCAAGGAAAGGGGCCGCATGAAAATCGGGGCGTGTTTTCAGTTCCGGAATCAAAGATGGGGGCGTGAGGCCTTTGTCCAGAATGAGATCGGCCACCTTTGAGGCATAGAAATTGTAAGCCGTGACGGAATTGTCGATCGGCAGCGCGTCGATGGTGCTCAGGGCCACGTGGGCGGCGTCCCAGTAGAGCGGATTTTTCTTCAATCTGAGGCGGTAATTCAGTCGCCACTCCTGGAGGAGGAACGGGCCGTTATTCACCAACTTGCCAGGCTTGATCCAGTCGTCTCCATATTTTTGTACTGTTGGCAGGTGAACCGGGAGAAGGGTCGCGAAGGAACAAAGGTCGAGAAAGTAAGGGACAGGAGTTTCCAGTTCCACCCGAAATGTGCGATCATCAATCGCCTTGATCCCGACCGTCCCGAAATCTTTGAGCGTTCCCTCATTAAATGGTTGGGCATTTTTGATGTGGTAAAGCAAATAGGCGTATTCTGAAGCTGTTTCTGGCGATAAAATCCGTTTCCATGATTGGACGAAATCACTTGCGGTGACGGGATCGCCATTGCTCCATTTGGCATTGGCTCGGATGTGAAACGTGTAGGTTTTGCTGTCGCTCGAGAGATCCCAACTCTCGGCTTCACCTGGCTGAGGTTTTCCAAAACGATCGAAATGCAAGAGCCCTTCGAAAAGGGCGTAGCAAATCCGGCCTTCAAGTTGACCGGTCACGACTGCAGGATCGATCGATTCTGGTTCGGCGCCGTTGAGTATGACGAGGTCGGCGCGGGCATCACCAGAATCACAACCCGTCACGAGAAAAAGGAGCCCGAGAGCGATCGTCCCAACTAATGCGCAGCGGGTCGCCATGGTTCGATTCATTGCTGAATGCGAGGGTATAGGCTCTTTTCCAGATTTTGCGAGGGATGGAGGCTTGGGTCTTTTGAGGAACCGAATCTAATGCTGTGGGGAAACGGACGGCGCGGGAGAAGCTTGCTCCCCGGTGGGGGCCGGGGTGGGCGAGGAATCGCTCGCTCCGCTGGGGGAAGGAGAAGCTGACGTGATCGGAAAAGCGGATGTGGTCGGCGTGGCGGACAGGGTTGGCGAAGCGGAAACGTTGGGACTGGCAGAAGCAATCGGGCTCGCGGCCACTGCCGGAGTTGCCGATGCGGCAACGCTGGCTGAGGCCTGAGGTGAACCTGCAACGGTGGGGGGGATTGTTGTTTTCGGTGTCGGCAAAACGGCTGCTTTGCGTACCTCATTCTCGAGGACGCCGACGCGGCGCTCCATACTCTGTCTGGCCGTGAGCACAGTCAGAAGCAAAGTTATACCGAAGAAGATGCATCCTAAATAAACTGTCGCCTTGGTCAGGACAGTCGCGGTCTGAGCGCCAAAGATGTTTTCCGTCATGCTGCTGCCGAACGCTGCTCCCAATCCTTCGTTTTTCGGCCTCTGCATCAGCACGACAAGTGTCAGCAAGACACAGACGATCACGAGGATCGAAAGCAGGATCGGAATGACAATACTCAGCCACATAAGGGCGGGAATATGGAGTGCGGTCTACCGGTTGTAAAGTGGTTGCGGCGGGAAGTGCGAGAACCAGGCTGTTCCTGGCGCATTGAATTTGCCGATGTTCCATGCTTTCGTTGCCGGAATGCTTCTCGCCTGTCTGCTGCTGGGATCTCTCGCGACGGTGGCTGTCTCTCAGCCGCTCCACTACCCAAAAGCCAAGAAAAGCGACGTTGTCGACGACTTCTTCGGGACAAAAGTGACGGATCCGTATCGCTGGCTGGAAGACACCGATTCTCCGGAAACGATTGCTTGGGTAAACGCCCAAAATATTCTGACTTCTGCTTTTCTGGAGAAGTTACCTGATCGTGCTCGGTTTCGTGAGGCGTTGACGAAGCTTTTCAACTATGAGCGCTACACTGTGCCGGACTGGCAGGGGCATCGTTACCTGTATCGAAAGAACGACGGGCTTCAAAATCAGAGCGTAATTTACACGCTGAAAAAGCTGAGCGATGCGCCGAGGGTTCTTTTGGACCCCAATCAACTGGCAAGTGACGGTACCGTGGCTGTGACGAGCACGACAGTCAGTGAGGACGGACGACTTCTAGCCTATGGAGTCGCCACCAG
The DNA here is from genome assembly GCA_963742335.1 of uncultured Verrucomicrobiae bacterium. Lineage (GTDB taxonomy): Bacteria > Verrucomicrobiota > Verrucomicrobiia > Chthoniobacterales > JAFAMB01 > JAFAMB01. The sequence goes on from CAVULL010000011.1 coordinate 111,008, forward strand.
CGGTTCGGATTGGAACGAGATCCGGGTTCGCGATATCGAAGCGGATCAGGACCTTCCGGATGTCGTCAAATGGATAAAATTCTCAGGACCAAGCTGGACCAAAGATAGCAAAGGGTTTTTCTATTCAAAATTCCCCGAACCAAAAGCCTTGGGAAATCAGACTTTCGCCAAGCTGGCATACCAGAAGCTTTATTATCACTTCTTGGGGGAACCTGTAGAGAAGGATCGATTGATTTACGAGCAGTCGGACGATCCCGATCTAGCCTTTGACGGCGAGGTTTCGCATGATGGCCGATTTCTGATCATGCTGGTGAATAAGGGGACTGAGGAACGGGACCTCTTGTATTTTAAGGATCTCGGAGATCCCCGAGCGCCAAATATTGATGCTCCTTTTCAGCCGATCGACGACAAGTTCGAAGCAGAATTTAAAGTGGCAGGGGCGATTGGAAGTCGGCTGTATCTGGTGACCGATCTTGGCGCTCCGAGATATAAGATCGTCGAGGTTGATCTGACGAATCCGGCTAGGGAACATTGGAAAGTAGTTGTTCCAGAGTCCAAGGACCTATTGGAGGACGCGGTGGTAGTTGGGGGTAAGTTGGTCGTCAAATATCTAGCGGACGCCAAAAACCAGCTTTTCGTTTTCGATCTGGATGGAAAAGAGGAAGGTGAAATTGACCTCCCAGCGCTTGGAACGGTGGGAACGCTATCCGGCAATCCGGATAGTCCTGAATTGTTTTATTCGTTCACCTCGTTTCTTTATCCCTTAACGGTCTATCGTTACGATTTGAGCAACGGACGGAACACGGTTTTCCAAAAGCCGAATGTCAATTTCGACCCGGATCGGTACGAGACAAAGCAGATCTTCTATTCGTCGAAAGATGGCACCAAAATTCCTATGTTCATCGTAGGTAAAAAGGGCCTCCCGCTTAACGGGAATAACCCCGTCTTTCTGACCGGCTATGGCGGCTTTAACATCTCGATGACGCCTTCTTTTGCGGCGTCGTCTGCGAGCTGGATCGAAAGAGGGGGCGTCTTTGCTCTACCGAATTTGCGCGGCGGCGGAGAATACGGCCGCGAATGGCACGAGGCGGGAATGAAGGAACACAAACAAAACGTGTTTGACGATTTTATCTCAGCGGCTCAAGCGCTCATCGACGAGAAGTACACTAATGCACGACGGATCGCGATTGTGGGAGGCTCAAACGGGGGATTGCTGGTAGGGGCTGCGCTTACCCAGCGGCCCGAGCTCTTCGGAGCAGCGGTGGCGGAGGTTGGGGTTCTCGATATGTTGAGGTTCCAAAAATTTACTATCGGATGGGCATGGCAGTCCGATTATGGATCTTCTGATACGGCGGACGGGTTTCAATATCTGATCAAGTATTCGCCTCTGCAAAATATCAAGGAAGGAACGTGCTATCCTCCGACATTAGTGACGACCGGGGATCATGATGACAGGGTGGTGCCTGGTCATTCGTTCAAGTTTGCGGCGACATTGCAGGCCGCGCAGGGTTGCGCAAATCCAGTCCTGATCCGAATCGAAACAAAGGCTGGACACGGATCAGGCAAGCCGATCAGCAAAATCATCGAAGAACAATCCGATATCCTGGCATTTATGTGGAATGCTGTTGGAGATGCCGCGAATTAGGAATGGTGCGACTTAGCCGGAGTTCTTAACTACAGATTAGCACAGAGAGAGAGGAGAGAGAGGCTCAATAAAAACTGCGGATTTCCTCTAGCATCCTGCGGACATGTGCATAATCGTGACGTGGTTTGAGGACATGGTAGCTTTTCCAAGGATCGCCCCATTCCAAAATCTGGATGGTGACGCGGCGAACACCCCAATCGTTCATTTCCGCTCTTGATGGACAATAGAGGTCGATGGTGTTCCGACCGGATAAAGCCCAGCCGTAGTCATCGACAAGGTAGACCTGGCCGGTCGCAAGGATCAGGAATTTCGTGCCGGCCGGCCATCTGGCCCAGTCGGCAGCGGCGCTGCGGACGGTTCCGGCCAGGAGGCTCGTTCCGACGGCACTTGATTTACCGTACCGCCGATGATCGCTCTCGGTGTCAGTGTAAGCGGTGGTCCGCACTTTCATGAATTGGCTGCGGGGCAAGGGAGCTTCATATTCTGGTAAAGAACGCCCAGCACAACCAGCGAAGAAGATCGAGAAAGCCGCGCAGGCGACCAGTCGAACAACGCGAGGCTTCATGCGCGCCGATCCTATCGAGATCTGAACAAAGAACGAACAAATTTTATTCGGAATTCCGGAACTGTTGCGCAAAGATGGAATTTGGAATAAAAGGCGCTTGTGATTCGGGAGCGTTGGATTTTGCGTTTGCTGTTGGCGTGGTGGATCGGTTGGACCGGGTGTCAGCAGGGTGATGCGCGCGACACGCAGGTGCGGCGGGCTGAGCCGGCCGCCACAACTCCGGCTGCGGTTTCAGTACCGACCTTCAGCTCCACGAGCTCTGCGGACGATTGGCGCCCGAGCGTGAATATCGCCGTGGCGACTACTCCGCCCTCGATGTCGGCACTCCCTGTTTATCCCGCGACGGCACCCTTCACGATTGCGAGCTCGGCAATAATGATTGATGCGAAGGCCGGGCTGGTCCTTTTTTTCAAGCACCCGGATATCCAGCGGCCGGTGGCAAGTACACAGAAGCTTCTGACCGCGTTACTGGTTGCGGAACATGGGGGCTTGGATAGCAGCGTTCGGGTAGCCTCCGAGGATTGCGCGGTTGAACCGACGAAGCTTGGATTCAGGCCGGGAGAAGTCTATACCAAAAGGCAACTCCTGGCTGCGATGCTGGTGCATAGTTGTAACGACGTGGCATTATGCCTGGCTCGGAATGACGCCGGCAGTGTGGCTGCCTTTGCCAGATTAATGAATGCGAAGGCGGCCCAATTGGGGGCAGAGAACAGCAATTTCGTCAACCCGAACGGCCTGCCCAGACCGGGGCAATTTTCGACTGCCCGTGATATGGCTCGGATTGCCTTTGCCGCCTATCACAATTCGACGCTACGCGAGTTCATGCGGCTGCCAGGCCTGACATTTACTTATAGCTCCGGCCGGAGCCGTTTCCTGGAACCGACTAACAGGCTAGTGACGCGTTCTCCTATTTTCACAGGCATGAAGACAGGGTACACGGAGACCAGTGGTCGATGTCTTGTCTCGAGCGCTTCGGCGGGCGGCAGAGACATTATCCTTGTTCAACTGGGTGGAACGCACCACATGTTGTTTGACGACGCGCAAAGGCTTTTGCTGTGGGGATTAGAACGACGGGAAGGCGTGCCAAGCAATAACATGTATTCAAATAGTTATCGCCGTCGCGGTCCGAACAGGCCGGCCGTATTGTGATATTTCAAACCACTGGTTCGGCCTGTGGTCTACCTACAGTGGCATAGTCCATGCCTGCTGCCTTCGCTGCCTCGTACCCGGCGATACTATCTTCCAGGACGAGACAATCAGAGGGATGAACGCTCATCCTGTGGGCCGCTTCGAGGAACATATCCGGGTATGGCTTTCCTCGTTTGACTTGTTCGGTGGTGACAATGACCGGGAAAAAGCCTTTGAATCCGATCGTTTCCAGGGTCTGGATGACCACGGGAAGAACGCCTCCGGAGGCTACTGAGACCTTGGCGAAGACGGCCACCTGGCGCGCGAATTCAGCTACTTCTCGAATTGCCCGAATTGTACCAATCCGCTCCACATAAAGAGCCTCTTTTTCAATGGCGACAAGCTTTGGATCGAGTGACGTGCCGAACCGCTGGTTGACAAATTCGACCATCTTGTCACTTGGCCATCCGCCAAGAGCATAGAAAAGGTCTTCTGGCATTTGACCCCCGTGCTTTTCGACGGTATCTGCCCAGGCTCGGTAATGGTTCGGCATGGAATTAGCCAGAGTGCCATCGCAGTCGAAGATGTATCCCGCATACCGTTTTTCGGGTGGAGTAAATACTGTCATAACAAGAACGGGGGATACTTGCACGTGTTCAAAGAGAGCACAACTGGTTCCGAGAAAACGGGTAACTGCAGGATTTTTATTGATTTTGAATGGTTTCCCGGGTTGATTCCTCTCCCTCATTATGCGTCACACGATATCTGTTCTGGTTGAAAACAAGTTCGGCGTTCTGGCTCGAATCGCCGGCATGTTCAGTGGGCGCGGATTCAACATCGATAGTCTGAATGTTGCGCCGACCAACGATCCTTCTGCGTCCAAAATGACGATCGTCGTACGCGGAGATGACACGGTTCTAGAGCAGGTCACGAAACAGCTGAACAAGCTGGTTGACGTGATTGAGATTCAGGATTTTCGGGACGGAGACTATGTTGATCGTGAATTGGTGATGCTCCGGGTGAATGCCGATTCCGCGAATCGGTCTGAAGTGATGCAGATTTGCGATATTTTCCGGGCAAAGATCGTGGATGTTCAGCCCAAGCGTCTCGCTATCGAGATCACGGGAAACGAAAGCAAGATCAACAAGTTCCTGAAACTGATGGATAACTTTGGTATCAGCGACTTGACGCGCACGGGCAAAGTCGCCATGGCCCGGGTCGAATAATCCCCCTTTCAAATCAAAATTAAATTATGCCAGCAAAAGTCTACACGGATAAGGACGCCGACCTCGCAAACCTCAATGGAAAGATGTGCGCGGTAATCGGATTTGGATCTCAAGGTCACGCACACGCGCTGAACCTTAAGGACAGCGGAGTACAGGTGGTGGTCGGATTATACAAAGGAAGCAAGTCTGTCCCGGTAGCTGAAGAACACGGTTTCCCAGTATTGGAAGTGAGCGAAGCGGCAAAAAGAGCTGACATTATATTCTTCGCAACCCCGGATCTGAAGAGTGCGTCGATCTATGAAAGCGAAGTGGCGCCTCATCTGAAAAAAGGCAAAGCCATCTTGTTCAGCCACGGTTTTGCGGTGCATTTCAAAACCATTTTGCCTCCGAGTGAAGTGGATGTGATCATGGTAGCACCAAAAGGTCCCGGGCACATTGTGCGCCGGCAGTATCTGGAAGGGAAAGGAGTGCCGGCGCTAATCGCGGTTTACCAAAATCCGTCCAAGCAAGCGAAGAAACTCGCGTTGGCATGGGCGAAAGGAATTGGAGCGACCCGGGCTGGCGTGCTCGAAACGACGTTCAAAGAGGAGACAGAGACGGATCTTTTCGGAGAACAGACAGTCCTGTGCGGCGGGCTGACTTCACTGGTTCAAAATGGGTTCGAGACTTTGACCGAAGCTGGTTATCAGCCAGAGATGGCCTATTTCGAGTGTTTGCATGAATTGAAATTGATCGTTGATCTAATGTACGAGTCCGGGATCGCTGGAATGCGTTTTTCGATCTCTGAAACCGCGAAGTGGGGAGATGTTTCGGTTGGTCCAAAGATCATTGATGGCTCCGTAAAGAAAAAGATGCAGGCAGCTCTGAAGGATATCCAGAGCGGAAAATTCGCCAAAGGATGGATTGCAGAATATGCAGCCGGGTTGCCGAATTATAAGAGGCTTTTGAAAGAGAGCGAGAAACAGCCGATCGAAAAGACAGGTGAGCGGCTGCGCGGTTTGATGCCTTGGATCCAGAAGAAAAATATTAAGGGGGCACAGGCCGCCTATTGACGTTTGATCGCCTGGGCGCGACGCAATAAAAAGGCTTACCTGCGCAATCTCCGCTCTTTTTTCAGAAATCCAGGTGATTCCAGTAGGTCACTTTGTCCAGGTGATTGGCGACGAATTTCACTGCGCCGTCCTGAGAGACGACTATTGCCAGGCAAGGTGCATGTTCTCGGCAGAGACGGTAAGCTGTGCGGTGCCGGGTACCAGCGCTTTCCATGGACTCCAGAATGCAATGTTGCGCTTCGATATCCAGGGCACGATAGACCATTTCATCTTCGAAACTTGGAACCTGAATTTCAGCGCCAAATCCAAATAATGTGAATTTGTGGTCAAGCAACAGGCACCCGTCGACTGCCGTGAGGTCGGAAAGCCACAAAGCCAACTCCACAAACCGCTGGCTGAAGGTGTAAGGGAATTCTTCGTACCAAGCCAAATATTCATGCCATCCGGCCGAGGACTTTCCTTTAGCCACGGCAAATTGCGCCAGCCGCCGTGCGACTTCGTCCAGAATGAAAGCAAAGGGAGATGCGGTGCACGTTTCTTCGATGAGATACTTTGCTCGCAACGGGCCGCCGGTTTTGAGGAGGTTCCCCATCAAGTATCTCGGAGCAAAGACGATCGTACCGCCGTGTCGGGAATTTCGGATCTCGCGGATCACTCTGCGCATGAAGGCGATCCCGACTTGTTCAGCGAGATCGTCACGAATCACCACCGAATCCGGCAGATTGGCCGTGGTTTGTACTGTAAAGCCATCGCCTACCGTTCGATAACGTTTCAGAAACCAGGAGGAGGCAAAGAGATCGAATCCATGACCTTCGACGCGCCCGTTGAGTAAAGTCACGATGCGTTCCGAACCACGGTGAATGACAAGGTTTCCCGGACCTCTGACATGGATGATCAGCCAATCTGGGATTGGATGATTAAGGGAATCGATGGCCACAGTCAAATCCCTGGAAAACGCGCCCGTATGGATCATTCCTGAAATCTGGAATCCGCATTGGGCGGACCATTCGACGGCGATCATTGATCGATAAAATCCGGTCGCAGGTCCTAACCGTCGAATTTCCTGTTCCGCATAGAGTCTGGGTTTGGCGAAACGAACAGGATGAAATCCGGTTCCGTCGAGAGGCGAAAGCTCAAGCTGCTCGGAGCCCAAAAGCGCGATTCGGCATTCGACCGGGCGACCTTCCTCCCGGAGAAGGCTAGCCTGATAAGCGATGCTTAGGAACGCATTCAGTCTTTCGGAGGAATCGAGAAGTGTGTCGGCCCCGCTTGCTCGCTTCCAAAGTGACCAGATCTGTTCGGAAAGTTCGCGAGGATAAGAGTGTGCTACTAATTCAATTGTTGACACTACGTGAACTTTTCCGCCAATGAGGCTTGGTTTGCATCTCTTATTCCGCCAGCAATTCGCGCAATTGGCCGATCCTGTTTCGGAATAGATTCATTGCTTTTTCGATCGGATCCGGAGATTGCATATCGACACCTGCATCTCGCAGGGTGTCGATCGGGAATTTGGCTCCTCCAGATTTGAGGAACATCAGATAGGCATCAACCTCGGCGGCGCCCCCCTTTAGAACACGATCTGCCAGCGAGATGGAGGCAGAGATTCCAGTGGCATACTTGTAGACATAAAAAGCCGAGTAAAAATGCGGGATCCTCAAGCACTCGATGCTGAGTTCCTCATCGATTACGAAATCTGGCCCGAAATAGGCCTCGAGCAGCTCCCGGTAAACTTTGCAAAACAGATTGAGGGTCAGGGGTCCGCCATTCTCCTCAATTTCATGCACCTGTTTTTCGAACTCCGCGAACATTGTCTGCCGGAAAAGCACTTGGCGAACGTCTTCGATCTGGCGATCGATGAGGTAAGCCCGCATCGTCGGTTCTTGCGCCCGCTCCAGAAGGTGCTTGGTGAGCAGTTCCTCGTTAAAGGTCGAGGCTACTTCCGCAAGAAAGATCGGGTAACCGTAGTCCTGGAAGAGTTGGTGTTTCTGGGCAAACCAGGAGTGCATTGAATGCCCGGCTTCGTGAGCAAGAGTGAACACATCGGAAAACACATCCTGTTTGTAGTTCATCAGAATGAACGGAGGATTACCATAGCTCGATGAGGAGAAGGCTCCGCTTCTTTTTCCCTTGGTTTCATAACGATCGACCCACCGAGATCGAAGGCCTTTAGTAAGCGTCTCGACATATTCGGTGCCGAGAGGACTCAGGGCTTGAACGACGAGATCGATGGCCTGATCGAAATCGACATTGGTTTGGATTTTCGGGACTAGCGGGACGAAGGTGTCGTACTGGTGGATATCTTCGAGCTTCAGGAGTTCCCGTCGAAGCTCGTAGTACTCATGAAGGACAGGAAGATTTTTACGAACTGTCGCGATCAGGTTGTCGTACACCGTGACGGGGATGTTGTCTCCGAAAAGCGACGCATGGCGGGCAGATGGATAATTGCGGATCTTTGCTGAGAAAACGTCGGCTCGAACCGATGAAGCGAGCGCTGAGGCGAGGCTGAATTTGTGATCGTCAAATTCCCGGTAGAACTGGTGAAAAGCTCGGCGTCGCAGATCCCGGTCCTCTTTGTGCAGAAAAGAGAGGTAGGTACTCTGAGAGAGGGCGATTTCCTTCCCATCGCCGGTGGTCAGAACACCAAATTTCATATCAACGTTGGTAAGTTGCGAGAATGTTTCCGAATGGCCGCGCATGACCGGTCCACCCAGAGTTAAAAGTCGTTCTTCCGCTGCGGAAAGAGTGTGTGGCTTGTATCGGCGGAGCCTGGAGAGAGAGATCTTCCAATCCGCAAGTTTAGGATCGTCCAGATAATCTTGAAATTGGTGATCGGGAATTGCCTGGATTTCCGGATTGATATAGGAGCCGGCTTCTCGGACCTTGGTGAGCAGGTTGGTCAACTCTGCGCGCCGCGAAAGGTTATTATCGTCCGAACTGTCCTCGGAGTTTTTAAGGGAAGCGAAGTGGCCAAGTCGCTCGGCGATTTGTTCAAGCCGATTGTCGCACTCCAAGCAAGCAAGCAAAGTGTCAGTTGATTCCCCGAGGCGGCCTTTGAACTCCACAATTTTCGAATAGCTATCTTTCAGATTGGACAATGAACTACGATATTCTTCTTCTGTTTTGAATAGGTGGGTAAGGTCCCATGTATCTTCTTCGGGTATTTCGGAACGAGCTGGGATCTGGCGAGCGGTCGTCATAATAAAAATGGGGGTCGACGTATCGGGGAGCGGCAGGCGCCTTTGCGCCGAGAACAGCGGTCGACAACGAACGTCAATGCGCGCGGATGAACGTCAATTGGAAAAACCCCAAAAATCGCACCAGGAGCTACGAGCGAGGGTGCGCTTCATCGTAAGCTTTTTTCACGCGCTCCATGGTCACATGGGTGTAGATCTGAGTCGTTGAAAGGTTGGCATGCCCGAGCAAAGTCTGGACGCTACGCAAATCGGCGCCGCTGTCGAGCAGATGCGTGGCGAAGCTGTGCCGAAGCTTGTGAGGGCTGACACGAAGTTGAATAGTGGTTTGCGATAAATGCTTTTTCAGCATTAGCCAAATCGATCGCGCAGACATCCGCTTCCTTAATTTACTGAGAAACAACGGGCCGGATTGCACGTTCGCTTCGAACCGATATTGCTGGATTGCCTTCAGTGCTATCTGTCCCACGGGAATGATTCGTTCCTTCCGGCCTTTTCCCAGGACGCGCACAGTTTCACTGAAGGTATCAAGATCGGCGACATTCAGAGCGGCCAATTCACTCAGGCGAAGCCCGCTGCTATAGAAAAGCTCCATCATCGCACCGTCGCGGGCAGCAGCCCAAACAGGAGCTTGAGCTTGGCGTTCGGCCTTCTTCGGCGCCGTCAGTAGTTCGTCTACCTGCGAGATTGAAAGAACTACCGGCAGTTTTTTCTCCATCTTTGGCAATTGCACTTCCTTTAATGGGTTATTGCGAAACCCTTCTCGTTCGACCAGGTATTTGAAGAAACTGCGGAGTGCGGCAAAGGTCAGCCGGACATAGGACCGCGCCATGCCGGTTTTCATGCAATCGAGGAGGAAAGCGCGAAACTGCAGTGCGGTGCAATCCACCCAACTAATCTTGTCGCCCCGAAAACATTTGAACCTAGCTAACGCCAGCCGATAGGCGACCACGGTCCGCGGAGAGGCATTACGTTCCACCTCAAGATACTCAAAGTAGCGTTCCAGAAGCAGGTCCTTTTTTGGGTAGGCCATCTCGCGGAAGACTACACTATACTACTATAGGTCAAGATGTTGTTTTTCCTGCGCAGATTTTCACGCGGCAAGTTTTGTAAGTTGTTCAAGGTCAGTATGACATGGTGCTGGATCTGCGTTCCCGCTTCGCACGCTATAATCTCTGAGTGAGGAAGCCGAGAAAGAGCCGGCGATGTTCTCGTTCGTCAGAAAGAAGATCAATCACCATATCCTGAGTAACGTAATCGAGGCCCTCGGTCAGGTTGATGATCCTCTGGTACTGACCGATAGAGGCTTCGGTGACACTCATGACTCCTTGGACCACCGCCATCACATCCGAGTGGTCTGGCGGTGGTTGCAACAAATTCTGATTTCGCGGCAGCTCGAGAGAGCCGGGAAGACGACCGCCCAGAACGTTGATTCGTTTTGCCAGCCGTCGCGCGTGTTTTAACTTAAGCGTGATCTGTTCTTCGAGCGATTTTTTGACGACCGCGGCGTCCGTACCTTCCAGGCCGATCGAGTTGGCCAGGTAGTTTTGCAAGGTCTCCAACTCGATGCCGTAAGATTTCCTGAGCTCGGAAATAATTTCTTTCGTCTTATCCACACGAAAGAATCCGAGATGCTTTTAAACGTTCCACCGCAGCAGGGAAATCTCGGCCTAATGCCTCTCGCCCATCGGGGTGCCCAAATATTCCGGCTGCGCCGTAGCGCCAACATCGCCGTACCGAGCTGTCTCGCGCCGCAAGGAAAGAACAGCCGCCCTCGTTTCGACGCCATCTGGCGAGACGGCGACAATCGGTATCTCGAAATCGTTATCCGGAAATTTGAAATGATACCGAAATGTTCCATCTGGTTGGAGTTGCACCGGCCTGCCTGCAATAGTGACTTTAGCTTGCGGATCGGTTCCGCCGTAGAAGATCACCTCGGCGTTCACGTGCATAAAAAATTCGCGTCCGGATTCCCCAAAAGGTTGTCCGCTCCAGCTCGCCCCGATCCCGCTGTACAGACTGCTTTCGGAAACCAGCTCGCTCCAACTTGAAAGGCCGAATTCCAAACCACTCCAGCTAGAGGAGCCAAGCTCCAAACCGCCCCAGCTGGAAAGATTGAAGCTCGATAGTTGCTCGGAACCAAAAGAGAACGAACTGACATTGTACGACCCAAAAGCTGTCTCCCAGCTGGAGAGCATTTCGCTGCTCAGATTATAGGAGCTCAGCAGATTTTCCCAGCTTGAGGTTATCTCGCCGAGACCTGTCTCCCAGCTGGCCAGTATCTCGCTGCTGACACCATAAGAACTCAAGGTAGATTCCCATTTCGCAAAAATCTCGCTGACTCCTGTCTCCCAACTTGCGAGTGTCTCGCTGCTTAGACCATAGGAAGTGACCGTGGTGGTGAAACTGGAAGCGATCTCGCTCAGGCCGGCTTGCCAACTGGCCAGGACTTCACTTCCCAGGCCCAGGGAACTAAGCGTTTGTCCCCAGCTCGAAATGATTGCTTTGACTCCGGCTTGCCAACTGGCGAGCGATTCGCTGCCGCCCGCCAGAACTTCAGAGGAGAGGCCGCTGACCTGTGAAGAAAGGCCCCCGAGTTGTGATGAGAGCCCGCTCACTTCTGAGCTCTCGAAGCTGCTAACTCCGCCGCTGGAAACCTCATGCCGCAAAAATTCCAGGATCGAGCCGCTGAACAGACTTGACTCTCCTGGAGCGATTAAAGATGCCAAACGACCTTTGGCAAGAAGTTCACTGGCCGATTCAGAGTCCAGTCGTCCGCTTAATTCGGAGTGGAGAAATCGAAGCACATCCTGAGAACTCATTGAAAAGAGTCGATCGAGAAAATTCTTTCCGAGCAGTGTCTCCAAAACCTTGATTTGTTCTCCGCCCCAGCTCGAACTGCCTTGGCCACCAATCGCTGATTGCTGGAGCCGAGCCAATGTTTCCGTCAGCGGCTGGCCTTCGGAACGAGCAGCCGAAACAACGTCGAGTAGGAAGTTGAAACTGAGGTGGAACGGTACCGTGGCAAACTGGGTGTCCCAATTTGGGCTGATCGACTCTGGCGGCGTCAGGGTTGGCCCTGCTTTACCTACACTGGTCCATGCATCGTTGGCGTCCCGGTATCCAAACACCACGCTGTATGCCGAACCGGCTGAATGGACCGGAATGTACCAGTTACGCGCGATTTCATTTATTTCGACGGTCGCTTCAAGTTCGTTGTTCCGATAGACTTGGATGAACAACTTTCGAGCTGCCGGAAACTTTGCGTAATCAAAATCCCAATAAGTGAATAGCCAATGTGGATCACGCGCGATCAAAAACATCTCGCCGTAGCCGGTCGGCAGCGCTCCTAAATCTTCAAACTTCAGCTTGTCGGCCGGTTCAACGGGAACGCTGCTTTTGGATTCCTGCCCTTGAGTTCTCTCGGACGGAATCGAATCAGGTGTTGTTCGTAAACCACTCTTTTTTTTGGAAGATTCTTTGCTCATTGTCAAACCCTCAGGCGCGCGCCGGGGGCCTCGCACCCGGCAATGGTGGGCGAATTCTCATGAAAAGCAAATCCTATTTAAGATGCGGACGCGCGACCATTGCTAGCCCACCTCTATCGGGAACAGCTGAAATTCCGGATGTGTTCCTAGCGAGTAGCCCTAGCGAGCAATTCCGGACCGGTCGAGCGCTTCGCTGATCGAGGATTCTCTGGTCAGCAAGCTGGCAAGGTAAGGATTCTTCTGCGAAAGAGTGACTGAGCTTTGGATGTTGGACGGGATTTCCAGTCGCGAAAAAATAGCGTATGAAATTCGCGAGCGCGGTACCTCCTTAAAGCCATAACCACCTGGTTTGTTGCTCGACCAGAAGCGAATAGTTTCGATGCCGTTCACCAGGTCTTGGCCCAGATAGATCACAGAATGTCCGTGTTCACGCGCGCCTACTGCATCTGTCCAAAATATCTTCATAAAATCACCCGGCTTAGCTTCGGCGAATGATGTAAAATTTTGGCCCAGACTTAGTTCACGGAATAGACAGGCGGTGCCTGGACCGTTGGCATTCCAGCGGCCCCAGACACCAACGCCGTCGGGCTGCCCTCTGATTGCCAAGGCTTCAGCCAGGCGTTCTCCGAGTTGTGATTGGGGAAGCAAGTTTTGAATTGCCTGGACAAAGACCAGGTAGGTTGCGCCGGAACAATAAGTTGCTCGCGCCGCGGAGGGTTTCACATAGAGTCTGCCCCCGCTGACCTGAACTGCCGATTGAAGATCGCGGGTGGCGAGGGAAGTCGCCGAGTAACCGCCTCCTCTGGGCATGGTGGTTAACAACGACAAAATGAGACTGTTTGGATCCCTTTTCGTGAACCCATCCTCTTGCGCGCGGAGCGGCGCACAATAGAAGAACATTAATCCGAGAGTGAACAGGCGAGGGATCATAAAAACATGTCGAGGCACCTGCGCGCTCTCTCGATCGGGTCAGAAAGTTCGCTGAAAGCCGCAAAATCGCCGCGGAGCGCTTCAAGCGAATATTTTTCGGCCTCAATTTCCTTCCGCGAACGGTAGCCGCGCCTTCGCAGGATCTCGATCAGCGCATTTCGACCCTGATAGGAATATTGAAGCTGGAGAGCTGCGATCACTACGGTGAGGATCCATGCTGCCCGTATCTTGCGCTTCAAGAGCAGCAGTGTCATTCCAGCGATCGTCAACGCGGCGCCGCCACGATAGACAAGTGCCTCGAGAGGTATTTCCTGTTTGAGCTCCTCAATTCGTCGGCTTACGAAATGGGAGGGCCGACCGGAATAAAATTGGATGCTTCGCGCGGTGCCGCGATCGACCTCTTTTCGGGGTCTTGCGCCCGTTTCGACCGCAACGGCCGCTGGTTTTTCCGGGATGATTGTCAATTCGCCCTCGAGCGTCCCGGTTTCGTGGTGGACGCGCAGACAGACCTCGTTTTTGGAATGGGCTGCATGAAGCGCAGCTTCAATCGCTTCGAGCTTGGAGGGGAACGAAGACTCTCTTGAGGAGGAACGAAACCACCAGCGAGAGTCGGCAAAAACAATTTCAAAGACGTTCTCCGGCATACCCTTGCAATGTTGGATCAGGAACTGCCGGTAGCAACAAAAAGCGTTCGGCGCACCGGCAGAACGTATCGGCGTTCACCGTTCACCGTTCACCGTTCACCGTTCGGCGTTCGGCGTTGGGCGTTGGGCGTTCGGCGTTGGGCGTTCGGCGTTCGGCGTTCACCGTTCGGCGTTGGGCGTTCGCCGTTCCCCGGCGCAGTCAGGACATGTAACACTTATGGGTCAGGATATCGGTAACACTGTTACTGCTTTAGCCCTTAGCTTAAAAACCGCTCTCGCCATTTGTAACCCGCCTTGGTGCGGATCCCATAATCCTGGCAGAACGCTCGAAAATTCAGGGTCCCGGCCCTGCAGCGCAAACGCTCTTCTTTGGTCCATGGGTTCACTCTTTTTCCACGGCATTTACCGGCCTTTTTACGCCAGCTTTTGGCTTCCAAGTGTTGCCTATTTCTTGAACCTCCGTGTTACCCATGTCCTGAACCTGGTACCAAGCGTCGAACGGCGAACGGCGAACGTCGAACGTCGAACGTCGAACGGCGAACGGTGAACGGTGAACGGTGAACGGTGAACGGCGAACGCCAATACGTTCTGCCGGGACGTTCGCCTAACGCTTTTTCTTGCTGTTAACGCTGTCGATGTCTAGTGTTCGGCTGAACATCTATGGCTCAACTCACCGCGCGCCAGCAAGAGGTCCTCGATTTCATTCGGCAACAACAGCAACAAACCGGGTTTCCGCCTTCGAGTCGCGAAATCCAGGCGCATTTCGGCTTTCAAAGCCAGACTGCCGCGATGAACCACTTGCGAGCGCTGGAAAGGAAGGGGGTGATCAATCGAACCCCGGGCAAAGCTCGGTCGGCCGTCGATCCTAATTTCCGGTTGCTCGCCGGATTGCGGACGATTCCGGTCTTAGGCCAGATTCCGGCAGGTATGCCAAGTGAAACCTCAGAACGGAGCGAGGCCAACCTGGGAGTCGATCTGGCTGCGTTTGGAGTGACAAGTCGAGCGGAAGTCTTCGCCCTCAAAGTGCGAGGAGATTCGATGATTGGTGCTCAGATTGCCGACGGCGACACAGTGCTTCTGCAGAAGCGAATCCCGAGAAACGGGGAGATCGTGGCGGCGCTGATAGACGGCGAATCGACCCTGAAGCGTTATCTCATGGATCATGGCGAACCGTTCCTGAAAGCCGACAATCCGCTCTATCCAGATCTCCTTCCCGCTTCGGAGCTCATCATTCAGGGGGTAATGATTGGGCTGCTGCGAAAAGTTCCCTGACCGAAATGTAAACTGGCATCCACGGGCTCGAGAATGGTTGCGGAATGCGCCGAGTTCCCGGAGAGCGAATTCGGTGTCAGAGCGGAAGAGAAAGACCGACCTCGCACCATCGCGAGGAATAGTGGAAGCTGTTGGTCTCATGAGAGTCGTTGTAGTGGGAACCGGAATCGCCGGAGCAAGTGCAGCTTTTCATCTGACAAAACTAGGCGCTGAAGTTTATCTGGTGGACAATAACGCGCCAGGGCGAGCAACTTTCGCGGGAGCCGGGATTATTTGCCCGTGGCTTTCTCACAACCAGGATCCGCGCTACGAGACCCTGGCACTCGCGGCGGTCCGGTATTATCCGAGACTGGCCGCAGAGCTCGCCGCTTCGGATGGAAACGGAGTTTCCTATGATTTGGTTGGGGGCCTGGTGATCGGCCACTCTACCGAACAGCTCGATCCCGTTATGCGCCGGTTGCGGAAGTATCTGAGGCGAGGAATCAAAGAGGTGGGCGAGATTCGATTGCTTGAGAGCGGCGGTCCAACGGAGCTGTTCCCACATCTCGATTCCCGGTTGGCCGGGATTTATCTAAGCGGCGCTGCCCGGGTGTCCGGAGAAAGTTTTCGACTCGGGCTTTTGAATGCAGCGCGAAAGGCTGGTGCCAGGGAACTGTCTGGAACTGCGGTCTTGCGACGTTCCGGCGATGCGGTGGTCGGGATCAACGTCGGGAAAAAATCGATCAGCTCGGACACCGTGATCGTCGCGGCAGGCGCGTGGTCAGCTGAATTGTGCAGGCCCCTTAACCTTCATTTTGAGGTTAAGCCGCAACGTGGCCAGATCCTTCATCTCAAGGTTTCCGAGTCGAACACCGAGGCGTTGCCGGTCATTGTGCCTGTTTTAAGTGATTATTATATGCTCGGGTTTCGCGACTCTCGAATCGTTCTGGGAGCAACGCGTGAAACTGGTTGCGGATTTGATTTTCGAGCAACCGCCGGGGGGGTTTGTGAGATACTTCTTGAGGGCTTGCGGATCGCGCCTGGTTTGAAGAATGCGACGCTTAAGGAGATCAGGATCGGCTTTCGCCCAATGAGCAAGGACGGATTGCCATTGCTCGGTCGGCCTTCTTCACTCACCGGGTTGGTCGTTGCGACAGGATTGGGGCGCTATGGACTAACATTGGGACCCTACGTCGGTCTACTTGCGGCCCAATTGGCGCTTGGAGAAGCACCTTTATCGGATATCTCGTGCTTCCGGCCCGACCGATTAGCGGCTGAAGAGCGATCTGCGAGGGTCCGCAGTCAGGCGGGATAAACTCGTGTGTACCAAAAGCATTTTGCAGGTTGACTTGAAGGAGATCGTATTGCGATCGTCGGTGCGCGTATGAAAATTTTCACGGTACTCCTCGCTCTGATTTTGGCGCGCGCGGCGGTTGCTCAAGAGGAGAATGTGTTTGGATATCGGGATGTGGTCCAGAAAGCCGAAGCTCTCTCCAAACAGCCTTTTGTGATTCAGAACCAAGAGCTGTCGCCCGACCTTCAAAACCTGGATTACGACCTTTATCGTAGGATCCGCTTCCTGCCGGAGCGCTCTGTCTGGCGAGATTTCCCCTATCGTCTCGGTTTCTTCCACCCGGGCTATTACTTCAAGCGGCGCGTGCTGTTTGAGAATATCGAAAAAGATCGTCTTCGGGATATCCCATTTTCTCCTGATTATTTTTATTATGATAAGCCGCTTACCTTCAGCGGGCATGAGACCTTTGTTGGCTTCAAGGCATTCGTTCCTTCCACTCAGGCGGGTGTTCAAGATGAGTTTATGTCGTTTCTTGGGGCGAGCTACTTTCGGGCGATTGCCAAAGGTTTGCATTGGGGTCTCTCTTCGCGCGGCCTGGCCGTCAATACCGGTATCAACGGCCCTGAGGAATTCCCTGATTTTCGCGAATTCTGGATGCGAAAGCCCAAGCCAACGGATGATTTTCTAGAATTTTATGCCCTTCTTGATAGCGATAGTGTGACAGGTGGATACCAGTTCGTGGTGCGGTACGGGGCAATCACGACGATGGATATTAAGGCGACCATCTTTGTTCGCAAAAAAGTGGAAGTACTCGTCCTCTCGCCTTTGACGAGCATGTTTTATTTCGGCGGGAACACAGTCAGCAAACCGACTTTGAAGCCGGACTATCAGCCAACAGGCAAAACTGAGTTTTCGATGAACAAAACGGACTTTCATCGTCGCGAGTTTCGCCCCCAGGTCCACGACTCGGACGGGCTGTTGCTCGATACTTCCTCCGGGGAAAGGTTGTGGGTGCCGTTGAGTAATCCTCGCTCGGTGAGCGTGCGCCTCTTTTCCAATGTGCTTTCCTATTCGCTGGTTCAGAGAGACAGGAATGTTAACGATTACCTCGATCGCGAAGCGGATTATCACATGCGACCCACTGTGACGGCGATCCCCAAGAGCGATTTCGGACCAGCCTACGTCCGGCTTCTTGAGATACCCAGTAGCGATGAATACTCCGATAACATCGTCGCTGGTTGGCAACCTCAAAATCTGCCCGCCCCAGGGTCAAGTCTGGAATTTTCGTATCAGCTAAAATGGCGCGGGGATGAACCGGACACTAACCAGTTTCGAGTCTTGTCGACAACGGTCCGTCCGAGTCCTGGTTCGAATGAAACGCGCTTCGCTATCGAATATGGAAAACCCGAGAGCGGGGAAACGATTCCGGTGGCAGAGTTGCGTCCTTACATTGTGGTTGGTCAAGGGGCGCAGGTAAAAGATGTACAGTTCACCCCGACTGACCGTGGTTGGTTGGTCGGCTTCACGATTTTCGATCCGAACTTTACCCAACCGATGGATATTAGCTGTGTTATATTAAGGCGAGACACGTTCTTCTCGGAAAAATGGCAATATCTCCTGAATATATAGCACTGCTGCGGATCGGAATTGAGGCTTCCCCTGAATGGAAAGAGGCATGGGAACGGATCAATGATTACCTGGACGCGCTCAGGACGCCGGACACTATCGACCGGGAGCTCATTTTACTGTCGAGCTTTGAACGAGCGATTGTTCGCAAGCGCCAACAACCATTTACCCCAGCGACCGAATTGGCCTTTGAAGAGGCTCAGAAAACCCTCAACTATGCGCTTCGACATTTAATCGATGAAGGAGTTTCGGAAGACCGCCGCTCCGTTGAGCAGCGGGTCCGGCTTTATTTGACCGAGAACGTAGACGGAAATTTTCTAGGCCGCGCCGAGGAAATGTCGGAAGAAGTACGCCAGGCATTGCGGGAGGTCCGGTTACAGGCTGCGCCGAACCTGCAAGTAGCTAGCATCACTTCTCGGCCGCTGGAATTTTCGTCTTCGGGGAAAAAGCTTATCTCCTTGGCAGAAAAGCTGTCCCCTTTGGGAGCGAATCGGTTTGTGGGATGGGCTATTGGGCTGGTTATTCTGGGGCTGCTCGTTTTTGCGAGCCTTTACAGATCGTGATTTTTCGGCAACCGTTTGTATTGTGGCGCACGAACTGGCGCGTGTGGAAGACTTGGGTCGGAAATTAGAATTCTGGTCAGGATTATGAGTGAGAATCAGAGGTCGGGAAAGGTCGTCGAGTTGATCGGTTCCGAGACCGTCAAGGAAGCATTTCACAAAAAAATCGGGCAGCGACGTTGGAGCGTTGCTCTCGTCACTCTTGGTATTTCTCTGTTGGGGTTGTGGTTGATGATCGATATTGTCGGCGCCAGGGGATGGACCCCTCTCGAGGTTTTGGAGGTGGCATTGTTTGGGATTTTGTTTGCCAATCTGGCATTTGGGTTTACGCAGGCGTTTCTTGGATTTTTAGTTCTAGCGGAGGGACACGAGCCGCTCAAAATCACGAATACTCTGGACGAAACCACTCCTTTGGCCTCTACGGCGGTCGTAATGCCGGTCTTCAACGAAGATGCCGAAACGGTGTTTGGTAATGTCCAGGCCCTGTACCAGTCTCTTCAGCAGCGACATGAACTCGATTCGTACGACTTTTACATTCTGAGCGATTCGACTGATCCGGCGAAAGTCGTCGAAGAGGAATTGGCCTGGTCAGATATCTGCCGGCAAACAAATGGCTTTGGCAAAATTCATTATCGCCGCCGGAAGCTTCCCGTGAATCGAAAGAGCGGAAATATTGCGGATTTTTGTCGGCGCTGGGGCCACCGCCATCGCTATATGGTCGTGCTTGATGCCGACAGTCTGATGACCGGGGCGGCTGTTTCTTCGCTGGTCCGATTAATGGAGACCAATCCCCGTGCGGGAATTATTCAGACAATGCCGCGACTGGTTAAGACCGAAACGTTATTTGGCCGCATCCAACAGTTCGCCTCGCGTGTTTATAGTCCGATTTTTGCGGCCGGATTGAATTTCTGGCAACAGGGTGCTGGCAACTATTGGGGACACAATGCAATTATTCGAGTGTCACCTTTCCTGGCAAGTTGTGCTCTTCCCGGCTTACCCGGCAAAGAGCCGCTTGGGGGAAGAATCCTGAGCCATGATTTCGTTGAAGCGGCTCTGATGCAAAACGCAGGATGGGACGTCTGGTTCGCTTACGACCTGGAAGGAAGTTATGAAGGGTTGCCCCCGAATCTGACCGAGTATGTCAAAAGAGATCGACGCTGGTGTCAGGGAAATTTGCAACATATGTGGTTCCTGTTAGCGCAGAATATCCGAGCCATTAGTAGGATACACTTGATTCAGGGAATACTCGCGTACGCATCCGCTCCTCTTCTTGTCTTGTTTGTGCTTTTGGGAGCTTTGCAGGCCGGCATCGATCGGTTGCACGAAAAAGTGGGGACCTTGTCGGCGGCGTCCGCTGGAGTGCTGTTTCTGATGACGCTCATTTTGCTGTTTGCACCGAAGCTGCTGAGCTTACTGCATCTGTTTGCTCGCCCAAAGGAACTGGCAACCTTTGGCGGACCGGTTCGGGTGGTTCTGAGCGCTATTTTGGAGACATTGTTTTCGATTCTTACCGCTCCTGTCCTTGTCTGGTTTCACACCAGGTTTGTTCTGCGGAATATCGGCGGTCAAACAGTCACCTGGAATACCCAGACACGCGATGGCGGTGCGGGACCTGGCTGGATCGAAATCGTATGCGAGTATTGGCCACTCCCGATCGCAGGAATTGGCATCGGAGCGATGGCGTGGTGGATCGCCCCGAGTTATTTGGCTTGGATTTCTCCGATGCTCATTGGTCTGGTGGTGGCTATTCCCATCGCAAAGCTGAGTGGTCGCACGGATCTGTTTCGTAGCTTGTTTCTGACCCCGGAAGAGCTCCACCCTCCGCAGGAGCTTTCCGCTCGATTTCAGTTGCAGCTTCGCGACGGCGATCAATTTGTCCATGCGGTTCTGGATCCTTTTTACAATGCCGTGCATGTGGCTCTGCAGCGTTCGCGTGAAAGTGATTCTCCGGCTCTCGAGGGATACGTCGCTTCCCTGGCAACAACTCTTTTTAAGGAAGGTCCGGATTCCTTGACGTCGCAACAAAAGCGAGCCTTGCTGGCTGACGGTGAGACGTTGGCCTACATGCATAATCTGATCTGGAAGACGCCTTCGGAAATGATGAACCCTGCCTGGGCGCGAGCGCTCGCGCAGTATCGGTCCTCATTCCGACGGAATCGACCTGAGCCGAAAGAACCGGCTGCGGACCTCACGAAGACGCACCCGGCTGCGGCATGATCTGCGTCGGGCGCAATGAAACGACTCATCGGCGCAGGGCTGATCTTGCTGCTCGTCGCGATTGGTTTTTTTCTATGGCGGCAGAACGGAGTTACCTTTTCGGCGAGCCAGCTTGCTCCGGGGGAGTGCCTGGTTTACGTGGAGGTGCCAAATTTAGTTCAGACCGCAAAGCGTTGGCCTGACACGGCTCTTTATCAGATCTTAAGCGAACCGGCGGTTCAACGGTTCCTAAGGCAACCGGTTTCCAAGTCCGGCACCACTTACCAGAAGGCATCGAATTCCTTTGCAGCGTTGCGGTGTAGCGCGCTCTTCTTTGGAGTAACGGAGCCAGATCGCGACCGATGGGTTTGTGGTTTGCAAACCTCCGTGGATCAGTCCACCTCGCGTCGCGAAATTACCGATGTTACGAAGGCTCTTTTCGGGCAAAATATCAGAGAACTTGCGCCGAGTAGTCTGGAAGACCAGGAAATCGACTTAGGCGGCGGCACTGGCAAAGCAGGGGCGTCAATCTATTGCACCCGGATCGGATCCTGGATCCTGCTCAGCCGCAGCACGGATTTGTTACTTGAGGTTGTTCGGAATTCGCAGACAACCTCAGGTGGACTCAAATCCGTTAAGCTTTTTCAGGAATGCCGGGCGAACATTCCTATCGGCTATGATGTACTTTCCTTTGTTCAAGGCGGCCCTTCTTTGGATCCGTCCGCCGGATTGCATTGGCGCTTTCGGAAGGAGGAAACAGAGGGATACGATCGCGCGGTCCTCGCGGCCACGACCATCGTCGGCGCGCAGCTGAGAGACACGGTATTTACGTTGACCGGCCCACTCGCCAAGGCCAGCCCCCTCGATCGAAAAGGGTTGGCGATGACGAGCCCGTCAACGGTTGGCTATTTGGCAACCAAAACGGGTTTTTCTGAGATTTGGCGGTTATGTGGTCAACTTGCTGAGCAATCTCAGTTGGCTGAGACCATCCGAGATTACATGGGCCAGGTGAAATCGTTTGGTATCGAACCTCGGGACCTGGATAGTTTGGTTTCTGGCGCGGAACTTATCATTGATCGCGACCCGAATGCGGATGCTCTCAAGTGCGCGATTTCTTTGCGAGTGACTGACACGGCAAGATTTCAGCATTTGATTGATGAGGTCGTCTCTGAAAAATTCTCCGAGCGCACGAGGAGGATCGAGGTCGAATCGTTTTCTGCTTATTTAATGCAGGTGAACGAAGGAGTTTCGATCGTTTTCGGCCTTGTGGGGAGTCGTCTTCTGATTTCTGGCAGTGAGCCGAACTTCGCGGAATTCGTTCGTCGCCTGCAAACTCACCCTCCGGGATTGGAAGCAGACTATCAATTCAAGGCGATTGCAAAATTGGTGGATGAACCGAACGACATATTCGCGTATCTCGATGCAAAGTCCGGTTTTGAAAGGTTCTATGGAGCGTCCCGGCCGATGCTGGTCTTCGGCATACTCCTGATGCCCGCTTTAAGCCGCTTTGTGGATGCGATGGCCCTGCCGGACGCCAGCGATGTCAGCAAACACTTGAGTCCCATCGTGCTTTCAAGACATCGCGTGTCGAATGGTGTCGTGGATGAATCGATCGGACCAATCACGGCGTATGACGCGGCGGCCCTGCTTTTGGGAGGGGCTCTAGCGATGGGTGTGTGGGACCACTAGCATTGTTGCAAAAGCTTTGATCCGACGAGCCGTTGAGAATAGGTTCAGGCCATAAACGCTTTCCGTATCGTTGACAATCTGCATTCCGTTCAAAAGGATATCGCCGAGTCTGAACGGGTATCGGGGCGATCAATCGGGAGCGTTGAGTTGTTGGCCGTTAGCAAGACGCAACCTCCAGAAGTGATTCGGGAAGCTTACGATGCAGGTCAGTTGTTGTTTGGTGAGAACAGGATTCAAGAGGCGAAAGCGAAGATGCCCGACCTGCCGGAAAAGTTGCGCTGGCATTTGATCGGACACTTGCAAAGCAACAAGATCCGTCAGGCATTGCCTCTCTTTGAAATGATTCATGGCGTCGATTCAATTGAATTGGTCGGCGACATTCAGCGGATTGCCGGGGATCTCGGTCTCTTTCCTCGAGTGTTGCTGCAGGTAAACGTGGCTGGGGAATCGTCCAAGTTCGGATTTGCACCGGAAAAGCTGGTTTCGCTGGTCGAGCAGATAGCCCGCGCCGACCGGGTACAGGTGGAAGGGCTGATGACCATTCCGCCATTGGCGGCCAATCCGGAAAACTCGAGAAAGTATTTTGCGCGATTGCGGCAGCTTCGTGACCGCTTGGAGAAGGAGTTCAGGCTTCCTCTTCCTCACCTATCCATGGGCATGAGTGGAGATTACCGCGTGGCGGTGGAAGAAGGTGCAACCCTTGTGCGGGTAGGTACGGCGATTTTCGGAGAGCGCCGAGCCAAATGACATTAAGCAAACGTCAAGCTACGCGCTTAGCAGCGTTCTGTGGGTTCTCAGGCGTGTTGTTGGGTGCCTTCGGAGCACATCTTCTTCGCGGAATTCTGGAAAAATCAGGGACGACGCAAATCTGGCAGACCGGGGTCTTCTATCATCTCGTGCACGCCGTGGCGCTCCTGGTCCTAAGCGGATGGAAGCCGGTGCCGCGGGCTGCATTTACTCTGATGCTCATGGGGCTGATCATTTTCAGCGGTTCTTTGTACATCCTGGCACTGACCGATCTCAAATGGCTAGGTGCTATCACGCCAGTTGGCGGCCTGGCCATCTTAGCCGGCTGGTTGGTCCTATCACTTGCGAAGGGAAGCGGGTCAGATTAAGACGCGGGGGTCCAAGGTTCGAGCGGGTACGGATGAGAACAGACCAGAAGGATGAGTCCTCTCAGAAGGCGTCAGTTTGACTGACTGCCAGAATGTCTGTACGGCAAACTATCTGAGCTTTTTTTCGGCTTCGGCGATATACTGCCGATCTTCGGCATCGGTTGGTTTGAGCTGTGTAACCTTTAACCACTCGGCTCGGGCTTCCTTCGTCTTCCCCATCGTCTCCAATGCCTGAGCGTATTCGGCATGGTGAATAATCCGCTGGGGGGCCGCGGCGATCGCCTTTTGAAAATACTCTATTGCTTGTTCTTTCGAGGCAGGCGGAAGCTGGCCGTATAACGTCTGGGCGAAAGCTTTGAGAATCGGATTCAAGGTCGCCATGTCAAAGTTCCAGCGCGCAAGAATGAGCAGAGCCAGATCATTTCTCGGATTTAGTTCGACAGCCTTTTCCGCCTCGGTCTTCACGACCTTGGAATATTCCATTTTGGTCTTGTTATCGACGAAGTCGGTGAATTTCCCATAGGCGATCGATAAACAGACGTGGGCATCGGCATTATCTGGTGCCTCGCGTACGGCCTTCTTGGCGTATTCCAGAGACAACTTCGCAAAGGCCAATTTTTGCGACCGGTCTTTCGCGGCATCGACTTTGTCTGAATAGTCCTGCGACAACTTGATGAGCACGATGGGATTGTTCGGGCTGATTTTTTCCGCCTGTTTCAGGACTTCGATCGCTTCATCGGTCCGTTCCTGGGCGTCGAGTTCATCGGCCTTGCGGATCGACGTCGAAACATCCTGGCTGTGTGCGATAGTGGCGAAAGACAGGGCGCAAATTGTCGCGGTGACGAATAGAATTTGCATTGCTATTATGATGGAGGTTAGAGGGTCTTTTGCAAGACGGGTGATTGTGTCGGGTGGGAGCGCGCAGAATCACGTTGACAGATGGTGCCCTAAACCATAGGTTCCGGGCTCTTTTCGAAGGATTCTCATGAGAACATTTTCAGCCAAGTCGAGCGGTATAGAGCGGAAATGGTACATCGTTGACGCGAAGGACCGGCCGCTCGGTCGTATCGCGGTAACGGTGGCGAACCTTCTTCGTGGCAAAGGGAAGACGATCTTTACTCCGCACATCGATACGGGTGACTTCGTGGTAGTGATCAACGCGGAAAAGGTTCGTTTGAGCGGTAAAAAGGAAGTCCAAAAGAAATTCACAAGTTTTTCCGGATTCGTCGGCGGACATAAGTCGGAAACTGCCGGTCGTCGTCGAGATCGCCGGCCAGAGTTGCTAATTGAACATGCCGTGAAAGGGATGATTCCGCATAACCGGCTTGGGCGGGCACTCTACACCAAGTTGAAAGTTTACAAAGGTGAAGAACATCCGCACGAAGCCCAACAGCCCATCCCAGTTTCTTAATCTTGTTCCTTACATATGTCAGAGGTATTTGCCGCTACAGGTCGTCGTAAAACAGCAGTTGCGCAGGTTCGTATTTCTCGCGGTTCGGGAAAAATAGAAGTCAATGGCCGTCCGCTGGAAGAATATTTTTCCACCCCCTCGCTGCAATTCACTGTGCTAAAACCATTTGAGATTACCAAGACGAGCAATTCGTTTGACGTGAAGGTAAAGACGACGGGAGGCGGAATCACGGGGCAAGCCGGGGCTATTCGTTTGGCAATATCGCGCGCGCTGCTTGCGCATGACGCTACGATGCGCCCTGTTTTGAAGGAGGAAGGCCTCCTGACAAGAGACCCCAGGATGAAGGAGCGCAAGAAATCGGGTCAGCCAGGGGCCCGGAAGAGATTTCAATTTTCGAAGCGGTAAGGGAAGAATTCAGGAATCAAATTCAGGAATGCAAAGATTGGAGAGCGGCTTCTTCGTTTGGAAGATGAGGTTAGATTTTCCGCGCTCCCGGCGCGACAATTACGCTCGAAGCCGACCACCCGTTTCTGAGATAGATCGGTAATTCGTTGTCTGACTCCCCTGTTTGCTGGCGGCTGTCTCCTCTACCCGGTTGCTTTTCGCGAACCGACCCGGTAATTTGGGCGCACTGATGTCTTGCTCGAAGATTGACCCGTCTTTGCACCAGTCTAAGAAGCCCGAGTGGATTAAGGTCCGGTTGCCTTCGAGTCCGGTCTTTTTTTCTACCAAGGGCCTGATTTCAGACCTTCGACTTCACACCGTTTGTGAATCTGCTCAGTGCCCAAACCGGTGGGAGTGCTGGAGCCAAGGTACCGCCACGTTCATGATTGCAGGGGAGAGATGTACTCGAGCTTGCGGTTTTTGTGCGGTTACGACGGCCAGACCCTTCGCCTTGGAAATAGATGAACCTTCGCGCGTAGCGGAAGCGATTCGGCGAATGAATTTGAAGCATGTGGTTATCACCGCTGTCGCCCGCGACGACTTATCGGATGGAGGAGCCAATCACTTTGCGGAAACGATCCGGGCGATCCGGAATCTCGATCCTGAAATTGTTGTTGAAGTTCTCACTCCGGATTTTAACGGGAAAGAAACCTCTCTGCGTCTCGTTCTGGAGGCGCAACCCGATATATTTAATCATAATTTGGAGACTGTGGAACGGCTCACGCCCGTGGTGCGCTCACGGGCGAAATATCGATTATCTCTTGAGGTACTGCGGCGGGCGAAGCAGCTGGACCCGGGTGCCGTCACCAAGAGTGGAATAATGTTGGGGTTGGGGGAGACTGAGACGGAACTGTTCGAGGCGATGTCCGACCTGCGCGCGGCTGAAGTTCAGGTTCTAACTCTTGGTCAATATCTCAGGCCAACTCCGAACCATCTGCCAGTTGTGGAGTATATTCGCCCTGAACTTTTCGACCTCTATAAACAGGTTGCCGAAGAAAAGGGTTTCGAATATGTCGCATCCGGTCCGTTAGTCCGGAGTTCTTATCACGCCGCGGACTACCATCCGGCACGCCGTCGAAGAGAGTAGATCGAGCGTTTCTTTGCCTTGGTCAAGATAAACGCGGGCGCACGCTCGCTTGAAAGGGGCCGTTCTTTAGCTTTAGCGTGGAACTGCGTTGCTGGCCGGCGGCTTCGGATTGGAAAACTCTTTCTTCAACATCTCGATAATGGCGGCGTTGCCGGCTTGCCGTTTCTCCTGCAAATCGTGCACGAGTTGTTCCTCCAGTCGCCGCCGTTCTTGGAGATACCGCTTGTGGAATAGAGCACGTTGCTCGTCGTTTAGCTGCAAGCCTGATTTTTGATATGCTTCGCTAATCGAGGCGTCCAGTTTCTGCCGCTGAACACGCTCTCTTTGGCGAAGGACTTCTTTCTCGTCCTGACTCAGATCCTGCCAGCGATGGAAGTTTTGCAGGATCCTCTCTTGCTGCTCTGCTGAAAGCTGCTCGAAGGCTTTGCGCAATACCTCAAAGCGGCTGGCGCTGGTGGAAGCGGAAGGGCTTATTGGGCTTGTCTGCGGCACCGTTGCGGAAGCTGGTGAGGTAGAGACAACCTGCGCCTGACTCTCCGCGATCGCGAACCCCGCGAGAATCAATGCGACGAAGAATCTAACCATACGGAAGATTCCTCGGAGGAGAGCGCAGAATCCAGGTCGGCTATCAACTCGAGGTCACTCGGCTCAGTCTGTGTGACAATTACTGGTTTGGTTTCAATCTTGTGTTCGACGCGAACACTGAAGACGGTTAAAAAGACTGCGAGAGCACCTGCCAACGCTCCAGGCAGACCAAACCGTAACCAATTCGCCCAGAACACCCTGCGATCTTCTTTAAGCTTCCTGACGGAAGCGACAACCTTAGCGGCAAAAAAAGGTGAAGGTTCTTTGACCTTCGCCTTCCCAAGCAAGCCCCAAAGTTGATCGCGTTCTGGATCGTTCATCGTGTTGAATTGAACACCACAGACTGCCTAAAGTTTCAATCGGACCGAGCAGCAGATTCTTTAATTCGAAGGCAGAGAATAAGTACAACGCAGTGGTCTCTGGCTCAAGGAAGTTTTGCCCCGCTGTAACGTCGGGCCGAGTCGCGATAAACTCCGCCGGACAACGCATTCCCAATCCCTTATGCGGTGCTCGCGATGGAACTCTTCTCGCCACAATTCCAGCGTTTCGGCCGTTGCTCCTCGCACCAAAGACTCTAATTCTAATTCTAATGGGAACCGATGAGTGTTACCGATGTCCTGACCCAAAAGTGTTACCGATGTCCTGACTGCGCCCTGCGCCGCCGAACGCCAAACGATGAACGTCGAACGGCGAACGCCCCACGTGTCAATAGATAGTTCGGCGGGCGCCGGAAACCGCCGATCACCGGCGAAAGGGCCTTGGTAATTGCTAGAAGACGTGAGTTATCCCACCGTGTGCCGACCAACGAAATCGTACGATCTTGACGCGCCTCTATTTGCGTGTTGGCGTAGTGAGAGGTCTGAACGCCAAACGTTGAACGCACTCCTACTCTCCGGCTTCGAGGAAGCCTTCGAGTTGGCGGATTCGAGTGGGATGGCGCATTTTCCGCAAAGCTTTGGCTTCGATCTGGCGAATTCGTTCGCGAGTGACGCGAAATTGACGACCTACCTCTTCGAGAGTTCGGCTGTAGCCGTCCACCAAGCCGAACCGCTGTTCGAGTACCTGTCGTTCGCGCTCTGTCAAGGTATCCAGGACATCCCGGATTTTTTCCCGGAGCAACACGATCGCCGTCATGTCGCTGGGGTTTTCGGCGCCCTTGTCCTCGATGAAATCGCCGAAACTCGTGTCGTCGCTATCGCCTACCGGGCTTTGAAGAGAGATCGGTTGCTGAGCCATCTTGAGCACAGCGCGGACGCGCTCGACGGGAAGCTGAATTTCCTCGGCGACCTCTTCGGGGGTGGGTTCTCTCCCGTATTCCTGGACTAACTGCTTCTGTACCCGCATCAGTTTGTTGATCGTCTCGATCATATGGACGGGGATGCGGATGGTCCGTGCTTGATCCGCGATTGAGCGGGTGATCGCCTGGCGAATCCACCAAGTGGCGTAGGTAGAAAATTTGTAGCCGCGCCTGTACTCAAACTTCTCGACCGCTTTCATCAGACCCATATTTCCTTCCTGGATCAGGTCGAGAAATGAAAGGCCGCGGTTGGTGTACTTCTTGGCGATCGAAATGACCAGCCTCAGATTGGCTTCTACCATCTCCGTTTTGGCTCGAAGCGCTCGTTTAAGCCAGTCTTTCAGATCGTAATGCTGGTTGACGTAGTCATCGGGTTGCAGCCAGAGCTTGTACTCAAGCTCGCGCAGACGGCTTCGATAGTCAGGTAATCGGTCTCGTCCGGTCGTAGACCCCTGTTCAGTCCGAGCGATTTCGTTCTGCAAATTGTTCAGGATCCGCAGATAATCATCGGCCAGTTGGACAAATTCTTCGGTGACCTTCTGTTTGAAATAAAATCTAGGATAAAGTTTCATCAGGCTGGTATGCGCCTTCTGAAAGTCCGATTTCACAGAAGATTCTTTGCCCGATTCACGAGCTTCCATCAGCTTGCGATAAAGCGCTGCGACTTCGCCGCTGGATCGTTCAATTTGTGAACAAAGCTTCGGAAGTCCTTTCATGTAGCGTTCGCGACTTTCGATTTTCTTATCGAGAATCACTCGGTCGAACCTTTCTCGTCCCTCGATCAGCTTCTGGGCCAGATCCAAGTGTGATTTCGAAGTAAAGCCGAACCGATTGATGAATTTTTGAACCATCAATTCGGCATCTTCGATCCGCTTCGAGATTTCGACTTCCTGTTCTCTCGTAAGCAAGGGCACTTGGCCCATCTGCTTCAAATACATGCGAACCGGATCATCGAGAATATCGAGCTTTTGATCTTTCTCTTCTTCCTCGTCGTCGTTGTCCTTTTTACCGTCTTTATAGCGATCGACTTCGGATGCATCGATGATGTCCACCTCCATCGATCGGAGCCGGTTGATAAGCTGCTCCATTTCCTCCGGATCAGCCATATTCTCCGGCAGGGCTTCATTGATGTCGTCGTAGGTGACGTACCCTTGCTCTTTAGCAAGCTTTACCATGTCCCGGACGCGCTCCTGGAGATCAAGAGCAGGATCCGCAGTGGCCAACTTCGACGCTAAACCAGAGTGCCCGTTCGTCGACACTACCGCAATATTCAACTCCTGAGGGATCTCCGGCTTCACCTTTTCTTTTGTCGCGGGCTGAGAAACCTTTTTTGAGGGCAAGACGTTTTTTTTTCCTAAGCCCTTAGGTTTCTTCTCCTCGGTAGTGGTTTTTGTTTTGGCACTCTTCGGTTTGGATGAATTTGGAGAAGTAAGCTTTGCCATAACCACCTACGAATACTTTCGCTGCGGCTCCGACAGGGGGGGATGAGAAATAATTGTTATCGGATGGATCCAGTTTGCTCACGGTGCCCGGCTCGGAAGTCGCGAAATATCTGTGAACCGAGATTCTAGGTCAAGGACTTCTTTGAGTTCCTCGTTCGCCTGGCGCTGGGCAACCGGATTATCCCCGGCAAGCCGAAGAACCGTCTCTAACTGCCGCTTTCTGCGCTGAAGCTCAGCGGAAGCCAATCGCGTCCAGAATAGATGGCCCATTTGTTCGTTCAACTCTTTGTTAGCGAGAAGGAGAGACAATATCGCGGCTTCCGATTTTGGCAGTGAAGCGAAAAACGCTGCGATACTGGCGGGCTCGCCCGGTTCGAGCGCTGATGCAAAAATTTTTGAGAGCAGCTCTGCCCCATCGACGTGTTGCAAAATAGATTTCCAAGGCTGTTGTCGAATTTCCCGTAAAACGTCTGGAACAACCAGGGCGGCTTTACAAATAAGAGCTAAATCGTGCCGTGGCATTGACACCTGGGGTGTCGCAACCTTTTCTTCAAGAGATTTTCCCTGAGGCTTGCTGGACGATAAGCGGACCATCTGTTCGAACGTTTCCCTTGGAATCGTGAGCCGAACCGCCAGTCGGCTGATCAATGTGTCCCGCAGGACCAGGTCGGGCACGATCCCAATAAACTGAGACATCTTTCGCGCGAACGCTACTCTCCCGGCAGTTGTTTTCGATTCCGCGGCGCTGAGATTGCGATTAATCTGGAAATCAAAAAAATCTTCGGCCATTTCTACGCGGGCGCGGAACGCATCGCTTCCCGATCTGCGAATAAGAGAGTCTGGGTCTTCTCCTTCCGGCATTTCACCGATTTTCACCTGGAGCCCCGCAGCGAAGAGAGCTTCCAGAGCGCGTTCAGCCGCTTTCTGACCTGCTGCATCAGCGTCGAAGAATAGAATCACTTCGTCCGCGAAGCGATGGAGCAGGGCGGCATGTTTGTTCGTTAACGCGGTTCCCTGGGGTGCGACGACGTTTTGGATGCCGGCTTCGAAGGTGGTGATGAGATCGAGTTGGCCCTCCAGTACGACCGCCTGCCTGGCGTTCGCAATGAATCGCTTAGACTGGTGAAGACCAAACAAAAGGTTGCCTTTCGAAAAGAGCAGCGTCTCAGGTGAATTCACATATTTACCACCTGTTGCTTTCGCATCCAGGATCCTTCCGCTGAAGGCAACGACTTCACCGAAATCGTTATTGATCGGGAACATCAATCGATCTCGGAATCGATCATAGATACGCGAGCGCGGGTTTCCTTCCTCGCGCAGTTTAACGAGCCCGCTCTCGATCAGTTCCTCTTTGGAAAAACCGGCAGCGATCGCCCAGTGGACCAGCGAATCCCACGTTCTTGGCGCATAACCGATCTGCCAGCGCTTGGCGGTCTCGATATTGATCGCCCTGGTCTGGAGGTAAGCCCTGGCGTGCGCTGCGGCCCTGGTGCGAAGCAAATTGCTGTGAAACCAGGCGCCGGCCTCGAAGTGGAGCCGGAGCAAACGTTTGCGGAGGGTCTGTCTGGTTTCTTCCTCGGCGCTGAGTTCATCCTCAATGATTGCGATTCCTGCTCGTGAAGCCAGCCGGCGGACAGCCTCCGGAAAATCAATATTTTCATACTGCATTAAAAACTGGAAGACAGCTCCACCGGCGCCACAGCCGTGGCAGTAGTACGATTGTTTGGAAGGATTGACAAAGAAGGAGGGCGTTTTCTCCTGGTGAAACGGACAGATCGCCCTGAACTCCGTCCCGGCGCGCTTAAGCGGAAAATAGCTGCCGATAACGGTCACGATGTCCGATGCGGCCGCGACCTGTTCAACGGTTTCCTGAGCGATACGAGGCATAACGGCGCTAGTTTTTCTCAGCCGCCCCCGACCATGCGGATGATCTCGACCGTGTCACCTTCGCCGAGTTTCTGAATCTGAAAGTCCGCGCGCTGCACAGCATGGCCATTTACCTCGACCAAGACCAGTTTTTCTGGCAGGCAAAGTGAAGCCAGGAGATCTGACAGGGTTTCGCCGCTGGCCAGATCGCGCGTTTGTCCGTTCAGTGTCAGCTTCATACGGAGAGAATCGCTGAATCCCAATCTTTCCAAACGGGCTCCAGACCCTGCGCGGTGATCGCTGCTGCGACTTCGTCCGAAGATCGGTTATCTTCGACTTCGAATTGGCCGTCCGCCTTCGAATCACTGCCTGACGTCTGGGTGATCCGTCCTTTGACCGTCAAATGCAGCGAATGAGTTCCCTGACCGGTGTAACCTCCCGGCTCGGTCCGGCTGCCGGCGCTCATCATGGTGACACCAATTGGCATTAGAGCGTCTCTGAACGCCGAAGACTCCCGCGTGCTGAGGACGATGCCGACCTGCGGAAATGTTATTCTGAGCGCGCACAGTACTTGGATGAGATTCCGATCCGAAAACGAATGCCGAGGATGGAAACCGCCCGCTGCTGGACGAAGCCGAGGCAAACTGACAGTCAGAAGCGCGCGCCAGCATTTCTTCAAGAGGTACTCAACATGTTCAGCCAGGGCGATCGCTTCAGATCGCCATTCCGCTAGTCCGAAGAGCGGAGCGATCCCGATTCGTCGGAAACCTGCCGCATAGGCGCGCTCCGGGGTTTCCAATCGCCAATCGAAATCCCGTTTTGGTCCGGCGGTATGCACCGTGGCGTAGGCTACGCGATCATACGTCTCCTGGTAAACGACCAGACCTTCTGCGCCTGCTGAAACCAGCGGCAAATAGTCATTGGTTTCCATCGGCGCGACCTCGATCGAGACGGATGGCACAAATGACACCAATCTTCGAACGACATCCAGCAGATAGCCGTTGGAGACGAATTTTGGATGCTCGCCAGAGACTAGCAGTATGGTGCGAAAACCTTTGCGAACCAAGTACCTCGCTTCCGCTTCCACCTCGTCCGTGGATAGAGTCACTCGCAAGATCGGATTATCTCGCGAAAAACCGCAATATTGACAGTTGTTAATGCACTCGCTGGACAGATACAGGGGAGCGAACAAGCGCATGGTTCGTCCGAAAAGCCGACGCGTAATCGCCTGTGATTGGCTGGTCAATCGTTCTAATTTTGCGTCCGACATCGGCTCGAGCAACGCGGCGAACTGATTTATTGTTCGGGTTCTTGGGCGTTCGGATAAGCGAAATAGCCGGGCAAACGTCATTCCGGGATAAGAGTTGTTGAAGGGTCCGTTTGAGTGCCACGTTAACCTCACGCGATTGGGGGCACAAGGTCGTCCTAACCTGCGTTGGAGACCTTCATCGTGTAATTCGGAAATCGGCTTTTCAGTTCAGAGAGGGTTTTTGTCGCTTGAGGTTGGTTCCCAGCTTTCTGAAAAGCTTCATACGCGCGCTCCAGTGCCCGCGGGGTGACTTCCGGATCCTCGTAGAGAAGCGCTACGCTCATGTATGAACGCGCCGCATTTTCAAAACTGCCCCGTGCAGAATCGATGTCCCCGATTTGCATCCTGGCCTCCGCATTGAGCCGGCCCTCCGGTTGAAGCGACAAGGCTTGCTCTGCCGACTTAGTGGCCTCATCCAGATCTTTAGTTCCCAATTGGGCGGTGCTCAAGACGAGAAAGCCCCGTGCGCGATCGGCTGGATCGGTCGCAAGTTCAAGGTAGTGGTTGATAGCGCCGTTGGCATCCGGATAATTTTTCACCTCGTTGAGTGATTTGGCATAGTTCAACCAGATGCCTTTATCGACCTTGTCCGCTGCCATATTTTTGGTCATTAATCCGAAATATTTTGCGGCTTGATCGAAGCTGTTTTCGTTATAAAACTCCGAACCGAGCCATCGACAAACGTCCAGGACCATCGAAGCTCGCTGAGGATCTTTCTGGATAAAGCCGTCGATCTCTTTCGATGCGGTCGTTTTCTGATGCAGATTTTGATAGCAAAGAATCAGACGGAGCGTGGTCTTTTCGCCGAACTCGTCTGGATTGAGATCACGCGCCTTAGACAGGGGAGCGATCGCGTCCTCGTAACGCTTTGCTTCAAAAGCCGCCCACCCGATCCAGTAGTTGGCCTGGGCTGCTCCGGTGGTGTTCGGATAATCCTTCAGAAGCTGGCGGAAGATGGCTGTCATTTGCTGGTAATCAGCCTGTTGGCCTAAAGTCAGGCCTTTCTGAAGGAGCGCTGTTTCCTTTTCATCCGATGTTGGATAGTCAACGATGATCTTGTTAAAGTCATTTAGTGCGGCCGGGAGGTTCTTCGCTTCTTGAAAAAGGAGCGCTCTCTTCAGCAAAGCTTTCGAAGTCATCCGATGCTTTGGGAACTTGTCGATCAAACCTGTGAATGCGTGGATGGCAGACTGGTTATCGTTGAGTTGAAGGAATGAAAACCCTGCGGCGTAATAACAATCAGCCTTGTAAGGATCTGGGAGGGACGAATTGGTAAGCTCAAGATAGAGCCTGGCGGCCGGTTCGAATCGTCTCTGCTGGAAGAGCGTTTGCGCTTTCAGAAGTTTGGCTTTGTCGGCTCGATCGCGACTCGGTCCCGTCGTCAGGTAAGAGTCGACCTCGGAAACCAGAGAGGGATCTTTGATGGCATCGAGAGAAACCAGTCGCTGATAGCGGGCATCGTAAGCTTCGGGCGTATTGGAGTAGATGTGGATTAACTGATTGTAGAGTTCGAGGGCCTTGAGCTGTTTGCCCAACTGGCGGTAGGAATTGGCGACCAGAAGCATTACGCTTGGTCGAGTTTCGTCGCCCAAGGTGTTTGTCGTTTTAGCGTATGAATCAAGGACCTGCGAGAATTTGTCCCCTTCATACTGGAGCTTCATCTCTTCTAATTCGGCGATCTGTTTCCATTTGCCTTCTGCATTCAAGGCGATAGCAGCTTTGAAAAGTTGGTCGGCTTTATCCTTTTGTTTCAGATCGGCCGCCAGAATTCCTGCGCGAGTGAGAGCTTCGGCCCTGACTGCAGGTTTGAGAGCGTCGGCTCCGAGCTGGCTAAAAAGGTCGAAGGCTTGTGGCTTCTGATTGTTCTCCAGGGCGTAGTACGCCAAGGACAAACGCGCAGCATCGTGATATGGGTTTTTGCCGGTGAACTTTGCTACATCCGTGTAGGCAATGGCGGCTTCCGCTTTCTTACCGGTTAATTCCAGGCACTTCGCCTGGTAGTATCTTGCGGTCAGCTTGATCTCGGGCGACTTGGCGTTGACGAACGCCTTCTCATAGAGAGGGGCTGCCTCCTGGAAGTTTTTCTTGTCGAATTCCCGGGAGGCGAGGCGAAACGCTGCGCTGCCGACGAATTCGCCGGAGCCGATTTCATCAACCAGCATGCGGTAAGTGTTGAGCGCGGATTCTCCCTGACCAAGGGCCGAGTAACAATCTGCCAAACGATACATGGCTGAAGCTCGGCCTGGGTCCCCTGGGAACTGGCCGAGGTACTTTTCGTATTCGGGGACTGCGAGGTCATACAGCCTGCGGATGTAGAGGCCATCGGCAATTGCGAGCTGAGCTTTAGCCGGATCGCCGTTCTGCGCATCGGGACCTTGCCCGGGGCTCAACCGGATCTCGTCCTGATCCGCTTCATCTCTGGTTTTCGAATCGGGTTCCGCGGGGCTGCCGGTGGAAGCCTTGACATCTTTGGGACTCTCTGGGGGACGGCGAGGCTGGAGGTTCTGAGTGGAGGGTATGTTCTCGTTGAGGATTGACCGCTGGCCGGAAGGCGGTTCCGGGTAGGCCGGCAAGGCGCGGGGAGCAGGCTCCAAGTCTGGTCCTACAGGTAACGCCCTCGGCGCGGGTTCCGGCGTCGGCGCCACCGGTAGTGCCCGTCGCACTTCCTGGCCCTGCAGGTTCGACGCAAAACAGAAACAGCAGGTAAGTATTTGCCAAGGACGCAGTCTCATCGTTCAGATTTACCCGTGGCAAAGGCAACGTTCCAGATGTCTGCCTGCCGGCAAATATCAAGGACATCGACAATATGCTTGTAGTCGACCGCCTGATCTCCACGCACGATCACTGCTTGGTCTGGGTAAAGTTGGGAAAGCTTTTTGAGCAAGTCTAGAAGTTCTTTAGAACTTTTTGGCTGTCGATTGACAATGACTGTTCCGTTGGCGGCGATATTGATCACTACTTGACCCACATAAGGCTGGGCTTCATTCGCTTTGGTGGCAGTCGGCACTCGGACATCCAGTTCGTTCTCGCTCAACGCGAAATTCCAGGTCACGATGAAAAACACGAGAATGACCAACAGAATGTCGACCATCGGCGCGATCAAAAACCCAAGAATTATGGGCTCCGCGTGTTTACGAAAATTCATTAACTTGCCTAGATCTCGTCGCTGTCCAAAACCCTGGACCGCTCTGGTCGGCGGATTTGGTTGGTGGAGGTGATGATATTGACGATATGAGAAGTCGCTGATTCCAAGTCGGAAATCATGGAAGCCACTTTGCCTCGGAAGAGGGCATAGAAAGCCATGGCCACGATCCCAATAACCAGCCCTGAGGCGGTGGCAACCAGTGCTTCGGAAACGCCGTGAGCCAGGAGCATCGGCCTCGGTTGGGAGGTGTTACTCGCGAGAACACCAAAAGATTTGATAATGCCGATAACAGTCCCGAGCAGGCCGAGCATCGGGGAAAGTGTCGCGATATCGGCCAGATAAACGATTCGGTGATTTAGACTACTGGCGACCCGGGCTCCTTCAGTCTCTGCCACTTCCCGAATCGCCTCGCTGGAAGAGTTCGGATTTTTCGTTGCGAAATCGAGGGTGCGTGAGGTGATTCGTGCCACAGCCTCGGAATGACGATTGGAGACAGCAATCAATCCGAGGTAATCGCGTTTTCTGAGAAGCGCCTCCGCGGTTTCCATATATCGACGGGTCACTACTGTTCCCCGCCTCAGGCTGAACAGGCAGGCAAAGACCAGCGAGAGCGTGATAATCGAGGTCAAAAACAGGGGCACCATGATCCAGCCGCCCGATTTCACAAGCTGCAGCAGGGTCGCCTGCGCGGAGCCAGGAGTCGGTGTTGCTTCCACCGCCTGTGCCAGCAGCGGCTCGATGAAGAGAACAAGCCAATTCATTCCTATTAGCTCCCTATTTAAATGCACCTGGTGGCGAAGTGCAAACTGGTTTGATCTAACCAAGGTTTCGTGCGTATTGCGAATCTTTCCCTCTTTTTCGTTGCCAAGGCCTGAGATGGAGTTCGCGCGCTATGCAATGCGGCGTAGGAGAAGCTTTGCCTGATATCAGCTGGAGCTTTCGCAAACACGAGCGTACCGTTGCCCACATGGAGGGACTTTTCCTCGCAGACAGGCCAGACCCGAACAAAAAATTACGTGAAGTGCCGCATCGACCGGGCGTCTACCTGATGAAGGATCGTCTCAAACGCGTCATCTACGTTGGCAAGGCGAGGGATCTGCGAAAACGGCTCGCCCAATATTTCATGCCGTCCCGTCGCATGACCGCAGATCTTAAGACCCGAGCTTTGCTTGATAGCATTTGGGATTTCGAGGTGCATCTAGTTCGAAATGAACCGGAGGCTCTTCTCCTTGAAGGAAAGTTGATCAAGGAATTTCGCCCCAAATACAATGTCAGTTTCCGCGACGATAAGCGCTTTCTGTTAGTGAAGGTCAATCTCTCGGATGCGATACCGCGCTTTCATTTGACCCGCCTGAAGATAGAGGACGGATGCCGATACTTCGGGCCCTTCGCCCATGCCGGCGCTCTGCGCACTACTTTGAAATGGATGAAGAAACGATTCGGTATCCGTTCATGTCGGGTATTGGAGCCTGGTGAACTCGACTACAAGCGGTGTATGGACCACATCATTAAGAACTGCTCCGCGCCCTGCATCCGTCGAGTGAGTCTTGAGGAGTACAAAGCCCGGGTTCTTGAAGCATGCGAGTTTCTCGAAGGCCAAAGTCAGGAAATGCTCAAACTGATCGAGGAGCAAATGAAGAGGGCGGCCGAAAATCTTGAATTCGAGAAGGCCGCAGAGATGCGAAATATGTTGGACGATCTTCGTCGCACCACCAGGCCAACACGGCGATTTACCCGCGGCTCATTGCCCACCTCGATTGATCCGAAAGAGGACCTGCAGGCATTGGCGGATGCGCTTCTCCTGCCGGGTCCGCCGACGATCATGGAATGTTTCGATATCTCAAACATTTCCACCACCCACATTGTGGCTTCGATGGTTAGCTTTCGGAACGGCGTTCCAGATAAATCCAACTATCGACGGTATCGCATCAGAACTGTCGAAGGTCAGGATGATTTTGCCAGCATGGCAGAAGTTGTTCGCCGTCGTTATTCGCGCGTGCTTTTGGAGAACCGGAATGCAGCTCCGGAGCTGGCCGAGTATAGTCAGGAGGCAGTGGACGAGTCGGTTGCGAGAATCCAGCGAACGGCTGTAGAACGGCTGGTGCGTCTGCCGGACTTGATCATTGTCGATGGTGGCAAAGGTCAGCTCAATTCCGCCTGCAAAGAGCTTCAGCGTCTTGGTCTTCAGAATGTTCCGATTATCGGTTTAGCAAAAGAATTCGAGGAAGTGTATCGACCCGGAAGACCGATGCCCCTGCAATTGCCCGACGATTCAGGAGCGTTGCAGATCCTTCAACGCATTCGCGATGAGGCGCATCGGTTCGCGAATGCCTATCATCAACTCCTGATGAAGAAACGCATAGCGGAAAGCATTCTGGACGATTGTCCTGGCATCAGTGAGAACCGCAAACAAGCTTTGCTGAAACGGTTTGGATCGGTAGAACGTCTCCGGAAGGCATCTGTGGCGGAGATCGAGCAAGTGGATGGCATTAGCGCTAAACTCGCTGAAATCGTTTTCCAATATTTGCAGAAGTCGGCCCAAAAGGCCGATTCCTGATATCGAACGCCGTTCGCGGCGCGCACTCCACCATGTTTTGCATTGTGAGGGCCCTGAAGGCATTCAAATTTGACTTAAAGCTTCGGTTGCAGAAACTCCTTGCGCCCGTCTGGTGCGAGTGTTGAGTTTAGCCTCTTCATGTGTAGCCGCCTGATATTTGGAACATGCGTCGCGGTGCTCTGGTGGATTTCAAGCGGACGGTCGCAGGAAGCGACTCCGGCCAATCCAACGCAATTGACGCCGAGTTGGGAGACCCAGCGCCAAGCTGCGACTTACGCTTTGACCATTCCGGCGCCGAGGGGTCAGATCACTGATAGAAATGGCGTACCGCTCGCGCAGACCCGGGTCAGTTACAATCTGAGCATCGTTTTCCCCACGCCATTTGATTTCACTGATCGGCAGGTGATCGACTTTGCGAATCGCGCCGCTACTTCGGCGCATGTATTGACCGCTCGTCCGATTGGGTTTTCGGAAGAGGCGGTAGTTCAACATTACCGGAATCGAGGCGCTATTCCGTTCGACATTGCCAATGATCTATCGAAAGAAGAAGTGGCAAAGGCGCAACAAGGTCAGTTACCGTCCGGCCTGATGCTGCGGGCAATTTATGTGCGCATTTACCCACAAGGATCTCTCGCGGGACAGGTTATCGGATACACGGGTCGCACGAGCCGGGAGAGCACACGAATCCTGCAGAATAACGAGCCGCTCTGGCCCGAGAGCGAAGGTCGCGAAGGGCTTGAGCAGACTTTCGATGATCAGCTTCGCGGTAAGCCTGGTCAGCTGAACCTTACTTTCGACAAAGATGGTAACAAGTCGGGTGAACGCATCGCCGCGCCGCCAGAGCCTGGATACAATGTTGTCACGACGCTTGACTCTGACATGCAGCGATTGGCTGAAAAGATCCTGCAGAAAAGAGCAAAGAGGGGTGCCATTGTGGTGATGGACCCGAATACCGGGGAGGTTCTGGCTCTCGCTTCCTGGCCGACAATCGACCCAAACGATTTCGTTCCGACGATTTCGGAAGAAAGATTCAAAAAGATAACCAGCGATCCCAATATTCCAATGCTGCCGCGCGCGTATCGCTCTGCCTATCCGCCTGGATCGACCTTTAAGACGTTCGTTGGCGTGGCTGGCTTTGAAACGCATGCCATTAATCCTACTGACGAGTTCGATTGTTCAGCTTCGTTAGAAGTCGGTAACATTGTTTTCAGAAACTGGAAGAAATCGGACGCCGGCGACCTGAATTTTCGGCAAGCCCTCACCCAATCCTGCAACACCTGGTTTTATCAGGCGGGTCAAAAAATCGGATCCCGGGCGCTGGTGAGTTGGGCGAAACGATTCGGATTGGGTGCTCGCACGGGCATTCTTTTGAATGGAGAAGCCGACGGCCGGATTCCAACGGACGAGTACATGGAACAGACCTATCACCGGCATATCCTGGGGGGCGACTTGGCGAACCTTTCGATTGGTCAGGGAGACATTCTGATTTCGCCGCTCCAGATGGCTCAGGCCATGGGTGCACTCTCCAACGGGGGGATCGTTTACCAGGCTAGAATTGTGCGGCAGGTACAGACCCTTAACAATGAAGTGGTCTATGTCTATAATCCGCGGGCCAAAGACATTCTGAAGCTTAGCTCAGTTACGATGGAACAGCTGCGGAAGGGAATGATGGACGTGGTTTCGAGCGCTAACGGCACTGGCGGCGCTGCTGAAGTAAAAAATGTCAAGGTGGCCGGTAAAACCGGAACCGCACAGTGGGGACCGAAAAAGAAAGAGCGAACTGCTGCATGGTTCGCCGGATTCGCTCCCGCCGACGGCACCCCGAAATACGCCTTTGCGGCTCTTTATGAAGGTGCTCCTGGCGAGCTGGCGCATGGGGGGACTGTAGCGGCCCCAATGATTGGAGACTTGCTACGCGAGCTATTCAAAGGTGAAGCGCCTGCCAAGAAAGCTTCGCAACAGGATGATTCTGATGATACAGACGAGGATTCTTCTCGGGCGCAGGATCAGAGCAATTAGACGAAAATCTCACCGGCTAAAGTTCTCGCGGACTTTTCTCGCGATAGCAAAGTCGGCCTGTCAGCTAGCCAAATTGGTCTTTCGATGAGCCGGGTTTAGACCCCTCAGAAATGGGTTGCAGCTCGTTGCCTTCGCGTTGAGGGTGGACGCCACCACCATGAAACGGATTCGAATTACTCTCGTGGCTCTGTTAATGTGTTCGGCATTTGCTTCGTACGCCGAGGACGCCAAACAGAG
This sequence comes from uncultured Verrucomicrobiae bacterium, assembly GCA_963742335.1. Classification (GTDB taxonomy): domain Bacteria; phylum Verrucomicrobiota; class Verrucomicrobiia; order Chthoniobacterales; family JAFAMB01; genus JAFAMB01. The sequence goes on from CAVULL010000011.1 coordinate 152,007, forward strand.
CCCTTCCCCCGCTAATAGTCCCCCCCCTTCGGCTTTCAAAGATGACAAAGACAAGATTAGTTACAGTCTAGGGGTCGATATTGGCCGCACGCTGCAAAAGTTCCAACTCGACCTGAATGAATCAGCGCTCTCGCAAGGGATTGCGGACGTCTTGGGCAATAAGCCGATGGCCATGACCGACCAGGAACTGCAAGAGACTCTCCAGGCCTTCCAACAGAAGATGATGCAGAAACAGCAGGAGGCGATGGCCAAGAAGCAGGACGAAATGAAGGGGGTCGCCGAGAAAAATAAGGCGGACGGTAAAAAATTTCTCGAGGAAAACGCCAAGAAGGCAGGTGTGAAAACGACCGCCAGCGGGCTTCAATACAAGGTGATCAAGGAAGGCTCTGGAGATAAACCAAAAGATTCCGATGTGGTCGAGACGAATTATCGCGGCACAACGATCGATGGAAAGGAATTCGACAGTTCCGCAAAACACGGGGCCTCAGCTACTTTTCCTGTCAACGGTGTGATCAAGGGTTGGTCGGAAGCTTTGAAATTGATGCCGGTCGGCGCGAAATGGCAACTCTACGTCCCTTCGGATCTGGCTTACGGAGATGAAGGCTACGGAGACGACATCGCTCCGGGTTCGACGCTTGTTTTCGATGTGGAACTCCTAAGCATTAAGAAAAATGCCGCGAATACCCCTCCTGGACCGAACGCTCAGCCCGAGAACGGCGGCGCTGCTGACAAGAAACCGGCGGGGTCTTAGGGAATAGGGGAACGTTACTGGCTATTGGGTTTTGCGATTCTGAATGTGAAGTTCCCGGAGTTGTTTCTCCGGCACTTCACTGGGGGCGTCCATCATCAGATCGAAGCCACGACTGTTCTTCGGGAAAGCGATTACCTCCCGGATATTCGAAGTCCCAGTAATCAGCATCACCAAACGATCGACTCCGAGTGCGATTCCGCCGTGCGGCGGGGCCCCAAATGTGAAGGCCTTCAATAGATGGCCAAATAGCTTTTTCTGTTGTCCGGGGCTGATACCGAGGACCTCGAACATTTTAGCCTGCAAATCTTGTTCGTGTATTCGGATGCTACCTCCGCCGATCTCGACGCCGTTGAGCACCACATCGTAGGCCTCAGCACGCACTTTTTCGAATTCACCGGCTTCCAGGAGCGGGAGATCCTCTGCTTTGGGGCGCGTGAACGGATGATGCATTGCGTTCCACTTGTTTTCGGCCGGATCATGTGAAAGCAATGGAAAGTCGAAGACCCAGAGGAATTTTAATTCGTCTGAGTCCTTTATGAGTCTCTGCATTTCCGAGACTTTCAATCGTATCCGGCCGAGCACAGTGCAAACGACCTCCCACCGGTCCGCTCCGAAGAGGAGCAGATCGCCTTCTTCAACTCCCATTTTTTGTTGGAGGGCGGCCTTTTCTGCTTCGCTGAGAAATTTCACGATCGGAGATTTCCATTCCCCTCCCTCTACTTTGATGAAGGCGAGCCCTTTTGCGCCCGATTCTTTTGCGAGATTGGTCAGTTCTTCGATTTGCCCCGTCGTAATCCGGGCAAAGCCCTTTGCGTTGAGGCATTTTACGACGCCTCCGTTGTCCAAGGCTCCCCGGAACACTTTAAACTGCGATCCGGAAAAAACATTGCTCAGGTCCACGAGTTCTAATCCAAAACGCAGATCCGGCTTATCGATGCCAAAACGGTCCATGGCTTCGCGAAAACTCAGGCGGAGGAATGGCGTGTGAACCTCGACACCTCTGGTTGCGTGGAATATTTCCTTCAAAAGGCCTTCGATAAGGCGAAGGATATCTTCTTGCTCGACGAACGAAGCTTCGAGGTCGATTTGGGTCAATTCCGTGATTCGGTCGGCTCGCGGATCCTCATCGCGAAAACATTTTGCGATCTGAAAGTATTTCTCGATACCGCCCACCATCAGCAATTGCTTGTATTGTTGAGGCGATTGCGAAAGGGCGTAATAATGACTGGGAATCAGGCGGCTCGGGACAAGAAACTCCCGTGCCCCCTCAGGAGTGCTTTTCGAGAGGATTGGTGTCTCGATCTCGAGATACCCATTTCGGTCCAGATAGTCTCGGGTGATTTTTCCAACCAGGTGGCGAGCTTTCAGGTTCCGAACCAGCGAAGGCCTGCGCAGGTCAAGATAACGATGGGCGAGCCGCAATTCTTCGTTGCCGATCTCTGAATCGACTGGGAAAGGAAGAATCTCGGATCGGTTCAGGATGTCTAGCGAAGAAGCGACAACTTCGATCTCGCCGGTCAGAAGTTTCGGGTTTTGGGTCCCCTCAACTCTTCGTGTCACCTGGCCGGAGATCCGCACCACATCCTCATTCCGCAGGGTGTGGGCAGCAGCGGCAAGGTCGGGGCGTTCCTCAGGCCGAAATACGACCTGAGTTCGGCCTTCCCGATCTCTGAGATCGAGAAAGATAACCCCTCCATGGTCGCGTGCGGAATCTACCCAGCCGGCAAGTATGATTTCCCGACCGGCATCAGAAGCCCTAAGCTCGTTGCAGCGATGAGTGCGGTACATTTTTCCAATAATTGAAGAAACTCACTCGATTCCCAGAATGCCGGGGAGATCGTCCTTGGAGACAATCTTTTCAGTTCTTTCTGCCAGCAGTTTGACTCGTACCTGGGGCCATTCCTGACCAATAACAATCGCGTATCTGGATCCCAAGACTTCCGCCTGCTGAAATTGTCGTCCAACTTTGACAGGTTGGAGACAATAATCGGCTGCCATTCCTGACTGGCGGAGCGTATTGGCGAGCCCTATCGCCTCCGATCGTCTGGTTTCATCGGCGATGACAATGAACACGCCCAAGGACGCCTTCATTGCATCATTGATGCCTTTGCGGGTGTGATTGAGTTCTTGCAACAGGTTGGTGAAGGTGACATCCCCAATCGCAAAACCAGCCGCGGGAAGATTTGTCTCTCCTTCACTGATGGCTGAGATCAGGTGGTCGTACCGGCCACCCCCAGCAAGTGCCCGGTTTTCTTTCCTGCGATCAAAAATCTCGAAAACAAGACCGGTGTAGTAATCAAGGCCCCGGACGATCGTCAGGTCCAGCTCGACAAATTTCTCCAGGCCGCGCCATTGCAGCTCGCGAAACAAGTCGCCGAAGCCTGGCATCGATTCGGGCGGTGTGAGAAGAAACTCCCGAATATCGCTCAGGTCGAGTTTAAAGGATTGGAGTTTGCGTTGCGTGGTCTCCTCGTCCTCACGCTCAAGTTTATCGATAATAGAGAGAAACTCAGGCAATCGGTCGACCGACTTTTGATGCTTGATCAGGAAATCTGCCCAAAGATTCCGATTATTGACTCGAACGAAAAAATCATCCTCGGTTAGACCGAAAACGCGATGCAAGGCGACGGCAAGCCCGAGCAGTTCGGCATCTGCGGCCGGAGAGTCGTCCCCGACGATATCACAATTGATCTGATAGAATTCCCTTAGCCGGCCTTTCTGCGGTTTCTCAAATCGGAAAAAAGGCGAAATGCTGAACCATTTGATCGGCTTTCGAAATTCCCGCGCCCGCGCCGCGATCAGCCGAGCCAAAGTCGGGGTCATCTCTGGTCTCATACAGACGTCCCGGTCGCCCTGATCGATGAAGCGGAAAAGTTGAGTTTTCAGTTCCTCTCCACTTTTTCTTTTGTAAAGTTCGGTCGATTCCAGAGTGGGTCCGTCATACTCCTGAAAACCAAATGATTTCGCTACGCGGCGCCAATTCTCAAAGAGGTAATTACGAGTAGCGCAATCCTCCGGATAAAAATCACGGAATCCAGGTAACCGTTGCATAGAAAGAGTCCGAAAGAATGCATTCAGCTCGGCGAAAAGCAAACGATTCGCACCAGAGCGATCTCGGAAACCTCCGAATGTGCGGTGGTCGGCTGAAACTCTCATTGGCACTGGGTTTGTTTTAGTGCCATGTTGCCGGCCCGATGAATCCCCCTTTGCTAAAGCTGATCATCCTGCCCGAACGGCTGGCGGTGTGTCGAATGGAGACCAATGCTCCGATTCCCGAATGGGCGGTCGGAGAATGTTTTCTCTCGATCAGTCGTACCCGGGATGAGCTTTCCGTTATTTGTGAGGAACACTTTGTCCCCGTGGGAGTGCAGGCGAGTCGAGGTTGGCGAGGGTTCAAGATCGTTGGGCCGCTGGATTTGGATCTCGTCGGCAGCTTGGTTTCGGTCGCTGTTCCTTTGGCACAGTCCAATATAGGCATTCTCCCCATCGGGACTTTCGAAACAGACTATGTCCTTGTTCGCGATCGCCAGCTGGGCGACGCGGTCAAGGCTCTGCGCTTCGCCGGATTCGACGTTCTCGACCAGACTGTCTGAGTCAAACCGTCGGTTCTGCAGCAATCCTTTCCTGCAATCATTCAGGCAGCCCTTGGCATTGGCAGCCAGATAGAATTGGTTTGCGGGTCAGATTTTCTTTTCGAAGCAAACGGCAGAGGGATCGTTTTCGAATGGCGGGAAATTGGGGATCCGGTAAAAACCTGCTTTCCCGTACAGGGCGATTGATTCGGGCTGTTTTACGCCCGTCTCGAGCCGCATCGCGTCGTAGTCAAATTCACGGGCTAATCGTTCGAGTTCTTCCAGGATCAACGTGGCGATTCCGAGTCCCCGCTCTTCCTTGGCGACGAACATTCGTTTGACCTCGACGCTGTATTCATCCATCGGGACAAGGGCTCCGCATCCGACGGCGTTTCCGTCGCGGCGTGCCACGAGAAAAGCGCTTTTTGGAACCGAAACCAAGGTGGAATCAAAGATTCCAACATCGGCGGGGTGGAAATCGTAACGCTTTTTGACCTCATCGACGAATGCGGAAAGCAGTCGCGACACATCTGGGGAGCGGGGGTCTTCTTTCGCTATGGTAATCATTTCGTCAATTCGGTGTACTTTTGCGCGATATCTGTTTCCGACGCGACGCTAAAATTAGGGTGGGAGTATTTTCGTGTGAATCGGAGGCAAAGCGAAGGCAAAATTTCCTAAATGAAGCTTTGAACCGGGCGATTGCTGAGGCGACATAGGTGCTCTTCAGCCTTGTTCTCGGAGTGCCCTTCGGTCAGTATCGGGCAATGGGTGGACTTTCAAAACGAACAAAGATTGTGGCGACGATAGGGCCGGCAAGCGATAGCGAAGAGATGTTGCGCCGATTGATTGATTCAGGGATGGACGTAGCTCGATTAAATTTTTCCCATCGGTCAGCGGAAGTGGCTAAACCTTTGGTGGAACGGATTCGTAAGGTCGCAGATGAAATGGGGGTATTCATCGGTATCCTCGGAGATTTACGTGGGCCAAGGATACGGGTCGGGGAAATGGAGAATGGCAGCGTTGAGTTGGAACGAGGAAAGAAGGTAATTTTGACGTCTGAGAACACTGTCGGAACGCCGACGAAGTTGGCCGTCAGTTTCAAAGGGCTTTATCGTGATGTGGCTCCCGGTTCAATTGTGCTTCTGGACGATGGAAACATTGAACTGCAAGTGTTGGAGATCAGGGCAACCGGAGACGTGCTATGCGATGTTATTCGCGGCGGCGAGCTCAAAAGCAACAAAGGTGTCAACCTGAAAAACCGATTGGTTTCGTTGCCGTCGTTGACCACCAAAGACTATCTGGATCTGGATTTTGCGGTTTCACAAGAGCTTGACTTTTTGGCGCTATCGTTTGTCCAATCCTCCTCGGATGTCCGATTTCTTAAGCAGGCCTTGGCTGAGCGTGGCGCTTCAATTCCGGTAATCGCCAAGATCGAGCGGAAGAATGCCCTTGACGATATTGAGAACATTGTCCGGGAATGTTACGGCGTAATGGTTGCCCGAGGGGATCTCGCCTTGGAGATGAGTTTTGAGGATGTCCCGATTGCCCAAAAGCGGATCATCACGGTCTGTCGCGACGAGGGCGTGCCGGTCATCACGGCTACGCAGATGTTGGAGTCGATGATTAATTTTCACAAGCCGACCAGGGCGGAAGCTGCCGACATTGCCAATGCGATTTTGGATGGTAGCGATGCTGTTATGCTTTCTGCGGAATCGGCCGTCGGCCGATTCCCGGTCGAAGCCGTTGCCACAATGGCCACGATCGCTGCGCGGGCTGAAGAAGCATGGATAACAGGAGAATTGCCAATTCCATCCTCGCTTCCGGATCGCGCGGATCTGGAGGCAGCGGTAGGGCATGCGGCGCATGCCATTGCAAAATCGGTATCAGCCAAGGCAATCATTGCCGCCACAGCGTCCGGAGGTACTCCGCGGCGAGTCTCATGCCACCGACCTAAAATGCCGATCCTGGCTCTTTGTTCCTCGAAGGAGGTGTGTCGCAGAATGGCGTTGAGTTGGGGAGTTCGCCCGATGCTCTATGAGCCTGTCGCCGGGACCGCCCACTTGGTACGGCTAAGTGTCGATGCAGCGACAAAGATCCTGGGAGCCAAACCGGAGGATGTTCTTACGATCATCGCGGGTACTCCCTACAATATGCCTGGAAAAACGAATCTGATTAAGGTCGAGAAAATCTCTGAGGCATTGAGAGCGGCACACAGTGAAGCGGTAGAATGAGGAAGAGTCTTGCCCGACTCCTGAACTCCTTCCCTCGCCACTTAGAGCTGCTGCACGGAGTAGCCTGCTCGCTTGAGCTGCGCTACAACTCCATCATCACCGACGAGATGGCCTGCTCCGACGATAATCAAATAGTTGCCGTTTCCGTGAGCAAGCTGTTCGATTTCAGGCAACCATTTTGAGTTGCGCCTGGAAAACAGCGCATCGTGGGTTGCGGGGTCGGCTCGCTTGTCCTGATTTAAAAGCTGGTCGAGCGATTGTACGTCTCCGTTCTTCCAGGCGTTAACCAGTTGCCGGATCATTTCAGCATAAGCGGGTAACCCGGAGAGCGTACTCAGCAGGTATTGCTCGTTCTGTCGGTCATTGAATTGGTCAAAGATCTCCGCTTGGTCGCGGAGGGTTTCAAGCCCAGATACCGGTTTGCCTGCGGATTTGGCTTTATGGTAAAAATACACGTCAATTCCAAGTTGATCGCTAAAGCCCATTTTCTCGAGAGTGAGCGAAGTCAGCGACTCGGCAAGGAACCAGGGTTTTAAGGTCTCCACTTTCTTGAGCGATAGACCATAAAGAGGCAGAAGCTTGTTCAGCAGCTTGATGGCCTGGGGTGTGAGCTTCTTCGAGAGAGTTTGCCCGGCCGGGTAAAATGCGGTTCGAGTAAATTCGTCCTTAAAACTTTTCTGGTTGAACCGTGTGAGATCGATTTCAAAAACGACCTGATTGGCGTCGTTGAACGCGTGGTCGAGAGCCGGTTTGAGAGGATACGCTTGCTTTGAGAGGACGTGGATGGATCCGAGCAGATAAACTCTGTTGTGGTCTCCCTGAACTCTCCAGAGGGTCGCTTTCGATCCGCCAATTTGGTTTGACGTTGCGCAAGAGCTCAACAGGAGGAGGAGATCGAGCAGACAAAGAGTACGAGCGACCCAGATTCGAATGTCTGATTTATTGGGCAGAAGGCGCGTTTCGCCCGAGGGAAAGTCGACAATATTAATTCTGGCTATTGCCTGAAATGTTGCGCTAAGCGGCATTCTGGTCCATCAAAAATGAGATGCGACCGGATAATACAGCTCTCCTGAAGCCTGAGCAGACTAAGTCTACCCTGAAGAGGTTGCGAAAACCGGGCGCCTATTTGCTGGCGGGAATTGCGGGAGCGGTGATCATTCTTTCTGCCTGGTTTTACTATGTAGGAATTAGAAAAATCCCTGCCGCCGGAGGAGTTTACTTTTTCGCAAGACATGTTTTGCCGGTCCCCCGATTTGCCCAGGACGATCCAAGGTGGGCCGCCGACGAATTGGGACCGGCACCTTCGACAATGGCAGAGGAGGGGTGCGCGGTCAGCTCCGCGGCCATGGTCCTGGCTTTTTATGGTCAGGACATTGACCCGGGGCGACTCAACGGCTTTCTTTCGGAGAGCGGCGGTTATACCCCGCAGGGCTGGTTGTATTGGGAGAAGGCGGCCGATTATCACCCAGGTTTGGCTCGACACGCCTATGAAGATTTGCCGTCCTATTTCCTGATTGACTGGAATCTTTCGCGTGGCAACCCAGTGATCGTGCGCATCCATCTAGCAAACGGCATTAACCACTTCGTCGTGATTGTTGGTAAAGCGGGTTTTGACTATCTGATTCAAGATCCGGCATCAGGCGGGGTGGATGGAGTTTATCCATTGCGGAAGCTGGCTCCTGAGATTGAGGCGTTGAGATTTTACGAAAGAATAGCGGCGAAACCTCGTTGAAGCGCAGGTTGCGCCAAGATGACAAATCCAAATTAAACGCTATTTTTCGAGCCGTGTATATATCGCTCCTCAAATCGAAAATTCATCGAGCCGTCGTCACTGGGGCGGATGTGAACTACGAAGGTAGCTTAAGCATTTCAGCTGATCTTGCTGAGTTAGTTGAACTTGAAGAGTACGAGCGGATCCTGGTCGGCAACATCATGAACGGCGAACGATTTGAGACCTACGTCATTTATGGAGTTCGCGGCCACGGTACGATCGCCCTTAATGGAGCGGTTGCCCGTCTGGGAAAGCCAGGAGACATCTTGACGATCATGAGTTTTGGATTGTTTGATCAGGCGGAAGCCGGAACTCATCGGCCAAAAGTCATTATTCTGGGCGAGAAAAATGAAATTCTTCGACAGAAATGATCGTGCGAAAACCTTACGGCCGCTTTGGCTTGTGGTGTATTTGCGCTAGGCTTTCACAAAGAGGGCGGCAAACGCTCCGTCGAGATGATCGTGGATTGGCATCGTCGACCTGGCTTCCGCGAAGCGTACCTCCGGGACCTCTCTGTCGATATAATCGGCGACTCTTTCGTTTTCTTCCGGTTCGATGCTGCAAGTGCTGTAGACCAGCCGACCGCCGGACTTCAGGAATTGAATGGTTGCCTTGACGATCCGCCCTTGAAGATGTTGCATCCGCGGAAAGTCTTGCGGAGTCAAACGCCATCTGACATCGGTCCGCCGCCGGATCACCCCGGTATTTGTGCAAGGAACGTCGACGAGGATTGCATCGAAAGTTTCCGGCTTGAATGGTGACGCGTGTTGAAGCCAATCCATCAGGACGATGGTGGAATTGCTGACCCCAAGCCGGATCAGATTTTGCTCAAGCCGAGCGAGTCGGAGCTTATCGTAATCGCAGGTCACGAGGGCTCCTTGATTCTCCATTTTTTGCGCCATGTATCCCGCTTTTCCGCCGGGCGCCGCACAGGCATCGAGGACCACTTCTCCCGGTTTCGGATCGAGTAAATCGCAGGCCATCAGAGTGCTGGGATCCTGGACGTAAGCGACTCCTGAGGAAATCCAGGAGAGTGGCAAATGGTTCACCTCCAGGCAATCGGGGTGAACGTCGACAACTTTCGCTTCCGGGAAGCTCTCGTTCAGTTCACCGGGTGTCACTCGGAGGCGGTTGGTGCGGACGTAAATCTTCGCGGGCTCATTGTTCCAGGCACAAAGTTCTTCCGCCAGTCTGCCCCCGTGACGAGACTCCCATTTCTGCCAGAGAAATTCCGGATGCGAATAGCGGATATATGCCGGCGCATCTTTGAGTTCCTGAAGAATATGCTCTTTTTCGGCGATGGTTTTACGGAGGACAGCGTTAACCAATGTCCTGGCGGGTCCGGCAATATTAACGGTCTCGTAAACGGCGGCATGATTCGGGATGCGCATTTTGTAGAGCTGATAAACTCCCAATCGCAGAACCTGGCGAGTCGGCAGGTCGAGAGCGGAAGACCGGAACCGCTGAATGATGAAATCGAGATAAGATCGGTTCCGGATGACGCCGTAGAATGTTTCGGTAACGAACGATCTGTTGACATTATTCAACCCCGATCGCTGCAGCGCCTGATGAAGAACCTCGTCAGCAAATTCTCGACCGGTCTCCCAACGCTGAAGCGCCTTTAAACAACAGAGGCGCGGATTTTTGCCTGCCATAGTACGTCTCCAGCATCCCGCGGGAACTGTCGCACTGGAGGCGGAAAAAGGTGCCGGACAGTGTACTAAGCTTCCACAATTAAAGGGAAATTCTACTGAAATCGCGTTGCCGGATCAACGCTTCGCACCCGCGCGTCCGATGCCAAAGTATCGGAATCCCAATTCGTCCATGGTCATAGGGTCGAATAGATTTCGCCCATCGAAAATGATCGGGGTGTGCATGATCTTCCGGACCTGCACAAAATCAATGTTTTGAAACTCGCTCCATTCGGTCGCCAAAATGAGTGCCTCGGCATTCTCAACTGCTTCGAGCGCAGTCTTGGCCAGAATCGCACCCTTGCATAGGTTCAATTCAGCGATTTTCTCCATCCCTTTCGGGTCGTAGGCCCGGACGACGGCGCCTTCCTGCAATAATTGGCTGACCAGCTCGACGGCGACAGAGCTGCGAACGTCGTCTGTATCGGGCTTGAAGGTAAGCCCCCAGACAGCGATGCGTTTGTCCTTCAAGACCCAGAGTGTCTCCCTGATCTTATTCAAAAATCGCTTAAGCTGCGCCTCGTTGACGCGTTGCACTTCTTTTAGGAGAGTAAATGGCAACCCGAGCTGATCACTGATCGCGATGAAGGCCGCCAAATCTTTTGGAAAACAAGAGCCGCCATAACCGAGGCCGGCGTTCAAAAAGCTGCGGCCAATTCGCTTGTCGGCACCGATACCATCCGCGACCCGCTCGACATCTGCACCGCTTGCTTCACAAATTGCTGAAATCGCGTTGATGTAGGAGATCTTCAGGGCGAGAAACGAATTTGCCGCGTGTTTGATTAACTCGGCGCTGGCGACGTCGGTCACCATGATGGGGGCCATGAATGGCTCGTAAACCTTCTTCATCAAGGCTAAAGCACGGTCGCTATTTGAACCGACGACGATTCGATCCGGATTCATCAGGTCAGCGACAGCACAACCTTCCCGGAGGAATTCGGGGTTGCTGACCACGTCGAATTCGACCTCTGCTTTGTTGTATCTCCGAATTGTTTCAGCCACTTTCTCGCCCGTTTTAACGGGTACGGTACTCTTGTCGACAATTACCCGGTACCCTTTGAGCACTTCGGCAATCTCGCGGGCGACCTTTTCAATGTAGGTGAGATCGACGCTGCCATCGGGCTGAGGAGGCGTCGGCACGGCAATAAAAATAATTTGCGAATGGTCGACCCCGTCCGCGGTGCTGCTCGTAAATCGCAATCGGCGAGCGCGCGACGTTGCGATGAACAACCTCTTCCAGGCCGGGTTCGTAAATCGGAATATACCCGCTCTGCAGGCTTTCGACTTTTCTTTGGTCGTTGTCAACGCAGATGACGCTATGCCCGACGTCAGCAAAGCAAGCGCCAGTCACTAGACCCACATATCCTGAGCCGATTATCGCAATTTCCATGCAACTCTAACAAAAGAAGAATCTCTCAGATATCTCGCTTCGGCGTTTTGTCCAGAGAAGGTTGCGGGATTTCTGTCTGGATTGCCGATCCTCATTCGCCGATGGCGTTGCCGACGTCCAGATTGAGCGGCAGCCCGAACCGAGGCAGATCCTTAAGGGTGAACGAGAGAACGACCGAGATCTGTTGCTTACCGGACCCGTTGTTAGTGATATTCAGGCCAAGGGCGCTGACCCAGCTGCTGAGGTCCCGATGGATAGCGTAGGTTTGTCGGTTTAGCGTGCCGGTCTTGAATTCGTAATCCTCGTAGAAGCTGACTCCCCAATTCTCATTCAACCGCAGGTACGTGTAAAAGGAGAGTTCGCTGCTATCCACGTAATTCGGATTGCTTTGCAAATATTGGTGTCCGACCCGGACTTCGATATTCGGAGTTATAATCCAATCAAAGGAGGAATTAACTTCCCAAAACCCTTTGTCCAGAAGAGGAACCTGCGAATCGACGGAAAGATAGAGCCAGGGAACAGGGGTGAATCGGATCCTGTTGAACACATTGGAGAAAGGTTCTTTCGGAGTGGGGAGCGGATTTGTACGAGAAACGCTGGTCGTCGATGGAGGAACGACCTGGGCAATGGGATTATCAAAGTCAACGTCAAAATAGGTGTCGACGTCGAGCCAATTGAGCGTGGTTGCATCCCGGCGCGTCTGGAGCCGGTTGCGCATGCCGAGACGCAAAATCGTCCAGCGATCGAGCGAATCGATTGAGTTGAACTGGGGAAAATCGATCGCTTGGAGTCTTGTGCTGGGAATGTATTGGTCAAACGGAAGAATATCGGTAAAAGGGACCGACGGTTGGGAAACCCAGGAGAAATCCGCGTACGGCTGGAAAACGTGGCGCAGCCCATCTAGTCCAAGCGATTTTTCTTGGACACCTTCGAAAACTTTTGAGAGTTTGAAAGATGCTTCCACGTCAGTGTTCACGGCGAATCTTACCCGTCCGCCTCCTTCGGTCAGGAGGCCCTGCGGGAGCGGGTTACTGGGGTCAGATTCAGTGAAGCTTCCGGTGGTACTGTAATAGGTGCCTCGGATACCGACGCTGGGAACGAGCGAGAGCCAGCCAAAATAAGTTTTAGGAAAGATTAACTGTTGGAAGGAATCGACACGGTAACTTTCGTAATCGGGATTTAGCGATCCAGACTGCAGATCGATCGACGCGTTGCCAGTTTGCGCAGCAAAGGCACGGTGCAACCAATCTGCGCTGGATGTCGCTTCATAAAAAATCGGCCCGTTAAAAAGAGGCGTTCGCGCGACTTCCCAACTGAGCTCGGGCAACCGCTCGACGGTTTCCAGGAAGTTATTTACCTGAACTCTGGCCTGAATACCTAAGGTGTACGCCTCGCCCCGTTTCACCAAGTCGAAGTAAGTGTCGGGCTGCGGGTCGTAGGCGAAAATATTGGGGTAAAAATCCTGAAGGAAATACTGGTCGCTCAATTTGTTGAAGTCAACAATGGCGGATAGATCCTCTGTGATATAGGTTCTCGATTCGTACAGAATCCGATACCTTCCGGAACCAATCGGTGCTCGGTCTAAGGCGGTTTCATTAATGTTAGGCTGTTCGTCGTACAGTCCGTAGATCTTGAAGTGCCCCCAGCTCTGGCTCTGTTGGCCAAAATGATAGTTGGTGTCCAGGCCGAGAGCCGGGCCCCTGGATGTTCGTAAATCAAGACGAAGAACTCCGCTGACATTTGTCGCGATGGGAAAGGTTATTGAAGTGAGCAAATATGCGCCCCAAGTCGAGTTGTAGCCGGGAGACAGATTATAACTGAACTGTTCATTCAAGGATTGGTAGACATAAGGAAACCAGAAAACCGGTGTGCGACCCACAAAGAGGGTCACGTTTGAAAGAATAATCCGATCACTAGAGTAGATGCGGATCGTTCGGGCACGGAGTGTGTAGTCCGGTTTGGACGAATCACTCGTGCTGATGAGACCATTTAGAATGGTGTATTCGTTTTCTTTAAAAGAGACCGCGGTATTGCCGGTCACTTCAAATGGAGGTTTCGGACCGCCGAAATCACTCATCTTAAGCGCCTTAGTCTGCAGATTATAAATAGCGCGATCTGCGTTGAAGGCGTATCGGTCCTGGTAAAATTTGACATTGCCCCTCAAAACGATGTCGTGTGAGGTGGGGTTATATTCGGCGTAGTCACAATAAATCGTCACGCCCGCATATCGGATAACCACATTCCCTTCTGCCACCGCGATGCCAGCCTCGAATCGGGTCTGATCTGAGTTGATCTCAACTGGGATAGGACCGGATTTTGCCGCGCTCTGCAGCGGCAGCAGCGGACCAAATTGCGTGTCTTTAGTTGATTGAGCAAACAGATTGATCGGCACCAAGACCACCAACAACAGACCTAAAATCTGGAGCCTCATGAGGACAGGACACTAATAGGCGGTTTCGATCTGTTTCTGAATGTTTGTGACCATCTGCCTGGCGTACCAGCTTCTTTGGCGGGGTTTCAGCACTTCCAGGCTTTTTTCGTACGACCCTTTTTCGAGAACTTCAATTTTGACCTCTCTCGCTCCCCATTGATTCATTCTCCGGAGTGATGGCACATACAAATCTATCGTGTCAGTGCCAACCAAGGCAGGTCCGTAGTCGTCGACCACGTAAGTTGTGTCATCATCGACAATCCGAAACTTTGTTCCAACCGGAAAGCGTGACCAGTCCGCTGCTGCGCTGTTGAGACTACCGGACTGCAGGCGCGACCCGATCGCGTTCTTCACGCCGTAACTGCGATGTCCTGCTTCCGAGTCAGTGTAGGCAGTAGTTTTGACGACCTTTTGTTCGTGAACTCGATTGTTTTTGAATCCTTGAGTCGTTTTACCTTTTTCCGAGTTCACAGCGCAACCCGCGAGGAGAAGTGTCAGCCCTAAAAGGCTATAGCGGAGGGCATAGGTCATTAAGGCGCCGTTTTTAAACGACCCATTTCAAATGATCAAACAAAAAGGGCAAGGAACGCCGGGACGCGAGTTACCCTTCGTCGCCGCTAAAGGTGGTCCCTTTGACTTCTCCCCATCGCACCATCGGACAGATTCCGCGTTTCGAGGTCGCGACGAATTCCCAGAACAATGAAACTTCTTTGGACCACGAACGCCGTCCGGATTCTTCCCGGGCCTGGCTGGCATTCAACCCGCTGTCGTAGAAGAGCGCAAACGCCTCTCGTACTTCCTTCCGCAATGCCGGACCGTATCCGGCGCGGCGCAAACCGATGATGTTGATCGCGGCGATGCCATCCTTGCCGACGGCGATTGCAAAAGGGGGGACATCCTTGCCGACGCCCGAAATTCCTTGCATGAGCGAGACGGCACCCATCCGGGTGAACTGATGAACGACGCTTCCGCCGCCAATAAAGACGCGGTCGTGAATTTCGGCATACCCGCCCAACAGGACATTATTCGCGAGAATGACATTGTCTCCCAATCGCACGTTGTGGCCCAGATGTGCGCCCACCATCAGAAGATTGTTCGAGCCGATTCGCGTACTGGTGTTCTCTTTTGTGCCTCTATGAATGGTGCAGTGTTCACGGATGACATTGTTATCACCCATCTCGATTCCGGATTTGGCCCTCGGATCAAAGCTCAAATCCTGAGGGTACGCGCCGATCACGCTTCCGTAGCCGATTCGATTGTTTTTGCCGATCACGACGGACCCGATGACTACCGCGTGGCCTTGAATTTCTGTGCCTGCCGAAATCTGAACAGGACCTTCGATCACCGCATAGGGGCCCACCACCACGTCGGAATCAATCTGCGCCTTAGGATCGATGACTGCCGTGGGGTGAATCATCCTGATCTTTTAGCATGGAAAACAGGTTGCTTGTCGATCCAGGAACCAAAATCCTGACGGCCTCGAAGCTCGATTAGTCATTTAGCGGTATCGAACGAGAGGGCGGGTTGCCTGATTAGCCTTCCACGACCGTCAATTTATCGGCCGGCAAATCGCGACCTCGACTCTTCGGAATCAGGAAGATGAGCCCGGCCGCCGCGCCAAGCATCACCAGGTTAATCCAGGAGGAGATGACAAAGCCGTGAGCGTAATCGGCAGGGGTGGCTCCGTTTTTCGGGATCATGCCGAAGACGACGGCACCGATAAGTGCGATGCCGACGGAGTTCGCCAGCTGAGGCATCGTCGAGGTTACTCCGGAGGCGGCCCCGGCGTCCTGATGTGGAATACCGCTCAGCACCGTATTGTAGAGAGGCGATGTGACGAGGCCGCGCCCGATCCCATAAATGAAACAAGCCAAAACAAAACTGGGCTTCAAATGACCGGGAACGGGAGCCGCCAGTAACCCCAGAGTGACGATGCCGATCGCCAGAACGATGACACCGAGATGAAGTGAACGACGTCCGAGGTAGCCATTGATCTTGCCGGACATGGCCGAGCCAAGCAGGAATGCGAAAGAAAACGGCACGAGGGCGAATCCAGCGTACATCGGACTTAGACGGAGACTAAATTGCAGGTACAGGCTGAGAACGAGGATCATCGAGGAGTGGCCGGCAAAGTAGATACAGGTTACGATCAGCCCGACGACGAAGCCTTGGTCTCGAAACAGCCGCGGCTCGATCAGGGGAGAGTGATTTTTAGCGGACTGACGGCGTTCAAAGAGCCAAAATGCCCATAGGACAGGAAAAGAGGCTGCCAGAGAGATCCAGGCCCAGAGAGGCCATCCACGCTCCTGCCCTTCCATGAAAGGGTAAGAAAACAGAGCAAGACCAATGGTCAGAATGGCGACGCCGCCCAGATCCAGTTTCGGCGCGGCTTCTGCACGCGACTCCTTTAGAACGAAGGAAGCGCTAATGATGGTGATAATACCGATCGGCAGGTTAATCAGAAAAATTGGGCGCCACCCAAGTTGAAATAAATTGGCTTGGATCAGAAATCCTCCCAGCAACTGGCCCACGATCGATCCAAAACCGATCATTGCGCCATACAGACTAAAGGCCAGCCGCTTTGCCGAGTCGGAAAAATTGACCTGAATGAACGAAAGCGCCTGAGGAAACATGGCTGCCGCAGCGCAGCCCTGGATGAGTCTCCAAAAAATTAGCCAACCGGCTGTGGGAGCCAATCCGCAGAAGGCCGAGGTTAAAGTAAAACCGGCCATTCCCACAATGAACGTCATCTTTCTGCCGTAAATATCGCCGAGTCGTCCACCGGTGATCAGGCAGACGGCGTAGGTCAATCCATAGCCGGCGATGACGAGTTCAATTTCACTGAACGAAGCGCCCAAAGAGGTGCGAATTGAGGGAACCCCGATATTAGCGATAAAAAAGTCGATCACCCCGAGAAAGGGCCCAACCAGGATCACAGCCAAGGCGATCCATTTGTTGGCCGGTTCGCTCTGGCGCGAGACCAGTGGTGCGCGGCGCAGGTGGGGTAGAGAATCCGTTCCCGACTCAAATCGTTTCAACGAGAGCGTCGCGACCCCCGAATCGCTGGGCGTGGTCGGCGTCGCAATCGATAATCTCATATAGAGCCGACCCTAAGACGCTTTCAATGATATTGGAAATAGCTTGTTATGCTAGCTGCAATCTGCAAAACTGATAGCTGTGGAGTGGCTCGAGCTATGGAATTCCGTCATTTGCGTTACTTTATTGCCGTTGCTGAGGAGCTTAGTTTTACCCGAGCGGCGGCTGTGCTGCATGTCGCCCAGTCCGCGGTGAGCGCACAAGTCCGGTTTCTGGAAGATTCGATCGGGGTCACCTTATTGGAACGGAACAGCCGGCGCGTCGAATTGACCGGTGCGGGACGGACGTTTTTGCAGGGAGCGAAAAAGATACTTTTGGATATGGAAGAAATCGCCAGGCAGACGCGGAGAATCGGGCGTGCGGAGACTGGCCATCTGGCCATCGGATTTATCGGCGCGCAGAGCCATGAGTGGATGCCGCTGGTGCTGCGGCGCTTCCGCCAGAAATATCCTGATGTGGAAGTGACTTTGGCGGAGATGGTGCCCTCTGCGCAGCTGGAGGCTCTGGCAACGCACCGGTTGGATCTAGGGGTGGTCGGGGCCATCGACGGCAATCCGCCGGTCGGGCTGCACGTGGAATGTATCGCAGAGGAAGAACCGCTCGTCGCCGTACCGAGTGATCATGCGCTAGCGGATCATCCTTTTGTCCGTCTCAGTCAATTGAAAGGTGAGGGCTTCATTCTAACCTCGCGAGAAAATGCACCCAGCTATAGAGCCTGGCTGGCGCGCCTCTGTCACCGGGCTGGATTCACGCCAAGAGTGGTTCAGGAAGTTGATCGCGCAAGGACAGCAGTCCAATATGTGGCGGCCGGCTTTGGCATCTCAATTTTTGGGGAGCACATTTGCCGGCAACCGGCGCCTGGAGTGAAATTCGTCCCCCTGCGCCCGTCCGGCCCAAAGATCCGTTACGGGGTAGCTTGGAGAAAAGAGCCGTCTGAGCCCCTCGTTCACCGATTCATTGAGTACACGAAAGAGCAGCTCGAGGAAAAGAGAGCGGGAGGCAGGAGTTCAGGAGTAGCGGAGGTCGGGTAACTTCAGCGTGGCAAGCAGCCATGTAAACGGAGTCGCCCCGTTTGCCGCTTCTCAAGAAGCAAAGCGGGACGCACCGCCTTATCGCAGGGAGAATTCTGCGTGACGATCAGGTTATGCTGCTCCACTTCCAATTCCGGACTTCCGGCAGGTCCTCGCCGTTTTTGCGGATGTACTGCTGGTGTTCGATCAGCTTGTCTTTGAGTTGCTGCTTCAGATGGACGCCCCTGTCGTGGATCTGCGGAACGCGGTCAATGGCATCGATCACGAGGTGGAAGCGGTCCAGATCGTTCAGCACCGTCATGTCGAAGGGTGTGGTGATGGTCCCCTCTTCTTTGTAGCCGCGCACGTGGATGTTGTCATGGTTGGTGCGGCGGTAGGTCAGTCGGTGGATCAACCACGGATAGGCATGAAAGGCGAAGATGACAGGCTTGTCCTTGGTGAAGAGCTCATCGAAATCGAGGTCGCTTAACCCGTGGGGGTGCTCGGACTGGGGCTGCAGCTTCATCAGGTCGACGACGTTGACCACTCGGATTTTCAGGTCGGGAAAATGTTCGCGCAAAACAGTGACTGCGGCGAGCGTCTCCAGTGTGGGCACGTCACCACAGCAGGCCATGACCACGTCGGGTGTAACGCCCCGATCGCTGCTGGCCCACTGCCAGATGCCGATGCCTTCGGTGCAATGCTTGAGTGCGGCTTCCATTGTCAACCACTGGGGAGCTGGGTGTTTGCCTGCGATAACCACGTTGACGTAATGGCGGCTCTGCAGGCAGTGGTCAATCACTGATAGCAGGCAGTTTGCATCCGGCGGGAGGTACACCCGCACGACCTCGGCTTTCTTGTTCACCACATGGTCGATGAAACCGGGATCTTGGTGGGTGAAGCCGTTATGATCCTGGCGCCAGACATGAGAGGCCAACAGGTAGTTTAATGAGGCGATCTTCACCCGCCACGGCAAAGCCGAGGTGACTTTCAGCCACTTGGCGTGCTGGTTGAACATGGAATCGACAATGTGAATGAACGCCTCATAACAGTTGAAAAGTCCATGCCGTCCAGTAAGCAGATAGCCCTCGAGCCACCCCTCACATTGATGCTCGCTGAGCATTTCCATCACGCGCCCGGTAGGCGCGAGAAATTCGTCATTGAGCACGGTTGAAGCCTCCCATTGCCGTTTGGTCACTTCAAAGAGGGCCTCCAGACCGTTGGATAACGTCTCGTCAGGGCCAAAGATCCGGAAATTCCGCTGCTCGCTGTTCAGCATCACGACATCGCGCAGAAAACGCCCGAGCACGTGCGTATCGCCGATACCGCGCACCCCGGGCGAGGGCACCTCAACTGCATAGTCGCGGAAATCCGGCATCCGCAGATCCCGGAGCAGCATGCCGCCATTGGCGTGAGGATTTGCGCCCATCCGTCGAGCCCCCTTGGGAGCAAGCTCGGCCAGTTCCGGTTTCAGGCGGCCCTGCTCGTCGAAAAGCTCCTCCGGCCGATAACTCCTGAGCCAGTCTTCCAACAGTTTAAGGTGTTCGGGATGGGCGGCTGGGTCGGAGAGTGGGACCTGGTGCGCACGGAAGGTGCCTTCGATTTGCAGACCGTCGACCATCTTCGGCCCGGTCCAACCCTTGGGCGAATTCAGAACGATCATCGGCCAGCGCGGACGTGCGGTGTTGCCCTGGACCCGGGCGTCTCGCTGGATTTTTTGGATTTGCTCGACCGCCAAATCGAGCGTCGCGGCCATGGCCTCATGCATCAGCCCAGGCTCATGACCCTCGACGAAGTAGGGGATCCACCCGTAGCCGCGTAGCAACTGCTCCAATTCTTCGCGAGTGATGCGGGCAAGGATTGTCGGGTTGGAAATCTTATAGCCGTTGAGATGCAGGATCGGTAGAACCGCGCCGTCGGTAACCGGATTGAGAAACTTGTTCGAATGCCACGCCGTCGCCAGCGGTCCGGTTTCCGCCTCGCCATCACCGACGACACAGGCGACCACGAGATTGGGATTGTCGAACACCGCTCCGAACGAATGGCTGATTGAATATCCCAACTCGCCGCCCTCGTGGATCGAGCCGGGGCACTCCGGCGATGCGTGGCTGGGAATTCCTCCGGGAAACGAAAACTGAGTAAAGAGCTTCCGAAGCCCTTTCTCATCCTGGCTGATGTTGGGATAGATTTCGCTGTAGGTGCCCTCAAGGTAAGTGTTACTCACCACGGCGGGACCGCCGTGCCCCGGCCCGGAGACATAAATCATGTCGAGGTCGTATTTTTTGATGACCCGGTTGAGGTGCATGTATATGAAATTTTGCCCGGGGGTCGTACCCCAGTGTCCGAGCAGCATGTGTTTCACATCCCCGAGCGTCAGTGGCCGCTTCAACAGCGGATTGTCGTAAAGATAAATTTGGCCGACCGACAGGTAGTTGGCGGCACGCCAGTAGGCATCCATCTTGTGGAGCAGGTCCGGAGAAAGAGTTTCTGTGTTCATAGTGCAACTTTCTTTTAATTGGGCTGAGTTTGGGCCGGAGGTAACTGCTCTCCCGGCCAAAAGGACGACGCTCGAACGCGCAGCAACGCGGTAACTTACAGGTTCTCTAAGTTTGGCTCGATACTCGGGTTGAATATGTTTTTTGGCGTTTCACGAGAGGCGTCCACCACCAGAAGCGGAGAACATCGTCACGCGTCATCACTCCAGTCTGGCTGGCCATTCCTGCATCCTCCATTCGAGGTGGATTCAGCGCTGCCATTGGATCCGGGCTGCTTCCAGTGGAACGGCGACGCCGTCGTAGCGCGGGATAACACGTGCCGTATAATCGGTGGCCGGGCGTCCGACGGGCACTTGAACGCGGTAGGTGTACACGCCTTCAAATCGTCGAACACGGGTCATCTCTTGCCGCAAAGATTGGTCCCCGTTCTTGCCGTCCGCGTAAAGCTCGACGCGCACCGCATCCGGCTCAAGGCCATCGAGGTAGACCTGAACTTCAAACAGGTGTCGTTCTCTGTCGGTTTCAATCTTCACATCGCCAAATCTAAGGGTGGCCCGTTTCTGTTCCCAATGGTGCTGCCAGTCAATCATCTGCCTTCCCACTGCACCTTTGTTAGCGGCACGTTGACGATAACATTCGGCACCGGGAAGGTAATGCCGTTCGGTGTATTCGCGCACCGCGCGGCTCGCAGAGAAGCGGGGGGTCAGACGCGCCATGCTCTCCCGTATTCGTGCGACCCAGACGGTGGGGATGCCTTCGGCGTCGCGGGAATAAAACTCGGGGATTATCTCGTGTTCGAGCAGGCCGTAGAGAGCTTCCGCTTCAGCAGCATCCCGCTTGGGATCATCGCCGTATTCCTGACCGCTGCCTAACGCCCAGCCGACATCCGGCGAATAAGCCTCAGCCCACCAGCCGTCTAATTCGGAGAGATTGATGCCGCCATTGACGAGCACTTTCATTCCGCTCGTTCCACAAGCCTCCCACGGCCGACGCGGCGTGTTGATCCAAACGTCCACTCCTTCGACCAGACGTGCTGCCAGGTGCATGTCGTAATCACCAAGGAAGCAGACGTGCGGCTGCACCTCCGGACGCCGGGCAAAGCGAGTCCATTCCTGGATCAACGCCTGGCCTGGCTGGTCTGCGGGATGCGCTTTTCCGGCCAGAATAAGTTGCACCGGTCGTTGAGGGTTCGTTAAAAGGTGAAGGAGCCGCGTCGGGTCCTGCAGCAGCAGGTTCGGACGCTTGTAGGTGGCAAACCGTCGGGCAAAACCCAACGTTAACACGTTGGAATCGAACAAATGCTGCGCGCTTTCCACCAGCGCAGCCGGCCGGCCGGAAACAGCCAGTTGCTGGGGAAACCGTGCCCGAACGTAGTCGATCAGCCAGCGGCGGCCGGCTGTGCGGAGGTTCCATAGTTGCGCGTCGGAGACGCGGCGAATGTCCTGCTCCAAGTTTTCCGTCGTTCCCAACCAGCGGTCTTTCCCACACGTTTCCGTCCAGAGCTTGTCCGCCGCGGCCGAGTCCCATGTTGGCATGTGGACCCCGTTGGTTACATATCCGATTGGTACCTCCTCCGTCGGCCACCGCGGAAAGAGCGGCGCAAAAAGCTGGCGACTCACCTCTCCGTGCAAGCGGCTCACGCCATTGACCGAACCGCTTCCCCGGACTGCCAGATAGGCCATGTTGAAGGGCTCCGAAGCGTCGTCCCGATTCTGGCGTCCCAGAGCCAGCAAATCGTCGAGAGAAATACCGAGCTTTGCCTGCGCGTACCCGCTGAGGTATTGCTCAATGAGGGCAGGCGAGAAACGGTCAAAACCCGCCGATACCGCCGTGTGGGTAGTAAAAAGATTGCCCGCCCGTGTAACAGCCAGCGCCACCTCAAAGGTTTGCCCGGTCTCTTCCATAAAGCCGCGGGCGCGTTCTAAGATCGCAAAGGCCGCGTGCCCTTCATTAAGGTGACAGATTTCTGGCCGGATGCCGAGCGCGCCAAGCAGTCGCCAGCCGCCGATCCCGAGGAGCAATTCCTGCTTGAGGCGTAACTCTGGCCCACCGCCATAGAGTTCGCTCGTGATTCCGCGATGGGCCGGGAAGTTCGCCCCGTCATTGCTGTCCAGCAGGTAGAGTTTCACCCTCCCGATCTGCACTTGCCAAGCGCGGAGCCAGACAGAATAGCCGGGCAACGCGATCTCCAGGCGCAACCATTCACCATTTGGCCGGCGCACCGGAGTGATCGGTAATTGCCCGGGATCATTGTACGGATAGAGCGCCTGTTGCGCTCCGTCCTCGTCAATCACTTGGCGAAAATAACCTTGCTGGTAGAGCAACCCCACGCCGACGACCGGGACGCCTAAGTCGCTGGCGGCTTTAAGTTGATCGCCCGCTACGTTGCCCAGCCCCCCCGAATAAATCGGGAGAGCCTCACTCAACATGAACTCCAAGCTGAAATAGGCGACACAAGTCAGGGAGACCTGTGAATGATTATGCTGAAACCACGCAGGTGAGGACGCCGCGCGCTCCTTTACCTGCAGGAGGGCTTCCACCTCCTGCCGAAACGCAGGATCCTTTAACAAGAGTTGCAGCTTTTCTCGAGACACTGTCTGGAGGACAACCCAAGGGTTTGAGGTCATCTCCCAGAGCGCAGGATCGAGCTGCTTCCAAACGTTGTCGGCGCCATGGTTCCAAGACCAGCGCAAGTCCAGGGCAAGCTCCGCCAGTGAACTAAATCCCTCTATTTCCACGGGCAGGAGAGAGTAAATCGGGCTGCTTACTTGAGATTTTTCGCTCATGGTCTTGCACTCCGGTCGGCAAAAGTCACCGGAAGAGTTCGTGCTTGTCGTTTCCCATCCAGATTGCCCCAACAGGCGAAATTCGAAAGTACTCTTTGCGAAGCGTTGTTGATGCTTTTGGATATGACAGAAGATGAAGATGTCGCCATCGGCAATCGAAACCTAGTTTCCCGGCCGCGCACTTAACGCCTCGCCCATGTAGCCACGATCACCCAAGACCTGTAGTAAAGGACCGTGTAGATCAAACTTAATTATGCTAACCGAGCCAGCTAACATCTCGATGCGGTCGCGATAACGTCCTAGATCAATGCCCAGCAGACTACAGAGAATAATTCGGATGGTCGCCTTGTGAGAGACAACTAATACATTCCCGGTGGCATATTTTTCCTGAATCTCTGCGATCACCAGTGAAGCTCGACTGGCAATCTCGATGGAGGTTTCGCCCCCACTAGGCGGATTCCACGCCGGATCAGCCAGCCAGCGAATATAATCGTCCCAGTAGTGCTCTTTCACAAAGTCGGCAGACTGGTCTTCCCACTTCCCGTAGCGGATCTCTTTGAGGCCTACTCGCAGTTGCATTTCCAAACCGAGAGCGTCGCATAGAGGCTTTGCGGTGGCGATGGTGCGTTTCATCGGGCTCACATAGACGGCTGTCCAATCTATTGAGCGATGCGCATCGGCAAACGCTCTTGCCATCTGAGCTCCTTCAGAAGTTAATTCAGGATCCAATTCTCCACAGTAGGTGCCCGCGGTGCTGTAGATCGTCTCTCCGTGGCGGAGAAAATATAATTTTAAACTCATATGGTTTTTTTGGAAGGAGTTAGGAGTTGAGGAGTTAGGAGTAGGAGTCAGGAGTTGCAGAATGTGAAAGGCGGCCGTCCGAACCTCCGGATGAATTGGGCTCGGCTAGCAGTCCATTCGACGCCTCCATTTATTTCCTGTGGTAGGTCTGTGCCTCCTGACTTCAATCACCGCGGCAAACGTGCCGGCTACAACGAAAATTGGCAAAGCTGCAGAAGACCAGAAGCGCTGACGTTCGCGAACGGCATAGATCATTGCCTCACTGCAAAAAAGAGCTTTCATCGTACTACGTTCCTCCGACCGGCGTAGCAGATCACGATATTTCTCGGGCTGATTCTAAAGAATTCCCGCTTCTTTGAAACTGAAGTACCCAAGCTGATCCTGCCGCGGCGAACCGACGACTAGATGGTCCAGAAACTGGACTTGCAGAATACGAGCGCATTCCGCCAGACGTCGAGTCAACCGCAGATCGACGTCACTTGGTGCGGGATCCCCGGATGGATGATTATGGACCAGGACAAAGGCGTAAGCGGAATGGCTGATGACGGGTTTAAAGATTTCGCGAGGATGAGCAAGGCTTTCGTTCAGCGTACCTTTTGAAACTTCACTGATGGCAATCAGGCGAAACCGGGTGTCCAGCAAGACCACGCGAAGCGACTCGCGATCAAGTTGACGCATCTCGGTTCCGAGCAGCTGATAAATGGCTTCAGGATGATTGAGCGGCTCGGAAACAACTTGTTCTGTGGCCAATCGTATCCCAAGTTCGAATGCCGCGGCCAAGTGCAAAGCCTTGACTGCGCCGACTCCCTTGAAGCTGGACAATTCAGCAATCGGACAACGGGACAGGTGAGCGAGACTTCCATATTTGCGGAGAAGTTTTTCAGCAAGTTCAACCACGTTGCAACCCCGAATACCGGTTCGAAGAAGGACGGCCAGAATTTCGGCATCGGTAAGAGAATCAACGCCTCGCTGGAGAAGCTTTTCGCGAGGTTTCTGTTGATCTGGTAATTCGCGTATGGTCAGCCCACGCATGAAAGAAAGAACATGCGTGAAAACTGTTAGGCAGCAACCGCAAACTGATCAACAATATTTGAAAGGAAATCGCCGATATCCTGCATCGCCAACGAATATTTGTTGACTGGCATCCTCTGAAGTTCGGACTGCGCTTCTTCGACTAGCCGTTTGGTGGTCTCCACTGCTCTCCGGAGGGCGCCGCGTCTCACTACCTCCGCGGCCAAACCGTCCAACTCGTCTGCGTTGACGCGCAGCAGTACCTCGCTGAAGCGATGGCGTTCATCGGGATCGACCATCTGCAAGAGGTAGAGTACCGGCAAGGTGAGTTTTCCTTTCCGAAGGTCCGAACCTAACGTTTTGCCAGCTTTTTCCTCGCTACCTGCAATATCGAGACAATCGTCGTAGATCTGATAGGCCGTTCCAAGTTTGAGGCCATACGCCTTCATTGCGGTAATAACTTCGGGACTCGCTTCGCTGATAAAGGCGCCGAGCTCGGTGGCGACGGAAAACAGCGCGGCGGTCTTCATCTCGATGACCTGAAAGTATTCGCCGATCGTTAAGTTCAGATCGAACCTGCGTTGTGTCTGAATAATTTCACCGGAACAAACGTCTTTGGCTGCGTGAGCTATCCGCCGGCAGATCGCGTTGTTCGGGAAGGCTGCCGCCAGCTGGAGGGCATGAGCAAAAAGGCAATCCCCGAGCAGGACGGCTAAGGTGTTGCCCCATTTCGCGCTGACGGTCGCCTGATCGCGCCGAATATCCGCCCCGTCCATAATATCGTCATGGACTAAAGTGGCCAGGTGAATGAGTTCCACGATGACCGCTAAATCGATGTGACTTGTGCAAACTGTTCCTGTGGCGGCGCCTGATAACAAAGTGACCGTCGGGCGCAGACGTTTTCCACTGCTCCCGCACGCGTATTGAAAATAGCCTTCGATCGCCGGGTCGAATGCCTTGGCCTGTTCGCGTATTCGTTCCTCGACGGTGTAAAGATGTGGATTGATCAGCTCGACGGCTCGCTGCAGCTTGGCTGCGCCCATCCCGTTAAGAGCTAACTTTGTGAAAAGTTTCACAAGCCGATCGTAGTGTGGATTGTCAAAATGGTCAATTTTGGCGAGACAGCTCCGGTTGCCAAGTTCTCGTTTATCATGGCGGGACAGAGCCGCAACCACAATCGTACGGACAAATCGCGGGTTCAGTTTAGGAATCCAGCCAGTATCGGGTCCCTTTAACAGCCCGTGGGAGCCAGCAG
This sequence comes from uncultured Verrucomicrobiae bacterium, assembly GCA_963742335.1. Classification (GTDB taxonomy): domain Bacteria; phylum Verrucomicrobiota; class Verrucomicrobiia; order Chthoniobacterales; family JAFAMB01; genus JAFAMB01. The sequence goes on from CAVULL010000011.1 coordinate 178,298, forward strand.
GTTTGCTGGCCGCCGCAATCAAAGACCGCGCGCGAAAATCTCTCACCAGCGCCTCGGCGGGTGCCAGATTTCGCGTTAGACGGTGGTGCGAAGGACTGTAGCGGTGCCGTCGTGCGGCGTGACCGCGCTCTCATGGCTACTGGCAGGAACGAGGAAAAGGTCTCCTCGACGGAAAAAGCGGGTTCCAAGCGAAACGATGCCGGCGACAACTTGAAAAACAGAAAACTTGCGCTCGGTATTGGCTTGGCGGCCTTCACTAAGTAACCATCGCTCAATATGAAACCAATCGCAGGCCACCAGAGTTTCGGTCTCTCCTTTGCTCAGGGCCGGCTCAAAGTCGTTAAAATCGATGCATTTAAGCGACTCCTCGATGTGGAGTTGTCTTGGCTGACCGTCTGCACCGGGCCGATTCCAATCAAACACGCGATAAGTCGTGTCGCTGTTCTGCTGAATCTCGAACATCACATTGCCGGCTCCGATGGCGTGAAGCCGGCCCCCGGGAATAAAAATATAGCTGTCTGGTTGGCTCGGAATCCGATGCAAAAGATCCAGAACTTTACCGGTAGCGAGAGCTGATTCAAAATCACCTCTGCTTACACCATTCTTAAGGCCGACGTAAATACCCGCTCCTTCGTCGGTAGCGACGAAGTACCAGAACTCGGTTTTTGGCTCGGCGAAACCTTCGATGGTCTCCTTGAGGCCTGGATGAACTTGAAGCGAGAGGGTGTCCGAGGCGTCCAGAATCTTTACCAGAATCGGGAAACGCGCGGAATCATACCCCTTTCCGAAAATCTCTTGCCGATAGTTAGTCCAGATTTCATGCAGAGAAGCTCCGCGAAATTTGGCCTCGGAAACGACACTTTGTGCGTCTGCGCGATCGACTAGCTCCCAAGATTCCCCAATCCGATCGTTGCGAGGGAGTGCGCGGTCAAAATAAGTCTGCAGCTTGCGACCACCCCAGATACGTTCCATGTACAAAGGGTGAAAAGTCAGGCAATCGGCTTGCATATCAGCTTGTGAAAAACAGCAAGGGTGGGATGCTACGGGGCTCCTCCCGCGATGTCAATAAAAATAACACAGCGAAAAATCGTTCGGGCACAACGCTTTTTGGAAACGTATTCTCCCGCGCCTCGGAAATAGAGCGGTTATCGATTGAAAGCCCACAACTAGGAATTACACTGGGAGCTGACATGCCGCAGTCGCGAAAGCATAACGCGTGGAATGAAGTAATTGGTTTGGTGTTGCTCGGCGTCGGGACGGTTCTATTCCTGGCGTTGATTTCCTACACACCTAAGGATGTTCCTTCCTGGGTGTGGTTTAGTTCGATCAGCCCACCTAATAGCCCGGCCCAGAATTTTATCGGTCCGACCGGAGCGGTCATCGCAGGTTTTCTTTACATGATACTCGGCAGCGCATCCTACCTCATTGCGACTATCTTATTAGGATTTGGCGGGGCGAAGCTGTTTATTCCTGGGTTTCGGATCGTCAGACGTCTGCCCTGGGCGGTCCTTTTTGTCATCAGTGGAGCGGCGGTGGCGCATTTGCAGCCTTGGTTCCTGCACAGCTGGAGACGAGATTTTAACATTCTGGGACCTGGCGGATGGACAGGCTACTGGCTGGGTGGGCTCCTGCTAAATATGCTGGGGCAGGTCGGGTCGATCATCTCGCTTTCGGTGATCTATCTAATCAGCCTTATTTGGTTAACCGGGATCCGACCCATTTATTTGGTCAAACATTCGATTCAGAGGAGCAAAGATTTCTTCCGGCGAATGATCGTGGAATCAGAGCGACGCCGGATGCAAGCCTCCAATGAAAGGGAGCGCCTGGAGGCGAACCAGAAAAAGATTGAGCGAGAAATTCGCAAACATGAAAAGGAACTAAAGAAAAAAGGATTTTTACCCGAAGAATCGGAGGCTGAGACAGCTGTTTATCCTGAACCAAAAATCATCGACTCGTCCGCGGCTATTCCGGACCGGTCGAAGCCATCGCTCGCTGAATTGAAAGGGAAAGGACGCGACAAGGAGCAGCTTCTCGGAATGGCCGGACAGCATATTGAGAACTATGTGCTTCCGTCGGTGCAGCTCTTGGAGCCGATAGATTTAGAAGGGCGCAAAGCGGCAGATCCGGCGGAGTTGAAGCTGATTCAGCATGTCCTCATCGATACACTCAAGCAATTCAATATTGATGCCAGTCCCGGCGATATTACCAGGGGGCCGACGATCACCAGGTACGAACTTTACCCGGCGCGCGGAGTACGGGTGGATAAGATCTCAAGTCTGGAACGCGATCTGGCGCGAGCAACCAGAGCAGAACGGATCAATATCCTGGCGCCGATTCCCGGAAAAGATACGGTTGGAATCGAAATTGCGAATTCGAAAAAAGTCAAAGTCACGCTCCGGGAGATTTTGGAATCGGACGAATGGATGCAGACAAAACACCGGATTCCGATTGTCCTTGGCAAGGATGTCTACGGAAAAATTATTCTGGGTGACATGGCGCAGATGCCTCACGGATTGGTGGCCGGGACTACCGGCAGCGGCAAAAGCGTTTGCATCAATGCGATCATCGCAAGCATTTTGTTCCGCTTTAGCCCGGATGATCTGCGCTTTGTGATGATTGATCCCAAAGTAGTTGAGATGCAGATGTACAATGCTCTTCCGCATCTTGTAATGCCGGTGGTGACCGATCCGAAGAAAGTGTTATTAGCGCTCCGTTGGGTGGTGAACGAGATGGAAAACCGGTATAAGATTTTCGCCAAGGTAGGCGTTCGTAACGTAACCGGATTTAACGGGCGGCCGAAACCGAAATCGCAGCGGGAGCTGGACCTGGAAAACGAGAGTGAGGGCGCCAATGACGCCGTCAACTCGTCCAAAGAACCTGAAACCGCCTCAATTGTCGTGGCAAGGGATGATGAGCTGGTGATTCCGGAACACATGCCTTACATCGTTGTGATCATCGATGAATTGGCGGATTTGATGCAGACGGCGCCGGCTGACGTGGAGAGCGCAATCGCTCGCATCACCCAGATGGCCAGAGCAGCGGGAATCCATATGATTGTCGCCACGCAAACGCCCCGTGCCGATATTGTCACTGGAGTCATCAAAGCAAATATTCCGACTCGTATTGCTTTTCAGGTTGCTTCTGCGCTCGATAGCCGGGTGATCTTGGATGAGAACGGTGCGGAACGTTTGTTGGGACAGGGAGATATGTTCTATCGGCCTCCGGGAACTTCACGGCTGATCCGTTCGCAGGGCGTTTTGGTAACGGATGACGAAATTCGGCAATTGGTGGAGTTTGTTTCCGCTCAAGGAACTCCGGCGTTCGATCCGTCGATCCAGAATCAACTTGAGTCGTCGGGACAAGTGGAAGAGGAAGTAAGCGAAGAAGACGAGATTCTGGTTGAGAAATGCCTTGAAATAATCCGCCAGGAAAAGCGCGCGTCTACTTCAATGCTCCAGCGTCGGCTGCGCCTCGGTTACACACGTGCAGCTCGGGTGGTTGATATTCTGGAGCGCAGAGGCATTTTAGGCCCGGGGGACGGCGCAAAACCCCGGGAAATATTAGTGGACTTAAACGCTCTAGTGTAGAAGTCATCAATGGACCTGAATCTATCCGCTGATCAGATTGCACGCTCAGGGTTTAAAACGAGTCTCTAGAAATGGTGGAATCGGCTGGAAGGAAATTGCAGCAGGCCCGGCTTGCCCGAAATCTCGAGATTGAAGATGTAGCCGAGCGTACGAAGATTCGGCCGGACCGCATTATCGATCTTGAGGCGGATGAGTATGCTCATTTTCCCAATCTGACCTACGCAAAAAGCTTCCTTGCGAAGTACGCCAGGTTTCTTGGAATCGATATTCAGGCAGATCTGGATAAGTTCCAAATTTCCTCGGCGATTTCTACGGGGGAATATCAGTATTTGAGTTCGATTCCGGCGCAGAATAATGCAAATCCCTCGCGCTGGACGCCAAAAGGATTTCGAGTTCCTCCAGCCGTGGTGGTGGTGCTTGTTTTAATCGTGCTGGTAGGAGTGCCGGTTTTTTCCTATCTGGCACTCAACATCCCAAGGGTGGCCGGAACGAATTTTGAGACCGCGTCCGACAAAGCAAATCCGTTGGCGACCATGTCGCCCAAAGCGGCCGATGCCACGTCGCCGAACCCTGAGCCGCTCAAGTCTCTGGCCGCACAAACTCCGCCTGAGGAAAGCGGCACGGTTTCCTCTCCATCTTCCTCCCAGGCACAGGAAGTGAAAACGGAAGCGACGCCGGCAAAAATCGAAGTCCGGCGCGCTCTGCCGGTTGGTGTGTCTCAATCCGCTACGCCGGGCGACACGCCGAACCGAACAGGTCTCACCACTCCACCGGAAAAGAAACTGGAGGTCCGGGTGATCAGACGGACCTACGTCAAAGTGACCAAAGACACGGAGGGGACGCAACCTGTATTTGAGGGGATCGCCGCGCCGGATGGTCGGCCGATTGTCGTCGAGGGAAAGCGATTCTGGGTACACGCGGTGGACAAAGGGGCCGTCGAGGTGCGAGAGGATGGGCAACTTGTTCCCGGTAACTCCGGTGATATAGTGATCGACTGATCAAATGGGTTTTACTGAATCTTGGAGTCGTCCTTTGTTAGCCGCCGATGTGTTGCAGACCCCCCCTGCAGTGAAGGTAGGCATGATCAGTTTGGGATGCGCTAAAAACCTTGTCGATGCCGAGATTATGCTGGGCGACATCGTGGCCCACGGGATGGAAGTGACCGCGAACGCCGAGGAGGCGGATGTGGTCATCGTTAATACCTGCGCTTTCATCGATTCAGCAAAAGAGGAATCGGTTGATGCGATATTAGATGCCCATCAGGCGAGGGGTTTGCGAAAACGGCAAGGCCAAAAACTGGTGGTCAGCGGCTGTATGTCGCAGCGATTTGCCACCGAGTTGGCTACGGAGATGCCGGAGGTGGATGCGTTCATGGGCCTTGATCAAATCTCTGAGGCAGGGGAGATCGTCCGGAGGGTTCTTGGCCGACCAGGATTGTCCGCGGCACCCTTAAATTTCGTGACCACGAAGTCGCGCTACATACCGGATTACACCACGCCTCGATTCCGATTGACCCCTCGGCACTTCGCCTACCTGAAAATCGCCGAAGGGTGCAATCACCCGTGCAGTTTTTGCGTGATTCCTCAGATGCGGGGCAGGCATCGCAGCAGGTCGATCGAGTCGGTTGAGGCCGAGGTTCGCCACTTGGTCGCAGAGGGCGTTAAGGAGATTAACCTTATCAGCCAGGACACCACTTATTACGGGATGGATCTTTGGGATCAGAAAGCAGGTCCTCGCCAGCCGGTTGACTCCGCGCGTGGCCCGACCTTGACCCGGTTGCTGGAACGGATTGAAGGTATTCCTGGCGATTTCTGGGTCCGTCTTCTTTACACTCATCCGGCGCATTGGAGCCCCGAACTGATGAAAGCGATTGCCGCCAGCTCGAAGGTAGTGAAGTACATCGATATGCCCTTGCAGCATATCGATGAGGAGATGTTGAAGCTGATGCGGCGGGAGACTTCCCGACAGCATGTTGAAGAGTTGATCCACGCGCTTCGTGAAACCATACCGGGTCTACATTTGCGGACAACCTTCATTGTCGGTTTCCCGGGAGAGACAGAAAAGCATTTTGAATCATTGCTCGAGTTCATTGAGCGCATTCGATTTGAACGCTTGGGGATCTTTACTTATTCTCAGGAGGAAGGGTCCCGGGCGGCCAGAATGAGCGGGCAGCTATCCGCAAGCATCAAAACCGCCCGCTATCGTCGCGCGATGAGGCTGCAGCAAAAGATTGCCAGCCAATTGGCGAATTCTATGGTCGGAGCAAAAGTAAAAGCGCTCGTCGAACAACCCTTGGTTGCCCGCACCGCGGGCGACGCACCCGAAGTGGACACCAGGGTACTCTTAACAAAAAACGGACCAGTTGGAGAATTTGTCGATGTCCGGATTACCGGAACTCAAGTCTACGATCTCCGCGGCGAAGTATGCGACTCCCTGCACCGTTGAGGGATCTTCTGTAGATTCCGCAGCGGTGCTCCGCTCTTGCTCTCTTGCTTTAACGACTTGGTGTGGCAGTTGGTGCTGGAGTTTCGATCGGAGTCGGGCTTGGTTCGACTGGAGTGGGAGAAGGTGTAGTAGCCGGGGTGCTTGCAGGTGTTGCGGAAGGAGATGGGCTTGCTTTAGAGCTGCTCTTTCTCGTTTTAGCGTGATGCTTGGCCGATCCGGTGCCGCCACCACCCGCTTTTTCGATTGAATTGCCCGTATTCTTTATCCCTTTGCCGACCGTTCGTTCGGTGGCTTGCGTACCGTGCTTCAGGGTCTGGCCAGTGGCTTGTGCGCCATGCTCAATAGTTTGACCCGTTTTCGTAGCGGCTTTCTCGACAGTTTGGCCAGTCTTTTCGACTGGATTCGGTTCATCCGCCTGGGCGGCAAGGGAGGTGCCAAATGACAGCATCATGATAAGTGCGAAATGTCTCATAATAATCTCCGCGTTAGTTCGTATCGAGGTTTGCCGGTGGCTGTATACCTTGTGAAACGATCGTCACTGAATGACAATTAAATCGAGCGCATAAAGGCGAATCTGGCGGTTCTGAAGCTCAGTTTGTCCCACCTTTATTGCCCTTCGGTCGGTTTGGACTGGTGCTCAATTTGGTTTGCGCCCTGGCTCTCCACATCGGATACTAGCCGCCAGGCGAGTGACCAAAGTACCCTTTTTTGACCTCAAGAAACAATTCGCTCCTCTACGGGAGGAGATTCTAAGCGAGATTGCCGCTGTCTGCGATGCCCAGTCGTTTATTCTGGGGACCAGGGTTGATCAGTTGGAAACTGAAATTGCCTCCCTCTGGGGAGGAGGCCATGCTGTTGGAGTTTCATCCGGGACCGATGCGGAGATTCTAATTCTGATGGCTTTAGAGATTGGACCCGGAGACGCGATTGTCACTACTCCATTTACCTTTTTCTCCACCGCGGCCTCTATCGCGCGACTGGGGGCGACCCCCTTATTCGTTGATATTGATCCGGACACTTTGACCTTGTCCCCCGAGAAATTGGAGCTTTTTTTTGCCGAAAAGTGCAGTTTTAAGAGCGGTGTTTTGCGGACCCAGGAGGGTCTTCGGATTCGAGCTGTCGTGCCGGTCCATTTGTTCGGTCTCTGCTGTCCGATGGACCAGATCCAAGCTGTCTGTGACCGGTATGCGCTGTCCGTAATCGAAGATGCGGCTCAAGCGATCGGGGCTGCTTATCCTTCTGTTCAGGGGACCAGGTATGCGGGCGCAATTGGAGATTTTGGCTATTTCAGCTTCTATCCAACGAAGAATCTCGGGGCATTTGGAGACGCCGGGATGGCAATCGCCAGAGATGACCGGATGGGGCATCGAATGAAGGCCCTTCGAAATCATGGGATGGAGCCTAAATATTACCATGAGTATCTCGGTGGGAACTTTCGCCTGGACGCCCTGCAGGCGGCGATTCTACTGAAAAAACTGCCGCACCTGGCGGGCTGGTCCAAGAGGCGGTGGGCGATTGCGCAGTATTACCGCAGCGAATTCGCGAATTTTGCGCCCGAACTCCGGTTGCAGGATGAACCCTACGCCGGACAACTGAGCGACCGAGGACACATTTATCATCAGTTTGTTGTTCGGTCAGCGCTCCGAGACGAATTGCGCCGATATTTGAACGACCGCGGGGTCGGAACCGAAATTTATTATCCGGTTTCTTTAAATCGTCAGAAATGTTTTGCGTACCTTAAGGCAGGTTTGTTTCCCGAATCTGAAGCCGCAGCCCAAGCAGTGGTTGCCCTGCCTATTTTTCCGGAGTTAACCGACAGCGAGATAGAGCTGGTCGCGGGCGCTGTCACCGCATTTTTCAAGAAATAGTCAAATGTTTGATATCAAAGAAAAACCAAAGCAGGTCGAGAGAGCGTTGTTGATCGGCGTCTACAAGGAGGCGGAGCAAAAAGAGGAATCTGAAAGCCTTTTGGAAGAATTGGATTCTCTGGTCGATACTCTGGATATTCCAGTCGTCGATCGCTTGCTGGTCAAGGTTCAAGAACCTAATCCGCGCTATTTGGTCGGCTCCGGAAAAGCAGACGAGATTTTCGAACGGGCGAAGCAGCTCGAGACAGATGTCATCATATTCGACAATGGGTTGAGTCCGGCGCAGCAGCGTAATTGGGAGGCGTTGACTGGAATGGCCGTCATCGACCGTGAGGAAGTGATTCTCGATATTTTCGGGCGAAGGGCCCGGACTAAAGAGGCGCGCTTGCAGGTCGCTCTGGCTCGCATGGAATACTCCCTCCCGCGACTGACCCGGGCTTGGGGCCATCTGAGCCGTCAAGGCGGGGGCTTGGGCGGGAAAGGAGAAGGTGAAACGCAGCTGGAAACAGACCGGCGTTTGGTGCGCGCGCAAATTGACCGGCTAAAGAGCGATCTTCAACTGGTCCGCCTGCGTCGTGCGACGCAGCGTAAACAACGCGAACGTCTGCCGCTTCCGAGCGCAGCCATCGTCGGTTACACGAACGTCGGTAAGTCGGCACTTTTGAAGAAGCTTACGGGCGCCCGAGTGCTCGTGGAGGATAAGCTATTCGCGACACTTGACACGACGACGCGCCGGGTGATTCTGCCTTCCGGCCAGAGTTTGCTCCTGACCGATACGGTTGGTTTTGTCAGAAATCTGCCTCATCGTCTGATTGAAGCGTTCAAAGCGACACTCGAAGAAGCTGTCCTTTCAGATTTCCTGATTCATGTACTCGATGCAAGCCACCCGCGAGTGTTCGATTTTTATCAGACCACGATGCGCGTGCTGGGAGAATTGGGAGCGGACGCAAAACGGATGATCACCGTATTGAATAAGGTCGATTTGGTGAAAGATGAGTCGACCTTGCACGCGTTGCGGCTTCACTTCCCTGAGGGAGCCTTCGTTTCCGTGCGCTCCGGGGAAGGTCTGAAGGAGCTTCTCCATCGGATGGCGGATTTGCTGGCGGATCGGGTGGCAAAAGTGGAGCTCGCGTTACCCCTGGATCGGGCTGATCTGCTTTCGCTTTTGCATCGAACAAGTCTGGTAATCGACGTGAGCTATGAGGAGTTCCACGTTAATGTTATCGCACTGGTTTCTCCGAAGGTCTATGCACGTGTCGAGCCCTTCCTTGTCAGGCGCGATCCGGAATTGCAGCCTGCTTAGCGCCGTACAACGGGCGCTAAAGCTAAACACAATAACCTTGTGCTCGTTGTCAGGTTCGTGCCGCGCACGGCGGGATATCAAGGACAGACCCGAATGGAACGAAGAAGCTTCGAAGGTTCCCGCGGGGACAGAGCAAATCGAGACGATTCGCCTACTTTCGGAGGAGCCGCTTGCCATGAACTTTCCTTATCTTCGCGCCATTTAAAGAAACGGACAAGCTGCTTGTCGACGTGAAACGCCCTCTTACCTCTGCAACGGTACCAACACCGGATTTGGAGTGGGAGTCGAAACCGGAGCGGTTAAAATCGAAGATGAATTCGTCGAATTAGAAGTCATTTTCGCTTTCGCTTGATCGATTTTCGAGGAGAGCGATTGGTTTTGCGGATCCAGAGTCAGGCCTTTTTGCCAATAGCTCAGCGCCTGCGGACCGTTACCGAGTGATTTGTAGGTATCGCCAATATGTTCGTAAACTACGGGGTCTGGGGGGTTGGTTAGCTCAGCGGCATGAAGGAGTTCGGTAATGGCTCTGGCAAAATCGCCCTTCTTGAAATAGAACCAACCAAGGCTGTCGAGGTATGCGCCGTTGGCGGGCTCGATTTCCAGGGCTTTTTTGATCATCGAACCGGCTTCGTCGAGGTTCATATTTCGGTCGACCCACATGTAGCCTAGGTAATTGTACGCTTGCGCTGCCTTTGATGGATCGAGTTCGATGGACCTTTTGAGTAGCGTGGCAGCCTTCTCGACCAAGCCGGCTTGTTCTGCCGTTACGCCATAGTTGAAGAAAAAACCAGCGTCGAGAAGCTCCTCCTCGGATGATTTGGCCTCCTGCAAGGCCGCTTCAAAAATCGGCAGCGCTTCGGAGTAGCGTTTGGCAGTTGAGAGAACAACCGCCAGACTGTAGGTAACTTGCGGGATCGGGAAGCGGCGTCTCGCTTCCTCCAAGGTGCTGATGGCGCGATCGTACTGCTTCAGATCAAGCTCGACACCGGCGGTGTGCAGGTAGTTCTCCGGCTGGTTGGGTGCCAGCAAGAGGGCTTGCTCGTAGTTCGCGAGCGCTCGCGCCTTATTTCCAGCTTCTTCGTACAATCGAGCGAGGAATTCATAGATTTCGAATTTGAGGGGATTTGCCTTGAGCATCTCCTCCAAGCTCTTGATCGCCTGGTCTCGCTGACCGGTTTTGAGAAAACTTTGCGCCAGTTTGTAACGCACATCCGCGTTGTCTTTGTTCAATTCAAGGGTTCGGAGATAGAAAGGAATCCCGCTTGCCACCTGATCGATCAGGACATAATCGTCGGCGATTTTGGCGAAAACATTGCCGTCGTTACCGGCGAAGTCGGCCGATTTTCTCAGCAGGGAATCGACTACGGCCACTCGTTGGGCAGGAAAACGTTCCTGGTTGTTGCTGTACAATTGGATCGTCAGATCGACCAGATTGAGCCAAAAGTTCGGATCTTTGCTATCGAGTTTTTGAGCCTTGATCAAAGTCGATTCGGCGTCCTTTTTCAGTTTCAGCGCCATGTAAACTTCAAAAAGCGTCTGATACCCAGTGAAGTTCTTCGGATCGACTTCGACGGCTTGTTCGGCATATTTCACCGCCAGTTCCGGCTTCTTCAGCTGCTTTAAATAGAAATAGGCCAGGTTGAGATAAGCCAGCGACTCGCGTGGCCGCGCCTTAACTAGATCTTTGAGAACATCAATCCCGTTGGCGATGTCTCCTCGTTTGGCATAATCATGGGCGATGCGTACCGCTAATTGCGGATTGCCGCCCGGATCGAGCTGCAGAGAGCGGCTATACGCTGCCAAGGCTCCTTCGTAGTCTCCCTCTTCTTCAAGAAGAAGTCCCTCCATATACGAAGCTTGAGCATCCGCTTTTCTTTCGACACTTTTCGGCAGTTGCTGTGCCGGAGTCGCCGGGCGGATATCCGAATAAAACGTCTCTTCCAGGCTGCGATACTTCGGTCCGGCATCTGCCTTGGAGGCAACGGCACCAGTCACCGGCTGTTCGGCCGCTCCTGTCGTAAGAAACACGCCCAGCGATGTGCCGACACTTGCTCCGACGCACAGCAGCAGGCGTGCCGGCCTCCAGATACTCATTCAGCAACTTAAGACTTAGGACTTGTAGCGCAAACGCTTCTTATGACGGTTTTCCTTCATGCGTTTGCGGCGCTTATGCTTGGCGATTTTCGCTTTTCTTCTCTTTTTCAGTGAACCCATATTTTGACCGTTCGATGCTGGTAAAGGAAATCCCGGACCAGCCGCCGGTGGTGAATTGATACCTAATAAACAACTTTATTCAACGGATACTCGATTATCCCTTCCGCTCCCAAGTCTTTCAGTTCCGGGATTATTTCGCGGACGACTTTCTCGTCGATGACAGTTTCGATAGCGACCCAGCCCGATTGGGCGAGCGGAGCCACTGTCGGATTTCGCAAGGCAGGCAGCCTGTCCAACAGATTCTTGAGCTTGTATTCTTCAAGGTTCATCTTGAGTCCGACCTTGCCGCGGGCATTTAGCGCCCCTTTCAAAAGCAATACAAGTCGCAGGATCTTGCTTTTTTTCCAGGCGTCCTTCATCGATTCCCGGTTGCCGATTATTTGCGGGTACGATTCGGTGATAACTTCGACGATCCGGAGGTTGTTGGCTGCCAGAGAAGTGCCTGTCTCAGTGATGTCGACAATAGCGTCGACGAGCTCAGGCACCTTCACCTCGGTTGAACCCCAGCTGAATTCTACCCTGGCTCTTACTCCCTTAGACTCGAGAAACCTGGTGGTCAGGCCGACCGCTTCCGTTGCGATTCGCTTTCCCTCCAAGTCTTTCACCGATTGGATTAAAGAATTTCTTGGTACGACTAAGACCCAGCGCGTGGGACTGGAGGTCGCCTTGCTATACTCAAGTTTTTCGATCAGTTCGACGTCCGAATTGTTTTCTTCAATCCAATCTTTGCCGGTAATTCCGCAATCCAGGAACCCATGCTCCACGTACCGACTTATCTCCTGGGCCCGAAGAAGCCTGATTTCCAGCTCTGGGTCGTCGACGGCGGGTTTATAGGACCTTTTTGAACCCGTGATCTGGTAGCCGGCCTTGGCAAAGAGATCGAGCGTCGACTCTTGCAGACTACCGGAAGGTAATCCTATGCGGAGGCATGGTTGATTCATGGCATTCAGAAAAGGGCCGTTTACTTACGCTCATAGGAGATTTCTGACCAGTAAAAACTTCTCTGGATTTCTCTCTTTTTTGAGGTCAGTTCGTTACGCACCCACCAATTGATCGTTCATCAAAGGAATATCCCATGCCACTAGACACCAAAAATCTCTCTCAGGCCGCCACTGAGGCGCGCGGCCTGGCAATGGACGCTGTTCAGGCAGCAGCTTCTGGTCACCTTGGTTTGCCGCTCGGCGCGGCCGAAGTCGGAGCAGTGCTCTTCGGGTACGCGCTCAATTATTTTCCTGAAGACCCGGGTTGGATAAACCGTGACCGATTCGTCCTCTCTGCAGGACATGGGAGCATGTTCCTTTACAGTTGGCTGCACCTCGCCGGATACGACATATCGATCGAAGACATCAAGAATTTTCGGCAGCTTCATAGCAAAACCCCCGGGCACCCGGAATTTGGCGATACTCCCGGTGTCGAAGCCACTACCGGTCCTTTAGGCCAGGGCGTGGGGAATGCCGTCGGAATGGCGGTTGCGGCCAAAATGGCCGAGGCGCGATTTAACACCAAAGAGCACACGATTTTTAATCATAAAATCGTTTGTCTAGCCGGGGACGGTTGTCTTCAGGAAGGCATTGCATCCGAAGCGGCTGCGTTTGGCGGACATCAGAAGCTGGACAATCTGATTCTGATTTACGATTCGAACGACGTTACGCTCGATGCGATGGCCAAGATGTCGCAAAGTGAAGATACCGCTGAGCGTTTTCGCGCCTATGGCTACGATGTGCACACCGTGAACGGCAACGATATGGAAGGTTTCTTGACCACGTTCGAAGCCGCGAAGCACGCAACCACCGGAAAGCCGCAGTTTATTGTTTCGAGAACCTTGATCGGAAAAGGGATCCCCGAGGTTGCCGGTACGCAAAAAGCCCATGGTGAAGCCGGAGTGAAGTTTGTCGATGCCGATCGAAAAGGCCTCGGTTTGCCGGATGAGAAATTCTACGTCTCGAAGGAGGTGTACGAATATTTTGCCGGTCATCGGCAGGTGCTTAAGAAGCGATATCTCGATTGGCAGGAAAATTATGACGGGTGGAAAAAGGCCAACGCCGACTTGGCGACCCTTTTGGAGCATGGAATTCATCATGAGGTACCTCAAGACTTGGCTTCGCGTATTCCAGCGTTTCCGAAAGACAGCAAGATTGCGACTCGCAAAGCTGGAAGCGACGTTCTACAGCCGGTAGCCGAAGCCTTGCCGCTGGTGATCGGCGGAAGCGCCGATTTGTACGGATCAACCCTCAATTACATCAGTAGCGACAAAGACTTCAATCCCGAGAACCGGGGTGGACGTAACATCCGATTTGGAATTCGGGAGCACGGGATGTGCGCCATCATGAACGGGATTGCCTATCATGGGATATTTAAGCCTTCGGGTGCCACGTTTTTGGTCTTCGCCGATTATTGTCGGCCTTCGATCCGCCTGGCGGCTCTCGCGAAGCTGCCCGTCGTCTATATCTTTACGCACGATTCCGTCGGAGTCGGCGAGGACGGTCCGACTCATCAACCGGTGGAAACAGTCAGTGGACTTCGAGTCATTCCAAACCTTGACGTTATTCGACCGGGCGACCCAGAGGAGACGGCAGGCGCCTTCGCGGCTGCATTTTCACGAACGGACGGGCCAACCCTGATCGCCTTGACCCGGCAGGCAATTCCGATTCAGAACGAAGTCTCCTTAGAGCTGCGACGTGACGGAGTCAAGAAAGGAGGCTACGTAGCCCGGAAGGAATCTGGTAAGCTCGAGGCGATTATCCTGGCGACGGGCAGCGAATTACAGCATGCCTTCAATGCAGCCAAAACACTCGGCGACGGGATTCGAGTCGTTTCTATGCCTTGCACGGAGCGGTTCATGCGCCAGGATCAAAGTTATCGGGACGAGGTTTTGCCGCCATCCTGCCGCAAACGGGTGGCGATCGAGGCTGGCGTAACGGTGCTTTGGCACCAGTTTGTCGGATTGGACGGGAAAGTCGTCGGGATCGATCGATTCGGTATGAGCGCCCCCGGTGGAAAAGTGATGACCGAGCTCGGAATGACCGCCGAAAATGTCGTTGCAGCCGTAAAAAGTCTGAGCTGATAATTTTTGCCCTCCGTGATTGCCGGACGCGCATTTTGCGCGACCCGGCAATCGGGAGGCTTTTTGGTTCGCGGCGGCGGCAGCAGGAAAACCCAAGGACCAAAAAACCCCAGGGCGGAGCGACGATCATCGGTAAGAGGTAAGCGAAGTGTCTCGCTTTGCTTCTTGGAGTGAGCAAACCGGGACGGTTCGCCTACCGTAAAAAAATGATAAACCCCTTGCCAATTCCCTATTTGTATATAGAGAAGTATCCTAATGCCTGTCGCGCTTACTTCTAGTCCTTCGGAAGTCGCTGCGCTTGCCGCAGAGTTTGCCTCCGCTTCGGCCACTGAGATCCTCCAATGGACGTTTGATCAGTTCGGAAGTTCCGCAGCGATCGGAACCAGTTTCCAAGGCGCTGGCCTGGTCACGATTCATCACGCTGTTGCTGCCGGGCTGCCATTGCCGGTCTTCACCATCGATACAGGATTGCTTTTCTCCGAGACCCTCGAGTTAAAATCTCGGCTGGAAGATTATTTTGGCCTTGTGATTGAAGCCCTGATTCCTGAACGCTCAGTGGATCAGCAGGCGGAGGACATCGCTCCTGAACTTTGGTTGAGCAATCCCGATCTCTGTTGCACGCTACGTAAGGTTGAGCCATTGCTGAAAAAGCTTAACCAGCTCGACGCGTGGATTGCTGGTCTGCGCCGGGAGCAATCTGCGGGGAGGGCGAATATACAAGTTTTGGAGCTTTATGAGTTCGATCGACTTCGGGAGAAAAATATCTTGAAGGTCAATCCGCTCGCCCATTGGTCTCGGGATCAGGTGTGGGATTACATCCGGCGGCATGGGATTCCGTATAATCCGTTGATGGATCGCGGGTTTCGGAGTATCGGGTGCTTTCCATGCACCAGGGTTGTAATATCCGGGCAGGAGGATCGTGCAGGTCGCTGGATTGGATTTGACAAGAGCGAATGCGGAATCCACACGTTTTTGGGAGACAAAATTTAGCAATGGAATCCAGGTACGCTCATCTCGACGTGCTCGAGAATCAGAGCATTTACATATTAAGAGAAGCTTATCGCAAATTTAAGCGCTTGGCGATGCTATGGAGCATTGGCAAGGACTCCTGCGTGATGCTTTGGTTGCTGCGAAAGGCATTCTTCGGGCATGTACCGGTTCCCTGTGTGCATGTCGACACGAGCTATAAGATCCCGGAGATGATCACCTTTCGAGATCGCCTGGCGAAAGAATGGGGGATCCAATTGATCGTTGGACAAAATCGGGCGGTGCTGGACCGGGGCGAGACTTTCCCCAATGGCCGAATCACCCGTGTTGAATGCTGTAGTCTCCTGAAGAAGGATGCCCTCCAGTCCATCATTGAGGAAAAAGACTATCAGGCCGTGATCGTCGGTATTCGGAGGGACGAAGAAGGAACCCGAGCAAAAGAGCGGTATTTCTCGCCACGAGACAAAAACTTCGAGTGGAACTTTAAGGATCAGCCGCCCGAGTTGTGGGATCAATTCAAGACCGATTTCGATCCGGGAACCCACATCCGCATTCATCCGTTGCTAAATTGGACGGAGGTGAACGTTTGGGAGTATATCCACCGGGAAAGTATACCGGTCGTGGGACTTTATTTTTCAAGAGACGGGATGCGATATCGGAGCTTGGGTTGTGCGCCGTGCACCAAGCCGATCCAATCAGACGCTCGGAATGTTTCCGAGATCATTGAAGAACTCAGGCACACCAGGGTTTCGGAGCGCAGCACCCGCGCTCAAGACCAAGAGACTGAGGATGCTTTTGAGCGACTCCGATCCAGCGGATACATGTGAGTACGCCAGACTTAGCGCCAAATTTAGGTGCTCACGCGCTCCGTATTGTGATTGTGGGTCACGTCGATCACGGAAAATCGACGCTGGTGGGTCGGCTTTTACACGACACCGGCTCGCTGCCGGACGGTAAATTCGAGCAGATTCAGGCAGTCTGCCGTCGGCGGGGCATGCCGTTTGAATGGGCGTTTCTGATGGATGCCTTGCAAGCCGAGCGAGATCAGAACATCACGATTGATGTTTCACAGATCTGGTTTCGTTCGGAGACCCGTTCCTACGTAATCATCGATGCGCCAGGACACAAAGAATTCCTCAAGAACATGGTGACTGGTGCCGCGAGCGCTGGGGCCGCACTGCTGCTGATAGCTGCGAACGAAGGGGTGCAGGAGCAGAGCAAGAGGCATGCTTACCTCCTCAGCATGCTGGGGGTGGATCAGGTGATCGTGTTAATTAATAAAATGGACCTGGTGGAGTATTCCGAGTCCGTCTTTTCGCAAATCGAGAAGGAGTACCGCATTTTTCTCGAAAAACTTGGCATTCGTCCGATTAGATTCATTCCTATCTCGGCTCGAGATGGACTGAACCTCGTGGAACCCTCCGACGGTGCAGCTTCCTGGTATTCCGGTCCGACTCTATTGCGGGCACTGGATCGGATTCCGGCTCCCAGCGCTGAGGCGGATGGACCATTGCGATTCGCTGTGCAGGATGTCTACCGATTTGACGAACGCAGAATCATCGCCGGAAGGATAGAGTCTGGAACTTTACGAGTCGGCGATTACGTTGTTTTTTCGCCCAATCACAAAACCGCTACCGTCGCTTCAATTGAACGGTGGAACGCACCTCTCAAAGATTCCGCGTCGGCTGGAGAGTCCGTCGGCCTTATTTTGAGCGAGCCGATTTTCGTCGAACGAGGGCATATCGGATCTCACGATACTGGGACGCCAATCGAGTCCAAGCGTTTCCGAGCGCGGATCTTTTGGATGGGTGATAGACCATTTTCGATCGGCAAGCGGTACAACGTTAAATTGTTGACGCAGGAGATAGAGTGCCAATTGGTCTCGGTCGACCGGGTGATCGACGCGACGTCGTTAGATACGTTTTCGGGTTTGCGGCTTTCAGTCGTTAAGAATGAGGTGGCGGAAGTCACGATTCAGGCACGTTCCCCCCTGGTCATGGACAATCATGACAAGGTCGACACTTCCGGACGCTTCGTCATTGTGGATGAGCGGGATGTCGCCGGCGGGGGAATTATTTTTGGAGGGACTTACATTGAACGTGAGCGCATTCAGAGCACAAACCTTTTCTGGTCGGAAGGGAAGATCGATCTAAGGATCCGGACAGAGCGGAATGGTCATCGGGGAATGGTAGTCTGGCTCACCGGTTTGTCCGGTTCGGGCAAATCAACACTGGCTCGAGCTCTCGAGACGAATTTGTTTAATCGTCATATGCAAGTCTATGTGCTCGATGGGGACAACGTTCGGCACGGATTGAATTCCAACTTGGCGTTTTCGCCGGACGACCGCGTGGAGAATATTCGTCGTATTGCGGAAGTTGCGAAGTTGATGGCGGATGCCGGGTTGGTGGTGATCACATCCTTGATTTCGCCTTATCGCTTGGATCGAACCCGGGCGCGCAAGGTGATTCTGAGCGACAACATTGAGTTTGTAGAGGTCCATGTTGCCGCTCCCTTGCAAGTCTGCGAGCGCCGAGATCCGAAGAATCTTTACAAACGTGCTCGAGCGGGTGAGATAAAGAACTTCACCGGGATTGATGCCCCTTACGAAGAACCTGAAAATCCGGAAGTCACAATTCACACTGATCGCGAGTCCGTGAAGGAATCTGTCGGGCGGTTGTTGGATTTTTTGATTCCCAGGTTACAGCTGGAACTTGCAGAGTACGAAATCTAAGCCATCCCCGGTTATGCAAACAACTCATGGTCGGGAAGTTTATCTGCGCTCTTCTGGTCGCTTGTCCTTTCGCGATCCGAATCGATGGCCAACAACTACTCCCTCCGCGGAACCAAATTCCGCTTTCACCCGTTTGGGTTTCTAAGCTCGACCAGAGCCTCTACAGCGTGGCGTGGTCTCCGAACAGTCAGCGTGTCGCGTTCGGCGGACGAGGCACAATTCAGATTTGTCGCGCACCCAATTTCGCAGTCGAACAAACACTGGAAACCGGGCAGGAGGAGATTTGGGGTCTGGCCTGGTCACCGGACGGAACTCTCCTGGCGTGCGCTGGGAAGGACGGGACCGTTCAATTGTGGCGGGACGGCACGCAGCAAAAAAAGCTGTTTCAAGGTGGTTGGACATTGGACGTCGGCTGGAATCCGGATGGCACATCGCTGATTGCGGTGGATTACACGGGACTCGCCAAAGAATGGGATGTCCAAGGCTATCTGCGCGCTTCCATACAACTCGACGGCGACGGCTTGGGTGTCGACTGGTCGCCGAAGGGACGCTTATTCGTTGTCACAACAGGTCAGGATGGGAGCCGTCTACTCCTCTTCGATGCGCAGTCGGGAGTCTTGCGATGGCGTCGCCAGGATGTGATGCCGAACTATACTCCTCCATTCGGATATGGCCTCGATGAGGTGAACGGTGCGCATTACTCACCCAGCGGAAGGTGGATCGCGACTGCTCATCAGGACGGGCGGATCATTGTCCGTTCTGCGACGACCGGCGATTCCGTTTTCGCTGCTCAACTGCACCTCGCTGGGGTAGGGGGAGCGAGGCGGGTTGCCTGGTCTCCGAAAGAAGATTGGTTAGTTTCGTGTGGAGAGGATGGGCGCGTCAATTGTGTGGCTTATCCGAGGGGAAGGCAACAGATTGTGCTACTGACTACCGATAAAGCGGTCTGGTCTGTTGGCTGGTCTCCGGATAATAACTGGATCGCCGCGGTCGGAGAAGAGGGACGCGCGTGGATTTGGTCAACCCATTTCATTCGCTCAGTTTCCGGACCAAAAGAGAAAAGCGGCAGGCCCACGACTCGGCACCCAGCGCACGATAAACCTTCGCCCTCGTCAAAGCGGCGGCCTCATGAAAGATATCATGCGTTTCACTGGCCACAAAAAAGGTCAGGAGAGAATGAGCGCCGTTAACGACTCGTGCGTCTCCTGCGAAACAGCATCGAACCACCGCCCGTGTTCCCGAATGAGGTCCACCAGCCGATCGACAGCTTCGATCTCCGGAATATTGAATTTTACCGGCTTCTTCCCGACGTAAAGATTCACCTTGCCAGGAGCACCCCCCACATAACCGAAATCTGCGTCTGCCATTTCGCCTGGTCCGTTCACGATGCAGCCCATGATGGCGATCTTCACGCCTTTAAGGTGATTTGTGGCAGTCCTGATCCGCGCGGTGGTTTTTTGCAAATCAAATAACGTTCGTCCGCAGGAAGGACAGGCAACATAATCTGTCTTGAAGACTCGGGCTCCGGCTGCCTGCAAAATATTATAGGCCAAACGAAGAGACTGGCCTGGCGCTGCCTCTCCCTGGATCAGGATTGCATCGCCGATACCGTCACAGAGCAGTGCACCCAGATTGGTCGCCGACTGAAGTAGCGTTTGCAGGAAGTCACGGTTCGCATCAGAGGAAGGAAAAAATGTGTCCTTCAGCAATATCGGGTGGCGGCTATCCAAACTGGTCGCCAGTAAGCGGTAGGCCGCTATTACCGGCAAATCGACGTCATCCTCAATGGTGACAAAACGGGTCTCGGGCGCGGAATTAAGCTGGGCAATTGCCGCGGAGTCGGTCGGATCGATGGCCGTCAGATTCGAAGTCTCCAAGATGCCTTCGGGTTGGAAATCGCCCATTTTATCCAACTTATGAGCAATGTCGTCGAACGTCTGCTGCCGCACGACCACTCGGAGGGTTTCTTGGCCGCCAATTCCGATCCCATTCACCTCGATTCGCGCGGCGGGCCGCCTTTCGTACGTAAACGGATCAAATGGGAGGAGCCACTCAGATCGGTCTTGACCATCCGGGCCTGCGGGACGCTGATTGTACACTGCAACCAGCGATTGGGCGACCGGAATTTCGTGCACGCTATCCTCGGTCAGAGAAACGCGGATCGTGTCGCCGATCCCGTCGGCGAGCAGTGAACCGATCCCGATTGCGCTCTTAATTCGCCCATCTTCGCCGTCACCCGCCTCAGTGACTCCGAGATGAACCGGATAGTTCCAGTCCGGGCCGGCTTCGATCAAGCGAGAAACCAGCAAACGGTAAGCGGCAACCATGACTTTCGGGTTACTCGCCTTCATCGAAAAAATGAAATCGTGAAATCGGAGGTCGCGCGCAATCCTGGCAAACTCGAGCGCGCTTTCGACCATGCCGAGCGGAGTGTCCCCATAGCGGTTCATTATCCGATCGCTCAACGAACCGTGGTTCGTCCCGATCCGCAGACTGATGCCGCGTTCCCGCGCTAGTTTGACTAAGGGCGTAAACCGCTCACGAATTCGATCCAGTTCCGCCATATACTGGTCGTCGTTGTATTCTTTGACGGCAAACTTTTTGGAATCAGCGTAGTTCCCTGGATTTATTCGGACTTTCTCGACCCATAAGGCGGCTTCCAAGGCTGCTTCCGGTTTAAAATGGATATCCGCCACGATTGGAACGTCGCAACCTCTCTCGAGCAGTCCCTTCTTGATGGTTCGAAGATTCTGAGCGTCTTTCACCGTTGGGGCGGTGATCCGAACAATCTCACACCCTGCCGCGGCCAGCTCCATTGTCTGGCCAATCGAAGCCTCGGTGTCCATCGTGTCACAAGTGATCATCGATTGGACCCTGATCGGATGGTGCCCTCCGACTCCCACTTTTCCGACTTTAACCGCGCGGGTCAGTCGCCGTCTGTAGGTGAACGGGTCCGGGCAAAATGGAGCGTGTCTCATTGATTTTCGGGCGGGGCCGGTCTAGCCGGCACACTGAATTTTGCTTTGTGATTAGCATTCCAAGGCAAATCCTGCGCGTCGTAAAACGAAACGTAAAGCATGAAGCCGATCAACAAAAGGGCGCATCCGCTCTGTATTACCTCGAGAACGCGGATATTGATCGGCCGGCGACGGATTCCTTCGATCAATGCCAGAACGATATGCCCGCCATCCAGAACAGGAATCGGCAGAAGATTGATCATAGCCAGATTCACGTTGAAGACCACGCTGAACCAGAGCGCCAGCTGCCACCCGAAATCGCTGTCAAACAGCCGGTAGTAGGTCTGCATGATCATGATCGGGCCGCTCATGTGCTGAAGTTTAATGTCGGATTGCGGTGATAAAAGGGCGCCGATGGTGTTACCGATGGTCTCAACTGCGGCGCAAACTTGTTCAATTGGAGAGATGTGAACAACTGTCATTGTTCCACCTCCGTCCCAGACGATCCCGTCTGAGTCGCCGGCAAAACCGATGCCGATAATTGGTTTGTCCTGACCGTCGGGCGTAGCTGGAAGGAGCCTGACGGTTCGCTCGCCGGAGCTGCTGGCAACCGTCAGCGAGAAAGGGACCGTCGGATTGGTCTCGACGCGTTTGATGATTTCAGTCGGGTCGTAGATCGGCTCATCGTTCAATGCTAGAATACGATCGCCGGCCTGAATGCCCGCGACGTCCGCCGGACTGTTTTTGATCACCGCTGAGACCGTCGGCCGCGACGGTGCCACCGTCAGCTGGATGGTCTTCCCATCCCGTAATATGGTCAGAGGCAAAGGCTTTCCAGGATTAGCTTGTTCCCATTCCAGGAGATGCTGCGGGTGATAGAGTTTCTGGCCCCCCACGGCGACGATCTGGTCATTCGGTTTGATGCCGGCTTGCGCGGCCACTGAACCTTCCGTGACTTTGAAAACGATCGGCGTGATCGCCGGTGCGATCCCGACTTGGCGAAGCGATCTTCGTTCCCAACCTCTGGTCTCAGGGCGCGTGTAACTTGAAACGAGCGTCAGGATCTTGTCTCCGCGCCGTACTCTAAAGGGAATCGTTTCCCCTTCACTGCGGACGACGTACCAAGTGATACTGTTCACCATCCCGGAAAAACGCGACACCGGATGGTTGTCAACGTCGAGGATGACATCCCCAGGCAAAAACCCGGCCTTCGCGGCCGGCTCCCCCGGCGCTACGAAACCGACAGTCGTTGTGGCGTCCGCTTCGGCAGTCGGTTTGCCAACTGCCCAGACGATCACCGCGAATACCAGCGCCAATAAAAAGCTGAATAAGGGGCCCGCAAAAGCGACAATTATTTTGTCCAGCGGACTGACCGGGGATAAATCCTCTCGCGCCGTAGCGGATTTTCCTTCCACTGCCTCCATCGGCGCCATTTGCGGCAGCAGGACAAATCCTCCAGCGGGAATCCAGCCGACGCTGTACTCAACACCCTTGATCGTCTTTTTCCATATTGGACGTCCGAACCAGATGCCGAATTTGTCCACCTGCAAGCCGCGCCACCGAGCGGCCAGGAAATGTCCCAGCTCATGCACAATGATGAGGAGGTTGAAGATCAGAAGGACCTCAGCGATCGTGAGGATTACACGAAAGATGTTCAAAATCATAAACTAACGATTAACTAAAGCACTACGCACAAACTCCCGGGCTTCTTTGTCTGCTCGCATTATATCATCCAGGCACGGTCTCGCCAAATTTGAGTGGCGCTCCATTGCATTTTGCACCAAGCTTGAGATTTCAGTGAAGAGAATCTGATCGTCCAGGAATGCTTGAACTGCGACTTCGTTTGCTGCATTCAAGACGGCCGGGAGCAAGCCTCCGGCTTCGCCTGCCTGGCGTGCGAGATTCAGGGCAGGAAAAACGTCGTACCGGGGTTCTTCGAATTCGAGTTTACCTACTTTGGCCAAACGAAGAGGCTTTAAGTTGGTTGGTATTCTGTCTGGCCAGGTCACGGCGTATTGGATCGGGAAGCACATATCGGAATGACTTAGCTGGGCAAGGATCGACCCATCCACGAACTCGACCATCGAATGCACGATGCTTTGGGGATGAATCACCACTTGCACCTGCCTCATAGGGACATCGAAGAGCCACCTGGCTTCGATCATTTCGAGCCCCTTATTAAATAGCGTCGCTGAATCAATCGTAATTTTTTGGCCCATTTTCCATGTTGGATGCTGGAGCGCATCCGCCTTGGTAACGGATGGCAATCGTTCGCTTGGCAGTTGACGGAACGGACCGCCGGAAGCAGTCAAGATGAGACTTTGTATCTCGGCGGTTTTTTTCGCTTCGAGGCATTGAAAAATGGCGTTGTGTTCGCTGTCAACGGGCAGAATGGAGACGCTATTGTTCCGGGCGTGCCGCATAACGATCTCGCCGGCCATCACGAGGATCTCCTTGCTGGCGATCGCGAGGTCTTTGCCGCAGTCAATCGCGGCCAGGGCAGGGCGGAGGCCGGCGGTCCCAACGATGGCCACCAGAACCATGTCTGCTCCCGCCAGCGTCGATAGTTCGATCAAACCTTCTTCACCCGTAAAGATTTTTGGTTTATAGGTTAAAGCGGATCGCAGTTCATCCAGGCGAGTTGTGTCGACCAGGCAGAGCGCCTCCGGTTTGAAACGGTTGGCACCTTCGGCCAGCTTTTGTGCGCTCCGATGAGCCGCCATCCCTGCGATTTCCATCCGGCCGGGCATCGACACGGCAATCTTCATGGCGCTCACTCCGATCGATCCAGTCGACCCGAGCAGGATAATTCGGCGTTTCCTCATCGTACTAAAAATCGCAAGTAGAAGAACAGTAAAGGTGCAGTAAATAGCAAACTGTCGATCAAATCCAACATGCCCCCGATTCCGGGCAAGAGCGCTCCGGAGTCTTTGACGCCCGTACTACGCTTTATGATCGATTCTCCCAAATCACCCACAACCGCGGCAAACCCAATCAGGAGGCCGAGGATCGTCCCGTGAAAATAATTCAGCCAAGCGAGGTGCTTAGGCATCAAAAAGATCAATGAGCAGCTGGCGGCGACCGCGAAAACCAGGGACGCAATAAATCCCTCCCACGTTTTGGAAGGGCTGATGTGCTGCATCATCTGATGCCGCCCGATTCGGCTCCCGACGAGATAGGCGCCCATATCGGCGAATTTAGTGACCACGACCAGGTAAAGGACGTAGAATTGGCCAAGAGTTGCCCCCTGGCCGTTTCTAGGGATGACGTAAACAATCTTCGTCATGAAATTAAATAGCCACGCCACATACAGTAAACCAAAGAGCGTGTAGGCCATTGTTTCGAGCGGCGCAGTTTTCCCTGTCGGCCGAAACATCTGACGAGCAAATACCCCGAATAGGAAGACCAAAAGAACAATATTTTCGAAATCGTAGGCTGCGGTCTGGCTGTTGGTGCGTAAGGCAAAAAAGCTACCGATGAACGAGGCCGCGCCACAGGCCATCCCAAAGGCTGTAAAGCAGCGGGTACCGGATCGTTCTATCATCCGGAAATATTCCCAAAGCCCCGCCAGGCCGAGCGAACCGATCAAAAGCAGGAAGACCGCCTCGTTCCCGGAGAAAATCACTAACAGCGCGACAGCCCACATCGCTATCGCGCTGATCAATCGCCGGTAAAATCGACTCATCGACAAGGAAATGCGAAAACCGCCTTCAGCCAAGCTGGCTTTTGATGGTGCCTATCGCTTGGTCAAGGCTCTCAATCTGGTCCCTCAACGGTGCGTGACGTTTGGATTCTGATTCGCAAAAGCTTTCCAGCGGAGAGAAGGTCAATCCGACTTCGTGGTAAAACGCCTCGATAGCATGTTTCAGTTGAGATTCCACCGCCCGGGTAAGATCTCCACGCTTTTCATTCATTTGCTCGCGGTACTGGAGCAGGATCTTTCTCCGGCGCCAAACAGCGTAGAGCGTGCCGGTCAGCGCCGCCAGACCTGCGACAGTGCCCGTAACATCCAGCAGGGCGGTGTGGGTGAGTGCAGCAATAACCGTTGCGATGCCCCCGGCGGCGGCCACACTCGTTGGCACCCGCAACCATCGAGCGGTCTCTCCGAAAAGACTTCGCAACTGTTCCTTGATCTTGGCATCGGACATTTGCTCCAACAAGGTGAGTTGAAGCCGCTGGAGCACCTCTTGGCGCTGGGTAAGAAACCCGGGCATCACGGCCCGAACTTGTCTTTTTGTTTCCGAGCCAAATTGTACGTTGACTTTGTCCTGAAGATCTTGCCACATCGACCGGAGATCCGATTCGAGAAGACTCAGCGCGTGCTCGATCTTACTTTGAACTTCTTTTTTAACCTCCGATTCGACTTTATCCTGGAAATCTTTCTCCCATCGTGAACCGGTGAAAATCATTTTGAAAGTCTGTCCAAAAGTAAGTCGCTCCTCCAATAACTTTTCGCCCCGCTCCCGACACGCGTCGTAGGCTTGTTCGATTTCCCGAATGAATCCTCCGACCTGCCGTTGGGTTTGTATCTTTCGCGAGTCGAAAGTGCTGCGGATTGAGGCCAATTTCTCCTGATCCGATTTCAGCATATCCAAAGACCCTTGCAGGCGCGCTCGCAGGCCGCCCGCTAAAACTTGAGCTGTCTGCGCGACCGAACGCAGTTTTCCACCACGCTCCTCACTTTGAGATACCGTCTTGGTAATCCAGTCTTCCAACTCACCGAAGTGACTTTCATTCCACAGTTTTTCACGGTCGACAGTCGATGATGTTTTCGCCAGGAAAGCCTTTTTCGCCGAGACTGAAAAAATCGGACAGCTCGCTCCCAGGATTTGCAAAACGGTTTGCTCGAGGTGCTTGGCAACAATCTCGACCTCGTCCGGGTCCCTCAAATCTGCCTGCTGGACGACAAACACAATATTCTTTTTCCACTGCTGCCCGATCAGCCGCAAAAAATCCCACGCCGAGGCGGCCCACGGATTGGTGACCGCAAAAACAAAAACGATCAGATCGGCCATCGGAACAAAATTTTCAGTGATCTCCTGGTGATTCGCGACAATCGTATTTGTCCCGGGAGTGTCGACGATGTTGAAATCCTTCAAAAAATCGATCCGCCGATGGAGCGCTGTAATGTGGTCGGAAATCTGCACATCATAATCCTTTTCGCCATATTTGAATTCGTAGATGCGGTCGGTCGCCGGCAGCACATCGACCTTGCAGAATTCGCGACCGAACAGGGCGTTCAAAAGGGAGGATTTACCGGCTTTCACCTCGCCTACCACGACAAATAAGAATGGCTGGCCGAGGTTCTTAACCAGATTTTGCAGATTGCGCAGCGTGTCGTCCGGTGCTCCGATCTGATGGGCAAGTGTCATTAGCGACCCGAGCGTTATCCCGAGTTCAGAACGGAGTTGGAGGTATTTCTCTGCGACCATGTCCAAACGCACTTCTTACTGATGGCTTCCGGCCGGGGTGGCTGTGGCGCTGGCTCCGGAAGTGTTCTCGGTTTTCCCAGGTTGCGCTGGCAGTGGCTTTGGCTTATTCATCGCGATCAACTGGCTGACCGTGACGAACTTGTACCCTTTCGCGATTAACCCATCCAATGTCGCTGGCATCGCATCGACCGTCTGTTTATGGATGTCGTGCGAAAGAATAATCGCTCCCGGTCGCACCTGACTTAAAATGCGCTGAGAAATGACGGAAGCGCCTGGGCGTTTCCAGTCGAAAGGGTCCACTGACCAGAGAATGATATTGAGGCCGAACCGGCTCTCGATCCATTCTCGTTGACGAGGCGTGATGGCACCGTATGGCGGCCGAAGAAGGGTAGGGCTAAATCCGCTTGCTTCCTTGATGGCGTCCTGAGTTTTGGTGATTTCCGCGGTGACCCGGTCGTCAGAGAGTTTGGAAAGTTGAGGGTGAGTCCACGAATGGTTCCCGACTTCATGCCCCTCCGCCAGAAGGCGTCGAACAAGGTCAGGGTTGGAGGCGACATTCTGCCCGATGAGAAAAAAGGTTGCCTTAATATTGCGCTGCTTCAACATCTCCAACAATCGCGGCGTGTTCTCCGAGCTGGGCCCATCGTCGAACGTCATCGCGATGTAAGGCTGGTCCACTCGCACTTGAGCGTAAGTCGCGGGCTTGGCCGGAGATGGAGTGGGACTCGGTGTTGAGTTGGTATCCTGGGCTCCAGCCGCCAGAAGAGTTAAAAAAAGCGAGAAAATACCAGCTCCAAAACGCATATTATTACACAAATCGCTTAAGAATAATTTCCAGTCTTTTTATCGTTGCTTCTGGCCAAAGCTTCCGATCGGTGACAAGGGCGAAATCGAGTACCCGATGTTCCGGCCAGTTTGCTTCCCGAGGAATTC
This sequence comes from uncultured Verrucomicrobiae bacterium, assembly GCA_963742335.1. Lineage (GTDB taxonomy): Bacteria > Verrucomicrobiota > Verrucomicrobiia > Chthoniobacterales > JAFAMB01 > JAFAMB01. The sequence continues at coordinate 205,819 of CAVULL010000011.1, forward strand.
TTTCGACGATCTTTGGTAGGATCTTTCGAGCCGCGTCCGCGTTTGCCACCAAGTGCTCAATCACAGTTTGAACACTCACCGGTTCATCCTCTATTTTCCAACAGTCGTAATCGGTTACGAAATTGATCGAGGCAAGCGAAATCTCGGCTTCCCGCGCCAGCTTGGCTTCCGGCAGATTCGTCATGCCGATCACATCAAAACCCATTTTGCGGTGAAATTCTGATTCCGCTCGCGTCGAGAAGGCCGGTCCATCCATGTTCACGTAAGTCCCTCCATCGTGAACCTTGTAACCGAGGCTGGACGCTTCCTGGGCGACAATACCGCGAAGGTTTGCGCTCACCGGTTCAGCAAAACCGATGTGGGCAACAATCCCTTCCCCGAAAAAGGTCCATTCTGATCGCCGACTGGTGTGATCAAAGAATTGTGAAGGGAGAACAATATCTCTTGGATGGTACTTTTCCTGAAGGCTTCCGACAGCGCCTATGCTGAGAATCCAGCGAACATTCAGCGACCTGAGAGCAAAAATATTCGCGCGATGATTCAGCTCGGTTGGAAGTAGCCGATGCCCGCGTCCGTGCCGCGGCAAAAAGTAGATTTGACGCCCATGAAAATAGCCGGAGACAAAGGCGTCAGATGGCTGTCCAAAAGGCGTTTCGATCACCAGCTCTGCGAGCTTCTCCAGGCCTTCAATCTGATAGAGGCCACTGCCGCCGATGACCCCAATTGCGGGAGATCCGTCATTCATCCTGGCGAACAGTAGGGGGTGATCTGCAAATCGCAAACTCCGAACACGCTGGGGAGCGCCTGCGGAACGTAGCGGTGGGGCGACGTTGAGGGCTTAGTCCAAGCTACCAGCACGAACACCAAACCCCGAAACGTTGCCTTTGCGACTGAGTTGACCTCCAGAACTGATCAGTTGCTCGATTTTTTGATCGAGCTGTTCAACGGAAATATCGGTGCTGACCAAATCTCCTGCCTGATTGATCAACCACATTTCCGGAATCGCGTGGACGGCATATTTCGTCGCAATTTCGTTTTCCCATCCTTTCCCATCGAAAAATTGGGGCCAGGGAATCAATTTCCTAGCCACAAAATTGGAGAGAGCTTGCGCGTCTCTATCGAGCGAAATTCCAATGATAGCGAACCCTTTGTCTTTGAATTTTTGGTAAGTCTGTCGAATGACCGGCATGTCTCGAACGCAGTCAGGACACCAGGACGCCCAGAAATCGACCAGGACAATCTTGCCGCGGAGCATCTGCAGATCTACAGAGGATCCGTCCACTGCCGTGAACCGAAGATCCACCGGCTTGCCCAGCAATTGTGCCTTCAGCAGACGGGCCTTCACGGCCTCCGCGAGCTTTTTATCAGGAACTTTGGTCAACTCCTGCAGGAGGGCCATCCCTTTTTCTTGATCGAACCGGAGGATCAAATCTACCCTTGCCAGTTGGAAAGAGACGGCCCATGGTTCCGACGGATTCTCCCGGACCAGTTGAGCGATGCGCCCCTCGATATCGGCTGCCTGGTTGGACGTTTTGATCAGGTCCGGATTGTTCAACCATTGCGCGAGGATTGCATGCCGGATTTGATATCGGACGTCCGTTGGCAGCGCTGCGTTGTCGACGATGGGCCGGGCGTCAGTTTCGTTCTGTCGCAGAAGAGCGATTTTTTGCTCGGAGGACCCGGCGAAATCGCTCGTCTCTATTTTCCAAAGCATCGCTTGCGGTACATGAGCGTCCTTTGGAAAATCCTTTACGAATTCGATCGCAGCATCATGCAATGCTTTCTGGCGCGCTGCGTAAAACTCGACCGCGTTTGTGCCGATCGGTACCTTTTCGTTTGCTTTATCATTCAGAACCTGGAGTTGCGACCACTTCGACCCGGCGGCGTCCTCAGCGTTTGCCACGCAGGTCAACGTCCAGATAAAAAAAATGAATAAGGGAGCCGGCGAACGCATCTGGGACAACTAGCTTCTTCAGCACTTCGGTCAAGGGAACGCTTTGATCTTAATTCAGGTCAAACAGAGCGCCTCCGACACGAGATTAATCCCGGCTGTTCTATCAAAGCGCAAGTTCCAACTGATTCGGCAAGATGCGCCGAAAAGCTGCAGCGCTAAGTTGCGTTGGCGCCCGGCTCAGGCCAGCACGCCGGCAACTGACCATAAAAATCTGACGAATTTGCTCCGCCATCGGTCCTTCGCCGCGCATCCGGGAACCAAAATCCGCATCGTTTAATTTGCCATTACGCATCGACCGAATTCGACTTAAGACTTTCTCCTTTCGTTCCGGAAAATGAGTCTGCAGCCAAGCCACAAAAATTGGTGCAACCGTCAGGGGCAGGCGAAGGATCGTGTAAGAGGCGAATTCCGCCCCAGCCTTGGCTGCGGTGGCCGTGATGCTCGGGATCTCGTGTTCATTGATCCCTGGAATGATAGGAGCAACATTAACTCCAACTGGAATACCCGCTTGATGAAGTTTGGCGATGGCATCGACTCGGTGAGCGGGACTCGACGCTCGGGGTTCCAGGATCGAGGCTAGTTTCGAGTCAAGAGTCGTGACCGAAACTGACACCGCCGAGGCGTTGACTTTAGCTAATGCTGCCAGATGGTCAGCGTCCCTGGTAACCAAATGATTTTTTGTAACCACTGCTACCGGATTGCGAAACTCGGCCAGAACTCGCAAGCAAGCCCGCGTTATTTGCAATTTTCGCTCGATTGGCTGGTAAGCGTCCGTGACGCCGCTGAGGGCGAGATATCGCGGTTTCCAGGAAGGCTTTGCCAACTCGGCGGCCAATAGTTCCGCAGCATTTGGTTTCACTAGAATTCGACTTTCAAAATCGATGCCGGCGGAAAACCCCAAGTACTCGTGCGTCGGTCTTGCATAACAGTAGGCGCAGCCGTGTTCGCATCCACGATAGGGGTTCAGACTGGCGTCAAATCCAATGTCCGGGCTGTTGTTATAGGAGATCACGCTCTGTGAATCGTCCCGAAAAAAATGAGTGCGTATCGGTCGCGGTTCCTCATCCTGCTCACACCAATCCTCTATTTCGTAACGCAACGCCTCAAATCGGTTTGCCGGATTGATATTGGCCCCGCGCCCTCGAGCCTCGCGGTTTATCGGATTGTGCCCCATGAACGGATCTCCTGCGTTCTGACCGGACGCGCTCCCGCGTTACGAATAATCGGGTTCATTTCCGGGTTTCCACTTTATGTTGCACCCGATGCTGGCGCTCTGTTTGGGATCGACCTGATTGCCAGATAGAACGGCATCGATTGCCGTCCGCAAATCCCGGCCGGTCAACGGGCGACTATTGCCCGGACGACTTTCATCTAACTGACCTCGATAGACCAGTCGCCGTTCTTGATCGAACAGGAAAAAATCGGGCGTGCAGGCGGCTCGGTAGGATTTTGCAATCTCTTGCGTCTCATCGTAGAGCAAGGGGAACGACAGTTCCGTAGCCAGTGCCGCCAGGCGCTCCGGTGCGTCGTCCGGGTACCGTTGAGCATCGTTCGAGCTGATAGAAATAAACCCGATAGACTGAGAGGCGTAGTCGCGCGCCAGTTGAATCAGCTCCGGTTTCACGTGGAGGACATACGGGCAATGTTTACAGATAAACATCACCAGCAACGCCCGCTTTTCGGCAAAATCTTCCAGGGTGATCTTGTTTCCCGTCGATACATCGGGAAGAGCAAAGGGAGGTGCCTTCGTTCCCAGTTCTATCATTTTTGAAGGTGTGGTCGGCATACTCATTTGAACATAGAGCAATCGGCAAATTCCTCATCAAAAATGTGAAATTTTCGGGGCTAGTGTCCTGTCGCCGAGGACAGGACACTAGCGCGTGGCGATAACTGCCGCGACCGCAGACTGGGAAGCTTCTCTCGGTCGAACGACCATGATTCCGGCAAATTTCCTGTATCGGTAAAGATAACTGTGAATCGGTACGTCTATAATGACGCCTCTTTCGTCTTTCGAGGCGTGCATGAAGTGAACCACACCTGAGCGATCACGATAGGCCAATCCGACATGTTCAGTGAAGCCTTCCGGTCCATTCCCACTGATACAAATCACGTCACCATCTTGAATCTTTGATTCGATTTCCGGCACTTCTTGTTTAGGAATGTGATAAATCGTTCGGCCGGTGATCCTGTTTTCGATCTGCCGCATTTCCGGCACCAGCGCCGGGTTATTCCGGAGATATCGGGAGTCGCGCCAATATTTGCTCATCTCGTTCAGGTAACGCCCTCGCATCGGAACGCCCCCAAGTGATCGTGTCAAATTCGTGACCAGACCTCTGCGCTCGTTGTCGTAGATCCAATCCTCGAGATAATGAAGTCGTGAGGTGTATTTTCCGTTGCACTGGCCACCGCGGTAACGATCAAGCTCGATCATCGCGAGGAGATCTGCTTGCGAATAGCCGCCGTTCTTGATCTCCAACATCCGAGCGAACCCGAGTGAGATCTCAAAAAAGGTCCAGCAATCGACGCCGCGCAAATTCACCGAAGGAGATTCCGTATGATTGTCGAGTTCCAACGTGTAATTCACATACGGAGTTCCCAGAAGCGCCACGCCGACTGCCACCGTCCGTTGTCCGAGCGGTAACGAGCGCCAATTTTCGGCTTCCGCTTTTTGCACCAACTCTTCAAATCTGGATTCACCTTTGAAGACGGTCGCCGACGGCAGATAAACAGCTGCGCGCGCCTGGCCCAGGACGATTAGCATCAATAGGAGTGGCGCCAAGAAAACGGATGGACGCATAACACGCGAATAATCGGCTGTCAGGTCGAGAATTTCCAGGAAAATTCGCAATAGGAATCATTCCGATCACCTTCCTTTAAAGCGGGACGCAGTGTCTTTGAATGCGGGGCTAAGTTTGCGAGTGACTCCGTTAGGCTTGCCGGCGATTTGCAGTGGAGACATTCCCCGCATAAGCTCTCTTCATGTCTATCCAGGAAGAGATCGACGCCGATCTCAAAGATGCCATGCGAGCCAGGGACGCGGAACGTTTATCGGTCCTGCGGCTGGTAAAGTCCGCTATGATGAATGCTTCGATCGAAAAGCGGGGCGGGGCCGGCGGCCTGGAGGACGCCGAAGCGGTCGGCGTTATCAGAAAACAGGTTAAGCAACGTCTGGATTCGATTCAAAGTTTTGAGAAAGGGGGACGTCCGGAACTGGCGGCTAAAGAACGGAAGGAGATTGAGTTTTTGAAAGAATATCTCCCACAGCCGCTCGGAGAGGAAGAAATCAATCAGCTGGTCAAGGAAGCCATTGCTCAGGCTGGAGCGACTTCTCGGGCCCAGATGGGGGCAGTGATGAAAATCGCCACCGAGAAAGCGGCTGGACGTGCGGATGGGAAGATACTTAGCCAGGCCGTTCAGAAAGCACTGGGTTAATTAGGACTTGTTGAGCAGTTGTCAGTTGAAGAGCAAGAGGTGCCCAAGATTTGCCAGTTCGATGGTATCCGCTATTATAGTGGCAGCTGGCAGCAGTCAGCGGATGGGATTCGACAAATTGTTGAGTCTCATTGGCGACAAGCCGGTCGTTGCTCATTCGATTGAGCGGTTCGAACAATGTGACGAGATCGATGAGGTGATTCTTGTTGTTCGGCCTGACCGGCGGGCGGAGTTTCAAAAAGTGGTCGACTTTTTTGGGTTTGCCAAAATCCATTCTCTTGTGGATGGCGGAGCTGAACGATATCTCTCGGTTTGGAACGGTATTTCTCAGCTTTCTGAAGCCTGCGAAGTCGTAGCCGTTCACGATGCGGCTCGACCGCTGGTTTCTTCGGAGTTGATCAGTCGAAGTGTCAGGGTAGCCCGAGATTACGGAGCGGTCTCGGTCGCCGCGCCAGTCGTGGAGACGATAAAGAGGGCAGATCCGGAGCAGAAGGTGATTGGGAGCGTAGACCGTTCGCAGCTTTGGTCGATGCAGACGCCGCAGGTCTTTCGGTTTGACTGGCTACTCGACGCTTATAAACGAATTGTTGACTCAGGGCGCTCTGTCACCGATGAGGTTTCAGCGCTGCAGGAAGCAGGGTACGCGGTTCGTTTGCTGCAGAACACCGATTGGAACATCAAGATTACTTATCCCAAAGATCTGAATTTAGCGGAAAAAATGATGAATCTGAGGGAGGTTAGTTTTTAGCCTTTGAAATGGGTCGAAGCCTTCGTCTGATTCTTTTCAACTGGGCCTCAATGTAGAATGCAGTACCGGACAACGAGTTTAGAAAACGGAGTCAGGATCGCCACGCGCGAGATGCCAGAGATGAAGAGCGTCAGCGTAGGCATGTGGATCGCAGTGGGCGGTCGCCATGAACCTGAGGAGTTTTGCGGGATCTCTCATTTTCTAGAGCATCTTCTTTTCAAAGGGACCACAAAACGATCGGGCAGGGATATTACCGAAGAGGTGGAAGGTCTCGGAGGTTTCGTCAATGCCTTCACGACAGAAGATCACACCTGCCTTTACGCCAAGGCCGCTTCGCAGCATCTGCCGACGCTGGCCAATGTGCTCTGCGATATGTATGTCAATTCCCTTTTCGCCGAGCAGGAGATCGAACGGGAAAGGGACGTTATTCGTGAAGAGATCCTGATGTACAAGGATCAGCCGGGTCAGTTTTCGCAGGAACTCCTCACGGAGGCCATGTGGCCCAGGCACGCGCTCGGACGGCCATTGACCGGTTCGGTCGAATCAATTTCCAAGATCCAGCGAGAACATCTCCTGAAGTTCGTCGCGGAGAACTATAACGGTCTCAGCACTGTCATTACAGTAGCTGGTCGTTGTACCCACGAGGATGTGGTGAAGCAATTCCGAAATAAGCTGAAGAAATTGCCTCGTGGTCGTGCACCAGGATTCCAGCGATGGAACGAGGTAAAGCGCGACCAACGCGTTCTCGTAGCCAAGGACGAAACGGAACAGACGCATTTGGCATTGGGCTATCATGCGATGAGTCGAACCGATGATCGCCGGCATGCCATGAAACTCTTGAGCGTGATCCTCGGGGAGAATATGAGTTCCCGCCTCTTCCAGCAACTAAGGGAGCGATACGCCTATTGTTATTCCGTTCACAGCGGTACTTTAGTCCTTGAGGACTCCGGCCTGGTCAGCATTTGTGTCGGACTGGAGCCGGCGAAACTTCGGAGTGCCTTGCGGGCGATCCATCGCGAGTTGGACAAGCTCCGCAAGAAGCCGCCGAGCAAAAAAGAGCTTCGGCAGGCGCAGGAGTACACGATCGGCCAGAACGAGTTGGGTCTGGAGAGCACGACCAATCAGATCATGTGGATGGGAGAATCGTTGATTGCCTACGATAAGGTCGTCGATCCGGAAGAAGTGCAGGCGAAATTCAAAGAGGTCACCGCAGAGCAAATCCAGGAAGTGGCCAATCTCTGTTTCGCTCCGCAAAGAATGGGTCTGGGCGTGGTCGGACCTGTCGAGGGATCCAAAGTAGAACGTTGGATCGGGGATATCGGGTTCTGAGATTTGCGTGGAAGACGGCAAAAGGCGCAAATTGTTCGGACGGGCGTTGGTGCATCCGCTCCTGAATCCCTTGGACGCCGTTTGTTCAAATGATCGTCTGCGAGTTGCTGGCCTTTCAAAGGCGGCAAACTCAAAAGTCAAAGCGACATCACGTTGCGCGGCTTTTCGATCCGAACTAGGCTTGGAGGTTTAGAGGAATTCCATGAACGTTGAAGTTGAAAATCTGCCAAATTGTATCGCCTCTTTGCATATCGAGTTACCTCCGGATTTTGTCACGAAGGAATGGAACGAGGTCGCTAAAGGGTTTCGCCAGGCTGCGCGAATCCCAGGGTTTCGCCCTGGTAAAGCCCCACAGCACGTGGTCGAAGCGAAATTCCGCAAACAAATCCAAGAGGAACTGACCAAGAAACTGGTCACCGAAACGACTCGCGAGGCAATTCGGGAAAAGGGACTCAAGGTGTTGTCGATTTCTGAGGTGGACGGCGTCGAATTCACGCCAGAACGAAGCATGCGATTCACGGCGACTTTAATCACCTCTCCCGAGTTTGAACTTCCGGAATACAAGGGGATCCAGGTCAAGATGCCGCCGGGCGAGGTCACCGATCAAGAGATTGATCAAAGCCTGCAAACGCTTCGAGAGCGCCACGCAACCTTCACGGATTTGGAAGGAAGGTCTCTTGAAATGAACGATTTTGCGGTTATTGATTATGCCGCCACCTTGGAGGGGCGACCATTGCTGGAAGCCGAGCCCAAGGCACCTAAGATCCTGGGAGGGGGAGCTGATTTCTGGATCAAGCTGGACGAGAACACTTTCCTGCCAGGTTTCAGCGATCGTTTGGTTGGAATGCGGACCGGCGAAACCCGGAATTTCGATTTGCCGGCTCCGGATAACTACCCGGTGGGAGAGTTGGCGAAGCGGACCTTGGATTTTAATGTCACGCTCAAAGGGATCAAGAGCATGCAACTGCCTGAACTCAGTGATGAATTCGCCGGGCAGGTCGGATCAGGGTTGACGCTCGAAAAACTGAAAGAGACCCTGAAAGAGCAACTTACCTTTGAAAAGAAGAGCAGACTTGAGACGCTCAAGCAAAATCAAATTATCAACTACCTCGCTTCTCACGTGGAGTGCGAGTTGCCCCAAAGTTATGTCAAGGATGAGACGCGGCGAATCATGTCTGAGATAGTACAGCATAACCAGATGCGGGGAATCAGCGAAAATGTCCTGAGAGAGAATCAAAAGGACATCATCAGCGCGGCTTCACGCAACGCCAGGGATCGGTTGAAGGCCAACTTTATTCTAACAAGAATTGCCGAAAAAGAAGGGATTGAGGTCAAACCCCCGGAAATCCGGGAACGAGTTGAGGAATTGGCAATTCAATACCGAGTGAAATTTGAAAAAATGATGTCGGACCTGGAAGAAAAGAGGGCGCTTGGACAGGTCCGTGAGGAGGTGCTGATTGGCAAGGTTCTTGATTTCCTAACTTCGAATGCTAACGTCGAAATCGTGCCCGAAGAGGTCGTGAACAGCTGATATAAAGGCTCCCATAAAATGTTTAGCAACACCTATAATTCGCCAAAATCTCTTCTGGTTCCAATGGTCATCGAACAAACAGGCAGAGGGGAACGGAGTTACGACATCTATAGTCGGTTACTGAAAGATCGCATCGTTTTCATCGGAACAGCCATCGATGATCACGTCGCGAATTTAGTTGTCGCACAAATGTTGTTTCTCCAAATGGAGGATCCGAAGCGGGACATCAATATTTATATCAATTCGCCTGGCGGTTCCGTGACAGCCGGTCTGGCGATCTATGATACGATGCAGTACGTCACCTGCGATGTGGCCACCTACTGTGTCGGTATCGCCGCTAGTATGGGAGCGATTCTGTTGACCGCCGGCACCAAAGGAAAGAGATACGCGTTGCCCAACTCCGATATCATGATTCATCAGGTCTCTGGCGGAGCTCAAGGCACGGCCAGCGATGTTGAGCGAACCGTGGAATACATGTTTAAGCTCAAGAAACGGCTCATCGGTATTCTCGCCCACCACACCGGTAAAACAGACGAGCAGATTCAATTTGATTCCGATCGCGACTACTGGATTACGGCGCAGCAAGCCAAAGAATATGGGTTGGTCGACGAAGTAGTGAAGTCGCGCAAAGATGTGGTCGCAGAGCAGTTGCCAGCTGCTGCTGAAAACACCTTGCCCGCCTAAGCAATTATCGAACTGGACGAAGTAAATATTTAGACGGATAAAAGGATAAAGTATGGCTCGCGCGTCTAACCTGACAATGTGTTCTTTCTGCGGGAAGAGCCATGCCGAGGTTCGCAAGCTGATTGCTGGTCCTGGAGTCTATATTTGCGACAACTGCATCAATGTTTGCAAAGGCATTCTCGATAAGGAACTGAACGAGGACGCCCGGCGCCAAACCACGAGTCTGCGGGTTCCAAAACCGGCTGAAATTCGACGACAGCTCGATCAATATGTCGTGGGCCAGGAGGCTGCGAAGAAGGTGCTCGCGGTCGCCGTGCACAATCATTTCAAGCGAATTCTGCAGGCCAGCGGAAGCAAAGATCTGTCGATGGACCCTTATGCGGATGTCGAGATCGAAAAAAGTAACATTCTCTTGATTGGCCCGACCGGCTCAGGCAAAACGCTTTTAGCCCGCACCCTCGCCCGGGTTCTCGACGTCCCGTTCTGTATCGCCGACGCTACCACTCTGACCGAAGCCGGATACGTCGGTGAAGATGTCGAGAATATCATTCTGCGTCTTCTCCAAAATGCAGATTATGATGTGAAACGCGCGGAAATCGGGATCGTGTACATTGACGAAATCGATAAAATCGGTCGAAAGACAGATAACGTCAGCATCACCCGAGACGTTTCCGGGGAGGGTGTCCAGCAGGCGCTTCTGAAGATCCTGGAAGGCAGCAGTTGCAACGTTCCACCACAAGGAGGACGCAAACATCCGCACCAGGAATATATCCAGGTCAACACGGAGAAAATTCTCTTCGTCTGCGGTGGCGCTTTCGTCGGCCTCGAAAAAATCATCAGCCGCCGATTGGGTAGCAAAGTTCTCGGATTTCACACCACTGACACCGCGAAAAACGAAAGCAAGTCGGAAGAGACTCTCAAGAACACCGAACCGGAAGACTTGCTCTCTTTCGGGATGATTCCCGAATTTATCGGACGTCTCCCGATCGTCACTGCGCTCGATGCCTTAACTGAAGACGAGTTGATGTTGATTTTGACCGAAACGCGGAACGCCATGGTAAAACAGTATACGAAGCTATTGGCGATGGAGGGAGTCAATCTCGTTGTGACCCGTGATGCCTTACGCGCCCTGGCTCACCAGGCGGTCACCAAGGGTACCGGAGCGCGCGCCCTGCGCTCAATGTTCGAAAAGATCATGCTCGATGTCATGTATGAAGTGCCGAGCAGAGAAGACATCGCCGATGTGGTGATTAATCGGGCTGTCGTGGAAGGCAAGCGCGCGCCTCTGATCAGAAGGAAACAAGACAAAGACGCGGCGTAGGCAGCAACGGATCCGCGTAGCGGGATGTGCTTTGCTCACTGGTTATTCGCACCGGTCAAAACGTGTGCTAAGGTGCAGCTTCCATGAAGCGCAAAGCTTTGTACGGGTTCTTGAGCCTGTTGCTTATTTTTAATCTTGTTGTCGGCCTGAAGGTTTTCACCTCCAGGGCCTTCGCCGACTCGGACGACGCGGGCTACGAAAATCTGACGGTTTTCACCAGGGCGCTCCAGTTGATCCGCCAGGACTACGTCGATGCCAACAAAATTGCTTACAAAGAGCTGACCTACTCGGCTCTCCGTGGAATGCTTGGCAGCCTGGATCCCCACAGCCAGTTCATGGAACCGACCGATTATCGGGATATGCAGAGTGAGACCCGGAGCGAGTTTGGCGGCCTTGGCATTGTCGTATCGACCAAAGATGCTGTTCTCACGGTGGTGTCACCGATGGAAGACAGTCCCGGTTTTCGCGCCGGAATCGCGCCTGGCGATCAAATCCTGCGAATCAATGGGACCACCACCGAAAAGATGAGTCTTCAGGATGCGATTAATCTGCTGCGTGGAGACCCGGGTCAGAAGGTTACGCTGACAATCTTTCGACCATCTAGCAAGGAGACGAAAGATTATGTTCTGCAAAGGGAAATCATCAAGGTCGCCAGCGTCAAGGACGCAAAGATGCTGGATCAATCTGTCACCGGAAACTTCAAAATCGGGTATGTGCGGATTACCCAGTTTAACGAGCCTACGGCGCAGGAATTAGATCAGAAATTGAATGAACTGCAAGCGCAGGGGATGCAGGCGCTGGTCATTGATTTGCGTTATAATCCGGGAGGCTTACTGAACAGTGCGGTGGATGTTTGCGGGCTGTTCCTCCCGCCCAGGACGATGGTTGTTTACACTGAGGGAAGAGACCCCTCTCAGCGGCGAGAGTATAGCACTAGCAAGAGCGAGAAGCAGCGGCCTAACTTTCCGATGGTCCTGCTGGTCAACAGCGGCAGTGCCAGCGGATCCGAGATCGTGGCCGGTGCGCTCAAAGACCTGAATCGGGCGATCCTGGTCGGCGAAACGACTTTCGGTAAAGGCTCGGTGCAAAGCGTAATTCAATTGTCCGATGGTTCAGCGCTGCGGCTGACCACGGCGAAATATTACACCCCTGGCAAACAGGTTATTCACGAAAAAGGGGTAACTCCTAATATTAAAGCATCGCTGACCGCCGATCAGGAGCGAGCCCTCCTTTTACGGCATCGCGACGGACTCCTCAACCCGGCTGAGCAGATGCTCGTGAACGACCAAAAAGACCCCCAACTGGATCGGGCTGTCGATGCTCTGAAAGGAGCCATGATTTACAATCAGAACGACAAACAGCCTTCGGCCACTCAGCAGTGAGCCGCCCCTTGGTATTAGCGATCGAGACTTCTTGTGACGAGACGGCTGTGGCGATCCTCCGGGCCCCGCATGAAATTCTGGCCTCCGAAATAGCCAGCCAGATCGACTTACACAATCAATTTGGGGGCGTTGTTCCGGAAGTGGCTTCCAGGAATCATCTTCCCAGAATCCGTCCCCTCATCCAGGCAGCCTTGCGACGCTCTGGATGTTGTCTGGCCGAGATTGAGTGCGTCGCGGCCACCCGTGGCCCGGGGCTGCTCACCTCCCTTCTGGTCGGCTACAGCGCCGCAAAAGGTTTAGCGATCGGCCTGCGGAAATCGTTTATCGGCGTCAATCATCTGGAAGGTCACCTATTGTCACCTTTCCTCCAAGGGGATGATCGACCTCTCCCTTCTGTTGGCCTGATCGTCAGCGGTGGACACACTATGCTGGTCCGCCTGCACGGAGTCGGCTGTTACGATCTCCTCGGTCGGACAGTCGACGATGCGGCAGGTGAGGCTTTTGACAAAGTTGCTAAGCTTCTGGGGTTATCCTATCCGGGCGGTCCCGAAATCGATCGTCTTGCCAGACTGGGAGATCCAAGAAAATTTGATCTTCCCCGAAGCATGTTGAACCGCGGGGATTCTAACTTCAGCTTCAGTGGATTGAAAACCGCTGTTCGTTATCTCTTGCCGAAGCTGGAGGGCGATTTTCAGGCAGACCTTTGCGCCTCTTTTCAGGAAGCCGTCGTCGATGTCCTGGTTCAAAAGACGATCCGGGCGGCAAAGGGAGCCGGCGTGAGTCTGGTAACCGTGTCCGGTGGCGTAAGCGCAAACTCCCGACTCCGCTCGAAAATGAAGGAGGCGTCGGCGGCTGCCGGATTGGACCTGAAGCTGGCTAATTCAACACTCAGTACCGATAATGCAGCGATGATTGCGTTTGCCGCACTTGAACGCTACCTGCGCGGATATCGGTCCGACCTCAGCGAAGATGCCGATCCAAATCTCAAATTGATTTGACTCGTTGTCCATTCTGATGGCCCCTCAAAATTCGGTACCGCGATCAGCTTCGATTTCTGTGCCGCTTGATTTCTGGACAGCTTTCCAGACCCTGCTTACTGGTGCTATGTGACACTCCTGTTGATCGACGGCCATTACTACGTCTATCGTTCCTATCACGCGATCCAATCATTGACCAATTCGCGGGGCGAACCGACCAATGCGATTTTCGGTTTTGTTAAGACCATTCGGAAAATGATGAAAGATCTGCGCCCTGATTTGGCGGCCATCTTCTGGGACGGAGGGCTTCCGGCGAAACGATTGGAATTGCAGCCGGCCTATAAACAGCAACGCGAGGCGATGCCCGAAAAGATGATCCCCCAGCTGGATTTTATCCGCGATTTTTGCACGCCGATGGGATTTGTCTCGATCGAAAAACCGGGCACCGAAGCGGACGATTTGATGGGGTGTTATGCGGTCGCCGCAGGAAACCAGAAGATTGAGACTATTCTGGCGACCAACGATAAGGACCTCTTTCAGTTGGTGGGCGATTCGGTCAAAGTTTATTCCACCAACAAGACCGATCTGAAAAACCCGAAAGATCCGCACGCTTTGCTTGGAGTTGCGGAAGTAACAGTCAAATGGGGAGTGCGTCCGGAATGTATTGGCGAGGTATTGGCGCTCACCGGCGATAGCGTCGATAATATTCCGGGGGTCGATGGAATTGGTCAAAAGACCGCCGCGAGTTTGATCGGTACGTTTGGCACCATCGAGCAAATGCTGGAGAACGTCGACCGCATTCCAAATGTGAAGCTTAGAGAAAAACTGACGGCAAATCGCGCAAAGATCCAACAGAACCGTCAGATGGTGCGATTGGAACTCGACCACGAACTGCCAGTCCCGGTGATGGACTTGAAGATTCGGCCCGACTACGCGGCTTACATCGCCGGATTGAAGAAATGCGAGTTCAGGACCTTGCTGGCGGAGGTGGAAGACGAAGCGAAACGTGAATCGCCGCCACAGCGAGAGTTGTTTTGAGCTGGGTTTCTGATTTCATTTCAGCAGAATCGTCAGTAGCACCCATCCGAGCCCGCCGCATACTGCTGCCAATACCATCCAGAAAATGCCCATTCCGATTTCGTGGCGAGCGCGCTTGTTTTGCGGTTCCTCGATTGGCTGGCTCAGATAGGATCGCAGTAAGACCCGTTTTTTCTTGGCCATTTTCAAGCTTTCCCGTTTTTTCAAGTATTCGAGTCCTTCGCCGATTTCGTCCGGCCGGGCTTCTGGGTTTCGGTTTTGAATCGGTTGGATAGATTCTCCGCTCACAGAATAAGGTACAAGCAGCGCCCGTGCCACGATTGTCCGAGGGTGCTTTACCTGGGAGGACGCCAGACAAAAGAACGAAAGTGGCAAAAGACCGTCCCGGTTCCGGAACTCGAGGTCCCAATAGCGGAACCCGGCGGAATATAGTGGGTGCGCTCGAGCTGTCGCGCACCGCTTTATCGGACCCTCGCTGATTTGGGCTATGTCGCGACCGACGGCAAAGCTGACCGCTCGCGTCCTCGATCGTGGGTATGCCTATCTTTTCTTCGATGCCTTTTTTCCAGTCTAAAGCCGCGCAGCGCACCGGAGCGGTGCTTCCTTCCTGATCATCTTTCCCTCAAGCAGGTCGAATCGCCTGCAAATCCTGATTCAGCGCTTTTTTGACCGCTTCGATTGGCTTCTCTAGTCGCTCAGCTGAACCGCGTTGAATCAGCCAGCAATGGGTTACCGGATTGAATCCGGGAACCCGCACGATTCGGACTGCACTTTTCCAGCGACTTTTATTCAGGCTTCCTTCTGAAACCAGGCCGAACCCGGCTCCGCGGGCGACGAGGGAAAGTCGAACATCTGTATCCGGAGTTTCGATCGCAATCTCAAAGGGGACACGTGCCTTCTCGAGGAGTCGGCGCAAGGTCTGTCGAAATCCGCATCCGTCCTGGCTGAGGATCCAAGGAAGTGAGGCGAAGGTGCGAAGGGTCAGGGGATGCGCCAACTTGACCTCTCGGCTCACCACCGCCTGGACAGCCTGCCTGCCCAAATGTTCGCTTTCAACTTCGGGAGGCGGATGAACTCCCGCCGGCAACCAAACAACAGCGACGTCCAGTTGCCCGCGCAAGATAGTTGAGATGAGCTCGGGCGACCAAGCCGAGGCGATTCGCACCGATAATTTCGGATAGGCACGATGGAGTTGATCGATCAAATCACTCAAAGAGAGGCCAGGTTGAGTGGGTGCCAGCCCGATTCGGAATTCGCCGACCGGTTCCTCTTCGAAAGTGACGCCGTTGCGCAAGTCATCGACAGCGAGCAACACTTGCCGGCCCAATTGATAGGCCTTTCGCCCACTGGCGGTCGGCTGAATGGGTTTTACCGATCGGTCAAGCAAGCGGGATGATAAGGCCTCCTCCAGGGAGCGGATCCGTCGAGTCACCCCTGGTTGGGTCAAATTTAACCGAGTCGAAGCCGCCACGACGGAGCCAGTTTCGATCACCGCCACAAAAGCCTCCAGATCAAAAATGTTCATAACTAATCCGCATAATCAACATCAGTATATTTCAATATCAGTATAATGCTCGATACGCATAGTATCTTATTATGATATGCCAGCTTGGTAAAGTAAATGCCTCGCCCCGCGGGAAGAACCAATCTATCATCGCCCTTTGTTCCGGAGCGGTCGCTTTGATCATCTTCAACCTGGTTTCCACCCAACCCCTGATCGGGCCGATCAGTACGGCTATCGGATTGCGCGGCGAGGCGATTGGTTTAATTTCGATGGCGACCATGCTTGGATACGCTGCCGGATTGTTCCTGCTGGTACCCCTCGTCGATCTGATCGAGAATCGCCGACTTATTTGCCAAATGCTGGTCGGGAATTCTTTGAGCCTTTTTTTGGTAGCAGGCGCGCCTTCCGCCCCGATCTTTTTGGTCGCCGCCTTGTTGGCGGGCGCTACCGCCTCAGTCATCCAGATGTTAGTGCCGCTGGCTGCCTTCCTGAGTCCAGCCGCTCATCGAGGGCGGGTCGTCGGAAATGTGACCAGCTGCATGATGCTGGGGCTCCTCTTTTCGCGGCCGGTGGCGGGTATTGTCGACGAACTGGTAGGTTGGCGGGTGTTCTTTGCGGTTCTGGCGATCCTGATAGGCTCTCTTGCGCTGGTCCTGAATCGGTTGTTGCCGGAACGCCATCCCGAGGTCGATGCGAATTACCTCGGATTATTGCGCTCTCTTGGCAGTCTGCTAGCCGAAGAACCAGTACTCCGCAGACGATCACTGAGCGGCTTCTTTGTCGCTGCCGCTTTTAACACCTTTTGGACTGTCGTCGCGCTGAAATTATCGTCAGCGCCCTTTGCGTTGAATCCGCACCAGATCGCCCTCTTTGCTTTTGCCGGAGCTGGCGGAGCGATCGCCGCGCCTATTGCGGGGAGGTTGGGAGATCGTGGCTGGACCCGAGAAGCGACTTGGGCCGCGCATTTGTGCGTGATTGCCGCAATGCTGATGGCAGGTTTGGTGTTGCGAGCCGGCCCTGGGACGAGCGGTCTGTTTTTGATCCTGCTTGTCTTCGCGGCCCTTGTCTTGGACACGGGGGTTATTGGAGATCAGACGCTCGGCCGGCGCGCCGTCAATCTCGTGCGCCCGGAATCCAGGGGAAGGATGAATGGGATATTTACCGGGATTTTTTTCCTCGGTTTTTCTTTGGGCTCGTTCGTTTCTGGATTCGCCTGGACGCATGGTGGCTGGGGTTCAATCAGTCTTTCCGGAGCGGCCTTCGGAGCGATCGCTTTGTCAATCTCTCTGACTGCTCCGCGTCAGGGCGACAGTGTCAAACGCCAGGCGAGGGATCCCGATACATTTCATTCCAAAGCGGACTCGCTGGAAAGCAGAGTACCACAGGCTTCCAGGCCAGGCTGAAAGCCTATGCTAACAGCTATTCATTATTATTGCCGGCGATATCCCAACTCATCGGTATCGCTGTTCCGGCTGCCCCCTTGTCGTCTTGAGGAACGTAGTCCAGACTGACCTTGGAAAAGTTAAGGGTAATGTTTTCCGTAAGTCTGTCCTCGCCGCCGGAACCTCCGGTCGAAATTGCGCTGATTAGAACCACGTCCATCTTGATTTTGATGTACTCGACCGGTTTGTCACCGGCTTTACGAACAATTAGAACCGCATCTTTGAAATGCTTTCCGGCGCAGCAGGCCAGAGCTAACTTTGGCGTAGCGCTGTCGACATATTTAGTGAAACTTAGGTCTTGGACATTGACCTTTCCGGCACCGGCGCCGCTACCAGAATGAGCCGATCCGGAGTTACTCAACCCCCACGACCAAGAGAGGACGTCGATCTCCTTCTTATGTTTAGAATCTTGCGCTTCGCCGTCGACCGTATCGATCTTAATGAACATGTCTACAGCCATAACGAATTCTCCTTTCGGGCGTTTGCTGAGTTGGTGTGATGTGGTTGGAGAAAACCAAACAAACTACACGCCAGCAAAAGACTGGCGAACCTGCAGTTCGGATGTCCGATTAATTGCGATAAATTTAATTGCATGGGCCTATCATTAAAGCTTCCTTCGACGATCGTAAATGGAACGAAAGATCCACGAGGAGATCTCTCCTGGCTGCAGCGGATCCTGAATAGCGATCGTCTTCCAGCCTTCCCGGCCGCCGATCATTTGGGGTGTGGCCGGCGATTTTTGTTGATCGCACCGCAAGGACAAATAGCATCATCTGCACGAGCTGCTGGTCGCGAATCGAAACGGCACTTGCGCGTGGCCGGCAGCAAAGGAAAATGATACCGAGGAGTTATCCTGATTAAAAATGAGGCCGATCGTCTACGTTCTGAACGGCCCAAATCTGAACCTGCTTGGCAGCCGGCAGCCGGAAATTTACGGCCACGAGACATTGGCGGACGTCGGAACTGAATGCCGGCATACCGGCGAAAACCTGGGGTTGGAGATCGAGTTCCGACAGACCAATGCCGAGTACCAGTTGATTGACTGGATCCACGAAGCGCGCGGGCGAGCAGCCGGAATGGTCATCAATCCCGCTGCCTTTTCTCACACTTCAGTGGCGGTGCTCGATGCGCTGAATACGTGCGAATTCCCAATTCTGGAGGTGCACATCTCTAATATCCACAAACGCGAAGAATTCCGCCATCATTCCTTCGTTTCGCGAGTGGCTGCAGGTGTGATCTGCGGGTTCGGCACGCAGGGATACTTTCTGGCCATCCAGCATCTCGCCCGGTTGATCGGAAGCTCGCGCGCGGTGAGCTAGCCAGCCCAGATCAGCGAGTCGGAAGTCAGAATTTGTTAGTTCGTTAAATACAGGTTGCAAATGAAGGTCAATGAAAGCTGTGGTCGGAGTAAGCGAACCGTCCCGGTTTGCTCAGATGAAGAGGCAAAGCGGGACGCTTCGCCTTGCTACAGCTTTCGCACGTTTAAGACAGCTTGGTCTGAAGGTAGGCCGGCTTTCAAAAATCCTGACTGCTGATCCCTCCCAGCCGCCTTCCCCCTTTCTTACCTCAAAAAAGCCGCGACATTCCCTCCATCCACCGTGGTAACATCGCCCGTCGTTTTCATGGCGAGTGCGTGATGAACGAATGCCTGAGCGACGTCTTCAGCCGTCACTTCGGATCCAAGGAGATTGCCGGACATGTAGTCCTTTTCGGTGATTCCTCGAGACTGCGCCCGGGACCGGATCATCTCGTCGTTCAGAAGACCGCTGCGAATTCGATCAGCGTTTATGGCGTTCACCCGGATCTTGTCAGAGCCGTGTTCCAAGGCGTACTGCCGCGCCAAGGACAAAGTAGCGCCCTTCGGGATACCGTACGCTCCAAAGTTTGGGCCGGGATTGATCGCCTGCTTGGAAACATTAAAGAGGAGAGCGCCTCCGGTTTCTTGGCAGCGCATCACGCGCACCGCATTCTGGGCAATTTTTTGATGGGCGAAAAAATTGAGTTCGAAACTTTTTCGCAACAGATCATCGGCGATCGTCGCGATCGGTCCGGGCCACGCCGCGCCAGCGTTCGACACCACCACGTCGACTCCTCCAAAGCGTTCGCAGACCTGGTCAAAGAGGCCTCTGACAGACTCCGCGCTGGTCACATCGCACGCCACACCCAAGGCGTCTTTTTTGATCGCTCGGGCCACCTCCAAGGCTTTCTCGCCATCCAGATCCGCCATGGCGATTTCCGCACCTTCCTTCGCAAACGCTCTGCCAATCGCACTGCCGATCGTTCCGGCGCCGCCTGTAATCAGCACCACCTGTCGACCAAGGCGCGGTTCGGGTTGGGTGCCCAGTTTTGCCTGCTCGAGAGACCAGTATTCCATTGCAAATTGCTGGCTTTCATCCAATGAAGCGAACTGGCCAATCGACTCAGCTGCGGTCACGGTTTCTATCCAGGTTTCTGCGATATCGGCTACGATCCCGGCTTCCTTCGCCGATTTCCCGATCCCAAACAGGCCACTGCCGGGTATCAGCGCTACTCGCGGGATCGGATCCAATGGCGATTTCGACTTCGGAAGCTGTGAATTGTTGCGTTTAAAATAATTCCGATAGGTCTCGATGTAATCGGAAATCGCATTTGCGGTTTCGCGCCGGAATTCCAGCAAGCCCCCAGCTTCCGGGAAAGACAAAATAAGCGGAGCGCCTTTTGTACGAATCAAGTGATCCGGGGTGACCGTTCCGCGATTCGCGTAGTCCGTGACATGCCGGCCGTTCACAAATTCCAGAATTTGATCAGAACAACGGAAATCCAGAATCCAACGCGTCGGATTGCCAGTTTGCTCTGCGTTTGCCAAACATCCTCGGAGAACAGGAGCTACATCCGCGGTTCGCCCGATTTCTTTTTCCGGTCGGGAACGCGGAATGAACACCGGAATTCTTCGATTCTTCTGCAAAAACTCTGCGGCCAAGTTATTGAGATCAATCGTACGCGCGTAAGACTGTTGAGCGGTTTCCCCGAAAGTGAACAATCCGTGTTTCAATAGCACCAGTCCTTCGACTTGCGGATTGCGGCGATACTCAAGCGCCGCGGCCTTGGCGAGAGAGAATCCCGGCATAATATAAGGAACATATCCGACCCGGTCGCCAAAGACTGTCCGCGCAATATTTTCGCCTTTCTCTTGATCGACCAATGCCAAAACGTCGGCCGCATGAGAGTGATCGATGTATTTGTGCGGTAAAAAAGCGTGCAGGAGCGTCTCAACTGAAGGCGTTGGAGCCGACGAGTCCATTAGGCAACCACGCAGATAGTTGACCATGGATTCATCGGACAGCTGTTCGAGTTGTTCCAGTTTAAGAAGAGGTTCCAGTCGGACGGCAGGAAGTCCAACCGGTTCGATGGCAGCTAGATCCCACCCGCTGCCCTTCACCCGCAGAACCACAGTTTCGATACCCAAGAGGTCTGTTTCGGTGGTCTTAACGGAGGTGTTGCCCCCTCCATGCAGAACTAGCCGCGGCTCGCGGCCCAGGAGACGAGAAGTATAAGTTCGGAGGGCTACATCCTGATTCTTGTAGCGGGCGATATATTCGGTTGCGTCTGTATCACTCCATCGATTTTGGATCATCTTAGTTACCAAAGGCAAAGCATGATTTTCTGCTCCCAGCCCGAGGGCAAACGGTACCAGGCTTCTCCGGACCCGACAGGAGGCTTCGAATATAAACATTTGTCAAGCTCAGGCGTCAAATGTAGAAAGACGAGCACAGTTTGCCGTCAACCCCCATCCATCGCCGAGAAAAATATGGACGCGAAGAACTCGCGTTGGGCGACGGCTAAATTCGCTTATGTCTAAAGTCGTTTCTCTCGGAATCCACATTATCGATGTCCATGGCTATCCGGTGAGCGAAGTTCCGCCGGGCCAAGGGCTCGCACTGCTGAAACAGGTGCGGTTTACGGTCGCGGGCACCGCCGCCGGCACATCGATTGACATGGCCAAACTTGGACTTGATGTGTCGGCGATGGGTGCGATCGGCCAGGATGAAATTGGAGACTTCCTCCTGGCCACGATGCAGCGGTTTGGCGTAGACACCACAAATCTGGTCCGCAAGACACAGGCTCAAACTTCATGTTCGTTGCTGCCGATTCGACCCAACGGCGAGCGACCCGCTCTTCACGTTATTGGGGCTAATGGCGAGTTAACCATCGACGACATAAATTTTGGAGTGATCGCCGCGGCGCAGTTTCTTCATCTTGGCGGAGCTCCGCTGATGCTCAAGTTCGATGGAGAGCCTGCCAGCATGGTGTTGAAATTCGCGAAAGAACACGGGGTAACGACAACCTTCGATCTGCTTGGGATCCCGCGCCCTAATCTCTCGGAATTGATCAATGTTTGCCTCCCCTATGTCGACTTCTTCATGCCTAACTATGAAGAAGCTGTCATGATTTGTGGGTTGGCCTCGATTGACGATATCCTGCGTTGTTTCCTTGACCAGGGAGCGGGTCATGTCCTGGTGAGGCTCGGCGAAAAGGGCAGCACCGTTGGTTGGCTGGAAAATGGCTCTTTGAAGCGGCTCAACGCACCGGCATTCGAAGTCGCAGTGGTGGATTCGACCGGTTGCGGTGATGCGTATAACGCCGGCTTCATCAAAGGATTATCTTTGGGATGGGGGCTCGAAGAATGCAGCAGGCTGGGATGCGCTTGCGGTGGGTTAGTCATCCAGGGTCTCGGTTCTGATGCCGGCATCGAGAACTTCGATCAAGTCATGAAGTTCGCTCAAACAACCAAAATCAAACAAGTCCAATGAAGACCTGCTGAGCCTACGGTGTGAGGTCTTCAGTCGCGCCTTCGATTTTCAGGGACATCTGCGAGCCGCGGCACAACGTCTGGTAGACGACGCAATATCGCTCGGTCAAATCCAGGAGCCGCGCTTGCTCGTCCGGAGTTACCTCCGCGTCCAGGGCGATGCGAAGTCTGATCTGTTTGAAGCCGACCGGAGCATCTTTCACGACACCCAGGGTGCCCCGCAGATCGAGGTCACCTTCGGCTGTAACGCGGCCGCCTTGCAATTTCATGCCCAGCGCCGTTGCGACGGCGGTCAGTGTCACACCAGCGCACGCAACAAGGGCCTGTAGAAGCATATCCCCCGAACAGACCTCCAGTCCACTCCCTCCTGTCCCTGGGTGAAGGCCTGCTTTGACGAGCGCTGTTCCTGTCGAAACGCTACAGGCAACCTGTTCCTCGAGAGAACCTTCCGCCCGCAGAGTTATCAGAGCGGACCCTGGATCCTCACGGTACCGCTGTTTCAGCGGAGCCTGAACTGCTCGGAATTGATCTCGATCCATATGCTCCTTCCCCCTGCAAGTCAGTTCAGCTACTGGTTCCGGTTAGTCCAGTCTGATGTTTTGGTTAACGTGGAAAAAATTGTCTGGATCGTATTTCCGCTTAATCGCCAAAAGTCGATCGTAATTGTCCCGGTAAGTCGCTTTGATCCGATCAATTCCTTCGTCCATCATAAAGTTCACATAAGCCCCGCCCAAACTGTAAGGGTGCAGCGCCGACCAGTAGTCTTTCGTCCAGCTAGTGATCTTTTCGGCATTCGCCGGGTCCGGATCGACCCCCACGATAACCATCGACCACTTTGCCTCGCGATAGCTGAAGGCGGTCTCTTGATGGCCGACGCGACTCGCCGCACCGTCCACCGGGTAAAGGTGCATCGTCGATTGGAGTGTCGGCATTTGTTCAGCAAATTTCAGATGTTCCTCGATTGCCTGGTCGGGAATTTCCCCGACGAAGTCACCTCTCCAATACCACTGCAGTCCTGGCGGATAGATGCCATCAAACATACTCTGCAGCGCCGTATAGGGCATCGGTCCAGTGAGCTCGAATTTCGGTGCCCGGAACTTCCTGACCGGTCTAAATGCGTCCTCAACCTTGTCCAATGGACCGCAATAAGCCCAGACGATTCCGCACATTGTTTTACTGTGCAATTCCTCCGGAAACGGAGGTCCAGGCGGCACTTTCAAAAACGCGAAAAACCCATATAACTCTTCAGGCAGTGTCGGCGTGACTTCGCGGTACCATTTCATGACCTCGCGGGCGTGCTCCATCTCCCAGAGCATCGGACCGGCAAATACCTGATCCACCGGACACCCGCGGAAGAGAAAGGAAGTGACAATGCCGAAGTTTCCGCCACCGCCACGAATCGCCCAAAACAGATCCTCATTTTCTTTGGCGCTGGCCGTCACGAGCCGGCCATCGGCAAGCACGACATCGGCTTCCAGCAAGTTATCAAGAGTCAGACCATATTTCCGCGTCAGATAGCCCGTCCCTCCACCGAGAGTAAGCCCAGCGATTCCGGTGGTAGAAATGATTCCAGCCGGTACAGCCAGGCCAAAGCTGTGAGCCGCATGGTTTAGATCTGCCTGAGTGCAGCCTGGCTCAGCCCGTACTGTATTTGCGACCGGGTCGACCCGAACCCCTTTCATCGGGGAAAGGTCGATGACAAGTCCATGGTCGCAGACACCGAGTCCAGCGCCGTTGTGACCTCCGCCGCGAATTGCGACCGTGAGGCCCCCTTGGCGCGCGTACTTCACCGCTGTTCTCACGTCGGCTACATTCGCACAGCGGACGATGACGTCAGGATGGCGATCGATCATTCCATTGTACACTTTGCGAGCGACTTCATATTCGCTGCTGACAGGGGTAATCACGCTCCCCCGGAGGGCTGTTGTTAATTCTGAACTAATATTCATGTTGTCTGGGCTGGCATTTTATTCTTGGTAAACGGTCTTTTCGTAGAGCATGACTTCTCCTTCGTAAATGGAACTAAAGACCCAGGACAAAAAAAGAGGGACAGTCAGATTAGAGGGTTTTTCCTGAATGCGATACTTTCACAACCATTTCTTTCGCTTGAAATAAACGATCATGCCAACCGCTACCGTGAGCATCAGGGCAAGAGAACAGAGGTATCCATAACGCCATCCCAGCTCAGGCATGTTGAAAGGGCTTGCCGAATGGTCAAAGTTCATTCCCCAGATTCCGGCAAGAAAAGTTAAAGGAATAAAAATTGAAGATATGACGGTCAATACCCGCATGACTTCGTTGGTCCGGATGGTGAGGCTCGAAAGATAAAGGTCCATCAGGTTGCGGGTGGCATCACGGAACGTTTCGAGAAGGTCGAGAATGATCACCGTGTGATCGTAACAATCTCGATAGAAGAGCTTGGTTCGCCCTTCCACCAGTCCCGTCTCGTCTCGTACCATGCGGCCAAGCACGTCGCGCTGAGGCCAAACCGCCCTGCGTAACTCGGCGATGGCGTGTCGGAATTCGTGCAAATCCTTTAGTCGCTTACGCGTCGGGTTATCAAGCACAGTTTGCTGGAATTCCTCCATCGAGTCCCCAAGGCTCTCGATCAGGGGAAAGTAATGATCCACAACCGCGTCGACGAGGGCGTACGCGAGGTAATCGGACTTCATGTACCGGGCATTTCCCGTACCCTTACGCAGACGCTGCCTTACAGGGTCGAACACATCACGTCCAGATTCTTCCTGAACCGTGACGACATATTGTCTTCCTAAGACCAGGCAAACCTGTTCAAAGACAATGTCGCAATCTTCCGTCTCATAGACCATCTGGAGAACGATAAAGAGCTGGTTATCATACTCTTCGACCTTTGGTCGTTGCCCAGCGTTGAGCATATCCTCGAGCGCCAGCGGATGGATCCGGAAATGAGTTCCGAGCTGTCTTAACATCTCAACGTCGCCCAAACCACCGATATTGATCCAGCTAACCTTGTCGTTGTCCAGGCAGGGAAAAATCTCCTCGATTCGTTCAATCTTCCTTTCCAGAATCGTCTGAGCGTCATATTCGATCAGTGATATTTCGGGCTTATGCCCTTCTTTGTCGGGAGGGGCCACTAGAGTTGCCGGCGCCGTTCCCGGCTTATGATAACGTACCTTGTTCATCAATCAGTGTACCATCTGACAGAGAACGGTGATGATCCGGCTTTCGCGGCCAGTGATCTGGTTATCGTCGAAAACCTTCGGCAATCCCTGAGCGTGGGTGCGGGCAAGAGCGGCAGAAGTCTATAGCATGTTCCAGTGGTCTTCGGCAGATTGGATTATACTTACTTCTATTCCTATGCCATTTCCAAAACGATTCGGGTTGTCCTGTGCCTTAGCGTTGCCCTTTAACAAGGATTTGAGCATCGATTACTTCCGACTAACCGCCCACGCCCGCCGGTCCCTGGAGGCGGGGTGTTCCAGTATCACCGTCTTTGGCACTACGGGCGAGGGCGCCTCCGTCAGCCTGAGCGAGCGTGAGCAAATCCTGGAAGCTCTGTTGGCTGCCGGGATTCATTTGCGCCTACAAGTCTTAGGTGGGGTCGCCGCTTCCTCAGTCGGCGATGCGGTAGACCAGGCGCGCATGCTGATCGATCGGGATTGTCGAGGCGTACTCCTGGCGCCCCCTTTCTATTTTAAAAACGTGACGGACGAAGGCCTCTACCGCTGGTTCTCGCAAGTGTGCGAGAAAATCGGAAAACGAGCGCGTGATGTCTTCCTCTATCATATCCCTTCGGTGACCCAGGTCGCTCTTTCAATTCAGTTGATCGGCCGGTTGAAGGGGGCTTTCCCCGCCGTGGTGGCCGGCGTCAAAGACTCTGGGGGTGACTGGGCCTACACGGATCAGCTGCTTAAGGCGCACGCGGACCTGATCCTTTTGATCGGAGATGAACGCCACCTTTCGGCGGGCCTTCGTCGCGGGGCTCAGGGCGCGATTTCCGGCCTCGCTAATGTCTGTCCTGAACTACTGTTAAAGCTCATCGAGAGGGGCGACGAAGACACCTCGATCATCGAACTGGTCAACGAGATTCTAACGTTTCCCGTGACACCTGCAGTGAAGGCCCTGGTCGCCCATCGTCAGAGTGATCCGGCCTGGCTGAATGTGCGACCGCCCCTAATAGCCTTAACGGAGATGGAGGCAGCGCGAGTGGCTGATGCCTATCGGCGAATCATTTCCCAAGAGGTTCGTTACGGAACACCATGAAAATCTGTTATTATCGCTTGACCGGGTCCAAGCCACTCATAAAAGCAACTCAACTACCATGTCCAAGTTACAAGGAAAAGTTACACTCATCACGGGCGCTACCTCAGGAATGGGCTTGGCAACTGCCAAGCGATTCGTTGCCGAAGGGGCATATGTTTTTATAAGCGGACGCCGTCAGGCTCAACTTGACGCGGCGGTGGAGGAGATCGGCCTGAACGTCACTGGAGTTCAAGGCGATGCTGGTAATCTTGCTGACCTCGACCGGCTGTACGAAGTGATCAAGACCCAAAAAGGCCGGCTCGATGTGCTCTTCGCCAGTGCTGGTATTGCCGAATTTGCCGCCATCGACGCCGTTACCGAAGAGCACTTTGATAAGATGTTCGATGTCAACGCGAAAGGCACTCTGTTCACGGTGCAAAAGGCTTTGCCATTGTTCAAGGAAGGAGGATCGATCATCATGACCGGTTCCATTGCCAGCATCAAAGGCTTCGAAAACTCGAGCGTCTACAGCGCGACCAAAGCAGCCATTCGTTCGTACGCACGGACCTGGACCGTTGAGCTGAAGAGCCGCAACATCCGCGTGAATGTACTCAGTCCCGGACCGATCGAGACAGCAGTTTTTGAAGGGATCTCGAAAGAGACCAAGGATCATCTCGTCTCATTGATTCCGATGGGTCGCATTGGCGAATCAGACGAGATCGCCAAGGTCGCTCTCTTTCTCGCCTCGGACGACTCCAGTTTCGTCTCAGGCATTGAGTTGTTCGTCGATGGGGGCGCCGCGCAAATCTAAAAATGTTGCGGGTGGAGTTCGAATCAGCTTTTAAGGAATGTGGCGCGTGATCACGGGAAATCTGTTCAGGGTGTGCTTCAAAGCTGCTGTTCTTCTTTGCGCACTCGCGGTCCTGACAATTTTCCCTGGTACCGGATTGGCCGGTTCAGCGCGTGACTACCTCAACGCACCAATCGACAGTTGGCTCACTTTTTACAATGTCGGTTACTCCACCTCAGTGACGCCCGAAGATGGCATGGACGTGACGTCAAGTGTTCGCGCCAACGTCCTCTCGCAGTCGCTCGTCCTCACCCGGACGATGAATTACTGGGGTCGAACTGGAGGGGTCTCGGTGATTCGTTCCCTATCGCTACTTGGAGGCAAGTTCCGATGCTTTCAGCTCCTCGAATCAAGGGCTTTCGGATATAGGCTTTCTTTGGCAGATGAACATATTCGGTGGGCCTGCGTTAACCAAGGAACAGTTTCGGTTCTTTGTTCCTCAGACCTATGCGAGTTTTCATTTCTTCGTGGGTACACCACTCGGGAGTTATCATGCGGAGGAGCACTTTGAATCCCAGTTCGAACCGCTGGACCTTCTTTCCGACCATCAACTACAGCTACACGCCTGATCAAGGCTGGACATGGCTCGAAACTTATCTCTCGACCAAGGTATTCACGACCAATAACGATTACCGCGTGGGCGATGCTTCCAGGCTTACCCAAAAACCGTTGTTCCTGATCGAGGGACATGCGAGCCGCAATATCACGCCAGGACTGTGGCTGTCGGCGGATGCCTTACTACAACGTTGGCGGTGAGACCAGTATCGATGGCGTCGGACAGCGCGACGCCGCCGACACGCTCCGGCTAGGCACCGGCGTGGGTCTGAAGATCTGGGCCGGAGTTGATGTGATTCTCAACTACGAACGAGTAGTCGCTAAACCTGCCCGCCAACCGGACGCCCAAACTATCCGAATGACCATCAGACGGTTCTGGTAAGCGAATCGCGTGACAACGCCACCACAGATACAAGCTCCATAAGCCGGTGATCCGGTTACTTTTTCCTCTCAAAACACGTAATGCTCCGAGATACCGATATGGAACGACGTGCGTTTTTAAAAGGTGCAGCGGCGTTAGGACTGGCTGCAGGAACATCCACGGCCAGCGCCGTGGCGGGCCTTGGGCAAACGGCTAAGGGAAGCCCCGCTGCCGGACGAGATCGCCGCGGCACTGGCGCGTTTTCGCGAGACAATTCCCGCCAATTTTGACGTCCGCCTATGTTGAGAATGCGGTGATTCCTTTCTTCCTGACCAGCTTCTACGAAGGTGAAAGACCGCTTTTACCGATGATTGATCTTAACTTCAGTAAGGAAAACGCCCTTCCGCACGATCTTTGGGGGCTGATCTACAAGCAGTGGAAACCGACTCCGGAGGAAGGTGTCACAGTCTTTCTGCAGGGACTGGAGAATCGCGGCGACCATAACCTGCGCAAACGAATTTACTTCTCGGCCGTCACCCCGGATCTGTACCGTCCGATGTACGGCGATAAGGTGGTGGCTTTCTTCGATCAGTTCATGGCGCCGGAATTCGCCGGTAAACCGTTCATGCGTCACTATCTTGACTACTATTTCGATATCTATTGGGATCTGCATCTTGGCGTGAAAGGTGAGGCTATCCCAAAGCAAGTCCGACAGATTGGAGAGGCGTTTAATACCGTCCTGGCTTATCGCAACCCGCTGCAACCCATCGTCTATGAGAATTACATGACGGTGCGCAACCTCCTCGACTTTCTCAAGCAATGGATCGATGAACGTACTTGAGGACATTGCTGCCGGACGCACCGCCGATCCTGAAAAGACCATGGCTTGGTACTGGTTGAAAAACGCCGGGGACGGTGAACATTTCAGCAAGAAGGATATCGTCTTCGAGTGTTTCCACAATTTCGTAGCGTTCAGTCAATGGGGTAACACTATCTTCGGTATTATGTCACGACTGAGTGAAAACGGCGGTGATACGGAACTTCGGGATGCCTTTCACAAGACGATGACTGGCGATTTCGATAACGCGAATGGTCAACCCGTATTCTCCGCTGGAACTGTTCGTGATGGAATTATTCCGCACCATTTCGCCCAATGGTGGCAGCATCTCGGCGATCAAGGACGCCCGGACATCAGCCTATGGTGAATCACCTCACAAACGCTTTGGCCTGTCGTTTGAGCGGGATAGCTATATCAGCACGCCTCACACCAGCACCAGTTTCAGCCCTGTCCATTGGAAGAATCCAGATCAATTCGATCCTGAGCGCTATCTCAGTGTCCCGACGAGTGCCGAGATTGACGAGGAGAAATGTAAACAGATAGGACTTGCCCGTTGTCCGTTTGATATCACCACTCTTGAAGTCAAAGATGGACGAAAGGTCGGGGTAACCAACAGTGGTTTTGGCACGGTGTTTGGTGTCGTGGACGGTCAAACCGAAGCCGGTCTGTGACTATGCGGGCTTTGCCCCGTTTGGTTTCAGCTACCGCCGCTGTCCCGGTGAGCAGCTGACGATCCAAGTTTTCGAGGATTTCCTTCGCAAGGTCTCCCGTGACCAGATCGTTTTCCGCAAACTCGATTTGACCAACCCAGGACGAGTTCCGATCGGACCGAACGCGGTGATCGACGATGATATCGGCTTTAGCAAGCCGGCCTGAGCAGCCGTTTCCTGATCGGCTTGATAGCGCGACAATCCCAGTGCGCTTTGGCTTGCGAGATTTTCGTGCAAGGGGCTGAAATTCCGAAGACCCTCCTCACTTGGGCAAAGTATTTTTGTAGGTTGTTCCATCCTTCATGATGACCAGAAAATTTTTGGCGGGGTCTTCAACGAGCTTGATATTTTCCAACGGATTGCCATCCACCAGCAGGAGATCTGCGAGTGCGCCCTCTTCCACGACACCAAGTTTGCCGGGATAGGGATTGATTAACCCGGAAAGTGCCATCAACTCGCCATTGTCTGCGGTGGCCATCTTGAGAGCTTCGGCGGGCGTGTACCAGCGGACCAGTTTGGCGAGCTGCGCTCCCTGGCGGGCGGCAATCCTCGCATCAAACAGAGCGTCGGTACCGAAAGCCGTCTTGATCCTGTATTTTTTCGCTAGCTTGTAGGCGTTATCCGTTCCGGCGAAGACCTGCATTGCTTTCTTCCGAGATACCGGATCCAGCGTCCGAGAGATGTCTTCATCATCCAGGAATGGCTGTAAGCTCCACCAGATGCCTTTCTCCGCCAACAACTGGGCGGTGGGCTCGTCGATTAAGTGACCGTGTTCGATGCACTTGACGCCGGCAGCGACCGCTTGTCGGATGGCCCGCGGCGTATAGGCGTGTACGGTCACATAGGTGCCCCAGTTATCGGCGGCCTCAACCGCGGCGCGAATCTCTGGTTCGGTGTATTGAACCGATTCTATTGGATTGTTGGGCGAGGCAACGCCACCGCCGGCCATCAGCTTGATCTGACTCGCTCCCTGTCTCAACTGCTCTCTCGCTCGCAGCCGGACCTCATCAGGGCTATCAGCAATGGCTGCTACGCCCTCGATCTCGGAGTGACTCAGCGGACCGCCCAGCGTACGGGGAAGCTCAAAGAGGAAGCGAAAGTCTCCATGTCCTGAGGTTTGCGAAATGAAAGCGCCCGAAGGATAAATGCGCGGACCAATCATGACGCCTTCATCGATAGCGCGCTTAAGCCCGAACACGGGACCACCAAGGTCGCGCACCGTGGTGAACCCCCTCATCAAGGTCGCCTCAGCCTGGCGCGCAGCCAACAGACTGAGGTAAGAGGGGTCGGCGGTCATCAGGAGCATCTGGGATGTCGACGCCATGAACGCATGCCAATGCGCGTCAATGAGGCCTGGCATCAGCACCCGCCCGTTGGCCGCAATAATGTGAACATTCGTATTTGCCTCGACGGTGATCGGGTTCAGAGATATGCGCTCAATGGTATTTCCTCTGACCAGCACGTTGGAGGGAGGGGAGAGTGCAGCACTCTTACCGTCGAAGATGCAAACCCCCTGAAATAGTGTAGCCTCGCCGCTCACCACAGTGGCGGGCGGTGCCAAACCCGGCGCTTCTAAATCCGCATCGCCTTGCCCCAGGCTCGCCTGGCATAGCCCGACTAAGAGGGTCGTCAACACGAGCAACGGAGAGAGCACGACTCTTAATTGCCGACGCATAGAGTGGTTGCAGAAAAATACTGACAGAACATCTCAGAGATCACACGGGGGAATTGGGTTCGGGAGTGAGGAAGGTCCAAGATAAATAGCCGTCAATCGATTGTCGAAACAAAATCAGCCTGAACGAGCCTGGTTTCAGTTTGAATCACCGGAACACAGGCTGCCGGCTTACCCCGGTGCAGGAGACAGGAGACAGGAGCACCCCACGGGAAGAACGCGTGAAGATTTGAGAAGAAACTCTTGCTCGGCGGCACAAGCTCTAGTTTCAGAGAAGCACCCCACGGGCAAGGCACGTGAAGATTTGAGAAGCAACTGCGCTCGGGCGAACCTCGCTGTTTCAGAGAAGTCAGTTAGGAGCGGAATGAATTTTCAGCTGCGCCCAACCGTGAACGCCCAGCGAACAGCGAACAGCGAACGGTGAACGGTGAACGGTGAACGGTGAACGGTGAACGGTGAACGCCGAACGCTGAACGCTGAACGCTGAACGCTGAACGGTGAACGCGTGAACGCTGAACGGTGAACGCTGAACGCTGAACGCTGAACGCTGAACGGTGAACGGTGAACGGTGAACGGCGAACGGCGAACGGCGAACGGCGAACGCTGAACGCTGAACGCGGGGCCGCCGAACGCCATCTCCCGATCTTGCTTTCGATGTCTAAATCGCCGTAATTCGCTGGGGGACCTTATCCATGTGGCAAATTGTAATCGTTGCGATCAGTCATCTATTACTTCTTTTGTTGGCGCTTTTCGGTTTCCAGCTCTTGCGCCGTTACACCGCTGGCAGGTTCATTCGGTCCAATATCCATTGCCCAACTGAACTGGCGCTCCAGAGCCAATACGAAGCGCCGCCTCGCGGTTGGATCGTCCTGCGTTTGATCGTTCAATTGGTCATTCCCCGACTGATTTTTCTCACGGCGATCATAGGATCTTATTTTATTTTTATCTATGACTTCGGACTTCGGTCGAAGATCTCAACCTGGTTCAGCAAACCGGGTTGGGAATGGAAATTACCTGTTGCTCTGGCGATAGGTGTTTCAATCAACCTTATTGTCACTCTCCAAAGGCTTCGCAGCCGCCGACTACGAGAGGCTGCCCTGAAAGATCTTGAGCATTCTCACGCGATCCTGATATTGACTGGCGCACAAGCTTTGCAGGCTCTTTTGCCGCTCATTTTCGCTTTTCTGGTCCTGCCGATGCTCGGACTTCCCGATCATATCCTGGGGCTCTTTGAACGCCTTACCCTGGTTCTGGTTATTATTACCGTCGGGATCGACACGCTGAGAACGCTTCGATTGGTCGAAGCAAAGATAGCTCATCGGGCAAAGCGAAAATCGGGCGGTGAAGAACGCCAGATTCGTGCTGCGGAAACACAATATTCGGTCATGCATCGGATGCTCAATGTGCTGGTCGTTCTGGCGACCCTGGGCGCGGCCTTGATGGTTTTTGATCAAGTACGCGCGTTTGGTGCCAGCCTCCTGACTTCCGCCGGAATCCTCGGATTGGTGGCGGGGGTGGCGGCGCAGCGAACCCTGCAGAACGTTTTCGCTGGTCTCCAGCTTGCCATCACTCAACCGATCGCTCTCGGCGACGTGGTCGAGGTCGAGAATGTTGTCGGGACAATTGAGGAAATTACCTTCAGCTTCGTTTCGGTAAGGTTACGCGATCTTCGCCGTTTGATCCTCCCGGTGACCTATTTCCTCGAAAGACCCTTTACTAACTGGACGCGAACCTCGGCCGAATCGCTCACCTCCTTTTCCTTGGTCCTCTCTTTGGATGCCTCGCTCCCCGCGATCCGCAAACAAGTAGAGACAATTCTGCGCGCCAATCCACTATGGAACGGCGGCAAATGGGAAGTGATGATCAGCGAACTGGGGGAGACATCAATGGTTGTTCGAATCACTTTGGGCGCCGCTAACCCTGAGATCGCTTTCCAGCTCAAGTCACAGGTCCAAGAGCATATTTTCGATTATCTCAATCAATTCAAGAAAGGCGCTTTGATCGGTGCCGTCGCCGATCCAAAATCGGCGACAGAATTGGCCGAAACAACAGCCCCGGCGAACTTGGAACCGACAACCACGGCATCCTAGTGACAATTGACTGCTACTTGGATTTCTTTCGATTTGCCGTAACCAGGACCTTGAATTTGGTCCGCTTCGTCAACGAAATCGATCTCTGACCCATGAAATCAATCTCTGTCCTCCAACTAACTGCCGCCACCTTCGCCACCACGGTTCTGCTACACGCCCGGGGTGAGTCCCCAACGCCTATGCCGGCTCCCACTGCGGCTCCTGCCGCCGTGTACGAGCCCTTGCCGACGCTAGAGGCCAAGGTGATTCTGCAGCCCCAGTATTTCCAAGGGCCGAACTTTACCGTGCGGAATCCTGTCCCGACTTATTCCGGATCGAACCGCTACACCATCGACTCCGATTACGGGGTTTTTGAAGCCGACGGCAACCAGATGCTGGTGCGTCGCGTTGCGGAAATCAACGCGATGGCCAAGTTGCAGGCGATGTCGCAGACTAAAGAGTTCACGCAAGCCGCGGCCCAGGCAGCGGAAGTCCCGCTCCACGTTGCCCAGGATTTGGTCACCAATCCCGTATCCACGATCTCTAGCGTTCCGAGAGGCATTTGGGGCTTCATCAATCGAGCGGGTGAGGACGTGAAGGAAGTTACCGAAGGCCAGCAAAACACCGCAGCAGAAGGCAACGCCGTGGAAAACATGACTGGGTTCTCCAAAACCAAGCGTGATCTCGCCATTAAGCTGGGAGTCGATCCTTACACCACAAACGAAGTCTTTCAGAAAGAGTTAAACAAGATCGCTTGGCCGGCGTTCTTGGGAAAATTCACGGTGGACCTCGGAATGGATGCGGTTGGCGGCGTGGCGCTTTCTGGCGCCAACTGGACCAACTCGCTGGCCGATGCGTTGCGCGACAAGAGCCCGACGGAGCTGCGCTTGATGAATCTTGGCTTGCTTATGAATAATATGGGAGTCGCCCGCGACGATGCCGACGCCTTTCTGAACAACAACGCCATTTCGCCGACTACCCAGACGATCCTCGTCGGCGCCCTTGCGCAACTCGGCAACATTCCCGGTCAAGCGGAATTCATTCGGCAGGCCGCGACGAGCCAGGACGAACACGATGCCATCGCCTTCCAGCAGAGCGTCCAATTGATGGCCAATCTGAACAACAGCTCACCGGTCACTCGCATCACCCACCTCAACGGCCTGACCATTTGCCAAACTAACGATGGGACGGTGGTTGTCCCAATCCAGTGGGATTACGCCGCCTGGACACCGATGACTGAGCGGTTCATCGCCGCGCTCAAGGACTGGAAATTTAATCCTGCGGCTTCCGGCTACACTGTCATCCTCACCGGCGTCGTCTCGCCTATGACCGCTCAGGCCCTCGCCGAGCGCAATGTGAAAGTCACGACGAAAGCGCTCCCCGGCCCGCTGCGATGATGCACCACCACTTCAAGACTCCTTCATTTCCAGACCGGTAAAAGCTCTCAGATCTTCCGCATTAACGTCGGAGACCGCCCAGAATGCGAAGCCATCACGTTCCCAATGCGAAACATTGTAGCCATCTTTGGTGAAACTTTCCGCGGCGGTGTTCCGACCAGGTTCTGAGGGCCAGATAAACAAGTTAATTACATGTTTGTTGCGTTGGTAGACGAGTGCCGCCACCTCCCGACCGTTGAAATAATCCAGACGCCCTCCGGTCAAACGGAAGCCGTGCTCGGCAAAATCGTGAACGGGTGGCGAGAATTTAAGCTTTCCGTCGAACCAGGGTTTGACCGTATGCTGATCGGTTGAGGGGACATCCAGAAGATGAGTGGCAAGCAAGGAGCGAACGTGGCTGGAGATTACGTCCTGGGCGAGCGTGTCGCTGCGGGAGCGATTAAAGGTCGACCTTTGATACAGGAAAACCAAGCCAAGCATCATGGCGATTGTTGCCGCCATCGCTAAGGGAACGGAGAACCAGGGAATGACCACCCTTCTGCCAGAACGTTGTTGGACCACGGGTCTACTAGGTGGAAGAACAGAATGAATCTTCCCCAGAAGGGAATCTGGAACTTCAAATTGAACATGCGGATCATCGAGCAACGCTCCCACCATCTTCCTGGCTTCGAGAAGTTGCTGACAAGGGATGCAGTCACGCAAGTGTTGCTTCACCAGGATCGCCGTAGCAATGTCCAGCTCATTATCGATATAAGCATCGATGTAATCGGGGCATTCCTGGCAGTTCATAATTGGTCGTGCTGCTTTCGATCCGCTAACATGAGGTAAAGCTGGTGCCGACCGCGCGCAAGGCGCGACATCACCGTACCAATTGGCACTCCGGTCACCTGAGAGACTTCCTTGTAGGATAAACCCTCCAATTCCCGGAGAACCACGACTTCGCGAAAATCCACCGACAACGCTGCGATCGCTTCGCGAACCGCTTCTGCAGTCGCCTTTTTAGAAAGGCTAACCGGAGGAAGGGGTGCGGTGTCTGCGATCTCATCGGCCTCCGAGTCCAACGGCACTTGCTTTTGTTGCCTGGCTCCCAACGCGGTGTAGCAGGTATTCCGCACGATTCGAAGAAACCAGGTGCGACAGCTTGTACCCTCGTGGAAGCTCGCGAAAAAACGAAACGCCCTCAGATAGGATTCCTGCACCATATCTTCAGCGTCTTCTTGGTTTTTCATGAGCCAACGAGCCAGGTTGTAAGCATCCTTCATCAGCGGAAGCAGCAGACTTTCAAAACGGGCGTGAATTTGCTCGTCGTTCATGGCCGGCTGATATCTTACAATAGAACATACCGCCGTTCGATGGCGTTTATGCCCTTAATTTGCTTTCCGGCAGAGGAATAATTGCTGAACCCAATCGGTAGGTACCTGATGAGGGTGCGCTGAGGCACCCAATCCCGTCAAACAGAATACCAATCAATTTGTCAGACTTTAGCGAAGCAAACACGAACGACGACGGCATCGACCGTCGCGGATTTCTCAAATGTTTGGCGTGGGCCGGCACCGGCGTCATTTGGCCCATCTTTCTGATCCGGCACCGTGCGATCTGCTCGCCCAAATGCTGAAAGAGCGCAGAACAAAAAATGTATTTTATGTACCTGGCGAGCATGACAGATACGACAACGGCGCGAGAGGCGGCGCTCATTCCGTTCGCATGTTCTTACCGTCCTTCCCGTAGCGTTAACATGTTTCGGAAGCTTCCGCAGCAAACGAAACATTCGCTTCTAGCTCGCGGTCCGGGAATAAGCACTGATGAAAAACGGTAGTTAATTTGCGAGGTCATTAAATGAAAATAAAGCAGATCGAACGAATAGCATTAATAGCAGTACGGTTTGGGGTCGCGGCAGTCCTGGCGACAGGTTGTTCTTCCACAGGGGTAAGATTTAACCCATTACTGATAAGTCCAGTTGCCAGTAACCAGCGAGCTACGAATGCAAATGATGACAGCAATTACCAACCACCGCGAAGTCCCGAATTTGATCCTGATCTGTTAGGAAGCTAGGAGATTGAGGATTGTCCTAACATGAAAAATGCAGACTTAATAATGGAAAGCCTAAAATAGCATGTACTCATTTAGTGTATTAATAGTAGATCTGGCGACCGCCAGGAAAAGGCTCCTTGATGTTTTTCAGATGCCAGATGGTATAGCAACAAGCAGACTCAGGATTAGTCACGGGTTTGCTCATCTGCAAACCGGCTTGTCAGATTGTCAGGCTAACTGGACAACTCTTTGAACTGTTCCCATAAACCCGACCTGGACCAGTAGACAAAGTATAAGGGATTTAGTCTTGGTGAACTTTGCGACCTTTGTCGATCGTCTTCGCGTCCTTTAGTGAAGTCCGCTGCGCGATAGCGTAGATAACGTCGGCACGAATTTCTCGGATATGCTGCTTTCTAACAGCGTCGATCGTCGCGATCCTGACTAGCTCCCGAGTTGGAGGGGTAAGGGCATCAACGGTCGACCTATATCCGGAACCCAAAATGATTGTCCACCAATCCTCCGGACTACGAAGGGGATGTGTTCCCGGTTCTGCGACCACTTCGGGATCGGGTATCTCGCATTCGATGAGAAGCGCACGGAGCGGATCCGGTTCGACGATTTTATTCCAAGGTTTGATCGATTTCAACAATTCAGGGTCCTTCTGGCGGACTGCTTCCCAAAAGGTGCCATCGGCCGGATCAAACATCTTCGCGCCCCAGATTGTGATGGCAAGAAGACCGCCTGGGCAAACAAGACGCCAGAGGCCTCGAACCGCCTCGTGCAGATCCGGCACAAAGAAGATGCCGAAGACGCAGACTACGGCATGGAAGGATTGATCCCCGAAAGGAAGATGCTCTAGATCAGCGCGGCGGAATTCGATGTTTGTCAAGCCACGCTCCGAAGCCCGTTGGATTCCTTTGTGCAAGAGATTTTGCGCGAGGTCGACGGCCACCACATGACCGTTTGACCCAACCCGTTGCGCCGCTGGCAATGCGGAACCGCCGATTCCGCAACAGACATCAAGCACATTCATCCCTGGAGTGATCGGTAATCGTTCGATGGTGCGGCGGCCAAATCGATCCCAAAACGATAGCGGCGGATGGTCGTAATGATCGGCGGCAGCGTTATAGGTTTTTTCCAACTGGATCTGCGGAGAAACTGGCGTGGCCATAGGTCGAGCAAGCAAGATCAACGGCGAATGAGGACGGATTCTAGAAATGGCATTTTGCTTCTGCTCTGACAAGGATTTCGAGTCGATCGAGAGGAGCGTGGCGGCGTGGTATGCGAAGCGTCCCGCTTTGCCGCCGAACGCCGAACGCCGAACGCTGAACGCTGAACGCCGAACGCTGAACGCCGAACGCCGAACGCCGAACGCCGAACGCTGAACGCCGAACGCCGAACGCCGAACGCCGAACGCTGAACGCTGAACGGTAAACGGCCGCGGTTCGCCTCGGCCAAAGAGGCAAAGCGAGTCGCTTCGCCTACCAACGCCTCCACGTTCCGCCGGAGTGCCCTCCGATCCCTCAAAGTAAGCAGCGACAATATTTGTTCGCCGGGTGTAAAATCGAGGTTATTGCGGCGCAGGACGAAGCGTATCGAGGTTCGTTGATCGAGAAAGAGGAATCGTATTGAGCTATATGGAAGAACAAATCGTTATCGATGCCCAAAATGCTGCGGCACCTTTTCCCCACAACTGGGAGCATATGTTTGGCTCCTGCC
Organism: uncultured Verrucomicrobiae bacterium; assembly: GCA_963742335.1. Lineage (GTDB taxonomy): Bacteria > Verrucomicrobiota > Verrucomicrobiia > Chthoniobacterales > JAFAMB01 > JAFAMB01. The sequence continues at coordinate 244,373 of CAVULL010000011.1, forward strand.
ATGCCTCAACAACTCTCTGTGAAGATTGGCGGAAGGACCTGCGGGCCTTGCGAGAAATCGTGGACGTCAAGTACGTTCGATTTCATGGGATTTTTGAGCACCAGGCGGGAATCTATGGAGGCCAGGACAGTGCGGGCAATCTGCTGCTGAATTTTACTCGCATCAATCTGATTTATGATGGCTTGCTGGAGATTGGAGTCGCTCCATTTATCGAACTAGGTTTCATGCCGGAAGAGTTGGCGGAGAGACCCAGTCCACATTCGTTCTGGTATCACCCCAATGTGGCGCCCCCGCGAGACCCACGGCAATGGTATCAGCTGATCTTTGGTTTCGCCCGTCACCTGGTCGAGAGATACGGAATCGAACAGGTGGCAGACTGGTACTTCGAAGTCTGGAACGAACCAAATATCGATTTCTGGATCGAAGAACCCAAGGAAGAAACGTATTACGACCTTTATGATATTACCGCGTCGGCGCTCAAGGATGTCAATCCTCGTCTGCGCGTCGGGGGGCCGGCTACCGCGCAGGCTGCCTGGATCGATCGCTTTATTGCCCATTGCGTGGAGAAAAAGGTGCCTGTCGATTTTGTCTCTACGCATATTTATCCGAACGACACTGCGCTGAATGTTTTCGGAAAAAAGGAGGATATTCCGCAATCAGACATGGTGGCACTGGCAGTGCGCAAAGTTCACCGGCAAGTCCAGGCTTCCGCCCGGCCTCAGTTGCCGATTATCTGGACCGAATACAATGCCGGGTTCGACGGGCTATTGGACTTGCCTTATGTAGGCGCGTGGCTGGCGAATAATATTCGGTTATGCGCCGGCGGTCTGGCCACAGAGATGTCTTACTGGACGTTTACAGACGCTTTCTTTGAAGAAGCAGGCGTGTTTAAAAGTGTGTTCACGAGCGGCTTTGGCCTCATAGCAACCGGTGGGATTCCCAAAGCCTCCTTCAACGCATTCAAGATCTTGCACTACCTCGGCGATCAACAATTGGCACTTGATAGTGAGTCGGCGTTGCTAACCAGGCGATCCAGCGACAATGTTTTGGTGCTGGCCGTTTGGAACTACACCCCCCCGCGGGAGCGCGGCGAATCGAGAGAAGTAATAGTTCAACTCCGCGGATGTGAAAAAAAACCAAGCCGGGCCAAGATCTTCCTGGTAGATGATGATCACGGATCGCCGTTCAAATTGTGGAAAGAGATGGGCGGTCCTGATTTCCCCAGCATTGAGCAGCAAGTTGCCCTTCGCAAAGCTGCCGAGTTGCCACCGCCACAAATCGCAAAACTCGGAGATGGGCCACTGTCGATTTCGCTGAAATCCAACGCCCTTGCCGTCATTGAGTTTGCCTGACGCGCAGGGCGATTCGCCGAACGAGCATGGACCGGACTCGCTGATGGCCGTGGAGCTCCGGAATGCGCTTGCTGATACCGTCGGGCAGGGCTTGCTATCCGACCGCAGACGCCTTGACTGAATTTTTAAGCCAGCCAGTATCGTTTTCTTTGCCAAGGATAAAGCGGCAGCGGAACGATGCGGCCACCTTCCGCAAAAACTCTCTGCCAGTCGATCTCCGCTCCCGCTACAAAAAGAGCGGCCAGAGTTTTAAGCATTCGGGACCGGTCCGAGTTTCCTTGTCGGAGTGATGGCAGGACTTGCGCTTTTCGCGACAACGTCGCAGCACACTGAAGTACCATACTCGACCAAACAGGATGGGGACTTAACTCCACAAAAGTGTGGAAACCGGCATCGAGCATAGCCCGCACGGCGGCCGCGAACCGGACCGGTTCGCGAATGTTTCGTTCCCAGTAGACGGTGTCAAAATCCTCTTTTTTAGCCTCCTCGCCGGTAACGGTCGAATAGATCGGGATCGAAGCAGTTTGCGGAGCTAAGCCAGACAGTTCCTTCGCCATTTCAACCCCCAGCGGTTCCATCTGCATTAATCGGCCGCGATGGCAGATCACTTTTATCGCGTCATCAAAAGATAACCGGCCGCCCAGATGTGCCGCTGCGACCTCGCCCGCGCTATGTCCGACTAGTGCCTGAGGTTCGATGCCCCAGGACCGCCAGAGGGCTGCCAGGGCCAGTTGCAAGGAAAACAAGGCGGGTTGGGCAATTTCCGTCTCGCAAAGCCTCGAATTGGCCTCATCGCTGGTCATGACATCCATCAAGTCCCAGGAGGCATGCCGCTTTATCGCATCGGCGCATCGTGCAATCTCCCGTCGAAAAACCGGACTGGATGTCAGAAGTTCGCGACCCATCCCCCACCATTGCGTGCCTTGCCCCGAACAGACGAAAGCCACTTTCGGTCTGTCAGCGGAGCGGACGCAGCCGGCCAACAGATCAGCCGGATCCTGGTTTTTGGCGAAAGCGTCCAGAGCAGAGAAGAAATCTTCGCGGCGCGTTCCGACCACGACCAGACGGTGTTCAAAGTGTTGCCGACGTGTGGCTGCCACATAGGCGATGTTGCTCGCGTTCACGGCGTGCTTCGTTCGGATGAAATGGGCAAAGGATCGCGCGCGATCTCGGAGCGCTTCGGCCGTCCCGGCTGAGAGAGGAAGTAGTAGAGCTGTTTCTTCCGCAGCGACCGGCAATGTCGCTGGCTGCGCCGCCTCGGCGATCGGAATTGATAGATTGTCATGACCGTCTCTTGTCACCGCCGCCCAGTTAACAGGCCAACCGAATGCGTAAAGCGTACCGAGGGAGTGCAATAGCGATCCGCGTTCCTGGTCCCCTCGTCGGCACGAACTGAGGGCCAAACCATCGATGCCGGCAGCATGGAGGGTTTGCTGGACCGCGCCGCGCAACAGCGGATGGGGGCTTATTTCAAGAAAGAGCGTGCACCCGTCGCGCGCTAGTCGCTCAACCACTTGGGTGAAAAGCACCGGTTGTCGCACGAGTTGCGCCCAGTGTTTCGGCCCCATCTCCGCTCCTTCAAGATAGTCGCCGATGACGGAGGACACGAATGGGACAGCAGCACGGACCGGAGATATGCCGTCTAACGAGGCTTCCAGGTTTTCCACCGCTGAATCCATGCGCGGACTGTGCGCGGCAACGTCGACATCGATGAGTGAACAGATCAGGCCCTCTTCTTTCCAAATCGTGAGGATATCACTGAGGCGGGCAGCTTCTCCCGAAAGAATGGTCGACGTCGGGCTATTGCAACCGGCGACAAAAACTTCGCCGGACCAGGGTTCGATTCTCTCTTTGACCTCTGCCTCCGCGAGTTCGACGACCGCCATGCCGCCCCCTGAGCCGGTTTGTGCCTGAGCTCGACTGGACTCCAGGACCACTCTCATTGTTTCCTCGAGATTCAAGATGCCTGCGACGCAAGCCGCAGCCCATTCACCAAGACTGTGCGTGGCAATGAAATCCGGGCGGATTTCCCAGGAATTCCAAAGTTCAGCAAGCCCGATCTGCATCGCACAGAGTGTAGGTTGGACAAACTCGGCGCGGTTCAGCCGGGAGTCTCTTGGCGCTGCCAGCAGCTCATCGAAGAGAGACCATCCCACGTTTTTTATGATTGCCCGATCGCACTCGGCTAATTTTGCTCGGAAGACGGGCTCCGTGGCCATGAGATTCCTGCCCATCCCGAGCCATTGGGAGCCTTGCGGCGCAAAGACGAACGCCAACTTCGGTCGAGTTGCTTTCGCGTGGCCCACAGCAACGCCGGCGCGTTTTTGACCCTGGAGGAACCCTTCGAGCTGAGCACTGAGTTCACTCACCGACCGTGCCGTGATGGCAAGTCTTTCCGATTGACCGGTAAGACGGGTGGCGGCAACGGCGCAGAGATCCGGTAACGTGAGGTCTGAGGAACTGGAACTGAGATAAGTATGGAGTTTCTCGGCGGTCTCCCTCAAAAGGGGCGGGTCGGGCGCACTCAACGGCAGTAAATACGCCATGCGGCGGTCGGATTCCTCAACAATCACATGGCAGTTAGTACCTCCCCACCCGAACGCACTCACCCCTCCCGTCGCCGGCTTCCCTGGTTCGGGCCAAGGTTCAAGCTTGGTGACCACTCGGAGTTTGGAGGCCGCGAAATCAATTTGCGGATTCGGCGTGACGAAATTCAAGCTGGGTGGGATCTGGCGATGGTGAACGGAAAGTAGCAACTTGATCAGTCCCGCGATGCCTGCCGCTCCTTCAAGGTGGCCGATATTGGTTTTCACCGAACCGATGAGCAGCGGTTGATCACTTGCGCGCTCTTCGCCAAAGACCCTTCCCAAAGCGTAAGCTTCGATGGGATCGCCCAGCGGCGCACCTGTGCCATGAGTCTCGACGTAATGGACCTTCGCGGTGGGAATACCTGCGCGGGCGCAGGCTTCTCCGAGCACGGTTTCCTGGGCCTGAGGATTGGGTGCGGTGAGGCCGTTACTGGCTCCGTCATTGTTGACCGCGGTTCCACGAATTAGAGCGTAAATCGAATCCCCGTCGGCCAAGGCACGGTTCAGCGGTTTGAGAACCACGAAGCCGCCGCCTTCACCGCGCACAAAACCATTTGCGCGCGCATCGAACGCGCTCAATTGACTTGTGGGCGAGAGACCGCCGAACTTTGAGAGTGCGACCATGGTTTCCGCGGCGATGATCATATTCACGCCACCGGCCAGAGCGAGACTGGCATCGCCGGATTGCAGACTGCGACAGGCCAGATGCACGCTGACCAGCGATGAAGAACACGCGGTGTCCAGAGCGATGCTCGGCCCCTGCAAGCCCAGGGCATATGAAATTCTGTTGGCTACGATACTGAGCGCCTGGCCGGTGCCGGAATGTACGGTGATCTCAGCGCCCAATTTGCGGGCAATCATTTCGTAATCGTGCCAGACTACCCCCACGAACAGGCCCGTGCGGCTACCCCGCAGAGCATCCGGTTTAAGGCCGGCATCCTCAAGGGCTTCCCAAGTCAATTCGAGTGCCAGCCGCTGCTGGGGATCCATTTGAATGGCTTCGCGCGCCGAAATTCCGAAAAAGCCCGGATCAAACTCATCAATGCGTTCTAACAGGGCGGCCATCCGCGCGTTCATCTTGCCCGCTTTGCTGACATCCGGATCGTACCACGCGTTGATGTCCCAGCGGTCAGATCCGATTTCACGGAAAGCAGAGTGCCCTGACCGCAACAAGTCCCAGAAGGCTTCCGGATGAGGTGCCCCGGGAAAGCGACAAGCCATGCCAATCACCGCGATTGGCTCATCCGGGATCGCTGCCGTAAGCGAGCGCGGAAAAGACCCTCCCGGCGCTGACTCAGTGCCTTGGGCGAGGTGAACAGCCAGAGATTCAATGGTCGGATACTGCCAGATGAGCGTGACGGGAAGCTTCCGTTCTAGAAACGCGCTGAGCCGATACATCAAACCGACCGCTTTAGATGAATCGAGTCCGAAGTGGCTCAGTGGTTCATCCGTGGCGATCGCTTCCGGACTGATGTCCAGGATCTGAGAAAGGTCGCGGACCAACCACTCAATAAGAGAATTCATTAGTGGTTGATTCGGAGCATTGGTGCCTTGATCACATCGTGCAGATCCTGACATTCACTTTTTCAAACAGTTCTGTGCTGCTATCCTGGCAATACGACGGAGAATTGCTAATGGAATTTAGACAATTAGGCGGCTCGGGATTCAAAGTGCCGGAACTTTGCCTGTCAAATGCACGGGTTCGACGCGGTAAGCCCGGTCGAAGAAACGCTCAGCGCTCTGGACGACATGGTCCGCAGTGGCAAGGTCCGCTATATCGGCTGCTCAAATTATTCTGGTTGGCATCTGATGAAGTCGCTCGCGATGTCAGAAAAATATGGGCTTGCCGGCTACGTGGCGCATCAGGCTTATTATTCACTGGTCGGGCGCGACTATGAATGGGAGTTGATGCCTTTGGCGTTTGGATCAAAGGGTCGGCACCGTCGTCTGGAGCCGCTTGGATGGGGACGGCTCACCGGAAAAATTCGTCGAGGGCAGCCTCTGCCGGAGATCAGCCGGCTGCAAAGCCAGGCCATTATCGAGGCTGGCCCGCCAATGACCGACGAATATGTCTACCGGGTGGTGGACGCCCTCGACGAAGTGGCAAGAGAAACGGGCAAAACCGTGCAAATCGCGATCAACTGGCTGCTTCAACGGCCGACCGTCGCTACCGTCATCATCGGCGCGCGCAACGCAGAGCAATTGCGCCAAAACTTGGGGGCTGTGGGCTGGAATCTTGCCGCATCCCAGATCGCCAAACTGGACGCTTCAAGTGGTACAACGCCGGTCTACCCCTATTGGCACCAGCGGAACTTTACGGAGCGCAACCCGCCGCCGGTCGGGTGGTAGCTGGAGGTTGGCAGTGGTCAGTTTCAGTGGTCAGTTCGTAGTGGGCAGTTATAAGGGCTCAATGGAAGCATAGCTCCCAGTTTTCCTTTATGCTGACGCGATTGCAATCCGCACCGGCCACTGCCACTGACAACTACCCACTGCCCCCTGCCAACTTCCTCTATGTGCACCCTCTCATTTGTTCCTAACTCACCAGGTTTATATCTTTCGATGAATCGTGATGAGTCGCTGCGCCGGGCGGTGGCGCTGCCGCCCGAGAGGCACCACCGTGGAGTTCGTAGTTTACTCTATCCTAGCGAGCCTGGTGGAGGGACATGGATCGGCTTCAATGATCTCGGCCTTTCGCTGGCGCTAATCAATTGGCATGGGGTTCCCACGCGGGCGGAAAACCGGGTCGTCAGCCGCGGCACGGTCGTCAAAGCGCTTTTGGAGGTAGATAACATTGATCAATCCCATATCGCTCTGGAAGGACTGCCACTTCCTCAGATGCTACCGTTTCGGCTGGTGGCGATCGCATTGCGAGACCGTTCAATAGCCGAATTCCGTTGGGATCAGGACCAACTTCGGATCATGAAGCACCCATGGGTCGCTCAGCACTGGTTTTCGTCCGGTTTCGATGAATCTTCCGTCCAGCTGAAGCGATCGGAAATCTGCAAGCTTGAATGGGAGAAATCCGATGCCGGATCTCTTCCGTGGCTGCGAGCGCTCCACCAATCGCATCTGCCGACCCGAGGCGTTTTCAGTATTTGCATGCATGGCAAAATTGCAGCCACGGTGAGTTATACAGAACTGGTCTTGGAAAATAATCTTGGAGTCATGCGGTATCATCAAGGCCCATTATGCGCCCGTCCTGCAGATATGACCGAGCGTAGCATCCCGCTCTATCTGACCTAGCCTAGCTAGCGGTTTCTCCACAATAGACGCTTTATCGTGCTTATAGTCGTCGTGCTCGATCCGTGACCGTTGCCGGTCAGAGGCACATGGCGATCGAAACGGCACGAACCAAGCAATCAACCCGAAGGCGGTCTTCCGCCTCTTAAAAGAAATCGAGCACCGTAACGACGAGCACGAATTTCAAACTTTGATAATACCTTGCTCGATCAACCAGCCCAAGGATTCGAACACGGCTTCCAAGGAGCTGTATCTCGGGCGGTAGTCAAGAAGGTGCTGAGCCTTAGCGATACTGCAATTGGGGGAATGGGCAATGTGATCCCAAGTGGCGGCGGCATCCTCTTTCGGGACACTCGCTTGCCAATCATCCCACGATAAGAATCGCAACTTGGGCTTATGCCCGAACCAGCCCGAGACCGCTTCGGCATATCCACGCAACGTCAACGCGGCCGAAGAGACCACGTGGAAATTCTCTCCGATGGCAGCCCCTCGATGAATCATAGCCTTTGCGAACGCCTGGGCGACATCGTCCGCATGAACGTGATGAACCGTTTCCAGCCCGAGATTTGGAAGGCTCAATTCTTCGCCGGACGCCAAGTTTTCAAAGACCTTGGAATTAAAGTGACCGGCCGGGTTCAACGGCTCCCATCCAGGCCCAACGATATGCCCCGGATGCAAAATTGTGGCAGGAAATCCCATCAAACGCGCTTCCCGCAACAGGTATGCTTCGATCGCGGCTTTTTGAATGCCATACTCGCCAAAGGGTCGGCGCGGCGCCTCCTCGGTGGTCGGAACCTGGACGGCGGGCCCGTGTACCCAGATGGTGCCACAATGAAGAAAATGTTGAACCTCGCCGCGAAGTGTTTCAACCAGGTGGCGCGCGCTCTCGATGGTAAAGCAGATGAGATCTACCACGACATCTGGACGAAGATCACGGATCTGCTTTCCAAATCTGCCGGACTGTTCTTCGGCTGAACGGTCCAGGTCGATGTTGGTGACCGATTTCCACGCGCCGTGATTCCTGTAGGGTGCCCGTTTACTCCGGCTGACGTTAAAAACCTCTTCCCCGCTCGCAACTAATCGTGGGATGAGAAAAGTGCCGATGTGTCCGGTTCCGCCAATGACAACAGTGCGCATCTCATCTTCAAGTTTCCGACATTCGCCGATTTCGGTCAAGCCGTAGAACCGGTTGAATCTTGGGTGGTGTCGAATCGGCGCGTTGACGCAGCACGTTGACCGGGACTAAAGTCCGCCCGTTGAACCCCAGGCAGTCCACGAGTCTATGACCGCGCCAAGGACCGCTCCCATCCAGGCGAATCTGAAATTTTGGCAACGGTTTTTCCGATTTGAATCCCATCGCTTGCAGTTGCCCCAGGGACTGCGCGCAGCGCTGGCCATCTCGGTGCCGATTGGCTTGGGACTCGCCCTCCACCAGCTAGCCGCTGCCGTAATCGTGACATTCGGGGCCTGGACCGTGCTGATAGCGGATACCGGCGGGGCCTATCGGCAAAAGGCTATGGCGACTCTCAGTGCAACCGCCGGCGTGGTCTTCGCGGTGCTTGGTGCCTCCATCTTGAATATTTCGCCACTCTCGCGAATCGTCGGAACCTTCTTTTGGGTGGCCGCCGCGGCGTTTCTCGGTATTTTTGGAAACTCGGCCGCGACAGTCGGTTTCTCAACTTCGCTCATGTTTGTCATTACAGCGGCCTTGCCGCACGCGAATGATCTAGCATTTCGATCTTTTCTCTGCCTTTCCGGTGGCCTTTGGGCTGTTTGTCTGTCGTTAGCGCTGTGGCCTTTACACGCTTTTACTCCTGTGATCGAGGCTGTCGGGAGATGCTATGAAAGCCTCGCAGACCTTCTTGTCGCGGCCTGCTCAGTTCAACCGTCGGATCCAATCGATGAACCTCCAAAAAATGATCCTTTCCCGAATCGCTTTGAGGCTCAGATGGTTTCAGTTGAAAATGCCAGAAAAATTTGGACCGCCGTTCGCGTCGAGCGGGCCGGACTAAGTGCCCGGAGTAGTCAGCTGCTTGCGCTCATCGAAAATGCTGCGCAGCTTTCGAGCGGAGCTGTGGCCCTTCATGAACAGATGCTCCCTGTCAGCACGCACCCTCGATTTGCCGAGGTAAGCAAAGAGATTAATCAGGAGAAAATTGAACTGGTCCGAGTCACTCAGACGATTGCGACAGCTATCCTGCAAAGGGGCGGGAATATCGAGCTCGGAGATCTTGAACGAGCAGATAGCTCGCTAAGGGAAGCTGTTGAAAGATTGCGCTCAGCGACCTTCACCAAGGTTCACGATTTTTCCATTCTGGTGCGGCTCGGCAAGCTTTCCCGTAGCTTCAAGTCCGTATTGGAGCTGTTGAGAACAAACGCTGAGATCGTGGCAAACCTCAGGACCGGCCGTTTAGTGGATTCTCCCCAGGCTATAAGTGGGCCGCAAAGGGAGCGCCGATCCATTCGGTATTCGGCGATCCTCCAAAGTAATCTCACATTTCGATCGGTCACTTTTCGCCATGCCGTGCGCCTGGGGGCTGCCGCGGCGATTGCCACTGCCTTGGCGGAGTTTCTGCATTTGCCGCGCGGCTACTGGGTCGTCGTTACGGTCATGGTGGTCTTAAAACCGAACTTCGGGGGAACAATTGAAAGGGTGATTCAACGCATTGTCGGCACAATTGTCGGAGGCGTGCTCGCTATGTTGATCAGCATTTTCATCCGCGACGAGACGATGCTTTTTTTTTGCGTTGCTCTGTTGGCATTCACTTCTTTCTCCATCCGGGCCTTCGGGTATGGATTCTTTACTCTGGTCCTCACGCCGTTGTTCATGGTCCTGCTCGATCTTGTCAATCCGGGCGACTGGTCGGTCAGTGGGTTCCGGATCTTGGACACGCTGGTGGGCGGATTTCTTGCATTGATAGGAGGTTACACTCTCTTTCCGATCTGGGAGCGGGAACAACTCCCGCTGCAACTTGCCCGGACGCTGTTGGCGCTGGATGAATATTTCGATCGGATCACCGGCGCATACTTTGGAAAAAGCATTGCCCTCCGCGAAATTGAACGAGCGAAACGCCAGGCTGCGCTGGAAATTGCGAATGCCACGGCTGCTTCCCAACGCCTTTTAAGCGAGCCGGTCCACGTCCGCGGCGAAACCGAACCCACCCTGAGTGCGGTCAATTATGCACGACATTTTTTCCTGGCGGTTGGAGCGCTTGACGAACATTTTCGCGAGTTCCCTGGCCACGGTACTTCGAAGGAAGTTCGCGAGTTCGCCGAGGCCGTATCCCGGCAGTTGAAGAATCTTGCCCAAGTTCTTCAGACGGGTGCTCCTCTGAATAAATTTCCGGATCTCGATCACTATGTCGATCAGGTTGGAGAACATGTTGAAAGGTTGAGCGAGGCGCGGTTGGAGGAATTCTCCGCGGATCTCAAACAAGAGGTCACTTCAACATTGCTGGCCCTCCGGGAGCAAAGTGTGGTCCACCTTCAGCTTATGCGAATAATGTCGCATTTGCGAATCTTGCAAAATTCTGTGGCTCGCCTGAAAGGGTTGCCCGAACAAAGTCTGGGCGTTCTCGGAAAAAGAAATTCAATTTCATAAGCAATTTATGGTGAGAACCTTAGCACTATGGCTGAGCCGTGGAGCGGAGCGAGATCGAATAGAGTTTGGAGGGGCTGCGTCGATACTTTCACGCCTATGAAAGCAAAACTTCTCGCATTCGCAGCAGCTTTGGGAGTGGCAACACTCGCGCAAGCAAACGCGGACGATGTCCAGTTTGTGACGTTACCTCAGGTGGTTCGGACCACAGTCGTTCGAGAGAGCAACATCCCGGATTATTCGCGAGTGGCCCGGGTCCTTCCTTTATCCGATCCCTGGATGACGCCCGGTATCAGCTAATCGAGAAGAAAGGCAACAAAGAAGTCTATCGGGACAGAAACACCGGAGTGAAATGGGTCGTGAAGGTTGAGCGGGACGACGACTAGCCGAACTTACTGACCAAAGTGGCAGAGTTTCCGGACTGTGGCAAAAGCGAAGACGCTTCGCCGCAGGTCCGGAAAACGATGCTACTTGCCTTCTGGCGCACTGGCTGCCCTTGCATTGATCGGCGAAGTTGAGCAATGCATTGGATCGAGGTTGTCGAATTTTCATTCTACTTGGTAGAAACGTTCGCTCTGCCCTTCGCCATCATGGTGTTTGTGATCGAGCGTCGCAAAGAGCGGTTCATCGACGAGGAGGAGATCTATCAACGCCTCTCTGACGAATACACAAGCTTCCTGAAGTTGGTCTTGGACAATTCGGATCTGCAACTTCTCCGAAAAAGCGCGCCTCTTAGCCAGCTGAGCGAAGAACAGATGGAACGGAAGCTGGCGCTCTTTGGGATTCTGGTCTCGATTTTTGAGCGAGCCTATATCCTGGTTTACGAAGAGCGGATGAACAAACAGACGCGCCGCCTCTGGTCGTCCTGGGAAGATTACATGCGCGAATGGTGTCGTCGCGCCGATTTCCGACATGCGCTCGTGGAATTGTTGGAAGGCGAGGACCCGGATTTCAGATTGCATATCGAGCGGATCGCAGAAGCCGCGGCGAAAGAGTCAGGCTTCTGAAATTAGCGGGACAACTGAAAAGTCGGAATTAAAATGAACCGCCATCCATGCTACATCTTCTCAATCATCCGCTCGGTACCCATATTGTAACGCATCTTCGTGATCGGACGACCAAACCGGCGACCTTTCGGACCCTGGCTTACCAGATCAGTTTGCTACTCGCGTTCGAAGCAACGCGTGATCTTGTCACGCGAGAATTAACCGTGGAAACTCCCCTCGAGTCGCATCCGGGTCGTGTTCTTTCGCAAGCGATCGTGGTCGTGCCGATCTTTCGAGCCGGAATTTCCATGGTGCAACCGTTCACTGATCTCCTGCCCGATGTGAGCGTTGGTTATATCGGCCTCGAACGTGACGAAGAAACGGCCGTTGCCCGAAGCTATTATTGCAAGCTCCCCCCTCTTGAAACCAAAAGGGTGCTGATTCTTGACCCGATGCTGGCGACTGGTGGTTCCTCAGTGCAGGCAATCGAGGTTGTCCGCGCTCATGGCGTCGCCCTGAAAGACCTGAGCCTCGTTTGCATTGTTTGCGCTCCGGAAGGAGTCCATGCAATCGAAACGGTGGAACCGGAAATAAGGATCTATGCAGCTGCACTCGATCGCGAATTGAATGCTCGAAAGTATATCATGCCCGGCCTTGGAGATTTTGGCGACCGCCTCTACGGAACTTAGGGAAACGTCTCGGCGAAAGTAAGCGAAGGGTCTCGCTTTGCTCTTCCGAATCGCATTTCAAACGCCGTACGTTGGCCTTCTGCACGGACGCTTCGTCTACACGTTCTCACACCATTGTGCCGATGCGCTCAGCCGGCACTCTGACCCGCTCTCCGGCAATTGAAGAAGCAGAGCGAGATGCTTCGCCTACACGCGGACACGCTCCGCCCGCTTTCTGTCCGATTTGTAATGCAGCAGCAATTCGCCGGTCACGCGAATGGCGTTAGATCTCTCCCGATCAGCAATCTTACGAGCTATGCTTATGAATCGATCGGAATGCCTATTGTCAATTTCCACTAGCGGGATCGCGTGATGGATAACTCAAAGCGGAATGCGGTTCGCGACGCATGGAGATTGGCGAAGCCCTATTGGGCATCGGAAGAGAAATGGTTCGCTCGGGGGCTTCTTCTCGCCGTGGTGGCGCTCAATCTCGGGAATGTCTATATCAGCGTGCGCATCAATGAATGGAACAACGCATTCTACAACGCGCTTCAGAAATTAGATGGAGGCGAATTCTTTCGCCAATTGGGCATCTTCTGCATTTTGGCTGCCGTGTACATCGTGATGGCAGTTTATGCTCTTTATCTTAGTCAAATGCTGCAGATCCGTTGGCGTCGCTGGTTGACCCGACGATACCTGGGCGCCTGGCTCACGGATCGCGCGTACTATCACTTGGAGCTCAAGAGCGCGACGGACAATCCGGACCAGCGTATTTCGGAGGATCTAAATCAGTTCACATCGTATGTCCTGACTTTATCACTTGGCCTTCTCACGTCGGTAGTCTCTCTCGTTTCATTTCTTATCATTCTCTGGGGACTCTCAGGACCGGCCAATATCCCACTCGGTACATGGGGGACAGTGCATATCCCCGCCTATCTCGTCTGGACCGCGTTGCTCTACGCAGGAGTAGGGACTTGGCTGACGATAAAAATCGGGAGACCGCTAGTCCCCTTGAATTTCGACCAGCAGCGGTTCGAAGCGGACTTCCGTTTCAGCTTGGTGCGCTTGCGGGAGCACTCGGAGAGTGTCGCTCTCTATCGCGGGGAGGCCATGGAGCTCGGTATTTTTCAAGAACGGTTCCGCAGCGTGTTCGAAAATTTTTGGCAGATCATGAAACGGCAGAAGCGTTTGGCCTGGTTTACGTCGGGCTATGCGCAAATTGCGCTGATCTTTCCTGTGGTCGTCGTTGCGCCGCGCTACTTTGCGAAACAGATCGGATTGGGCGGTTTGATGCAGGTCGTCAGCGCCTTCTCAGCGGTTCAGAGTTCGCTCTCCTTCATCATTTCATCCTATACTACCATTGCTACCTGGCAGGCTGTAACGAAGCGGTTGAGTGGTTTCGAGGAACGGCTCTCAGCGATTCATCAATTGAAGCATCAGCCGCCAAAGATGGTCATTCGGACCGCCGATCCAGGAATTGCGGTTTCTGGAGTCGACTTGGATTTACCCGATGGGAGGCCGCTTCTACGTGGGGTCGCATTTGCCCTTGAACGAGGCGGGGCGGTATTGATCAATGGTCCGACCGGCGCTGGAAAGAGCACCTTATTGCGGGCGATCGCCGGGATCTGGCCTTACGCTCGAGGCGAGATCAGTCTGCCGAAAGGACGTATTGTTTTTGTGCCTCAACGTCCTTATCTCCCGCTGGGCACGCTCAGCGCGGCGCTCCTTTACCCAGGCGGACACCATAACAGTTTCTCGAAGGCCGCTCTGGCGACCGTGTTGTCGCAAGTGGGCCTCGAAGGGCTTGTGGAGGAAATGGATGAATTCGAAGACTGGTCTCAGCGGTTATCCCCCGGCGAACAACAGCGGTTCGCTTTTGCACGGATCTTACTGATGCAGCCAGCCCTTTTGTTTCTGGATGAGGCGACCTCGGCATTGGACGAACGCTCAGAAGCTCAGCTCTATGGCCTTCTGCGCGCTGCCTCCTGGCGCCCCACGATAGTGAGCGTTGGCCACAGGGGCACGCTTCGCAGTTTTCACGACCAGGTTTTGGAAATAACTTCCTTCATCACCAGCTCCGAGGCACAGGTTCATCTTCCAGAGTGTCAAGTAGCTTAGGGCCGATTGCGAGACGGCACACTAGGCTGACTTTGCCCAATAGCTGGCTAGAATTCCGTTCGTCAAGAGCTGGAAAGGATGATAAAACATGATTGGAAGAAGGATCAGACTTAAATCGGAGCGCGAACCAAAGATCAGCAGGGCGAGTGGAACTCCCATTGCCAGCGTCTTTTTCACCGAGCAGAAGTAGCACGCGATGGCATCTTCTCGCTTGAGCCTCGCCAGGTGCGCAGCGAGATAAATTAACAAAGAGACGATTCCAAACAGGGTGGCAACGCACAAGAGAATCTGGACGGTTAAGAGGAGTCCGTATTGGTGCCAGATTCTCTCTTTGACCGAGTTGCAAAAGGCGCTGTAAACGAAGAATAGAATAACGATATTGCTAATTCTATTTACCCATTTCTTATTGGCATCCACCCAATGGCGAACGAATCGGCGAAGCCCGACACCAGCTGCGAACGGCAACAAGGTCAACATAGTGATTTCGAGCAAAAGCGATCCCAGCGATCCTGAGCCGCCTTTGCCGGTGGCGTGGATCAGCAGGCTCACTAGTAAAGGCGTTAGAATAACACCAACAATATTAGAGAAAGCCGCGCTAAGGATTGCCGCCGCCGTATTCCCTCCTGCTACCGAGGTTAGAACTACTGACGTCGAGACTGTCGAAGGTAAGACGCACAAATAGAGAAAACCATCTCGAACTGCTGGTGGTTCGCTTGGCCAAATGTGTTGGAGAACAATGCCGAATGCCAGACCGACCAGCGGAAAAATCAGAAAAGTGAAACTCTGGATGATCACGTGCAGTTTCCAGTTCCCGGCTCCTTTTTTGATCTTTTCCAGAGGCATCGATATCCCCTGCAAAAACAGAATCAGGGCGATGCCGATGTTCTGGACTAAATCCGGGTGTAACCATCCGTTGCGCGCTCCAGGGTCGGGAAAGATAAATGCCAGCAGGACAACTGCGAATAATCCAAGAATGAATCCGTTGGTCTTCATCCAGGCTTTCCCTGAGAAGTCCGCGCCCTGTCGGCTGATTTCAGGAAATCCCGGAGAGTGCGGACGTCTTGGACCCAATATCCACGCTGCAGGATCCTCCAGGTCAGTTTGGAGTTAGAACAATGCACAGGCTACCTGATTTTTCCATCCCGGGACATACCCTTTTGGATTATTGCACGAAAGGTATTCGGGCCGTAGATTGTCGGCCGAAAGGAGATCCGTTATGGACACCATGATGTACGCCTCGGTCGCCATTCTGCCTACGAGCATCGCTCAAGACCACATGCATTTCGTCCGCCAAGATGTAGAGCTTCTTCCGCTGGATCTGTCGATGATCAAGCGATAACGGCTCGAACCTGCCAAAAAACCGAAGACAAGCATAAACGAGCGATTGCAAGGCTCAACTGGGTTAGCATGTAATTAAGCGTCCAGCCCCGCTGACATCCTTGCGGCCCTACGGGGATTCGCTTCTGCCGAAGAGCAAAGAGAGACGCTTCGCCGACCGTTCTGCCCGTAACGAATGCGGGGGCGTACCCCTCCGACGCCGCCAAACATGCATCTTCCTCCATTCGGCTGATTTTCCGCGGGTCGCCATTTCCACTAGTTGATATAGTTGTGTTATGCGCGCGATGATTCTCGAAGAACCGGGCACAGCTCTCCGCGAAGGCAAGGTGGCTACTCCTTCTCCGAGTGCAGGGCAGGTGCTCGTACGAGTATTGGCCTGTGCTGTTTGCCGGACCGATCTCCATGTCGTGGACGGCGAATTGCCGAATCCAAAACTGCCTCTGATCCCGGGGCATGAAATTGTTGGTGAAATTGTGGAATGCGGCTCCGAAGTTAATCATCTCCAAGCGGGGTCGCGCGTCGGGATTGCCTGGCTCGGTTGGACTTGCGGCCTGTGCCAGTATTGCCAAACAAATCGGGAAAACCTCTGTGACCATGCCCGGTTCACCGGCTATACCATAGACGGCGGTTACGCTGAATATACAGTAGCCGAGGCAGCCTTTTGTTATCCGCTGCATGAGTCCTACGGCGATGAGGAGGCGGCGCCCCTTCTTTGCGCCGGCCTGATCGGTTACCGTTCACTCGTGATGGCCGGTTCTGTCCAAGAGGCCACGCGCCTCGGTATATATGGCTTCGGGGGGGCGGCCCACATTATCGCGCAAGTCGCTGTTCACGAGGGTCGACAAGTCTATGCGTTCACCAGGCCGGGTAAAAGAACCGATCAAGAATTCGCTCGCTCCCTGGGCGCCACATGGGCTGGTGGGTCTGATGAACTCCCGCCTGACGCCTTGGATGCCGCCATCATCTTTGCCCCGGTGGGGTCACTGGTTGTGGCGGCGTTACGTGCCGTCCGCAAGGGGTCCCGGGTCATCTGCGGTGGAATCCATATGAGTGACATCCCTGCCTTTCCTTATTCATTGCTTTGGGAAGAACGAAGCATTCATTCAGTGGCCAATTTGACACGAGCGGATGCCCGATCCTTCTTGACCTTGGCTCCGAAAGTGCCCGTGCGAACCCAAACGGAAACATTCTGGATGTCGAACGCTAACGAAGCCCTCACCCGTTTGCGGACAGGCCGGATTCGCGGGGCCGCCGTGCTCGTTCCCAATTGGTGAGGGAGGGTGGTGAGTTATGGATCTCATTTTTCGACGTGCTAATCTGCCGGACGGGCGCACCAACATCGACATTGGAATAGAAGGGGATCGGATTGTTGCCGTTGAACAGCGGCTTCAGGCGACGGCTGCCGACGAGATCGACGCGGGAGGCCGGCTATTGTCGCCTCCGTTTGTCGATGCGCATTTCCACATGGACGCGACCCTTTCCCTGGGCTTGCCGCGGATAAACCGTTCGGGAACGTTGTTGGAAGGTATTGCGCTCTGGGGGGAGCTGAAACCGCAGTTGACCCATCAAGCGGTCGCTGATCGAGCCTTGGCTTATTGCGATATGGCCGTTGCCCAAGGTCTGTTGGCGATTCGCAGTCACGTCGATGTTTGTGAGGATCGTCTGATCGCCGTCGAATCGTTATTGGAGGTCAAAAAGCGTGTCTCCTCTTATCTCGATCTTCAGTTAGTCGCATTTCCACAGGACGGGATTTACAGGTCGCCCACGGCCGAGCGCAATTTGCTGCGTGCGCTTGACATGGGCGTTGAAGTCGTGGGAGGAATTCCACACTTTGAGCGTACGATGGCGGAGGGCGCAGCTTCCGTCCGACGCCTCTGCGAGATCGCGGCCGAGCGCGGTCTCCTGGTAGATATGCACTGCGACGAATCTGACGACCCCCTTTCGCGTCATATCGAGACGCTTGCTGCGGAAACAAAGCGGCTCGGCCTCAGTGGTCGTGTCGCGGGTTCGCATCTGACTTCGATGCATTCGATGGACAATTATTATGTTTCCAAACTCTTACCGTTGATTGCGGAATCGGGCGTGGCGGCCATCGCCAATCCGCTGATTAATATTACCCTCCAAGGGCGGCACGACACCTATCCTAAGCGCCGCGGATTAACACGTGTCCCGGAGTTAATGGCTTGCGGCGTTCCGGTGGCCTTCGGCCATGATTGCGTTATGGATCCCTGGTACGCGCTCGGTTCCGGTGACATGCTCGATGTCGCACATATGGCAGTGCACGTTGGCCATTTGACAGCCTTGGACGCTATTCGCGCCTGCTTTGATGCGGTCACGGTGAACGCAGCAAAGATCCTCCATCTGGACGGTTACGGTATCGCTCCCGGATGCCGAGCCGATCTCGTACTATTGCAGGCTGCTGACCCGTTTGAGGCCATCCGGCTGAAGGCGTCTCGGCTGTTGGTCGTCCGAGGCGGGAAAAAGATTGCGCGTACCCCAGAAAAAATCACCAGCCTTTTCGTGCCAGGTCGCCCGGGACACGTATCGCTCAATTTCGCGCCAGGTTCAATTCACTGATCGAATTCTCGCCGATACATTTGTTCTGTTTCTGCTCTCTGGGGTTCGAACTACAAAGAAGCAAAGCGGGACGCTTCGCCTACCACGTCTCTCGAATAAATTGATATCCCTCCGTGACGACGTCCTCCGGTTGTTTGAAAAAATCGCGCCAGACCCGAGTGGGTTCGATCAACTCCGGAAGAGCCCTTCCAAACGCCTCTATTGTTAACCAACCGTCGTATCCGCTTGTCTTCACTGCTCGAAAGATGCTCTTGAAGTCGATATGTCCGCGTCCTGGCACGCCACGGTCGTTGTTACATACGTGAATATGCGCGATCTCGGCGGCGTTCTTGGAAAAGGCCTTGGATAAGTTTTCCTCTTCAATATTCGCGTGGAATGTGTCGAACATGGCTTTGAAGTTGGGGTGATCAACCTGGCGTACATAGACGGCAGCGGCGGCCATCGTAGTCAGAAAATAGCATTCAAATCGGTTTAGAAACTCGATAGCAAGACAGACGCCCTGGCGTTTCCCCTCATCGGCGACTGCGCGATGCACCTCCGCAGCGTGCTTGAACTCTTCTTCGGTCGGTCCGGTTCCGGAGAAAACCCCCAAAGGTTGATGGAACGGTCCGCATAAAATGTCGGCTCCAAGAATAGCGGACTGGCGAACGATCTTCTTCAACCGTTCCATGGCGGCTTTTCGGATAAGCGGGTCCGGGCTGATGGCGCTGGCCTCCGGAGTGGCCACCGTAACGGTGGACGTTTTGAGCTGCAATTCATCCAGCTTCTTTCGCAGCTTGCGATAATGCGCGTCATCTCCCTCGAAGATTGGGATCTCGACGCCATCAAATCCCGTCGCTTTGATTTTTTCGAGCTGAGGATAATGCTCCTCCGTAACGTGTGTAGCCCAGAGCAGCATATTGATGCCGATTTTCATAGTTGTTCCAGGGAGGTTGGCAAGCTGACAACGGCCGGAACTCCGGCTTGCGTTTCAGGCACGAGATCAATTACTCAATTTAATAGGAATCGAAATTAATTGGAAGCTGAAGATCGATTATTTGGGGAATGGACTGATTCGAAGTAACTTGCTCCATCAAGCTGATCTGGCCGAATCTTGCGTTTAGGGCAAGAGTCGGGTTAGGTAGAGATAAGATTCTCCACTTGATCTAAAAAAATCCACCCCCAATTTCTAAATCAGGAATGATATCGCACAATGGGCTTTAACTGGACCATGCACCTGGGTTTTGCGATGCCTGCTCCCACCCTTTAAATTGGAATTTTCACCATGAATAACTATCCGAAATTACACAATGCTATGTGGCCGGGTCTGGTCGGCAAAGGACCTGGCTCAGAGCCTTTCATCGATCTCGATACGATGCTGAAATTTACGGCATCGGCCGAAAGTAACGGTGCCCGCTTTGATGGAGTCGATCTTTTCCTGTCTGATCCCCATGTCAGCATCGATTCGACAGATAACCAATTGAAAGAGCTTGCGGACAAAATCGCTTCGATGAATCTGACCGTTGGTTCGGTCGTGGCACCTGTTTGGCCTCCAACTGGAGGTGGATCTGCCATGGGCGATACTGAGGAACGGCGTCGTTTCACTGAACAGGTCAAGAAATCCTGCAGAATCACCAAAAAATTGCGAGAACTCGGGATCAGACCGTTCGGAGTCGTCCGGATCGATTCCGCAACGGGCCCCGCAGCCTGGGCCCATGATCCAGAAGGTTCAAAAAAGATCGCCTCGACCTTCCGGGACTGTTGCCTCATTGCCGAAGATTATGGTGAACGTCTAGCTGCCGAAGGCGAGATCTGCTGGGGCGGAATGCACAGTTGGAAGAGAATGATCGAGCTCTTGGAACTAGTAGATCGGCCAAAGACCCTTGGTTTCCAGGCCGATATGGCCCATACGCTGCTTTACACGATGGGGTATAACGCCCCCGAAGATGCTATCCTTCCCGAGAAATTTGACTGGAAAGACGAAGAAAAACTGCGCGAGGCTTTAGAAACAATGACCCGCGCACTGCGTCCGTGGACGATCGATTTCCATGTCGCTCAAAGCGATGCCACGGTGAAAGGCAGCGGCTCACATGACAAAACCGGGCGGCATTGTCTGCCTGAAGATCCGAATGGGAAGCTAAATATTGCTCGGGATGCCGGCTATTGGCTTCGCGACGAAAAAGGACGCCTGACCAAGGCTTTCAAACACGTTTGTTGGGATGGTTGCATGTTTCCAAATGAAGTCATGCTAAAACAGGAGACTTGGAATTCCATTCTGGGCGCCATGCTTGCGGTTCGCGAGGCGCATGGATGGAACGAATAGAAATCCAAACATGCCGTGCCCGCCGGGAGAACGGTGAACGGCATTCAATCTGGCGGAATCCCAGCCACAAATTTCGAAAATCAAATTCCTCATGAAGAAGCTTAACATCGGCTTGGTCGGCTATGGCTTTATGGCACGTGCGCATTCGAACGCGTACCTGTCCGTAGGTCAGTTTTTCAATCTCCAGTATCAGCCCGTACTTAAGGCCGTCGCGGCACGAGATGCTGAAAAGGTAAAACAGTTCGCCCACAAATGGGGTTACGAAGCGCATCATGCCGATTGGCGACGTCTGATCGACGATCCGGCAATTGACGTCATCGATATCGCTAGTCCCAACGACACGCACTCGGAAATAGCGGTCGCAGCGGCTCAGGCTGGCAAAATGATTTTGTGCGAAAAGCCGCTCGCCCGAAATTTGCCGGAAGCGCAAAAGATGGTGGATGCCGTCAAGAAGACGGGGGTCCGCACGATGGTCTGGTATAACTACCGGAGAATTCCCGCTGTGACCTTGGCAAAACAAATCATTTCCTCAGGGAGACTCGGCCGGATCTTTCATTATCGCGCTAAGTTTCTGCAGGATTGGACAATCTCGGCAGAAGTGCCGCAAGGTGGACAGGCTCTCTGGCGATTGGATGGCGATGTCGCCGGAAGTGGAGTGACGGGCGACTTGCTCGCGCACTGCATTGACACGGCGATTTGGCTGAATGGAGAAATCGGCTCGGTCTCGGGAATGACCGAAACATTCATCAAAGAGCGCAAGCATAACCTGACCGGCAAATTGGCGCCGGTAAAAATCGATGACGCGAGCGCGTTCCTTGCCCGGTTTAAGAATGGATCATTGGCGACCTTTGAAGCAACCCGCTACGCACGGGGCCATAAGGCGCTCTACACGTTTGAAATAAACGGGGAACATGGATCGTTGGCTTGGGATCTCCACGATTTGCACCGCTTGCAATGGTTCGATCACAAGGATGAAGGAATGCTCCGAGGCTGGCGATCTGTCCATGTCACGGATAGCGATCATCCCTACATGGCCAACTGGTGGGTGCCCGGCCTATCGATCGGCTACGAACATTCTTTTATCCATCAGGTGGCAGACTTTCTTAACTCTCTCGATGGAGACAAGCCGGCCGAACCGACATTCGAGGATGCAATGCAGACAGAGAGAGTCGTCGACGCGGTCCTCCGATCGGCGGATTCTGGAAAGTGGGAAAAAGCTTGTTAGCGCGCACGTCTCCCAAACTCCATTCGCCTTAGTGGGTTTAAACGGATCGGCGATGGTCCACTAACTGAAAACTGACCTGAGCCTTGACAGCACGGTGCCGGGCTTCTACTCTGGAGGCATTGCCGTGCTCGAACCGCTTCGGTGATCCAGTCGCATATCAAAATTCCCCCCAAAAATTATATCTGACATGATCAGGTGCGTCACCAGACATCGGGTGTAGCCGTGCTCAGAGCGCGGCAGGATACACTCACAAAAACTCACGATCTTTTTTTTAACTCATTTATATTAATTGCCGCCTATCTTTTCGCTGATCGACCTTCTCAAAAAACGGGGTCCTTTTCCCGCGCTCCTGGAGCCCGGGTCAGAATGCTTTTTGTTAAGGCCCCTGATCTAGTGCGCTGTCTCCCAAGCCTCCTGGGCTTCGTTGCGACCGCTAATGACCTCCCGCCAGGTTTCGAACCATGAGCGAGATCCTTCAACTCAGAAATATATCGAAGAGTTTTCCAGGGGTTAGGGCGTTGCAGAATATCTCTTTCGACCTGAACGAAGGGGAGGTGCATTGCTTGTGCGGGGAAAATGGTGCCGGCAAATCCACCTTAATCAAGGTTCTTTCAGGAGCCTATCAGCCGGACGAAGGCGGAGAGATCATTTTCGAAGGTAGCAAGGTCGTCCTGAACCCGCACCTGGCCATGAAACTGGGCATTCAGACGATCTACCAGGAGCACACCGTCTTCGAGAATCTGAACATCGTGGAGAACATTTTTACTGGATCAGAGTTCGTCAGACGGGGTGTGCTGCAGAAAAAGGAAATGAGGAAACAGACTGTTGAGGTCCTGAAATACCTTAAGAGTGATCTGAACCCCGATCGGAAGATAGGCGATCTCAGCAGCGGCGAGCAAAAGACCGTCGAGATTGCCAAAGGCCTGGTTTTCAAGAGACGAGTCATTATTCTCGACGAGCCGACTGCCTCGTTTTCTTCCGTCGAGATTGAGAATCTGCTCGATATCATTCAGACGATCAAGAAGAGCGGCCTCGGAATTATCTACATCTCCCACCATCTGGAAGAAGTCTTCAAGATCGGAGACCGTGTCACCGTATTGCGGGATGGACGTAAGGTTAGCATGTACAACCTTGGCGGGTTGACCAAGTCCATGTTGATCAAGGATATGGTTGGGCGCGATCCCTCCACCTTCTATCAGAGAGAGAAAGTGCCTATTGGCGAAACCGTCTTCGAGGCCCGGAATGTGACCGGCAACGGAGCAGAGGACATTTCCTTTGTTCTTCGGAGAGGTGAAATCCTCGGGATCGCGGGAATGGCAGGATCAGGTCGCTCGGAGCTGATGAATGTCCTATTCGGTGGTGCGCGTCTGGATTCTGGCGAAATTCTGATTCACGGAAAACCCGTCAAACATTCCAGTCCGAGAGGGGCGATCCAAAACAAAATGTGCTTCATCACCGAAGACCGACAAAACACCGGTCTTTTTCTCCCTCAAACCATCGCGCAAAACGTGACCATTGCGAATCTCGTCAACACCAGAGAATTCATTGTGCGGCAGGTTGATGACTCCCGCACCGGGGACAAGTTTGTCAAGTTGCTCAGTATTAAAACGACTGATTCCCGAACCTTGGTCATCAACCTCTCCGGTGGTAACCAGCAAAAGGTAGTGCTAGCAAAATGGTTCAATACCAATGGAGAGATTTTTATTTTTGATGAACCGACGCTTGGCATTGACGTGGGCTCGAAACAGGAGATCTACAAAGTAATGGTCGATTTGCTCAAGCAGGGTAAGTCCATCATCATGGTTTCCTCTGACATGCCGGAAGTTATCTCCATGAGTGATCGGGTCATCGTCATGAAGAATGGGCAGAAAATGGCCGAGCTTACCGCCGACGAGGTTTCGGAAGAGAATATCCTGGCCTATTCAATAGGGGACAAAACCATATGATTCATGAGGAGGTTGCGAGGCAGAAGCCGCTCGGTCGGGCATCTCTCTTCAAGCGACACGAGAATCTCACGGTCTTATCGATCTTTGTCGGTTTCGCCATCATTATCATTCTTTTGCAACTGTTAATGACAGGCGGACACAAGTTTCCTACCTTCATCAGCCCGGTGAACCTGCTGAACATTCTACAGCAGGTCGGGGTATCGGGAATCGTCGCGATCGGCATGACGATCGTCATGATCTCCGGGGGAATAGATCTCTCGGTTGGAATGCTAGCTTCTCTCGTCTCTATTGTGACTGCGCTGGGGATATCGAAGTGGCACCTTGGAGTCGCTCCTTCTATTCTGGTCGGAGTGCTCTCAGCCGTCGCGCTGGAGTTCCTGATGGGTTACATAATTTCCCGAACAAAGGTAGAACCTTTCATCATCACGCTTGGCGGGATGATCACTTTTCAGGGAATCGCGCTGCTTCTTTGCAATTCGCGCGAGGTGATCATGAACGGGGAGCTGGATTTTTTTAAGCAGAACCTGATCCAGGGAGCTAAAGATCCAGTCAGTGGCCTTAATCTGATCATCCCGCCCTATGTGCTGATTTTCTTCGCGATCGCGCTGCTGGCCGGGCTGCTTCTGAACTATACCAAGTACGGCCGAAGGATTTACGCCGTCGGGACGAACCCTCACGCAGCCTACCTGGCGGGTGTCAACGTCAAGAACATGAAGCTCTCGGTGTACATCATTATGGGCTTTCTGGTCGGCATCGGCTCGGTCATGCTTCTCTCCCGCGTCAATACCGGTATCATCACTCTGGGGCAAGGCCTCGAAATCGATAGTATCGCCATGGTTGTCATCGGCGGGACCGCCTTGAAGGGGGGTAAAGGTAACATCGGGGGCACCTTAATCGGCGTCTTCTTTCTTGGCTCGATCGGGAATGCCATGAATATGCTTCGTCTGCCCTCCGAGGTGCAGTTTGTCGCCAAGGGCTTGGTGGTAATCATCGCAGTATCGGCGGGAGACGTTTCCGCCAGAATTTCCGGGTTCATGTCAAGGAGGAAGGAACTGCGCTGGCGCGCAGGTCAACGGGTGGCGAAAGCAGGGTGAGATTGGAATCAGCGAATTAATCAGAAATCAAATAGTGACAAACAAGATGAATGAAAGTCTACGCAAACAATCAAACCGGAAGCAGATGAAGCTTCTGGCGTTAATATTAGGACCATTAATTATTCCTGGGGTCATGAGCTTCGCAGCCGACAAGGCAGAGGCGGCGGCTGGCGGTAAAGCTAAAGTTATCGGTTACTACATGGATGCCTCCGACGACTACTACAAGGCAGGTTTCCAGGTATTTAAGGCTCTCGCGAATAAAGCCGGCTGGCAGGTACTGGATGTCGTGGGACAGGGGACTGCTCCAGAACAGGTCGCTGCCATCGAAAATTTTATCACTCAGAAGGTCGATGCCCTCGTGGTTGTGCAGAACTCCCCAGAGACCACGGCTGAATGTCTCAAAAAGGCCGAAGCCGCGGGAATTCCTGAATTTCACCTCACGCATAACCCGCCAAATAAGCCCGGGCTCGCCGGTTTTTCCGGATTCGATTGGGTGTACGATGGAGAGCTCGCCGCTCAGTCGGCCGTGAAGCATAATGTGAAGAAATTAGTGATGATCGAAGGAAAGCTTGGCCAAGGCACCGCTGCCGGTCAGACCCAAGGCTTCCTTCAGGGATACAAAAAGGCGGGCAAGGATATCGGGAACCTGCTTGATAGTGTTGGCGTGAAGGGTGCGGGTGGTAAAGATCTCGAGGTCGTCTTCTGGGGTTCGGGCGGTTGGTTCGCGGATCCCGCCAAGAAGGTGATGCAAGATGCGATCACCTCTCTGGGACCAGACGGATTTGACGGTGCGTATGTCCAGAATGACGAGATGATGACCGGAGCGATCCAGGCCATGCAGGAAGCTGGACTTGACCCGAGCAAATACTGGCTCGGATCTAGCAACGGCAAAGAGAAGTCCTGGGACTGGGTAGCAAAAGGATTGGTGACCATGGATGTCAATCAATGCCCGACCCTCGAAGCGGATATCGCGTTTCAGCAGGTCACGGCCCATTTTGCCAATAAGCCCTATAAAAAGGCCGTTTTTGTTAACTTCATGCCTTTCGAGAAGGACACGGTCGACAAGACGAAGATGATCCCGTGGATCCTCGATGACTACATGGCGAAGAGAGAAGCCAACGCTTTTAAGTATGACATCAACGATCCCGTTTTCAGGGCAAACCCGGCTTACCAATAAACGTTAGGCGTTGGGCTTCGGTGTTTCAGGAAATACCGTACGCCTCGCTGCCGAACGATGAAGATGGAAGGCTGTGCAAACAGCCTTCCTTTTTTTGGGCTCTCTATGATGGAGACCGGTTCATAAAGCCGCCGCCAACGCCTCGGTCAATTCGTCGACGGTAAGGACAATCGGATTCGCTTTCATACTGCTGGCTTTGGCGGCCTTTTCGACCAGGACCGCGCTCTCCCTGTCGGTAACCCCATAGGTTCGCAGCCCGGGAATTTTCAACGCCTGGCATAGTTCAGTCACCCAGTTCATCCCGTCATTTGCGTCGGCCGTTTTGGATCCTGTCAATATTCTGGCAAGCGAATCGTAGCGGTTCAAAGCTTCACTCTCTCGGAGTCGTTGACGTAAGGCCCTGAGGTTGATGCGCATCACATGAGGGAGCAGCGCTGCACAGATTGCTCCGTGCGGTGCGTGAAACATTCCTCCAATCGGGGCCGCAAATCCATGAACGGCTCCCAGACCTGCGTTGGCGAGAGAGAGCCCCCCAAAAAGGCTGGCCAACGCCATGTCCTCCCGTGCCTGGAGGTCCTGGCCCTGATCGTACGCGCGCCGCAGCGAACGGGCGACCCGACGCATCCCCTCGATGCAAAAGCCGTCGGTGATCGGATTGGCACGGACGGAAACGTAAGGCTCGATCAATTGGGTGAGCGCGTCCAGACCGGTCGACGCTGTCACGGAAGCGGGGAGGTCGAAGGTGAGTTTTGGATCGACGATTGCTAAACGAGGTAAAAGAAACGGGCTGCGCAGACTGACCTTGACTCCATGCTCCAGCGACGCCAGCACGGAGTTCCGCG
Source organism: uncultured Verrucomicrobiae bacterium (assembly GCA_963742335.1). Lineage (GTDB taxonomy): Bacteria > Verrucomicrobiota > Verrucomicrobiia > Chthoniobacterales > JAFAMB01 > JAFAMB01. The sequence continues at coordinate 271,424 of CAVULL010000011.1, forward strand.
TGACTTCGGCGCCTGTTCCGGCTGTGGTCGGAATAGCGACGCACGGCAGAGCCGGAACCGAGAGTTGCTTACCTTTTCCGATGACTTCCAAATAATCAAGGATCGCACCTGGATTCGGGACCAGGCCCGCGATCGCTTTTGCCGAGTCGATCACGCTGCCTCCGCCAAACCCTATGAGAAAATCGGATTCGGCCTGACGTGCTTGATTCACGCCGTCCGTGATTTGTTCAATCGTTGGTTCACCGGCGATTTCGAGGTATGAATATTCGATCTTCGCCGCTTCGACGATAGCCAGCAAAGGCTTGATTCTTTCAGGATTACTCCCACGAATGATGAGTGCTCTCTGGCCGAATTCTCTGGCGATCAGGCCAAAATCTTCCTGTACGCCAGGTCCAAAAGTTATCCGTCCTGCACTCGCGAATTCAAATCGCATATTTACCAATCTTTATTTTCCGGAAATAAGTTAGAGAATTTCACACTGGTGCGGGGTCCATTCATCATGCCGGCTACTGTGTCACGCCATTTGGCGTAGTGGGCGGTCTCTTTGTGAGCTTGGGTGGCCGCCTCATCGCGATAGACTTCCTCCAGGACGAACCGGGTCGGTTCACCCGTTTGTTGAATCACATCGAATCTGGCTATTCCTGGTTCCTGGATGCTATTCCGCGCATTTTCGATCGTCGCTTCGATGAAAGCTCCTACGGATTCGGGATTTACCTGGACATGGACGTGGACAATGAGCATAGGCCCAGTTTTGATGCAGATCTCTTTTCATGCAAGAACTGCCAACTACTCTCCGTAAGGCACCCAGATGTTTTTGATTTGCATGGCGTGGCGCAGATACTCCCAGCCTTGAGTCTGGTGATCGTCGAACCAGTTGCGGCGTTTGCCGTAGTTCACCCAGGTGGCCTTGAGATTGCCTGCCGATTCGCGTTCGAGTAAACCGCTCGTCTTGGCCGACCCGACATACCAAAGGGCAGCGATATCGTCATGTTGCGCTAGAACTTTGGCCAATTCATCCGGATGACCAGTGACGATATTCATCACGCCGGCTGGAACGTCGCTGGTATCCAGGATCTGGTAAAAGTCTGTGGCCAGCAGCGGAAATCTCCAGGATGGGATAATTACCACTCGATTGCCCATCGCGATCAAAGGTGCGGCTAAAGAAATCAAAGCTAGCAGAGGCTGTTCAGGCGGGCAGACGACGCCAACCACACCCCATGGCTCTGGCATGGCCAGCGTCACGTTACGAAATGGAGTCTGATGAACATGGCCTTCATATTTGTCGGTCCAGGAAGCATAGTAAAATAGTCGTTCGATTGTTCTTTGCACTTCCCGCTGCGCTTCGTCTTTTTCGATTCCAGTAAGCGAACCCAACCGATCTGAAAACTCGTTTGCCCTGACCGAGAGATTTTCTCCGAGATAAAAAAGGATCTGCGCCCGGAGATGGGCCGTCGCCCGAGACCAGCTCTGGGCTTTGTTGGCTGCCTCCACGGCATTACGGAGATCTTTCCGATTGCCGAATCCCGTCTCCGAGATGTAATGGCCATCTGAGTCGTCAATCGTAAAACTGTATCCGCTATCCGAGCGCGTCTGTTTACCTCCAATGTAAAGCTTCGGCGACCGATCGATCAAAGGTTCCATCCGCCTGCTATTGGTGGAATCGACCAAGGGATAAGGATTAAGCGAGACTTCAATCTTTTCGTAGTCCGGCTGAAAACGTTCCCAGCTTGGTATCAGGTACTCGTACATTCCTTCACTGCCCCCTTCGCGCCCAAACCCGCTCTCCCGGTAGCCACCAAAACCGGAGGCGGCGTCGAAAAGATTGGTGGAATTGACCCAGACCACGCCCGCTTTCAGTTTTGGAGCGATGTCGAGAGCGAGATTGAGATTCTCTGTCCAAAGCGATGCCGCAAGCCCATAGATCGTATTATTTGCCAGCTCCACCGACTCGGCTGGAGTGCGAAACGTCATCGTGACCAGGACTGGTCCGAATATTTCGATCTGGGCGAGCGGCGAAGCGGGTTCAACGTCCGTAAAGAGGGTGGGCGGGAAGAAGAATCCTTCTTTGGGCAGGGCCCAGCTTGGCTGCCAGCAGGTCGCACCCTCAGCTCTCCCTTGCTCCACAAGCTGCTGAATCCGCTGGAGATGCACAGGGGCGGTGATCGCGCCGATATCGATCCCTTTGTCCAGGGGATCGCCGATCCGCAGATTCTCCATGCGATTTCTGAGTTTCTCGATCATCTTTTCGGCAATACTCTCCTGCAGGAGCAGGCGGCTCCCAGCGCAACAGACCTGCCCTTGATTGAACCAGATCGCATCGACAACGCCTTCAACAGCACCGTCCAGATCCGCGTCCTCGAAGACGATAAATGGCGATTTGCCGCCGAGTTCCAGAGATAATTTTTTCCCAGTCCCCGCTGTTTCCCGACGGATCATTCGACCCACCTCGGTCGATCCGGTGAAGGCAATCTTTCGGACATCTTTGTGCCGGACGATCAACTCGCCTGTTTCGCCGTCGCCGGTCACGATATTGACGACACCGGCCGGCAGGGAAATCTGTTGAAGTATCTCGGCAAAAAGCAGGGCGGTGAGGGAAGTGAATTCTGCCGGCTTGAGCACAACCGTATTACCGGCCGCCAATGCGGGCGCAACCTTCCAGGCGAGCATCAGCAACGGAAAATTCCATGGGATGATCTGGCCGCAAACGCCGACCGGCTCGTAGCCGATAAATGTTTCGTTCCGAAGCTGCGCCCACCCGGCGTGATGATAAAAGTGACGGGCGACGAGGGGGATGTCGATGTCACGAGATTCACGGATCGGTTTTCCATTGTCCAGGCTCTCCAGGACAGCAAACAAGCGGGAATGCTTTTGGATCTGTCGCGCTATTGCATAAAGGTACCGGGCGCGCTCGTAGCCGCTCAGCGCCGACCAGGAAGGAAACGCGGCCTTTGCGGCGGCAACCGCGGCGTTCACCTCGGTCTCGCCACACTGCACCAGTCGAGCCAAGGGTTTGCCGTCACGGGGATTAATTGATTCGAAATACGTTTCGTCGATGAACCTGGGAAATTCCCCGTTGATGAACGGGCGCATGGCGCGCGGGTGCGCTTCCAGCCAGCTCAACGCGATATCCTCCTGTTCGAGGGCAGGACCATATTCCATTGTTTCAAATATTTCTCGGACAGTACTCATTGGAGAAACGTATCGGCGTGTCGGCGTAACAGCGCGTCGGCGTTCGCCTTTTATCGTCGCCTTTTGTTTTAGTGGTCGCTCATTTTTCTGTTAACTGCGTAGCCGCTCAGCCTCCTTTACTCCCCGACGCCGTTACGCCCTGACGCCGATTACGCCGATACGTTCCCCTAAGGTGTCGGATGACGGTGCTGGGCCGAGTAGCGGCCGGTCACGTGGTGCTCCAATTGGCGCTCGATGTCAGTCAACAAGCCGGACGCCCCGAATCGAAACAGTTCTGGTTCCACCCATTCGCGGCCTAGTTCTTCTTTCATCAGGATTAACCATGTTATCGCATCCTTGGCGGTGCGAATGCCACCGGCTGGTTTAAACCCGACCTTGTGTCCGGTCCGCTCCCGATATTCGCGAATGGCCCGAACCATCGTCAGACTAACCGGCAGAGTTGCATTTTCGGCTTCTTTTCCGGTCGATGTCTTGATGAAATCTGCCCCGGCCATCATCGCGACAAAGCTGGCTTTTTGGACATTTCGAAGCGTAGCGAGCTCGCCTGTCGCCAGGATCGTTTTCAGATGAGCGTCACCGGAAGCGTTTCGGAAAGAAGCAATTTCATCGTACAACGCCTGCCAATCACCAGTAAGGACATGTTGACGGGTGATGACAATGTCGATTTCTGAAGCTCCCTCTCTGACGGCGTAGTGGATCTCTTCGAGCCGGGCTTTCATCGGGCTCAGGCCTGATGGAAATGCCGTTGCCACCGAAGCGACCGGAATGCCCGAGCCTTCGAGTGCCTGGACCGCGTGCGGAACCATTGTTGGGTAAACGCACACCGCACCGACAGTAATTCCGAGATCCGCGACGCCCATTGCTTCCAGCAAATCAGCCCGGACCGGATGGCGTGCCTTTGCGCACAATCGGCGAACCTTTCCCGGCGTATCGTCCCCCGCAAGCGTCGTGAGATCGATGCAGCTGATAGCTTTTAGCAGCCAAGCAGCTTGCCATTGTTTCTTAACAGTCCGACGGGCGGCCAGCGTCGCGGTGCGTCTTTCCGCGGCGCTTTTGTTGACCTGCACCTGTTTCAGCCATCCCAGTTCAAGAGGGATACCGCTGTTTCTTTTCGGTTCTTCCGGGGAATGAATGGTCTTCGGCTTGTCAACCGATGTCGTGCGCATACAATGGCGTGCAGTTAGGAGTAGACGAAATTGTTCGGGGAAAATTATCTGTTTTGAAGAAGATAGCTCGCAGTTTTTTCATCCGTGATCAGAACGTTGAAAGGACGAAGCGAGTTTTTTCCTTTCCAGAAGTACTTAACCCGGGGCCTGACGATGGGCGCCGTTCAATGAAACCAAGACCATGCTTAAAAACCTCAGCCCGCTCCACACACCAGAGTTACTCCACACTTTAGCTTCGATGGGACACGGAGATGATCTAGCGATCGTCGACGCGCACTTTCCCGCGGTTTCGATGGCAAAACGACTTGTTCGGTTAGACGGAGTTGGCGCTCCAGCCGCACTGGCAGCCTGCTTACGTTTGATTCCGCTCGACACGTTTGTCGACGATCCAGCCTTGCGAATGGAAGTCGTGGGCGACCCGGATCAGGTTCCCGAAGTCCAACAGGAATTCCAGAAAGTTATCGATCAGGAGGAGGGCAAGCATTGGCCTCTCGTAAAGATCGAGCGGCACGCTTTTTATGAACGTGCCAAACAAGCCTACGCCATCGTCGTTACTGGAGAGTTACGCCCGTACGGCTGCGTTTTGATCAAAAAGGGTGTCGCATTGAGTTCCTAAAAAAGGAGGTCCTGTGGCAAAGCCGAAAGTTTGTGTTTTGGGTGCATTTGTAGCTGATCTGACTTGTCGCACCGAGAGAATGCCCAATTGGGGAGAAACAATTTTGGGAATCGCTTTCAAGCTCGGTCCCGGGGGCAAAGGTTCGAATCAGGCGGTGGCGGCAGCTCGATTGAACAGCGATGTGCGTTTGATCACCAAGCTGGGGCGCGACGCTTTTGGGGAAATGGCCAAAAATTTTTATCGGCAAGAAGGGATGAGTCTGGAACGCATTTACGAAGATCCCGAAGAAAGCAGCGGGACGGCGACGATCGTCGTCGATGATCGGACACGGGAGAACGCTATCGTTGTCGTTCAAGGCGCTTGCGGACGTCTCACCATCGCCGAGGTGGAAGCCGCCAGGGAAGAGATTGTGACTTCGGATATTTTTCTTACCCAGTTGGAGTTGCCGATCCCGCCGACCATACGCGGGATCGAGATCGCACACGAAGCAGGCGTCCCGGTCATCCTCAATCCTGCCCCCGCACTTCCGCTTCCCAAGGAGATATTCCGGAAAGTCGATTATCTGACACCTAACGAATCGGAGGCTCTCGGGTTGATCGGTGAAAAATCAATGAGCCAGTTCGAAGATGTCGAGAAACTGGCCGATCGGTTGATCGCACTCGGCGTTCTGAACGTAGTGCTCACTCTCGGCGAAAAAGGAGCCTTTGTGAAAGGTCCGTCTGCCGGCCGGTTTATTCCTGCCTTTCAGTACGGCAGCGTGGTCGAAACGACCGGTGCGGGCGACGCCTTCGCCGGTGGCCTGGCCGTCGCCCTCGCAGAAAAGAAATCTCTGGAAGCCGCGACCCTGTACGGATGCGCCGTTGCCGGGATTTCGGTCACTCGACCCGGAACAGCGCCTTCGATGCCAACTCGGGGGGAGGTCGATAAGTTAATCGCTGGCGCGCGGCTTTGACATCGTCAGGAAGCTTTTATCCTATCCCGTACTGTTCCTGCACGAATGGGAGCAGCCCGGCACTGTCAAGAGCAGTCAGCGGTGCCCGGAAGGTGATTTGTACTACGCCAGGATGGCGGCCAATTTCGATGCCTCCGGTAATGGTTGCCCGATTCATCACCTCCGGAACCGTCATTGAAAGGAGTCTGGCCGCTCGTTGCAGTCCGACTTCTGTGGCGCTGTTCAGATTTGGACCTGATCCGACGATCGAGATCGGCGCCGACTCCTCGATTTTGGCGAGACCCCATGACGCTGCCAGAAGGCGTGCCCTTTTCATCTCCGCCTCGTCCAAGGGCCGGGCGAGCAGCGGGAGATCTTCAAGCAAAGGAAACAGGACTGGCCCCTCTAGAGTGCGCCCCTTCAGGATGCCAATTCGCAGAGTCACGGTCCCGGAGACGTCCATGGTATGACCGGCGATTTCGCCGTCCCCCTGCATCGCATGCATGTCACCAAAGTAAATTCCGGCACCAGGAACTTTGACGGGTGCCAACACGATCGCCCCAGGCCGCACGGCGTCGATGTCCATATGGCCGTCCGTCCGAAGCTCCAATTGCTCAGCCGTGATGGCGTATTCGTGTGGCGCTCCAACCAAAGCGGAACCGAAATCGCCGGCGTTATGCGAGTCGGGCATTCTCACGGCGGGCGTGGTTCCCAATTGCCCAAGGAACGGACGAAGCCTCACAGCCAGTCCCACCAGATCATGTGGAGCATATGTGAGGATCGAATGCTGGGCAGAGCTTTCCGGCAGCGCGGCGAATCTGGCAGCTGACTCGGCGATTTTTTCTGCCGATTCTTTGGAAACAGTAACGCCGACCTGACGCCTGTCATCGAACACCGTCGTGTACCCGTTGACGATCTGAAACGGAGTGACGGGAGTGTTGCACTTAACGCAACGGACAGCCTGTTGACCGATCCCGGACACATAGGTATCCGGGTAAAGCGTTTCACAATTGGGACAGCGCGGTGCGGCATAAGGATCCCCCAGGTAATGGCCTTCAACCCATCGATCATGACCGGAAGCTGTCGCGAACGATGTCACGTTGACGTCGCGGATGCGAATGACAACGGAATCGCCTGGTTCTGCGCCGGCAATAAAAACCGGTCGAGTCACTTCATGTCCGCCGCGAATACGAGGGGTAATCATCGGACCCCAGCATCCGGGAGCGGTATTTCCGACGATCGTTCCACCGTCGATCAAAGGGCCGAGCATCGGTTTCGCAGGATCCAAAATCCCGTCGGTCAGTTCGGAAACGAAGACTGTTCGCCTGGCTCTGTTTGTATCATCAGCGACATTCATAATTCTGCTCCTTCAATTGTCTTGGATAGGGGGCGGCGGAAACGTACCGGCGTGGGGGGCGTAGACCGCGGCGGCGTAAGGGAAGGTCTCGTTTTGCTTTGGATCTTTTGAGAGGCAAAGCGAGACATTTCGCCCACGCCGACACGCCCCACGCCGTTACGTTTTCCGCCTACGCCGGTTGGCCGACCTTTTGTTCCTGTTGAGTTGGTTTGCTGGTATTTGATTTGGTCTTTATCACCAGTGACCGGACATCCACGTTTGTCTTTTTTCGCTGGCGTGCTTGCTCCCTGAACAATGCTTGGGCGTCGACTTTCTCTCCCTCTACTGCCCGGCGGATGTAAGTCGGCTCCGTCGCTTGCTCGCGGGCCTTTACATTGTCTCTCCAATAGGTCTCGAGGATCTGATCGACCTGCTCACGCAAGTCAGCGTCCTCAACTGGTAAACAGACCTCGACGCGACGGAAGAAATTTCTCGCCGTCCAGTCCGCACTTCCAAGATAGATTTCCGGGTTACCCCCGTTTTCGAAACGGTAAACGCGGCTGTGCTCTAAAAATCTGCCGACGATACTCCGCACCGCGACGTTTTCGCTCACTCCACGCAGGCCTGGACGCAGGGAGCAGACCCCTCGAACCAACAGCCTGATCTTGACTCCTGCCTGAGAAGCCAGGTAAAGCGCGTTAATGACTTCTTCGTCGACCAAGGCGTTCACCTTGACGAAGATGGCCGCCGGTTTGCCACCTCTCGCGTGGTGCATTTCACGGAGAATCATTTGAAGGACAAAATCGTGTAGCGTTTTTGGAGCCGCCTTAATTTTTTTTAATGCCGGAAACATCGAGACGCCAGTTAGCCAATTAAACAGCTCCGCGCTGTCGTTCGTAATTTCCGGGTCGCAGGTCAATAACCCGAAATCCTCGTAAAGTTTCGCGGTGGAAGGATGATAGTTCCCGGTCCCGAGATGGAGATACCGTCGAATACCATCCTCTTCCCTGCGGACAACTAAGGCTAGTTTCGCACGCGTAATCAACCCCGCGATCCCATAGACCACGTGGGCTCCTGCTTCCTGGAGCAACCTGGCCCATTTGATGTTCGCGGCTTCGTCAAATCGGGCCTTGAGCTCGATCACTACGGTTACCTGTTTCCCGCTCTGGGCCGCTTCCGCCAATGACGCCACAATTGGGGAATCGCCGCTGGTCCGATAGAGGGTTTGTTTGATCGCCAAGACATTTGGGTCTTCGGCAGCTTGCTCGATGAAGTCGAGCACCGTCTGGAAGCTTTCATAGGGGTGATGCACCAGAATCGGCTTCCGGCGGATCTGCATGAAAATGTCTTCTTCGTCATTGGGCGCAGTCACAATGGCGGGTACAAATGGTCGAAACTTGAGGTCTGGTCGGTCCACTTCCGAAATCACCGGCATCAAGCGCAGAAAATTGATTGGCCCATCCACCTGGTAAAGGTCGTCTCCAGAGAGACTGAACGTTTGCAGCAACTGGTCAGTAACGTGGCGGGGACAATCTCGTTGCACCTCCAAACGGACGGCGGCCCCGCGACTCCTTTTGCGTAATTCCAATTCGATCGACTTCAGTAGATTGTCTGTTTCTTCCTCGTCGAGATACAGTTCACTATTTCGAGTGACCCGAAACTGGTAGGCCCCTTTCACGATGACGCCGTGAAAAAGAGAAGCAACGTGCGCCTGGATCAGATTTCCGATGAAAATGTGCCGATAAACACCTTTTTGCCCGGCTTTATACAAAAGCAAGCGGGGCAAAATTCGTGGAACCTGGACCAAGGCGAGATTCGTGCTGATTGCGGTGCCCTCAAGTTCCACCGCCACGTTGAGGCTTTTGTTCAGCAATTGAGGGAAAGGATGAACCGGGTCGACCGCGAGCGGGGTTAGTACCGGATAAACCGATTTCTCGAAGTACTTGGCGTAGTATTGTTTTTCTGCGTTCGTCAGCTCGTCATGGCGGAGAAAAAAGATGTTGTTTTTCTCTAAGGCAGGAAGCAATTCCTCGCTCCAGGTGTGATACATATCGTCCACCATCCTGCGCATCCTTGACGAAATGGCTGCCAGTTGTTCGCCGGGACTCAACCCATCGGCACCCGGAGCAAAGGTGCTGCTTTGGCGTTGCTGTTTGAGACCTGCCACCCTTACTTCAAAGAATTCGTCGAGATTTGAGGCGACGATACAAATGAATCTTAAGCGCTCAAGAATCGGATTGCTTGAATCCTGGGCCTCTTCCAAGATGCGCTCATTGAACTCCAACAAGCTGAGTTCACGGTTGTTGTAGAGCAAGGGACTAGACAGAACAGCGGAGGGTTCTTCTTCCATAGGCCAGGTTCCAATAGCCTGTTTTTCAGGTCATTGCCCTTCTATTCTCAACCCGTGCGGGTTCTTTGGGCAATCGGAAATTTCAGAGGGCAATCCTTACGCGGCCAAGGAACTGCATTTTTATCCTTTGACCGCTCCCGAAATAAGCCCAGCCACAAAATAGCGCTGCACAAACGCGTAGAGCACCAGCAAGGGGATCGCGATGATGGCCAGGATGGCAAAGAGGGCGCCGGGATTCGCCATATACATCCCGGAATACTGCATCGGAACGAGCGTCACCGTCTTGTGCGTACTATCCGTCATCACAATAAGGGCCAAAAAAAATTCGTTCCAGGTCATAATAAACTGCCAGATTGCGACAAAGATCAGAGCAGGCTTCACCAAGGGTAATGCCACTGAGATGAACATTTGCCAGATATTGCATCCATCTATCATCGCGGCCTCAAACAGATCTTTCGGTGACTCATCCATGAAAGCTTTGATGATCACCATTGCGAAGGGAATACCGAGCGCCGAATAAGGCATGATGAGACCTTGATAAGTGTTAATCCAACCCAGATTTTTGAGCATAATCGCAATGGGAAGCACGATCGAAGCGACGGGAATCATCAGTGTGGTCAGCAGAATAGTGTAAATCATCAGAGTGCCCTTAAGCTTCAGCACGGAGGCTGCATACGCATAGAAGGACGCTGCTGCGAGAACAAGCAAGACCGTGCAAACCGTAACGATCGTGCTGTTCAGAAAGAAAGCAGGGAGCGGATTATCTCTGAGAACCGTGGCGAAGTTGTCGAAGGTGACGGGAAAGGTAAATAACTTTGGTTCAAACGCCAGCTCAGGTGATCTGAGGGAGACGCTGAGCATATACACGTCAGGAACAAGCCAGAAGGCAAGGGTTACGCTCAGGAAGATCTTCGCCCAGAAGCTCACCCTGATTTTGGGCCAGAAAGCTTTGTGAAATCCCCGGTTCAACGGACGGCCTTCTGCGTCGGCGTGAGTTGAGCACCAAACGCGACGATCTGAATGATCGATAGAGCGAGAGCAATTGTTAGCACCAGCGTCGAAAGCGCTGAACTGTAACCCGTATCCCCGATTACGAAACCTTGCTTGAAAATGTAAGTCCCAAAAACCTCGCTTGCGTGGTCGGGTCCTCCATCGGTCATCAGGTAGACGATGGGGAAGGTCTGCAAGGTGCCGATCACGCCAAGGAGTAGAAGCGATCTTGTGACGGGAGAGACCAGGGGAACAATAATGCGGACGGCGAGCTTCAGGCCATGGGCGCCGTCGATCCTGGCTGCATCAAAAATGTCGCTGGGAATGTTGTTCAAACCAGCGACATACATAATCATTGAAAAACCAGTCCACTGCCAGATATTCACGATGATAAGCGAGAAGATCGCTGTTCTGGGTTCGCCGAGGGGAGCTATGCTTAACTGAACGCCCAGGTACTTTAGATACTCTTGGACGATTCCATAATAAGGCGCGTACATTTGTGCCCAGACGATGCTGACTACCGAAACGCTGGTTATTACGGGCAGAAAGAACATCACTCGGAAAAATGTCTTTGAACGGGAAGTGTAGCGCTCAATGAGATAGGCAATCACGCCTCCGATCAACATCTGGACTGGAATCGTGATCGATCCCCAGAGAAACATATTAACCAGGACACGCCAGAAAACAGGGTCGCCAAAGGCGCGTAGATATTGATTAAAGCCAACCAGTCCTGAGCCATGAATTCCGCTTTGCCCGAAAAAGCTTTCAACGACTACCCACAGGATCGGGTAGGCCACGAAGGCGACAAACATAATGACGGCAGGGAGAATATATAAATAAGAAAAGAAGGCCGTGAATCTGGAAACTTTATTCTGAACGGATGCGGCGGTGCCTGCGGATGGGGATTGGATACTCATCGCGTATCGAATGGCCTGAAGGCCAAGCCGCTCGCCCGGTTAACGTTTTCCGGACCGGGTAAGGCGTCCGCGCCGGTTTCGGTTTCCGCTGCTCATTGCTCGGGCCGGTCTCTGTACGACGCTACTTCTTTCCCAGCACCTTGTCTGTTGCGGCTTGAACCCGGTTCAAAGCATCTTGCGGCGTGACTGTCCCCCCGGCGACACCGCCGAGTACGTTGTCGAGTTCCTCTGCCACCTGGGGGCTCGCGAATCGCTGGTTCTCGGCATGAGGCAGGTCCGCCATAAATCGGTCGTACATTTGCGCAATATTTGTACTGATGTCTCCCTCAGGCTTGAGACCCTTCACCGCCGGCAAATCGTTGAGGTCGTTCAAAGCTTGTTGTAATGCTTCCCCGCTGACCAGCGAAGCCAGAAACTTCCAGGCGTCCTGATTCTTGGCGCCGTTTTTGGTCAAGCCATAGCCAATATCGATTCCGCCCACCGGAGGGCTGGATTTTCCACCTTCCGCCAAGGCCGGAAAATAGAAAAAATCGAAACCACTCATATTTTGGATGTACTGGGAAAGGGGAGGCGGAAATTTGCTTTCCTGCATCCACCATGATCCCAGGGCCATCATGCCAATTTTACCTTGTGCGAAAAGCTGGGCCCCGGTCGGGTATGCTCTGGCTCCGAGTGCCCCCTGCTGGAAAACGCCATCCTTGAACAACCCAGCCCAAACTTCCATGGACTTCACCAGTGGCGGAGAGGTCCACGGAGCTTTGCCGGATTGGGCATCGTCGACCAGGCCTGGAGCAAGTTGGTTGGCGATCATCAAAAAAACATTTTCATTTTGCCAGCCGTCCGCAGCTCCCTGATACATTGGAATATATCCGCTTCCACTCAATTTCTTCGCGGCGGCAACCAGTTCCTGATAAGTTTTGGGTACACTCAGCCCAAGCTTTTGGAATATCTCCTTATTGTACCAGATGACGAGGATCTGAGATTCTTGAGGAAGAACATAATAGTTTTCGTCATCAGGCGGATTTCCCATCGCCATCTGTCTCAAGTTGACCGGGAAAATCTTCGACTTCCAATCTTCTCCCCATTCCTTGGCTGCGTACGCGTTCAAGGGAGCCAACTGTTCGCGGTACTGCTGAGTAAGTGAACCAGGCTGTAATCCGATGATGTCCGGCAGGCTGTTAGAAGCCGCGCCTGCTTTTAGCGCGGTGATGTACTGCGGAGAATAGTTATAGTAGGTGTACCGGACTTTCAGTCCCGGATTTTTTTGCTCGAAGGCCTTAATCGATTTCTCCATCGTACTGGAAATAAACCAGGACCAGACAGTGATTTCTTTCTTGGATTGGTCCTCTGCCGTCGCTAACATCATCGTAGCGGCACCGATGAAAAAACCTAAAAGTCCAAGTCGCATTTTCATTCTTGATACCTCCTCTTATCGTATTTGGTCGACGTTACCTCACTGAAAATACAGCGAAGATTCGATCCTTGGAGTTGCTGCGTTGGTCATCATGAAGCTTTAACCTTCTTCAATGCAAGTTTGTAGTGCAGACGTTCGTTCGGCTCAGATTAAGCTCGAGAGCAAGTCGAACTATCTTCCCCACTGACAACTGAGATTGACAACCGGCATCTTTTGGCTCTGATCCTCGGCATCCACTCTGCTCAATGAACTGGACGGCCGATTGGACAGAGTGGTCCGGAACATCGTGGTAATATTCCTCGCTATTTCTGAAACGAGGACGATATTGCCGGCTAATCTTTGAATTCTCAATTGGGCTCAAAATCTGCTGATTACTCGATTCTGCCGACCGAAGAGTCCGAACCGACCCGAAATCTGATCACTGGGCCGCATTAAAGATTCGAAGAATGAACCGATGAAAAAGTTAGACGTGAGTGAGTACCAAAGCTTGAGCGAACGACCCGTTTCATTCGCCCTGGCGGAAAGACAACGCGCGGCGGAAGCTGCACGCCAGGCCGAGATTGCGAATCCGTCCGTAAGGAAATCGCTCCCTGAACTGGGATCCGCAGCCGAGGATTCTTTTCACAATTTGATCAAGGCATTTTCGAAGCTGGCTCAGCGACATGCAGAGATTATTCAGCTCGAAGCGGCCCTCCAGCTCGCGAACGACGAGATTATTCAATTGAATGATGACCGGACCAGCAAACCGGAGAGGCTGGCAATGAAAAATAGCGAGGCGAGAAATGCCGCTCGCTCGAAAGCCAACCAATTGCAAGACGCTCGCGATCTGGAAGCTAGCGTCCTTTCGTCGATGCCGATCCCGAAGACCTGCCTCGAACTTGAAAGATGGCGCCTCGGATTGCAGCAGGCAATCGCCAGTTTCGCGCGCAGTGAGATCAGACGGAAATCGAAAGGCAATGCAGCTGAAGTTACGGAGACGATTCTGGCTGAAGCAGTCGCCAACGACCCGCGAGTCACAGAGCTTTCCCGGACCTCGCGTCTGCATCGCAATGCCAAGTCATCTTTTCAACAAGCCGCTGAAGCTGTCGACCTGTTGAAGGAGAAGTTTCATTTCCTTCAAAGCAGCCACGAAAAGATTGCCAAACTGATCGATCACGATTTCCAAGCTCGGTTTTGCAGCTGGGAATGGCAACGGGTCTGGAACTGATTAGTAACGGCAAACAGGCTTCCAGCCGCCCGGGAGAGATGTGGCGACGTAGACGAAGCGTCCCGCTTTGCCTCTCAGGCAGGAGAGGGTCGGCGTGACGCCATTTGTGGCATGTCAGGCTCCGCCGCGAGCTTGATCACCTGCTAACAGGTCAGGTTAGTCGATTCCTTGCTGAAAAGCAGTTAGTTGCCAGAAAAAAACTTACGCAATAAAAAATAGCTCGGTTAGTAGCGAGTTAATCTTTCTTCGCGGCGGTCAGGTCAAATCCATCTCCCTCCGCGGGCCCAGTCACCGTTTACCAGCACAGTATTTCTGTCGCCTTTACCGTCGTCATTAGAGACGCTGGAAATGGGTATCGTGGAACCGAGTTGGGTATTTAAGACCAAAACCAAGCAGGCGATCCACACCAATGTGGGCCGTCCAGATCAGTCCATAGGGTATCAACCAGAGCTGTTTGAAAAAGACCGCAAAGGCAATCAGCAGCAAGGGTACGACAAGCGCGTGGACCAGATTATAAAGAGCGGTCCCGAATCGTACGCCCATAAGATAGCCTAACATCGAAAGATCCGGAGCCAGGACCAACAAGACGAACAGGATCCAATTGGCCCCTAATTCTCCGTAAAGAAGGAGGCTGGCGCCAAATACGATGGCGCCTTCAGCGCGAAGAAGCAGATTTGGGCGGGTGAGCACTTCCTTACGATAGCACGACTTGCGCCGCTTCCGCGAATGACAATTTGCAAACATTCTCGCTGCGAGCTTCTCTTCGCCGCAGGCGATTGAGTGGATTCCTTGGAATCTTAGATGCGAGAAGAAGTCGAGCGCCTGGGATCCAAATACCCGTGTAGACTATTCTTTCACTCCGCCTGAGGTTAGGCCCCCGACGATATATTTTTGGCAGAGCAGGAACATGATCGTAATCGGGACTCCGCTGAGGACCGCCAAAGCGGCAAAACGACCCCAGAGTTGTTCGTGTTCAGGCAAAAACGAGTTCGCCCCGACGGCCAGCGTCCAGTTGCTTCGGGCCTGAAGGACAATAGATGCTACGGGGTACTCGGACATGAAGGCGATGAACGAGAGGATGAAGACCACGGCGAAGATAGGAAGGCTGATTGGCAGGAGAATCTGGACGAAAGTCTGAAACTGAGAGGCACCGTCGATTCGGGCGGATTCTTCCATGCTCGCCGGAATCGTATCGAAATAACCTTTGATCATCCAAATGTAGCCAGAGATTCCGCCCAGGTAGACCATGATAAGGCCCATTTGGGTGTTCAGACCCAGCCAGTGGACGTATTGACCGGTAAAATCCAGAATGACATAGATCGCGACCAGAGCGAGCACCATCGGAAACATCTGGAGAATGAGTAGCGTGCCCAAGGTCATCGATTTGAACTTGAAGTGGAGCCGGGCGAACGCATAAGCAGCCGTTCCGGACAGCAGGATGATGCCGATCGAAGCCGCCGCCGAAATCTTGATCGAGTTCCAGAACCAGAGCAGGGCGGGTGTTTCCGCTTTGATTACGCGGGTTTCACCCGTGGCCGTGTTAACCACCTCCTGGTAAGGGATACCCAGAACATATTTCCAATGCTCCAAGCTGACTTTGTCTGGCAGCAATCCGCTTGGGGCGAAGTTTCCCCGGCGGAAGGATGCCGACACGACCATCAGATATGGCACCAGGACTAAGGCCAGAAGGCCGATGAGCACCAGGTGGGAGATCCCTAATCGCATCGCGGTCTTTTGTTCGGAACTCATCCTTTTCATATTTTGACGTTCTTGGCGGTAACTCTCAGGTTGATCCAAGCCAGAAACCCGACCAGGATAAAAAGCAGAGTGGCAATCGCGCTGGCCAGTCCGTAGTTGGTGCCCGAATCAAGGAAGGCAATGCTGTACGTATAGGTCACCAGCAAGTCCGTTTCGCCCGCATTTCCTCCGACCATCTGCGGACCTCCGGCGGTCAGGAGGTAAATGAGATTGAAGTTGTTAAAATTGAAGGCAAAAGCCGAGATCAGGATCGGAATCATCGGTGGCAGGACCAACGGCAGCGTCAGGTCAAAGAAATCGCGCACCTTGTTACTGCCATCGATCGCACTCGCCTCATAAATGGCGGACGGTATTGACTGGAGCATCCCGGTGCAGATCAGCATCATGTACGGGTAACCCAACCAGAGATTGACTAACAAAATCATCGCTCGAGCGCCCCAAGGGTTGGTATCCCATTCCGGAGCGAAACCAAAAATACCTCTCAACAAAGCGTTGACCGCCCCAAATTCCTGATTGAACAATCCTTTCAAAATCAGAATCGATAGTAAGCCTGGAACCGCGTAGGGAAGGATAAAGAGAGTGCGATAAACTTGCCGGAATCGCAGATCCTTTTGTTCCAAGACAACCGAAAGCAGCATGCCGACCGCGAAGGTTGAAAAAACCGACAGTGCTGAAAAGGTAATTGTCCACAGGAATATCCTGAAGAAGGGGCCCTGGATGCGGGGATCGGTCAGGATGCGCAGGTAATTGTCGAAACCGCTGAACGTTCTGAAACCGACACCGACTTTTTCTCCTTTTTCGTTGACGAAAAAGCCGAGCCTTGCATCAGGCCGGATAACCGTGCCGTCTTTTTTGCTCGTGAACGACCCATCCGGATTGGGCGTCCATAGCCGCTCACGTGACGAAAAATTTGTTAGCCCTGCCAGCGCCACAATCGTTTCGTCCGGGAGAGCGAATTGACGAGCCCTCATCGGGACTAAGAGCTTGCCCCTGTTGATCTGCACCATTTCCAAGGCTTTGCCCTTAACCTCCTCCCCTTGGGGCAAGGCACTTAACTTTACCGGCTCCTGCTCGGTCTTGGGTTTGGTTCCTGGCGTGAGCTCAAAGGGTTCCGAGACGAACCGGCGGGTCGGATCCTTTTCGTCCTCCAGGTACAGGACATAGCTGCCGTCCTCTTGCGCGAACAGCTTGTATTTGTAGGAGGCAGCATTCGGGCTCAGAAACGTTTCGCTGCGAATCAAGGCCACAGAACGATCAAACCGAAGAAGATTCTGGGAGCTGTATTTGGTAAAACCGATGTAAACGGTATAGGCGAGCGGAAAAATGACGAAGATACCAAAGCCGATAAAACCGGGAAAAAGATATCGAAAGGTCGAGGCTGAGGGGTTCAGATAAATGAACACCCCCAGCCAGGTCACCAGGAGCAGGGCAAGCGCGATCCAGATGTTTCCGCTCCGGTAGAGCAGGAACGTCAGATAGAGCGAAGGAATCGCCAGCAGCGCGACCAGAAAATGCCGGATCTGCAATTTCCCGACCATTGGCTCATTTTTCCATGTTTTTCTTAGCGTCTTGCAAGGCAACTTGAGGGGTGGCCCCGCCGTCGGTGGCAATCTCAAAAGCGGCCTTCATCGTACTCCAGAACTTGCCCATCTGGGGAATGTTAGGCATCACCACTCCATTCTGGCAGTTTTCGTAAGTGACTTTGATTAGCGGGTTCTGGGCGATCATCTCATCGCAAAGGGATTTTAACGCCGGAACACCCAGCGGTGCGTCTGCGTCCATGGCCTTCAGCCCCTCGATCGTGCTGACGTATTTTTCTAAAAACTGCATTGCCAGATCGACATTTGGGCTTGAGCGGTTGATCATTGCCGCTTGCACTCCGACAAACGGTCGACCCGGGTTGCCGTCTACTCCCGGGACCGGAGCGAGAGCGAAATCAATTCCGCTCTTGCGCAGATTAGCCCAGTCCCAGGGGCCATTGATCATCATCGCTAACTCGCCACTGCTCATTTTCTGATCCATTACCGCTTGGGTCGCGCCCTTCGGCATCATCCCCTCCTTCATGAGCGCTACAATCGCCTCCAGACCTCGGAGCGCTCCGGGACTATCGACTCCGGTATCTTTCACGTTATAACCTTCTTCGGTTTTTTTGAAGGAGTAAGCTCCGGCGCTGGCCAGGAAGGGCCAGCTAAAGTAGGGCGTATTGTAATCCCACATGATCGGGATCACCTTCGGATCTTTCGCCTTGAGCTCTTTGCCGAAGCCGGCAATCTCCGAGAGCTGGGCCGGCGGTTTTCCCGTGACGAATTTTTTATTGTAGATTAGCGAAACGGCCTCCAGGGAAATAGGGTAACCCCAGATCTGTTTGTTATGGGTGACCGCGTCCCAGGACATCGGCAGAAAACCGCTCTTGAAATCATCTTTGATCTCCAGCGGCTTGATCAAACCGGCATCAGCCCACTCTCCAATCCGGTCGTGCGCCCAAAAGAAAATATCAGGACCTTTCCCGGTCTGGGCGGCCGCCTGGAATTTCTCGGTGATTTGTTCCTGGGTTTCAACTTTGACAGGAACGCCAACATCCTTTTCGAAAGCTTTCCCGAGTTCGCCTAAAGCGTGGTAAGCCCGGTTGTCACTGATCCAGATCAGAAGTTCGCCATCGGTCCAGGCAAATACCTGAGCCGGGGAAAAGGCTAACAAGATTGCACAAAGGAATTTTTTGATCATAGTCGTGGTCGGAATGCTGGGTGGGTTAATCCAATGCAGGCAACTGCCTATCATCACAAAAGAAGCGTTCTTTTTCAGGGGGATTGTCTTACCATCGACGCGACAAGTAAATCAGGTTCCGTCAGATTCGACCACGACTTTGTTCCTTTCGCTGCTGGAAGGAGCGGAATCGGATCGGCGTAACGATGGGGACGTACCGGCGTAAGCGAAGCGTCCCGCTTTGCTGCTGTCCAGCGAAGCAAACCGGGACGGTTCGCTTAGTGCGCCTGAAAGTGCGCACCAACAGTGGGGTGGAAGTCCCCATCGGACAGAACACTGGCTGTCCGTAGCTGAAGGAAACTGCGTCGCCGAGAGGCGGGGTGGGGAGCAACCGGAAGCGAACGACCAGTCCATAATTAAGAAAATGATGAACTCGATACGGCCTGATGCATTGGCGAGCCTGCTAAGTGAAGGCGAAGCCCAGAACGGAAGCCGATCCGGAAAGGGAGAACGGCAACTTCGCGACCTGACCTGCGGCGAGACAGTGAGCGTAGGGCCAGGAGTGCATGGGGTGGGTGGAGACAGAATGGTCGGAAGTTGGAGCGACATGAATCAGGGATCACGATTCGGGAAAGGAACGGCGTTCATGGTCTGCAGAAGGTCCGAAGAACCGTACCCGAAAGGTGACAGAGCCTCCATAGTAGCGCAGAAGCGGGGTAATGCCCGTGGAGCCAAGGGAGGCAGGAAGGTGGAAGCGTGAAAGACAGACCACAGGAACAAACACCGTCGGCAGTGCCCCAGAGGGCTCCACAAGACGGAGAGATCCGTGCCCGGTGGGCATGGGTGGAAGCTGAGGTCTGGACGGAGCGCATGTTGGCAACCCTGGAAACGGGGATCGAAGGAGGAAAATGGTTCAGACTGATAGACAAAGTCTGGAGTCCAAGGAATCTTGGACGCTCGCTCGAGAAGGTAGTCGCCAAAGGCGGAAGCGCCGGAATCGACCATCAAAACGCGCGACAAATTGAAGAACGTAAAGACCAAACGATAGCGAAACTGGAGCAGGAACTAAGAGTCAACCAGTACGAACCGCAGGCGGTCAAGCGGGTATGGATACCCAAGCCGGGGAGCAACGAAAAGCGACCCTTAGGAGTGCCGACTCTGAGAGATCGAATTGTGCAAGGAGCCCTGCTTCATGTCATGGAACCGATCTTCGAGCGCGACTTTGCACCCCAAAGCTATGGATTCCGACCTGGGAAAGGATGTAAGGACGCTCTGCGCCGAGTGGACGAACTGCTCAAGGGTGGCAGCCACTGGGTGGTAGATGCGGACCTGAAATCCTACTTTGACACCATTCCGCAAGAAAGACTGATGGATCGCATCAGGGAGAAAATCGCGGACGGAAGAGTATTAAAGCTCCTAGAACAGATGCTTCAGGCAGGAGTAATGGATAGCGCTAAAGGATGGCAACCGACTGAGCAAGGGACCCCACAAGGGGCGGTGATAAGCCCAATGTTATCAAATATCTACTTAGATGGGTTGGACTGGCAGATGGCCAAAGGGGGCTTCGAAATGGTGCGCTACGCCGATGATTTCATCGTGCTGTGCAGCAGCCAGGAACAAGCCCAAGAGGCCTTAGAGCGAGTCCGGCACTGGGTAGAAGAGAACGGTCTGACCTTACATCCGAGCAAAACGCGACTGGTAGATGCCAGTCAAGCCGGAGGCTTCGACTTCCTAGGCTATCATTTTGAACGGAGTATGAAATGGCCACGCAAGAAAAGCATGGGTAAACTTAAAGACACGATCCGAGATAAGACCCGACGCACTGATGGACGCAGCCTCAAAACCATCTGCGAGGACTTGAACCGGACCCTGCGAGGATGGTTTGGATACTTCAAACACAGCAAAGGCAACGTATTCGAGTCCGTCGACGGCTACACGCGAGGTAGACTGCGAAGCATTCTACGAAAGCGAGTAGGCAAGCACGGGCGCGGATGCGGTAGAGACAATCAGCGCTGGCCAAACGCCTACTTCTCCGCAGTAGGCTTGTACTCCTTAAGACAAGCCTACCTTGCGGCACGCCGATCTTCATGACAAGTAACCACCAACTGGAGAGCTGGGTGCGGGAAATCCGCCTGCCCAGTTCGGAGGGAGGGGCGACCTAATCCGTCGTCCCTACCCCTATCTTCTTGACGCATAAAAAGCTTTAATTTTCTTGATGCATAAAGCCGTTTTTAAATAGCGTCTCGGATACCACCGTTTCCAACGCCTTTAGCCCTCCGGATCAGCTTTCACCCGAACTGCGGGTAGCCTCTCTAAACTCCTTACAGAAAAGATATCCGGTTCGAAATACCCCGGCGGCGGAGTGGAGGTTACCTGGATGTTCTCGAGAACATCGGATCCGGCGATTCTGTGTTGATCTGGGAATGTTCCAAGTCCAATGAAGTGTTGAAGGAAAGCAGCCTGCAAAGAGTCAAGTTACCTACTAAGCTTGTCGTTCGTCAGTCAACGGACCCCGCGATGCTGGGGCCGGCCCAGGAAACCGAGATGGAGCTGCGCTGAACAGTTAGCCTTATGCCAAGATTCAAGTCGTTGCTCAAGCCGTCGCTCAATTGGCTGCTGGTTTTTGTTCCTGTCGCTGTCGCACTGCGAATTTGGCCAAAGCTCGGGAACGAGACGGCCCTTTTCATCTGCTCTTGCCTGGCAGTCGTTCCGTTGGCAGGCTGGATGGGCCGCGCAACCGAGGAACTCGCCGAGCATCTAGGTCATGGAATCGGCGGATTGCTAAATGCCACTTTCGGCAATGCCGCGGAATTGATCATCGCGCTGATGGCCCTCTCGAAAGGGCTGACCGGGGTGGTGAAAGCGTCAATTACAGGCTCGATCATCGGCAATGTCCTGCTCGTCATGGGAGTTTCGATTCTCGGCGGCGGCATTAAATTTTCGGAGCAGCGCTTCAACAAAACAGCGGCCCGTGCTTCGGCCACGACGCTGACTCTCGCAGCCGTCGCGCTGACGATCCCGACGGTCTTCCACGTGACCACCGCCGGGCGCTCCGGAGCGTTGAACCATTTGACGGCGCAAAAGCTGTCCCTGGCGATCGCGGTGGTTCTTTTCGTGACTTACGCTTGCGTGCTTGGTTTCGAGCTGATCACTCACAAGCAGCTTTACTCGGTCGATCCGCAAGAGGAGGAGGCCAGTCACGAAGAACGCAATGGCTGGTCTGTTCCCAAATCGCTTTTAGTCTTGATTTTTGCTACTTCTCTCATTGCGCTAATGTCCGAGTTTCTGGTCAGCGCGGTGGAAAACGCTCGATCAGCGATGGGACTGACCGAAGTCTTCGTCGGGGTGATTGTGATCGCGGTCATTGGCAACGCAGCCGAACACTCCACGGCGGTTCTGATGGCGATGAAAAACAAGATGAGTCTCAGCCTGGGAATTGCCGTCGGTTCCAGCTTGCAGATCGCGCTCTTCGTCGCGCCGGTGCTGGTCTTTTTCTCTTATCTTTTCGGCGATCCGATGGACTTGGAATTTACATTGCCCGAAGTCGTTGCCGTGATTGTCGCCGTGCAACTAATCTTCCAGATCAGCGGAGATGGTGAAACGAATTGGCTCGAGGGCGTCCAACTCTTATCCTTGTATCTGATTCTCGGCATCTTGTTTTTTTATCTGCCGGAAAGAGCGCCGGTGGACGGATGAATCATCAGCGCCTGGCAGAGACGCTTTACTTACTGCATTGATTCGTCGCTTGCGTAAAGCGTCCCGCTTTACCTCCTGGCTTTCAACGCCGGTGTGAAGGTCTATTGGCCACCTTGTTCATTGTGAGGGCCTCTTCTCTTCTGAAGGGAAAGTGACCCAGGATAAACCCCAGAAAGCCTCACTGGACCTGATCCTTATCGTTGCGTTCGTCTCGTTCTTCAAATGATCGAAAAGACCATTCAGCTGGGGCGTTTTCTTTCAGTTGAGCGAAAGCAACGGCATTGTGAATGCATCGCCTGAAGCTGCTAATGAAATGGATGGTCGCGACATATGCTAAACAGAAGAGCGGATCATCCGGCCAGATAAAATCGTCCTGCTTTTCCGGTGGAGCGTTCACGTCCCTGTAGAATTTATCCCAACAGTTGAGCTGGTCTTTGAGAGCTTTAACGACCAGTTCTGCAGGAGTATAGCCAAGCATCCGACAGAACTCATTCAGTTGCGCAACAATCTTGGTTGGAAAAAATAAGGTTGCCGGCAGGGCGACAATCTGCTCCAGCATTCGCCTTTGCGCTTCGAAAGACTCCGACTCACTCGCGCGGATTTCCATGTCCCCTTGTGATCGCACC
The DNA here is from genome assembly GCA_963742335.1 of uncultured Verrucomicrobiae bacterium. Taxonomy (GTDB): domain Bacteria; phylum Verrucomicrobiota; class Verrucomicrobiia; order Chthoniobacterales; family JAFAMB01; genus JAFAMB01. Next base: position 294,323 of record CAVULL010000011.1, read on the forward strand.
CAGTTACTCTGGTGGTTCTGGGCTGGAATCCAATTTAAGAATTTGGGCAACTAGTACTACTAGTGCACCGTCTCCTAAATCCCTTGGGCTCCGCCGCAGGTCAGTTGGGTGTTTTTCAAGACGCGAGGGAAGCGCCGCTATCTGGATCATAGCGGTCGATCCGCCGCGGCGGAGGAAAAACAGCCAACCGGCCGCGGCCCACAGGGTTGCTTTGAAAATGGGCCGCCGGCGAGGCGCAATCGAAAAGTTTTCACTCGAGGATTTCCCAGACGGAGCGCGCGACTGTTTGCACGTGGGACAGAGCAATCGGATCCAATTCGAGGAGTCCTGGTCTTCGGCGGCGCGCGTAAAAGACGACAACGCTTTCCGCGGTGGCGGTCAGGATTTCCAGGGGAACACCGCCGCCGCAAGCTTCGATGCCCATCTCAAGGACGCGCAGCTGTTGAGCGAGCAATGCCTGCTCGAGTTGTTCGGCTGCGAGTTCGGCCACCTTGACTTTCTGTCGCAGACGCTCGTTTTCTTCGCTGCGCGGCAGGGGCGGAACAGTTTTTAGCGTTCGACGGACTTCGCGCAGCGGAACGACTACACCTCTGCGCCAGTCATCTACCTCCGCATCCGCTCGAGCGATGTCGACTGTTGCCGGGGTGCGATGCCAGCATGTCGCCGCCCAAAGGAAAACCAAGAGGACATTGACGTCCGTCCCATATTCATCCTGAAGCGCCAGGCAGGCTTCCGGCACGTCTGGCGCACGGTAAACAGCAAGCGAAAAACGCCAGTGCGGGCCGTCGAGGTCGAGAGTCATCGCTTTCCACTAATTCACTACGCCGCGGCCCTTCAGGCCGAACACAACAGCGTCCCTTTCAGCGTGCCTCACCTTCTTGGCGCTAAACTGTGCGGATTCTGGGCCATAGTCTGTCACGCTGAGCGTCGAACAAGGAGTGTGCTCCGAATAACGACGCCGACACGCCAAAACGCCGCCCCGTTTCCCCTCCGCCCCACGTTCTCCCGGCTTAGCCCTTGTTCTTGTTATACACATCAAAGATCACGGCCGCTAACAGCACCAATCCCTTGACCACCTGCTGCCAGTCGATCCCCACCCCCATGATCGACATACCGTTGTTCATTACTCCCATGATGAAGGCGCCAATCACCGCTCCCATCACTTTGCCGACGCCCCCGGAGGCTGAAGCGCCACCGATAAAAACAGCAGCGATAACGTCAAGCTCAAAACCGACACCGGCTTTGGGAGTGGCCGTGTTCAGCCGCGCAGTAAAAACCAGGCCGGCGAGCGCTGCCAAGACGCCCATCGTAATGAAGGTACCGAACGCTAGTCTCTCCGTCTTGATGCCCGAAAGTTTAGCTGCCTTTTCATTGCCACCCAAAGCATAGATACGTCTGCCAACCGTCGTGCGGGTCGTAATGAAGGCAAAGAGCGCGATCAAAACGCCCATGATAATCAGGACGTTGGGCAGACCTTTGTAGGAAGCAAGTTGATAACTCAGATAAAGGACTAGCCCGGAAATAATTACATTTTCCAGGATAAAAAGGACAAAGGAGCGGCCCTGGAAGCCATGCTTCTCACGATTTAGTCTCCGCCGGAGACTGTTATAGAACATCATGACCGCCACGAGGGCGCCAATTGCCATCGAGGTGACTCGGAAACCTGTTTGGCCGGGTAAGTCGGGGATAAAACCCGAGCTCAATTGTTGGAATGATACGGCAAACGGACCGATCGAATTTCCTCCCAGCAAGGCCAGGGTTAAACCTCTGAAGACTAACATTCCTGCCAAAGTCACAATAAAGGAGGGTATTTTGTGATAGGCGATCCAGTAGCCTTGGGCTGCGCCGATGGCTCCTCCGACCACCAGGCACAAAATCATGGCGATCCGGAAATCGATTCCGAATCGCACCATCATGACCGCCGCGAGAGCTCCGATAAATCCGGCAACTGAACCCACCGAAAGGTCAATAAAGCCGGCCACGATGACCAGCAGCATGCCCAACGCCATGATGATGACGTAACTGTTTTGCAGAACAAGATTGGTCAGATTGAGCGGCTTGAATAGCGTGCCGCTGGTCATGAATTGGAAAAATACCATGATCACGACCAGGGCGATCATCAGGCCATACTCTCGGAAGTTGCCCTGAGTGGTAGTAGTTTTTGCCGGTTTTATCAGGACTGCTGCTTGCGTGCTCATTCCGCTTTGATGTCAGCGCGAAGTATAGCGCGCATAATTTTTTCTTGAGAAGCCTCTTTTGCCAGCATTTCACTTACGAGCTTCCCGTCGTTCATGACATAGATCCGATCTGAGACCCCGAGTAACTCGGGCATCTCTGAGGAGATGACGATAACGCCCTTCCCCTCAGCGGCCAATTTGCCGATGATCGTATAAATCTCATATTTGGCGCCGACATCAATACCGCGGGTCGGTTCGTCCAAGATCAGGATTTCAGGGTTGGCGAAGAGCCATTTGCTAAGAACTACCTTTTGCTGATTTCCGCCGCTCAGGTTGCCCGTAAGCTGGTAAACGTTAGAGGACCGGATGTTTGTTTTTTCCCGGTACTCGTTGGCGACCGCCAGTTCATGCAAATCGTCGATTACACCGGCCTGCGAAACGGCTTTGAGATTAACGATGGTGATGTTGTGCTTGATGTGGTCAATGAGGTTCAGGCCGTAGGTCTTGCGATCTTCAGTGACGTAGGCAATGCCGTGCCTAACGGCCTTTCCGATGGTGCTGACATCAACCTTCTTCCCATGCAGAAAAACTTCTCCGCTGATCCGGCGCCCGTAAGATCTGCCGAAAACGCTCATCGCGAATTCGGTCCGCCCTGCGCCCATCAAACCTGCGATGCCGACAATCTCCCCCTTTCTGACGTTGAGGTTGATGCCTTTGATCATTTGTCGATCGGCATGGAGCGGGTGGTAGACGACCCAATTTTTCACTTCGAAAATAGGTTCCCCGATGTTTGGTGTCCTTTTCGGGAAGCGATCGACGAGCTCTCGTCCGACCATGCTGGTGATAATCCTGGCCTCGCTGATCTCTGGGGTATCCAGCGTTTCGATGGTCGCTCCGTCCCGCAAGATCGTGATCTGATCCGCGATCTTCTTAACTTCATTCAGTTTATGGGAGATCAGGATTGAGGTGATTCCATGCTGCTTAAATTCCCGCAGAAGCGCCAGCAGCGCGTCACTGTCGTTTTCATTCAGGCTGGCGGTCGGCTCATCGAGAATTAAAAGTTTTACCTCTTTTGAGAGTGCCTTCGCAATTTCGATAAGTTGTTGTTTCCCCACCCCGAGGTTTGTGATCAGGGTTTCCGGGTTTTCTTTGAGGCCGACTTTACTGAGCAGCGCCTGGGTCCGCTTTTCGGCTGCGTTCCAATCGATGATGCCATGCCTGGCTTGTTCGTTTCCGAGGAAAATATTCTCCGTAATGGAGAGCAGAGGAACCAGGGCCAGTTCCTGGTGAATAATAATTATTCCTAACTTCTCGCTATCCCCTATACCCCGGAGATGGCGTTCTGCGCCCTGATAGTAGATTTCCCCAGAGTAGGTGCCGTACGGATAAACGCCGCTCAGCACCTTCATCAAAGTTGATTTGCCTGCGCCATTTTCCCCCACCAAGGCATGGATATCGCCCTGGCGGACGGAAAGATTGACATTGTCGAGCGCTTTCACGCCCGGAAACGTCTTCGTGATACCGCGCATCTCCAGGATGTTGTTCATGGTTCTACATCGATCTAGCGCGGTAGCTCGAATTTGTCACGCCCCCTTGCACGCAAAGGGGCGTTGACGAGTTGCTGACCATATCCAGGAAAGAGCGTGCCCCGGGAGCTGGCTTTCTAAAGTCGATCTACTTCAATTGGTCTGCCTTGTAGTAACCGCCGTCGACCAGGACCGCCTTATAGTTCGAAATGTCAACCGGTACCGGAATCAGCAGGAAGGAAGGAACGACTTTGACTCCATTGTTATAGGTCTTGGTGTCGTTGATCTCCGGTTTACCCCCAGCCACCAAAGCATCCACCATGCTCGCGGCAACTTTGGCCAGTTCACGCGTGTCCTTGTAAATGGAGGAACGCTGTTCATGAGCGATGATGGATTTGATCGATTGGACTTCACAGTCCTGCCCGGTCACGACCGGCATCGGCATATCGGCGGTCCCGTAACCTACGCCCTTGAGCGAAGAGAGAATACCGATGCTTAAGCCGTCGTAAGGAGAGAGTACCGCGTCCACGCGCTTATCAGTGTAGTGGGCCGAAAGGAGATTGTCCATCCGAGCCTGAGCCACTGCGCCATCCCAGCGCAAGGTGCCAACCGTCTTCATTCCTTTTTGACCGCTTTGAATTACCAATTTTCCGCTGTCAATGTAAGGTTGCAAAACCGACATCGCACCGTCGTAAAAGAAAAACGCATTGTTGTCGTCCGGCGAGCCGCCGAAAAGTTCGATATTGAACGGACCCTTGCCCTCTTTCAGGCCAAGTTCTTTCTCGATCGATTGAGCTTGCAAAACGCCCACCTTGAAGTTGTCAAAGGTTGCGTAGTAATCGACGTTCGGTGAACCACGGATCAAACGATCGTAGGCGATGACTTTGATGCCGGCATTGGCCGCCTTTTGCAGGGCATCAGAAAGCGTCGTTCCGTCGATCGCCGCGATGACGAGAACTTTGACGCCTTTGGTGATCATATTCTCGATCTGGGCCAATTGATTAGGAATGTCGTCTTCGGCATATTGCAGATCAGTTTTGTACCCTTTGCTTTGGAGGGTCTTCACAATATTGTCACCGTCGGCGATCCAGCGAGCGGACGATTTTGTCGGCATGGAAATGCCAATCGTGCCTTTATCATCGGCGAAGGCCTGCGGGGAGATGGACATTAGGCCAAGAGCCAATGTCATTAGAATAAACTTGATTGATTTCATTTTTTTTGGGGGCAGAACGGTGCGCGAGCAAATCCGTGACCGCTCACGGGATGATCGCAGGTTGAGTCCTCTCTGCAAGGAAAACTTCTATCTTTGGCCTAAGTTAGGAGTCTGCTATCAAGGCCAGTAGGGGAACTCTGTCGACGTTGTTCGTCAGAAAACCAACGATTCCGAGAGCGCTCACAATCAATTAGTGCTTAATTGTTCTCCTGGCGAGCAGGATAAGGCCGACCCCCCTTTACATTCCCTCCGAAAGGACTATTCACCTAAAGCCATGAGTTCCATCCCCAGAAATAGAAATAGGAATCTGACGATCTATGATATCGCCGTCCGGACCGGAGTTTCTTATCAGACTGTTTCCCGGGTCTTAAACGAGATGCCCGATGTCTCGCCTGCGACGCGGGAAAGAGTCCAGGCGGTCATCCAGGAGGTCGGGTTCCGGCCGAATATGACGGCCCGACAACTCGCCAGCCAGCGCTCGACGACCGTCGGCCTGGTAACCTTTGCCACCAGTTTTTACGGTCCAGCCCAGATCCTTGCCAATTGCGAGCAAGCGAGCAAAGAGATGGGCTTGAGTTTCATGTTTAGCGGCATCGTCGATCAAAGCACTCCCGAAATTCGCCGCGCCGTGAACGAACTCTGTGCTCACCAGGTTTGCGGTATTCTGCTTTATTTACCGTTGCGCATTGATCTGCGTGATTTGCAGGACGTCTGCCGCAATGTACCAATTGTCGCCGTCGATTCTAATCTTGGATGTAAATGTCCGGCAATTTTTATTAATCAAGAACTCGGATCTCGCATCGCCACGCAACACTTGATTCGGCTCGGCCATAAGAAAATTGCTTACCTGCAAGGGCCGCTTTTTTGGCGAGCCGCGGAACTTCGCTTCAAAGGCTGGGTAAAAGAGTTGAAGTCGGCTGGGCTCAGTCCGGGGCCGGTGATGATCGGAAATTGGACCGCGGAGTCGGGCTTTGAAGCCACCCAAAAGTTGATCGCCCAAAATTGGGGTGAGTACAGCGCCTTGGTGGTGGCAAACGACCAGATGGCTTTAGGAGCGATTCGCGCTTTCGAGGAAAACGGAATCCAGATTCCGCGGGATCTGTCGGTGGTCGGGTTTGATGACATCCCGGAAGCCGCTTTTTTTCGTCCTCCGCTTTCGACCATCAAGCAGGATTTCGCCACGCTTGCCAGTTCAAGTGTGGAATGTCTGATGAGCCAGCTCAACCAGCAGCCAGCCAGTCGCTCGCGGACCATCCGGCCCATTCTCGTTGGACGCGAAAGCACTGCAACGCCTGGCAACCGAAAAACTCGCGGCTCTTTTTACCGCAAGCGAGAGCAGAGCGACCGTTAGGTATGTGTTTAACGCCGGTTGTCCGTCTCCGAGCCGCAGAATCGGACCTGCCGCCAAAAAGGTGCCAAGTACCGGCCTGTGCTAGGTTACCTTCCGGTAGCGTCTAACAGGACTAAAGATTTTTGGGAGAGCGATGCAGCCTGCGGGAGTGAACTGTGCTTGATATCTCTTGGAACACCAGCGTCTTGCGAATTCAAAACCGGATTGATGCCCTCGCGGCGATCACCGATGAGGAGGGAATAATCAGCCGCACATTTTTGTCGGAAGCAACGCTGCGCGCGAACCGGGTAGTGGCTGGGTGGATGCGGGAAGCCGGTCTGACTACGAGCGAAGATCAAATGGGCAATTTGCTCGGGCAATCTCAATCGCGCCCGGGTGATTCTGTTTTTCTCCTTGGATCCCATCTGGACAGCGTCCGAAATGCCGGCCGATTTGACGGGCCATTGGGGGTGCTCTTGGCGATCGAGGCGGTGGATATTTTGCGGTCGGCCAGGATTGTTCTCCCGTACTCTCTGGCTGTCGTCGGATTCAGTGACGAAGAAGGTGTCCGGTTTCAAAGTGCTTACCTCGGGAGCAAGGCATTCACTGGATTGTTGACGTCAAACGAACTCGCCATGGTTGATCGGGATGGCCTCACTGTTCAGGAGGTTGTGGAACGACGGACCGGGACTGAATTTGTGCCGCTCGGGCCGAAATTCGCCCCAGGCAGTCTCGCCGGCTATCTGGAAGTCCATATCGAACAAGGACCAGTGCTTGAAAAAGAAAGGTTTGCCGTAGGTGTGGTGACCGCCGTCGCAGGCCAGGCGCGTTGCCGTTTGACCTGGACTGGAAAAGCTTCTCATGCCGGGACGACCCCCGCAGCATGGCGACGCGACGCACTGACTGGCGCGGCGGAGTTTATTTGCGAAGTCGAAAAAGGGTTAGATAAATTCGGCGGCCTGATGGCGACCGTCGGTCAGCTCGAAATCGAGCCGAACGTCAGTAACGTCATTCCCGCGCGGGTGACTCACTCACTTGACGTGCGCCACCAGTCAGACTCGGTGCTGCACGAGGCCTGCGCAAATCTGGAACGACGCGCGCATGAGATTGCTAAAGCCCGCGGACTGGATTTCCGTTGGGAAATACTTCAGGCCACCGCACCAATCAAGTGTGACCCGGTTTTGTCCCTCCGATTGCTCGCCGCCGTCGAGGCGGTGACAGGCTCGCACTGCCAACTCCCAAGCGGTGCCGGCCACGATGCCGCAATCCTTGCCCGATTGTTCCCGGTCACGATGCTCTTCGTTCGGTGCCGCGGCGGGCTGAGTCACCATCCGGACGAATTTGTATCATTGGAGGATATCGGTATAGCGCTTCAGGTCACGGTGGAGTTTCTTTGTTCCTGGAGCTGATATGAGTTCTTACGATCTTTTATTTCGGGGCGGGAAGGTAGTGACCGCTGAAGGGTCAATTTTGGCAGATGTTGCCGTCGTCGATGGGCGAGTCGCGGCGATTGGATCGGGTTTGGTGAGTCAAGCAGCGGAAGTTGTGGACGCTTCGGGCCTTCATCTCTTTCCCGGATTCATCGACGCACACATTCATTTCAATGAACCTGGACGTGAGCATTGGGAAGGTTTTTCGTCGGGCTCGCGTTCCTTGGCCGCCGGTGGGGGAACGGTCTTTTTTGAAATGCCCTTAAATGCCGCTCCTCCCACCTTGGATGCGGAGTCATTCACGAGAAAGCGCGCCTGTGCAGAGGCAAAGTCGATCTTGGACTTTGCGCTTTGGGGCGGTTTGACTCCGATCAACCTCGATAAAATGGAAGAGCTGGCGGATGCCGGTGTCATCGGGTTTAAGGCGTTCATGAGCCGAAGCGGCACGAGTGATTTTCCATCTTCGGACGCGAAAGTGCTTAAGGAGGGAATGAAGATCGCTGCTGCTCGCGGCTTGCCAGTCGCGGTGCACGCCGAAGACGATCTGATGACGTTCGCCTTGGCTGAAGAGCGCAGGCGTCAGGGCAAAGTCAGCTGGCGTGACTATCTGGACTCGCGTCCAATCGAGGCGGAATTGCACGCCATCAAAGTCGTTTTGGAACTTGCTGGCGAGGTCGGTTGCGACCTGCACATTGTTCATGTGAGTTGCCCGGAAGGAATTGATCTGATCAGCGCTGCAAAAAATCGTGGCGTTCGGGTGACTGCTGAGACCTGCTCACACTACTTGTTGCTGACCGACGAGTCTGTTGGTCAGATCGGTGCTTCCGCCAAATGCGCGCCCCCATTGCGCGACGAAAGGCGACGCCAGGAAATGTGGAATCGGATTCAGGCAGGCCTCATAGATACTTTGGGGTCGGATCATTCTCCAGCTCCGCCCGAGATGAAAATGGCCAAAGATTTCTTCGCGGTTTGGGGTGGAATTTCTGGCTGCCAGCATGCTTTCCCTCTGGCCTTGGCGGAATGGAATGCTCGCTCCGGATCGAAGGGACTTTCTCGATTTTCGGCAGTCTCATCGACCAACGTCGCGGAACGCTTTGGGATCGGTCGAGGGAAGGGGCGGATCGCCGATGGATTCGATGCCGATATAACATTAGTCGATCTCCAGGGATCCGTAACGATTCTCGCAGAACAGTTGTCTTACCGCCACGCGATCAGTCCTTACGTCGGTTCGGAGCTGCGCGCCGTGGTCAAAGGCACTTGGGTACGCGGCCATGCAGTCTATCGGAACGAAAGATTTCCGAGTGGGGTGCGAGGCAGACTACTCATCCCGGACCAATGCACCCGACCAGAAACTCTCTAAGCGATTCGGTTTTTTCTTGCCCCCCAACAGTGATATTCAGCAACCTGTCGCGAAATTTGCTGGATTGCCGGAATGCTCGAACGCTTTTTTTTTCTTAAAGAAAACCAGACTTCTCTGCCGCAGGAGATGGTGGCAGGTCTGACGACATTTGCCGCGATGGCGTATATCCTCGCGGTAAACCCGGCCATCCTTTCCACCACAGGCATGGATAAGGGTGCCTTAATCACGGCGACCGCCGTGGCTTCCGGATTAATGACGATCCTGATGGCCCTGGCGACTAACTATCCGATCGCGCTCGCACCTGGGATGGGATTGAACGCCTTTTTCGCTTTCACACTATGTGGGGCAAAAGGTATTCCCTGGCAGGCCGCGCTTGGCCTGGTGTTCTACAGCGGTTTGATCTTTCTCGCTCTCTCAGTCACCGGGTTGCGTAAGAAGCTGGTCGAAGCAATCCCGCTGGAGTTGAAGTTAGCCATCACCGGCGGCATCGGGTTCTTTATCGCGTTCATCGGGCTAAAGAACGGGGGGGTGGTGGTGGCTAACCCGGCGACTTTCGTCGGGTTTGGCGATCTTTCAAAGGCGGGACCGCTCCTGGTCATCGCCGGAATTATTGCCACGGCAATTCTAGTAGCACGCAAAATACCAGGTGCAATTATCCTGGTAATCCTGGCCCTGACCATCGTTGGCCTGGTCGTTCCTGCGCCCGATGGGAAAGGGATGACCACCCCGCTGCCAACCGGGATTGTTAATCTGCCCGCCTCTTTAGCGCCTACATTTCTGAAGTTGGATCTTAGCTATTTCTGGACGAATTTATTAAGTGCGGTGCCGGTCGTCCTCTCCATTTTATTTGTCGATCTCTTTGATAACATGGGAACCCTGATCGGCGTTTCCAAACGCGCGGGATTATTAGACAAAGAGGGGAACCTGCCAAAAATCGGACGAGCGTTTATGGCCGATGCAGGAGCGGCAATGTTTGGTTCCTGTTTGGGGACCTCGACCGTCACCAGTTATATCGAAAGCGCGGCCGGCGTCGAAGCGGGAGGACGGACCGGGTTGACTGTCTTCGTTACGGCTTTCTGCTTTATTCTGGCGCTTTTCTTAACTCCCCTGATTCAGATTATTCCTGCGGTCGCCACTGCCCCTGCCCTGGTGATCGTCGGCGCTTTTATGATGCAAGGCCTTGCGGAACTTGACCTGAGAGATTTCGAAAAAGCGGCGCCGGCATTCGTGACGATCCTGGCCATGCCGCTTGCTTTCAGTATCAGCGAAGGAATCGCCTTCGGCTTGCTGACCTATGTCGGGCTCAAAGTCGGGACTGGAAAGTCCAAAGAAGTGGGCCTGGTAACATACATTTTGGCGGTGTTGTTTATTCTGTACTTTTTGTGTGGCCGGTAACGGAGGGCGCTCTGAGCTAATAAATTGTCATGGCCACAATACCCCCGGTCTGCGGAGCTACCCGTACTCACATCGGCTTGCGCCATGCCTTGATCGCGCCTGACGGCCAGGTTCCCAGCTCGTTGCCCGGTCTCACCAAGGCGACGGCAGTGATACTTATTTCCCGGGAAATGGGTGCACGTTTCACTCAGATATCGTTGACCTTTCAGGTCGGCGGTGCCGCAGATTTTCCGTCCGATGATGTCGAGGCATTTGCCTACATCTTGCAAGGTTCAGTCGGCGCGAAGATCTCAGGGAAATCCTATTCGTTAGAAGTGGGAAGTTATATTTTTGTGCCCGCCGGACAGGGTTGGCAGCTGAACGAACCCTCCGAGGGAACCCAATTAAATCTGTTTTTCAAAAAATATGTGCCGCTTGCTGGCACTGTCCCGCCGGAAACGGTGGTGGGCCACGAAAGCAGAGTGAACGGGCAGCCGTTTCTAGGAGACGAAGATGCGCTGCTCCAGGTACTTCTGCCTGATCACTCCTCTTTCGACATGGCGGTGAATATTTTTAATTTTAAAACAGGCGCTTTTTTGCCGTTTGTTGAAACCCATATCATGGAGCATGGTCTCCTCATGCTGGAAGGAAAAGGAGTCTACCGATTGGAAGATAGCTGGTATCCCGTTGCTGCCGGAGACTGCATCTGGATGGCTCCTTACTGTCCTCAATGGTTTACTGCGATGGGTAAATCGCCGGCCCGATATCTTTATTACAAAGATGTGAACCGCCCCTCCCTGTTGTAAGCGTTCCGCTTCGCTCCTGAAGTTTGGACATTCTAAATTCATCAAGCATGTCTGCCTGCCCAAATGAGGTAGGCGAAAAGCAAGATGATCACTAAAGCGCACCCGGTCTTGAATTGCTTAAAAAAGCGAGACAAGACGTAGCCAAAAGCGAAGCATTCCAACCCGGTTCGAAAAGTGGATCCGATAAATTGCCAGACGCCAAAGTTTGGCGATGAAGCCATCGGACCTGGTCTGAGCAGGAAAGAGATAATTGCCACGATCCAGGCAAACACGAAAAGGACCGAGGCTTCAAAAGCCATTTGCCGGCGTGCCAGCTTCCGAGGGGACTTATTTTCGTCGTTTTCAGTCACAGGCTGTGTAAGCGTTTCGATTTGAAAAAGGAATTCGTCACATGTGCGCCTGGATTGTCACTAGAATGCCCACCAGGACTGCGAGTGAAATGCTGTGGAAAAAGACGAAGCGGAGAATTTCTCCTTCGTGGCCGTACCAACGGGTCGCCGTTGAGGCGACAACGATGCTCTGAGCATCGATCATTTTGCCCATGACCCCTCCGCTGCTGTTTGCGGCTGCCATCAATACCGGATTGAGCCCCAATTGTTGAGCGGTGATCTTTTGGAGACCACCGAACAAGACATTAGAAGAAGTGTCCGAACCGGTGAGTGCCACTCCCAGCCAGCCAAGGAGCGTGCCAAACATCGGATAAAAGGCCCCGGTCTGAGCGAAAGCAAGTCCTAGCGCGGCATCTGTTCCGGAGTAGCGGGTGACGAAGCCCAAAGCAAGCATGCACGCGATGGTCAGTAAAGAGAACCGTACGAGTTTGAGCGTCTGCCAGTAGACCCGTGCCAATCCGAGGGGTGAATAACCCATCAGAAACCCGCCGACAATTGCTGCAACGAGAATGCCTGTGCCGGTTGCTGACAATAGGCTCAAAGCGTAGACCGCCGCCTCAGGCCGAGGTTGCGGCACGAGGGGCGGGACGCGCAGGACCAGTTTGTCGAGGCCGAGGATTGGCATTTTTGGATTAAAAAGTCCGTCCAGAATTGCTTTGAACTGGGGTATGCCCCAGAGAAAGACCGCCACGCTTAAGATGATCCAGGGAAGCCACGCTTTCACTGCATCGGCCCGGGCGATCCTGGTTCCATCCTCCGGGTGAAACCGAAAGATCGTCGCGATCGGTTCGGCTTTGGCGTTTGGCGGGTCCGAGCTGACAGTCGGATCCTTGCGGGACATCGACAACCACATAGTTTGAGGTTGCCAGACGCGCAAAAAGAGGGCCAGCGCCGTCATCGAAATGATCGAGGCAACGATGTCAACCAGCCAGGGGCCATGAAGGGTCGAAACGAGAAATTGGGGGACCGCAAAGCAGACGCCAGTCACCAGGATGGCCGGCCAGATTTGAATCATTCCTCGGAAACCGGCGAACGCCCAGATCAGCCAAAATGGAATAATCAGAGAAAAGACCGGCAGTTGGTGGCCAATTTGTTTTGAGAGCTGAAGTAAATCGAGACCGGTGACGGCTGAAAGGGCGATGACCGGCGTACCGATCGCCCCGAAAGCCACCGGCGCGGTATTCGCAATCAGGCAAAGACCTGAAGCAGCAAGTGGCGAAAACCCAATCCCGATCAGGATCGCACCTGTCACGGCGACGGGTGTGCCGAACCCTGCGGCTCCTTCGAAGAATGCGCCAAAAGCAAAGGCAATCAGGAGCAGCTGTAATCTGCGATCTTCTGTGACGTTAGCGATGCTGTTTTGGAGAACCTGGAAATGTCCCTTTTGCAATGTTAGTTGGTAAAGAAAAATCACGTTTAGGATAATCCAACCGATCGGAAGTAAACCGTATGCGGCGCCGTAGACCGCAGACATCACCGACATCTGAATAGGCATTCCGAATTCGAAGATCGAGATGGCGAGTGAAGCGGCCAACCCAAGGAGGGCGGCAATGTGCGCTTTGAGATGGAAGATGCCGAGAGCCCCGAGCAATACGACGACGGGTAAGGCTGCGAGAAGAGCCGAAAGAACTATGTTCTGGAGGGGGTTGTAGACCTGGGACCACATAGAGGCCCGACTGTGAGGGAACGGACTCCTGCTGTCGATTCTGAAACGCTGAGAGCTTCAGCCTGGCCGAAGCCCAGGCGGTTGCTCTTGACACGGGGCGTTGCTCCAGCCGGATCGGAACGGCTCTGCCCGGCCACTCTCGGGGTCGAATTTCTGTCGAACCACGCAGCCAATGTCATTAGCCAGGAGATGTAAGCTGACAGATGGTTCAGAGGAAATTGTCCGAACTCGATGGACATCATTCCAGGGCGGCACAAGTTCATAGAAATCACCTTTTCTGAGAATGCGCCGTTTCCTTAAATTGAGCGGGCTGAATGCTGCTACCGTCGAATAGTCATGAACTTCGTACTCTTCTTCCTCCTGCTCTCCCTGGCAGAGCCCGACCAAACCCCAGGCCAGATGGTTGTGCACCGGTGTGGCCAGTCCGGGTCCGAGGACCAGCGTCGACAAGGAAAGGTCTTTGAGCTCTGATCGATATAACAGCAGCGAGGCGATTCCATGTCCCATCGCTGTCTTCCCAGAGGGTTGTTTGAATTCGTCCGGCAACCAATTCGAATCATTTAAAAGAGTCTCGTATGGTGCGTGCAACTCCCTTAATTTGGTCGTCACCTCGGTGTTTGCCCTGACTATCTCCAGCGCTGCCGCGACAAATCGGGTTAACGTGGGATGATTAACAAAGAACTCTCCACCGATCATATCTTCCGAATGAAAAGCTGATTCCTGCGATTGGCAACGACTAGTTTTGCCCTTTTCCGGTAGCCAATAGTTGCATTTCCCGACGCATCAAACTCAGAAGCGCATGCCCACGCAATCGAGCGAGTTCTGTTATCTGGTGTGAGGCGGCCGCGTTCCTGGCGATTTCGTAGCCGATGAGGTAACCCATGCGTGCCGGGATCTGGCCGCCTGGTCGGTAGGAGAGATAAAAAGCGGCGGTGGCATCTTCTGTTGACTCGAGTTGCGTCAACAGGTTCTGGGCTATCGTCGGAACGAATATCGGACCTTCCCGAGCCAGGCGGGGGTCTAGAAGCGCATCTCCCAGCGAAGCACCGGGATTCAATATCTGACTGACATAGGTTGCTAGTCCTTCTTGCCAGATCAGGCGATAGAGTTCTATCTGATCGAAGTCGCGAGGCAGCGGGTTAATCTGGAAATGGTAGACGTGAAATAATTCGTGTGAAAATATCACGGCCAGGCGCGCGTCTGCTCCGTGGAACTTGGCCAATGCATCCAACCCGAGCAGAAGCATGCGGGGATCGTCATGTGGGATCTTTCCATCAAAGCGAAACAAGGAGAGCATCAAGTAAACCTTGGCTCTGGACGTGTCGAAATCCGGAAAGGCATGCAAGAATTTAGTTTCGGTAGATGCGCGTTGTTCCTCGAAGCGATGGTGAAGATGTTCGATGGCGGGAAGATATGCCTGGAGTCCACTCAGATATTCTTCCAATGTCCCAGTATCTGTTTTGAATATCTGCGGTCGATTGTAGATCTCCGGGTGCGGCTGGATTATCAATCGCGAAAAAAGTTTCGCCCGGCTTTCTTTATCTCGGGGAGCAACTCGCAAAAAGTCGTAGAGACCGGGGATAAGATCGTACACGATCAGGTTTCCTGCGGCATGCGCGCCGAGGCATGGAGAACTTGAAGCCAAACAAATTAAGAAAAAGCGGGTCAGGCAGCCGCTTTTCCGTGGTCTCGCTTTATTTTTGTTGTTTGGCATCTTGGTGGATCCGCCCAAATCCATTCAATTGCTGATTCTACACGCACATTTTCAGCGGAAAATATTCATCTGCTAAAACTGGCCAGATCGTGGAAAATGCCGGAGATGAGAACATTGAAATTGCCTTCAGAGAGAGTTGTTCCGGTGCTCGGCCAAGGCTCTTGGAAGATGGGGGAAGATTCTGCCAAGCGGTCATCGGAAGTGGCTGCTCTTCGACTCGGAATCGAGTTGGGAATGACCCTTATCGATACCGCTGAAATGTATGCCCAAGGAGGATCGGAAGAAGTCGTCGGCGAAGCAATCAAGGGGCGTCGGGGAGAGATTTTCCTGGTCAGTAAGGTCCTTCCGTCCAACGCAGACCGGCAGGGAACTGTTGCGGCTTGTGAGCGCAGCTTGCGGCGTCTGAAGAGTGACTATCTCGATCTTTACCTTCTTCATTGGCGTGGCTCCGTGCCGCTTGCAGAAACGATCGAAGCCTTTGAGACGTTGAAGAAATCGGGAAAAATCAGGGATTATGGCGTCAGCAATTTCGATTTGGAAGATATGGAAGAAGCGAGCGTTCTTCCGGGAGGCGGGGAAATAGCGACAGATCAGATACTCTATAATTTGATGCGGCGCGGGATTGAATGGGATCTCCTTCCGTGGTGCCGCAAACGCGGGATACCGCTGATGGCCTATTCGCCGGTTGAACAAGGCCAATTATCCCGGAGAATTGAAAGTCTGGCCAAACGTCGAGGTGTTTCCTCGGTTCAGGTTGCGCTTGCCTGGCTGTTTCGCAAACCGGGGTTGATCGTCATTCCGAAGGCAACCAATCTTGCGCACATCCGGGAAAACTACGCCGCTTTGGAATTGGTTTTCACGGAGGAAGAATTGGCTGAGCTCGATCGCCTCTTTCCCCCTCCTCACCGGAAGAAAGGTTTGGAAATGATCTGAAGAGAAAAATTGGTCTCCAGTTTTTCCCGACAAAGAATCACTACCGAGCAAATGAAATTAAACAGTTGATATTCTTGGCATGTAGTCTTGTTTGCCACTGAGCTTTTTGAACATGTTTCGCAGCTTTTGAGGCAGGGATGCTGGGTGAACGTCGCTGCGGATGACCAGCACCGGTCGATCAGTTCGGTTGACGATTTCCCGCGTAACATTTCCAATTGCATAATTTCGCCACGCATCCTTGACCGGCCACGAACCGGATACCACGAGGTCGTAATCGCGGCTTTCGACCTCTGCGAGGATCTGGTCGATCACGATACCGTGACGGATCTGCACAACCGCAGTGACACCGGCATGCTCGATGATCTCTTTCTCTGTCCGAAGATTGCGAGCCAATGCCGAGTTGGAATTCAAGAGTGAAGTCACGTCCTCCTGGCGGCGGAGAATCGTTCCATGCATGGCCGGCGGTTGGGGCGTCACGGTCAAGAGCGTGATCTCGGCAGACAGATCCCTGGCCATTTTGCTGGTGAACCTCACCGCGTTTTCGATATAGGTGCCACCGCCGCTGCAAATCAGAATTCGCTTGATAGCTGGGCGCGTCACCGGAACCACCAGGACGGGCGGGGCAATCGCTTCGGCGATCGAGTATGCTTTGGTCGAAGGGAGGAAAAACCCCTGTGCGCCTCTGCGTTCCGCCCCGATCACGACAAGGTCATAAACGGCTTCTTGGGTACGCCTGGTGATTTCTGCAACCGGGTCGCCGAATTTGGTAACGATCTCCAGTTTAACGTCTTGCCCAAGAAACAGTCTTGACTCCTCGCGTAACGCCGTCAGCAGCCCAGGTTCGTCTTGCTCAATTTCCACGATCCCGAAAATCGTCGTCTCGGCTTTGGTTGCCTTGGCGATCATTGCGGCGGAAGCGAGGGCCTTACGTGCGCGCTCCGAACCGTCACTGCAAACAAGAATCTTCATAAGACTGAATCAAGAATGATGGTTGGTGAAAAGTTTATGAGCAATCACGATAGCACCCAAGAGCGGAAGCGGGGCAAATGCGAGACGGATACGCGGCCCGGTAAAGTATTGCGTCAGGTTAGCACCGATCCGGGCGCCAAGTGCTGCCCCGGTTTGCATGACCAGGGCGATCACAATATCGACGTTCCCGTTCATCGCATGCCGAATTGTGCCGTAACTGGCTGAAATAATAATCTCGAAAAGATCCGTACCTACCGCGATGTGAGTGGGAATACCTAGCAGGTAGACCATCGACGGCATGCGAATGTAGCCGGCGCCTCCACCAAGAAACCCGCTGAAAATTCCCCCGAGGAATGAAACAAAAAGGATCGACCACAACGAAATCGATTCGATTCCGGAATGCGGCAGGCTGACCCGGGGAGGAAGTTTGATCCGTTGCAAAGCCTTGGTAAGACCGTCGATTGCCGTGAGATCCCTTTTCTTGTTTTGCCTCAGGCTGTTGTCCTGATCTTTGCCTCGATTAAGCCGCAGCGCCATCCAGCTTTCCCAGGCGCAGAAAAAGGCGATTCCTGTGAATACAATGATCGAAACGATACCGACGACCAATTCGACATGAGCCCCCTTTTTTAACAATTCGATCGCCTGTACGCCAGTCTCCGAACCGGTGATCGTTCCGATCACCATGATGGCAGCCAGCTTGAGGTCGATATTGCCGAGAACACGATGGATCCGCGCGGCGACAATTGACTTTCCGACGATGTGCGCAAGATCAGTTCCGACCACAAAATTCATCGGAAGCCCCGCGGCGAACAGTGCTGGAGCGGTCAGAAAGCTCCCGCCCACACCAAAAAACCCTCCCAGGATCCCGATGACAAATCCGATCAGAACCAGGTAAATCGGATCGAGATGAACCCCTGAGATAGGAAAGTACATAGCCGTGATTATCCTCTCCGGCGTTGTGTGACATGGACCAGACTGGCCGCCACTCGCTCCAGCCCGACGGCTTGCACGATCATCAGCAGAATGGCCACAAAGGCATAGACTGTCGGTTCTTTCGTAAAAAGTTCCTTGAGCCATCCCACGAGAAAATGCAGCACCAACGCCACATAAATCGAAACGATTGCCACATAGATCAGTGCTTCGATGATCAGACGAAAAATGGACCGTTTTGTGACGCTCATTTCCGGATGTTGTCCTTGGTCTTCATTCAGCAAGTCAATCCGGGAATTCAAACCGGTGGCGCATCTCAGAGACAGAATAATCGTCTTGCCACCCAAAATACACTTCGAACAATCGAGCGATAGTGCCGGGCAAAAGATTGCCGGTCGGTGCTTGATTATTTCGGTCGATCGGAGCACCGGTAAGAAACCATGCCGGACAAAGTTATTCTATCGACTGTCAGTGCCTGGGTTCTGGGAGAAAGATTTGAGACCACCAGGGCTCAGAAAAACGAAGCGCTTCGTGAAGCCAAGGTTGCCAGACAGGACGGTGATTTAAGCGAAAACGCACCGTATCAAGCGGCGAAGGAGAAGTTCCGTACCATGGGTCGCATTCAACGTCGGTTAACAGGGGAAATGAACCAGCTCATTGCTCAAGGGCACACCGTCGTTGATCCCATGTCCTGGGTGATAGAGAAGCCGGTTGAGGCCGTAGAACTCGGAACGGTTGCCCAAATCGCGCTTGGCGGCGAAAAACAAACCGTTCTGATCGCGGGGGCGAGAGATCACCACTTTCCGAATGAAGGGGAGATCATTCCGATCCCTTACAATTCTCCTCTTGGCAATGCTTTGATAAATCGGCGGGCAGGCGACCATTTTTCCACGCAGATCAACGGCAACGAGCAGACCATAGCGATTGAGCGGGTGAGCCGTCCGACCCTCTCAGAGATCCTCAATATTTTCCCTGTCCTCCGCGATCAGCCTCCATCGGCCGAGACCAATTAAAAATGTCTCTGCCAATACGCCTTTGCTCCCCAGGCGTCAAAATCTCTCGAGCGCTTTGGTTCGTGAGATTTTGCACTAGCGGGACTGGCCGACGTGCTCGTACTCATCCGAGATATCTTTGTGCGAATATTCGGTCATGAAGAGAGTCGCGATAAATCCGATCACCGCACAAATGGCGATGTAGACAGCGATCGATGAGCCGGTCTTGAACACCGAAAAAAGCCAGGCGGCTACTAATGGTGCTGGACCGCCGGCAATGATTGAAGCGAACTGATAACCGATCGAAGCGCCACTGTACCGCATGCGCGGGGTGAATTGTTCCGCAATCAGGGCCGCTTGGGTTCCGTAAACAATTGAATGAGGGATCGCTCCGAACACTATTCCGAGAACGATCAGGAACGGATTGGCTGTATCGAGTAACCCGAAGAAAATGAAACCGCTGATTGCCATGAGCGCTGCGCCCAGCAAATAGGTTCGCTTTCGCCCGATGCGATCCGAAAGGTGTCCAGATAACGGTATCGTGAAAAGCTCAAGCACGGCGAACAGGAGGACCGCATTGAGAAGGAGCCCCCTGTCAACTTTCAGGTGAGCTGTCCCGTAGGCAAAGACGAATGCGGTGAAAATATAAAACGGAGTCTGTTCTGCCAGTCGAATTAAGGCCGATAGGATAATTGATTTTGGCTGCCGCTTGATGACTTCAAGCGCTGGCGCCTTTTCGATCTTGTTTTCGGAGACAAGTTTTGAGAAAACCGGAGTCTCCAGAATCCCGAGCCGAATCCAGAGGCCGATCACGATCAAGACTGCACTAAAAATGAAGGGGACGCGCCAGCCCCATTCGAGAAATTTGTCTCCTGAAATGATGTTGAACACGATCACGACGAGGTTCGCCAGAAACAGACCGGCGGGTACCCCGAATTGTGGCCACGCGGCGATAAATCCGCGATTGCTATGGCTCTTCGACCATTCCATCGCCAGCAACACCGATCCCCCCCATTCGCCTCCCACGCCAACGCCCTGGATGAATCGCAAGATAGTGAGAAAGACCGCGCCCCAGATGCCGATTTGCGCGTAGCCGGGCACGAATCCAACCAGCACCGTCGCGACCCCCATCAGAAGCAAAGTCGCGACGAGAGCTGCCTTACGGCCCATTCTGTCACCGTAATGGCCGAAGATTGCTGCGCCAATCGGGCGCGCGACAAAACCGACTGCGTAAATGAGGAAAGCCTGCAAGGTGCCGACGAGCGGGTCAGAGTTCGGGAAGAAGGTTTTGGCAAACACCAGTCCTGTGACGATGCTGTAGAGGAAGAAATCGTACCATTCGATCGTCGTACCGACTGTGCTGGCAATCACGGCGCGAAGAAGCATTCCTTTGCTAGCAGGGTCAGATCCTGAAAAGTTGCTTGTTACAGCCATAGCTCAATCCCGGGGGTATTCAATTTTGGGGGGAGAGTACGCGGAAACTCTCCTTTGCGTCAATGTTGTCGTCCTGTGAATTCTTGGTCAGCGTTCTGGACCCGCCCGGCTTGGGAGGGTAAATAGAGGTTCATGTCCAGCTTGCCGACGAGCCATTGGAGCGGCACCGCGGAAACCGACTTGCGAGCGATCGTTTTCGACACTTTCGGTACGATCGTGGACTGGCGTGGTAGCCTGATCAATTCTCTTGAAGCCTTCGGTACTGAGCGGGGCTTGGAGGTACCCTGGCCGAAGCTGGTCGACAGATGGCGAGCCGCATATCATCCTAACCTTGAGCGCGTCCGCCGAGGCCAATTAGAGTGGACGATCCTGGATGAACTGCACCGCGACGCCCTGGTTGAACTTCTACCGGAATTCGGCGTTGCATCTCTGGCGGAATCAGATGTTCGCTTTTTAACCAGTTGCTGGCACCGACTTTCTCCTTGGCCCGACGCGATTGAAGGGCTGACCCGATTAAGGCGAAAATATGTTATTGGACCTCTCTCCAACGGAAATCTTGCTCTGTTGGTCAATCTGGCAAAATATGCTCAGCTCCCCTGGGACGTTATCTTCGGTTCCGACCTGTTCCATCATTACAAGCCGGACCCCGAAACGTACCTCGGAGTCTGTGGTTATCTGGGGTTGCGGCCGCCACAAGTGATGATGGCCGCTGCCCACAACTACGATCTGGCGGCGGCGAGAAATCTAGGATTGCGTACCGCATTTATCCCGCGTCCAACCGAACACGGAGCAGGGCAGACGACTGATCTGACCCCCGAGCAAGTCTGGGATGTTACGGCGACCGATTTAGTTGAACTTGCGGTAAAGCTGACGGGTTAGATTTTGCTCACTGGCTGATTCAATCCAGAGGTATCGTTAATCGACCTCACGATTGCTCAACGGCGACGATGCAAACGTCGTCGTCAAACTCCGGCTTTCGGGAAAAGTTGCAGGCGTCTGCCAGTAAGGCGTTGAACAGCTTCTCGGCTGGTAAATCTGCGTGTTTTTTCAGGCTGGAAATTACCGCATCGAGGCCAAACTGTTCCCCCTCGGGGGATTCGACCTCGTACAGCCCGTCGGTGAAGAGAAGGATGCAGTCGTTCTGTTCAAAAGCGGAACGAGAGGTTGAATAATTCACGTCGTCAAATAGTCCCAGACCGGGGCCGGCTTTCCCACCTTCTGACGAAATCCGTTCGACCGTTCGCTCGTTGCGTCTGACACGCATCGGCGGCGGGTGGCCCGCGTTGGCAAACTGTGTCTCCTTGGTCGCGGTGTCAGCGGTCAGGTAGAAAGCGGTGGCAATGAATGGTTCATCGACACGTTCCAGGATAGCGCGAAGCTGCAAATTAAGCGCGCTCAGGAAACGGCCCGGATTTTGCATCATCGGTCTGAGTTCTTCCAATAACGTTCGGATGATTGCCGTGACGAGGGCCGCACGTAAGCCGTGCCCCATGACATCACAAATAAAGATGCCAACCCGTGTCGGCGAGAGAGGAAAGATATCGAAAAAATCGCCGCCGACCGCTTCTGCCGGGCGGTAACAATGGGCAAAGGTTAGTGCGCTATAGCCCGAGCTGCCAAAATAGGAGAGGGTCGGGTAGTCCCGAGGTAGCAATGCCAACTGCACTTCCCGCGCCATGCGAAGATCTGATTCGAGCTGGGCATTCTTAGCCTCTAACTCATTGGTCGTGATGCGCAATCGGTTGCGCTCCTCGGCCAGCGCATCCTCCATTTTCTTGAGTTCAGTGAAATCTTTGTTGATCCCACAAATGCCAATGATCTGACCCTTGGAATCCTTCAGCGGTAACTTAGTTGTGTAGTCCCAGGAGACTCTCCCGTCCGCGTGGATCAACTTTTCCACTTTGCCTACCATTGGTTGGCCGGTTTTAATAATCCGTTGTTCGTCGTCAGAAGCCTCCTTTGCCGTCTGCTCAGACCAGAAATCGAAATCGCTTTTTCCTATCAGATCATCCGGATTTTCGACATCCATGTAGAGGGCAACGGCGCGACTGGCCCGAAGAAAATGCCCCTCCAGATCTTTGAAATAGACTTGGTCTGGGGTGTTTTCCAAAAGGAAACTGAAAAGATCCTGCCCAAAAGTGAGAGCTTCTATTTCTGAGGGAGAGAGGGATACCACTTTAGTAGCGTACACTAAGCGCGCGACAAGAAATTTTCACGCGGTTTTCGCAAACGACAAGAACGATTGTGGCAGAGGTTCCGTTGCGCTATCTGATAGGACACCCTATGGAAGATCCCGAGGTCCCCACTGAGCATCTTCACGAAGAAATTCATCATCATGCGGAGCACTCCAGAGAACGCTGGGTGCTTGGTGTCGCCCTGAGTTCGGCACTTCTGGCCGGGCTCGCTGCGGTGTCTTCTTTGATGGCTGGACATCACGCGAACGAGGCGATGATGGCCCAGATAGAATCATCCGACCAATGGAGTTATTATCAATCCAAAGGTATCAAGGAGGCCGCCCTGACCAGCAAAGCGGAAATTCTGGACGCCCTCGGGAAACCGGTCGCCAGCGCCGACAAAGAAAAAGTGGCGGGATATGAAAGAGACAAAGAACAGATCGCGAAAAAGGCGGAGGATTTGGAAAAGATCGCCCAAAATCGCCTCCGCACTCACGAAGTGTTGGCCAGCAGCGTTACGATGTTCCAGATCGCCATCGCGGTTGGAGCAATTGCGGTCCTGATCCGGCGTCGATCTTTCTGGTTGGCCAGTCTGGTAGTCGGTTTGGGGGGAATCGCTTTTCTGATCCAATCCTTTCTCACTGCTGGTGGACATTAGCGGTCGACGGAAGTCTGGAAACCGCTTTGAACCCAAAAAATGGACTGGGAAAAACGATATCAGCTCGGTGATACACCCTGGGAAAAAGGGGAACCCGCCCCGCCGCTTTTGGAATGGCTTGGGAATCGAGGTTCAATGGATGGAGGTGTCCTTGTGCCCGGTTGCGGCTCGGGACATGATGTCAGAGCGATTGCGGCGGCTTCGCCGGATTCTGAGGTAGTCGGCCTCGATGTCGCGTCGGGTGCTCTTGACCGAGCTCGGCAATATGCTGTTTGCGGTAGGGAGACTTATCATTTGGGGAACCTTTTCGACCTTCCATCGGAAATGACAAGCCGGTTCGAATGGGTTTTTGAGCATACCTGCTTTTGCGCAATCGAGCTGCGGCAGCGTCAGGATTATGTCCGAGCCATCTTCCAAGCCTTAAAGCCTGAGGGAGCTTTGCTGGCGATCTTTTTTCTGGATCCCTGGGATCCTGGAACGGAGCCCGAGGGAGGTGGCCCACCCTTTGCGGTGACCCGGGAGGAGCTCGATACCCTATTTGGAAAGGATTTTGAGCTTCTCGAGGAACTGAAGCCCCGAAAAGCCTACCCAGGACGTGAAGGACTGGAAATCATTCGATATCTTAGAAAGAGGGGAGGAGGGAGGTAGGGAAGGAATTGCAGGAAGGCAGGAGTTGCAGGAGTAAAGCAGGGCAGAAGACTGCCGTGCGGGAATCATGAAGAATATCGACGGCGGTTGCAAAAGCACAGCACGGCGTTTTACAGCGACAACGGTTCATTTCGAATTCTTTTCATCGCATGAAAGTGCTGAATAGCATCAATCTTATTCTGTAACTCCTGAACTCCTGCAACTCCTGACTCCTGATTCCTGACTCCTGTTAATTCACCTGTCCCAGCTGAAAGAAATCGAGCACCAGCAAAATTTGGCGTACGAGTAGCGATTAAGAAGGAACTGCAATAACCCCCATGGATAAGACAAACGCCCCCGCTTTGAGAAGCCACGCCTGGTTCGGAACAACCGACAGAAGTACGTTTATTCATCGCTCATGGATGAAGAACCAAGGTCTCCCCAATCACTTGTTAGACGGGCGTCCGGTAATCGGTATTTGTAATACCTGGTCCGAGCTTACGCCATGCAATGCGCATTTCAGAGAACTCGCCGAATACGTGAAAAAAGGCGTCTACGAGGCAGGCGCTTTTCCCGTTGAATTTCCGGTGATGTCATTGGGGGAATCGAATCTTCGGCCAACGGCGATGTTGTTCCGCAATCTGGCTTCAATGGATGTGGAGGAGTCAATCCGAGGAAACCCGATCGACGGGGTTGTTCTGCTTTGCGGATGCGATAAGACGACACCTTCATTGATGATGGGTGCGGCCAGCTGCAACTTGCCGACTCTGGTGGTTTCCGGCGGTCCGATGCTTAACGGTTGTTTTAAAGGCCAGAGAATTGGGTCAGGGACCGGAGTTTGGCAGATGTCCGAGGCGGTTCGCGCAGGGAAAATGGATATGAAAGACTTCCTCGAGGCGGAGTCTTGTATGAATCGATCACGAGGGCACTGCATGACGATGGGGACTGCCTCCACGATGGCTTCAATGGTTGAAGCTCTCGGAATGGGTCTCCCTCACAACGCCGCGATCCCAGCAGTCGATGCCCGCCGGCAGGTACTGGCGCATATGGCAGGTCGGCGAATCGTGGGAATGGTGTTTGAGAATCTCACAATGGACAAAATTCTTACACGGACCGCCTTCGAAAACGCCATTCTGGCCAATGCCGCGATTGGTGGTTCCACGAACGCGATCATCCATTTGATAGCCTTGGCCGGGCGGGTGGGAGTCAATCTGAAACTGGATGATATGGAGTTGGGCGCCGATTTGCCTTGCCTGTTGAACCTCCAGCCATCTGGAGAATTCTTGATGGAAGACTTTTACTACGCTGGCGGATTGCCTGCAGTATTGCGTGAACTCGGCGAAGCCGGGATCCTGCACAAGGATGCACTTACCGTGAACGGACGAACAATCTGGGAAAACGTGCAAGATGCTGAGTGTTACAACCGGCAGGTGATTTATTCGTTTTCCAAGCCGTTCAAGCCCCACTCTGGAATCGCCGTTTTGCGGGGAAATCTTGCGCCCCAGGGAGCCGTGATCAAACCATCGGCGGCCACCCCGGAATTGCTGGTACACCGTGGACGCGCAGTCGTTTTTGAAAACATCGAACAGTTGCATGAAACCATCGATGATGAAAATCTCGAGATCGACGAGACTTGCGTGATGGTGCTGAAAGGAGCCGGCCCTAAAGGATATCCCGGATTTGCGGAGGTAGGCAATATGCCTTTGCCGCCCAAATTATTGCGGAAAGGCATCACCGATATCGTGCGGGTGTCTGACGGCAGGATGAGCGGCACCGCTTTCGGCACCGTCGTATTGCATGTCTCCCCGGAAGCAGCAGCGGGGGGACCGCTCGCCCTGGTCAAGACGGGAGATATGATTGAACTCAATGTCCCGGAACGCAGGCTTCATCTGGAAGTATCGGACGAAGAACTTGCGCGCCGCAAGGCAGATTGGATCCCGCCGCAAGCCCCTCCGCGCGGATGGTACCGGTTGTTTTTCGATCACGTCCTGCAGGCAGACGAAGGAGTCGATTTCGATTTCCTGGTTGGCAAAAGCGGAGCGGAAATCCCGCGACACTCGCATTAGGGCGGGAGTCAGGAGTTGCAGGAGTCAGAAGTCGGAAATCAGAAATCAGAAATCAGAAATCAGAAGTCGGAAGTCGCGCAACGTAGCATAGGCCTGTGTCCCGAACGGCGCTAGCTAAGTCAAGGTTAAGGGTGGTTTGAGATGTTCGCTCCGAAGCCGAAGGGGCCGAAAGACTAAGCCCGGTGTTTCGTGTGCGTTTAGCGCCGGTAAGGTGGCCCAAAGGGCTCCGATTCGTGAGAAGACTTTAGACCAATGTCCTATGAATCCCAGGCAATTAACCGACTTCAAAGTACTGACCTTCGATTGTTACGGCACACTCATCGACTGGGAATCCGGCATGACAGACGCCTATCGAGGACTCGTCGCCAGATCCGGCAAGTCGTTAGCACGGGATCAGATTCTGGAAACGCACGCGCGCTACGAAGCGGACCAAGAAGCCAAAACACCGACGATGCCTTATTCCGAATTGCTCGGCGTTGTGCATTCGAGGGTCGCCCGCGAATGGGGAGTGGAAACAACCGTCGATGAAAATATCAAATTCGGCAGTTCGGTCCCTGACTGGCCTGCCTTCGCCGATTCAGCCGCCGCACTACAATACCTAAAAACGTATTACAAGCTGGTGATCCTCTCGAATGTGGATCGTGAAAGTTTCAAGGGCAGCAATACCCGTCTGGAGGTCCAATTCGATCATATTTTCACCGCGCAGGATATCGGCTCGTATAAACCAAACCAGCGGAATTTCGATTACATGATCGCGAAGCTTGCCGCCGAAGGCATTCGGAAAAAAGAAATTCTGCACACTGCTGAGAGTCTGTTCCACGACCATCTGCCGGCGAACAAAGCGGGGCTCGCATCGGCCTGGATTCATCGCCGCCACGCACAGCAAGGCTTTGGCGCAACGCAGCCGCCCGGGACCATGCCACGATACGATTTTCAATTTACAAGCATGGCAGAAATGGCGCGGGCGCACCAGGAGGCTTTGCGCGACAACCGCTGATGCGCTATCCAGAAGGAAATGAGAGACTCCGGAGCCCAAGGCGAGCGAAACACCCAACGGAGTCAAGGAGCAAACCCCCAATCGAAGGAGAACGAAGAGCGAGGGGAGGAGCAGTCGGAAGTCTTAGCATCCTCATAGTACCGCAAGACTCTTTCATGGATGTCGGTTCTTTCGGCGAGATCGCCGCGGCGCCAGAACAACCGGACATGGTTCACGAAACGATGGACGCTACGAATGAAAACGATCCTAAAAAGATCGTTGGTTATCGGACCCGGTGTCTTCAGGAATCGATGCTTCGCGATCCGAAGCTAACGAAATGTGTTTCTTCGATGTGGACGATTAAATACGGCGACTAATGCGCTCCCTCACCGATCGTCGGAATCGGTATTGTTGAGCCTGTGGGCGAAGCTCGTTGATTTCAAGCGTTCAGGGAGATTTTTGGTAATCGCCGGTGGAGGCAAGGAGCCAATCGAGATAGGGTTGCGCGCCCAGCCCTATCGGGATGGCGACGAGTTCGGGGACATCGTAGGAGTGGAGTTCGCGCAGACGCAATTCGATCGCGGGAAGAAGGTTTGCACGCGTCTTGATGAGCATCAGGGATTCGGCGGTGGATTCGATCGCTCCCTGCCATCGATAGATCGAATGGATGCTGTCAATGATATTGACGCAGGCTGCGAGCTGCTCGGCGACGAGAGCGGTCGCGATGCGACGGGCTTCCTCTGGTGAGCCGGCCGTAGAAAAGGCTACTACAAGTTCGGTGTTGGAGTTGTCTGTCATAACCTAACCTTACAGGCAAAGACAAATCGCTCCGCGTTGATTCCTCGCTGCGCTCAGAATGACAAAAGAGAAAAGAAGGCAGACGGGTGCCAATCTGTGACGTCGGAGGCGGCGCATGATTTTACGGAGGTGACGAGAGAAGTTCATTCTTAGCGGAGTCTACGAACACGAATCTCTTTCGGAAAGTCAGGAAAGCGTTGTCCTGTCGATGACGGCGCGCAGAATGACAGGCGAGAATCATCGGCTGTCTGGTCCGGCGAACGGAGCCGCTTGAATTGACGCGAACGTTGACGTCAAGACGTCGCCCGGCGTGCTGTTGCGCCACCATTTTCGGTGGTTGATGGCCGTGCGCGCGAAAAGCGCGAGCGGGACCTAGGCCGGCCTATGCTACGTTGCGCGACTCCTGACTCCTGCAACTCCTATCCTCCCGCCCCGATCACATTCCCTTCCGTCGCTCTTTCTTAATCATCTCTGCAAACTCGGCGGTATTTTTTGCGACAAGTTTTTTCGTGGCTCGCTGCGCTGCTTCCGGATCGCGGCGGGAGACTGCTTCAGCGATCTGCCGGTGCTCTTTCAGGTTCCAGTTAGCTGGCTTTCCGGCCCGGATCGAGGTCTCAAAGTTCGCCTGCAAGAGCAGCGAAAACGCCGGGACCAGGGCAACCAGAAGCCGGTTGTGAGTGGCTTCGAAGAGCAGTTCGTGAAAGGCGATGTTTGCGTCGATTGCTCTTTGCATCTCGTCGGAGAGTTTTTCCATCTGGTCGTACGCTTCGTGAATTCGAAGCGTTTCCATGGCTGATGCGTGTGTCGCGGCGAGGGCTGCGACCCTGGGTTCGATGATCGAGCGCAACTCGGAGAGCTCGGACAGGAGATTGGCTCTGTCTGCTAACACCGACAACATCCAACTCAATGCTTCGGGGTCCAGAAAGTTCCAACAGCATTCCGGCCTGACGATCGTACCGGCTCTCCGCTCAGTTCGGACAAAACCTTTTGCCGCGAGAATTTTTACCGCCTCTCGGACCGCATTCCGGCCGGCTCCAAGTCGATGCCCGATTTCGGGTTCGGTCGGCAAAGTCTGATTCGGTTTCCAAACCCCGGCGACGATATCGCGTCCCAGAGCGGAGACCAACCGGTCAACCACGCTAAGGGAGTGTTTCGCTACGCGCCCTATAGTCTTCGCATGCGAGCTTACTGGCTGGTCGGAGTTGGCCATCGGCGGAATTTCTTGCGGTAAATTGCGATGGTTAACATCCCTCATCCCATGTAAAGCAGTAAATCTTGCAGGAGTCAGATCATCTGATGTTTCGGGCTACTTGATTCCTGCCGCCGCCATGACACCCTGGGTCACTCGTTTCTGGAAAATGAGATAAGCAGCTGCGGTCGGAATAGAGGCCATGACAGCGATGGCCGACGTTTTCGCAAAGGCGACGCCATAGGCCGATTGGACTTGCGTCATTCCGACCGGAATCGTGAGCATCGGAGTAGAGTTCGTGACGATAAATGGCCAGAAAAAGTTGTTCCAGGCGCCGATGAAGGTGACGATGGCCATCGCCCAGATAATGCTCCAATTAAGCGGGATATAAATGTTAAAGAGAATTCTGAAATCATTCGCCCCGTCGATGACCGCGGCGTTGCGGAAATCGATCGGGACTTGGTCGAAGAACCGTTTAAAAACTATTACCGAGAGAGGCGTGGCGATCTGAGGGAGAATGATTCCGGCGTAACTATTTACAAAATGTAACCTGTTCATCAGCATGAACAGCGGGATTGCCATCGCGCCAAAGGGAAGCATGAACCCCACCAAAAGCGCCAGATTAATTGCCCCTTTACCCTTAAAACTAAGAAGGGAGAGAGCGTAGGCGCACATTAAAGCACAGGAAATAGAAAAAAATGTAATTACCGCCGAGACAAGGACAGTGTTTAGATACCAGCGGAAGATGGGGCTGTTTTGAATCACGTAAATGAAAGCCCCAAAATCTGGTGGAAATGGCACCAAGGAAGGAGGAAGCGCGATGGTTTCGGTCTCGCTCTTTAGGGCGGTGGCGATTATCCAGTACACGGGAAACAGCCACGCTAAAGCCATAATCACCGTCAGTCCGGTGCAGACCAACGCTAAGGTCGACATCCGTTTCTTTTTCATTTTGCACGTCTCCCCTGCAGGAGTCGGAATTGGAGGGCTGAGATCAGTAACATGATCACCACCAGCACGATCGCCACCGCCGAAGCATAGCCACCTCGATTAAGCTGAAACGCCTGGCGATACATGTAGAGGAGGACGACCATGGTGGAGTTATAGGGTCCCCCCTGCGTGAGGAGGTACACCTGGTCAAAAATCTTGAATTGAGCGATCAGTTGGAGAACCAAGACCAAGCTGGTGACCGGCCAGATCAGCGGACAGGTAATATTAGTAAACCGCTGGAAGGTACTGGCTCCATCGATCGCGGCGGCTTCATAGACGTCGGATGAAATATTTTGGAGGCCCGCGATAAAAAGCAACATGTTAAACCCGACGGTCCACCAGATCGTGACCACTGCTACGGCTGGCATCGCCCAAAACGGATCCTGAAACCAGGCGATCGAGCTGCCAACCAGATAGTTAATAATTCCGAAATTGGTGTCCAGAATCCACAGTGAGGCTGTTGTTACTACGCTGACCGGCAGGACGAAGGGCAAAAAGAACGCCGATAGGACAGGTAATCGTAACCGTTTCAAACGAACTACCAATAGCGCCAGAAAAAAGCCGATTGCAGTATTCGGCACGACGGTCAGGAAAATGAAGTATAAGGTGTGCCACACCGAAGCCCAAAAATCCCCGTCGTGCATTAACTCCACGAAATTTTGTAGCCCGACAAAACCTCCTTGGCCCGCAATATCCGAATTAGTGACGCTTAAGTAGCAAACTTGAATTGCGGGATAAATCAAAAATACCCCGTAAAAGAAGAGAAAGGGAGCAACGAAAACCCAGCCGATCGACCAGCCTTTTCGGCGCTTGGTTCGCCGGTCGTTTAGCTGAGCTTGCGTCATGGCAGAAAAACAACCCTCCCGGGTTGGTCTACTGCTGTTGCTTGGCGAATTTTTCCATTTCGCTGATGAATTGATTGAATCCCTTGTCGACAGTCAGTTGCCCATTGATGGCCGGGATCAGGAAATTGCTAATCGCCTCAAAGCTCGGGCTACCCACCCCAAATATTGGTATACCTGGCTCGAAGACGACATTCTTTGCCGAGCCGGCGCTATATTGGTTGTTCGGCGACATCTCCTTGTAGGCAGCACTCTCTTGAACGGGAAGGTAGGCTGGGATGTGACCGCCTCCCGCCCAGGTCACTTGCTTAACGACATAGGCGATAAATTTCAACGCCGCCGCGACTTTTTCTGGAGACGCTGGTGTCTTCTGATTGTTGGGGATTGCTAACTGGTGGGAATCAGCCCAGGTGTCCTGGTTTTCGAAGAGCTTGGGAAACGGGGCGATCCCGTATTCGAAGGAAAGCTTTTTTTGCTTTTGCAGGTCAACAAGGGTGGGGACTTCCCAGTTGCCATTGATCATGAAAACGCCGCGCCCTGCCGTGAAAAGTGCCACCATCGCAGGATAGGTAGTATTCTTCGGAATTAGTCCATCCTTCGCCCAGTCCGCTAATATCTGAAGTGCTTTAATTCCTGGAGTCGCAACGCTTTCGAAGGACAGCTGACCCTCCTTCAGGAAATCGCCGTTCTGCTGTTTGAAAAATGTGTACCAAACACGCCAACAGGATGCCGGATCCGCTGACGTTGTTCCAGACCAGGCGATGGGGATCAAATGGGTTTTAGCTTTGACTGCGACCAACATCTTTGTAAATGAATCGATGCTCTCGAGGCCGCTTGGTTTTCCGTCGGCCTCGAGCAGGCCAGCCTTTTGCAGCGCGGTCTTATTATAGTATAATACGATGGTGTGAATATCGAGTGGGACACCGAACAGTTGGTCCGTCTTTCCATAGGTCTTACTAAGCTCCAGAGACCTGTCGATCAGGGACTTCTGGAAGTCTGAGGCCTTGAGACCGGCCTGGGCTAGTTCTTCCGTGGTGATTGGTCTCAGATCTTTATTGGCAATTCCGGCGGGGAAATGTGAGAGATGATAGGTCATGACGTCGGGGGTCTCGCCGGAAACCACCGCCGTATGAACCTTGGTGTAGAACGGTTCTCCCCAAGTCAGCGTCGACTCATTGATGTGGATCTCGCTTTGGCTCTTGTTAAATTCTTCGACAATTTGTTTCATGCGCACTCCGTCGCCGCCACCGAGAAAATCCCAATAAGTAAGTTCGGTGGGCGCCGCTTGCGCGACCGCGGAAAAGAAACATGCTGCCAGAGAGGAAATGATTATTTTCATGGGGGACCTTTGTTTGGTATAGGAAGAATGGCCCAAACGATCAAGGCAATTTCCTAATAAGAAAGGGAGAGTAGATTCCAGGAGAGGGGCTTTAGCTGGGTGTCGACGGAGTCTGTCCGAATGGTAAATTCCCGGTGTTCGTTCGGTCGAACGGCGTCAGGTCTCTCAGCCGTATTTGTCGCCAGAAGATCGGCCCCTGAAATCTCGAATGCCGCGCCGCTTTTGATTTGCGGGAAGCCTCGCAAATCAATGGTCAGGTCTACGGCGGTGGAGGTCTTCTCCCGATTCAGGACAAAAAAAACTATCTTTCGCTGACCGCTGTCATGGACCGCGGAGGCAATAACGTGATCTATCGTTCCCGCAGTTTTTGTTTCGCATCGGGTCGACTGAATCTTGGTCCGCAGTACGTTTCCGTGAGCATGCTGGCTGACGAGCTTGAAGGGATGAAAGATCGTCTGGCGCCAAGCCGGTCCGCCCGGTTCCGCCAAAATAGGTGCAATAACATTGACCAATTGGGCCAGGCACGCTGCTTTGACACGGTCCGAGTTGTTTAGCAGCGTGATCAAAGCTCCTCCAACCATCAGGGCATCTTGCAGGTCGTAAACCTCTTCAATTAAGCGCGGCGCCACTGGCCATCCCGGCTTTGCCCGATCCTCCTCTGCACGTGCTTTGTACCAGACATTCCATTCGTCGAAGGAGAGCATGATTTTCTTCGCGGACCTTCGTTTCGCGGCTACGGCGTCGCAAACGGCAACAGCTTCTTTTATGAAGCTGTCCATGATCTCGATGTTTGCCAAAAACTCCTGCACATCCTGATACGGGTTCTCGTAGTACATGTGCAGGGAAAGAAAATCTGCGACATCGAAAGTGTGCTCCATCACCTCGTATTCCCACGCGCCAAATGTTGGCATGAAACGACCGGAAGATCCGCATGCGGCAAGCTGGACATCGGGATCTACCCACTTCATGACTTTGGCAGCCTCTTTCGCGATGCGGCCATACTCGCTCGCGGTTTTCTGACAGATCTGCCATGGTCCATCCATTTCGTTGCCCAGACACCAAAACTTGACGGCGTGTGGTTCTTTGTATCCATGCGCGGCTCTGAGATCGCTCAGCCGCGTCCCCCCTGGATGGTTGCAATACTCGAGATATTCTCGCGCCTCATCCGGGCCGCGCGTTCCCAGGTTCACCCCAAGCATGGGTTTCGTCTGAGCGAGCTTGCACCACTCAATAAATTCGTTCGTCCCAAAAGCGTTCGTTTCCGTACTGAACCAAGCAAGATCCAGACGTCTAGGTCGCTCCTCAACCGGGCCTACCCCGTCCTCCCAATTGTAGCCCGACATGAAATTGCCTCCCGGGTAACGAATGATCGTCGGACCAAGTTCTCGAACCAGTTCGAGAACGTCACCTCGAAAGCCGTGATTGTCGGCTGTCGGGTGGCCAGGCTCAAAAATGCCGGTGTAGACGCACCGGCCCAAGTGCTCAACAAATGATCCGAACAGACGTCGGTCCAATTGCGAAATGCAAAAATCGGCGTCGACGATGATCTGGGCTTTATTCATAGGAATAGAATCAGCTAAACGGTTTGCGGGCGTCGAGCAGAACTCTGTAAAGCCGATCAGAGCGGCCGTATCAAGGGGATTTCGCGCTCGGCCGAATTTGAATGCGTTGTCTCAGTTCTTATCCTTGTCAGGCCGGGGCGACGGCACGATCATCGAACGTTACCCCGCGCGCCTCGGGACCGAAAGTTGTCAATGCCGCTACTGCAATCGCCACGATAGCCGCAGTGATGGCCAGCGCCAACCCATAGTTATTGCCGAACGATACAGCGAGCGTCGCCTGAATCGTTCCATTTTTTGAGGCAAACAAATTGCCTAATTGATAGGTGAAACCGGGAAACGTTCCTCGTGCCGAAGCGGGCGACAGCTCGTTCAGATGGACTGGGATTACCCCCCAGGCACCTTGGACAAAGAACTGCATCAGGAACGCGCCAACGGAAAGAAGGACAACATTATTTGAAAAGACCCAAAGCGGGATGATCGGAAGGGTAAAAAGTGCCGCTGTTACGATCGCTCGGCGACGTCCAAGATGTTCGGAGAAGGCGCCAAAGACAAGCCCTCCGAGAATTGCGCCCAGACTGTAGATGACAGCGATCGTGCTGACAACCTGAGAGGGATACTTCTGCTGCACCTCCAGAAATGTCGGATAGATATCCTGTGTCCCGTGGCTGAATGAGTTGAAGGCGGTCATCAGGATGACGATATAAATGAAGAGCTTCCACCTGGCTTTGATGGTTGCTCCGATTCCTGCTGCAAACCCAGCTGGTTCACCTTGACGCTGTTTCCAGGCAGGTGACTCCTCGACATTTTTGCGGATGAAAAGTACCAGCAAGGCTGGCAAGGCGCCGACCATTAGCATGCCGCGCCAACCGAGAAAATGGTAAGAGGTGCCGTACAGAACGGCCGCTAGCAAGTAACCGCTCGGATAACCGGCCTGCAACAATCCGGAAATTATCCCGCGAGTCTTGACCGGAATCGTTTCCATGGTCAGAGACGCGCCCACACCCCATTCGCCCCCCATGGCGATCCCGTAAAGCCCTCGGAGGATCACGAGGACAGTCAGTGACGGCGCAAAACCAGACAGAAATTCAATGCCCGAGTAGAACAGAATATTGATCATCAGGATCGGGCGTCGCCCAAATCTGTCCGCCAAAGTGCCAAAGAAAAATGCTCCGAAGGGGCGCATCGCCAAGGTCAGGAAAAGAGTGGCGGTAACCGACGGAATGTCCGTTTTAAATTCTTTCGCGATGTCCTTGAGAACGAAAACAATGATAAAGAAATCGAAGGCATCAAGAGTCCATCCCAAGAAGCAGGCCAGGACAGCATTCCGCTGATTGGACGTCAGCTCTCTTAAATCGCTGAAAATCTGCATAGGGATCAATTTGCCTACACAACATTTCCTCCCTGTGCAATGCTCGATCAACGGTCGGCCGGGATTCCATCGCAATGAATAAATCTGTTCGGTTTTTTTTGACCACGGCGGGGGTCTTGGTGGCTGCCCAGATTGCCTGGGCGCATGCTTTTCTTGACCATGCTGAGCCCGCCGTTGGCGGCAAGATCCATGGTTCGCCAGCCGCCGTAAGAGTCTGGTTTTCCGAGAAACTCGAGCCCGCGCTTTGCAAACTCCAGGTCTTCGATGAATCCGGCCAGGAGGTCGATAAACGGGAGCCACCCAGTCTTGGAGAACCAACGATGCTAACCGTTGCTTTGCTGCCGCTCAGGCCGGGAAAGTATAAGGTGGTGTGGCGCGCGGTTTCTGTCGACACCCACGAGACAAGTGGCGACTTCAAATTTGAGGTGACACTATAGCGCGAAATTCACGAGGCAAAGTGCTCTTGAAATCTTCGCGCTATAAACTCAGGGAATCTCGATTCCGAGAAATTTACGATGCTTCCGCCGCGGGACCAGGTGGAGTGATTCCAGTGGGCGGCTGGCGCTCACTTTCTTGAGGGTCTGCTCCACGGTGGACCCGGTAGATTCCAGGCTTTGCCTGATTGGGTCGGTGATCTTCGGGCCTTGTTCTCGAATCCACGCCTGGGCATAGCTGAGAAATTCGTCAATTTTGCTTTGGCTGAGAATCAGCTGCTGGTAGCGGGAAACGAGGTAGCCCAAGGCGAATCCGACCGTGACGGCTGTGACGATGACCGGTACGTTCACGCGGCTCTGCGGAACGGCTACCTTAGCAGGAGTTGCTGACTCAGGCGTCGGCTGCCCTTCAAGGGGATCCCCGTTGTGCTGCGCGGGCCTCGGTCCGAATGGTTGGATTTCCGGAAATTCGCTCATATTTTTGCTCTTTCGCTTAAGACGCTGAGTTTGGGATCTCTCTTCAAAGTTCCTGAGTATAGCTCTGGATCAGGCAACAAGAAAGGTGTGGGTCGCGTGATTTCACTCCGGAGCATTCTTTATGACGAAAAGATGCTGTCCTTGAGAAATTGGTAAAGACTCTTGGCAGAGGAGGGCATGGAGCGTGCCTCCGTGAGTTGCGCAGACCTGCATCTCCATTTTCATCGATTCGATAATCGCTAATGGTTGGCCCGATTCCACTTCGTCCCCTGCCTTGGCCATCACTTTCCACAGGCTGCCCGCAACTGGAGCGTCAATAAAAGCACTGCCTTCTGGCAATTGCACCTCCTCCAGAATGGCCATGGAATCCGCCTCTTCCGCTGGAATGAATTCCGTGGTAGCCCAGCGTTCCCGTTCGGCCTCAAAAGCGGCTTGCTGTTTCGCCTTGAATGAGGCTGCCTCGGGCGCAATCCGGTTCAGAAAGTTACGGTAATCGCGAAGTCGGAAAGTCTCTTCCTCAATCGTCAGATTGAATTTGCCTCCTATAAAATCCTCTCTGTGGCGAAGCAATTCTTCTGCCGAGACAGGGTAAAACCGAATCTGATCAAAGAAACGCAGGAGCCAAGGTTTTCCAGCCTCGAAATTCTTTGTCACGCGAAAACGGTTCCAAACCTGGACCGTGCGTCCAACGAATTGGTAACCGCCAGGGCCTTCCATTCCGTAGATGCACAAGTAGGCGCCGCCGATGCCAACTGCATTTTCCGGGGTCCATGTCCTGGCTGGGTTGTATTTCGTGGTCACTAATCGATGTCGCGGATCAATCGGAACGGCAACCGGAGCACCCAGGTAAACATCGCCCAGACCCAGAACGAGGTAGCTGGCGTCGAAGACGATTTTCTTTACCTCTTCCACGCTCTCGAGGCCGTTCACTCGGCGGATGAACTCCAGATTGCTTGGGCACCATGGCGCATCGGCTCGCACCGACTGCATATATTTTTGGATCGCCAGCAAGGTTGATTCGTCTTCCCATGACAGAGGCAAACGGACAATGCGGGTCGGGACCTCCATCTCCTCGGCCAGAGGCAGTTCTTTTTCAGCCGCGAGCAGAATCTCGAGTAACTCTCTCGAATGGATCCTTCCGGTCCTGAAATGGACCTGCAATGATCGAATCCCGGGGGTCAGATCAATAATTCCGGGAAGTTGATGACCCTGCATCCACTGCATCAGGGCGTGGACACGAAATCGGAGATTCAAATCCAAAACCAGGGGACCGTACTCTACCAGGATATAGGAGTCGCCGGAAGCTCGGTATACGACGCGTGGTCGTTCCCCCCTTGGTTCAAGCTCGGCCAGGACCGCTTCGTCGACGGAGCCCGCACTGAACGATCCGCCGATGGTCGATTCCCTGGCGTCCGGCGTTAATGTCTCAATTTCATGCTCCTGCGCCCGCTTCAGCTTTTCCGCTTCCGCAACGGTTAGTCTGCGGAAACGCACGGTGTCACCCGCCTTGACCTGTCCAAGTTTCCAGAGCTCCGCATCAACCACCACGGCCGGACATACGAATCCACCCAGACTTGGGCCATCTGGTCCAAGCAGGATTGGCATATCCCCAGTGAAATCGACTGCGCCCACAGCGTAAGCATTGTCGTGAATATTCGATGGGTGCAGACCTGCTTCGCCGCCGTCGGTTCGAGTCCAATTCGGTTTTGGCCCGATCAATCGGACGCCTGTCCGATTGGAATTGTAGTGTACCTTCCAGTCTGTGGAAAAAAACGTGTCAATGTATTCAGGAGAAAAAAAGTCGGGTGCTCCGTGCGGTCCAGACAAGACGCCAATCACCCAATAACTGGAATAGATCGGAACGATTAACATAGGTAGAACACGAGGAATTGGCTCACCTCTTTGCGACTGGACCGGAGTCGCTGGACTGGATCTCCAGAGTCGGAGGACATCCCCGACGCGAAGAACTCGGCCCCCATGCCCCCCGAATCGCCCTAAGGCGAATGTCGATTTACTACCCAGATAATCGGGAACATCCAGGCCTTCTTTTACTAAAAAATAGGCCCGGGCTCCGCCCCCCGTCAGTTGACCGATCCTCAATGTCTGACCCGCCCGGGCTCGGATGACCGTCCAGAAGGGAATTTCGGTGCCATCGAGATCAGCCTTCGTTGTTGCCCCGGTCAAACAGAAGTCGCACTCACTGTTGAATCGGAGTGCTGGACCGGAAATTGTAATTTCCAAACCAGCAGCCGTTGGAGCATTTGCCAGCAGTTGATTACCGAAACGGAAGGCCAGTGGATCCATCGGACCGGAAGGCGGTACGCCCACCGACCAATACCCTAAGCGTCCGGGATGATCCTGTACGCTGGTCTGAGTTCCCGACTCGAGGATATCCAAGGTTGTCGGCCGATAGGCGAACGACGAGAGCAGCCCGGTGGAGACTTCGCCCCTCTGCACCTCTTCGTTTTCCAGTACGGATTCGAGATAGACCTGGTTCGTTTCGATTCCGCAGATCCGGGTTTGTCGAAGGGCCTCCTTCATTTTAGCCAGGGCGCCGACGCGGTCAGCGCTCTTAACGATGATTTTGGCGATCAGCGGATCGTAGTAGGGAGTAATCTCCGTTCCCCGTTCGACCCACGTGTCGATCCGGGCATCGTTTGGAAAGACAACTTCGGTCAGCAGCCCCGAGCTTGGTTGGAAGTTTTTGTTTGGGTCCTCGGCATAGATGCGGACCTGGATAGAGTGGCCTTGGCAAAGAGGAGTTAAAGTTTCCAATGGAGGCAATTCGCCCGCTGCCAGCTGAATCATCCATGCCACCAGGTCGATGCCGGTCACCGCTTCGGTCACCCCATGTTCAACCTGAAGACGAGTGTTAACCTCTAAGAAATAGAATGTCTCTGCGGTGCTATCGTAAATGAATTCGACGGTTCCGGCAGAGGCGTAGTTGACCATTTTCCCCAGACTTATGGCCACGTCGAGGAGCCGTCGGCGGACAGGTTCCGAAAGATTTGGAGCAGGCGTCTCTTCGATTACCTTTTGGTTTCGGCGCTGGATCGAGCAATCGCGTTCCCCGAGAGCCAGGACCTGACCTTTGCCGTCGCCGAAAATCTGGACCTCAACATGCCGGGCCTTTTCGACAAATTTTTCAAGATAGACTCCGCCTTGTTTGAAATTGGACTCTCCCAGGCGCTTGACGGTGTCAAATTTGTCCCGCAACTCGAGCGCCGACCGGCAGAGTTGCAGACCGATTCCTCCGCCGCCTGCTGTGCTTTTGACCATGACCGGATATTTGATCCGCTCAGCAGCTTTCAGGGCTTCGTCGGCATCAGCCAGCAGTGCGGTTCCGGGCAGAAGTGGCGCGCCGGCTTTTGAGGCGAGCTCTCGGGCCAAATGCTTGAGACCGAACGATTTTATTTGTCTCGACGTCGGGCCGAGAAAGCGGATACCGGCGTCTTCACACTCGGCCGCAAACTCGGCATTCTCGCTCAGAAACCCGTATCCGGGGTGGATCGCCTGACAGCCCCCCTTTTTCGCCGCCGAAAGAATCTCGTGGATGTCGAGATAACTCTGCTGGGGCGGGGCGGCGCCGATCCGGAACGATTGGTCTGCCAGAGCAACGTGCATCGCGTGCGCGTCAGCGTCTGAAAAGACCGAAACGGCCTGAATGCCCAGTTGGTGCAAGGTTCGAATAATGCGGCAAGCGATCTCGCCACGGTTGGCCACGAGGACTTTAGTAAACATGGAGCGCGACCTGCCAATATTTAATCCCAGATTAACAACCTTATTGGCGTCGGATCATAGGCATTGCACGGGTTATTCAATTGCGGGCAATTCGAGATCAGCGCGATCACGTCCATCTCAGACCGCATTTCGACATAGCGACCCTTGTCGGACACGCCGTCTGCAAAGCTAAGGTCTCCCTCTGGCGTGACCGGTACATTCATGAAAAAATTGATATTGTGGGTGATATCCCGCTTGGTATAGCCCTGGGTCGACTTTGCCACAGCGAGGAGAAAGGAGTCCCGGCAGTTGTGCATGTGTTTCTTTTCAATGGCGTACCGGACCTGGTTGCTCTCGGCCGAGCAGGCTCCTCCCAAGGTATCGTGCCGCCCGCAGGTATCGGCGACGATGGTCAGCAAGAGATTGCCTTCGGAAGAGATGAGCTTGGTCCCGGTCGTCAGGTAAATGCTGCCTTGTTCCCGTATGGTGTCTTGTGCGCTATATCGATCCGTCCGATCGTGCGCATTGTAGAAAAGGGTGTCCACCGCCTGGTTGCCTTCCAGATCGACAATCCGAAAAGTTTGACCGGCGGCGATCTCGTGCATCCAGGCTTCGCCGGACAACACCGTGCAATCGTACACGGCATCCTCGGGGCGCAGAGGGCTCTCGGTATAAATTAGCGTGCTCATATTGGCAAAAATGGAGGTCGGGTTCCGTTCGGCGATTCGGAAAACTTCGTGGGCCGGACTATGAACGGAAAAGCGCTTCAGTGAGAATAAATCCGCGTGCGTTTTCCGGACAGGCGATCCGACACGGGTCATCTGCGGCCGGCGGGCGGGATTGCCAGATGGCGATATGCACCGGCTTCGGGTTGTACTGTGGATCTGGGTCCATAGGGTGCTGACAGGTGTTAAAGACCAGGAGAGTATCCATTTCTGCCCGCAGGTCGACGTAGCTGCCGGACGAGGAATTTCCACTGACAAAATGCGTCCGACCTTCTACGTCGACTGTCACTTTGCTGAAAAAATTGATGTTCGCGACCAGATCCATCTTGCCCAACCCCCATTTGCCAAGCTCGATCAGGAACTGGTCACGTGCGTTGCGATGAAAGGCGTTCCGCTCTTTCTGGTAGCTCGACTGGCCGTATTGCGCTTTCACCTGTGCCGCCGTGGAATGGCCCGCTAGAGGATCGTGCCATCCACAAGTATCGGCAGAAATGGAGCAAAGGATGTGTCCCATATCACTCAGGAGGACGTTCCCGGAAGTCAACTTCGCCGTGTGTTGCGCTTT
Source organism: uncultured Verrucomicrobiae bacterium (assembly GCA_963742335.1). Taxonomy (GTDB): domain Bacteria; phylum Verrucomicrobiota; class Verrucomicrobiia; order Chthoniobacterales; family JAFAMB01; genus JAFAMB01. The sequence goes on from CAVULL010000011.1 coordinate 335,074, forward strand.
GAGAGTGTCCGGAAGGTTAAGCCGATCGAGCGGATGGTTCAGGTTATAGAGCATCGCTCCGACGTTTGCGCCGCTCTCATTCGCCGTCAGTCGGAGAGTATGATGTCGTTTCAGGACGTAGGAACCCATTGCTCCCCCTGGAATATCTTCTTCCAACAAGACCTGACCGTCCGGGATCCGTTGCGCGGTTGTCATGATCTTGAGGCGTCTCGGGTAGCTGGACTTGGAGTTAACCCGCGGTTTCGAGAAGGTAGAGGATGAAGTGGCGGCATGAGCATGGTGGTAAGAGTAAGCTTCCCCGTTTTGACCCCCTTGAGAGCGAGCAATTGATCTGCGATATTCTGGAGATGGCGCGCAGGTCCCTGCACCAGCAGGACCTCGATTCGATGATCATTTTCCAGTTGAACATGAAGCGAGCTGATCACCTCATCGAGGAAGCGGCGTTCCAGCTCGGCCAGTCGCTGCAATAAATTCCCTTTTGATTCGTCGTACACGATGGTGATGGTTCCAGCCATGAGCGTGTCTCCCTTGTCTTCCCCATGTTCAAGGGCGGACTGAGTGACCATGACGGAGATCGCCTTCGAACGATTCTCCCAACCGCGCTTTGCAACCAGGTGATCCAATTCGCGAAAGACAGATTCAGGCAGAGAGACGCTGATCCGCTGCACTTTGCCTTCAGAATTTCCGTTGTTACGTTTGATTGGCGATTTCACTGAATTGGACCCGGAAATAGATTCCCGCATTACTGGCGACTCCCTTCTGATTTTCGCTTAATGGGATAAGGTATCTTCTATTCGACTTCGTCGTCTACACGTGTCAGGCGCAACGTTGGCAGTTTATCGGCAGCGGAATCACCGGGCGGATGGATCAGCTCTTCGAGTCGCTTTTTGGTGGCCAGATATTCCGCGGAGATAAACTGTTCGGGCGAGCGTGGTCGAGGTACTGGGACTTCGATCATCTCATCGACTCGACCGGGGTGTGGTTTGAGAACCAGGATCCGATCGGCCAGATAAATGGCTTCATCGAGGTCGTGGGTGATGAAAACGATCGTGACATCAACATTTCGCCAGATCTGGAGGAGATAAGACTGCATCTGGCATCGCGTTTGGGCGTCCAAGGCCCCGAACGGCTCATCCATTAAAAGCACTCTCGGCTGGTTAGCGAGAGCGCGTGCAATGGCAACGCGCTGTTTCATGCCGCCGGATAGTTGGTGAGGGAAAGCGTTTTCAAACTTTGCCAGCCCGACCATTTCGATCCATTGGCGCGCGTCCGGTTCAGCCTGGCTCGAGGAATGACCGGTCATTTTGAGGCCAAACATGACGTTTTGTTTTACCGAGAGCCACGGGAAGAGAGTGTAGCCCTGAAAAACCATCCCGCGTTCCGGGCCTGGGCCGCTGACCCGTTTCTGATCCAGCAAAACTTCGCCGGCAGTTGGTGTTTCGAGCCCGGCCAAAATCCTGATCAGGGTTGATTTTCCACAGCCGGATGCCCCGATAACACACATAAATTCCCGTCGGTGAACGACGAAATCGATGTTCTGCAATGCCACTATCTCTCCTTGAGGAGAGGAAAAGCATTTCTGCAAATCGCAAACCTCAAGAGCGACCGGGCGCGCCTTCAGCCGCTCAAATCGTGCTGCCACAGCAGAAGATTGGGCCCGATAATCGGGGAGATCGATGGTTGACTGACTCATGTGGTCGTCAGCTCCCTGATGGATGATTCAGTTCTCGGCGATTGATTCACCGGCGGCGGTTGCTCGATTTTGCGCGCCCGCTTCACTTTGGAGCGCGCCCTTCTGGTGTAGGGGAATAGAATTCCTCTAAACCAACCCAGAAATTGATCGGTAAAGAAGCCTATTAATCCGATCAGAATGATGACCGGAAAAACAGCGTCAAAGTTGCGCCAGCGACCTTGGGTCTCGATAAATTCCGTCAGGCCTGTTTTGACACCGATTAACTCCGCGATCACCATCCAGGTCCAGGACCAGCCGAGCAGAATTCTGAGGTCGTTATAGAGTTCCGGTAATATTCCAGGGATTACCACATGGGTAAAAAGCTGGCGGGGCTTCGCTCCAAGAGTTTGCGCGGCTTCCAGGAGGGCATGGTCGAGCTGACGGGTTGTCTTGGAAATTACCAGAACCATCTGGAAAAACGTGCCAATGAAGACCAGTGCGACCTTCGGTTCGTCGTGGGCGCCGAAGATAGCCACCAGCAACGTGCTGAATGCCGGTGCCGGCATGTACCGGAAAAAATCAATGAAAGGCTCCGAAACCTTGGAACAAAAAGAATATGTTCCGCAGAAAATACCAATCGGTACGCCCACCAGACACGATAGGAAAAACCCCGTAAAGACGATTCGAACCGAGATCAAGAGGCGGCTGAACAACGACAATTGGCCCAATTCGCCGTTCGTCGTGAAGTTATACAGCCCGGTCGCCAGCACGTCGTGCGGTGCCGGGAGATAGGAGGGATTGGATGGCCTCCCTTGCGGGACGAGGCTTAGCAATTCCTGGGCAGGTAGTTTTCGGGGATCAAAGGTCAGGCTTGCTGCGGAAATGGTCTCCCAGTTCTGTCGAATGACGTCCAGGTTCTCGGGGATCAGCGCCGGATTTTTTGCGATCAAGGCCCCGTTGGCAATTTTCTTCCAGATCTCAAAAATTGCTTGGTCATCTTCACGCTGGTTCGGTCGGAGCCACCCATTGGAAATCGCCAACGAGGCCAGCTGACGCAGCTTTTTCAGATTGTCCCGCCGGACCATCATCCCGGATGAGCCCTGGCCATTCTTACGATTCTCGAGAATTTTCTGATTAGCGCTCCGAACGGCATACTGAAATGTTGGAAAAAATTCTTTGCTGACGTGGTCACCCGCTGTGTAGACGGTCGATACGTCGGCACGATCTGCTGATACCTCAAGGCGGACGTCAGGATGCCAAATGAAGGGCACATAACTGGCGATACACCAGATGGCCAAAGGCAGCAGAAAAGAGAGCGCCATCAATAAACTCGCTCGGCGCCCCGAAAGTTCTTCGCGGATTTTGAACCAACGCTCTCTGCTGGCCGTCGGTTGTTTCATCGCAGAATATGCGCTGTCTCAGAATGTTTCAGGCTGGGAATCTCGCGAGCGCCAAAGCTCGCGAGATGGACAGACTACTTGCTGGCCGACCTGGCGCCGGCCGACTTGGCAAATTCTTCGGTTAGGCTTGGATCCAGATAACCCTGAAAATCGATGTGTTGCTTGTAGACCCCGTTTTTCACATTGAAATCGTCGACGTTCTTGGTTGACCCAGTGAGAGAATCGAGATCTTCACCTTTTTTCCAATGATGCAAAGCTTCCTTCAGAGAAAGGATATGAGTGCCCTTCAGGAACGGCTCATACTCTTCGGGCTTCACATTGTCGCGGGCCGCCAGAATCTTGAGAGCTTCATCCAGGTTACTGGGATCCTCCATGTAATCGACAATGCGATACCAGACTGCAACCACCTTCGCCCAATCCGAGCGATTTTTCTCCAGGCTCTCTCTGGAAACGTAAAGCAGATCGTAGATCAGGCCGGGAGCCTCGGCGGAGGTGAAAATGGGCTTGGAGCCCTGAACCGTTTTCAGCGCTTGTCCGGAGTTTGGTTGCCAGGCCGCGATAGCGTCGACCGCCCCGGAAGCGAGTACCTGTGGCGTCTCGTTTGTCGGAGTGTTGACGAGGGTAAGGTCAGTATCGCTTAATCCACTGAGCCCCAGCGCCCGTTCCAAGAGCAAATGATCCACCAGACCGATTTCCACACCGATCTTTTTCCCGGCCAATTGTTGAACTGATTCGATCCCCGGCTTGGCGACAATCATGTCGTTTCCGCTGGAGAAATCATTAACCAGGATGCCGACTGAGGGTTTGCCGGTCGCGCCGGTGACCAGCGCATCGCCGTTGGTCATACACACCGCGTCGGCCTTGCCGGTCGAATAGGCGTCCATCGAGGGTGCGTAATCGTACCACATAAACTGGACATCGACCCCTGCCTCCTTGAACCAATTTTTCTGAATGGCAATTTCCCACGCGACCCAACCGGGCCAATCGCTGTAGGCGATTTTGAGAGGTTCAGCGTGAGCGACCGCGAGGAGACCGAAGAAGACGGTGCCCAAAGCGCAGCATCGCAAAAAAGAGCGCAGCGTAGATCGAAACGAATTCATAAGTAGATGATCAAGATCGAGTATTACTGTTCTTAGGATTCGTAATACCGAAAAGCACTCGACGTGCCATCTGGTGCAGGTGGACGAAATTAAATTTGAGTCCGCTCTTTCCTTCGCTTGGTATCCGGGCATCCGCAGAAAACTTTCTGAACTCCGTGCCTACCGTGGCCTCCGTGCGAAACCCTCTCCGACCGACGTCATGTTCCGCTTAAAGACGAAAAAGGCGCCGACGGAGCGTCGGCGCCTTGAAGTCTAATCTGACTTTCGACTTTTAGATTAAAATTCCAGGACTAAATCCAATCCAAGTGTCCACTGGTCCTGCTTGGTATTCTGGTTGAATGGAGTGGTGTTAGTTAAGGCGCGGTCGTAGCGAACCTCAGGACGGATCAGCAGTCCGGCGATCGGCTTCGGCAGAGGCGGCTTAATCGTCGCACCCCCGGTAACTTCAAGATAAGTCGTATTTCCGCCACCCAGGTTGCTCGGATCGGAAGGAAAACTGGGACGAAAGAGATTGTCACCGCGCAAGAAGTGGATGAAGTCGTTGTTCGCTCGAAACTGGGCGACATAGAATCCGGAGGAATCCCGGAAAATTTCTCCCCGCACGCCTAGTTGGAGCCAATCGTTGACGGAATAGGTGAAATACTGCGCGCCACCGCCGCCCCATTTGCCACCATCTACGCTGTCACAGATCAGGTTTAAATCGGTGATTGACGTGAAGTTTTTCGTGACTTTCCAGGTTGTCGTAACGTCGTTCAGATAACGCCAATCGACGTTATTAAGAGCGTTTTCAGGACCATCGTGGGTGAGTGCTACGACCGTTAGATTGCCGTCCAGCAAATTCAAACCGAACCCGCCTTCAAAAGCGAGGGAGGAGTTATTGTCGCTGAACGCCATATTCACTCCGCGATTCACTCCGGCGTAAACGTCGAGATATTTATTAACGTGCAACACGGCGAGGCCGCCCAATTCATTCTCAGGTATCCCGAAATTAAAGATATAGCTGTGAGAATAGAAAACGTTGTTACGTGGATCGAGCGTTTCCGCGGACATCGGGTCCTGATATTTTCCTGCCTTCAAGTCGAGCCCATTCGTATTAGGAATGGGAATGTGGATGCTGGCATAAAGCTCAGGAAAATCGGGTTGGACACGACCATCGGTCGGCAGGTCAAGGAACCCCACCGATTTAGTGTATCGGGCGTCGCTTCCGTACATGAACCAGCCTTTAAATCCCCAGTCGAATCCGGTTGCATTTGGGTCGAGAGCGCGCTCGCCGACGATCGATACTTGATTCAGCAGCGGTTCGTTGGCACGATCGGTTAACAGATGACCGAAGTTATGGTTATCAATCGCGGGGTCCGGGTTACCGGTAATTCCGCCCTCAATCCAGCCGTAGAGTTTGAATCGTGGTTCCGGCGGTTTCGGTTGCTCGACGACTTTTTTTGCTTCCTTGGATTCCTTGCCGTCAGAAGCTTTGACGACCGCCGGGCTTGGAGCCGGGGTGGCTTGCTGCGCGTAGCACAAGCCTGGAAATAGGGCGTAAGCGGCAACGACGCTTGCGGGGGCAAGCTTTCTGAAGAGTTTCATTTCGAATATTGATTTCATATGGTTGGCAAGATTCCGTTTCTGCCAAGGTTAAGGAGTGGTCGGATTGGCTGCCCGAACACAAGAGGAAAAAAATTAGCAATTTCTGCGCCCCGATTAAGAAAAACTCCTGATTCGCCCGGAATCCGGGCCTTTTTGCCCGAGGGAAGCATGTTGGCACAATTGCGGGCGTTTGAGATTGCCAGCGGACGTAGTGTATAAAATTTACAACAGGGCGCTCAGGATTGGCTAAAATTTGCCAGTCCGTTCGATCGAACCTTTCCTGTGGTTTAACGAAACACCCGGAAATCGGGTGCTGGCGGTGTGCCACCGCTAACTTTGTACTGATTCGGTCTACATAAGTGGCGTAATATCTGCTCCGCTCATTCGCCGATTGGTCGTCCCTGCAGAGCTGAGGGAGCGGCTTCCGGGCAACTATTTTCTGGTGGGCCTGAGCACCTACGGGAGAAAGAGGCCTCGAGATATGGTCGGGCCGGCAAGTTTAAGCGGAGGGGTTTGCCTCCGGTGGGTCGGGTAGCGGTCACACTTTGGTTGGTGTGATCGCGTCCGGTTTTTGGGCTGAATACAAGAATAAGATCTGAATGCGCTTAAGTTGCGAATCGAAGTCCTCCGCCGGACCGGTGCGGAAAAGAAATGAAGATAACCTCGGATATTGGCAGCCCGAAGAGGAATCCGAAAGGCTCCGACACGGAGCGATCGCCGTAGTCGCAGACGGGGTGGGCGGTCACGAAAACGGAGATGTTGCCAGCAAAATGGCGGTCGAAATTGCCGTTGCGACGTTCCAGCGGATGAACCCGGTCAACGCGCCGAAGCAAATTCTTAAACAGATTTTCGATTCGGCAAATCTGGCGATCTACGAGGCTGGGATGGCCGATCCTCGCGGCGGCCGAATGGCCACCACCCTTTCCGTTTGCATTTTCCGCGATAAAGAACTGTTCATCGGACACGTCGGAGATACGCGGGTCTATCTTGTGCGGCAGGAGAACATCCGCCGGTTGACCGATGATCATTCGTACACCGCGATGCAGGTGAAATTGCGGCTCATCAGTGAACATGAAGCAAAAGCCAGCAGACTTCGTTCGATGCTGACTCGGTCGGTCGGTCCCGAACCGATTGTTCATTTCGATTATAAGCACCTGAAGCTGATGTCGCGCGATCGGATCGTTCAATGCACCGACGGACTTTACTGTTTCATGAATGACAGCGAACTTTGCGAAGGTGTCGATCGACTCAATATGGATGAGATCTGTCCCTACTTGATTACGCTGGCCGAGCGGCGGGGAACGGATGATAACCTTTCAACGCAAGTCGTTCAAGTTGACCGGCTCGTTGAGCCGAAGTATGACCAGCCAATCTCTGTTTTGAAAAAAACAGGCGCGGGACAAGCAACCAGTATGAGCAACGAAGTTAAACCCGGCGACGTGATCGACGCTCGGTTTGAGATCGAGGACGTGATCAGCCGGAGCGGGATGGCCTCCATTTACAAGGCGAAAGACCTTCAGACCGGGCAAGCCGTGGCCATTAAAATCCCCTACCTGCAATTGGAATCGGATCCCGGGGCTTTTTCCCGATTCCAGCGCGAAGCGGAAATCGGAGAGTTACTCAATCACCCGAATATTCTAAAATTCATCAAGGTCCCCAACAAAAGCCGGCAATACATTGTCACCGAATTTCTGGAAGGCAAACCTTTGAGCACGGTGCTCAACGAGATGCGGCCTTTGCCGATTCCGGATGCCGTTCAGATTGCCAGCTACGTCTGCGGCGCGTTGGCGCATATGCATGAACACAAGGTCGTGCACCGTGATCTCAAGCCGCAGAACATTATGATTTGTGACGATGGCTCCCTCAGGATCATTGATTTTGGGATCGCAAAATCGACGGAGATGCGCAGGTTGACGTTTGCCGGATTCACGCCGGCGATGGGTACGCCCGATTACATGGCGCCAGAACAGGTCAAAGGTAAGCGAGGGGACGAACGCACCGATATCTATAGTTTAGGTGCGGTTCTTTACGAGATGACCACCGGTTCAGTGCCGTTCGAGGGGCCGAATCCGTTCATTGTCATGAATTCGCGTATTACCGGTGATCCCGTCGCGCCGCGCAAACTAAATCCGGAAATCTCCGAACAACTGGAAGAGATTATTTTACACGCGATGGAGCGTGAGCCTCAACACCGGTATCACTCGGCGGCGGCCATGAAAAAGGAGCTGGACGATCCCGAATCGGTGAAGGTAACCGGTCGTCACCATCATCTGAAATCGCCGAAGGTTTGGAAGACTCGTTGGCAGGGCGCACGACTGATTGTTCTGTCCGCCGTCGTCCCGATAATCGTCTTTTCCGGCGCGCTCTTCGTCACCCATTGCCACGGTGCTGGGCATTAGCAAAACGAGACGCTGACAAAGCCAGCCAATGACTGCAGCCTCACGCGCGCCACAATCCTACCAAGGCCCAGTTAGGAAATGTTCAGGGCGGCTGTTTTGAAGGAAACGCAAAAAGACTTGCGGGGAAAATCTCTCCCCGCAAGTCAGCTGACGTCACTGTTTCAGATGGAGCTCAGCTGGTTTATATCTCGTACCCGTCCAGGTGACTGACGGTACCGCTTTGCAGCAAGCTCACGACCAGGCGGCTGTAGATCGTTAGATTCACGCCGTTATTGAACGGAGCTTCAACTCCAGTGGAATAGGTGACCCGAACGTCCCAATTCGGAATCCCGGATTCTGTGGGCCATGAAATGCGCCTTGTCTCACCGGGAGACAACGGCGAGGAAAGACAATTTTGACCCCAGCTTTCATTTGTACCGTGAGCGGCCACATACAAACCTGTAATGGTCGTCCCGGTGTTGTTGGTGAAGTAAAAATCCTCCGCGCTGCTGGCACTTGCTGTTGCCGGAGCAAACGCGATTCCCATTGTGACCAATCCACAGCTGACCATCGAAACTTGGACGATCATGCTCATCAATGACTTTCTCAATAATTTATATAGCTTCATTTTTTTACCGTTTGATTTTTAAGGGCCCGATATCGGCCTTTGTTAGCTGAACGATTGACCGATCGGAATTTGCAGGAAATTTTCGCGCCGACTAAACGAGCGCCTTACATTTGGTTGGCAGGGTAAGCAAAGCGTCTCGCTTTCCCTCTTTTAGAACAGAGCAAACCGGGACGGTTTGCCTAGCTTTGCCTACAGTTTCGTAGGATTCAGGCAGGACAATCTGGAACGTGACATTCGGGGACGGGACACTAGTCGGGTGACCTCCCCGATGGTCGAACCCTGGCTGAGCCACTCCGTCGTGAAAGCCGAAGCCATCGTAGCCGTGAATGTCGAAACAAGTACCAGGCTGAGGAACATCCACGCGACAGGAATCATCCGCCCCTTGAAGGTCCGCGGCGAAACATCGCCGTAGCCGACCGTCGTCATTGTAACTGCCGCCCACCAAAGGGCCGCGCCGAAGCCTCGTCCGGCACGCCCGTCGCCAAACTGGGTCGGGTTCGCCCGGCGCTCGCAAAGCCAGATCAGCACGGCAACACCCGCCATAATCGCGAGCAGCCCGACCGCGATCCGGAGAACCGCCCACCACACGGTGAAGTGGAAGAAGTTCATCAGGAATCGGGCACGGCCGGTCAAGGGGCTTGCCGGTACAGCGCGCTTGCCAGTGACGGCAGAAGATTCCCTTGAGGCGGCTCCGCGCCCCTGACAGACACAGTCAGAGAGCAGAGAACGGCCAGCCATGCGCGCAGGGCCCACATATCAGTTTCTGCGGATGGGCAATTGAGCGATTGTCAAGTGCACGACCGGCCCGGCTTGGTGATTTGACGCGCTTCGTGATGGCGAGGCCGGGCATGTCGAGACCGCTGAGCGTGCAGGGGTCGAGGCGGTCGAGCATTCCGGCCGTTAAACGCGTTCTCCCACGGATGAATTCCACATGAAAACTACCAAGACTCCTACGCAAGACTACCTGGATAAGTGTGCTGGTCTGATTGAGTGCGTCCGCGGTCAGACTGATGCCATCCGGGACGTTGCGGATCGGTTCGCGCAGACTATTCTCACTGGCCGGATGGTGCATCTGTTCGGCAGCGGGCACAGCCGAATCATGGTCGAGGAGATGTGGCCGCGCTACGGCAGCTTCCCAGGGTTTAACCCGATGGTGGAGCTCTCGCTCAGCTTCCACCACTCTGTCGTCGGCTCCAACGGCCAGCGGCAGGCGATGTTTCTTGAGAACGTGAGCGGATTGGCCGAGCGGATCCTGCGCAACTATGCCCTGAAGGAGATCGACAGTGCGCTCGTGGTCAGCAGCAGCGGTTGCAACGTCGTGCCGATCGAGATTGCCGAGGGATTTAAGCGACGAGGCATCTTCGTCGCCGCCCTCGTTAGCCAGGTCCACAGCAATGCCAGCACAAGTAAGCGGGCGGATGGCAAAAAGCTAGGGGACTTCGCGGATGTCGTACTCGATACGGGCGCGCCGGTCGGCGACGCGATGGTGAAGCTCGATGGACTGGAGCAACCGGTGGCACCCGGTAGTACGATCGGCGGTTGCCTCGTTGTTAACTGCATTAAAGCCGAAGTGGCCAAGCGCCTCATCGAGGCCGGGCAACCGCCCAGGGCGCTGGCGTCCAGCGTGCTCCTCGGCAACGAGCGAGCGGCCGAGGTTTTTGAAGCAGCTTACGACGAGCACTCCCATCGCCTCGCCAGGCTTTACGCAGACGTGGGGCCGAACCAATGAAAATATCTTCGTATATACCAACGGTCCACGAGGCCGAGGTCGTGGTTGTCGGTGCCGGGAGCGCCGGGTGCTGCGCCGCGATCGCCGCCGCGGAGGCTGGCCGATCAGTAGTGCTAGTCGAGCGTTACGGTTTTGCTGGCGGCACCAGCACTCAGATTCTTGACACGTTTTATGGCTTTTTCACACCAGGTGACCAGCCACGAAAGGTCGTCGGCGGCATTCCCGATCGCGTCGTCGATGCGCTCGATTTTACCGGCGACGTCTTCCTTCGGCCCAATACCTACGGTGCCGGGACTGGCGTTACCTACAACCCCGAGCGTCTCAAACTAGTGTGGGACACGCTGCTGCTGGGGGCGGGGGTGAAGATGCTCTTGCACGCCTGGCTCTGCGACGTGGAGACGGCCAGCGACGGCCGCATCATTGGAGTGTTCGTGCACACCAAGCGAGGTTTCCTGCGCGTGGGCGGTAAGCGATTCATTGACGCCAGCGGCGACGCTGACCTCTGCCATCTCGCGGGCATTTCGTACGAGAAAGCGGGTGATATCGATCCGGCGCAGACGCTCACGACCACGTTTCGCATGTGCAACGTAGACCTCGACCGCTTCGAGGCTGGGGGTGGCAAGAAGATGCTAATGACGAAGATGGCCGAGGCGGTAGAGTCGCATCGCTACCCCTTGCCGCGCAAAAAGGGTAGCGCCCACGCGATGGTGCAGGAGGGCTGCATCGCCACCGTCGCCGTGCGTGTCGGCGACACCGATGCGACAGACCCGGAGCAGCTTACCGCCGCCGAAATCGAGGGCCGGCGGCAGGCTTTCATTTACGAGGACTTCCTGCGCGACATGGTACCCGGCTACGAGAGAGCGAAGATCATTGGCCTCTCTCACCACATCGGCGTGCGCGAGACGCGACGCGTCTATGGTGAATACCGACTGACCAGAGAAGACTGCCTCTGCGGCCGACAATTCGATGACCAGATCGCCCTGTGCGGCGCGCCTATCGAGGACCACAGGCAGAACGCCGCAGGCGAGGAAGAAACTCTCTGGGGCTACGTCGATCAGGAGGCTGGCGCTTACGGCGTGCCGTACGGGACGCTCGTGCCGAAGAGCCGCGAAGACCTGTGGGTGGTCGGCCGTTGCTTCAGTGCGACTCACGATGCGCACGCGAGCTGCCGGAGCATGGGCCAGACGATGAGCATGGGTCAAGCGGCAGGGTTCGCTGCGGCGATCTCGCTCGACTCCGACGCTGGGGCTCGCAGCATCAACATCCGAAAATTGCAGGAGCGTCTTCGCGGAATCGGCGCAGTGCTGGAGCAGCCTCACGAAGTAGCCGAAATTGCGGCCCAGGCTTGGCAGCGAAACCGGCAGCGTTAACCTGAGGGCGAGTGAGCGGACGTGAGCAACAAGATTGCCTTCGGTGCTACGGCCGAACATTGAGGAGGAAGTCGGTCCATGAGCTTTATCCGAACACTCCTCGGTGACGTGCCGGTCGACGGCCTGACGCGCTGCGGTGGGCACGAGCACGTCATTATTGACGCTCCTCACATCGCGGAGGAGCATCCCGAGTTCCTCCTGGACGACATTGACGCGGCTTGCGTGGATTTGCGGGAATTCCACGATGCCGGCGGTGGGTGGCTGATCGACACGATGCCGGTAGGCGCGGGTCGTTGTGTGCTGAAACTTGCCAGCGCCTCGCAGAGAAGCGGCGTGCACATCGTTTGCCCGACCGGGCTGCACTTGCCGCTCTACTACCCGTCGAATCACCCGATGTTGTCGATGGACCGGGATCGGCTGGCCGACGTGTTCGTGCGGGAGATCGTCGAGGCCGTTCGCGATGAGGCCTGCGCGCTTCCCTATCGGGCGGGCGTGGTCAAAGTTGCTGGTAGCCTCGGAAAGCTCACGCCGCACCAGCGCGAGGCTTTTGCGGCCGGTGCCGAGACGGCCCGCCGTACCGGTTGTCCGATCATTACCCACACCGAGCAAGGCACGGCCGGCGAGGAGCAGATAGGCCTTCTGCTCGACGGCGGCGCGCCTCTTGCCCACGTGGTGCTGAGCCATACCGACCGTCTGCCGGACATGGCCTACCATCGCGCCTTGCTCTCGAGCGGCGTAAGTCTGGAGTACGACCACCATTTCCGCACCTACCTGAAAGACGGCACTTGTCCTACCGCTGACCTGGTCGCCGCGCTCGCCCCTGAGTTCCCCGACCAGATCCTCGTCGGCATGGATCTGGCCCGCCGCAACTACTGGCACGGTCACGGCGGTCAGCCGGGAATGGTATGGCTGTTCACCGTGCTGCCAGCGCTGCTCAGGGAGCGCGGGGTTAGTGATAACCTGATCGAGCGTGTCCTGACCCACAACCCGGCACGGGCTTTCGCGTTCACCGTCGGTCCAAGAAATGCCTCCGCATGAAACACCTCCAAGCTAGTGTCCTGTACCCGAAAGAACAAAACGGATGCTATTTCGGGACCGGACACTAGGAGCGTCCATGGTGGAACCGTCTTCGGATTGGACAATGCGTCCGTGGCCGAAAAGCTGAAGCCGAAAAATCTTTTTCTTTCAGTGTTGTAATGTTCGAGCAAGGCGTTCGCCAGCCGGGCGGGGTCATAGTGGAAAATCAAAACTGAAAAAACTATGACGAGAAAATCAATTAAACCGCTCGCATTGGGCACACTCTTGCTCGGGGGAACAGCACTTTCCCTGGCCACGGGTTTCGCCTTAAACAGCGGAGATAATGGCAATGGGACACCAAATGCGCCTTTGCATGTCCAGGTGGACAATAGTCCGTTGGCGCGAGATGTGAAGGAGGGGAACAGCTTTGCGCCGATCGTGAAAAAGGTTGCCCCTAGCGTGGTCAAAGTTTTTGTCACCATGAAGGGGGCGAATAATCCGCTCGCAAATTCCGACATGGACTTTTTCCGTCGCTTTTTTGGCGAAGAAGGACCGAAACAAATGAATCCTGGCCGGCTTCACGCACCGACAGAGCATGGGCTTGGATCGGGTGTGATCGTTTCGCCCGACGGCTATATTCTTACCAATAACCACGTGGTTGGCAACGCCAGCGAGATTCAGGTCGCTCTGAACGATGGCCGGCAATTTACTGCTAAATTAATCGGCGCTGACCCAAAGACAGACGTCGCTCTGATCCGGATCAAGGCAGACAATCTTCCCGCCACGACTTTGGCAGACAGCGACAAGATCGAGGTCGGCGACGTTGTCTTAGCCATCGGCAATCCGTTCGGCATTGGCCAAACCGTGACTAAAGGCATCGTCAGCGCGAAAGATCGCACCACCTCTGGAGACATGGATGAAGACTTCATTCAGACCGACGCAGCGATCAACCCTGGTAATTCGGGTGGTGCGCTTGTTGACACCGAAGGACGCGTCGTGGGAATTAATTCGGCGATTTTGACCCATAGCGGCGGGAACCAAGGCATCGGCTTTGCAGTTCCCTCCAATCTTTGCCGATGGGTGATGGACAGCCTGGTGAAAAACGGTCACGTCGACCGCGGATTCCTGGGTGTGATGATTCAGAACCTGACCCCGGAATTAGCAACGGCGTTCAAGCTGGATCGCACCACCGGCGCCTTAGTAGGGGATGTCTCTCCAGACAGCCCGGCGGATAAAGCTGGATTGAAAAGTGGCGACGTGGTGACCCAAGTGAATGGCCAACCAATCGAGGACGCGAGTCAATTGAAACTTCGGGTAGCCGAAACGACTCCCGGTTCAAAGATCCAGTTAGGCATCAATCGAAATGGCGAGGCCAAAACCTTTGATGTCACTTTGGGCAACTTGCCTGAGAATAAAGTGGCGAAGACGGATGAGCAGAGCGGAAACACGAAAACGGAAGCTCTCGCAGGCGTTGGGGTTGCTGATCTCGATCAAAATTCCCGGGCCGAATTGAATATCCCGGCCCAAGTGCAAGGTGCGGTCATCACAGAGGTGGCCCCAGACTCGGCCGCTTATCAGGCTGGTCTGCGCCCTGGAGACGTGATCACCGAACTCGACCGTAAACCGGTCAAGAATGCGCAGGACGCAATTGCTGATACCGCGAAACCGGCCGGCAACCAAACCTTGGTGAAAGTCTGGACTAAGAGCGGCAGTCACTACCTGACCGTTGATGAATCGCGCGAAAGTTGAGTGAGTAATGGAGCTCGATGCTCTCCCGGGAAATCGGGAGAGCATTGTTGCTGTAGCATGCGTTTCGACCATCCCAAACTCTCTTCACACCATGACCTCGGCAAACATCAGCACGGAAGTTGAAGAAATCTGTTATATTCCTTTCTCTCCTATGCGCATACTGGTTGTCGAAGATGACGACAAAATCGCGTCGTTCGTAGTGAATGGTCTTAAACAGAATGGATTTGCGGTTGATCGCGCAAAGGATGGCGAAGAGGCACTCGACTTTGGCCTGTCAATTTCTTACGACGCGGCCATTCTCGATTTGATGTTGCCTCACTTGGACGGCCTCGCGGTTTTACGCCAGCTTCGGCAGAAAAAAATCTCTCTACCGGTGTTGATCCTCAGCGCGCGTGCCGGTGTCGATGATCGGGTGCTCGGTCTTCAGTCTGGCGGCGACGATTACTTGACCAAGCCATTCGCCTTTTCAGAATTACTTGCCCGCGTCCAAGCGTTGATCAGGCGCGCGACTCACTCAGCTGAGCCGAGTCACTTATCAGTTGCCGATCTTAAAAT
The DNA here is from genome assembly GCA_963742335.1 of uncultured Verrucomicrobiae bacterium. Taxonomy (GTDB): domain Bacteria; phylum Verrucomicrobiota; class Verrucomicrobiia; order Chthoniobacterales; family JAFAMB01; genus JAFAMB01. Next base: position 350,256 of record CAVULL010000011.1, read on the forward strand.
GGATCTCTTCGCGCGGGAAGTCATCCGCGCAGGGCAAAAAATTGAGCTTCAATCCCGCGAGTTTGCTTTGCTCGAATTGTTACTGCGCCATGCCGGGCGCTCCGTGACCAAGACGATGATTCTGGAACATCTTTGGGATTTCAGTTTCGATCCTCAAACGAACGTTGTCGATGTGCTGGTACATCGACTTCGGTCCAAAGTTGACCGCGGATTCGCCCAGAAGTTGATCCACACGGTTCGAGGGGTCGGTTATGTCGTCAGGCAAAATTAGCAGGATCTGGCAAAGTTTCGCCGTCCGGTTAAGTCTTTGGTTTGCCGTTACCTTCACTGTCAGCGCAGTCGTATTATTCGCGCTTCTTTATCTTCTTCTGACTTCTTTCTTCGAGCAGAGTGAACGCGAAATCATTCAGGCCCGGCTGAAGGAGTGCGCTGCCGTTTATGAAACCCGCGGGCTTCCGGCGCTCAACGATTTAGTTCACCGGACGGAGTTCGATCAGAATGAAGGGCCATTTTTCGTACGTGTCACCGGACCTCAACGAAGTGTGATGTTGCTGGTGGCGCCTCAGGACTGGGTAAGAACCGCCAAAACGGCGGTCGACGAAAATGACCCCGGTCAGAATGCCTGGCTGCAGATACCCAAAGACGCCCGCAGCGAATTCATCATCGCCCGAACGCAGTTGAGTGATGGATCGATCCTGCAGGTTGGGAGAAGCATCAACCGGAGCGAAACGTTGCTGGGACCTTTTCTGAGGTCTTTTTTGCTGGTGATGGCGCCCACTTTCCTCCTTGGGTTGATCGGGGGCGCGATTTTCGCTCATCGGGCCACTGCGCCAGTTCGGGAGATCATGCGAACCGCCAGAACGATAATCAATACGGGCAACCTGGGCGAACGGGTGCCGGAGAGTCAGGCCCGAAGCGAATTGGGGGAACTGGCGCGTCAGTTTAACCGGGTTTTGGAAAAAAACCAGGCTCTGATACGGGGCATGCGTGAAGCCCTCGACAATGTCGCGCACGATCTGCGAACTCCGTTGACCCGGCTTCGAGGGTCCGCGGAATTGGCGCTGCAGAGCGACACAGAGGCTCCGAAGCGGGAGGCTCTGGCGGATTGTATCGAAGAATCTGACCGGGTCCTGACCATGCTCAACACCTTGATGGATATCACCGAGGCCGAGCACGGGATGATGCGGTTGTACCGGGAACAGAGATCAGTGTCGCAATTGCTGGAGAATGTGTTGGAGGTTTACCGGTTAGTGGCCGAGGACAAAAAGATCGAAATAATCGCCAATTGCAACGGTCCCTGTTATGCGGATGTCGATCCCAATCGTATCCAGCAGGCGTTGGCGAACCTTCTCGATAACGCGGTCAAATACACTCGCGAAGAAGGTCATATCACGATCGAATGTTCTTCGTCGACCGATTCAGTGGAAGTGAAAATTACGGACGATGGTGTTGGAATCCCTGCCGCGGAACAGCCCAGGATTTGGGATCGATTGTATCGCGGAGACAAGAGCAGAGGACAACGCGGGCTCGGGTTGGGGTTGAGCCTTGTCAAAGCTGTCGTGGAAGCCCATGGAGGTCGGGTGACAGTGCAAAGCGCCGAGGGGGCCGGTTCAGAGTTCGGTGTCTCACTACCTGTCAGCGCGAAGAAAGAGGCGGCGGCTTGATTTATGAATTTTGCCAAGTGGGGAATTGGTCTTGCCGAGATGCGGGACGAGAATTGGCCCAAGGTTCCAGATCCCGGCCGGAGAGAGTCAGACCAGATTGATGATACGCGTAAGATCTGCTATCCTAAAACACCCTTTCCGATTCATTCTCCGGGCTCTGCTTCCGGCAGGAGATCTTTTCATGATGCGGAAGCAACTTTTCACGCTGAAGGAGCTCGCGGAACAAGACGAGATGCTCGCCTATCGGCCATCGGCCTCTTGGCGTACCCCGGAAGCAAAACCATCCCCGGTGCTGACCTTCTAAAGGCTTGACTTGAGGGCTCTGTTGAAACTCGCACGAACGCCCTGCGCCCGGTTGAACGGTGAACGGTGAACGGTGAACGCCGAACGGTGAACGCCGAACGGTGAACGCCCTACGCGGCTGACTCAGCTTCTTGAGTCAGGAAAAGTCTGATTAGAATTGCGGTCTTGTTATCACCGAGTCGTATCTTCGAGAACCGCACATAATATTGTTTGTGATCTTGCGTATAAAAATACCGAACCGAAGGGGGAGATTTCGAGTCGTAGCGAGAAAGCGTGGCGATATGTGCCAGCAAAATTGCGATAAAGCCAAATTGAATCTGGGTGAAGGGCTTTTGCCCGATGAATTCGCTTCCGATTTTGAAGTGTACGCTGACCTCCCCAACTTCCTCCAATGGGGTGAGCTGAATTTCTGATGCACCGACGCCCAACGCTGTTTCCAGGACGGAAAAGGTAAAGTCTCCGGCATTGACATCTTCGGGCATGCCCCAATCGACGACGCGTGGATAAGGGTCATGTATGATGCGGGGCGCGCACTTGTCGCCCTCGCTGGGCCTGAGCAGTCCATTGTATGGTCCGTTCTTTTGTTCGCTCATAACGGCTAAACAGTTTGTCCTCGCGATGCAGTTGCCGTCGGTCTTTCACTCAAGCTGTGACCGGTAAGGAAGGTTGTTCAGAATAAGCTCATGCCGAACTCCGTTCTTGATCCGCGCTTAGACTAAATGCAGACCATACACCCCGCAAGCTCCCCGAAGATTTGCCTCCTTACCCTCTTTCCCGTGTCTCGCCCAGGGCATCGGCGATCAGTTCGTAGGAACGCATCCGCTTGGCGTGGCCGTAAATGGTCGTTGTAATCATCAGTTCGTCGGCTCCGACTCGATTGACATGCTCGAGCAGGTTCTCTCGCAATGTCTGGGGGCCGCCTCCGAAATAGTGAAAGCGCGCGTATTTGAGCATTTCCTTCTCGCCTTCCGAGTAGTGGTAAGCGGATGCCTCTTCCGGTGTCGAGAGGGGCGCTGGTCGTCCGGTCCGCAAGCGGATCCAAGCCAACTCGAAGGTCGTCGCCAGGTGTTCAGCCTCTTCATCGGTTTCACCGCAAATGGCCTGGGCGGTAAGAATCGTCCGGGGTCGATCGAGCCAACGCGACGCCCGAAATCTCGATCGATAAACCTCGAACGCGGCCAGCGCTCCACCGGGATTGATATGGTGGGCAAACGCAAATCCAACTCCGAAGCTGGCGGCGATCGCTGCACCGTCCTCCGTTGATCCAAGCACCCAGATCGGCGGTAACGTGACATCCGTCGGAATCACGCGGATGCTCGCGAAGGGATGGCCCGCTGGCAGGTCTTGGTGGCTAAGGCCGATCAGCTCCACGAGCTGAGCCGGGAAATCCTCCGCTCCAAGTCTATCCTTGCTCCGACGAAGGGCCAGTGCGGTCAGTTGATCTGTGCCCGGTGCACGACCGATCCCCAGATCGATACGGCCCGGGTACAATGCCTCAAGCACATGGAACGCTTCCGCGACCTGCAATGGAGCGTGATTAGGTAACATGATCCCACCAGAGCCGACCCGGATGCGGGAAGTTCGCGCGGCGATTTGTCCGACCATGACTTCCGGAGCGGTGCTCGCGACGCTGGGAATGTTGTGATGTTCGGCGACCCAGTATCGATCGTAACCGAGCTTTTCGGCATGTTGCGCGAGTTCGACCGTATCGCGCACGGCTCGCGCATCACCTTGTCCAGCCGAAATCGGCGACAGGTCCAACACAGATAGAGGGAGACTGGCCATTGTTGGACTGTAAGCGGGAATCTTTCCGCTTCATGCAAAAGGAAGAAAAGTCCCTGAAAGGCGCACGATTTGAGTCTTTCTCGTGCGATTTTCACCCGGCAGAAGCTGCCACCGGGAGGCAAAGTTTGCCTGAGCGACACGGCTTCAAGGCGAAACCGGGACGGAAGTTTCCCAAAAACGGAAAATTGCAAGGAGCACTTGGGAGTCGTTTGCCTGGGGATTAAGTCTAAGTGCCTATGGAATAGCAGGTTACACAATATGCCAAATTGATGGCATCAATCTTGCTTTGTAATAAGAGCGTGAGGGAACTTGAGACAGGTCTGCTGATGCTGGTGGTTTGCGGTGCATTATACGTCCAAACCGATCCGTCGATCTGGAACAATCTCCTTCTTATTGTGGTCCGCCTGGTCGGATAATCGCGGCCGAAAAATATTCACTCTAAACAGACAAAGGAAAAGGTTGGTTATATGTCAACAGAGCAAAACTCGACGAAATGGATAGATTCACAGATCCAGCGTCAAATTGGTGATACGAATAGCCGGAAATCAATGCGCCTGGCGCGCTCGCACCGGCAAGGTGACCGCCGCGAGCGCCCCCTGAATGTTCTTGGATGCATGGCGCTGATCCATGCTGTTCGTTCGGTCGGCTCCGAAGATCGAGCCCGCGTAGCGGCTCGACGTGCCACGACCGCATAGTGTCGGTCGGGCCACCCGTCAGAATACTCTCCCGTCGCAGCCGAATTAGTCCCGGCGTCTTCGGGAGAAGGAGATGAATCTTTTGGCGATCTGGACCATCAGCAACCAAAGTCCCAAGCCAAGGAAAGCCGAGAAGATCCCGATGCCGATCAGAAGATTTTGCGGGATGTTTCGGGCTCCTGTTGCATCTTCTTCTGAAAAAAGACCGATCAGCCCGCATCCGACGAGGAAGGCGACAACAATTGGTAACAAGCACCCCGTCACGGGAACGGTGCATCCGTAAGAGATCCGGGCTCGACAGGTCGGACAGCTGATGGCGCCACGGCGCACCTGGGTGCGGCAAAAGGGACAGCGAACGGCGGCCTCTTTTTGTTTTAACATTCCGGCGATATTCGCATTCAAAATCCGGGGTCGCAGTGCACTCTATCGGATTTTTTCCAAAATGTTTGACATGGAGCTAGCACGTGTTAAACAGCGGTTAGTTATTACACGAGCTGGTGCACCTTCACCGTAGATCGTGACAGGGCTTTAGGGCCCTCTCCCGGGCGTGGGGCGCTTGCTTTATCTGGCGTAAACTTTTCATCCCCCCGGAATCATGGCCAGCAGGACACCAATGACGGCGGCATCAGTGACTCTACCTCAACGTGAGGTCCGCACCAGGAGGAGGTTGGTCGATAACGAAGCGTTCTGCGGCTTATTGTTTGTCGCGCCGGCCCTGTTGGGCTTCACGCTATTCTATCTGCTGCCGACTATCCGCGCTTTCTACATAGGTTTAACGAATTGGAACCTGCTCCGCGCGCCGAAGTTTCTCGGCTTCGACAACTACGTTCGCCTGATCAACGACGGAAAATTCTGGAGTTCGATCTGGATTACCATTCTCTACGTTCTTTACAATATTCCTATCCAGACTGTGTTCGGGCTCTTGATCGCTGTTCTTTTGAAGCGTTTGACGGGTTCGGTCTTCATCCGCTCGGTGATGCTGGCGCCGTTTCTGATCTCCAATGTCATTGCCGCAATGATTTTCTTCTGGATGTTGGATCCGGTCCTCGGTTTCGTGAATTTTTTGCTGCAGGCGGTAGGGCTCGGGAGCCATGCATTTTTCAGCGACGAACATCTCGCCTTGCCGACCATCGCCGCGATTAATATCTGGCGGCACATGGGCTACGCGGCTTTGTTGTTCTACACCGGCCTGCAAGCTATTCCGGAACACCTCTACGAAGCCGCGCGCATCGAAGGCGCCTCGCAGTGGAAAATGTTTCAATCAATCACCCTGCCTCTCTTGCGACCCACGGTGGTGTTCGTCCTGGTCACCAGCGTGATTGGTTCCTTCCAGATTTTTGATACTATCGCCGTGACTACCCAGGGCGGGCCCGGTGCGGCCACCCGGACGATCGTCTGGTACATCTACCAGGAGGCGTTCACCAGTATGCGCATGGGTTATGCCTCGGCAATGTCGACCGTTCTCTTTCTCGGGCTGGTGCTTGTCACCCTTGTTCAAATGCGAGTGCTGCGCTCGGGAGATTCTGACCTGGGATAAACATCATGGAAAGATCCAATCCGACTTTTCCGATTGGCCGCTGGATCGGTTACGCAGCGCTGGTCGCCTTTGCTATCATTTCACTTGGCCCGCTCTGGATCGCCTTTAAGACCGCCTTGACCGGTCCGAACGCCTTGTTCGAAAGCGGGAGCTCGATTCTCCCGCACGACGCAACACTATTCAATTTTCAAAGAGTACTCGGTTTTATTGATCCCAATGATCCGCGGCTTTCGCAGACCGGCTTGGCAAAAATTACTTTCTTCCGCGCGTTGCTCAACAGCGCGATCTTCACAGCCATCGCGGTCATTCCGCAGATCTTCTTTAGCGCCACCGCTGCCTATGCTTTTGCCAGATTGCAATTTCCGGCCCGCGATCTGCTCTTTTTTCTTTTTATCGCGGCGACGATGATCCCAACCGCCGTCCTTTTTATCCCCAATTTTATCCTGATTCATGATTTGGGCTGGCTAAACACTTTCCAAGGCATGGCGGCGCCCTATGCTTTGATGACACCCTTTGCGGTTTTTTTTCTTCGGCAAATGTTCCTGGGGACTCCGCGGGATGTCGAGGAGGCCGCTCGCATCGACGGCGCTTCCTATTTTTCAATCTTCTTTCGGATGATTTTACCGATCCACGGGTCGTCACTGGCCACGCTGGCCATCCTCACCACCGTGTCGACATGGAACGAATTCTTCTGGCCGTTTCTTATTGGGCGGGACGAGTCGGTGCGAGTGATGGCTGTCGCCATCAATGCCTTCCGCACGCAACAGCAATCCGGCGTTCCGGATTGGACCGGTCTCATGGCCTGTACTGTTTTGGGGATTATCCCCATGGTCGCGCTTTTGGTCTTCTTCGGCCGTAAAGTGGTCGAGTCGTTCCAATTCAGCGGTATGAAATAACCCTCCAACCAAACAAACACCTATGTATCGCTTCAGAGTATTTCTGTTTGCCTCTTCACTGCTGGCCGCTGTCTCCGCGCAGGCCGCGACTGAAATCAACTATTGGCTTTGGGATGTCTTGCAATTACCCGCCTACCAGGCTGCTGCGGCAGCCTTCGAAAAGGCTAATCCGGATATCAAAATCAAGATCACCCAGACTTCCTGGGGCGATTACTGGACAACCCTCAGCACTGGCTTTGTCTCCGGAACGGCTCCTGACGTTTTCACTGACCATCTGGCCCGCTACCCGGAGTTAGTTGAAAATGATTTGTTAGTCGACATCGCTCCATTGATCAAGCGCGACAAAGTACCGACTAACATTTACCTCGGCGGTCTCTTTGAACTCTGGGGTAAAGAGGGTAAACAATACGGCTTTCCCAAAGATTGGGATACCATCGCATTGATCTACAACAAGGCGATGCTCGAGAAGGCCGGCGTGAATCCAAAGGATTTAAATGATTTAACCTGGAATCCTAAAGATGGAGGGTCATTTGGCCAGTTGATCGCCAAACTTTCTCTGGACGAAGCGGGAAACAATGGACTCTCGCCCAATTTCAATCCCAACAAGGTCAAACAGTACGGACTCTTGATTGATGGTGCGCCCGACGGGTTCGGACAGGTAGAATGGAGTCATTTTGCGGTCTCGAATGGATTTAAGTTTCACGACGGACCCTGGGCGAAGGGATTTCACTACGACGATCCGAAGCTGGCAGAAACTCTGCAATGGATTGCCAATTCGATGAAGAAGGGTTTTATCGTTCCGGCCAAAGACGCGCGGCAACTGGGAGCAAACAGCTTTTTTGCCGCCGGCAAAGGCGCCATGGCGCTGACCGGTTCCTGGATGATCAATTGGTATGTTGATAATGCGAAGTTTGACAAGGGCTTCGCGCCGTTACCGAAAGGTCCAGAGGGCCGTAAATCAATGTTTAACGGCCTGGCGGATTCAATTTGGACTGGTAGTAAACACAAGGAAGAATCCTGGAAATGGGTCAAATTCCTCGGCTCAGAAGAAGGGCAAACGATTATTGCCGGATATGGCGTCGTGTTCCCCGCCGTGCAAAGCGCTGCCAAGAAGGCGGAAGAAGCTATGGGCAAGAAAGGACTGGATGTCTCGCCGTTCCTTGAGGAGGCGACAGACCCGCAGGGCACGTTTCTCTTTCCGATCGCAGACCACGCCGCGGATGTCCTGCGCATCACCAAAGTTGGGCTGGATGCCATCCTCCTGAACGGTGCAGATCCCGCTTCCACGATGAAGAAAGCGAATGCGGAAGTCAACGACCTGTTCAATTAGCGCTTCGCCTGAACCTTGGACAGAGGATAGAGCGCAGCGGTGTCAGCTAACCTGAATTTAAACGTAATAAATTCAACCAGATGAGTAACTCACGAAGGAAGATTACCTTTATCGGGGCCGGAAGCACCGTATTCGCCAAAAACCTGATCGGCGACATCCTGTCCTTCCCGGAACTGGCTGACTCCTCGATTTGCCTGTTTGATATCGACGAAAACCGTCTCAGATCGTCCGAGGCAGTTGCCCGTCGTATCGCTCAAGCCCTCGGCGCCTCAGCTTCCGTGGAGGTAACGACCGATCGCTCCCGTGCCTTTGACGGAGCTTCCTACGCGATTAATATGATCCAGGTCGGCGGGTACCGTCCTTGCACGGTCACCGATTTTGAAATTCCGAAGCGGTACGGTCTTCGTCAGACTATAGCGGACACTCTAGGAATCGGAGGGATCATGCGGGCGTTGCGGACCGTTCCGGTGCTGATCGATATGGGCCACGATATGGAGCGACTCTGTCCTGAGGTCGTCCATTTGAATTATGTTAATCCGATGGCGATGAATTGCTGGGCGCTGAGCGAAGCGACTAACATTCGTACGATCGGGCTTTGCCATAGCGTCCAGCATACGGCAGGCGAGCTCGCCCGCGATATTGGTGTACCGGTCGAGGAAATCAACTATGTCGTGGCCGGAATCAATCACGTAGCCTTTTACCTGAAGTTTGAGCGTAACGGACAAGATCTTTATCCAGAGATCCGCCGAGTCGTTGCCGAGGGGCGCGTGCCGGATGATAACCGTGTTCGATACGACATCTTTACCCGGTTGGGCTATTTCGTTACCGAGTCGAGCGAACATTTTTCTGAATACGGTCCTTGGTTTATCAAGCGAGGTCGGGAAGATCTGATCAAGAAATTCAACATCCCGCTGGATGAATATCCTCGGCGTTGCGAATCGCAGATCGCTGAATGGGAAAAGCTGCGCGCCGGCCTGGAAAGTTCGGATCGACCCATTGAAATCAGGCGAAGCGTTGAATTTGGATCGTTGATCATTCATAGCCTGGAGACAGGCATTCCTCGGGTCGTGTATGGCAATGTTTCCAACAGGAATCTGATCGAAAACTTGCCGGCCGGTTGCTGCGTCGAGGTACCCTGCGTGGTGGACAAAAACGGAGTTCAACCTGTTCGGATCGGGAGAATCCCGTCTCAACTAGCTGCGCTGATGCAGACAAACATTAACGTGCAAGCGCTGACGGTTGAAGCCGTTCTGCAACAAAATCCCGAACGAATTTATCAGGCGGCGATGCTCGATCCGCATACCGCCGCCGAACTTGATCTCGACCAGATCTGGGCGTTGGTGAACGATCTGCTCACAGCTCACGGTGAATGGATTCCGGAAAAGCTGCGGGCCGGCTCAAAAAACGGTTACTCGGCCGCGGCCTGAGGAGTGCACAAAACCAAAAGAGTGGTTATTCTGAGAGAACCTTTTTATGGGGGAACCGGCAGGCGGAGGGCCCGCTGCTCCGCCTGCCCACCACCCACTACTAAGGCTCCAAGATGAACACCACGCAAAGTCCTCATCGGCGTTATAATGCCCTCACCGGCGACTGGATTCTCGTTTCTCCGCACCGCACCCAACGACCTTGGCAGGGCAAGCAAGAGATGGCTGCCGGGGACACCCGCCCCGCTTACGATCCCAAATGTTATCTTTGTCCTGGGAACGAGCGGGCCGCCGGCGCCCACAACGCGGTCTATACTTCGACGTATGTTTTCACGAATGATTTCGCGGCAATAATGCCGAACGGGGCCCCTGCCGGCGACGGCCAGGGATTGTTGCGCACCCAGTCCGCCTCCGGGACTTGTCGTGTCATCTGCTTTTCGCCGAGGCATGATTGGACTTTGCCCGTGATGCCCTTGGAAGCCATTCGAGGCGTAGTCGAAGTGTGGGCAAATCAAACCGAAGAACTCGGGCGGAAATATCGGTGGGTTCAGATTTTCGAAAACAAGGGAGACATCATGGGCTGCTCAAATCCGCATCCACATGGCCAGATCTGGGCCAGCGATTTCCTCCCCAATGAACCCGCCAAGGAGGATCGAGAGCAGCTCGCTTACTTTCGCGCTCAGGGATCATTGCTTTTGGTTGATTATCTGAAGCTCGAGTTGGAACAGGGAATACGCGTGGTCATTGAGAACGATGATTGGATCGCCCTGGTCCCTTATTGGGCTACCTGGCCCTACGAGATTCTGCTTCTCCCCAGGCGCTCCGTCTCTCGGTTGCCGGACTTGCAAGCCGGCGAACGAGTTAGCCTGGCAGAAATTCTCAAACGTCTGCTTACCCGCTACGATAATCTTTTTGAAGTATCGTTTCCCTACTCCATGGGTTGGCACGGTGCGCCGTACGGCGCTGACGAATTCGGACACTGGCAGTTGCACGCACATTTTTACCCGCCGCTCCTACGCTCTGCTGCTGTTAAGAAATTTATGGTTGGATATGAGATGCTTGGTGAAGCGCAGCGCGATTTGACTTCGGAACAGGCTGCGCAAACGCTTCGTGACCAATCGGAAATCCACTTTAACGAAAAAGCTATATGAAGATCCTGGTCACGGGCGGAGCCGGCTATATCGGAAGTGCGGTGGTCGAACAATTGATCGCTAAGGGCGAGTCAGTGGTAGTGTTTGATAATCTCTCTCAAGGACATCGCGCGGCGGTACACCCGGAGGCTGTCTTTGTCGAAGGGGACCTGGCGGACCGGGCATCTGTTGACCGGGCGCTTACCGGGCATCGTCCCGATGCCGTGATGCATTTTGCCTCTAAAACGCTGGTCGGCGAGTCGATGCAAAAGCCGTTTTTATACTTGGGTGACAATGTGACGACTGGCTTGAATCTGTTTAGCAGCATGGTCGAGCACGGAGTTAAGCGCCTGATCCTTTCGTCTACGGCCAATCTTTTCGATAAGCCGGAACGGATGCCGATCGACGAATCTGAGCGTATCATACCGGGCAGCCCTTACGGCGAATCAAAGTTCATTCTTGAACGTATTCTCCATTGGCTCGATCGGATTCACGGGTTACGATTTGCCTGCCTGCGTTATTTTAACGCTGCCGGTGCGACCCAGACTCGAGGCGAAGACCATGATCCCGAGCTCCATCTGATTCCGATTGTCCTCCAAGTCGCTCTGGGCAAACGCGAAAAGGCCCTGATTTTCGGAGCGGACTATCCCACCCGTGACGGGACTTGTGTGCGCGACTATATCCACGTCGCCGATCTGGCGCAGGCGCACATTCTGGCATTGGGGGCGCTCGACGGCGGCAGTCGCTTCTACAATCTCGGAAATGGAGAGGGATTTACCGTCAAGGAAGTGATTGATGCCGCGAGTGAGATTACCGGGAAGACGATCCGTGCCGACATCGGTCCGCGCCGCGCCGGTGATCCCGCGGTGCTGGTCGCCGCCAGCGGCAAGATTCGCCGGGAACTTGGATGGGTACCGCAGTTTCCGCATGTTCGTGCGATCATCGAAAGCGCCTGGCGCTGGCACCTGGCCAACCCATCCGGATACCCGAAATAAGCCTTGCCCGCATTTTGAAGGAAGCGAACCGTCCCGGTTTGCTCGCTCGAAGAGGCAAAGCGAGACGCTTCGCTTACCCTGCCAAAACGTAATACTAGTCCAGTTAATAAAGTTGCTAAAAATAAAGTTATACAAACATTAAAAATAAATGTTTGTAGATCTGTGGAATCTCTATTCGAACATGAGAAACTCGATGTCTATTGTCTCGAGCTTGAGTTCGTCGCCTGGATCGCTGATTTTTTCGATGATGCTCTCTCGGTATTCGGTTCAGCGTCGCCGTGAGTTGTTTGAGCAACTTGACCGCGCAAGCCTTTCGACGCTTTTAAATATGGCAGAGGGCAGCGCTAAACGTCGGGGGCGGTAAAGGACAAAGTTTTTCGATGATGCGCGTGGTTCGGCCATCGCCTGGGCCGCCTAAGTATCAAAACATATCCACACAATGTTCTTTTAACTTTCCGAACGAGCTCGCGGTTGGCAATTTCAGGTGCTTCTTTCGGACTCGCTTGGTTGAGAAATAAGATGCATTACGCAGGGTCAGGAAAGTTCGCTTTTTATTCATTCGAATTCCGACGCAACGCTGAACGTGTTCCCTCCCTTAATGCGAGTCAACAGAGGCCTGAACGGTGCTTCCAACTCGGTGTTGCGCGAGGATTCAATTTCATCGATATGCGAGAGATGAACGCATCTCCAAAACGAATTGGTCCTCTTGACCAGATGGGCGCTGGCCTTGCGGACAAGGAGACTAAAGTCGTCGTGGACGGACCCGGGGGATCATGTGACGAGGTCAACTTCAAGCTGCCTCCGGGGATTCTAGATTGGTCGCACACCGTGACGGGCAAATATGCAAGGGCTGCCCTATGGTGACTAAATTGTTTCTGATCAACTTCTTCGTTTTGTCGATCCCTGTTCTTGCGGATACCCTGGTCGGCGGCTCCGTCTACTTTGACTCGCAAAGCACGCTCGAAGAGGTCGTTAAACTATCTGCTAAAAAAGATAACGAAAGCATTCTTAAGTTAATTAATAACGGTCACGTCAGCCAGCAAATCGGTTCCGCCAAGGAAATTGTCGTCCTAACAACCGGATCGACCCCCGAAAGCCCCGCCGAATTTCGCTTTGCAAGCGAACCTACGACTTATTGGACCTTGACAAAGTTTGTCGCCAAGTCGGCTGAGCAGACGGCGAATCCAGTCACCACTCCAGCGGCGGCGAATCCAGTCACGACTCCGACGGTGTTACCTGCTCAAGCCCCGTCGCCGACCGCTGTACGAAAACAACATGAGACAGAAAGTGAAAACCCTTTGGATGACGACAATGGTCATCGAATTTGGCACAAAGTGGACGGCAAATGGAAATGGTACCCGGCGAATAAACATCGTGTCCCCGTCAAGAAAGCCTTACCGCCGGAGTAGCCGGAGCATCAGCGATTGGGCGTATCGACGTGGCGGGAGAGATCAATTTCTTTTTCATCATGGTACTCCAATTCTTTCGAGAGCGGCAAAACTTCGCTCCTGAGACTTAATTCACACGCAGACCGGGAGCCTGTACCGCACACCTATTTCGGCCTTCAATACGGTAATCTCCGGTGGTGCGACACGAGCGGCCTCGTCGATCAGCGCTGGATCAATGGTGTTGAACGCGAACATGCCATAATGGTGGGCCATCAAGAGGGGCACTCGCGCGTCGAGGCAAAGCTCAATGGCCTCTGTCAATGAAAAGTTGCCTGCAATGTTGCGTTCGCTCAATTCGCGGCAGCGGCCGTTCACGGGCAACAACGCCAGCTCCGGGCCAAGCTCGGCTATCCGCTCGGTCAAGCCGTTAAACGGAATGGTGTCTCCCGAATGGTAAATCCTGAGTGAGTCCCAGTGAAATACGTAGCCAAGGAAACGATGACGACCGGCGGCGTCGTAACCGAATTCTTCGTGGGACGCCGGAACTGGCGTAACCTCGAAATCCGTGGTCAGCGTGGTTGGCCGATCGGCTTCCGCCCAAAATATTCGCTCGCGCGGTAGCGCTAGCCGACTCACTTCTGCTTCGATCCCGGCGGGGACCACGAACCGGGTCTGCGGACGGTTGGCAGCAATCCACTCCAAGGTGGGAATGTCTAAATGATCGCCATGGTGGTGGGTGCAGAAGACGAAATCAATTTCGGGCAATTCCTCGAAAGCCAGCGGCGCGGGTATCATGCGCGCGTGTGAAAAGTGGTGGTTCTGGTATTTCTCGGCCAGACGGTCGGATAAGTACGGGTCGATGATCCAGGTTAGACTCGGAGACCGGAATAAGAACCCGGCCTGTCCCAGCCAATAATATTCCGGCTTAGTGCACTGACCTTGCAAGGCGTTGGTCAGTGGGCCGGTAAACCCAAGTGTCTCAAACTTGCGCATTTTCCTGCTTATGAGTTGCCTTTTTTGTTTTTCCCGGAGCGGATGGGCTATAGAGCCATCCGGTCCAGGAGCCGATCACTTACGATTACCGGTGAGAGTCTGTGCGGCGTAAACCAGCCACCGGCATAGGCAAACAAGCCGACAATTCCGGCGATCACCGCGCCAATCGCTGTGAACCGCAGGATTAAGACTCGCTTTACTTAATTCAGGGAGACTTTTTTGAGACCATTGATTCGATTCTCTGGAATTCATTTACCTCCCGTTCATGGAACAACCCAAGTTTTGCCTGAACGGTGCGCATTCAGTCAACCCTGTCAACGCTCATGCATATGCTGCATAGCCGACTGTGAGAACCTCTAAAAATATTCTTCTCGTAATCTGAAGGCTTGTTAATCTCGGGATTTGAGAACCGACCTATGAACAGAAGAGAAGCACTTGTCGCCGGGATAGCCGGCATGGCCGCACAGTCACCGCACCCCCGGTTGTGAACGCACAAGCAACCCCGGCAGACCCCCCCGAGGTCGAACCGATCCGCGCCTTATTGCGAGCGCATGATGAGGCTTTCACCAATCAAGATCTCGATGGTGTTATGGCCTGTTTTGCGGCGAAGGCTGCAATCATGGGCACAGGGCCCGGAGAGGTCTGGTCCGGTCCGGACGAAATCAAAACAGCCTATCAACACTTTTTTGACGGTTTCGACAAAGGACAACAACACTTCGAATATCAGTTCAGGATCGGCGGAGTGACGACAGAGATGGGTTGGATGATGACCGCTGGAAATGTCACTGGTCAAAAAAAAGAAAAAGAGTTCGCGTTCCCCGTCAATATATCGCTAACCGTCGCAAAATACGATGCCAAGTGGCTGATCGCCGCCATGCATTTCTCGACGCTGACGAGTGGTGGCGCGGCAGGTGAAAAAACTACGGAATAGTCTCGATCGACATTGTTGTTATGAATAATGAACCATCCCAAGAAACAACAAGCCCCGATGAGGAAAAGGAGCTGCTGGGGCGTCGGCTCTTTCTCCAGAGCATGGGGAAGTGGTCGGCCGCGGCGATTGCTGCGGCGGTATTCGGCAGCGCGTGGCTGGCCCTTCCACCTCGGGCCGATGCTGGCGCCTGGGTGAATCGGCGGGGCGGAGGATGGGGAGGTGGTGGATGGATTAATGGACGCGGAGGAGGAGGAGGAGGCTGGTTGAATCGCGGGGGTGGCGGCGGCGCTTGGGTCAACCGCCGGTACTATGGCGGCGGCGGCGCATGGGTCAATCGGTGGTGAGTTAAGCTGATCTCCGGGTTGTGGCGGCGTAAGCGAAGCGTCTCGCTTTGCCTTCCTAAATCCATCGCTCCAACGGTTTGAGCCACCGGGCTCTGCGAATCTTCGACGTCAAGATCACCACGTCGGTGATCTTAAAGAAATTCATCCTTTCTGTCATAGGTTTGTGGAATTAGACGCCCGGGGATTTGGTTGCAGGCGAATGGATTTGACATGATTACCAAAGATCCCAGGAAACTTTACCAGCAGCCGCCTTACTCGAATAAGGAACAGCCCGCTCCGGGAAATGAGGAGGAAATGAGCCCCAAAGCCGACCACGGAGAGTCGAGTTATGAGGGTACCGGTCGCCTCAAAGGCCGTCGCGCCCTCATTACCGGGGCCGACAGCGGCATTGGGCGTGCCGTTGCGCTTGCCTTCGCCAGGGAGGGAGCGGATGTGGCCATTTCCTATTTATCAGAAGAGCAGGATGCCCAGGAGACCGAGCGTCTTGTGACCGAAGCCGGCCGCAAGGCAATTCTTCTTCCGGGGGACATTGGCGAGCACGCTGTATCAGAGGCCGTAGCCGAGAAGGCCATCGAGGCCCTGGGCAACATCGATATTCTGGTCAATAACGCCGCTTTCCAGCGGACCTACGAAAAATTCGAGGATATTTCCGACGATGAGTTCGAAGAAACGTATCGCGTTAATGTTTTTGCCATGTTCCGCCTATGCAAAGCGATCCTTCCGCAAATGAAGGTGGGCGGCGCCATCATCAATACGGGCTCCATTCAGTCCTTCGATCCTAGTCCGAACCTGATTGCCTACGCGTCAACTAAAGCAGCCATCGTTAGTTTCACTCGTTCCCTTGCGAGCCTTGCCATGCAAAGAGGCGTGCGGGTCAACGCGGTAGCCCCGGGACCGGTCTGGACTCCGCTTATCCCTTCGACGATGCCCAAGGAGAAGGTGAAAAAGTTTGGTTCACAGACGGTGTTTGGACGGGCGGCACAGCCAGCCGAGATTGCGCCGATCTTCGTCTTCCTGGCGAGTGATCAAGCGAGCTACGTCACCGGTGAGGTTTACGGCGCCACCGGAGGTCAGATGCCTATCTGATAGCCAGACAATCAATCAATTACAGAATTAGAGTGGCGGCACCGCGGACAGGACACGTGAGTTACATCACCAAAGCACTAAATCGAGCAATTTATTTTCCGGAAGTTAAGAGCATGCCGACAGCTGCCAGCGCCATGATCGCGGTCGCGATCCACCCGAGGATCTTGAGATAGAAAGGCAGCGTTAACTCGCCCATGACTTTACGTTTGCTCGCTAACAGCATCATAAAACACATCACCGGCGCCGCGGTAATTCCATTAATAATGGCCGCCCAAACGAGCGCCTTGATGGGATCAAAATTTGTAAAATTCAGTGTTAACCCAATCAAAGTTGCCACCGCGAGCACCGAGTAGAACGCTTTTGCTTCTTTCGCTTTGCGTTCAAGTCCCACCGGCCATTTTAGAGCCTCTCCAACAGCGTAAGCAGCCGATCCCCCGAGAACAGGTAACGCGAGCAGACCTGTGCCGACGATTCCCAGACTGAAAAGTAATGAGGCAAACGGTCCGGCAATCGGCTTAAGCGCCTCAGCTGCCTCAGCGGCACTGTTAATATCTGTTTTACCGTGGATGTGCAGCGTTGCGGCTGCTGTCAGGATGATGAAATAAGCAATCAGATTGGAAAATGCCATTCCAACGTAGGTATCGATTTTGATTCGCTGGAATTGTTCCGGTGCTTGCTGTGGCGCTTTCTTAAGCGGATTTTCTTTTGGCTGGCTTTCCATTTGTTCGACTTCCTCCCCGGATTGCCAAAACAGCAGGTAGGGACTGATCGTCGTTCCTAAAACCGCAATCAAAGCGGCCAGATACTCTCCTTTGAAAGAGATAGTCGGAATTAGAGTTCCTTTTAGAACTTCAGTCCAGTTGATCTGAACTACGAATATTGTGCCGACGTAGGAGAACAAGGAAAGAGTCAACCATTTTAAGATTCCCGAATAGGTCTTGTACGGAATAAAGATCTGCAAGACCACTGAAAGCACAGCGAATAGGACGCCGTAGAGCAGTTGCGGACCTCCAATCAGCAGGCTAGCTGCTGCACCCATCGCCCCGATGTCCGCGCCGATATTGATGATATTTGCAATGATGAGCAGGGCAACGATGACATACAGCATCCAGCTTGGGTAAAAGCGCCGCATGTTCCCCGCAATGCCGCGTCCGGTGATTCGTCCTAAGCGCGCGCTGATCTCCTGTACGGCGGCCATGAAAGGATAGATCAGGGGCATTGTCCAAAGCATACTGGTGCCGAACTGCGCCCCTACGCTGGAGTAGGTGGCAATGCCACTGGGATCATCATCCGCCGCTCCGGTCACCAATCCCGGGCCAAAAAGCTTAACTGCTTTTCGTAACCAACCCGCGGGTTCCACTGTAGCCGCCAGAGTTGAAGCAGTTGACAAATTTCCGAATAAGGGCACCGATTCAATAGGGTTGCGGGTTTCAGCTTCCGCGGATTCGGTTCCCTCTGGCGGCATGTTCACTCTCCATCTTTCGCATCTCGGGAGAAAAATCCTTCTATTTTTTTTGCGTTTTAAGAAATCGCCTTGGGACCCAAATCCAGGCAAACGAGTCAATCCGCGCGGGGGGGAATGCCAGCAATGGCAAAACTTTCGAACGTATCGGAAAGCGAATAAAACGAAACCATCCGGTCAGTCAGTGGCGAACAGTGGCGAAGATTAAAGCTGTAAAGATACAAAAGGATATGGAGCAACAATACATTCGATAGAAGTCCACGCACCGAATAGCGCAGTTTACAATCAGTGGACCCAGTTTGAAGAATTTCCTAACTTTATGGAAGGGGTAGAGGAAGTTCGACAAGAGGGTCCGAAAAGTCTTCTGTGGAGAGTTAACGTTGGGGGAAAAGAGAAGCAATGGGAGGCCGAAATTACCGAGCAAATTCCGGATAAGAGAATTGCTTGAACTTTATTTGGAGAGAGGTCAGTTGCCGGGTTTTGAACAGGAGGATTGGTTGGAGGCTGAAAAACAGCTCTTGCAAAGTCCGGGTGCTAATTCTGCAAAAGATCGCCTCTGATTGGCTATAGCGACCTCGAGAAATTGTGCCTCGGAGCGGAAGGGCTCAGCCCGCCGTTTTGGCGCCGCGAAACAGCCAGAGTCGGGTTGAGTCCCCTTCACCCCTTCCGCATCTGCAAACCTGGCGGCGAGGGTGACGGAGGAATCGGGTCGGCTTAACGGCGGGGGGCGTAGGGCTGTAAGCGAAAAGAAGCTTTCAACGATTCAAATCTACTGTTCCCGCCTTTATAGCCATTTTGCGTGCACAAGCTGCCCGATCCGTCGGGGAGGTCGAATCTTATGGATCGTGGAAAATGAGCGCATCGGATGGATGCCAGCAGTCGGCAGCCACCAAGGCAGCCTCTGCAGATCTCAGGAAAGGCTCACATTCTTGGCAAAGGCGTCCGGCCAAGTCCGAATCCCAGTACACGAGTTCAGCCTCACTTTTGCAAAGTTGGCATCCACCCGAAATCCTTTTTTTTAACGGCCTGATTGCGAAACTCAATTTGATTCTTTGGTTGAAAATTCATGCTTGAAGCCTTCGCCTTTTAAGCGGCGGCAGGAATGCAGCGCTTAACGCTTACTGCAATGCTTATACGGCATCAGCCGATAGTCGGAAATGGAACTAAAGATCCATTATTCGTTTATGCTATTTTGGCCCTTCGGGCCAGGCCTGTTACGCTTCGCATAACGGGCTAAAAAAAAGAGCAAAACGAGACGCTTCGCCTACGCCGGTCCGTTTCCGCCGTTAGCGCACGTCCTCGTCTAACGCTAACAGCCGGCCTTCGCAAATTTTATACGTTTCAGACCAAGGTCTAACTTGTTCAACGGACGCGCTGGCAGTCAAGACGTCATGGTCAGCATATCTTTTCCCTACCAGCTGCATGCCGACCGGAAGACCAGTCTCAGTAAGACCCGCTGGAATTGAGGCTGCGGGGTGCCCGGAAAAATTAATCGGATAGGTGAGGCACCAGCCGATCAATGGGTCCACTCGAATGTTATTCACGGATCTCGGGCCGATGGTGTTACCATCTTGAGCATTTGGCACAGCCGCACAGGCTAAGGTGGGAGTGACCAGCAGTCGGTAATTTGTGAAAACACTTTGGATCGCTTCATAAACCTGGGAGCGAATCTCTTGATCCCGCAGATATTCGTTTGTCGAGATCAGTCTTCCTCTGTCCAGCCATTCTCGGAACTCTGGAGGCAGGTCTTCGGCGTGATCCCGAAGTAAGTCGATCCCGTTTGACTTTAGATTCTCCAATATTCGGAGATTGGCGACGGAGATCAATCGGCACCAAAGATCGCTCAGCTCCAGGTGTGAGTGACAAAGGTCTAAATCAATGCGATCCACACGAGCTCCGGCTTCCTCGAACGCCGTTACGAAACGATCGATGACCGATTTAACCTCGGTACTCACCGGAAAATCGCCAAAGTGGCGTGCGTAAGCGATCGGCCAGCCGCTGAGGCCTTTATCCTGGCACTGCCAGTTCCATGTTTCATCCAAGGCGTACGGGTCCCTGGGATCATATCCAGCAAGAACGTTAAGAATCAGACCTGCGTCCTTAACTGTCCTCGTCAGGGGCCCCTCAAACACAAAAGGAGACGTTGCCCCGAATAGATTGGGTCGCGAAAGTATCGGAACCCTCCCGAACGCCGGTTTGTAGCCATATATCCCGCAACAAGCTGCCGGGATGCGAATCGATCCACCTCCGTCAGTGCCCTGCGCGAATGGGACGAGGCCGTCTGCCACCGCTGCCGCGCTGCCCCCGGACGACCCTCCGGAGTTCATTTTCAGATCGAAAGGCGTTTTCGACGGACCAAATAGGAAATTGTCGCAGGTACCGCGGAAGCCAAATGTCGGAGCATTGGTCCCGCCCAGCATGATGGCGCCTGATTCTTCCATTCGTTGGGCAAAAACGCTGTATTGGTCGCTGCGATGCTGCGCGAGCGCGCGGATTCCGCCGAGCGTATTCACCCATCCCGGACGGTAATCAAAGAGATCTTTCAACGCCGCAGGAACTCCGTGTAAGGGACCAAGAGCTTCTCCCGAATAAAGCGCCTTCTCCGCTGCACGGGCGCGCTCCCGGGCCCCATCCGCGTCGATAAAGACAAAGGCGTTCAAACTTCGGTTGCGGTCACTAATCCGATCAAGGAAGTAGTCGACGATCTCAACTGGGGATAGCTCGCGAGCCCGGACCAGCCGAGCGATCTCTGTCGCTGAAGCATATGCTAATTCGTTCATCCGGGGGATTTGGGAGGCTGTACGTCAGGACCGCAGTTTGCTCACTTCCCGGACCAGGGCACGCGCCCGATCAACCGACACTCTTCCCCACCAACTCCCGTTTTCCTTCAAGCTGGTTCCCACGATTGCTCCGTCCGCTTTGGCCAGTAGGTCGAAAGCATTTTCTACCGAAAGTCCGCTCCCGATAAGCAATGGAAGATGGGTTCCGCTGCGGATGTTCTCGATCTCGCCGATCGGTGTCGCGTCCCCGGTGTGGTTTCCGGTCGCGATAGCAACGTCCGCGTCGAAAAACTCAACATCTCGTGCCTGCTCCTCCACGGTTCTATCGGCCACGATTGCATGAGCACCATGTTTGACGTGCACATCGGCGAAGATAGCGACATCCTCTGCCTTGAGAGTCGATCGATACCGGAGGATTTTAGCACTATCCCCCTGCACGATGCCCTCGTTGCTTACGTAAGCGTTCACCCACTGATTCACGCGGATGAAGGACGCACCACTGGCCTTGGCCACGGCAATGGCCGCCTCGCCCGCGTTAGCCAAAACATTAATCCCAATCGGCAATGAGGTGGCTTGGCGGACACTGTCCGCCACCACGCTCATTGTGGCGACGGTCTCATGCCAGATATCTTCTGGTCTAAGAAAAGGTAGATCCCATGAATTTTCGACGATGATACCGTCCATCCCACCTTCGGCGTAAGACCTTGCTTCCTCAACGGCATGGCGAACGATCGTATTCATGCTTTCTCCTTGGTAACGAGGTGCGCCTGGAAAAGCTAAACAATGAATCGTCCCGATCAGCGGCTTGAGAGAAGGAAATAATTTGGTGAGGACATTTTCTTTTTTGGGAAGCATCGCCATATCATCTTCGGATTTCGTATTGGTCTGCTGTGCGCGGCGGCGAGCGAGTCACTCTCCTTTGTCATCGTCCGTTCGAACTTGGGATGCTCCCGGCTCGCGAACACGATCTTCAATTCTTTGGCCTTATCATTGACAGAGCAGCTTCAATACGGCAAGAGATAATTCGGTCATCCGGACAACCGGATGTATCCCCTTTCCGCGTTTACTGGGAGCGAAACTGCGTGAAAACTCTGACCCAACCAGATTCTCGTCTGCCGCTATATCAGCAGCTTAAAGAGATGTTCCTGGCGGAGATTTCGAGTGGAGGCTGGAAGATTGGCACGACGATTCCCTCAGAACTCGAGATAGCGACCGGCTTTAAGGTGAGTAGAGCAACGGTTCGCCAAGCTATCATGGACCTGGTTCACGCCGGCCACCTGCGGAGAATCCAAGGCAAAGGCACTATTGTCACCGAGCCAAAGATCGAGCCCTTGGCCGCCCTGACCAGCTTCTCCGAAAACATGAAGGGCGCCGGAATCACTCCCGGCTGGCGAACCTTCGTCATCCAATGGAAGGTCCCTTCGCAACAGACAGCGGAAAGGCTTCAACAACCGGTTGGTCGCGCTCTGTACGTCGAACGGCTGTTGCTGGGAGACGACCGGCCATTGGCTTTGCAGAGAGCATGGTATCCGTCGTGGTTGATCGAGCCAAACAAGGAATTCTTCACGAAAGAGTATCTGGATGACCATTCTCTTTACGAAACCCTGCGAACAAAGTGCGGGGCCGTTTTGCATACCGCGGAGGAAACCATTGACGTCGGGATGCCTGGTCCGGCCCAGGCCAAGGTGCTCAACCTGCGCAAAGGCCAACCCGTAATGTTGATCCATCGGGACACCTATGACCCCCTTTTTCGGACGATCGAATCGGTCGAGTTGGTATTCCGATCCGATCGGTACCGATATCGGCTGACGCTGACGCGCTCTCCCATGAACTTGGAAAGCCAGCGGCGAAGATGATTTTTTGATCGTCCCTAGTTGATCGATAGATGAATTATTCAGTAACCGAGGAGCCCAATGAGAAAGAGAACTGCCATAAACACCATCAGAAAATTAGTTGTCCCCTCCATCATGCTGGTCGCCTGCGCGGCTTTTGCCCAACAACGGCAACCGATTACGAATATGACGGCGGAGGAACTCTTGAAGTTCTATAAAACCCTCCCTTTAACGAGCGTTTTGCCGCTGCCGGACGGCCCAATCGAGCTCAACGGAAAGGTCAAGAATCTAACGATCGGTTTTTCGCAAACAGGTTTTAATCATCCGTGGCGCGTGGCGATGCTTCAGTCACTGCAAGCCGAAGCCGCCAGGCATCCGAATGTGCAACTGATTGTCACCGACGGGCACGTCGACATTGCGAAACAGAGCGACGACATTCGAGATTTGCTAGCTCGAGGTGTGGACGCTGTTATCATGAGCCCGGTCGAATCAGCCGGTCTGGTGCCTGCGGCTCGAGCTGTGATGCAGAACAAGTTACCCTTGGTCGTTCTGGACCGGGACGTCCCGGCCGAGAAAACACTCTTTATCGGTCAAAGCAACGTCACCATGTCCGAGCAAGTTGCGAAGCGAGCAGCAGAGGAACTTCACGGTCAAGGCAATGTCGTCGTTATCACCGGATTGAAAGGCTCCTCACCTGCCGTGGATCGTAACAAGGGCATGGAAAACGTCTTCAAGAACTATCCTGGGATTAAGATCCTGGCTCGCGGAGATGGCCAGTGGATCCGGGAACCTGCGGTGAAGCTAATGGAAGATTGGCTGACTGCCTTTCCGAAAATTGACGCAGTTTTTGCCCACGCGGAAGAGTCCTCTTGGGGAGCAGAGTTAGCAATCGCCCGCGCCAATCGTTGCCAGGAAGGTATCAAGCAATACACCTTTGACGGTTCGAATGCAGGCTTTCAATCGGTTAAAGCTGGAACATTTCGGGCCGACGGCAATTACACTCCGTTCATCGGAGATATAGGTCTGCGGGCTGTGATCTACACTCTGGCCGACAAGGAGATAGCAGGAAAAGAAAAATACGAGAACCCCGGCTATGAACTGAAGCTGCCAGATTCGCCAGTTGTTGTTCCGGAAAATGCGGACCAATGGATCGGCAAAGGTTGGGGCGACTTCGCACCCCCGCCGGATCCATGTCGCTGACCTGCCCCGATACGTTGACCAAAAAACTTCGCTCATCCTCAAAATAAGATCATTTTGATGATGCTGATCACCGACGGTGGATACTTCGCAATCAGGTTTGGACGACATGGCGCTGTTGAGCGCCCGGCAGATCGGCAAGGCTTTTCAGGGAAATCTCGTGTTGAGTGAAGTTGATTTCACCGTTCAGCGTGGCGAGGTTCATGCCCTGGTTGGTGAAAATGGGGCCGGAAAATCGACCCTGATGAAAATCCTGGGCGGTGTTCATCGTCCGGACAAGGGCCGGATTTCACTCTCCGGTCGTGCGTTCCAACCCAAGTCACCTCGGGAAGCAATCACTCATGGTGTTGTGGTTATTCATCAAGAGCTTTCTCTTACTCCACACCTGAGCACTGAAGAGAATATTTTTCTGGGCCACTATCCCGTCACGGCCTTCGGCACGGTCGACCGCAAACGTATGCGGGCAGAAACGGGCAAACTGTTGCAGCGTCTGTCTGTGCGCATCGATCCTGCACAATCCGTCCGACGACTGAGCGTCGCCCAGCAACAAATGGTGGAGATCGCCAAAGCGCTCTCTTTGAGTCCTAAAATCCTCGTTCTTGATGAACCGACAGCCGTACTAGACGCAGAAGCCGCTCAAGTTCTTTTCCAAGTGCTCAGACGTCTCCGGGAGGAGAACCTGGGAATAGTTTACATCTCTCATCGGATCGAGGAGATTTTCGAAATTGCGGATCGGGTCACGGTTCTTCGGGATGGGAAATGCACCGGGACTGCGAACGTTAAGGAGGTTGATCAGGAATGGCTAATCCGGCGCATGATTGGGCGTAACCTTCTGAGTCACCAACCAGCTCGGAATGACGGCGGAACGGTGGCCTTGCGGGTGCGCGATCTTAGCCGCAAGGGGCATTTTCAAAAAGTCTCTTTCCTGGTGAGACAGGGTGGAATTCTGGGCCTGGCGGGACTGGTGGGTGCCGGTCGGTCAGAGATCGCGAAAACGATCTTTGGCCTTGTTCGCGCGAGTTCAGGTTCCGTCGAAATATTCGGTAAACCGCTCAAGACTGGGAATCCTGGCGATAGTATAAAGGCAGGCCTCGTTTATGTGACAGAGGATCGCAAAGCGGACGGACTCTTTCTTAATCGGCCGGTGATGGAAAATATCACGGCCGGCAATCTTAAACGTTTTTTCAAATTTCCTTGCCTGCGTCTGCGAGCAGAATGGGATTTTGCCCGCGCGTTGACGTCCCGCTTTGATATCCGAACCAGGGGCTTGAAGACTGCGGTCCGGATATTAAGTGGCGGCAATCAACAGAAGGTGTTAATCGCCAGAGCTGTAGGCCTCGAACCAAAAATTCTCATTCTGGACGAACCGACTCGCGGCGTAGATATCGGTGCCAAACAAGAGATCTATTCCATGATCGAAGCGTTGGCATCAAAAGGGATCGCGATCATTCTCATTTCCTCAGAAATGGCTGAACTACTTCGCCTTTCCGACGAAATTGTCGTTCTTCGAGATGGCCAAGTTTCAGCGAATCTGACGCGTGAGACCGCTACGGAGGATGCAATTGTCAAAGCCGCGGCATTCGTGCAAACGAGAGGAGAGATAGATGAGTAATAGTGGGAACGTCTCCCAGCCCTCGTTCACCCGCAGAGCGATGCCTTTCGCCAAGCAGCAATTGGGAATCGTGATGGCCTTATTACTCCTGCTGATTGTTGCTTCCTTCCTATCCTCCAGATTTCTAAGCCTTCCTAATCTTCTCAATGTTTTAAGGCAGGTAGCGATCGTCGGTATTCTGGCGATCGGCCAGACCTTCGTAATTCTGACCGCGGGCATTGACCTTTCCGTAGGAGCGATACTCGGGTTAACTGTTGTGCTTTTTGCCGAGCTTCTGCAAACGCAAAGCTTGGCGGTGGCCATTCCTGTCGGTTTACTATGTGGCGGGCTGATGGGTTTCTTCAACGGTCTGGGGGTAGCATACGCGCGCATTCCCGCTTTCATCATGACGCTCGGAATGTTGACATTTTGGCGTGGGATAGCATTCATTTGTACAAGCGGAACGCCAATTCCGATCATCGACCCGACCTACTATTATGTCGGAAACGGTTATCTTGCTGGAATACCTATCCCGTCGATTATCTTACTTTTTACTTTGTTTGCCGCGGCTTTTGTTTTGCACCTGACGCCTTTTGGCCGCTGTGTCTACGCGATCGGCTCGAATGAAGAGGCAGCTCATTTGTCAGGTGTACCAATCAAACGCTATAAACTGCTCGTTTATACACTTTCCGGATTTTGTGCGGGCATCGCCGGCATGGTTTATTCCTCTCAATTGAGTGTTGGTACGCCCATCGCCGGGGAAGGATATGAACTTGACGCCATTGCCGCGGTGGTTGTTGGTGGCACCTCGCTCTTCGGCGGGAGCGGTTCAGTGTTCCGGACCTTTGTCGGTACCCTTTTCATCGGTGTGCTGGCGAATATACTAAATCTGACTGGAGTGGACCCCTTCGTTCAACAGCTAGCTAAAGGGGCGCTCATTGTCATTGCGGTTTTCATCATGAACCAAGCTACCAAAGACTGGAAGTGACCAATTTGATAAGTGCGAATAGGCGGGAAGAAGCATGAAGAAAGCCCCTGCAGCCAGCCAGATCACCGCTCGCCTTCAGGCCCTGCAGCCATTGGTGGATTCTCATATTACCGTCGAGCGTATGCGGCGTTACGTGGCTTCGATTTCATCGATAGCATCGCCATCGACGGCTGCGAGTGTTTTGCGGGGTCCGGTTCTCAGGCAACTCCTGCAAGAAACAAACGCGTTCGAAAAGGACAACTTGCACTTTCATCTCAACTACCAGAATACAGGTAGTTGTCTCATTTTCACGGGCCGGAAAAAGGTCAGGAAAAAACTATGGTATTTCGCGCACTTGGATACCATTAGCTATCTAGTCCAACCGAAACAGGAATCGCGGTACCCGCTGGTGCCTTTCTGTCATCACATGATTCAGAATGGCAAGCGCTTGGCGGTGGCATTTCGATTCAATTCTTCGAATTCCAGGTATGAGATAGTTGCCCACGGCCATCTGGAGTCAGAAAATTCATGCCCGTTTTTTCGACCTGAAAACGGGAATTCTATTTTGAAACCAGGGGATCGGATCGTCCTCTCGACATCGTACCAGGAAAACCCGTTGACCGGTAATTTTACCGCACACATCGACAACGCGGGAGGAGCGGCGGCGCTATTGGCCGCCGCCCCTGTACTGGCAGCGGCGAAAGTCGAAGCGTTACTGGCCTTCCCTGACGAGGAAGAAGGACCTCCAGGCTCGGGGAACCAAATGATGGGGCGCGGCAGCGCAAGGATTCTTAACCTGCTTCCGGTTCCCGAGCTGGTCGTCGTTTCAGACGTGCAACAAACTGCCGATGGTCACCATGGGCAAACTCCGGGCCACGGTGCAGATGATGCGAGGCTTGGGGACGGCGCGATCCTGTCCGAATTCTCCAGCCTTGCCCGGGGAGCGGTCACACCTCCGCACCTCTATACGCTGGCAGTGGAGTTGATCAAAGCGCTGCCGGAACTCGGGGTCAAGGTACAGATCTCAAACAATTCATATACTTCTCGGAGTGACGACGTGAGTGCAATGTTAAAGACGCCGAATATTCTGCTTTTAGGATTTCCGGGATTCAACCGGCACTTCGATCTGGGAGAGCCGACAGCTAATATTTACGACTTGGTAAACCTGGCAAAGAGTATGGTTTACTTTGCGACGCTGCCTGCGGAACTGCAGCGGATTTGCAAACAATGGGAGGCGAATACGGGATGTTTGATGTCGTGACCATCGGGTGGTTGACGATTGATGATATCGTTCTCCCAAACGCTGCTTGCCAGAAACAGGTAATCGGAGGCGGAGCTCTGTACTCCGCCATCGGCGCACGCATCTGGCAGGATCGTGTCGGCATCCATTCCGTCATTGGAGAAAAGTATCTCCAGACCGTCACTGACGAGATAAGCCGATATGGTCTCGACGTTACGGGCATAAATTCCATCGGAGGGAGCGGACTTGAGCTTTGGATTTTGCACGAGACGGAGAACGAAAAGCAGCAAGTCCCGAAACTCACTTCATCGACGGCGCTGGAGATGGACTCCGGACGAAGACCCTTGCCCGAAGCTTATCTTGGGGCAGGAGGATTTCACATCGCACCGCAAACCCCAGCTAGTTCCATCGCCAATATCAGCAATTTGAGCTCGTTCGTGCCGGAACCAATTATAACGCTGGATATCCTGGCCGACCCCTATATCGATGCGAATCAATACCTCGACTTGAGTTTCCTGCGAAGTATCACCGCCTTCATTCCCAGCCGGGAAGAAGTCCTCCGTATCTGGCATCCGCTCAATCTGAGCGAATGGATACAAGAGCAGGCGGCGACCTACAACCGATGCCTGGCCGTAAAATTGGGAGGACTCGGTTCGCTTGTCTGCGAAGGGCCCCGCGCCGACGTCCTTCACGTGCCCGCTCTTAGCGTGAACGTGCTGGATACCACCGGAGCAGGGGATAGCTATTGCGGCGGATTTCTCGCCGGCCTGGTCGCCGGGCGACCGGCGGTGGAATGTGCTGTCATGGGTACGGTGTCCGCCTCTTTTGTGGTGCAGGCTTGCGGCGCCCTTGGAACCCCCAGGCCAACGGCTACCGAGAGAGACGATCGGTACTCGTCCCTCCTGCAACGTGTCGACGCGTGGCGGGTTTAATCTGGAAATTGCCATATAAAATAGATATCGTGGCAATATTCGAAAAGTATGGGAGATTCTGAGCTTCCAGATTGTGGAATGAAAACGATTTTACTTGTCGATGATGACCTGATATTGCGCACGATGTTCGGTTTGGCGCTCCGCAGAAGCGTTTATCGCGTCATTGAAGCTGATTCCGGCGTCGCCGCCCTCGAAATGGCGCGGCGGCATCTCCCAGATGTTATTCTTACTGATGTCCACATGGCGGGAGGGGATGGACCGAGCCTCCTTCGCGACATCCGGCGTGATCCGGAATTAAAGTCCAGACAGATCGTGCTGATGACCGGAAGGATTGATCTATTTACGCCACGCGAAGGGCTGGAGGAAGGGGCGGACGATTTCTTGATCAAGCCGTTCAGCCTCGAGGCCTTGCGGAATTGTGTGGAAGCCCGGCTCAGTGCGGCGGAAACGGATCGGCGTCGGGATGTGGCGGCGTAAGCGCAGCGTCGCGCTTTCAAGACAAAACTTCTATAGACGTAAAAGCGGTATTTTCCATAACAGATCCTCTCTATTTTCTGCCTTTGCCAGATCATCGTCCCGACGATTCCGCCTCATTAATTTGGATATTTATGCGATCTTGGCAGCGGACTTGCTGCCAAAAGAACCATGGCAAATCCGAAGCATTTCTGGCTGAGAACGAATGACATGCGCGCAGTCTTCACGGATCAAAAAGGCCAATACAGGCTCGAATGGGCAACCGGATACGTGACCACTGAATTCTGGGAAGGCCGACACCCAGAGATCGATATGGAGAAATTAGCGCAAGAGATAAGCGAGAAATTAGGCATCAATTGTCGATGGATTTTTCAACCAAAGTGACAATCTAGACGGTGCACTAGCCAACCCAGCTATTCACCCGCGCTAACGGGTAAAATATTAACCACGTCTCCAGGCTGAACCGAAGTCTCTAGGCCCTGTAAGGAGCGAATATCCTCATCATTTAAAAAAAGACCAACGCGAAGGCGTTGCTCGTTCTTTTCGTCGATGATTCTATCGCGAATTGCCCCGCCGTAGCGCCTGCTCAAGATATTCATCACTTCCCGGATAGAAGTATACCCATAAGGATTAACCCCGAGAGCTATTTCGTGCTGGCCTTCGACAAATGCCCTGAATTGAGTGGGAATTCGTACGAGGATTGACATAACGCTCTCTATGGATTCGATCCTTTTCGTTCGAATTAAGACGGGTTGCATCAACCTTTGACCGATCCGCTGGCCATGCCTTCGATGAAGCGGCGCTGCATCAGCAGGAAGGCGACCAGGACCGGGGCGACGATGAGGATCGCGGCGGCCATGATCTCTCCCCAGTCACTGCTGTATTGGCCGCCGAGTGTGTAGAAGCGGACCACGGCGGTTTGTTGATCGTGACTCTGCAGGAACGTCGACGAGATCAGGAATTCATTCCAGGTATTGAGGCCTGAAATTAAGGCGACCGTCAGGATGCCGGGAAAAACCAGCGGCAGAGAGATTTTGCAAAATACCTGCCAGCGATTGGCGCCGTCCATGAGTGCGGCTTCCTCGACCTCCTTGGGAATCGCAAGAAAGTAAGTGCGCAGCAAAAAGATGGAGAAAGGGCTGAAGATCGCGGTATAAACGAAGGAGAGGGCGAAGACATTGTCGATCAGCCCGAAATGGGCAAAGCCGAAATAGAGCGGGAAAAGATAAAGCTGAATCGGCAGTGTCGTTGTCGCGAGCAGATAGGCGCTGATCCAGCGCCATCCGCGCACGATCTGACGCGCCAACGCATAAGCCGCCATTGAGGAAGTCGAGCAGATCAGCACAACGGCCAGGCCGGTCGTCTCCGCGCTGTTCAACAACGACCGCCCCAATTGGGCGTCCGTCCAGGCCCGCGAAAAATTGACCCATTGCAGAGCGCTTGGCAGGGCCAGCGGATTGGCGACGATCTCCGCGCTTGTCTTCAGCGCGCTGACGAACATTAAGGAAAGCGGAAACAAGGCGATGATGGCCCCGACCGCCAGAATGGAGTAGGAAATTAAGATCGTGCCGCGTCCGAGAGTCTGATACATCAAAGTCCCTCTCTCTGTTGAATCCGCACGTAGAAGAACGTGGCGATCAGGCCGAAGAAGCTGATGACCAGCGCGACGGCGGCGGCTGGCCCGATGGTGTAATTGTAGAACGCGTATCGATACGATAGCGTCGAGAGCACTTCGCTCGAATATGCCGGACCACCTTGGGTCAAAACATAGACGAAGTCGAAGGCGAGGAATGACCAGATGACGGTCATGATCATCATCAGCGTGATCGTCGGCCGGATCGTTGGAATCAAGACATAGCGCATTAACTGGAAGAAACCGGCTCCATCGAGCAGTGCCGCCTCGATCTGGGTGGTATCGACCTGCCGGAAGGCTGCGAAGAAAATCACCGCGAGAAAGCCCCACCAATGCCAGAGATCGACCGATGCAACGGCATAGAGGGCGGTAGGGGGTCGGGCGAGCGGATCGGCCAGAGCGATTCCGTAGCGTTTGAACCAGCCGACGAGGCCCGATTCCGGATTGTAGATCATGCCCTGCCACACGCGCGCGACGACGACGGTGGCGATAATGACCGGCAGGAAATAGACGACCTGGAAAAACGTGCGTCCGCGTCGCGCGACTAACAGGAGCGAGCCGGCAGCAAGCCCCATAGCGATCGGGATGGTGAGGAAGATAGCCGTCCATTTGATGTTATTGATCAGCGCCGAAAAGAAAACGGGATCGGCGAAAATCGCGCGAAAATTATCCAGGCCGACAAAAGTCGGCATCGTTGCGCCGTCCCATTCGACGAAGGCCATCGCGATGGTGAGAAGGGCCGGGATCAAAATGATCGCGACATTGATCGCGAGAGCGGGCAATAAAAATCGCATCGGCGAATCCGGGAGATAAGTGGTTCAAGACCGATTGGGGCGGTGAGGGGCGGCCGCGGCGACCCGCTTCAGCGCGCGGCGAGAGGCGGCACTTTGCCCTGGGCCATTTCCTTGGCGAAGATTTCCTGCATTTTCGCCAGGTAATCGGCGGTGGAAATCTGCCCAAGCCACACCTGTTCGATGCCGTGAATGAGATAGTCCTCGGTCGCCGGCGGCCAGAAGGTCCAGGTCGTATAGCCGAAGTTTCCTTGGGCAACCGCTTTGGAAAAGGACGTGAAGGTCGCCGCGAAGATAGGCGATACATTCTTGCTGAGTTTGGCTTCGTCGATCGAGGTCAAAGGCAAGTTCCAGTCGCCCGGCCAGTCCTTGCTAATGCGGTCATAGAACGCGTCGGAATAGAGATAGTCGAAAAAGGCTGCCGCCGCGTCGGGATTGGCCGAATTCTTATTGATAGACATCGTGCTGCCGGTGCCGATGGCGTAAATTGGATAGGGCAAGCCGTCCCGCAGGCTGGGGAATGGGGCGACGCCAAGCTCCTGTCCAGTCTGCTTGAATGCGGCCACCATATTATCGAACGAGAATGTGCCGTTCGGCGCCATGCCTGCTTCTCCCTTGGCGAGGAGAAGCGCTTCCTGATCGCCAGTCAGGGAGAAATAATTTTTGCCGAACCATCCCTTCTGATACCAGTTCTTGAGCACGTCGATCGCTTGCACGAAAACCGGATCCGTCCATGGAATCTCGCCTTTCAGGGCCTTATAGATATTCTCCGGTCCGGCATAATGATTGAGCACGACACTGACATGCCATTCATTGGCGGCGCGCCAGTCTCCGTTCCCAACTGAGAACGGCGTGATGTTCTTGGCCAGCAATGCTTCCGCGATGGTGTTCAATTCCGCCATCGTTTTGGGCGGGCCCCAGCCATTTTTATCGAACAAAGTCTTGTTGTAATAAAGGACCATCGTTTCAAAAGTGCGCGGCAACGCATAGTTGTGGCCCTTGTATTCGCCTGTCTTGAGGACAGGCGCGAGGATGCGTTTGTCGAGATTGTATTTCTTGATGTAGTCGTCGAGCGGCAGCAGATGGTCGGATTGCACCAGCGCCAAGGTGGTGCTCGGCCCGGGGGTCATTACTATATCAGGACCTTTGCCCGAGATGACGGCCATGCGAATCTTTTTGTCGCCGTTTCCGCCGGCCAGAACGTCGAGTGTGAGCGGTGTTGTCGGATGCGCCGCATTAAACGGCTCAACGAGGTCCTTTTGCATGATTCGTTGCTGTTCCGGATTTCCGCCGCGCTGATACCAAAGCGTGATCGGCCCGTCGGCCCGCGCGATCGTTGACAGGGTTGCGGCGACAGTCAGGGTGGCGACAAGCGCCATAAATTTCGATCTGAAATCCTTCATAAAAGCATCTCCAACTTCTTTCTTTCGTTCATCGTTTCATCTCGCCCGTTCCATTCAGGCAGAATTGCTAGAACAAATCAAGCGCAGCCCCGCGCGGTAGAAGCAGTTGTCGACGACCCATCGGAGATCATTCGGCGATCGCTCATAGCCGACAAGCATGGCTGCAGATCGCCCTCCCCGTTTAACCTCATCTCCACTGGGAGGATGTCTTTGCCGTCTGGCCTTTCAGCGAGGTCGCGCGATGGGAGCAGAAATCGCAAAGAGGTCAGGAGCAGATGGGTCAGTCAACTAATCTTGACCATTCTGTACGGAGAAATGAATCGGGTATCAGCAACCAGAAAGACTATTGTTACTATGTTATTATGTTATGGGATCCGGATCGGGAGAACGATATTTTTGCATCGGAGACAGCGACCTATTCTTATGAGGTTCGCGGAAATGCTCTGTACATTGAGTATTCAAAGTTCGGGCTCAAACGTACCGATGCGCGGCCTTAACCTTTGCTCGATTTAGACTTGCTGCCTATCTTCGCTCTCTGTATGGAGATGAAAACCTCAGAAACAATGACCCATATTAACGAAATCGAAGGTATTGGACCATCGCATGCCGAGAAACTTGAGTCTCATGGCATCAAAACGGTGGAGGATCTTTTGAAAGCCGGCGCAACCCCAACGGGCCGCGAAGAACTCATCAAGAAGACCGGAATTTCGCATCATTTGATGCTAAAATGGGTCGATCAAGCTGATCTCTTGCGGGTCAAGGGAATCGGCAGGCAGTACGCAGAGCTTCTCCGGGCTGCTGGCGTAGACTCGATCAAAGAACTGGCGCAGCGGAGGGCTGATCATCTCCACGAAAAACTGACGGCTGTTAACCGCGATAAGAAACACGTCCACGAAGTACCTGGCATCAACGGGATCGAGCGCTGGATTGAAGAAGCCAAGGCATTGCCTAGGATAGTAAGCTACTGACTTTGAGTGGAGAGCAAGCTTGCCCGGAAGGCTGGCCATTCCCAAAGAGGCTTTTAGGTCAAATCTTAATAGTCAGTTCTTTGACTACCTTCCTGACCTTCTTTTGAAGTTCCCGATCAATCTTCAAGCGCTTCTCGAATCTGGCGATTGCCGCGTTGACGGCCGGATATTGGAAACCGCCGGCAAGTTCACCCATCTCAATGAGCCGTAAGCCGGCGTATCTCTGCCCGAAAAAAAATGCGGCGGGCAGGGCACCGTTTCCACGAGCGGTGGCTAAAGCGTCCCACCCTTGGTCCCAGACTTTTTCGATCGCCTCAGTAATTCTTGACCAGTTCAAGCTCAGTCGCTCCTTTTCGCGCAGCCCGGTCTGCTCACGACGATTGCCGCTCAATAATCCAAGCGTCTTCTCGATAAACCGCTCCGAACCCAAAAGAATCGTCGCCCTGACTGATCCTCGCCAATCGGTTTCCCAGTGACCCAAAGCTGCCATTTCTTCCAACTGACGGCGATAAGCGCCTCGGAGACTATGCAGCGTATGATCACCAAAGAACTGATAAATAGATTCGAGAGTTAACCATTCAGGGTTGCGAGCCGCACCGATATAGACCGGGTACGAACTCCAGCGGTAGCTCCGCAATGCCTCCACCCGGGCCTTGATCAGTTCATGGTTTGGGGCCGTCCCGCTGCCGGTGACTCCAGGTTGCACTTTCGCCCCCGCACGACCTTCATGACCGTCCAGGGCGCTAAATCGGACCGGATTAAGATGGATGTAACGATTGATCTGCAAGGCACTGTTTTTCGCTTCGTGCAAAATAGCGTGAAAACGTCCCTGGAATAACGGGCCCGAGCGTTGATGCCGCCGGTTGAACCATGCGCCGTAGGACAGATTTAACCACTGCATCGCCCGACTCAAGTTGGCCTGCGGCGTTTCCAGTTGGAGATGATAATGGTTGCCCATCAGAACGTAGCCGTGAATCCGCACGCCAAATCGGGCTGGGAAAGATCCCAGCAACTCTAAAAAATGTAAGTTTGCCTGCTCGTCGGGAAAGATCAGCCGTCTCTCGACCCCCCGGTTAAGCACGTGGTACCAACCATTTTTCAGATCGATGCGTAATGGTCGCGCCATAACGTCCGCAATGTACCACACGAACGAACTCGAAGGCCAGAATCATGTTGATAATTGAGATTTGACCCCATTCGCAAAAGCCATGGGGATCAGTTTTGGTTGAGGAATAGCGTGCTCCAGAATCACTAACTCTCAGGACCATCATATTACTGTCGAACAAATCGCTCGCATCTTGGTTTGGCTTTCTTGTTTCTGGTGTTCATAAACTGAAGCAATCGAGCCAGTTCGGCCGCGACCGGTATCGATTCCGAGGTCCGCGTGAATAATAACCTCACGCGCTTGCGCGTTGGCGGGGTAGTCCCATCCGTCCCAGACGCGCGGCGTCCGCGCAATAGGCGGCGACTTTCTGGATGGGGCTTTACCGGCTTCTTTTAGGGGGTGCGAGTCCCCATGAATTTCGTTCTGACCGCTTTGTAGGGAGCAAAACGTGGTCACATTTCGCCAGAAAATGTTGAGAAAGAAGGCAGCCTCCAATGTATGGTAAATACTGTAGTTATGGAATAATCGACAATGCGAATGAAATGATTGTTGGTTTTAAAGAGCAAACGACGCAGCCCACGAGGATTCGAGAATCGTTCAAAAAGCCAGAATGAATATGCGCGACACCCATGTCACTGCTGTTGAAATAATTGGGGCCCGAGAAGGGCCGCAAAGAGGCAAAATCATGAACATCAAAATGCTATTTACGGCGCTCATCGCCGTCTCCACGATCGCTTTTGTAGTCCCCGCTACTTATGCAAAATTTCCTCGAAGTTCTTCGGAGGTTCAAGAAGGCAATAAAGTTTGCCACTTGACTCGGGAAAACTGGGCAGCCGTCAACGTAGATGCGTTCACGGAGTTTTTGGTCGCTCTCAATAAAAACGATATCCATGCAGGTCGAGAGCTTTTCGATAAAAACCTGATTGTGCAATTCCCTGCCGGGACTAAACTGACGGTCGCCCATTTCGTGCGTTTAGACTCCGGTTTACTGCTCGCCACCGTCGCTACTCGGGACAACGTTCACTACTTGATGTTAATCGACTCCGATACTCTGAGCGACAAGTAGGAGGCACAATCAGCGGTAGTCGAATGATCCTTGGAAGACCTAAGCGTAGGCAAGAACCCGTGTGTTCGAATCCCACTCCCTCCGCCAGTACCGCCTACTTGGGAGATAGCGGATCCCGACCGACCTCGTGCACCGTCTCCTAAATCCCTTGGGCTCCGCCGCAGGTCAGTTGGCTGTTTTTCAAGGCGCGAGCGAAGCGCCGCTATCTGGATCATAGTCAGCAAAGGTAAGCGAACCGTCCCGGTTTGCTCTACTCGCAGAGGCAAAGCGGGACGCTTCGCTTAGTGCGCCTGAAAGTGCGCACCAACAGTGGGGTGGAAGTCCCCATCGGACAGAACACTGGCTGTCCGTAGCTGAAGGAAACTGCGTCGCCGAGAGGCGGGGTGGGGAGCAACCGGAAGCGAACGACCAGTCCATAATTAAGAAAATGATGAACTCGATACGGCCTGATGCATTGGCGAGCCTGCTAAGTGAAGGCGAAGCCCAGAACGGAAGCCGATCCGGAAAGGGAGAACGGCAACTTCGCGACCTGACCTGCGGCGAGACAGTGAGCGTAGGGCCAGGAGTGCATGGGGTGGGTGGAGACAGAATGGTCGGAAGTTGGAGCGACATGAATCAGGGATCACGATTCGGGAAAGGAACGGCGTTCATGGTCTGCAGAAGGTCCGAAGAACCGTACCCGAAAGGTGACAGAGCCTCCATAGTAGCGCAGAAGCGGGGTAATGCCCGTGGAGCCAAGGGAGGCAGGAAGGTGGAAGCGTGAAAGACAGACCACAGGAACAAACACCGTCGGCAGTGCCCCAGAGGGCTCCACAAGACGGAGAGATCCGTGCCCGGTGGGCATGGGTGGAAGCTGAGGTCTGGACGGAGCGCATGTTGGCAACCCTGGAAACGGGGATCGAAGGAGGAAAATGGTTCAGACTGATAGACAAAGTCTGGAGTCCAAGGAATCTTGGACGCTCGCTCGAGAAGGTAGTCGCCAAAGGCGGAAGCGCCGGAATCGACCATCAAAACGCGCGACAAATTGAAGAACGTAAAGACCAAACGATAGCGAAACTGGAGCAGGAACTAAGAGTCAACCAGTACGAACCGCAGGCGGTCAAGCGGGTATGGATACCCAAGCCGGGGAGCAACGAAAAGCGACCCTTAGGAGTGCCGACTCTGAGAGATCGAATTGTGCAAGGAGCCCTGCTTCATGTCATGGAACCGATCTTCGAGCGCGACTTTGCACCCCAAAGCTATGGATTCCGACCTGGGAAAGGATGTAAGGACGCTCTGCGCCGAGTGGACGAACTGCTCAAGGGTGGCAGCCACTGGGTGGTAGATGCGGACCTGAAATCCTACTTTGACACCATTCCGCAAGAAAGACTGATGGATCGCATCAGGGAGAAAATCGCGGACGGAAGAGTATTAAAGCTCCTAGAACAGATGCTTCAGGCAGGAGTAATGGATAGCGCTAAAGGATGGCAACCGACTGAGCAAGGGACCCCACAAGGGGCGGTGATAAGCCCAATGTTATCAAATATCTACTTAGATGGGTTGGACTGGCAGATGGCCAAAGGGGGCTTCGAAATGGTGCGCTACGCCGATGATTTCATCGTGCTGTGCAGCAGCCAGGAACAAGCCCAAGAGGCCTTAGGGCCCGTTATGAAATAAGTGTATCAAATATCTCATGTATTTGGACGAATTGTATAGTTCCATTCTCCGTGGAACGAGTCGGGACGAATATTTATTTCTTCAATCTGTTTTTTTGATACCTTGGCTCCTGGCGGGTAGGAGTTGGTGTCGAGTTCGGCCCGCACCTTTAAACCAGTCTGAGTCGTTGTCGCTGAAATCAAATTGACAATCACCTCGTGGCTCACCAAGGGTTTGCCGCGCCAGTTCTGACTGATGAAGGAAACAATCGGTGCTCGATCTTGTTCCACTTGCTGGTGCCCGGAGGTAAATGACACACCGAGATGTGCAAGGCGGTCTCATCGGCCAGCTTCTGCAACTCCAGCTTCCAGAGCCTGACCCGTGAGCCGTTGCTGCCGCCCGAGTCGGCAGTAATCAGCAAGCGCTGAGCTTGGCGGTAGACCGGTTTGCCCATCGAACGCCACCATCGTCGGATGCTCTCCACGGCGAAGGTGGCTGTGTCGTGGTCAATACCCACGCTCACCCAGCCTCGATTCTTGCCCACATCGTAGACCCCATAGGGAGTGACCCGTCCCAACTCGGGAATGACGAAGTCATGTACCCGCACCTGCTCCGGGTTCCCCTTGAGCCGTAGTTCTCGCCCTGCGTTTTTGAAGTCCCCCACCAATTCCTTCTTCTTGGTATCGACCGAGATGACCGGTTGACCCTGCCTCAGGAAGCGCCGGACCTTGCGGTGGATATGTTCAAACTGAGCATTGCGATCAGGATGCGAAGAGCCTTCCAGAGTCTTGGCGTTTGCCTGCAGGCTATAACCCAATTCGTGCAGCAACTCGGCCACCAAACGGTGGCTAACGCGGTGACCGCGACGGCCCAATTCCTGGGCCAGTTTGCGCACGCTCTTGCAAGTCCAGCGCAGCGGAGACTCCGGGTCACCACGGCTCAGCGGCTCGATCAACAGTTCCAAATCCCTCACCAGCGTCGCGTCCTGTTCCACTGTGCTCTTGCGTCCTCCACCAGGTTTACGGATAGCTCCGCCGAAAGGCACTGGGGGATTGCCTAATTCGACGATGCCACGTGCAATCGCGCGCCTGGAGACTCCCGTGGCACGAGAAACAATGGAAATACCTCCGTAATCGATGGCGAGACTTTCCGCAGCGGCAATCAAGCGGCGCATCCGCTCATCCACTGTAGGCAACAAACTCTCGAAACGACGCCTTATCGCGTCTCTATCAACCATTAGCTCCAGAGTATCTATTCTGACGAAATATTGATACACTTATTTTGTAACAATCCCTTAGAGCGAGTCCGGCACTGGGTAGAAGAGAACGGTCTGACCTTACATCCGAGCAAAACGCGACTGGTAGATGCCAGTCAAGCCGGAGGCTTCGACTTCCTAGGCTATCATTTTGAACGGAGTATGAAATGGCCACGCAAGAAAAGCATGGGTAAACTTAAAGACACGATCCGAGATAAGACCCGACGCACTGATGGACGTAGCCTCAAAACCATCTGCGAGGACTTGAACCGGACCCTGCGAGGATGGTTTGGATACTTCAAACACAGCAAAGGCAACGTATTCGAGTCCGTCGACGGCTACACGCGAGGTAGACTGCGAAGCATTCTACGAAAGCGAGTAGGCAAGCACGGGCGCGGATGCGGTAGAGACAATCAGCGCTGGCCAAACGCCTACTTCTCCGCAGTAGGCTTGTACTCCTTAAGACAAGCCTACCTTGCGGCACGCCGATCTTCATGACAAGTAACCACCAACTGGAGAGCTGGGTGCGGGAAATCCGCCTGCCCAGTTCGGAGGGAGGGGCGACCTAATCCGTCGTCCCTACCCCTATCCCCGCCAGATCGCGATGCTGACAACCAGCAGCCAACGAAGGCCGCTTGAAGACTTGAAGAAGTTTTTAGTTCTTTCGTTCCAAACTTCAACCGAGGACGACCGGAAGACGGGCTTTTCATCGCGACTCGCTTTATCGTTCTCGTGGTCGGTCTTTTAGCTTTAGCGGTGCTGCTGGTTAAAAGCGGTTTGCGCTGAGAAAAGAAGAAAGGCACTGGAAGGAAGAAAGCAGGCGGACGCGTTTGCTTACAGCCAAAGGAGTCGAGGACGAAGAACGATGACGAGGACGAGGAGGATTGGGGAAGAAATCAAGCTTTGCGAATGAGAGGATCTTCCGTACCGAAGCGCTTGAGCTGGGATGAACCGCTCCCCGCCAGATCGTAATGCTGACAACCAGCAGCCAACGAAGGCCGATAACCGTAGAGGAAATCGCTCAAGCCATCGAAGGGGCTGAAGAGCCTTCGGGGCGCCGATAAGGCTCCCCCTGGCAATTATTTAACACCCAAACATTGCCTAACTCGCGCCGTTCCAGTGTGACCTCAGTGTGGCCCCTCGAGCGACCTTACTCCGCTCATCGCATTTCTTCCCACAACGGTTCGTCCGGAAATCGAACGAGTGGCTTCTGGGAGCGACACGCCCTGTCGAAGTGAACAAGGAATAACCCGACGCCGGCTGCGCCCTGCATCAATCCGGTTTGCGCGACAACATTGTGAGGTTCGATGCGCCTTTCTGCCTGCGGCCATTTCATTCCGCCCGCATCTGTTTCCGCCCGGGCGATTAGATGGACCGCGACGCGTTCGGCAAATGCGAAATACCTTCTGTCCTTGGTTACTGTGAACAGGCCAAGAAAAAACTCGCCAACTCCAGCGGCTCCGCAACATCGGCTAACATTGTTCCAGTGCCCGGCAGTTTGTCGCTCTGGGATTCCTGAGGCCATGACCGTTGTTGCTTGTTTCTCGACCAACTCGAGCCAGTCAGGATCATCGGTCAGTTGATACAATCGATAGAAAAACCGACCGGTCCCGGCCGGACCATGGCACCAGCCCAGATAGAATAGATCGACGCCGGCAGCGTCGTCGTGAAAGATGAGACAGTTAGAAGACTCTGCTTTCGAGGCAATCGATAGGAGGTAACGGCCGGCCGCGAGCGCACTCACCCGATAGCGCTCGTCGTCGGTTGCATCGTACAGTTCAGCCAGGAAATAACCGACGCCCGCTGTGCCATGAGAGAAATTCGGATAGTGCGTCGAACACGTGGCCGAGAAGGTCCAGCAGTTGCCTTCGGCCGACTCGTGCGCGAGCGCGAGGAGACGGTCGCCAGCCGACTTCGCAACTTCCAGCAATTCGTTCCTGCCGGTTTGCCTGGCGAGATGGATCAGTGCCAACCCGATGCCGGCGGTCCCCGAAAAGAGATCGTTCGATTCGTTCCACGAGACGCCTGGCTTGGTCTGTTTCGCGCTGGCTTGAAGTCGATCTATCGCTAGGTGCAGCGAGTTGAGCAGGGAGCGGTCCTCGGTCGTTTGCATCATCTGATCGAGTGCAAATGTCATTCCTGCCAGGCCGCGATAAAGACCAGAATTCGTTACTTTCTCGATCCGGCCTGCAATATAGGACGCACCGGTCAAGGCGATTGCGCGGTAGCTTTGGTCGCCAGTCGATTCGGCCAACTCCCGGAAAAAGAGAATCGTGCCCGCGTTTCCATAATATAAATCGACTTGCTCATCGAGCGGCGCATCAGGCCGGCTTGGCCAATGACGTTCGGATTGGCAACTGACGATCCAGCGTGCTGCAGCGCGGGCCGACGTCAGACAGTTGGATTGAGCTTGAGCGGTGGCTGTCAATTTGCTGGCTAGTGTCCCTATTTCGAGGACAGGACACTAGTGTAAGTTTCTTTTTAATCCCGCTTCGGCAACGTTCCCTCGTCGGTCAACAATCGAACGGCTCGATCAAATGCGGCCCACGTTGCGGCAGCGAGGGCGCCCCCAACACTCACTCGTCTAACGCCGGCATCGGCAAGATCCGCAACGCGCATGTTGGGACCGATCAGCAAAACATTGACAGGCTTTGGCGCAACGGATGAAACCAATGTATGGATCGCTGAAAGGTCCGTAATTCCCGGCGCATAAAGACAATCGGCGCCCGCATCCGCATAAGCAACAAGCCGATCGATCGTCGCGGCTAGCTCCGTCCGCCCGATGAGGTAACCCTCAGAACGGCCAACCAACACGACATCGTGGCCTGAACGCGCGATAGCTTCGTGGGCAGCCTTGATCCGATCCACCGCGAGCGGTTGCTCGTAGAGAGTGTGTCCGGTTCGATCTTCGACGGATAGCCCCGCTATGCCGGTGTCCAAAGCGAGCGCAACATTGGTTGCCACGTCCTCAGGCTCATCTGCGAAACCGGCTTCAAAGTCCGCGTTAACCGGCAAATCCGTTGCCGCGCAAAGAAGTCGCAAGTGCTTCAATACCTCATCAAGAGACAATTCACCGTCATTGCGACCCAGTGCCCAAGCGGCTCCGGCACTGGTTGAAGCCAGCGCCTTAAACCCGAGCTTCTCGAGGCGTCGTATTCCGCCGACATCCCAGGGATTGGGTAGTACGAAGCAACCTTGCTTGTGCAGAGCGCGAAAGGCAGCGCGTTTGAATCGGAGAGCATCAGGCATGCTTTTCATTCCTCTTTAAGTGGAAAACAAGATTCTTCAACGGACAATTTCATCGATTCACTATTCTCGCGGATCACGGCAGACTCGGCGCCAGCTCAGTCCTCTGCCCCAGTCGCAGCCGAGTCAAGTGCGGCTGCTCGCCTAGTTAGATCCAGCTCTCGTATCCGACGAGATGCGAGACGAGAACTGTCGAATGCTTGGAACTTGGCCTTTCGGACGAACAGACAAAGCGATTATTGTTGCGATCATCAGAAGGGCCGCAGCGGTCAATGCCGCGGTATTCAACCCAGAGATGATTCGCTCAGCGGTGACCCCGCTTATCAAAGCACCAAACGCTGCGACGCCAATCGCGCCGCCGACCTGTCGGGCCGCGTTAAGCACGGCCGAAGCGGTGCCCGACCTGGCACGATCTACGCTTGATAATATCGCCATAGTCATTGCTGGCACCGCGAGTCCCATCCCGGCCGGAATGAGGACGAAACCGGGCAGCATATCAATGAATGTTGACCGGCCCCCCAATCGAGCAAGCAGGCTGTATCCTAGAGCGCCGATGAGGCTGCCCAGGATCATGGGCGCCCGCGAACCGATTCGGCCCGCCAACCAG
This sequence comes from uncultured Verrucomicrobiae bacterium, assembly GCA_963742335.1. Taxonomy (GTDB): domain Bacteria; phylum Verrucomicrobiota; class Verrucomicrobiia; order Chthoniobacterales; family JAFAMB01; genus JAFAMB01. The sequence goes on from CAVULL010000011.1 coordinate 392,941, forward strand.
CCACTAGCGATGTTCGACGCGATGAAAGTGCCGGTAAGCGGGAGGAAGGCGAGCCCGGCTTGGACTGTCGAATAACCCAGAGCCTTCTGCAGATAGAGACTGAGAACAAAAATAATTCCGTAGTAGGTACAGTTGACCAACGCGCCAAAAACGATTGCCGGCGTACACCCGGGCAGCCGAAAAAAGTACAACGGCAGCATCGGGGAAGCGGTCCGTGCCTCGACTGCGATAAATGCGGCGCCCGTTGCGAGGGCCAGGAAGCTGCCTGCTGCTACGATGGGGTGGGTTAGCCCTAACGGACGAACCTCAATTATAGCACCGATGAGCGCGGTCAGCGCGACGATGGCAAGAGCTTGCCCAGGAAGATCGAAGGAACGCTGTTTCCCTTTCTCCCGTTGCGTTGGTGGTACACAACGCAGCGTCAGTGCGAGTCCAAACGCGGAAATGGGTATGTTAACGAGAAAAATGCTGCGCCATCCCAGCCCAGTCAGAAGCAAACCACCTACCACCGGCCCCGCAGCAATCGCCACGCCCCCTGCCGCGGTCCATATTCCGATTGCCCGGGCACGGAGGCGCGAGTCGTGAGCGCACGCGTCATTCAGTATGGCCAGGGAACTCGGTACCAACAAGGCCGCGCCGATCCCTTGGATGGCTCGAGTGGCGTTGAGAAAGCCGGGATTGGGTGCTAGGCCACAGGCCAACGAGGCGGCAGCGAAACCTACAAATCCAGTAACGAATACACGTTTCGAGCCCAAGCGATCAACTACGACTCCAGCCGAAAGAAGCAGTGCCGCAAAACCGAGCGTATATGAATCAATTACCCACTGCAGATCGGCTACGTTCGCTCCAAAATCGGCACTGATCCTGGAGAGGGCGACGTTGACAATTGTTACGTCGAGCTGAATTACTGCGAAGGCAAAGCTACTGGCCGCTATAATCCACGCCACCGAGCGGGCTGGTAAATGTGGAGGTTCGACACCGTTCCCATTCGTCGTGGTGCGATTCGGTCTATTCATAATATTCGCGCGCATAATTGGGTTCACAGCTTTATGCTCTCATGCGATATTTTAGGGACAATTCGATACGGATCGAAATGTCGAGCGGCTGGATTGGTCTATGGTATCAATATGGAACCGGATATTTCCTCTCTGGCTGCGTTGATCGGCGAACCTGCGCGAGGTCGGATATTGTTTGCCCTGCTCGACGGACGCAGCCTGCCTGCAACTGAACTGGCACAGAGGTCTGGAATTACCTGTCAGACCACGAGCTCGCATCTGGCTAAACTGGTTGAAGGCGAACTGCTCCAGGTGATTCCGCAGGGTCGTCATCGATACTACCGGATCGCAAACGCACGGGTCGCTGAACTGCTAGAGTCAATGGCGAGGTTCGCTCCCAGAAAAGAGACCGATGGATCTAAGCTCAAAAGTCCGATTCAAATTGCTCGCACTTGTTATAACCACCTCGCGGGAAGATTGGGAGTCAGGATCACAGAGGCTATTGTCGGGAGAGGACTATTGCGAGAAGTGGGTCGAGATTATCAAATTACCAAGAAAGGAGCGCAATGGTTTTCCGACTTTGGAATTGATATCGGTGCTCTACGAAAGTCCGGTCGCGTTTTCGCGCGGCAGTGCCTCGATTGGAGCGAACGGCGCAATCATCTCGCCGGCGCGCTTGGATCGGTCCTGGCTGAGCAAATATTTGAGCGAGGCTGGATCGAACGTGTCCGAGAAAACCGCGCGGTTCGAATCACCGAGCTTGGTCACCTCGAACTGAAACGTCAGCTCGGCGTAGCGTGCGATAGCTGAGAAGAATATTCGTGAGAGCTTTCCGCTTGCGTCGACAGCTCGATCCTTCTCACTGCCGACTACGCTGGCCCCGAAACTCCGCCGGTTCCTCGAACTCGCCAACGACTGGGAATCGCCGCTCATTCGCGTCTACGGCGGTCCGTTGGCCGAAGAAGCAAGGGCGCGCCGGGCACAGACTAATTCGTTCTTGATGACATTGTGCCCAATCGGTTTTCAACTGGAAAGGGTGGCCGACTTGAAGCAATGTCAACTCATCGAAGTTACGTCCGATGAGCGGTAGGCTGATCGGCAACCCTCCTTCAGTGAACCCCCACGGAATACATAGCGCCGGAGATCCGGTGAGGTTGCAAGGTGACAATGCTGGAGCATCGAAGGGGCAAGGAACTGCCGCTCCCCTTGCGCCTACCGCAACTAACTCTCCTGAGCTGGAAGTCAAGGATGCGCAGCTCATCTTCAGTGCCATCTGGCGGGATCTAGAGGGGGAGTTTGGTCTCAGCCGGATGCGTTTCCCAAAGGAGTTGATCTTGCTCGGGGGGGCGCCGGGCGCGGGCAAAGGCACCAACACGGACTTCATCCGCAAGGTGCGCGGCATCGAGGCGCGGCCCATTGTGGTTTCCCAGCTCCTTGACACACCGGAGGCGCGCGCCGTCAAGGCGCGCGGCGGCATGGTCGGGGACCGGGACGTGGTCGGCATCCTGTTACGCAAGCTGCTTGATCCTGAGCAGCAGAATGGCGCGCTGCTCGACGGCTTCCCGCGTACGAAGGTGCAGGTAGAGTGCCTCAAGCTGCTCTTCGACGAAATGATCGCGCTGCGGCGAGAGTTCTCCGGCACCCCGGAGGTGATCCACTTCAAGAAACCCCTCTTCCACAGTATGGTGCTGTTCGTCGACGAGGCGGAAAGTGTGGCGCGCCAACTTAAGCGCGGAAGGCAAGTCGTCGCTCACAACGAGGAGGTCGCCCGCTCGGGCGTGGGCGAACGGTGGGAGGAACGGGCGACGGACTTTAGCGAGGGGCTGGCACGCAATCGCTACCGCGTCTTCAAGGAACAAACCTACGATGCGCTGGTTTCCCTCAAGCAGATCTTCCACTACCACTTCATCAACGCCCAGGCGCCTATCCCCGAAGTGCAGGCCAACATCGTCCGCGAGCTGGAATACCAGAGCTCGCTGGAGTTGGATCCGCGCACCTTCGACCGGCTTCGGAGGTTGCCGCTGGCCAGCCAAATCGTCCGGTACGCCCGCCAGGACCTCGTCCGCCGGCTGGACGGCTACGAGGTGGAGCAGCCAGAAACCTTCGGGCGGGTGATCGAATTCATTGAAGGCAAGATGATGCCCATCGTGGTTCGTCACGCGGTCTCGGGCATCGCCAGCATCAACTCCGAAGACCCGCTCTTCAAGGACCCGGTTGCTTTGGCGATGCTGATCGACGTCTTCTCCGAGCGCGGCTTCCACTCCACGGTGGACGTCACCCGGATCGACGTGCCATTGCGCATCGATCTGAAGACCGGGGAGATCTACTCTCAGGAGAAGAAGGTTTTTCGTTTCAGCGTGCGCTTCAGAAATGCGGAGATCCGAGGTTAGTCCGCTTAGCCATTGCGGATCTTACTGTTTAGTACATCGACTTCTTATCAGATGGCCTAAGGCCCTTTCTTGTCCTTATTTGCCGGGCTCGCCGGTTCTCATGCAGGCACCGGTCCCACTCCTTTATCAGGTATCCAGCGTGAAGCCGACCTTCACTGTCACCTGCCAGTCCGCAATCTCGTCATTCTCGAGATGGCCGCGCACTTCGGCGACCTCAAACCACTTCATATTTCGGATCGTCTTGCCAGCTCGCGTGATCGCGTTGTTCACTGCGTCTTCGATGCTGTTTGGAGAGGAACCGACCAGCTCAATCTTTTTGTAGATGTGGTCACTCATAAGCGCATCAAACCATTGCATGTGGCGGCGGGCGAGCACATTCCTGGATCCGGAGATCTCCCCTTTTTTTTGAGAAATTGGAGAGCGCGGAGCTTTATCGAGAATTACTCGGCCTCGAAGCCCTTTCGGGAGAAAGAGGAAAGGGGCCATACTCACGGACGATTTCGGCCGCTGATCGATTCGTGCTTCCATCCTAGCCATTCGATAGTGAAGCGGGGGGTAACATGGTGATTGGCAATTCATTCATTTGCGGGATAGAATCCCTGAACGATGAACGAGCCGCAGCAGCCGGCCATTGCAACGAGTGAATGCTCGGGGACTGGGAATGAGGAACTTTCGCGCAAGAAAGAGGATCAGCTTTATCTTGCACTTAGCTCGGCGCGCATGGGCACCTGGGATCTGGATCTGCTCGATCACTCCATGCATTGGGACGAGCGGATGCACGCACTCTTTGGAGTGGCACCCTCAACCTTCAGCGGGCGCTACGAGCAGTTCCTTGAGATGATTCATGCCGAGAACCGGCAGCAAGTGGCCAGAGAATTTGCGCAGGCTCTTGAAAAGCGTGCGGAGTATGACGGAGAGTTTCGCGTGGTTTGGCCAATGGATGGCAGCGTTCACACTCTCAGGGCGAGATCAAAACTGGTTTATGGCAATCAGGGAAAGCCAGTGCGGGTGACCGGTGTCTCCTGGGATGTGAGTGAACGCTCCCAGATGGAGAAGGCCCTCGCACGAGAGCGTTTTCTCCTGAAGACGCTCATGGATAATCTGCCGGATCACATCTACTTCAAAGACAGGGAGAGCCGCTTTATTGCAGTAAATCGTGCCATGGCAGCCTTGTTCGGCCTCGAAGATCCAGCGGACGTGCTCGGCAAAACAGACGCCGATTTGTTCGCTCCCGAGCATGCCCAGGCTGCGCTCCGCGATGAACAGGAGATTCTGCGTACTGGACAGCCTCTGGTGAACATGGAGGAAAAGGAGACCTGGCCCGACGGGCATGAGACGTGGGTTTCCACTTCTAAGTTGCCGCTGCGGGATCCCAACGGAGGTGTCATCGGCACTTTTGGTCTCTCGCGCGACATCACGGAGAAGAAGAGAGCTGAAGAAAAACTAGGCGCGCTGGCAAGAGAATTGCGCGAAAAGAATGAAGCCCTTGAACAGGATCTGGAAATGGCCCGGGAACTTCAGCAGGCAATGCTGCCGCACCGCTATCCTCGCTTCCCACATCACGCTTCCAAGGAAGAGATCGCGGTACGCTTCTACCACTTTTACCAGCCCTCAATGAGCGTGAGCGGCGACTTTTTCGAAGTCTTAAAACTCTCTGATACTAGTGTAGGGATCTTCATCTGCGACGTGATGGGCCATGGGGTCCGCTCGGCTCTGGTGGCCTCCACCGTTAGTGCTCTGGTGGGTCAATTGCGAGATTACTTGGGAGATCCGGGCGAGTTGCTTTCCCGGCTCAATCGGGCACTGCACTCAACACTGGAATATTATAGTGAAGTCCCGCTCTTTGCTTCAGCCTTTTACCTGCTCGCGGATTTGGAGAAAGGCGAACTCTGCTACGCGAATGCGGGACATCCCAATCCTTTGCGCATTCATCACTCAAGAGATCGCACTGACACGTATCCTCTGAACGGCAGCGAGCATGGGCCGGCGCTCGGGCTTTTCGATGACGCGGTTTATCCCAACAGCCAATGTGAACTCTCGCCGCACGATACGCTGCTTCTCTTTACCGATGGATTATATGAAGTGGAGGGACCTGGTGGAGACATCTATGACTATCGGCGCCTGTTAGAAGCTGTGAGTAGGCGCCGTGAATTGCCCGCTTTTCAACTGTGTCATGAGGTGATCGAAGAGGTGCAGCGATTCTCGGCGGGCAGGCACTTTAGCGATGATGTGTGCCTCGTTGCAATGGAAGTTGGCCCAATGAGCATATAGGGGCACGCGATCGTATTTAGATTTCCTTATGATTTCACTGGTCCAGTTCCCCTGGGATTTTCTGAAGAGGTTCGTGCCTTCTATACTGTTTGATTCAACGTACCTGCCGGGTTCAACTCGCGCTTACCATTGAGGAGCAAACGATCAATGGATAAGGCGCCGGCACCCCGGACCAGTAGGTACCCCCATTTTGGAAAATCCCTCCAGCGTTCCCGCGAACCCGTAGCCGCCGAACCATCCCAACGCCTTCTGGGCACCGTGAGCGAAGAAGACGAATCCGAGGGTAAGCCGAACAATGGTCAGAACCGGATCATTGGTTGTCTGCAACAAACGTTTAATCATAGCAAACATACCTTGTCATCACGTATCTTGATGTCAAGATAGAATTGGGAGGCGCGGTGATCCGCGTGCTGGCCAAACCTGCTTGCCCCTGGTTGCTCAAAGTCTCAATTACACTCATTTGGATGTTTGTTTCTATTTTGCCTAGGCGACGTCGGCGCCGCAATGGAGGGCTTCTCGCGGCTGCGGTTGCTGAGACGTTTTCCGGAGAAGCCCAATGATTGAATAGGAGTGGATGAGGAATGCCCGTGGCACTGCGTAGATCGGTATTAACACCAAGGGGAATATGAGGCCGGGTCCCCAGTAGTCACGCCGATCGCCACTGCATCAACCAGGTCGGCCATACCGAACAGGTTCCAAGCGATGGCCGCGCCCCGCCCGTAACTCTTTCCTGAATACAACCAGTAAGCGACGAGAGGTGCAAAGATCCCGGTCAAGACATCACCGACCCCGGCCGGTATCGCAAAGAACCCCGGCATTTCGCCCTGAAGGTACCGCACGATGAAGACGCCGCCGAGAACGCGGAAGGTCTGGATCCCGATCAACCAATGCTGGGGAATGGCCGCGATGATGCCGCGAAATGAGGTCGAAAGCAGAAGAAGGTACCCAAAAGCCAGCGTTGATACCATGGCCATGGGAATCCGGGGCGGTAGGCCGTCATTACCGAAAAAATTGTTGGCAGCGAGCAACATGATCGCGAGGAGCCAAGCCGCCGACAGGATGGTGGAACCGACGAGCCATGGCCATCGGCGCGGGTTCGGGCCGGCCCAGGTCCGGACGCCGAAACAGAGCCCGAACCAGTGCAAGGTAGAAGAGATGGTTTGAGTGATTACCTGAAAGACGATGAGAGTCATGGGATAGCTCCTTTCGAGAGCGAAACAGACAAGTTCTTAGTTAGCATAGTTGGCAGGTATGACTTGTAGTGACGTTGGTACGATACAGTACCGTTGCCAACCGTTACATGGTACGTTATCGTACCTAAGGCAAGAAGTTTTTTGTTATGAAGCCAAAGACCACGGAAAAATCGGATTTCACCCACCCCAAGCGTCAGAACGAATCAACTCGTGAACGGGTGCTCGAAGCAGCCTTTGCTTTGTTCTGCGAACACGGCTTTTCTGACGTTAGTATGCTGGAGATCGCCACCCGGGCCCAAGTATCGAAGCGCGATCTCTATGCCTTGTTCAGGAACAAGCAAGCGGTGTTCTCCGACTGCATTAGAAAACGCGCTCAGCGGTTGCGCAGCCCATTGGATGAGGCCGACCAGGCGCCAAAGAACCGCGAGGCATTGGCGGCGACGCTGGTCGAAATAGGAGTCTCTATCTTGAAAGGCGTATGCCAGCCCGAAGTCTTGACCGTTTACCGGCTCACCATTGCCGAATCTGACCGTGCTCCCGAAATTGCCCGTCTCCTTGACCGTAACGGCCGCGAAGCTGCCCGCAAGGCTCTAGCAAAGTTGTTGGCCAAGGCTCAAGCGAAGAATCTCATCGTCGCCGGGAACCCCGCTCACTTGACAACACGTTACTTTGCTATCCTCTGGGACGATTTACTAATCCGGCTATTGATGCGCCTGCGCGAACCGCCAACAGACGATGAAATTAGGGAGCGCGCGCTTAGTGCGACGGAGACGTTGTTCTAATTCAGGTTAGGCAATCGATGGCGCCCTCGGCTCCAGGAAAATCAACGAATCTCTCACAGAAGCTAACGAAGCAAACGAAGGAGAGCCAGTTCGCGCAGCCGTTGTCGGTTTGTTCAGTTCCAGTCTTAAAATCCGGTTTTGCAAAAGCCGCGCGTCATTCTTTCTCTACAAACGTCGCAAAACTCTCCGCGATTCTGTACCATCCCTGCGCGTGGCTATCACGACCCTCTTCAGAAGCTTCAGGATTTGAAGCGTCAAATTCAGGGCGGATTTCGGCTAGAAGAAATTCCAGCCGAAATCGTTCCTGAAATGCGACAAGCCACCGACAACGATCAGGTCTACATCAAGGGGCATCACCAGGATCCACGTTCCTCTGGTCCAGATCCATACGGGAAAAGTTCGGAGCGGGACTGTATACAGGCGGGGTTGGATTTACCGCATTTGCGGTAGGAGGGCTATCCAAACTGGACAGAAGCACAGTCATTATCAGAAAAAGAAGAATCTGTTGCTGCTTTGGGTGGTAGAGCGTAATTCGTCGCATTCTTTTTTCCTATCGGTCTTTCGCGACTGGGTACCCCTTAGCCACCCAATTCGTTCCGAAGTTATCGGCGAAGTAAAGTGCTTTGACGCGGGTGAAGCCCAGAGAGCTCAACTGCTGATATGCGGGGCGAATATTGGGACATTTGTTCCAGGGGCAGCACCCGCAATAGATGACGAGAAAGCGATTGCGCTCTAAGCTCTTTACGCGCTCTCGAAGTGCCTGAAGTCCTGAATCCTGTCCTCCGGCACCGACATACTCCGATCCGGGAATATGTGCCTCGGCGTAGAAGACATGCGAGCCGACCTGCAGGATCAGGGGTTTCTCGCCATTGGAAGCGTGCAAAATCTGCATGAGTTCCGCAGGCTGCAATAACTGCGCCGTCGGGATCGCCGCATCTGCAGAAGACGTTAACGCAGCTTGGACCGCTGGGCTTGTCCGCTGGGCATGTGTCTTGGCACAAAATACGCAGAACAGAGCCAGCAGACATGCTGTTAAGCTATGTCGAAGGGAATAGTTTTTCATGACGGCAACATCTTCTCTTCTGTGGTGGGAAGCAATGCGACGACTAGGTGTGGAAGGTGTGACCAATTCTCCTGAAGACAGCCAGTCGACGGATCCCGCGGCCGGCACGAGTAGATGGAAAAAGTGATCTGATTCTTACCGGTGACCGTTGTGATCATCGATAAAATTGTCATCAAGGATTTTTGACTTCCCGTAACATGCTTGTAATAAGCGACTTGTCACCATGTCCCCGCCGGGAATCGAACCCGGATTTAAGGTTTAGGAAACCTAATACCGTCCGAGGAGAAACGGCGAAAATCATTGCCGTGTGTGTCTTGTGTGTGTTATTCGCATCGCCATGCCACAAAGGACCACATGGGAGATCTACGAAATCCAACATTGTCGTGGTCCAGGATACCCAGTCAGGGAGCGATACCAGTTCGTTGACGGACATGGCCGGCGCCGGCATTTCAGCACGAAGGCTCGAGCCAAACTTGAACGGGATAAGGCGAAAGCATTGTTTACCCAGGAAGGGAAACTCGCTGCCGGTATGGACGAACAACACCGCCGGGACGCTGTCCAAGCGGTCAATCTTTTGCCGGTGGGCTGGACGTTGACGCGGTGCGTCCAATTCGTGGCGGACCATGTCAAACGAACCACTCAGGTTTTGAGCATCGAGGAAGCTCTTGATCGCTTTCTCACGACCAAAGAGAAGACTTCGGATTATCATTCGAACGATCTTGCTCGCAGGCTGAAGAGGTGGGCGGAAACCAGGGATCGGACCCAGCCGATCCACGCGGTGACAAAGCAGGAAATTGAGTCGTACCTCGCCCAATATTCCGCCCAAAACTTTATCAATCATCGCGCGGCCCTTTCCAATCTGTTCGGCTACGCTTTCAAAATCGGAGCGACGCCGGAGAACCCACTTTTGACCATAGAGAAACCTCGGATCAAGCGAGCCAGGCCCGCGATCTTGAATGACGAAGGAATTTGAGACTCTGCTTAATCGCGCTCGCACTCAGAGAAGGTTTGACGTTCTAAGTTGGCTCGTTCTTGGTGGACTTGTGGGTCTCCGACCATACGAAGTCTTGCGGCTCGAATGGACAGGAATTCACTTTCAGACGCGCGAAATCCGTGTCGAACCAGGATGGACGAAAACGCATCGAGCCCGAGTCGTTCCGTTGCAGCCAAATGCTTTTGAATGGCTGAAGCTGGTCGCGGCTCACACAGCGGAGAAGAGCGGGAAAAGTGATGCCTTCAGCGTCGACGTGGAACAATCGATGGCGACGTTGGAGGCAAGAGGAAGATACGCCGCTGCCTCTCCCCTGGTGGGTCGGCAAAGATGATATTCTACGCCATTCTTACGGCACGTATCGGGCCGCTATCCTTCGAAACTCGCACAACCTGGCCGAAGAAATGGGCAACTCCGTAGCGGTCGTCCGCACCTATTACGATGCTGTTGTTTCGCCTTCCGTGGCTAAACTCTGGTGGAAGATCAGACCGGAGGGACCAGAAAACGTTGTGCCGATGAAGGCGGCCACCTAATGCCAAAAGCCAATCCGGATGCCGAAGGTTTTGAATTTTCGTTCTGGTCAAACGAGAACGATGAACCCATCCATGTACTGGCATCGAAAAGAGCATCGTTGTTTTTGCCGCCTCCTGAAATTAAGTTTCGGGGAAACGTGGATCCGAGGAGAAGTGCTTAGTTCGCTCGAGATGCCAGGGATGTCTCTGAATCTCCGGAACACCGTACTGCGGATTTTCAGCTTGGCGGAAAACTACTGTAGGCGCGTCGAAGAAGGGGCTCCGACTAACGATGTCCGTTGAGACATCGAGCAGTGCCAGGCGATGCTGGACCGAAGGGCAGAACTCTAGCAGAACGTCCAATTTGTCGTGCTCCCTCTGCTCGGGGGGAAACTGCCATCAGTGTGGAAAACAGTGGAAGCTACTGGAAGCAAAATTGCTGCAAACTGCTGCAAGTCTACGTACGTTTTTTTGGTTAGTTATATGCCCTGCAGCCTTAAAATCTCTCGTCGCGTTTTCAGGGGTATTCTCAAGCGCGTGATGCGAAGTCGACGCACCGGAGCGAAGTTTCTTTCAAGTGGCTAACGTTATTTCGTTGAGCGCGT
>CAVULL010000012.1:0-133136 GCA_963742335.1 uncultured Verrucomicrobiae bacterium
TCGATCCTAGGCGCCAGATTTAAAGGGGACAAAAACTACTTTCTTGTCTCCCGGCTTCGCACCGCCTTCCGCCGGCGACTCCTCCTGAGGGCTTGCGTCAGGAAAATACAGAGTGTCGATCAGGAATTTCTCTACTTTTCTCGGTAGGCATCCTCTCGTCCATTCTTGCCGAGCACGGTCCCAAGGAAGCTTGCGGCCTTTTTCGCCTTCCATCCACTTGTACTTCCGGATTTCTTCCTTGATAAGGTAGGTGATCCGGTAGAACGGATCGGAATATACGAGGGGCGGTACAGGAACGTATTCTTCAGTCTCTAAGATTTCGCGCATACCAGATTAAGGCAGCCCGACTGACCAGTTGGCCAGCTCCGAATAGCTTCCAAAACGTGCAAGTTCTGAATGTAATTAAGACTGGCGTTTGCGTTTCCAAGAAAAGACTAATCAAATCAATCGGCTAATCGGCTGGATTCCAGCATGCCCGCAGTTGCACGCCGTCCGTGCAGAAGCCGTCGAGATACACGATCTCGGTACGGCAGGAATGATTCGGGAGTCTCCTCGCGTGGGTCTTGATAATGCATTGACCCCTAGGTCCAGGAAAACTGAATCTGGTACCTCCAGCCTCGACGCGTCTCCAAAACGACGTATGACGTTAGAACACGAAAGAGCCCTGGTTTTCGCATTTTATCCTTGCCGCGCCGATCTATGCAGGCGAACTCGGGGGAAATCTCGTCGATCCCGCCAGATTGCAGAACCCGCCGATCGAGGAAATCCGGTATGCGACAAAATACAACTTCACTGGGGAGCCGCTTTATCCCTTTCCCGCTGCCTTTCTGCAACGGGACACCGCGACCTCGCTGGAAAAAGTGCAGGAATAGCAAGCACATCAAGCGCCCGGTCAGCCATATCGATCTTCCTCCGGCGCAAATTCGATGGGCTCTCTTCACCCTCATTAGCTCGATTTTCTCGAAATTCTTCTACCTCGAGAGTGTGCGGAGCTATTTTACATCTTATCTCATATCTAAATTCCATGTAGGGGTACAGCACCTGTTTTCCGTGGCCGCCGGAACTATCCTCGGGCCTTATTGGGTACCCAATTTACCCAAGGGTTGGATACGATTAGACTGTACGACGACGTGACGAGTGGAGTCTACAATGAGGTAGTCACCGGTCCTTATCATTTGCTTTCAGTCGCCGACATGGCCCGACGCGCTGCGCTCGCGCGTCGAGGGGTGGCGCATCTCAGTTTTCCCATCAACGTACAAGCGAAGCGGCTCGCCGATGACGACGAATCTCTTGGCGCCGATGTCCAGCATGGCACAGCGTCAAGTTGGATACCGCAAATAGAAGTGCCTACACCCGACGCAGTCCGCGCTGCTACCGATTTGCTCAACGCTGGGCGTCGGACAACGCTTCTCGTCGGTCGGGGTGCACTTGGGGCAACGATCGAGGTGGAAGCCGTCGCGGCATGCCGCGCTGCGCCGGTGGTCAAAGCGCTGCTGGGAAAGACGGTCATCGCCGACACCTCTCTGTACAGTACAGGTGGCGTCGGAGAGCTTGGAACGACGGCGTCCTCAGCAGCAATTCAAGGCTGCGACACTTTGCTAATCGCCGGCTCAACGATGCCGTGGCTGCACTATTATCCCAAGCCGGGACAGGCTCGCATTATCCAGATTGACCGTGACCCAACGCGCCTCCGGTTGCGTGTCGCAGTCGATGTACCAATCGTCGGCGATGTTCGTCGTACCCTGACGGACTTACTGCCCCTGCTCGAACCGCAAGGTGATCGTACTTTTTTTGAACAAATCCGAGCGAAGATGAGCGAATGGAATCAAGCGATGCGTCGCATGGAGACGAGTACAAAATTGCCGCTCCAACCGCAAGTTATAGCGCTGGGAGCAGTCGCCGGATCGATGGATGCTTTCACGTGCGCCGATACGAGTTGTTTTACCGTTTTCAGTGCAGCACGCCCTGCTTCGACAAACTCTTCCCGCGCTTAACGGGGCCACAGCACGCTTGTCACCAGAAGCGAGCTCATGATTCCGACCAAAATCTCCTCCGATCGGTCGAGGCCGATCTGCCATGCTTGTGCAGGCTCGGTGACCCCACCGGTTGCGACAGTAAGCGTTGAGACCAAGCAAAAAATAGGCATAGGGAACCTGGCTTGCACCGACTTGGCCAAACTTGTAGCTGGCAAGAGCGACGACCAGGATTACGTTTGTGCCAATGACTAATTTGATGTGTGTGCGACTCCTCTACACACTATTGCTGGCGTTGCGCAGACTCTGGTCATTATCGAACCTTTGCTGGAGAAGGCCCCTGGCGAGGTTTATCTTCCGAGTTGCTTACGACTTTCTTCGTACCGCTGACGGTCTGGGTACGCAAAATAATGCAGGAAGATCACGCAAAATAATTCGTCGCTTTACACCATGAGCCAACAAGAAAACATCGAGTTAGTGAGGGAACTCCAAACCCGCCTCTTCAAATCAAGCCCGGAGGAAGTCGGGCTTTTGTTCAGCACCAATCTGGATTGGGAAATCCCGGGCGACGTAGGGGCATTACCTTGGATCGGTCGCAAGACGGGACGGCAAGCCATCGTCGAGTTCGTGCGCGACTCGCGTGAGATGTTAGAACGGCTGAAATTCGAGGTGCACGGTGTCCTCACCGACGCTGACCAAGCGGTGATCATCGGTGAGCTGTCGTCACGGGTGAAAGCGACCGGCAAAGTCATCGACACCTCGTTCGCGCTGATCCTGATCATCGCGGGGGGCGAGATCACACGATTTCAGATGCTCGAAGACAGCTTTGCGACATCGGCCGCTGCCCGCGCCAGCGCCTTGTAGGCACAGGGCAATTGCGTTTGTCCGCCCCGGGAGCGACCCGCGACTCGTTGACCTTGTTCCCAAAGGCCTTCTGATATTTTACAATTTATTTTGCGCTTTATTTGACGAATTATCTTGCGTCTGAGCGACGAAAGCATGCCCTGAGGAGCTTTTATCTTCCGAGTTGCTTACGACTTTCTTCGTTACTGCTTACGCGCTGTTTGCGCAAAATAATGCGGCAAAAAGCGCGCAAAATAATTCGTCGCTTTACACACCATCCAATCGGGCCGCCATGCGGTGCACATTTGCCGATAAAGGTGTCGCGCCCGGCGCCCACCATTCCCCATTTTTAGTTTTCGGGTCATAAGCTTACCGGTCCGTTCGTCTTTTAACCTAACTTAATTTTTAAAAATTAATTTTTATTGCTTACCTTGCTCCGACAAAAGTGGTGTCGGCTTGAGCTGCTTTAGGCGTTGCCGCTGGGCGAGGGTCGCAGGGAGCCTCCCGAGGAGCGCCGGACGACCAGTGTCGTTTCAAAGGCCACCACTTCGGCCAGATCGCCCGGGTGTCCGAGGCGCTTAAGCAACTCCTGCATGGCGCGCTGGCCCATTTGGTAGTGCGGTTGGTCGACAGTGGTCAGGGCCGGGTCGTACCAGTCCGCGCTGTCGATGTTGTCAAAACCGGTCACGGCCACGTCCTCCGGCACGCGCCGGTTTAGTTCTTTGAGTTTGGTGATGGCGCCGATGGCCGCCATGTCATTGGGGGCCACGATCGCGGTGGGCGGTACAGCCAGGCCCATCAGCTGAGCGGCCCCGATTTTGCCGTCGGTGATGCGCCATCCGCCGGGAACAAGCAGTTCGGCCGCGACCGCTTTGCCCCGTTGCGCGTGCGCCCTTAAAAACCCGGCTGTTCGTGGGCTTTGGCCATCTGGGTGGTCCTGGGGAGGTAGGATCATACCGACACGCTCGTGGCCCAGGTCGAGCAGGTGGGAGGTGGCTTTCACAAAGCCCGCTTCCTCATCGATGGTAACCTGCACGACTTTTTCGCTGGGCCGGTAGTCGCCAATCACGACGACCGCAACCCCTTGGGCCGCCAGGTTCTTCAGGGCTTCTGTCCAGCAAGCTGAAGAACCTGCCGAAAGGCCTTAAAAGCAGGGGAAATAGGAGCGTTATTCAAAGCACAAGCCCGACCCGCGCCCGCAGTGGAATCCCGCGAAGGTTCAAGCCGCTGCTTGAGATGCCATTGTAAGTAGTAGGCCAGCGTGCAGAGGAAGACGTGACTTCTGATTCGATCATCGGTCTTGTGGTAGACGGGCCGGACTTCGAGTTGCACGGTCTTGAGACTGCGGAACGCTTCCTCGACTAAGCCTAGCTTTTTATAGGAAGCGACTACTTCGCTAGCAGCCATCTTCTCTTTGGGCACCTCACCACTGACGATGTAACAGCCATCGAAGAGTTTTTCGGCCACGATCTTGTCCTGATCAAAGCTCCAGGAGAGCCGTCCATCGATCACGTCCCAGCGGACGAATTTGCCCATCTTGGAACGCTCCAGTACCCGGCCCACGCGTGCTCCGAGCGTCTTGGCACTGGCCCGACGTTTTGAGGCGGCGATCTTGGCAAGTTCTGCGCGGGTGCGCTCCAGAAGCCGCTCACGCGTCTGGCCTTCGCGCCCGGCGGTCAGCGGGTTGCGGCACAGACAATAACGCCGCTTGGGCTCTTCGGGGTCAAAGACCTCAACGATCTTTTCCTCATCAAAAAGCTCCGGGGTGATGACCTTGCGTTCCAGCAGTTCGACAATCTGGCGATCTCGTCAATGCCGAGATGGTGTGCAGACCTTCGGTCCCCTTGATCTTGTCAGCCACCGCTTTGGTAATCATGCCCCGGTCACCGACAAAGATAATTTCTTTTAATCCGTATTGGCGCTGCAATTGGGCGATCTTCTCAGGCACCGTGGAGGCGTCCTGAGTGTTCCCGGCAAAAACTTCGACTCCGACCGGACAACCCTCCGCGCTGCAGAGTAAAGCGATCACGATCTGTTCGTGACCTCGCTTGCCATCGCGATTATAGCCGAAGGTGACGATGTCGCTCTGGGTGTAGGCTCCTTCAAAGTAGCTGCTGGTAATGTCGTAGAGCACCAGGTGACCATCCTGGAGATGACGAGCTGCCAAAGTACGCTGGATCGCGCTCTGGCGCTCCAGGAGCCGATCCATTGGGAGATAACAATGGAGGTCAACATCGACTTTGCCTTCCACGCCCGACAGTTCCCACAGAGCGGTGTTTTTCCACTGGTTGGAGAGCGCCAGTTTGCTGCCGGCATAGACGATGCGTCCGACGATCATCGCCAGGCAATCCTGGACCCAGGCTTCTTTGCGCGAGTAAAGAGCCCGGTCCAGTCCAAATTCCTTGGCCAGTTCCAGCAGTGCATAGCTGGCCCCATACTCCTTGGAGGCAAGGATCTGGAAATCCTCTGCGGAGCCCTTAGGGACGACATCGCCGCGGAAGGCAGCCTGCAACAATTTGAGTTGCTCTAGAGTCAGGCCGGTGAGGCGGCCGTGGGTGGAATGTTTGACTTTGCCGTTCTCGCGATAGGAAGAGCGGATCAGGCCGACCGGATTACCGCGGTGGCGCTGAATTTCGAGATGAAGAGGAAGAGGTTTACGATTAATGGCCACCAAAGAAGCACATTAACCCACTTATATCAAGCACAACATGCGATATGTATGGCTACAAATGAAATCGAAAAAGGCTGCGGATCAAGTACTGAAGCGGTTCTAGCGTCAAATCAGAAAAGAAGACGCGCTAAGACAACTATCACGAGGCATTGAGAGTGGCGGCATCGGAATTGATGGACATTGCAACAAGGAACCGCCAATACCGGAAGTCGACCAGTTCGACCAACCTTTTCGGCTGCCAACGAAAAACAGGAACCGTTTTTTCGGCATCTACTAGAGATTGGCTACTGCGATTAAATCGCGAGTGTCGGAGGGTACCCTTTACAGACCCGGAAGTTCGGTTGGCAGGTGAATCCATCCCTCAAGACGGGCGCGGGGAGCTTGTTCTGGTGTGGCCCGCAGGGTGCGACTTTGCGCCGCCGCGCGCACTGTCAGCGATGCGATCAGCGCGTCGAGGCCGTGCCCGGTAGTGGCGTAAGCGTCTGGTACCACCAACCACGGCATCTTCTCGCGTAGGCCATCTATGATGTTTTCTCGAGCTTGTTTGTGATCGAGCGTGTCCTTCTTGTATCCTCTGCTCGTCAGCTCCCACTGGTTCAAACTACCTGCGGGATAGACCTCGTAAAACTTTTTGTCGCCGCTTCGATCCGTTACTCCATGGCGGACCAACAGCGCGAATGTACGCATCGCGGGCAGTGCAATACGGTCCGTCGAAACGCTCAACGGCCAGCGTCCCACAGTTTCATACACAACGCGGTCTGTCTCTCGGAAACAGAGCCGTATGCGCAGATCGTTGTTCCATGCGTCAAAGTTCCATGCACCCACGGCCGCAGTGAAGTCGGCCGGCCAGCCAAATGGTGCATCAATGCCGACAGCGTGTGCTTTAGCAATCTTCTCGCTTAACAACTCATCGTCACAGCCGAGACATGGAGGCGCCGCAATAGCTCGGTCGGTCTCCCAGCTTACCGTGCAAGAAGCAGTCCCTTTTTTCTGGGAGGACATATCGATCCCAAGCGTAATGACCGCGTTCATTTGTTTTGATCCATCCGAAGCACACCGTAAGTCGGACTATGGCTAAGAAAAAATCTTGGGCAGGAACTGGATGCGGCTTTCTCCAGTAGTTGCACAACTTTCATTTAGTCTGTCGTTGATTTTTACTTCAGGCCGCAACCGTGTAGACGCTGAACCCGGAACCGACGTAGTTCACGTAAACGTGCTCGAACAACGCCTTGCATTTGCCCTGGTACAATTCTGACGTATACGCTCGGGTAGACTTCGTTCCGCGAAGTCAACAATCCAACATAATACAAATGACAACACATTTTCGAAATCACAATAAGGAATAAATTGTGAGCGAATTGGGATCCCTGGGGATCATAAAGGCGACTTGCAAATGTCCGAAAGGCACGCCGGTCCGCTCTCCTAAACAGTAGAATAGGCCGATTTAACTTGCCTTCTCCTTCGCCACTTCCTTTTCACTTTTCCACAGCGATTGATGGATACACCCACTTGTGCGATGGGACACCTAATTTGCCTCCCCTTAACAGCACTGTGGGAATGTTTTTCACACGGTCCGCCGGCAAGAAGCCGGCTTCGACAAATCTCTCCGTGAAGTGATTATAGACAGCATCCAGAAATTTGCACCATCCAGAGGTCATCGTGCGAAGCGCTTCGAAGAGATCGTCTTCGCGCGGTCCATCGCTTCGATAAAGACCACCACGTATCTTCCAAGGCGAGTCTGCATTTTCCTTCACCCATGCGTACTTAGTTACGCCGCTATGATGAACGAGCACGTCCCGAAGCCCTTTGGGATCTTCCCCAGATAACAATTCGAACCATTCAAAGTGGTCGCCCAGTATTGAAGCATATGCGGCGTCAAAGTCTTTGTGTCCCGGATTATTAAACCACTCTCGGTGACTTCGAAAGCTTTTGTCGGCTACTCGCTCATTGGGCTGCTCAATTGGCGCATAAGGAATGAGCTCAAACCGGCGTATGAATCAGTCTGGATTCGAAGGTAAAACAGCATTAGGTCAAAATAGAGCGGTAGATCAAAGCCCGACCCATGATACGCGGTTAGCTTGGCTGCAGTGAGCTCGTAATCTATGATCGGTCCCGCAGCATTCCCGGCGTCCTTTTGCTCAGCCAAATCCCGCGCGATCTTATATTCCTTTTCAAGATATGGCGTCGCTTTTTTGAGGCACCGATCGACGTGATGTGCCGCCCGATCAAACTTCGACACGCACTGTCTAAAGTGCTCTAGCCGATGAGAGAACACATTTGACTGAAAACGATCAGCCCACTCAGATCGAGGCCCGCTTTCCTTCGTCACGATGACCAAGGCGTCAAACAGTTTGATGATTCCGAAATTTAAATGCCTATGCCGGTCGGTTTCCGTAATCCCGTGAGTCGAGCGCATTCTATTCTGAGTTATATCCCAAAACAGGCCATCGCAACAAGCGGGGCTTGCCGGGCGAAAGACAATCGTTTGGCGGCTTTGCGCGGTAACCGCTCTTTGACGGCCTGAAAGGGAGCGCAAGGTCCAGTACAGCATCCGGATGGCGGCACTTGTTCCTTCTCGGAGTCTAAGACTTATGAAAAATGACGTGGCCGAAAGTTATTTGGCCTACCTAAGGTACTGGGATTCCGGGAGGCTGATGACGACCCGGGAAGCGGCCCTCAGACTCCGGTAGGCAAACTGGCGATCGGTTCGCTTTCTGGCCGCCACCTCCAGGGGCTAGCCGCATGGCATGCACAAGCGAAAGCTGACGCCACTGATGAAAATGTCTTCGAGATAAGAACCCTCGGTGTCGGTCGCCGTCACTACATTGGCGACAAATGGTGGAACCGATTCACGGCATTGCTCAATACCCCGATTCAGGGCTTTTGCGCTGAGGCGACGAAACTCGCTCTGGTGGAAATCGACCGTCAACTCCGAGGGCGAGCAGCACTGGTGAACTGCGTGCACGACGAAATTATCGTCGAATGCGACGAGGCGCTAGCCCCGGTGGTCAAAAAAGAGATCGAGCGAATCATGATGGAGTGCTCGGAACTAATCCTCGACGGGATTACCATTGAGGTAGAGGCGGACATTGCCGACACCTGGGCGGACAAAGGCGGAAAACCGTCGCTCAGGCTCGCCTCCCTACCTCCGGCTCCGGCTACATATTCGGTTTTTCCGACGCCGGAACCCGTCGTGAAACCTGTGGTGAAACGAGCTGCAAAACGCGCCAAGAAAGCGATCGAGCTTCTACCTGCCTCCTCGATTGCTTACCCGGCTGAGATTCTCGCGCTTCAACCTACAGTCGGATTTGATAAACTGTGGCTTTGGGTAAAGGAGCGGCACGCGATTTATACCGCGCGGCGGGAACGAAAACCGGCTCCATGGACGAGTGACCCTGTTCTCAGCCAGTACAAGTTCACCAACGTCTTTCGTGAGTTGGATCGCGAGAGTCGGGCCTGCATCCGAATAGCTAATTTCGGTGCCAGTCTCGAAAGCTTTCAGGAGCAATTCTTCCGGACGATCCTGTTCAAGACGTTCAACCTGGACTCGACCTGGCAATTGCTAAGTCGGGGGCTCAGTGAGGAGCCTCGGCTGAATAACTGTGATTTGGAACGTTATTGCTCGATCCTGTCTACCACCACCGCGACGATCTACTCGAATGCCTCCTACGGTGCGTATCCACAGTACGATTCGGAATGGCAATCAGTCGGCTTGATTCGCGAATCAGCCGCTGAGAAACTTCATCTCCGCGTTGTGGAGATGATGATTGAGCGGGGGATACCTGCGGAAGCGGCCGCGGCTAAATCGCTCGATAAGATTGCCGACCTCTTAGACTCCTTCCCACGCATCGGTGATTTTAAAAGCGGTCAATTCGCCCTCGATCTCAACTACGGTCCGCACCTCCGCTTACCCGTTGGCAATTTCGTCATCGCCGGTCCGGGCGCACGCAATGGTATCAATCGTTGTTTCTCGGCACACGGCAAACTATATGACGAGGTAATCCGTTTGGTCTGCCAGCACCAAGACGAGTGTAGCCTCGCCGCGGTTGGCGAGCCTGTTCCTCGGTTACATGGCCGGGCTCCGGCCCCGATGACGGTGCAAAATTGGTTCTGCGAAGTCAGCAAGTATTTGCGCGGTGATAGCAAGGACAAGTACAGCGTCCCTGCCGGAACCATCAAACCTTTACCGGAACCAGTTCTTCCTCCGTGGTGGTAGGAGCGCGACGAAGTAGAATGACCTGCTCCTTGCTTCTGAATGTCGTCGGTATGATGATCAGACGGCGCCAGGATATTGCAGTTTCCCTCTTGATTTGTTACCGCGCTGCAAAATGAGCACAGAAATCAACATCGACGGTCCGGTGTCTGACGGTGTACCGCTACCATTCCAAGTCGTCGTGCAGCCGACCTTGACGTTCTTTAAGCCGGTGGCCGCCCCGGGGCCGGAAAAGCCCCCGGGATCGCTTTTATCGACCGAGGAAGCAGCCGCGTTTCTTGCGATCTCTGGAAAGACTTTGCGCCGTCTTTGTCGTCGGAAGGCGATTACCTTTATCCAGGTCGCTTCCGAGTACCGATTCACGAAGGCGGACCTGAACGAGTATGTATCTTCGAGGCGAAACAGGCGAAAATGCGCCCGGTAACGTTATCGTATCGTTATCGTCTTCGATTCCTAGAGAGGCGGGGACGGGAATCGAACCCGTGAATAGCGGTTTTGCAGACCGCGGCCTTACCACTTGGCTACCCCGCCGAATCAGGCTTCCAGACTTGATTCGCTGGCTTTCTACCGTTTCTGTTCTGTCTCACGTTGCCAATTTTCGAAGACCAAGCGGATGTCAGGCCGACAATTGCGCGTAGTCCCGGACAACGGAAACAAGGCCTACAAGTACTATTTGGCTGGCCACAAAGTCAATGGCAAGCGAAAGAGGCTTTTTTTTGAGGACCAGCGCCGCCATCGGAACCTTAGATGTGGGCAAGAACTTATCCCTACCGACCACCGAGTGGCGCCAAGCGATAAATCGTTCCACTGGAATCATCGGAGATCAGCACTGAGCCGTCGTTGGCCGGCTTGACGTCGACCGGTCGCCCCCAGTAGCTCTGTGACTGATCGTCGAGCCACCCGGTCACAAGATCAATCTGTGGTCCAGGCCGACCGTCCTGCCACGGGAAAAAGATTACCTTGTATCCCGTCTTGCGGCTGCGGTCCCAGGATCCGTGCAGGGCGAGCGCGATCCCGTCGTGGAACGGCTTGGGAACTTTGCTGTCCTGCAGAAAAGCGATTCCTAGAACCGCTGAGTGGGCCTGAATCCCTTTATCGATCCGCGTAAACATACTCTCCGGGTACTTGCTCCAATCCGGGTTCGTTTCGTAATTGGGAGCTAAAGGCATGTTGTCGAGCCCATTTGAAGTGTCTGGATTCGGGTTTGCAAATGGCCAACCGTAATTCGCGCCCTCCCTCACGTGAATAAATTCGTCAGGTGGATGGTCCTCAATGTAGGAGCTGATCAATTTCCCATAGTCGATCGATCCGCTGCCTTGCCAGCTGTTGCGGAACGGATAGAGAATGTCATCGGTTTCGTTGACCGCAGCCCAAAGCTCATTCGTATCCGGGGCGAATGCCAGCCCTTCAGCATTGCGGATCCCGCGGGCGAAGATTTTCCCATTGCTGCCATCGAGGTCGTACTGGTAGATAGCACAGCGAACGGGATTGCTAGTTGTATCTATAGGATCTGCATTGGTCGAGGAGGCGATATCAACGTAGAGCTTATTGTCTGGACCGATAACGAGATTCTTCAGCCAATGGCGGTAGGGTCCGCGCAACTCCGGACTGCTGCTGTCTGGCAAATTGGGGACGATCACCGTCCGATCGCTCACGCTCGCTGCGCCGGGCGCAATAAGGTAGCGGCTGACTTGATTTGATTCGCCAACATAGAGGTAGAGCCTATCGTCGATTGTATGGAGCGCCATCCCCTGCGGATTCTGCAAGTCTTCGATTAAGGTGGAAACGCCCCCCGTTCCATCGGCTTGAGGCCGAACGAGCAAAATGCTTCCAAGCCCTGGTTGCGCCACGAGAATCTCGCCGGTCGAGAGGGGCATGATGAATCTTGCTCCTTGAATGCGGGTAATGACCGAAATCTTAAACCCTGGCGGTACCATCAGCACACGGTTCTGATCAAAAGGATCGTTCCGAAGCGGTAAAGGAACCTCGACAGTCGTTGAGACGAGCGCCTTCAGTGGCTCAACGGCGGAGGAGCTTTTGGCACCAAGCAGAACAAGTGCCGCTGTGAGCAAGGTTCCGACT
This sequence comes from uncultured Verrucomicrobiae bacterium, assembly GCA_963742335.1. GTDB lineage: Bacteria > Verrucomicrobiota > Verrucomicrobiia > Chthoniobacterales > JAFAMB01 > JAFAMB01. The sequence goes on from CAVULL010000012.1 coordinate 11,783, forward strand.
ACCGAAGAAGATCGAATGGTCAATTTCCAGTGGTGATGGATAGTCAGCTCCGTAGATATTTGTTGAAAAAATCGAGGGTCCGTTGCCAGGCCAGCTTGGCAGCTGCTTCGTCATAGCGGGGCGTTGTATCGTTATGGAAACCATGATTCGCGCCTTCGTAGACATACCCGGTATAGGTCGCGTGATTGGTTTTGAGCGCCGCCTCGTAAGCCGGCCATCCATCCGTGATCCGCGTGTCCAGCGATCCATAGTGAAGCAGCAGAGGCGCCTTGATCTTGGCCACGTCGCCGGAACTGGGTTGACGACCATAGAAAGAAACAGCCGCTCCCAGGTCCGAAAGTCTCACCGCAAGATTGTTGACGGTCGTTCCGCCAAAACAGAAGCCGACAGCGCCGATCTTGCCGGTGCATTCCGGCTGCGCTTTCAGCCAGGCAGCCGAGGCGACAAAGTCCTCAAACATTTTCTTCTCGTCGACCGTTTTGAAAAGGGCCGCTGCTTTCTCTTCATCGCCAGGGTATCCGCCAACCGAGGTGAGTCCATCGGGCGCTAAGGCCAGAAAATTCGAGGCTGCCAAACGCCGAGCTACATCTTCAATATAGGGGTTCAGACCACGGTTCTCGTGTATCACCAGCACTCCAGGCAACTTTTCCCTGGAGTTCGCGGGACGAGCGAAATATCCTCGAATATTTGTGTTGCCCTGAGGCGACGATACGGTCACATATTCCGAAAGAACTCGCTTGTCATCCTTGGCGATTTGCTGGGCCAAGGCGTAATTTGGCCGGAGGCTTTCCCAAATGGCCATCGCCGTCAGGCCCCCGATGGCGTACTTCTTCGCGGAATCCAGAAATTCGCGGCGGCTGATTTCGCCGTGAACGTAACGATCAAATATGTTCAACAGCTCCGGGGCAAAATCTGTCGCTTTTTTTCGTTCCATCGAATTGTTTCGTTCGTGGTTGGCTAGCCTCCTGAATATATTCAGCAGGATCAGGGAGAGGTAAATATGCCACGTTACCTTTCACGCGATAGATCGATTTATCGCTTATCCGGGCCTCCAGAATAGTTAGAAGCGACTCGCAAAATGCGAGCCATTTTCCAATGGAAACTCGCGTGGTGCGAGTCCCGCCGCTTCTCCGACCCCAACTTTCGTGCCGTAAGTAGCTGATAATCAGTCACCTTAAAGATTTTCCGCTTCGTGGCACGGCTCACGCTTAAGTGAACAGCCGGCAAGTGAACATCAGGATGCAAAGCGTTGGGCTAAATATGGGCAGTTCTGCGGATTCGAGGAATTCTGGCCGCGGACTTTCTGAGGGGCTGAGCAGATTCGCTCTGACTTTCTGGCATTCAACAAGGTCGCTGTTATGAAGAGGCGAATCCTTCTTTGGCTCTGCCCGATTCTCATTCTTTTCCTGGGAGTCGTTTTGTATGCGGTCTTTTTGTTCAACCGGCTCGGCGGTTCGATCGATGTGATTCTCAAGGAAAATTACGAGAGCGTCCTGGCTGGCCAGCAGATGAAGGAGAGTGCTGAGCGGATGGATTCGGGGCTTTCATTTGCCACGGCTGCGGAAGAACGAAGAGGGCGCGATCTTTTCAACGAAAATGCTCCCATCTTCCAAAAGAGCCTCCAGAAGGAACTCCATAACATTACGGTTCCAGGGGAAGGAGAGATTGCCCGGCAAATCCAGGAATCCGAAAGCCGCTATCTATCGCTGGCGCAAACCTTCTGGGACACACCCGATCCAGAGGCTCGGCGCAAGATGTATTTTGCTGAGCTTTTGCCGTTGTTCACCGAGATAAAAAACAACGCCCAGGATATCATCCGCCTGAACCAGGAAAACATGGTGCAGGCGAACACTCGCGCAAAGACTCTGAGCGCCGGTTCGACCCATGCGATGGTTTTTGTCCTGGTCTTTGGTGTCGGCCTGGCAATCTCGCTGGGGTACGGATTGCAGCGTGCCATTCTCAAGCCGATTCAGACATTGACCGCGGTTTCTAAAGAGCTGGGTGAAGGTAAGCTCGATCAAGTAGTCCCGGTGGAGTCTCGCGACGAACTCGGACAGCTCGCCGACGCATTTAATAAACTTGCGGCAAGACTGCGAGTCTATCGTCAGACCACCACTGACCAGTTATCGCAAGCGCGGCACCTGACGGAAATTACTTTTTCGGCATTTCCCGACTCCATCCTGGCGCTCTCAATGGACGGCAAAATCAATTTTGCTAATCCGGCGGCCGGAAAGCTCCTCCAGAAGTTGAACGGCGACCATGGACTTCCGCTGGCGATTCAGGAAGAGGTAGGAAAGGTGTTAAAGGGAGCCCCGGACAATGTGCCGACCAGTTTTGAAAAGGCAATCCCGGTGCGGCTTGACGATCATGAGGCCTTTCTCTTGCCCAGGGTAATCGGGATGCGCGACGAGTCAGGAAACATGTTCGGCGCGGCATTGATTCTCCAGGATGTCACTCGGTTTCGTCTCCTGGACGAGGTGAAAACGAACCTCGTCTCCACGGTCAGCCACGAGCTGAAGACGCCGCTGACCAGTATTCGCATGGGACTCCACTTGTTGCTGGAGGAGCGAATTGGTCCCCTCACTGCAAAACAGTTGGAATTATTATTGGCGGCTCGGGAAGACTCGGAACGCCTTTTGCGGATGATCAATGATCTGCTGGATTTAGCAAGGCTGGAATCCGGTCAAACCCGCCAGCGGCTTGAGGTAGTTTCACCGCGAGCCCTGATCGACGACGCCCTTCCTGACCTGCGTTCGCTGGTGGAAGCGCACGACTCGCGATTGGTCGCGGAGGTGGAGTCTGATCTGCCCGACGTGACAGTCGATTCCCGTCAGATCAATCACGTATTTTCCAATTTTGTTTCCAACGCCGCAAGGTTCTCCAAGGCGGGTGAAGACGTTGTTTTGGCGGTGAAAACAGCTGGGAAAATGGTTCGTTTCTCGGTGATCGACCGCGGACCGGGCATTCCGAAGGAGTTCCAGCAACGCGTTTTTGAAAGGTTCTTCCGCATCCCCGGAACCGAAGAATCGAATGGTGTCGGGCTCGGCTTGGCCATCGCCAAGGAGATCGTCATGTCGCACGGCGGAAGCATCGGGCTTCACAGCACGCCGGGCGAGGGGAGCGAATTTTACTTCGATCTCCCTGGAGTGAGAACCATCAGCAAAGGAGGAACAACATGAGTGCCCAAATTTTGATCGTCGATGACGAGCCAAATGTGCGGTTGAACTATCGGATCACGCTCGAAACGGAGGGCTACCAGGTTTTCGAAGCTGCGTCGGCGGAACGCGCGCTGGAAGAACTTCTGGGGCGATCGTTTGCTCTGGCGATTCTCGATATGCGCATGCCGGCGATGGACGGTCTGGAGTTACTGGCGAAGATGCGAGAGGTCGGAATCACGGTTCCGGCGATGATTGTCACAGCCTACAGCGATGTTCCGCATGCCGTGCAGGCGATGAAATTGGGGGCGATCGACTTTCTCCAGAAACCTCTCCGGCCTGAAGACCTTCGCCGCATCGTCGCGGAGATTCTAAAAAGGCATGCACCGCAGAAGGAACATCCGGCGGAAAGTTTTAACTCCCACATCGTCGCCGCCAAACGATGTTTAAATTTAAGATCGTTTGCCATGGCTCGAATACATTTGGTCAAGGCCTTGGAGTTGAACACCAGGTCAGTCGAAGCTTTCAATCTCGCAGGCGTGCTGGCGGAGATGCTCGACGACGTCGACAAAGCCAAGAAGTATTATGGCCAGGCGATCAAGTTAGATAAGAATTATGAGCCGGCTCAACAGAATATGCGCCGGCTTTTTGAGGTGCAAAACTTCGGTTCCAGTTCGGAACCGGTTAATTTAGGAGGAGCGTGACCGCGAGGAAACGCAGAGGAACTCTGTTTGCACGAGAGCCATTTAATAAATCATATGACTGACATTATCTACATCACCGTAAGCATTCTGAGCGCTGGAATCCTGATCCTCTTTACCTGGTCCTGCAGTAAAATATAAATACCGCCTGAGTTATGGAAAACATTATCGTCGGCCTCGTCTCCATCGGCCTCATTATCTACCTTCTGGTCACTATTCTGCGGCCGGAGAAGTTTTAATTTTCGCTTTTGGCAAACCATTAAAATTAACATATGAATATATCAGGTTGGCTCCAGCTAGTATTGTTTCTGGTGGCACTCATTCTGATCACCAGGCCTCTTGGTATTTACCTTTTCCAGGTACTGGACACCAATGGGAAGACATTCCTGGATCCAGTGATCAAACCATTTGAACGGTTAACTTACCGAATCATGGGAGTGAAACCCGAAAAAGAGCAGAGCTGGATCCTTTACACCATCGCGATGCTGATTTTTCAGCTGGTTACCATGCTCCTCACCTACGTGATTCTCCGGTTTCAGAACTTCCTGCCCCTCAACCCGCAGGGTCAGGCCGGGGTGACAGACCACCTCGCTTTTAATACCGCTTGGAGCTTCACCACTAACACGAACTGGCAGAGTTATGGTGGTGAATCGACGATGAGTTATTTGTCGCAGATGCTAGCCTTGGCCTCGCATAACTTTTTCTCGGCCGCCGTCGGCATCGCAATCGCCGCGGCGGTGGTCCGCGGAATCACCCGGCATTCCAGCAAGACCCTTGGGAATTTCTGGGTCGATCTGGTCCGTATCAACTACTATCTCCTGGTTCCGATCTCCGTTGTTTACGCCCTTTTCCTGGTTGCCCAGGGTGTTCCACAGAATTTTAAACCCTACGACACGGCAAAAGTCGTCGAAGTGCAAACCGTCCAGGTCCAGAAGAAAGACGACGCTGGAAACCCGGTCAAAGACCAGAAGGGGAATCCGGTCATGGTCGATCAAAAAATAGATTCGCAGAGCATTGTAGAAGGTCCAATCGCCTCTCAAATGGCGATCAAGATGCTGGGAACCAACGGTGGTGGATATACCAATGCGAACGCCGCGCATCCCTTCGAGAATCCGACCCCGCTCTCGAATTTTATTCAGATGCTCTCGATTTTTGCGATTCCCAGCGCGTTAACCTACTACCTCGGGAGAATGGTCAGAAATCAGAGACATGGATGGACCGTCTGGGCCGCGATGGCGATTCTCTTCGTCGCCGGAGCCATTGTTTGCTGGGGAGCCGAGGCTGCCGGAAATCCGATCGTACATCAACTGGGAGTGGATCATGCCGGTGGTAACATGGAAGGTAAGGAAGTTCGATTCGGCATCTTTGACTCCGCATTATTTGCTACCATAACCACCGATGCTTCGTGCGGGGCCGTCAATGCGATGCACGACTCTTTCACCCCTCTCGGCGGGTTGGTACCGCTTTTCAATATCCAACTGGGAGAAATCGTCTTTGGCGGAGTGGGCTCGGGTCTCTATGGAATGATCGTATTTATCGTGCTGGCGGTCTTCATCGCCGGGCTGATGGTCGGTCGCACGCCGGAATATCTCGGAAAAAAGATCGAATCCTTCGATGTCAAAGTTGCTTCTATCGCGATTCTGCTGATGGCATTTTCGATCCTAGGGTTTTCTGGCTGGGCAGCCCTGACGCCATGGGGCCAGGCAGGAACTAACAACGGCGGCCCCCATGGTCTGAGCGAGATTTTTTATGCTTATAGCTCCTGTACCGGAAATAACGGAAGCGCCTTTGCCGGGCTGACGGCGAACCCAACAAATGGCGATCCTCACTACGATGTTACCCTGGCTTTCGCCACGATTATTGGCCGGTTTGGAATGATCGTGCCGGTGATGGCTCTGGCGGGTTCACTAGGCCGCAAAAAAATGGTCGCGACCGGAGCGGGGACATTTCCCGTAACCGGCGGGTTGTTCGTGACTCTGCTCATCGGAACGATCCTGCTGGTTGGTGCTTTGACCTTCCTTCCGGCGCTGACCCTCACCCCGATTCTGGAGCATTTCCTGATGCTGAACGGAAAGCTGTTTTGAGCACGGAAACCTAACAACTGACACAGAACCTGTTTATTTTACTATGGCTGCAAAAGCTCATTCAATTTTTGATCCGGCAATCATCATGCCGGCCATCGGAGATTCATTCAAAAAGCTAAACCCGATCAGCCTGGCCAGGAATCCGGTGATGTTTGTCACCGAGGTCGGAGCTATGATCACGACCGTACTGCTGGTCACCGGGCATGGTACTCATTTCGCGTTCCAGCTCCAAATAGCGCTCTGGCTTTGGTTTACGGTCCTGTTTGCAAACTTTGCCGAAGCGATGGCCGAAGGCCGCGGCAAGGCCCAGGCTAAAGCTTTGCGGGCAACCCGCACAGACACGTTTGCCAATCGGCTGAAGTCGGACGGAACCGTCGATAAAATTGCGGCTAACTTGCTTCGGAAAGGGGACGTCGTGGTGGTTAAGGCCGGCGAACTAATTCCAGGGGATGGCGAAGTTATTGAGGGGGCCGCGACTGTCGATGAGTCGGCGATCACGGGTGAATCAGCTCCGGTGATCCGCGAGTCTGGTGGCGATCGAAGTGCGGTAACCGGCGGCACGAAAGTTCTCTCTGACATCATCAAGATTCAAATTACTTCGAACCCGGGTGAGACCTTCCTGGATCGAATGATCACTCTGGTCGAGGGCGCGTCGCGGCAAAAAACTCCAAACGAGATTGCTCTAACTATCCTGTTGTCGGCGCTGACGCTGATCTTTCTGATCGCCATGATGTCGTTGAAGGCTTTTGGCATCGCTTCGTCGGTCGACTTTGCTATTCCGGTGCTGGTCGCCCTGTTGGTCTGTTTAATACCGACAACCATCGGTGGATTGCTCAGCGCGATTGGCATTGCCGGAATCGATCGCTTGGTTCAGAAAAACGTTCTCGCCATGAGCGGCCGTTCCGTGGAGGCGGCTGGAGACGTCGATGTGCTGTTTCTGGACAAGACGGGCACCATTACCATTGGCAACCGGCAAGCGACTGATTTTCTGCCCGCTCCTGGCGTGACTAAAGAGCAATTGGCGGATGCTGCTCAGCTGGCTTCCCTGGCCGACGAAACGCCCGAGGGTCGATCTGTGGTCGTCCTGGCGAAAAACTTTGGCATCCGGGCTCGGGAATTCAGCGAAATGCCCAAAGTGACTTTCGTACCTTTTACCGCTCAGACCCGGATGAGCGGTGTCGATCTGGACGGTTTGAGCTACCGGAAAGGGTCTGCGGATGCAATCCGTGGGTATGTTGGCGGGAAGATGCCTGTCCCGGTAGAAAAAGATGTTAAGGCGATCTCCAATTCCGGCGGCACGCCCTTAGTGGTCGCAACACGAGATATCGTTCTTGGTACGATCCAGCTCAAAGATATCGTGAAGGGGGGACTGGCAGACCGGTTTGAGCGGTTCCGGGCGATGGGAATCCGGACCGTGATGATTACCGGGGACAACCCGTTGACCGCTGCCGCGATAGCGAAGGAGGCGGGGGTGGATGACTTCCTGGCTGAGGCAAAGCCGGAAGACAAGCTCGCACTTTGTCGCAAAGAACAACAAACCGGTCACCTGGTCGCCATGACGGGTGATGGGACAAACGATGCTCCCGCGCTGGCTCAAGCCGATGTTGGTGTGGCAATGAACACCGGGACGCAAGCGGCGAAGGAAGCCGGGAATATGGTCGATCTCGATTCGAATCCAACCAAGTTGATCGAAATTGTTGAGATCGGAAAGCAGTTACTGATCACCCGCGGTGCGCTCACTACCTTCAGTATCGCGAATGACGTCGCAAAATACTTCGCGATTTTGCCGGCCATGCTGATTGGGGTGTTCCCACAGATCTCTCCGCTCAACATCATGTTTCTCAAATCGCCGGAAAGTGCCATTCTGAGCGCCGTCATCTTCAATGCAGTGATCATTATCGCTCTGGTTCCTCTCGCTTTAAAAGGAGTTAAATTCCGGCCGCTTGGCGCCGCCAAAATTCTGGCGCGAAACCTCCTGATTTATGGCTTGGGAGGAATCCTGCTGCCGTTCATCGGCATCAAATTAATTGACATGATTATCACCACCATTGGTCTCGCCTAACGACAAGAAACCCTCTCTATGAAAACATTTCTTCAACAACTCTGGACATCCGTCGCCGCAACAGTTGTCCTTTGCGTGGTCGTCAGCGGTTTCTATCCCGTCTTAATCTGGGGAGTGGGGCAGGCTTTATTCTCCCGTCAGGCAAATGGCAGCCTGGTGGAGAACAATGGCCAGATCGTCGGCTCAGAGTTGCTAGCTCAGGGGTTCAGCGGAGCCAGGTATTTTCACCCAAGATCGTCTGCCGCAGGAACAGGTTATGATGCGACAAGCTCTGGTGGTTCAAACCTGGGACCGACTTCGCAGAAGTTAATAGATGGAATCAAAGCGAATGTCGCTCAATATCGGCAAGAAAATAGTCTGGCCGCCGACGCCATCGTCCCCGCTGACGCCGTGACGGCTTCAGGAAGCGGACTGGACCCTCATATTAGTCTTCAAAATGCGCAAATGCAGATCCCGCGTGTCGCCAAGGAGCGAAGCCTGAGTGAAGACGCCGTTCGTGCTGAAGTCAATAAAGCGACCGACCGCCCTCTACTCGGCATTGGTGGAGAGGCCGGGGTAAACGTCTTAAAGGTGAACCTGGCCCTTGACGCGCTCACCCCCAAGGAGACCTTAGCGGCAAAAAAACAATAGACTCGAGCTTGAGTGCCGTCGGCTTCTGCGGTCTGGTCGGTTTTTGGCGCCGACCGGGCCGCACTTTTTAATCTACGCACTGTACAATCAACCTTTAGTTAGTTAGCAGATCCTATGTCAGTTGCTGATAGTCATACTCTGAAGCCGACGCCGGATGACTTTTTAGCGATCATCCGCCGGCAGCAGCTCGGTAAACTGAAGATCTATCTTGGGCCTTGTCCGGGAGTTGGTAAAACTTACCAAATGTTGCTCGAAGGGAATCGTCTCCGCAAACAGGGCGTGGATGTGGTGATCGGATATGTCGAACCTCACGATCGTCCCGAAACCACCGCGCAGATCGGCGAGCTGGAAATTGTTCCACCTCTGGTAGCGAAATATCACGGAATCAGTTTGAAAGAGATGGATCTCGACGCTGTTCTTGAAAGGAAACCGACGATTGCTCTGGTCGACGAGCTTGCCCATACCAATGCGCCGCAAAGCCGGAATCGTAAGCGTTATGAGGATGTGCAGGATTTGCTCCGGGCTGGGATCAACGTCATAGCTACGGTTAACATTCAACATTTTGAATCGCTTTATAACATCGTCGAAGACGTGACTGGCGTCAGGGTCAAGGAGCGTGTCCCGGACGAGATAATCACGCAGGCAGACCAGATCGTAAACATTGATTTGCCGGCGGAAGATCTTCTCGAGAGGCTTCAGGCCGGCAAGATTTACCCCCAGGAGAGAATCGAGGCGGCGCTGGCGAATTTTTTTACCTCGAAGAATTTATCTAGACTTCGCGAGATGACGCTGAGCGAGACAGCGAATATCCTGGATCGCAGAAACCGTGAAGGAGCCGAAACGGAGAGCAATGTCGGCGGTCTCGGTCAGGTGATGGTTGCCATCAGCAGCCGAGGGCCTGATCCCGGGCGATTGCTACGGAAGACCGCGCGTCTTGCCGCCCAGTTAAATGCGCAATGGTACGCCGTCTACGTTCGGACACCTAACGAATCGGCGGTTAAAATCGACGCAACAGTTCAACGCCAAGTTGCTGATACTCTCGAAGCGGCGCAAAAAATGGGAGGGCTAGTGATCTCGCTGAAACACGAAAACGTGGCCCAGGCGTTGATCTCTTTTGCGAAGGAATATGGCATTACCCATGTCGTGATCGGACGTTCGGGCAAAAAAAGTCTGCGGTTGTTTGGCCGTGCTCTCCACGATGAGCTGATCCAGGAGTTGCCTGGGACAGACCTGGTCATCATCTGATTATCAATCGAAGAAAACGTTCCTGTTCTCGATATTCTTGTTTAGGTTTCGGGGTTAGGAGAGGGCGTTCGTCAGCATTACGGTTCGCCTACCTTGGCTCAGAGCTTTCGGCGCGACATTTTCGAACTAGCATTTATGATCAATGAGCCGCCATAACTGATCACGATATTTGCCGTGAGCGCGACCAAACCGATGTAAATGAGATAAGTTTGTCCGGCAAATTGGAATGGGAATACCGGTTTTAGCTGGACGGCTTCTGTCATCCATGTGCCGATAGTTATCCCGGCGAACCAGCCCGCCAGCAGCCCCGGCGCCCGAAACTGCGTCCGGTACAGTCCGAACACCACTGCCGGGAAAATCTGCAGGATCCAGACGCCGCCAAGAAGTTGGAGATCAATGGCGTACTGCGTAGGAAGAAAAACAATGAAGATCAACGCGCCGAGTTTTACACCCAGAGAAACGAGTTTCGCAATCGCTGACTCTGCTGCGGCAGAGATACCAGGATTAATGAAAGCCTTCCAGATATTGCGGGTAAAAAGGTTCGCTGCGCCGATCGACATAATGGCTGCCGGAACGAGCGCACCGATGACGATTGCGGCAAAACTGAATCCGGCGAACCAAGAGGGGAAGATCTGAGCAAAAAGGGCAGGCACCACGCCTGTCGGTTTCTCGAGCTTGATCCCGGCTGCGAGGGCCATGTAGCCCATCAATGCGATCAATCCCAGGAGAAGGGTGTAGATTGGCAAAAGGATCGCATTCTTGCGGACTGTGTCGGCACTGGAAGAGCTCAGAACTCCGGTCATGGTGTGCGGATACATGAAGGCAGCCAGGGCAGACCCAAAGGCCAATGACGCAAATGGAAGCATCTGGGCCGGCTTAAGAGTTAATCCGGCGGCGTTACCCCTGGCGTTTAAGAGCTTCTGCGCGGCCTCAAAGATGGCACCATAACCGCCCAGATGAAGCGGGACGATGGTCACTGCCGCGATCACCACGATATAAATCATAACGTCTTTTACAAATGAAATCATCGCTGGCGCTCGCAAGCCGCTGGTATAGGTGTAAACAGCGAGAATGAGGAAGGAGAAAATGAGAGGAAGGTCTCTCAGGGCTGTATCGAGCCAGGCAAATTGAGGAGCTAACTGACTTGCGCCGGGCAATGAAATACCGCCGAAACCGAGTCGAGCGATGACCACTTGCATCCCGATTAGCTGAAGAGCAATATAGGGCATCGTGGCAATGAGGCCTGTGATGGCAACTGCCAGCGCGAGCGTTTTGCTGGCGTAGCGATCCTGGATGAAATCTGCGGCGGTCACATGGTTGTTTTCGTGACAGATTCTCCAAAAACGTGGCATCATCGTGAAGACCAGCGGATAGACGATAATCGTGTATGGGAGTGCGAAAAATCCGTAGGCGCCGACCGAATAAACCAGCGCCGGGACCGCGATGACGGTGTAGGCAGTGTAAAAGTCGCCACCGATCAAGAACCAGGTGATCACCGGGCCGAACCGGCGACCGCCGAGTCCCCATTCATGCAGCAGATTGAGGTCGCCTGCCTTCCACTTCGCGGCCACAAAGCCAAGGACCGTCACCAGCAGAAAACAAAAAAGGAAGACTGCGGTAGCCGTCCAATCAATCATTGTCGGATTCACCGAGACTTCAAATAGACGATGTAAATCAAGAGAGACGTAATGGGAACCCAGAGAAACTGGTACCAATAAAAGAACGGGAATCCGAACAAGACAGGCTCGATCGAGTTGTAGAAGGGAACCCAGAGCAAGGCGACGAAGGGTATCAGCAAAAGGAGAGCCCAGGGTCCTAGCGATTTTTCGGGAGTAGAGGGCATGACGGAGCGGCTAGATTAGGGAGGGATCAGATGCCTGGCAAGGCTGAAGGCTGCTCCAGGCAAACCTGATCAGAAGAGGCGGATCAAAGCGGCGTGACATCATTCTTGGTCAACGTGCCGTTAATCATCCGCCAGATCTTGCGAGGGTTGACGTTTTGTAACTCCCTCGGTAACAACTCCAGCGGCAGTCCCTGATAACAAACCGGCCTGGCAAATCGCTGAATCGCCGCGGTACCGACAGAGGTGAATCTGCTGTCTGTCGTTGCCGGATAGGGACCTCCATGCTGCATGGAGGGTGAAACCTCCACGCCGGTCGGATAACTGTTCCAGACCACGCGACCTGCCTTTTCCTTTAACACCCGCAGCAAAAGTACGCTCAAGGCATTGTCCTGCGGGTCGGCGTGAATTGTGGCTGTTAGCTGGCCGTCAAGCTCGCCCGCCAGTTGGATCAATTCGTCCGCATCTTGACATTCGATTAACAAAGTCGCAGGTCCGAAAATTTCCTCATGCAGAGTTCCATCCTTTCTGAACTGCTCTCCATTGGTCACTAACAAATAGGCTCCGCCTTCTGCTCGGAGATACTTCTTTGCCTTCGAGAGTGATTCTGTGAAACGTTTCGAAATTGCCTCGTTGAGCATGCGGCTTTTTGGCACTTGGGAAAGTTCCTCACCTAATCGTGAAGCAAAATGGGCGAAGGCCTCTGACCGCTGCGCGAATATCAATCCCGGTTTAGTGCAGAATTGGCCTGTTCCTAAGGAGACCGAACCGGTCAATGCCCTGGCAATTGCTTCCCATCGCTTTTCGAGGGCGCCCGGGAGGATAAACAATGGGTTCAGACTTCCCATTTCCGCAAAAACCGGTATCGGTTCTGGACGCGAATTTGCCGCGTCGAAGAGTGCTCGCCCTGCCTTGGTCGACCCAGTGAATGCGACCGCCTTGATGAAAGGGTGGCGAACCAGCTCAAGACCGATTTCCACGCTGTTCTCATCGACCATGGCAAATACGCCTTCCGGCATTCGGCACTCCTCGGCCGCATTCATAATGGCAGCTGCCACCAGCGCGGAAGTCTTAGGATGGCCAGGGTGAGGTTTCACCACGACTGGGCAACCCGCAGCCAGTGCCGAGGCGGTGTCGCCGCCCGCAACCGAGAATGCCAGCGGAAAGTTGCTGGCGCCGAAGACTGCTACCGGGCCCACTGGAATGAGCATCCGGCGAAGATCGGGTCTTGGGAGCGGTTTTCTGTCTGGAAGTGCCGTATCGATCCGAACATCCACCCAAGAACCTTCACGAACACGATCGGCGAACATCTTGAGCTGGTTAACGGTACGCCCTCTCTCGCCGGTGAGGCGATCGACAGAAAGAGCAGTCTCCTCGGCACATGTTGAAATCAAATTATCGCCGGCGGCGATTATCAGGTCTCCAATTCGCTCCAAAAATCCAGCGAGAACTTCGGGTCCCGGGTTCTGGTAGCCCGAAGCGGTTTCGACGATCTTCTCAAGTTGTCTTGGCATAGGAGATAAAGTACAGATTGCACGGATTCCAGAGCCCGTCGAAGCCGCAACCGTAAAGGAGGGGCCAGCCTGTTGGCATATCGGGTCTCAAATCAATCGGCGCCGCGCGAGGCTCCGCATCAGTTGAGCCGCTCCGAAGTTCCAGGGTTCGCAATCGGTGGAGTGACGCATCCGATTGGTGAGAACGCCGAGTTTTTCCGATTTAATCTGCACGATATCGCCGATTTTATGACTGAATCCTTTCCCGGGCACGTCACGATCTTCTGTGGGTGCGAACATGGTGCCAAGAAAAAGGACGACCCCATCCGGATATTGATGATGCGGTCCGATCATCTGCGCGACGAGGTCGCTCGGATCCCTGCTGATACGGGACAATGAAGAGACTGCATGAAGATGAAATCCCTCGTCGCCATCAATCGTCATGTGAACTTCCATTTTCCGGACGTCGTCGAGTGAGAAAGTTTCGTCGAAGAGTCGGATGAACGGCCCTATGGCGCAGCTGGCATTGTTATCTTTGGCCTTGCCGAGAAGCAGCGCGGATCGGCCTTCGATATCCCGAAGATTGACATCGTTACCAAGCGAGGCTCCTTTGATCTCGCCGCCGCTCGAAACAATGAGGACCACTTCAGGCTCGGGATTGTTCCAAGACGATATCGGATGAAATCCAGCATCATGGCCGTAACCGACAGCCGACATCGGCTGGGCCTTGGTAAAAAGCTCGGCGTCTGGTCCGATCCCAACTTCCAGGTACTGAGACCAAAGTCCTTTTTTTATCAAGAGTTCCTTTAGCGCGGCAGCTTGCTGACTCCCTGGTTTTAACTTGTCCAATGCCTGGCCAACCGATGAGACGATTTCATTTCGAATTGAGGAAGATTCCTGCGGATTACCGCGAGCCTGCTCTTCGATCACGCGTTCAAGCAAGCTCACGGCAAAGGTCACTCCCGCAGCTTTGATCGCCTGCAAGTCGATTGGCGCAAGCAACCAGGCTCTGCGGGCATCGCGCTGATCAGGCGGAGAATTCAGCAGAAGTTCATCGAGCGTACCTACCGGCTCCCCGGCAAGTGCTCCGACGCTCGCAGCCGGTTTCTGAGCTTCGCACAAGTCTCGCATTGTCGGAAATGTGTCGGTAATGTCGAGCAGCGCACCGTCGCGGACGACGACAACAGACGGCCCTTGAACGTCGGGACGCCACACTCGCCCGACGAGGCACCCGTGCGGCCAGTCCGTCGGGAGAATATTCTGGTGGCCTATTCTGTTTTGCCAATTCATTGAGAACTCAGATTAAACTTTGGCCCATGGGCATACGAGGACGAAAGTGGACGACGCGAGGTGCTTCTCAGGGGGGCGTTGCGGATAGAGTGGGATTGGCTGCATCCTTGATTATCACCCGTGGCGTTCCACCGGCCACCGAGGCACGATAGATCGAATTCAACTTCCCATTTTGGTCCGCATCGACGAGCAGAAATTCAGAGTCATTCAGCCAGCAGGAAGCCGAAGCGTAAGATTTTTTAGGTGTGAGTCGCGTCGCTTTCCCAGAAGGGAGATCGAAGAGCCAGATTGCCGGTGGCGGGCCTTCCCAATCCTTCGGCGCCTCTTCTTCGTCCATGCCAACGTCCATCAGCAATCTCTTGCCGTCCTGGGAGACGCTTAAACGTTCGGAACTGTCCATTTGACTCCCTGGAACGATCTTGCTTATTTCCCACGATTCTAACAACTCGCCGTCCATGCCAAAGCGACAGATCATTTCCAGATCCTGGCAGAAAATCGACTTGCCGTCTGGTGCCCAGCATGTCGAAAACCACCCTTGATCCCGATCTGGGGTTTTAAAGAATCGAAAATTGCTCCCGTCCGCGTTGATCAAGCCAAGGCGCCAATGGCTGCTGACAAAGATCTCAAACAAGATCTCCGAGCCGTCCGGAGACCAGATCGGTCCAAAGCAATTATTGCTTGGCGTCTCCTTGAATATCTTCATCGTGCCTGTGGCTATCTCGGTTACAGCGATATAACGCACGGCATCCTTCGCCTCCGGGGGCGAAATCGTGAAGGCAACTCTCGTCCCGTCCGGAGAGATGCAAGGATCGGCGCCTTTGATTAACTTCCGCGATTTGGTCCCATCAAGATTCGCGGTCCAAATTGTCGAGTTTCGATCAAAAGCGATGCGTCGTTGCCGGGTGCCTGGCTCTTCTGAAAGCGATGAACGGATGCTTAAAGCAGCGATTGCGAATACCAGCAGTAAGCGAACCCTCATGGTTTAAACGTAGCACAGGCTTCTAACCTGTGTTTCTACCGCCTGCTCAGGCCTGACGAAGAAGCAAAGCGAGACGCTTCGGCTGCGTGCCCACGCTGACCCGGTTCTGCAAAAGCTCCCCGATGAGTCACTCAGGTCAAGTACTGAGTGCGGAAGGGAGAAGACCAGTGTATGGTTGGGCTTTGCGAAGGAAACGCTGATGAAAGCTACCCGGTGGGATGACTTCATTTACGGCACTGAACTAGTTAGCCGGCGAAAGTCTGACCCCAAAGGGTCCGATGAAAGCCTCTTCAGCCTTTTGCTGGAGCTGGAAAGCAGCTTAGATGGGAGTGTCGAACTTGACTCCCAGCCTGGACTTGGAGGGCCTAAGCCTTCTAAATTGAGAGACCTCAAGCGATCGATGCCCGGCAGTCTTTCCCGTTACGTCGAGTAACGCTGGAAAGGTTGCTTCCTGTCGAAATCTGGCTGAGAACTTTAGCTCAACGCTTATGGATACCTTTGCCCAAGCCCCAGAGATTCGGCTCATTCAATTCCGACAGAGCGGCCAGATTCGTGTCGGACTGGTAAAAGATACGGAAACAGTACAAATAGTTGCAATTCAGGGCGGAACGTACGAACTGGCTCAACGGGCGATCCAGAAAGCAACATCGGTTGCTGACATGATCCAGTCGTTGAAAGGGAACGAACAGCTTTCTTATCAGGGGCTCATCGATGAAGGATCTCTGCTGCCGCCAATCGCGCACCCCGATCCTGCGCACTGTTGCGTTTCCGGAACCGGACTTACTCACTTGGGGAGTGCCGGAACCCGTGACTCCATGCATCTAAAGCTGAACGATCCCGCCGGCGGGTTGACCGACTCGATGAGGATGTTCAAGCTCGGACTTGAGGGGGGAAAACCGGAGGCGGGAAAAGTCGGCGCCCAACCGGAATGGTTTTATAAAGGGGATGGGAGTTCGATCGTGGCGCCCTATGCGCCCATTCCTGTTCCAGGATTTGCCTTGGATGGCGGTGAAGAACCGGAGTTGGTCGGAATTTATCTGATCGGTCCGGACCGAAAGCCCTACCGTTTGGGTTTTGCGCTGGGCAATGAGTTTTCAGATCACATCACAGAGCGACAAAATTATTTGTGGCTTGCTCATTCTAAGCTTCGTCACTGCAGCTTCGGTCCGGAACTGCGCCTTGGCGAGGTTCCCCAGGCTCTGGAAGGGGTCAGTCGGGTGCTGCGAAACGGGAGACCGATCTGGGAAAAAGCTTTCCTGACCGGTGAAGCAAACATGTGCCACACGGTTGCCAATCTTGAGCATCACCATTTCAAGTACCCGCAGTTCCGCCGTCCCGGGGATCTCCACATTCACTTTTTTGGTACTGCAACGTTAAGTTTCGCCGACGGAATCAAGGCCATGGAAAACGACCAATTCGAGATTTCAGTGCCTGCCTTCGGACGGTCGCTGAACAACTCGGTGCATTTTGTTCCGGACGAAGGTTTCGTCGCGGTAGGTGTGATGTAGTGGAAATCAGGAGTTGCAGGAGTTGCAGGAGGTCGGGAGGTCGGGAGGTCGGGTTCGCGTTGAGAGTGAGTGGCTCGAAGTTCACGCATGTCCTCAGAATCCTTTCACGTGAACAGATGGCTTTTGGAGTTTGCAATTCCTGAACTCCTGACTTCTTGCTTCCTCGTGGTATTCTCAGGCTTCGCAATGGTGAGAGGCTTACTTTCGTGAAATTGTTTCATATCGCCGACGTGCACCTTGGTCGCCGAAGGCTGGAAGGACGATTACCGGATTCTGACCTCGCCGCGGCCTTCAGCTACGTAGTGGACAAAGCGATAAAAGAGAGAGCGGACGTTTTTTTGATCGCCGGCGATCTGTTTGACCGGCCGGCCGTGGCGCCTCCGCATTTGCGTCAGGCCCAACAGATTCTGGGTCGGCTGAAAGCAAACGGAATTCCGGTCATCGCGATCGAAGGTAATCACGACAGAGCTTTCATTCACTCCGAAGAACCCACCTGGATGCAGTTTTTGGCCGAAGACGATCTTCTGGTGTTGTTGCGGACCACCTTTGATGCAACCGGACCAATTCTGACTCGATGGGATCCGGTTCGTCGAGCGGGATCCTGGATTGATCATGGCGGTATTCGTTTCGTCGGTGCCGGCTATCTTGGCGCAGCCACGCCGTTCAAGGTCCGCCAACTGGTGTCGCGATTGGAGAGCGATCAGATGCACGTTCTCCTTCTGCACGCCGGCCCCGACTACTTTGTCGGTGAAGGGGGCGGGTTCTCACCGTCCGACTTAGAGGAACTCAACGCGAGAACTCGCTATCTCGCGTTGGGACACATCCACCGTCCGATGCGTTACGGCGACTGGGCATGCAACCCGGGATCACCGGAAAACTGCGATGTCAGCGAGGCAATTTATGATCGGGAGCCGGGAGGGACAACGGTGGCACGGGGTTATGCGGTTTTGGAGATCGACCCGACTCAGCTGCATAACCCGATCGACCTTCGGATTCACAGCAATCCACGCCGTCCGATCCATCGAATCAGACTTGATTGCTCACCATTTGGAAATAAGACGAAGGAGGGTGCTGCTTCGCTAATCAAAGAGGCGGTGAAATTGATTCGCACCGAGAAAGTCACGCCAGAATCTGTGATTGATCTCAAGCTGACGGGACGACTGAATCTGAACCGGCTCGCCTTGGATCAGGAAATGATCGCCAGCGAGATCGAGACACAGGCCGAGGTGTTCGCTGTCTCACTCGATCTGGCCGGCCTGGATGTCGGCGGATCCGCGGCAGGCATTGAACTAGCCGCAAAAGGTCTTTCTCGGGAAGAGCTTGAGAAAGCCGCGATCCGGGAGGTAGTAGCCGCCAAACATTTGTGGGAAATTGGTCATTTAGAGGATGAGATTTCCGCATTTTGCTACGAAGTGAAAGAGGCCGTTCGCCAGGAAAAATCTGGATCTGAGCTGGCAGAAAAAATTGGGCGCAACCCACTTTTGGAGCTGGTGATGAATTCAATTTCTAGGACGGCAGCGAATCAGATAGCCCTTCGGACCCTGGAGCTTTCCGAATGATTGTCCGCTCATTGCGCCTCAAAAATATCAAGTCGTACGGAGAAGGACCAGACGGCGCGGGGGTGACAATCTCTCTCGAAGCCGGAGCGAATCGCATCGCCGGGAAAAACGGACATGGCAAAACGACACTTATCGAAAGTCTGGGATATGCCCTCTTCCTGACGGAGCCGCTCTTTGAAGAGAACTTTCAACTGGAGACCTATTTTCTGCGGACTGGCAAGAGGGCGGCAGAGATCGACGTCACGTTTAGTCATCGAGGTGAATTGTATCGAATTGAGCGGGGTCTCGGCCCGGATAGCAAGCGGCAGGCAAAAGTTGTTCAGGTGGAAGACGGCAGCAACTGCGCGGAGGGTAACAAGGAAGTCTCTGCCTTCCTATGTCGGTTGTTTGGTTTACCCAATCCCAAGCGTTTTTCGGAACTTTTCTGGAAGCTGATTGGCGTTCGGCAAGGTCGTCTGACGTGGCCGTTTGACTCAAAACCGGGCGCCGCAAAGGAGTTTTTCGAACCTCTTCTGGATGTGGCGGTGTTTCGTGAGTGTTTCCAATCACTCAAGCCGGCCGTAGAGGAGTTTGAGGCGCGCCGCCATGAACAGGAAAAAGTCAGAGCAACCGTGGAGGAGCGAATTCGCGAGCGCGACGATAGCGTGGCCATGCTCAAGGCGAAACGTCTGCAATTCTGTGAGATCGAGTTACGTCTGGAATACTTGAACAAAGCTCGGCTGGAGATCGCAGAGAGTCTGGCACGGCTCGAAGCTGCGCAGCTTTCGCTGAGAGCGGCCGAATTGCAGCGAAATATCGTCCAGAATGCGGTCGAATTGGCCCGGCAACAGCGGGAGATCGCTGATCAACGGATGGGGGAATCTGCTGAAGCTGGTGGCGTTGTTTCCCTGGTCCAATCAGGTTTCAACGCCTATGGAGAAACCGAAAAGGAGCTTCAGCTGTTGCGAGCAAAACAGACTGAACAACGTCGAATTGAAATGGAAATAGCCGAAGCCGAGAAAAGAAAGATCGAGTTCGATGAGAAATCAAAGGCGGCTCTTTCTCAGACGGAGTTCTTCGGCCGGCAGAAACAGGGAAAAGAGACCGAACTGATAAATATTCGTGAACAGGTCGGAGTTCTCCGAAATCGCCTGTCGGGTTCTCAGGCAGAATTCGAAAAACAGAAAAATCTGGCGAATGCTGCCACCCATCATCTTGCTGACATCCGTTCCTTCTTGAACAGCTTTGTTGCCCTGCTTGCTCATGGGGGAACGACATTGAGTGAAATGAAAGGGATGAAGGCATTCCTGGGAACAGGAGACCCGTCCACTTTACAGATATCGGAGCGGCAGGAAGAGGCCGCCGGCGAAGCGCTCCAGTCTCTCCGTCAACAACTCGCTGCCGCGAACGCGGGGCGTGCTGCTTTCCAAAAACAGCTTCAAGAGATCAGGGGTGGGCTTTGTCCTTTCCTGAGTGAGCAATGCCGGCAGTTCGATCCCTCGAAGGTGGAGGGAGATCTGAAAGAAAGAAGTGCGACCATTGAAATTCTGGAAAGGAAGACAGAAGTCGCTGAATCCGCTCTGCGCAGGGCACAAAACGAGCATCAACAGCAGCGGAAGGAAGAACAGATTCTGGCCAGGAAGAACACTCAGCTTGAGCAGATGGTCACCGATTTCCTGTCTGTTTTCGAGCGTCTAACGTGGGACACCACCTTGGAAGCTGCCAATGGGCTGCGGCGATGGATTCGTGAAGTGCAACCAATGCCTGAATGCGCGAATCGGTCCGCCAAAGCTATCGATGCGGCCGCATTTGAAAGCGTCCATCGACAAAATGCCGATTACTTAAGAGAATCGGAGACCTGGTGGAAAAGGACCGAAACTGTCGTGCGAGCGCGGATCATTGCGGTTCAGGAGGAAGAGAAGCGCAGGAACTCAGATCAACGGGACGAAGTCAATTGTTTAGAACGTCTGCATCGGATTGAATCTGAGATTGCTGAATTGAAAGGCGCGGAGACCGAACAACGCGAGGCTGCCGCGGCCTGGCAGAGAAAATCCGCTGACCATGAAGAAATAATTTCCGCCCTCAAACAGCTTCATCGCGCCTTCGGCTTTTTAGACGATGAAATCTCCCTTCTGGAACAAACCCAGCAGAGGCACCGGGGTGATTACCAGCGATATCTCGGGGCTAAGCCATTGGCCGATGAACGAGACTCCCGCCAAATTGAACGAAACGCTCGAAAGGAGCAGGAGGAACGCGCAATTGTAGAACTGAGGTTGTGCGAGGCCAAATTTTCGGAGTTGAGCAGGGGCTTTGATGAGATTGAGTTAGGCGCGGCAAGGCGAAAATTCGAAGAGATAACTGCGGCCAAGGAAAGGGAATCGGTCAACCTGGAGAATGCCTGGCGGGAAACTGAGCGGGAAGAGGTTCGTTTCCGCGAATGGCAGGAAGCCTGCGCCAAACGGGACGAAATCGATCGCGTCGTCCAACGATTGGCAGCTGCAGTTAAATTGACAGAATTAGCCCGCGTCGTTCTGCGAGATTCGGCTCCAATGGTGGCTCAACAGTTGTGCGACCGGATAGCCGGACAGGCGCAGCGAATCTTTAACCGGATCAATCACGATCCGGTGGAACTCAGATGGGAAGCGGCGCCGCGGTACAGCCTGCGAGTGACTCCTGGAGACCGTCGATTTGCAATGCTTTCGGGAGGCGAGCAGACCAAGCTTGCCTTGGCCATGACGCTGGCAATGATCCAGGAATTCAGCGGATTGCGATTCTGTATCTTCGATGAACCCACTTATGGGGTGGATGCCGAAAGTCGGGATAAACTTGGGGATGCCTTGCTTGAATCGCAAAAAGCTGCCGAACTGGAGCAATTGATTCTTGTTTCACACGACGACGCCTTTGACGGAAAGATTGAGCACTCCATTTTTTTGCGGAAAACAGCGACCTACGGGACAGAAGTTGTTCAGTTCTCGAGGCCCGCGGTTAGCCCGAAAAGCCAGAATTCAGTTGCGAGCAGAGCTTGACCTTAGGACCGGCATGACGCGTATTAGTTCACCCAGGAGACACCGAATGAACCGTACATTAGCCACCCTCGCTGCAGCCGGATTGATGCTCGTAAATGTCTGGGCCCAGGATAAACCGTTACCGCTGCCCGACAAATATGAACAGCCGCTTGGGACCTGCTATGAGGAATGGAGATACCCCTATCCGACGGCTTTCCTGAATCTTTTTGTCGAGGGGCAAGATCTGCGGATGTGCTTCATGGACGTTCAACCGTCGAAAAACCCAAACGGCCGCACCGTCGTTTTGCTTCACGGGAAAAGCTTTTTTGGTGCGTACTGGGCAGATACGGCAAAATTTCTGACTGATCGCGGATTCCGGGTGATTATCCCTGACCAGATCGGGTTCGGAAAATCTTCCAAGGCGACCATTCATTACAGTTTCGATTTTTTGGCGGAGAACACGGCGGGATTGCTGGATCTGCTTCACGTGCAGAAAGCGACAATCATTGGGCATTCAATGGGTGGAATGCTGGCTATCCGGTTTGCCAGGTTATACCCCGGCCGGACGGAAGCGCTGGTCCTTGAGGATCCGATTGGATTGGAAGACTACGCCTTGAGCGTTCCACCCGCCCCGCTCGAACAACTCTATCAGCAGGAGTTGAACATGAGCCTGGAAGAATATCGGAGATTTATCCAGAGCTACTTTGTGACATACCCAAAGGATAAGGCGGAAGCGTTTGTGGAACCCCGAATGCGCGTCAGTTTGAGCGGCGACTATCCACGCTGGGCGCTCTGCGCCGCATTAACGACGCTGATGATTTATCAGCAACCCGTTTGCTACGAGCTCGGCGAAATCAAAGTGCCTACGCTCCTCATTGTCGGTCAGGAGGATCACACTGCTTTAGGTAAAGACCGTGCACCCATCGATCTTCGACGAAATCTTGGCAACGTTCCGGAACTCGCAAAAAAAGCAGCTGAGGCGATTCCCGGGGCGCGGTTGATTGAGTTGCCGAACGTGGGACATGTTCCTCATCTGGAAGCCCCAGACGCCTTCTTCCAAGCCGTCGAAGACTTCCTTCGGCGTTGAACGAGCATGCTGCTGGCCTTCTCATTGGCGGGAAACGTTCTTCTGGAAAGACTGGAAAGTTTTAAAAAGCCGCGTTAATAGCACAGCCATGTCTCGATTGCTCTCACTATGTTGCGTCAGCCTCCTTCTGGGTTCGGTAGCGATCGCCCAGGATCAAGGTGAGCATATCGTGCTGACCGGCGCCCCCTCCTTGATGGAGTGGGAAAAATATAAGCTTCAGCCACACGATAACTGGTGGATGAATTTCGTGCGCGCGAGTCGGTTGCGGATCGACCAGCTCCGGCAACAATATGGACCGTCGGCACGGATTACCTGGCTGGTTTATCAGCGAGGCTACGAGCGCCGTCAAAAACAGGAACACGAAAATCTCTTCAGCATTATCGAGTCGGTCCGGCAGAAATACGGACTTAACTTGATTTATTTCAACTCTGCTCCGCAGCTCTGTTACTATATCAATTATGGAGGCGATCGTTCGCACAACAAGATCGCCTCATTCGATTATTTTGGGCATTCGAATCGAGCTTGTTTCATGATCGATTACAGCAACGAGATCGGCAGCGGTTCGAAGGTTTGGCTTCATGAGGATGAACTGAAAGACAAGTTGCATCACGGCATATTCGTACGGGACGCCCGGGTCCAGAGTTGGGGATGCTACACTGCCGAAAGTATGTCAAAGATGTGGTATCAGGCCACTGGAGCCAAGATGATCGGCGCAGTGGGCAAGACTCAGTACATGACCAATGAACTGCCTGTGCTCGTCTCAGCAACAGGAAAATGGAGTACTGGATTTTAGCCGGCCGTGAAGAGCAGTTGAGTGAAATTAGAGAACTCCATTGCTGCTTTCGGTTTTCGTGGTGCCGCTGATTCCGGTTCCGCTCCTACACCTGGACAAGATGATCTTTGCTGAAATCCAACGGATCTACACGACGCCCTTTTTTGATTTAATCGAACGGGCCCGTTCAACGTTTTTATCGCATTGGAACAAGAACGAAGTGCAGCTTTGCACTTTGTTAAGCATCAAAACCGGCGGGTGCAGCGAAGATTGTGGTTACTGTGCCCAAAGTGCGCGATATCGCACTGGTATTCGAGCTGAACGTCTGATGAATTCTGAAGATGTGATGGAGGCGGCTTGTCGCGCTCGGGAAAATGGTTCGACCCGATTTTGCATGGGCGCAGCTTGGAAAGGTGTGCGCGATGGAGACCCGAAATTTGAGCAGGTACTCGGGATCGTGCGAAGAGTGAGTCAACTAGGAATGGAAGTTTGCGTCACCCTTGGACAATTAAGCCGGACCGAAGCCGGGAAATTGAAAGAAGCAGGGGTCACAGCTTACAACCATAATCTCGACACATCGGAGGAATACTACCCGAAAATCGTATCGACGCACACTTATTCGGAGCGACTGGATACGATACGAGCCATTCAGGAAGCAAACATTTCGCTCTGCTGTGGCGGCATTATCGGAATGGGAGAGACCGAACTCGATCGGCTGAAAATGTTGCAGGCATTGACCAACTTCGATCCGCCGCCGGAAAGCGTGCCGATAAATTGTCTTATGCCGATGCCAGGCACCCCCCTCGAAAATCAGCCGCCGGTCGATGTTTTTGAATTGGTTCGACTGATCGCGACAACTCGGATCGCCTTACCGAAGGCGAAGGTGCGCTTATCCGCCGGTCGCGCTGGTCTCTCGAAAGAGGCGCAAGCCCTCTGTCTGTTCGCCGGAGCTAACTCAATCTTTTACGGCGACAAACTTCTGACTGGCAAGAATCCTGGGGTCGATCACGATCGCGAGTTGATGAACGCGCTGGACCTATCCGCCCAACCCCCCTTTCACCAGGACTTATAGGGAAGAACCTTAACCGCCACAAAATGGTAAAACTCAACTTGCACGATTCCGAACTAAGGGCAGTGTCCGATTCGGAAAGCGACTACTCTGTATGACTCAGGACGAATTTGATGATTTGATTCAGGAGATTCGCGAAGAAGATCCTGAGCAGCTGGATTCCGAGTTTTTTGTTCGAGATAAACCCCTGAAAGAGGACAAACTGGCTAAGTTCGAGCAGAAGGCCGAATTCACCTTGCCGGAGGAATACCGAAGTTTTTTGAAACGGTTTGGAGCCGGTGACATCGGCACGATCACGGTGCTTTCACCTGATCCGGAAAGTGACTTTTCGCTTTGGAAAAATCAGGAACCCTTTGAAAAAGTCAGCTGGGTTCCAGTGGTGGATGACGGGAAAAGCAATTTTTACGGATTTGTAGTTGAAAGCGGTGTTTGTTCTCGGGAGGTCTGGTTTGCGGATCAAGACCTTGGTTACGAGCTTTCCGGGACCGATTACGAGGACTTTTACCAGCTCATCGCGACCGAAGCGTTCGGGGTCGACACGTGATCGGAAATCAAAAGTCGCAGGAGGTCAGGGAATTGCAGAACGGCCGACCATGAGGACATTCGCGCTTTGGCGACAGCGGCGGTGGCGGCATGACAGTCAAGGTCAACGTACCAGGCAAGGTAAGCGAAGCGTCCCGCTTTGCATTTTTTAAGCGGAGCAAGTGCCAGAAGACCGAATTCGGTTATTCCCTCGTTCAGGTCGTCTGCATCGCAATGTGCTTCTAACCTGCAACGGTTAAGACCGAGCACCCACACGAGCGACAAGCTAAAGAGCCCACTGTTCTTTCGCTCGAAGAGGTATTTGGACCCGCTTTCTGCCGGGACGTTCACACAGTGGTGTTCCAAGATCGGTGATCTGGGTGTAGTCGCCGGTGGAAGAACCGCTATTCAATCGATACCCGCAGGAGAGGATGGCGCAGAAGGAAAATGGCTTTCAAATGAACCCGGCGGCGATGCTCGCCCGATTAATGAGGGAAGTTGCGTCGTCGGCTGTGGGATGCGATGTCATTTCCCCATCAGTTGCCGCTCAAATGAAGGAAGCAGCGCAAAACGCAAGAAACAGGACACGACTTCCTGATAGTCAAGGAAACGGGGTGCCCCTCCGTGTTCTTGTCCCCTTGATCGTCGCATGCGCACTGTTCATGGAGAATCTCGATGCGACTGTCCTCTCCACTGCTTTACCCGCGATCGCACGCGATCTCCATCAAAGCCCCATTCAACTTAAGCTGGCTTTAACCTCTTACTTGCTGACACTTGCTGTTTTTATTCCTGCCTCCGGCTGGGTGGCGGATCGATTCGGTACCCGCATCGTTTTTCGTCTGGCAATCTTGATCTTTGCGGCAGGATCGGCCCTTTGCGGGTTCGCCGACTCCATAGGGACGCTCGTAGCAGCCAGGGCGTTTCAGGGAATCGGCGGAGCGATGATGGTGCCTGTGGGCCGGCTTGTGATTTTGAGGACAATTCCCAGGGCGGAACTCGTCGGAGCCCTCGCCTGGCTGACCATGCCGGCTCTGCTCGGACCGGTGCTGGGACCGCCGGTAGGTGGTTTCATTACAACCTATTTTCATTGGCGCTGGATCTTTTGGATTAATCTACCGATAGCCGCTCTTGGCATCGTGCTCGCCACCCTGTTTATTCCCAATGTTTGCGGCGAAACGATCAGTCGATTCGACTATTTGGGTTTCGTCTTTTCCGGAATTGGGCTCGCCGGGCTCGTCTCGGCGTCTGCTGCTCTCGATACTTCCGCGATTCCGCTGTGGGTCGTCCTGGGACTTTTCCTGGTGGGTTCCGGGTCGGTAGTTCTTTATGTGTTTCACGCACGTCGAACGGAAGCGCCGATTCTTGATCTGAAGCTCCTGAGGTTTCCGACGTTCCGCGCGGGAATTGTTGGGGGGTCACTGTTTCGAATTGGGGTGGGCGCTCTGCCTTTGCTACTGCCGCTCCAGCTTCAACTCGGTTTTGGAATGACTCCGCTCAGTTCCGGTTTGTTAACCTTCGTTGCTGCAGTTGGTGCACTCGGGATGAAGACAGCCGCCGGGACCATTCTGAAACGGTTCGGATTTCGCACTGTTTTGTTGTTTAACGCGATCGTCAGCGGCTTGATGATTGCCGCGCCGGCGCTCTTTACGAACAGAACGCCAATCGGAATCTTACTTGCCGTTCTTTTCGTCGGGGGCTTTTTTCGCTCATTGCAATTTACCTGCATTAACGCAATCAGCGTCGCTGAGATCGATCAGCCGGAAATGAGTCAGGCAACGAGTTTTACCAGCGCTTTTCAGCAGATCGCACTTAGTGTCGGAATCACTGTCGGTGCGTTGGTTCTGCAGCTTTCGCTTGCCATCCGACATAGTCAGACCTTAGCCGGAGCGGATTTTCTGCCGGCCTTTCTGGTGGTTGGTTTGATCGCGACGGTCTCGTGCGTGAGTTTCGCTCGACTTCCAAAGGATGCCGGAGAAGAAGTTGCCGGCCGCAAGCGGGTGGCATCGGCAGCCGTGGCCGTCGCGAACGGACGGAGCTAACTAAAAAAGATGGAAAGATCCTCTCGGTGTACTTAGCACCTGTAAATCCGGAACCGAGACCTTGTCCAGACTAGCGACTGACGACTGACAACTGGGCTTGGCGAAGGCTATTTGGATATGCCAGAAATACAAATGAGAAAACGGCTCCCGCCGGAAAGGCGCTCGCAAACGTTTGGAGAAGAGATCGCCAACTCCGTCAGCTCCGGGATCGCGTTGATGGCGGTCATTGCCGGGGTCCCGATGCTTGTCGATTCAGCGATTCAACGCCAAAACGAATATAGTCTGGCCGGCATCATCATTTTCGCAATAGCGATGGTATGCCTCTATGTCGCATCGACGATCTACCACGCAGCACCAGAGGGCAGGATCAAAGAGTTATTCCATTTGCTTGACCATTCGGCGATTTACGTGCTCATCGCCGGCACCTATACCCCTTTCGCTCTGGGAGCCATGCGCGGTCTCTGGGGTTGGACCCTTTTTGGAGTGGTTTGGATCTTGGCGATCCTCGGTGTGACTTTCAAAATCTTTGGCGGATTGAAATATCAAAGGCTCTCAATTCTGACCTACCTCGGCATGGGCTGGATGGTCCTCCTGGCAATTCGTCCCTTTTGGCTCCATGTCCAGTTAGCGGGGTTGCTTTGGCTTCTTGCCGGAGGAATTGCCTATACTTCGGGGGTTATCTTTTACGCAGCGAAATGGCTTCCGTACAACCATTTCATCTGGCATTTGTTTGTCATCGCAGGAACAACCTGCCATTTTTGCGCTGTTTTGTGGTATGCAGGATAGTGGCTGCCTAGAGCTTCTTTCTCGAACGAAATGTCTTACTCTGTCGACAAGCTCATCGAAGAATGGTTGACCCAGAAAGAATCCGAGGAGTTACCTGGGACTGGCAAACCATTGAATCTTGACGAGTATTTCAGCTGGCCGGAAGACCAACGTCTTGGTCTATCTCTTCTCAAAAACTCCGGCTGTGTTCCTTTTGAGGTAGAACTCTTAAAAGAGATTAAACGGCTGGGCGATGAGGTTGCAAAATGCTCTGATGAAAGGGTCAAAGCCCACCTTAAACGCAGGCTGGAGGAGCAACAAGTCCAGCTGAACCTCAAAATCGAGCAGTCGGGGCGCCGCAGAAAAGGGTGAATTCAAAGAATTGACCTGTTCATGGGAGTTGACAATCCAATCGATGTTCTCGTGGTCGGTGCTGGTCCGGTCGGGCTAACGATGGCCTGCGAACTCGCTCGGGGCGGGGTGAGATGCCGAGTTATCGACAAAATGGCGGCACCGGCCTCTACTTCCAGAGCGCTCGCTATCTTCCCCCGCACACTTGAGATGTTTGAAATGATGGGGGTGATCGATCCCGTCCTGGCAGCCGGTCATCATTTGGATGGGCTCGCTATTTATGATCGGACCGGTCAGATCGGCTACATCGGATTCAGCAATCTGCCGAGCCGTTATCGCTTTGCGATTAGCTTGCCGCAAACTGAAACGGAGGGTTTTTTAATTGAGCATCTTGGACGGCTCGGAATCATTGTGGACCGGGAACGGGAGCTGGTTGGTCTCTCTCAATCAATCGACGCGGTTCAGGCGACAATACGGGATTCTCGGGGGGTTGAAGAAAGTCTGGAGACCGGGTGGGTGATTGGTTGCGACGGCGCACACAGCAGCGTCAGGCATCTTTTGAGGTTGCCGTTTGAGGGAGAAGCATACCCTGAAACATTTCTGCTTGCTGATGTGAAGATAGACGGTCCCCTCGATCATATTCACGCCCATCTGTTTCTGACCGGTGATGGGCTCGTGGGGATTTTTCCATTCCGGGGCGACCGGTGCCGGGTGATCGTCGTTACCGAGCCAGAAGGAGAAGTCGAACCCGACCACGATCCCGGCCTTGACGAGATCCAGGCCATCGTGGAAGACCGGACCAATTCTGGGATGCGCCTGAGCGACCCGGTCTGGTTGTCGCGCTTTCGCATTTCTCATCGAAAAATACGCGAATTTCGGGTGGGCCGTGTTTTTCTGGCAGGTGATTCCGCTCATATTCACAGCCCTGCCGGTGGCCAGGGGATGAATACCGGTATTCAGGATGCCATCAACCTTGCTTGGAAACTTGCCTTGGTTGTCCGGAAGAAATCACCGGATTCGCTTCTCAACAGTTACAACGAGGAACGCGAACCGGTCGCGAAAATGGTGCTGAGTCTGACCGATAGACTCACCCAGATGGCCGTGTTGCCGGGCGTGCTCGGTCAACAGCTCAGAAACACCTTGCTGCCGATCCTCACTGGCATCCATTTGGTGGAAGATCGGATCGCGGAAACCATGGCGGAGATCGGAATACATTACCGGCGAAGCTCCGCGGTGGAGGGAAAGACTGGGCGTTCAATTCACGCTGGGGACCGAGCGCCAGATTGCGAATTCCAGGTCTCACCTGGCCGAGAACCTCTCAGATTATTCAATCTGTTCCGCAAACAGGTTCATCATCTTCTATTTTTTGTCGAAACGGGCGCCGCTAACGCCTCAACATCGAATGCGGTGCGCGTGGAGATCGGTCGAGATTTCCAAGGGTTGATCGATACTTATCTGGTGATGCGGGGAACGGACGCCGGCTTCTCTGATGTCCTGCTTGATGTAGAGGGCGCAGCGCACGCTCTTTACGAAGCTGAACCTGGTGCCATCGTATTGATTCGGCCGGATGGTTACATCGGGTTCAGGGGCGGAGCCAGACACGTCGACGAATTGCGCCAGCATCTGGCACGGATTTTTTTAAGCTCGAATTTAGGCCAGCGATAACCCCATTTAGTTGTCGCCAACTCGCAAATGTCTTCGGTTCGCTTCTCGGTAAGTCCATGAAACGTTTCGCTCTGCTGCTGATTGTCCTGGCCTCGTTTGGCTGTGTAACGACTCCCAACGTCAACAACAGAAAGGCGGGCCGTCCGTGGAATTACTATGGCGATCTGGTGAGTGTGTACCGGGACCAGACTGGAGGTACCAAGGTCGCCTTGGTTTGGCTGGATCAGGTCTCATTCGTAAGGGCGGACCAGCGCGATTTTCAAAAAACCGTCCGGACCTACCTGACTCAGGGGTACCGAAAGATCGGATTCGTATCAGTAAGATCTCAATATTTTGTGGATCCGTACTCGGTGAAAAAACTAGCTGCTGATAAAGGAGCCCGGCTGGTGATTGGTTGCTGGTTTACAGCCCGAGAGTCCAGATCAAAATTGTATCTGGTCGATTATTGGTATCAGTTGCTCGACAAATCAGCCCCGCCGCCCCCAAGCGTTCTTCCGCCAAGACCTACTTTGACTCCAGCCACTCCCGTTGCGCCGACCGGACCGATTGGCATGCCCCAGCCCGGCTCATACTAGCTCCTGGCTCATTGCATAGATCAGATGTTTAATTTCACTAAATTTCGTTCAGTTTATCGACCTGTCTTGACGGCCGTTTCCCTCATCCTGGTCTTAAACGGTTGCACCCAGGTACCGAGTGGCCACGTTCCGGTCGGAATTGGCGGGTTTTCCACCGTGGTGATCGATGCTGGTCACGGCGGCAAGGATAGTGGCGGGGTTAGCGGTCGTGGGACTCCGATCTTTTTGCGGGAGAAGGACTTGACGCTCGAAACCGCCAAACTGGTTCGTAATGAATTGCGCCTTGCGGGGTTGAGGACCGTGATGATGCGTGAGGGCGATTACTTCGTTGAACTGGATGATCGGGTTCGCTTTGCTAATCGCCAAGGGCCTAAAGCCGTGCTTGTTAGTATCCACTACGATGCCGTTTCCAATCATGCGATGCACGGAGCAAAGACCTTCTACTGGAGAGCGGACAGCCATGGGTTGGCCACCCGAATTCAACAGCATCTGATTGCAGCCACCGACGAAACAGATCAGGGCGTGATCCGGCGCCGCTTGAGGCTGACCCGGAACCCGGACATTCCATGCGTACTCTGTGAGTGCGCCTACGTGACAAACCCGGCCGAAGCGCAGAAAGTAGCGGTGGAAGGCTACCGAAAGCGAATCGCTCACGGCATTGCTCTAGGAATCCTGGAAGAACACAGGCTGGGTGACACCGGTATCGCGCCGGTTCCAGAGATTTATGCTCCCATGTCGAGAGGCTCGGACAAATATCAACCGCAAAGGAGACAGTCGCATCATCATCACCCGGGAAACAGCACCTGAGGAGAGCACCGAGCGCAATCCGTTCTGACACCTTCCGGCACAACCTTAGGGCTCAATTGCGGTTTATCTAGATATGCGCAACCTGCTGAATCGTCTCTGGATCTCCCGCAAAATCACTGCGCTGGTGATTGCCGGGAGCGTAGTTTGCCTGTCGGCTAGATCTATGGGAGCCGAAGTTATCATCCGCACGGCTCCCCCCGCAGTGAGGGTGGAGACTGTGCCGCCGCCGCCGAGCCGCTATCACGTTTGGGATCCTGGGCATTGGCGCTGGGACGGACACGGTTACGTATGGATTCCCGGCCATTACATCAACAACTCACACCGTTATGCAAGATGGATTCCAGGCCATTGGGTTAACCGTGGTGGTGGGTGGTTCTGGGTTGAAGGCCACTGGCGACATTAGTTTACCGAAGAGGGTCACAACAGGGACTAACGAGAGAGACGCCTCTAACTTTAAGCCGTACCGAAATCTGTGGTCAGAGTAAGCGAACCGTCCCGGTTTGCCCAGTGATGAGAAGCAGAGCGGGACCCTTTGAACGGGTGAACGCCAAACGCCTATCCCGGCACAGGATAATGCGGCTTTTGGCCCGACAAGACTCGAATTATATCGGAAATCGCGGTGCGCCGGAGTTTGTTGCTTGCTTCGACCGAGTACCAGGCGGCATGGGGGGTAACGATTACATTTTCCAACTGCAAAAGTTCCTCTGGCGCCTTAGGCTCGCTCTCCAACACGTCCAATCCGGCACCGCTTAGCTGGTTCGATTGGAGACCTCGAATCAAGGCTGGCGTATCAATCAGTCCGCCGCGGCTGACATTGATCAAGATCGGCTTTTGTTTCATGAGCCCGATTTCCCGATCCGAAATGAAATGGTGAGTGTTCGAGGAATAGGGTAGATGCAGGGAAATGATTTCACATTTCAAAAAAATGTCGTCCGTCGAACTTGGAACGCCGCCTTTGGCCTCGATCTGAGACGCCGAAAGGTTCGGATCATAACCAAATATTTCTTTGACGAAGATGCGCATTTTATTGGCGAAATCGGACCCGATTCGCCCCAGGCCAAGGATTCCCAGCCGCAACTCCTTGAGTAGATGAATCGTCCCGCCTACTTTGTATTCCCAGCGGCCTGCTTCCACACTTCGATGATATTGGAGCAGGTGACGATGAACCCCAAAGAGCAGGGCGACCGCGTGGTTGGCCACGTCTTCGGTTCCGTAGTCGGGCACGTAACAGACCTCTATTCCATGTTTGCGGCAGCCTTGAACGTCGATGACGTCGAATCCGACCCCCATGCGGGTGATCACTTTGCAGTTGGTGAGCTTTGCGGCAATCGATTCGGTGATCGGAATCTCATTTGTCATCACTGCAGCCGCGTCGTCGATCTCCTCCCTGATCTCGCCCTTTATCTTGATCGGGACCAGTTCGAAACCGGTTCCGGCTAATAATTCCCGCTCGATCGAAAGATCGGCATAGTAGGGATTCAAAAAGTAAATCCGCGGATTTTTCATGATTCGTGCACTGATCTTGAACCTATTTGATTCTTCTCCGCACGCAAAACGTCGAAGTACTCGAGAAAATCTCCATCGTGGGCCTGCCCAGAGCAATATAGAGAAGCCGAAAAGCGGTTTTAATGCCGAAAAATTGACGGAGATGCACTTTTGGAAGACTGGAAAGCTCGATCCGCCCTCTCACTTTGAACCGCGGAATTTAGGTAATGAAGAAGCCTGCTCTGATTCTGACAATGCTCCTTTTAGCGTTTGTTTCGCCGATCTCTCCAGCCGACGCGCAGGAGCATGTAGACGTTCCTCTTCCTCCCTACGATCCTCCTCCTCCGGCATCCCGTCACAGTGAAACTCACAGCGAGCAACCTCCGCGTGCGGTAAAAAAGTCCCAATCACCGCCGAAATCCTCTCGGCAGCCTATCCCCCCGCCCAAAGGTCACCACGCCAAAAGCTCCAGCCACCACCATCACAAACAAAGCAATCAACGGCGCCACGCCAAGCATCGACGCCACAGTTTTTTCCATTGGCCTTGGCAACATCGCAAATGACTTCGCTGATCGATCGCTGCCCGCCCAAAGGGGAATCTGGGTCGGGAAATAAGATCTCCTGTCTCCGAGACACACCATTTGGGAAGACCACAATGGAAACAATGTCCACCAAACAGCAGGCTTCGATAAAGAGCCGCCCGGAAAAACGCCTGTCCGCATCGAGGGCATTTCCAGTTTGCCAGCCAGGCAGCAACGAAGAAGTAAGCAACAAAGGTTAATGCAAAGAAAAAGCCCGGTACGAAAAAGGCGAATCGGATTTCCAGCATTGAAGCGAAGAAGAGACAGAAAACAGCAAGCCGACGCCGTCGATAGGAAGCCCAGGCATTGGCATATTCCGAGTCCACCCAAGGGCCGTGGGGTTCATTCGAACTTCTCTGCAATTCAAATGCCTTGGTATTTGACATCGGATAAGCGGCCGGCCGGTTTTATGCTTGAGCGCTTGATCCGTTGCTTCCGGCAAAGGCGCTGACTTCGCTCAGTCTGTGCAATTCGGCATCGCTAAGCCGTACCTCCGAAACGCCCAGGAGATCGGGTAGTTGCTCGGTGGTACGTGCGCTGGCGATGGGGGCGACGACAGTCGGTTGTGCCGCAAGCCAGGCAAGCGCAATGGTGGCGACTGCGGCGTTGTGTGCAGTTGCGATCTCATCCAGTGCCGCCAAGACCTTGATGCCCTTCTCATTCAGATAAGCGCTCGCGCTCTGGGCCCGCTGGCTCTGAATCTTTGCTCCGGGGCGGTATTTACCCGTCAGAAATCCGGAGGCGAGCGCGAAGTAAGGTATTGACGAAAGTTGCTCGCGTTCGACAAGCTCCGCGAGCTCACCCTCGTATTCGCGGCGCTCCATCAAGTTGTAATGTTGTTGGAGAGCAACAAATCTGGCCAATCCTTCCCGATCGGAGACGACCAAAGCTTCTGCAAGACGAGGAGCCGTATAATTGGAGGCGGCGATATAACGAACTTTGCCTTCACGAACCAAGGCATCAAAAGCGCCAAGGGTTTCTTCTAAGGGGGTCTTTTCGTCGTCTGCATGGGCGTAGTAGAGGTCGATATACTCGGTGTCGAGTCGCTTCAGCGAGTTTTCCGCGGCGGCCCGAATTGTCTTGGCGGCCAGTCCTTCAAATTGAGGATGTTTGCCAACTTTAGTCGCGATAATCGTCTGGTCGCGCCGTCCTCGGCTGGTAATCCAGCGTCCAAGAATCGTCTCCGATTCTCCCCCCGAATTTCCCGGCGCCCATGCAGAATAAGCGTCCGCCGTATCGATAAAATTTCCACCTGCTGCTGCGTACCCGTCTAAGACAGCAAATGACTCCTGTTCGTTGGCGGTCCATCCAAAAACGTTGCCTCCAAGCGCGATCGGATAAACATCAAGATCGGTCGAACTGATTTTTGCCATGCTCGAAGCTACCGAACCCTCCTCTCTTGTCGAGTCAGTCCCGCAGAGAAGGTTGCAGAGATCAGAAGATAATCAGAGAAGGTCAGAGATCATAACGCGGAGGAGCGGCAACCACAATCAGGTTGTCACGTAGCCCACTCAATTTGCTCCAAAAATTGTCTGCCGCCTGAGGGTAAACCCATGGGCTATGCTTTCTTGGCCCTTCGGGCCGTAAGACCGGCGCCAAACAGAGACAAACCTGGGCTACGCCTCGCCTATCCTAACGCGCTTTCAACCGCGTGGGGAAACAGTTCGGCGACCTCGCCTTCCAGCCGCAGAGAGAGGCAGGGCTGGTGATCTTGGTCCGTCGCTCCGCGATTGATAATGACATAGGGGATTCCGCGGTTTGCGGCCATCAATGGAAACGAGGCGGCCGGATGAACCGAGAGCGTGGATCCCAGCGCAATCACGAGATCCGTCCTCCGCGCCGCTTCGCCGGCGCGCTCGAGGGAGAGAGGATCAAGACTTTGTCCAAAACTGATCGTCGCCGGTTTCAGGAATCCTCCGCAGTTGCAAAGCGGCGGTTTGCGACCTATTCGAAATGTTTCAAAGTAAGACTGAGGATCGCCTCGCCAATGACAGGTTTGACACTCCACGAGTAAGTTTGAGCCGTGGAGTTCGATTAGATGCTCGCTGGAAGAGCCGGCGAGAGCGTGCAATCCATCGATGTTCTGAGTAATAACCGCGATGACTTTACCAGCCTTTTCCAATCGAACGACTGCATGATGCACCAGGTTTGGACGCGCGGCGCAAAACAAGGGCCAAGCTTCGAGCTTATAGTCCCAGTGCTCGATTCGCGCTGCTTCCGAGGTCATGAAGTCCTGGTAGTAAACAGGCCGTCGACGGGTCCAAACACCATTTGGCCCTCTGAAATCAGGGATTCCGCTTCCGGTCGAGACTCCAGCTCCCGTAAAGATCATGATCCGGCGCGCTTTTCGGATAAATTCGACCAGATCCTCAAGCTCAGGACTCATCTACGAAATTCCAGTTCAAGAATCGAGGCTGCTCAAAAACCTGGATCGCCAACGAATCATGGCGACGGATTATTCAGTGACGTACGAAAAATCTTAATATCCTTCTCGACGATGTCGGGAGACTGGCGTCCGTATTCCGGATTCAGATAATCCGGAAGGATTACCAGGTCGTTCTTCGGATCGGTGGTCCCCAGACTAAACGAAACACCTCTGAAGATTTGGACAGGTTGATACGACTCGACCCGCTTTTTGCGCGCCTCTTGTTTTTGCTGGTCCTGCCGTTCCATTTCTTTTAGAGCGAAAGTCTCGGTTCTGGAGCGTTCCTGCGAAGTCGTGAAGTCCGATTTTTCTTCCCCGATGACAGTCAAGGCCGGAAGTTCAATCGCCTTGGTCAGATCTTTCGAAAATTTCTCCCGATCGGCCGGCCTCAGTTCTGATAAAGAAAAGTTGAATTCGCCTTCTCTGCTCTGAATCAACAGCGCAGAAGAATTGCGACTTAATACCTGGATATCGTGGAATGTTTTGCCTGCCGTCGTCGTGAGGTCTTCTCCGCGGGCGGCAATCCCGCCGATCGCGCATGAAAAAACAAAAAGGATAGACCGCAATCCGGCCCTCGCTTTCTGCCTGGTACCACAATCGCGTCGATATTGGTGCACGCCGGAGACCCTAACCGCGAATTGAACTGTGAACCAGCTAAAATCCGCCCGCTTTTTCAATCGTAGCCGGAGTCGAGTCGGTTTAGAAGATCGTCTTGAACCGAAGGCCAAGAGCGTTAAAAGTTCTATTCGGTTACGGCAATTCTGAGAGTCACTTCCTCCATGTCCATTAAAAATCGAATCATCTCAGAAAAAACAGACATCACCAAACAGCGTGTCGACGCGATCGTGAATGCCGCCAACGGCTCGCTGCTGGGGGGTGGTGGAGTCGATGGTGCGATCCATCGCGCCGCCGGTTTCGAATTGCTGGAAGAATGCCGAAGTTTGGGCGGGTGCGAAACGGGTGGGGCAAAGATCACCAAGGGATATCGTTTGCCGGCGAAGTGGATTATCCATACGGTCGGACCGATATGGCAGGGTGGAACGCATAACGAACCTTACCTCCTGGCGAGTTGCTACAGATCCTGTTTCAAAATCGCAATCGACCGCAATCTTCGGACCCTCGCTTTCCCGGCGATCAGTTGCGGAGTGTTCGGCTATCCGGTCGATCAAGCAACCGAGATCGCAGTCTGTGAAACGGTCGCTGCGTTGAGAGCGAATCAATCGCTCGAAAGTGTGTGCTTTGCTTGCTTTGGAGAAGAAGTGTACGCCGCTTATACATCGCAGTTGGAGAAGTTAACGACATAACGAAGAAAAGGTCGGCTTTTAGCCCTGCGTTGAATCGATCAGGCTCTCCCTTCCCTCTGTCGCTGTTTACAGGTCCACCCGCTCGCTGTAACGACTGATGATGATTTCTTCAAATGCCTTGCCGCCAGGCAAACCATCGACCTTAGGTTTCGTTCCCGATCGGGTAGACCGGTTGCATCGGCGGATCCAGCATTTTATCGACGCCGGTCAACATGCGGGCATTAGCCTGCTTTTGGCACGGAACGGAGAGATAGCCGACATATTTTCCTGCGGCTTTCGCAGTCAGGAACTCGGCCTCCCGATGTCGCGTGACACCATTGTTCGGGTCTATTCCATGACCAAGATCGTGGTCAGCGTGGCGGCTTTAACGCTTCTCGAGGAAGGGAGATTGGGATTACACGATCCGGTGGCGGATTACCTTCCGGAATTTCGCGATCTTCAAGTCTTCGCCGGCGGTACAGCGCAAGACCCGCGACTGATTCCTGCCGACAAAGCCGTGACGATCCAGCATTTGCTCACCCATACGTCCGGAATGATCTATGATGCTCCGGGTGAGCCAATCGGTGAATTCTATCGCCGGTTTTCTGAAAGAAATGTCAAATCGCTGGAGCAACTGGTGAGCGGTCTGGCGCGTCTCCCGCTAAAGTGGCAGCCTGGCACCCGTTTCGAGTACGGGTTCTCGACCGATGTTTTGGCTCGTGTGATCGAGATAGTGAGCGGTCTGCGGCTGGAAGCGTACCTGAGTGCTCGCATCTTGGAACCGCTCGGGATGATCGATACCGCCTACACCGTGACCGGCGACAGATTGGAACGGCTCGCCAAGGTCTACGAGCACGCCGAGAGCGGCTTGCTACGTCCGGTCTCATCACTTCAAGGAGAGATCGTCGAAGGGAAAAGAGACTTTCCTGGAGGCGGGAGCGGTTTGTTTTCGACTCTCGATGATTTCGCTCGATTCGGCCAAATGCTCTGCAACGGAGGCGAGTTGGCAGGAGTGCGGATCATTGGCCGCAAAACTTGGGAACTCATGACCAGCAATCATCTGACAAGCTTGCCCGTTCTTTTCCACAATTTGGGCCTGGGATACGGTTTTGGACTCGGAGTTGACGTCAGACTCGATAATGGATTGACAGGCACCCTCGGGACAATCGGCTCATTTGGTTGGACTGGCATGGCGACGACCTATTGCCGGATTGATCCCGCGGAAAATCTGGTGGCCCTTTGTTTCACCCAACATCTTCCTTACGATGAGCACGGGCTATTTGAGCGGTTTACGAATCTGTCTTATCAGGCGCTTGCCTGAGCGTTTCAGCTTGCGCAAGTCGTAGCGAAGTTGGTTGAGAGCGTAGGACTTTTCCGAAAGGTGGAAGCTCTGGAGAATGATTTGATGAATCTGCTTGGCGCTCCAGCCTCCAAGATTGTTGCCGGCATGCAGAAGAACTTCCAGGAGTCGGATGATACGGGTCTCATGGATCTTTATACCCGCGTAATAGACCGAGCCGCTGACGATCGGCAAGGCCATGCGCTGCAGCAGAGGAAAGTCCACGTGGACGTTTAACCATTGAGCCTGAAGTCCGGCAAAGCGATCGGTGACTGCCAGGAACTTGGTACGTACGGCATCTAAATTCTGCAAGCCTTTCTTAAGGCCAAAGTCGGAAAGGTTATTGGAACAAAGTTCATTGCGCAGCAAGGTGGAGAACTTTTCGTACTGCTTCAAAAATGCATTCTTCCAGTAAGCACGGAAGACATGATGACCATGTTCGATCTGATCGATGAGGGTGCCCAGTTTACCGCCCATTCTCTTATGGAGTCGCATGCCGAAGAGTTCCGAGATCCGGTTGGCCGTCAGTCGCCAAAGCCCGATCTCGCAGCTGCGTTCGAAGATCTTATGGATCGGGAAGTTGCGCTTGAAGATGAAGTTGCGGCAGTACTCGACCTGCCCGACGGCGTAAAAGCGCGACAGGTTGATCTGATGGCGCTCGGCGCGGGAGAACTTCGGTCCCAGGATCAATGTCCAGTAATCGAGCTGCTTTTGAATGATCTGGGGACTGAAGTCGGGCGGCGGCGGCCTGCAGGGCCGCGACATCGTCGATAGCGACAAAGGCGTTATCGTTCTTGCGGAAGGCGACCTGGGCTTTCTTGAGTTCCTGTTCGATAAAGGAGTGGCCGTTTAGATAATAGGTGGCCTGGAAGGGCAAGAAGGACCCAACGCGCATGACCATCGGTCCAAGCACTTCATCGTAAATGTAGAAGTAGTAATGCGTAAAGCGACTGCGTTGAGGCGCCAGGATTCGATGGTTGGGGTCCTTGGTGGGATACTTCGGCACGCTGATCCGGAAGCTGGGGCCTTGTTCCATGCTCTTGAAAATAAAATAGACCCCGTAGGCGTTCTTGTTGCGCATTCGGCGCAACCAAGGCAGAACATACTGCTCTTTACGGACACCTTTTTCGGCCCACTGGATGGGGATCTGGTGGTTGGCGCCAAAGGCTTCGACCCACTTCTGGTAATCATTGGTACGCTGAGCGATCACCTCCTTGCTCAGGATGGGAACTCCGATCACCTGGCGAAAGAAATGAACCACTTGCTCGGGCCGAGACAATCCGCTCAAATAGCCGTTGATGACGATCCGGTCGAAGCAGTGGTAGACAAAGAGCAGAAGCTCACCAAAGAGCTTTTGGAACAGTTCCATGGGACCTTGATTCTACTGCGAAACTGGAGGACGGCGTGAAACCTAAAAAGATCAAGAGTGGAGCAGGAAAACAATGGATGGAGGGCAAGGACTTCCGCCTCGCCAAGGAGATAAAATACATTCAAAACCAGGCGGCTAAACAGGAGGGACGCTTTGTCACCATCGGCCCGCTGGTATTCTTTTCGACCGAAACCGGGGATGCATGGATGCTGGAGCCTTCAAATCAACTTGCTGCCCGACTCGCCCGCGACGGGGATCCAGAACCCATCGACTTCGAGGAAACCGACACGAATTACACCATCGGCTGGAAAGGTATTTACCGCATCGAGGGCCGCGCATTCCTCTACATCGAGCGGAAGTCCTGGCGGATCATCACGACCCTTGGCTATCCTACCGCCGAAATCGCGCGATTGGGCCCAAAATAGAAAACTGGTCCCGTCGCCTGCGCGGCAAAGCGCAAGTCCCCCCGGCTTGCCTTTCGAACAAAGTTCCAAAAGCTTTTGCAGGTTGACAGCCGCAGCGAGGAACGAGCGAAGCGCTGTCGAACTGCAAATTATCGTTACCTCCCATACTAATTCTTCCTTCACCCTATTTTGACTTTTTCACGCCGCTGTCGCGCATCCGCTTCTGAAATGCCTCATTCGCTTTGAGCGTGGCTCAGATAGTTTCATGCGTACTGACGACTCACTGGAAGCGGAAGCCAGAACCCCTCGAGCGCGCCAGACGCCCATCGCATGGAGCAGCCCCCGTTTCTCAAGCCGCAGCCCGCGCGCCGCCTCGGGCACGGGATCAAACTCCTCACGCAGGATGTCGGCACCGACCACGATCGCGATGGGCAGACGCTCCAGTATAAAGGGTCCAATTTGAACCGTGCCTCCCCGCTTTAACGGTTAAATTCCAACAGAGGTACCAAAAGTCTCACAGGTCCGTGATTCTGACATCGTTGTGGGTCCATTAGACGCTGACCCCATGGACAGCCTCAAATCCACACGGTTGTGCGCGCGTCCAGTGTTCAAGCGAGTCAAAGTTACGCCGATATTTGCGCATTCCGATGCGCGGCCAGAAATAGTGCGTGGCACGAATACCGGGTCGCTGCAGGACCTTCCGCCTACCAGCCGCTCGGTCGCGGTTCGGGAGCTGTGATGCCCGCCGCAGTGATTCCGGCGCCTATCGGCAATGCCATTAGCAAAATTTCGTATCGCTTTCGATGGGCAAAAGAGGCGCGCATAAACCCGTAGTTTAATTGGGACGCATTAAAGTGTGCGTTGCACAAAACCGGCACGAAACGGAAATTTAAGTACGGCAAGGAGCTCTGTGTCCTCGTGGAACGGAGTACGAAGACATCTCATAAGGAACGATTCGGGTAGCTTTCCGAAATGACTCCAGTAGATTGGCGCGTTTTGCAACGGACAGAACTTTGATTGTACAAGCGAGGTAACGGTGAAGAAACAGCTGATTTACGATGTTGGCGTGAATAATGGCACAGATACCGCGTACTATATTCATCGCGGCTATAAGGTTCTGGGTATCGAAGCCAACCCGGTTATGGTATCGCTCCTGGAGGATAAATTCAGTAGTGAGATCGAAAGTGGCACCTTTACACTACTCAACCTCGGCATCGCAGAAACGGAAGGTGAACTTAAATTCTGGGTCTGCGAGGATCCTTCAAGGCTCTTGATGAAAGCACGGCCACGAATTGGAGGGGCCCCACAACTCTCGTCCGCCGTCCCATGCGCCAGATTTTCAATCCGAGGCGACGGGTGAGTCCAGCGCGAAACGCATGCAGATAAAACCCCACTGCGAGGAACCGCCGCCGCCGCTTGGTTAATACACCCTCTGAGCGAAGAGACGCGATCACTCGTTTGAAGAGTCGGACCCGATTGCACACCTGGCGCCGGCTCGCCCACCAGGAGGAACTGATCGAGCCAGCCCGCGTAATCCGCCAAAATGAATCCGCTTCGGGAACCTTGAGATAGCTCAATCCTGCCGCGATGGCACGAATGTGAAACTCCCAATCTTGTGCGGAGAGCACGCGATCATCCCAAGGACCCTTTGGCCGGAGGCTGCTTTTTTTCCAAATTGGGCCTGATGTATGCCACGGTGAATCGAAACGAAGAAATCGGTCGAGATCATCTTCCGACGTGAATTGGTTCCAGTAGAAGCGGGTGTCTCCGGGTATTGCGCGAAACATCGAAGTTGCGAAAACGGCGAAATCAACCTTGGGATTGGACTTTATGACCTCGACACGGCGTTGCAGGCAGGTTGGCGCCAGCGCATCGTCGCTATCTAAAAACACAACGTACTCCCCGCGACTGACGCCCAGTCCGACATTGCGGCACGCGGACGCGCCACGCCGCGGCCCGGGGTTTTTCATCAGTGTCATGCGTTGGTCGCGGCCGGCGATCTCGGCAATCCTCCTGAATTCATCCGCACTGGAACCATCGTCCACCACTACAGCCTCCCAGTGGGGGTACGTTTGCTCCATGAGCGATTGCGCCG
This sequence comes from uncultured Verrucomicrobiae bacterium, assembly GCA_963742335.1. Lineage (GTDB taxonomy): Bacteria > Verrucomicrobiota > Verrucomicrobiia > Chthoniobacterales > JAFAMB01 > JAFAMB01. The sequence continues at coordinate 53,946 of CAVULL010000012.1, forward strand.
TCAACTCGAATAGCTGCGGGCGTCCCTTGATGGGAATGACCACTGAGACTTTGGCCGTGGAAGTCATGGAGAGTAGGGCTATCGGTGCACGCGACCGTGATCGAGCAGAGCCGCATATATCTTCGAACTCAGGCCACGGTCAAAAGTAATAGTCACTTCGCCAATCTCCGCAGACGTCCGGCCTTCTGCGTTCAATCTCGCTCGCTCATCGAATCCATTGACAGATTCAAGGGCCGCCCGACGGCAGGCAAAATTAGCGCCCTGAATTAGCCCAGCAGGCAGAAAATCCCCGGGATGGAGGTCTTGTCGGTCGGCTTTCTCTTGGATTGTGATCCGATAATCCTCGGGATCGTGGAGGAGAATTCGCCCACCTATAAACCCAAGTCGGGGGTCTTCTTCGAAGCAGCGTACAACCGAATAGAGGAAATCGCTGGCCGGATAACAGTCATCGTCAGCGAAAGCAACTATGTCTCCCTGCGACAGCGCGAATCCCCGATTAAGCGCCCTTCCTTTCCCCGGTTGAGGCTCAATGATGGCTTTTAGAAGCAAGCTTTGCCTGTAACTCTTGATTACATCCTGTGTTTCATCCTTTGATCCATTGTCTACAATTACCAATTCCCAGTGGGACGAATATCGCAGCGTATTGAGGCTTCGAAGAGACTCCGCAAGCTGCGGCGCTCGGTTTCGAGTGCAGATTACAAGTGACAATTTATCTCGCCGCTGCCGAGAAGCGGGTTTGGGACCTGGAGAGCGGAGAAGAACTTGCTTTACTGACAGCAGACGGTCACACGACCTCTTTTGCAGGCTCGTTGGACGGCCGGATGATTGTGGCCGGAGACGCATCAGGTCGAGTGCATTTCCTGCAGCTCGTCGAAGCAGACGAAACGAAGCCATCGCACGCCGATGTCAAAGTCCCGCTGCTAAGTCGGGAGCAGCAATCCACCTATAAACCCAACGGATATTATGAATTGAGGGCGCTTTGTTACTGGATATTAAACTCCATTCTTTGGGCAGCACCCTTATGCAAGCGGCAGTTCGGGTTCCACCAAATCTCCCAGGGCCAGCAGGAAAAGCACTTCCGATCGTCGTCGGCGAAGAAGCCTCAGTACTTTCTTCGAGCTTGCGGGGGGGGCGCTTCGATATTTTCCAGGTCAATGCCGCCTTCTTGAAGCGTTCGCAGGATGTTATCCAGCAATAGCGGAAGAGCGTCGACATTGTTTTCGCGATTCAAAGTTTGAAAGTTCACGATCTGCTCGCGGACTTTGAGGGTGAGAAAAGATTTGTACTGGTCGACCGGATCTGTCACCGGCGCTTCGCTATCGGCCTTCCGACTAACGGCCTGGTCGAAATTTTCGCTGGCCAGATCGCTCAGAGTTTCACGCAACGCGGTGATCGTTTCCGTCAGCTGCGCGTTCTCTTCTCGCAGCTTTCCAATCACTTTGGAGGAGTCAATGGTGTGCGCTTCTCCTTGTTTTGAGGGCGGCTGGGATTGATGAAGCTGATTTCTGGCGATGCGCAACTCTTCTCGAAGATCGTCGAATTGGGCTTGGACTTGCCTTAGAAGATCTGATAGATCGGCGCCAGACTTTTGAGGCCGTTGAGGATGTGGAGGCGGTTTCTCCAATCTCTGCCGATGAGATCTTTCATGTCGATTTTCACCCTGACCGCTTGTCTGGGGTTTACCTTGTGGATGTTGCGGGCGTCGTCGATTTTGGTGAGGATGCTGAACCGGTTCCTGCGGGACGGATTGAGAAGCTTGGAAAGCGAGCTCTGGAGCAGGTGAATCCGGGCGGCCATCTCCAGGTTTAACCGATTTCGCCTGAAGGATCTCGCCCAGTATGGGTGGCAAATCTTCCTCGGCAAATTGCTTCTGCCAGCGTGAACTCCACTTCCTGAGAGTTTTACCCAGCTCGTGCTGGAGTGGTTCCGGGATCGTTTTCAGCGATTGAAAAGGTTTGGCCCATTCGATCACGGCGATTGCCGCGGGAGGATTAGCGCCGATGGTACACTCAATCGCAGTCAAGGCCACTAGTTGTGCTTCGGGCGGTTTCAGAGATTTCAGGTCAAGCTGTAGCAGCCATGGTTTGTTTTTCCCAATCAGAACACTGTAAATGATTTGACGATTTTTTAGCTCCAAGCCGGTTTCGGTGCGCAAGCTTTGCAGGGTGGCAACGATAAGCTTAAGGGCGGAAGTGGGATCCAGCTTGTGCAGTCCGCGCGCAATGCTTAAGCGCATTCGTCTGGAGGCTTCGGACTCCAGAGGTTTTAAGGCGGCGAAGAAGCTCCGCTGTTTGGCGGGAGTGAGTTGAGGCCAAGCCTCCAGGGCTCCATTTACCGGAATAAACCATGGCAAATCGCCGAGAAGATCCATGGCGCTCGAGAGCGGTTTTCCTCCAGACATGACCAATTCCTTGAACAAAGCCGCACCCTTTTGTTCGTCAGCAGGGGAAAGCCGCCCGGTGCGGGAGTTCTCAATGATAACTTGCAGTTCATCGATGAGAGGTTGGAAATTTTTCGCCATAGAAATCGGAATCTAAATGCCCCGGCGGCTAAAAAAGGAGTTGCTTCGCTTTTTTTTGTGCAAATGCGGCCATTACTTTCTCACCACTCACCGAGGAACGAAATCCCGGCATTCTGGTGAGCCAACGAAATACCGGTTCGGCTAATTCGGCTGGAATCGCGGGGTCCAGATGGGTTAGCAGTTCTAATTCTTTGACGACCGCCTGTGCAACCTGTTCGACCAGGGATTGACCAGCCCAGACCGGAGACAACCCGGTACTCAAAGCCTCTTTATAAATCTCCATGCTGTTCAAACAGAGCGTTCGGGTGCGCGGGTAGAAACTCATCATGAGATTCCATGGATCCTCCCCCTGATCTCCGCCGCGTCGAAAATCCGTTCGCAAAAGGAGAGAAGGGATATCGGCGAATTTCGCGAACATAAATTCAGTCACCGTACCCGAGTCCACTTCTGGTCCGTCGAAATTGAAAAGAGCCAGATCACAGCCGATCAAGTTAACGATATCGACGTCGCGGATATCCTGTGCCGTCATCTCTCGTTCTTCGAGAGTTTGCGGAAGAACACAAGTGAAATTCAGTTTGGAGGCTTTCGCGATTGCCTCCGCCAAGGCTGCGTTGCCCACCAGATGTTTCGAAGAAAAGAGCTCGCCGGCAAAATAAACCAAAAACATTCAACATTCAGGTCGGGCGCAAGCATTCAGCCTCACGGAGAATTAATCAAGTGGATTTCCTGGCCTATCTCCGTTGGGCGATCCGAGGAGGGCAGGAGTTGCAGGAGTTACAGGAGCAGGAGTTCCGGAGTTCAGGAGTTCTCTTCACGTGAAATACTTGTCTCAGAGGCTAAAGCAGAGTCAATGGATCGCCTTAGAGATCATGCGATTGATCACACTGCGGTTCACACCGAAGATCCTTGCCATTTGAGCCTGCGTCTTCTGACTGGTTGTTGATCATATCTGCTATTATTTCCTACTGGCTCACCGCGAGAAAGGAACGGAGCCAGTTCATGCGCAGCAAACTGGAGGAGTTTTTTTGGCTCACCAAGGCTACTGCATGGGGGTCCTTACCAATCTTTACATACCGTACAGGCAAGTAATGGCTGGGCGGATTGACTGCAACCAGGCTGTAGAGGTTGCAAATTCGATCCCAAAAGATACGTCTCGGCACCATGAGACGTGCGAAATGGGCTGGAATTGGATCGGCTACGCCACCGTTACCGGGGGTGGTCTAAGAAATTCTTACCGGGGGCACCTCCCGCCCAGGGCAAAAAGGTATTGGATCAGTGGTGACATAAATCTGAGGTCATTTCCCAAACTCAGACCCTTGCGAGTCGCCAGCAATTGCCAGGGTTCGGCGGCCTCATTTTCCGGCGTGAAAGCCTCATTGGTCTTGGCGGCGAGAAATTCAGCAGTTGCCATGGCCCGCCAGTCGGGATGGTTCTCGGGAACGATACGACTGAAAAGTATCTGGCCTCTGCGTACCTCTGCAAAGGTAAGCGAACCGTCTCGGTTTGCTCCACTCGGAGAGGCAAAGCGAGACGCTTTGCTTACCCTGCCAGATCGCCAGTCGCGATACTGACATGGATTGGAAGCCGTTAAACAGTCCGTTGTCGTGCGTGCTGCGGGCGCCGCAAATTCGCGCCGCTCGTTGAAAGGCTTTTGCTAAGCTTGCTCCGATCTCGACGTTGGCACACCTGACCCAGGCCCATTCATACCCCTCGCCTCCGGTCAGAGGGTTATGGCCAACAGCGTGAAGGTATACCCCCGAGTTTTCGGTACCAGGATGTACGAACTGAATCCGATCCACGTCGAATTCCTTTAAGGGGAAAAGCCGCTTTTCGGTAGTCCCCTGGATCCTGACAATTACCACGAGCGTAACATCTACGCCTTGTCCAGAACGCTGGACGTCCAAATACTGGAAGGTATTATCGCCGCAATAGCGCAGGATGGTATCCTTGATGTAATTGAGAGTGGCATCTAAGTCGGTATCTTCATTTTGCGCGTACACTCCCGGCGAGACCAGCGTAATAGCAAACCAAACTATCATCCACAAAACAGATCTGTAGTTATGCATATGTATATCGGGCCGAGTACGCGTCTCTGCACACCTACTTCTGGCAAGCCAGTCTCCGTATCGCTGGGAAAAGGAACCGCCCATCATTCAAAATATTCATCTTTTAGCAACTCCATTAGTGGGTACTCTAGAGGTCTCGCCGCCCCCTTTTGCCGCTGGCCGAATTCAAACTCCACTTGCTGGTTATTCACCGGAACGAGGAACTCGTTTGCAGTGGATACCGCGCAGCGGGACCCTCTCCGATTGGCCAACATAACTTCGCCAAATGGTACAGAGTACTAACAGCGCGAGTGGGAGGGAAATCGGACGATTAAAGTTAGAGCGAATACCTGTCTGAAGGAGACTCGTTCGAATTCGCGGACCAGTCCAATACCCCTTTCAGGAAATTGCAGTTGCTTTCGGATATGATCTCCAGAACCCGCGCAGGAGCAGGGAATTTGGGGGCTCGAATCCGATCCCCGCGGCCGGTCGATTGATGTCTCAAAAACGGACTCGGGTGTGCCGCCATCGTCTGTTGTGCGCCTGGATACCGGAAAAGCTGAATCGATAGTGCGGAAAGAGTCAGCATGAGGGTTGTGAGTTAACTCACATAGCGTGTGACTAGAACTAGAGTTTGATCAGCTTCGTGTGAGTGCTGTTTAAGGCACGCAATAGCCATACCTGGAGACAAGTTTAACTCGTTAAGAAAAGTATGGGAAAGATCGATGGAAGAGAACCAGATTTGTGAATGGCTAGCATGTCTCGGATTACTCTTTTGATCGGCGTGACGTTTTGTTTGGGTTCATGTACTACTGAAGAGGTTCAGCAACCTGCCCCAACCTCAACAACCACAGTCGAACGGCGCACGACAACCACCACGACTGGCCAGCCCGTAATGCCTCAATCCTCAACTACCACGACAACCGTAGTCACCCCGTCTCAGTAGGAAATCTTTTAGGATTTATTCGCAATCGATTCTGATGGTTTGCAGAGGGCGTACCCATGGTGCTTTGCATACCTCGCGGAGCAGTCCATCGCTTCGACAATGGCCACGCCTCGACGCGAAGATGCTGGCGATGGTCAGTCCTGGCATCCTCGGGCCAGGCTACTTCAGCGAAATGGCCGCCGTCGTCAAGGCCGCAGCCGGCGGCACGTCGACGCCCTTATTCTCACTCCAGTCGAAACCCAATTTAGCGCCGGCGCTCGGAGACAAAGGCGGCAAATCCTTTCATGAAGGCTTCGAGCCGCGTCCTCGTCTTTTCGTCGACCATTTGTCCCTCGCCGTCGAACACCCTTTCGGCGTTCGATACCATCATCCGGCCACCGAACCAGGGGGTTGTACCAAGCGTCCGCAAGATTGGAAGCCAGGCAGTCTGCGCGAGCGAAGTACCCCCTTGTCCAGGGGTTGCACCGATGACAGCCACAGGTCGGCCGCCGAACACGTTCTGGATGTCTTCGGGAGGTCTGGACAGCCAGTCGATCGCATTCTTCAGGACTCCAGGAATCGAATTGTTGTACTCGGGAGTGACGATCAAGAGACCATCCGTCGCAGCGATCCTGGCCTTCAACTCCTGCACCGTCGTCGGAATGCCCTCAGCCGCCTCGATATCACCGTCGTACAAGGGAATCCCGCGTATGGAGGCGATTTCAACGATGGTTCCTTCCGGCGTCAGTCGCGACGCGGCGCGAAGCAGCATGGCATTGAAAGATGCGCTTCGGAGACTGCCGCTCAGTCCTATGATGCTGGACATAACTCTTCAAGTCTGATCTTCCAGGAGCTTTTTGTTTCGCCGATATTCAAAGTCCAATTCGGGTCATCAGCCGGTTTGCGTAGCTTTGCGGATTGCCAAATTCGAACGAGCTTTCGCGTCGTTGGGGATGCCTTGTTCTTCGCAGAATTGTTCAATTTCTTCCACGTCTAGCAGAATTCGGACGTACGGAACGCTTCTTGCCTCAAGTTTCGCGATCAGTGTTTCGATGCCCGCGTTCCATTCTTCCCAAGTTTCGTCCATGGTGTCCCGGTCCGCCGCGGCGGCGAGGAGGGCTTCCCATTGATCTTGTCGGTAAGTGGCAATTGCAGTAAGGACGGTGGCTGGCGGCTCAAGTGGACGTCGCCGGTGCGCCCAAAATGGGCATTCCGGGCAGACTTCGCCAAGCGGATAATCCAGGCCCTCTTCGTGCGGGCATCCGTTGATTTCCTCGAGCATCGCGACGCTTCGGACGCCTTCCCGACGGATAATCTCAATCCAGACGTTCTGCAGCTTGATGTCGTAACGGAGATCCACAGCTTCCGATTCTCGGAACCATTTATGCAATTGCGCTTCGGAGCCTTTTGAAAGAATGATGCCAAGAACGGCCTTTGAAGCTTTTTTGTCGTCGGGTCCGTAGAAAGCAAGTGTGGCGACCGGGTAACCCTGATTCCCGCGTTTAGCAATTTTCCGTAGCCAGGTGATGGGCTTCATCGAAAGTAACCTGCAGTAACAAGCAGTAAATACCAAACCCGGCTCAGAATTTCAATTTCGTACTGTTGCCAAAGTCATCCGATGAAAAAATGAAATCCTACTCGTTGAGGACGACTCAGACAGCTAGAGTGGGGTACCAACAACCTTCTCGATTATTTAAACCGTGGAAAACGAAGGCGAAACCAATCGATGGTCACCGGTCGAGATTAAGAGGATTCTTGTACCGACTGACTTGCGGCCGGAGTCAATGATTGCGCTCCGATACGCATTAACCCTGGCGAAGCAATTCGATGCCAACCTCACGCTCCTCCACGTTCTGGAGGAACCGTACTCTTCGGATAAAGAGGTCGCGCCCGGCGTGGAAGGGGCGCTCGATCCGGAGAAAGGCAAAGAGGAGCGAGCACTAGCTTTGTTGGAGGAGGATGTGCGCTCGGAGTATCGCAATTGCCGAAGCTGTTTTAGGATCGGAACTCCTTTCGAACAAATCGTGCATGAAGCCGAAAACGTGAAGGCGAGCCTGATCGTCATGTCATCACATAGTTACGGCTGGCTAGACCGAATCGTTCACGGGAGCGCCGCGGAAATGATACTTCACAGCACGCCCTGCCCCGTTCTTGTCGTCAAAGAACCTGGCAAAGTTCACTGCTGACTTATTCCAGTTTAATCTCAGCGAGGTAAAATTCCGCTACAGATCAGGTCTCTTCGTCGCACTTGGTCTCATAGAATTGAACGCACTTGCCGCAGGCGCAGTTAGTCGTTCTCTCGTGGAGTTCTCCGCAATGAGGGCAAATCCAAACGGTGGGAACGGCGAAGGGAAGACTGTGTTCGCAATCGCAAAGGTATGTATTCATTTCTTTTTTTAACCTTCGCAAGGCAGAGACTAAGGTAGATTAATATCTAGTCCCAGCGGTGGTACCAGTGATGATAATAAACATGGTGATGGCGGTGGTGATAGTAACCGTGTCCTGACTCGGCTACTATGACGGTGACGGCTTTAGAGTCTATGGGAATCAAAGCGAGAAGTCCTGAAGCGGATAGGAGAATGGAGAGGAAGTTTTTCGTAAGAGCGACTTTCTAAGGTTCAATTACCTCAATGTGGAACGCTTTAAGCTTCGTCCCTTTTTGTCGCTTTCTCCTATACTCTTTTTACCGGGTAACCAATGTATTAAAGTATCGCCATCGTCACCTAGAGGAACCAAACGACATGCGACGGACCGGGTGGCGGCTTTTTTATTGCCGCCGAGGCCCGTGCTTGGACGCTATGGCCCATGAAGAACCGGCCAGTGGGCCCTGCTGGCCCCGTTGGACTCCAAATTGCGCTCAGAAGCCTCGTCCCGAGGAGAAGTCCAGCTTCAATTGTTTTGCGGATGAATAGTCATCCGGCAGCGCAAGGGCCCCGAGCCTGGGTCATCAATTTAAGCGACTATTCGCAGGGGCGGAGCCCCGTTTCCGCCGGCACAGGCTTGAGCTAGTACGTCGACGAATTGAGAAACGACCGGAGCGAAAACTGCATCCGGCTTCCAGGCGGCACCCACAGGCACCCAGGCTCTATCTTCGGGAGCAAGATCCCGGAAAATCACATCCTTGGCGGGTATTTTCTGCAGGGGTTCACTGACCACTGCCACCCCAAAACCCGCCGCGACAAAGGCGAGCGCACTAGCGGCGCCGTCCGCTTCCTTGACGATTCGCGGCTTGAAACCCGCCCTGCGGCATGCCTTCAAGAGCCAGTCGCCATAGTTCGGGTACATACGGTTTAGCCCGATAAAAGCTTCCTCTTTAAGGAGCGATAAAGGTATCTCCGGATTGTTTGCATAAGGGTGGGCTTTCGGCAGTGCCAAGCGCACCGGATATTTAATTAAAAGCCGAACACGTAACAACTCCAACACCGGCCGATCGCTCGGAACCAGTATGCCCACCGAGATGCGCCCCTCAAGCAGCGCCCTCTCCTGCGATACTGAATCCATCTCCACGCAGTCAACGACGATTCCGGGGGCAGTTATCCGCCAGACTTCCAGTGCCTTACCCAAAAAATCGTGCGTCATGGCAGACATATAACCAATGGCCAATTCTCCAATTTCGCCTCGGCTAATCCGCTGGGCTTTTCTTATCGAGGCGTCGCAATCTTCGAGGATCCGCCGGGCGTCGATCAGGAAGGACTTACCTGCCGGCGTGAGCGCAACTCCTTTGCGCTTTCTTTCGAAAAATTCTATGCCCAGTTCGCCTTCCAAGTCGTGGATTTGCTTGCTGAATGGCGGCTGAGAAACGTGCAGCCGATCGGCGGCGTGGGTGAAGTTCAATTCCTCGGCGGCAGCGACAAAGTATTCTAAATGGCGAAACTTCATGGACGGTTTTGCTCGTAATCTGCCCCAACTTCCTTTGAGCTTTGGTTGATCTTACGAGACACAAAGATGCTTGCCAGCACCATCGCCCTGATCACGCTAAATGCAAAGGAAGCTCTTCGGGAGCAGATATTTAGTTCAACAATTCTCGCCCTGAACAAACGCGGACGAAGTCGCAGGCCGAACAATTGGAGTCGCGCATCATCGGTTTTGTCCCTTCTCCCTCGATTCTTGAGGACGGACAGTGCCGATTGATGTCACATTCCCACCGTGATCTTTCGGCCTGGCTACCTTGGAGCAGATTTTGGGTGAGGAATTCCTCTAGTGACCGCTGCGATGTCGCAGTTTAGACCGGCGCAGATCTGGCAAAGAATAAAAAAAGTCAGGTTACGTTCGCCGCGTTCAATCCCGGCAAAATAACCTCGGTCTAATCCGCACTGCTTAGAAAAGCCCTTCTTTTTCAGACGTAAGACTTTCCGCAAAGCTTTTATCCGCAGGCCAAGTTTTAATAGTTCTACGTTCGTGACAGGCATATTCGTAAGGTCCCTTGGGCAGCCGTCCCGCCGATTGGAAGAGCTGAGTGAAGGGAATGAAGGCACTTGTGCCGGCAATACTTAAATCCAGGCAGAATTCTCGAAAAAAACCAACGAGCCGTGCCTTCGCAGAGGTTATTTCTGCTTAAGTAAGGAACAGAACACTAGAACATCGCAAGCTGACTGTGAATGACTTTTAGAACATTCCCTACTGAGACGGCGTGACCACGGTTGTCGTTGTACTTGAGGATTGTGGCATTACGGTTTGGCCAGTGGTAGTTGTCGACGTGGTTCGTTCGACGGTGGTGGTCGTTGGCGGCGGCGGTTGAACCTCAGTACACGATCCCAAAGAAAAGGCTGCGCCGATGAGGAGAACGATCCGAGACATGCTGGCCATTTTTCAACCTCGCCTCAGTTAGTCGCTCTCTCCCATACTTTTCTTCGCCGGTTAACCTCGTCTCCTGGTATGGCATAAATGATATGCCTGCCCGGCATGGAGAGAAGCTTTACTCGGTTTGAGGAGGTGGTTCTCCGCAAAGGGGCGGGTGTCTTCGCCGGCGCGGGTCTCTCCTGATCGAGACGGTGAAGAGCGAACTAAAGAAGTGGATTTACCGCAAGCCGAGGCCGTTTGAAAAGCATCTGCCAAAGCGAGACTTGCGACGGCCGCTTACTCCTTAATCCTTAAACACCTTAAAACAACCTCCATCAACTTGTCTGGACCGAACGGCTTCGGCAAGAAAGCCTGGAAGCCGGCATTTAGAAAGGTCGCGCCATCCAGGCGTGTCGCTAAGGCGGTCATGGCGACAATCGGTACGCTCCCTCCGGTGTCAGGTCCGAGAGCTCGAATGTCACGTAGCAAATCGAAGCCGTCCCGTCCGGGCATTGAGATATCGCAGAGCACTAAATTCGGGCGATGACTTTTGACTGCTTCCAGGCCTTCCATCGCACTCTGGGCCACCGCGACGTTCACGCCCAAGTGAGCCAGGAAGGCGCCCACATGCCTTCGTACATCGCTATTATCATCGACAACGACAATCGTAATATTGTTGAAACGGTGGGGAGACATAAGCAGGCCCTACGATGATACGCGAACTCCTAGTTCGCATCGATCGCCCTCATCGGTTTCCCTACAGACTGAGGAATGTCAAATTCATTTACCTGGACAAAAGCGCCAAAATGCTTGGCGACTTGAGGCCTATCAGGGGTGTGGACCTGGGTATTATGCCGTTTTCTTCACCAATCCTGACGGCATGAAGCTTGAATTCGTGCACGTACCGGAGCGGCCTCGCACCAGTCCGTAGAGTCCCTCGCCTCCTGGGCAGACCGGTCCGATCACCAGGCTTTTCTGGCAGAATCCAACCCTCCTTCGTCATCTGGGCCCGATCGGAAATTCGCATGATGCGCTCCATCGGCCTTCCGATCCCGCGACTTCCTACCCTACTCTTGCTCTCTCTTTGCATCTGTCTGCTATCGACACGCGCATTTTGCATGAGAAGGTTTTAGCTTCCAATCAAGGAAGGCCAATTTTACAAGAATGAATCAGGTAAGCCATTTTGAAACTTCCGCGTTGCTGAACGCGATTATCAATCGGCGGTCGCGACGGTTTGCGCCCGGGATGACGCTGGATGGCGGCCCGCTGTCCTACCGAAGCAATCTCGCGCCGCAGCCGTTAAGCGAAGAGGAAGAAGCTGCCCTGGCTTTCGCAGCCTGTGGTATCACCGGCCACGCCCTTGCCGAGTTGCCATATCGTGCCGGCAAGGCAAGAGAATCAGGTGGTGGTAACATAATGACTCACTTTGTCGGCCGTACCGTGGCCAGTGGCGACGCGATGCACAATTGCACGGTGTTTGTCATCAACGATCAGGGTGCGTGGTTGCTCAAGCGCCCGCAAGATTTCCCGCGAGAATTAATTTCGCAGTTGGTCACTGACGCGCGCGCACATCGACTAGTCGAAATTTATCGCCAGATGCGCGTCTGCATCGCCGATAAACGCGTCGAGGTGCCGAGGGAGATTCCGTTTGTCGCGCCCTTTAACAAATGGTCCGCCAATGTGCCCGGCACGACCTATTTTCTGCCGATTGCGGAGTTGAGCGGACTCTACATTAACGTTCTGCTTTCGGCTTTCGATCATGATTTTGCTTTTTTTCTCGTTGATGATCATTGCGGCTATCGACCGGCCGGTATCGCACAGTTTGCCCGTTCCGCTGGAGGACATCTGGAAAATGATCCCGGGAGAGGTCGCGTGGCGACCATCAGTTTCATCGAAACGTGGGTGTGCGAATTTGTCGCCATTGAGCAGGGGGCAATACATCAAAATCTGGGATTGATGACCTCTGCGCTTGGTCTAGGTGGATTCCCACATTTTGCTGCGCATCCGTTCATCTGGCCGCAGATGCTTGGATTTCGAATGGAGAACGTGTCGTTCAACAAGCTAATCGGCGTGCCAGCGGGCGCCGTCGGGGATCTGCCCGTACCGACGCCGGTTGGCTTGGAACGCGACGGCAAGATTTTAATTCGACCCTTTTGTCCGCCGTACTATCGCGACATGGAAGAAGCAGTATGGGCTTTTATTGATTATAAGTACGCCGACGGCTGCGGAACTTTTCGTGACGGAGGCCGAGCGACGGCTTGGCGCAACGGAGAGGCGGTGCAGTCAGAGATCCCATGCTATTCGGACGAGGCCATCGCCGCCACGATCCAGTACTGCAATTACGTGTTTGAACGATACGGGCGCTTTCCGGTGAATGGCGGGCCGTTCCGCAGTCTGCTGGCTTACCAAGCCCATCGGCTAGACTCGGATTTTTACTCCAGATTTTACAAGGACAACGTGATTTCGGGAAGGGCTAGCCATAGCCACGAATGATTACGAGTTTAGGGCGGCTGCCGGAGAAACCGCTCCCGCGGATGAGAGGTCTGCAGGAGGAGCTCGCCGCGTGCGCGGCCTGGTAAACAGGAGCAAACAAATCACGAATGGGGCAGAACTCTCAGAAATGGTTGACGCTTTTCCTATTGAATGCCGCCAGCGCCACCTCGTTTCTAGCTGTCATCCTGCTGGTCAAACTGAGGCTGTGCCGCGAACCTGACCCTTGGAGTGGAGGCGCACAGGACTTCGCTCCGAAGCAAGCAAATTCGGACTGAGCGCGTTTTGGAGTTCAGCCGCGTTCGGATTTGACTGACGAAGATCTTTCGGGCGACGAGCAACGTTTCGCCGCTTTTCTCCGCTCATCAGCCTGAATTTGAAGGCATTAAGTTCGCCAACGCGGTGGACGTGCCGGCCAACGAAACCAAGGAGCGGGGCGTCGATCTCGTTCCAATACGTCCTGGCGATTACCCGGGTCAACGCGGGTTTGCCGCTTTTTTATTTTTACATGATTTTAACCAACTCATCCTCGATGCGCGAGCATGTCGCTTCCGTGTGCGCACGGCCGAACCTCAGGTGCGGTGAGCATCAAGGGAGATTATGCAGCGATTGACAAGCTGGATTCTATTTGAAGCCGTTTTTTCTCCTCGGATGGCTAATAGTTTATAGATTAAACTTGAGGGTATTTAAAGTCTTTCAGAGGATATAAAGGGTGAGAATACTTTTGTTCCTCGTTCTTACTAGTATTCCGGCATCCGGCCAATTTGCTTTCGATTTCTATAGCCCGTGTGCAAACGAGGCACCCTGGAGAAATGAAAATGGCAATCAGGAACGCGAGATAGACCCTCGTTATAATCTAGATCGACTTTCTCCAGACGAGAAACTAGCCTATTTCGCGGTACGGGAATCTTTTGAGGTGTTATATAGAGGTGCGCGGCCGAAAAACGTGAAGATGTCCGGTTATTGGCAAGACACGAACAACCGGATGGTGCGGCAGACCCGAGGGACGAAATTATTTTCTCTCCACAGTTTCTGGATTACCGAGGTCCATATCATCCAGGTGCTTTATAATACGGTTTTTGTTCGCGTCTCGGGCTGGACGACTCTCCCTGTGGGCTTTATGAACACGACCTCCATGGTTTGGGACGTCGGTTTCGAGGATCTGCGTTCTCGGGCCAAGTTGACCGTTTTTTGGGAAACAAGTGTTCATGAATCCGATGCCGAGTTGCAAAAGATTCGGGAACAAGGCTATTTTTAAGGAACTTGCGGGCCTGATGAAATTGCTCTGCTTTGCTAGGTCGCGTTCCGGCTACGCTATTAACCCCCTGGCAGCGAAGGACAATCTTGCCTTGGTCCACATTGAGCACGCCGAAAAGCCAGGGTCAGTCATGAATGGCGCGAAGATAAGGTAAGTTCAGGGCAAGCGGCTCCTCCGAAAGTAGGCGAATCGTCTCGATTTGCTCTGTCCCCTCAGGAACCTTCGACGCTTATCTTCGCGCCATTCGGGTCAGTCATTACGACTGATCCTGATCGAGATTCAGCTTCGCATTGTTACGCAATAGTCCCCAGCAAAGGCAGGCGAGCCATTCGGAGGGGCAAAGCAGGACGCTTCGCTTACCCCGCCAGATCGCAATGCTGACAACCCAGCGGCCAGCGAAGGCCGATAACGATAGAGGATGCGATCTCCGGTCGAGGTCGATTAAGCTGGACTTCCTTCCCGACAACACAGATCATTCCGTTCTTGAGGATCGTCAAACGGTGGACTGATGTACGCCGCTGCTCGAGTTCGATCCCCGGACGGCCGAACGACGTCTTGTTCTGCATGGCCAAAGTTTACACCGCTTTCAGTGCCGGTTACCTGGCACTTCTGTTCGATTTCCCTGCGGATCTCAAGTGACCGATACATTCCGATCCTGTAATAGAGGTCATTTCCTGTTTCTACATCGATCCATCTATAGATTCCGATTTTATCAATGCGGTTCAGTTTCCGAATCTCGTCTTTAATCTGCGCGGCATTCATAACACTTTTTGATCCTTGAATTGTAAAAACATAGATCGGGCCAGCCGCTCTCACCCATACTTTTCTCGACTGGTTGCTGTAGCTTTTGCGTAGAGCAAAAAGAAGTTGCTTGTGCTAGCTGGCGCGTTCCGGAGCGGCATGTTATGTCGTGAGTCGTCGGCGTATGCGGGGATGGTCACTGATACCTGGCAATCGTTGCGGATGATTGTTGAAACAGACTTTTACCACGTCCGCATTTTCGGGTAGGGCGAGCGTCGAGCGGCATGAACAATTATGTCATACGCGAAAGCAACTTTAACTCTTTCACAAAGATATGCGAGAGTCATAGCGAATCGTGCAACAGTTCGCGTAGATCTTCGGAACTCGACGAAAGCGAGGGGTCGGCGAACGGGGTTGTTTGGAAAGCGGTGTTTGCGCAAACCGCGGGAATCAAATCAAGTGAGATCTCAGATGGAATTTGAGGCCGACGAGAAATAATGCGATGGAAAGCGCCCCCGCCCTAAAGAATATCTCTTTTCTTGGCGACCATCTCCCGCGGCAGTGCGGGATCGCTACCTTTACTTCGGACATATGTGGGGCCGTTGCTACGGCATTCCCTCGGTGTCACTGTATTGTAGGTGCGGTCAACGATCGGTCGGAAGGCTACGATTACCCGGATCGAGTGCGGTATGAGATCGACCAAACGGACCTAGGTTCCTATCGGCGCGCGGCGGATTTTCTCAACAAGAACGAGGTCGAGGTCGTTTCGATCCAGCATGAATTCGGGATTTACGGCGGACCTGCCGGTTGCCATCTGCTGGAATTTTTGCGCGATGTCTGTATGCCGGCTGTGACGACTTTACACACCTTGCTGGTCAAGCCAAGTCCGGATGAACGCGCAGTGATGGACGAACTCGATGACCTCTCGAATCGTTTCATCGTTATGGCTGAGAGGGGCAGGCGGATTCTTCAGGAAATCTATGGTGTCGCGCGGCAGAAGATCGACGTCATTCCCCATGGTCTGCCCGACATGCCATTTGTCGATTCAAGGCTGAATAAGGACCAATTTGGTGTGCAGGGAAAAACGGTTTTGCTCACCTTTGGCCTGCTGTCGCCTAACAAAGGGATCGAAAATGTCATTGATGCATTGCCCGAGATTCTTAAACAACATCCGAACGTCGTCTATATCGTACTTGGTGCTACGCATCCCAATATCATGGCGCACGAAGGCGAGTCCTATCGACTCAAGTTGGAGCGACTCGCCGAGCATCGCGGTGTAACTGACAACGTCATCTTTCACAATCGATTTGTAACGCTCGCGGAATTGAAGTGCTTCATCTCCGCTACAGATATCTATATCACGCCATACCTCAACGAATCGCAAATTACCTCCGGTACACTTGCTTACACCTTCGGCGCCGGCAAGGCTGTGATTTCCACTCCCTACTGGCACGCCCAGGAGTTACTCGCAAAAGACCGAGGGATCCTGGTGCCGTTCGCCAATCCTAAAGCGATCGCTCAAGGGGTAATCCGATTTCTGTCCGATCCAGTCCTCATGACCGCGACGCGAAAAAGAGCGTGGAAGCTAGGACGCAGTATGATCTGGTCAGAGGTAGCGCGTCGGTACATGGAAAGCTTCGAGCGAGCACGAGCGAATTGGAGGCTCCATCGGCGGAAAACTTGTGCGGTGACTACGGTTGCGAATCGGCCCTTATCCTATGCTACTACGCAAGCAGGAACTTGACGCCAGGGAGTGGATCCCGAATAGGGGCACCGCTCAATACCCGGCAAAATAGGTGTCATCGAGTAAAAACGGCATATTCCATTTCAATACAACACCGCGCGCCTCAAGGGACTGCGAGCATCGGTGGTGCTCCGTAGCAGACTGGCTGAGGAGTGGGCCCGGTCGGAGGCACGCGTCAATGGCCGCCTTTGCGATTCACCGCGCTGCTGCGCTTTTTTCGATTTCGATCCCGGATCGTGATCTCGATCATATCACCCCGTTTAACCACGGGCACTTCGAGGGTCTCTATCATCAGACAACCATCCCGGGCCTCGTTCAGGTCATCCATTTCATCGTAATCAACCAGCAGCTCCTTACCAAGCAGCAGCTTCTCCTCCAGGACGAAGTCCGTAACGACTCCCCATTTGCCTGGGTGAAGTAAAACTACCTCTCTTACATATGCTTTGCGTTTTTCCATAGCCCAAGGTGTCTAGTGACACTTTGGCGAGCCAAATGACAACGGGGTTACCCGAACATTACAAAAACATTAACCCTTTTGTAGGCAACCGTTGCGACGCCCGAAGATCTCCAACCAGGGCCACCGCATTTAGCATTTGAATTCCCTTTCGCTCGGAACCTGGTTCAGGAATCAAGGCCGCACTGGGTCTTTCGTTGCGATAGGGGAACGAAAACGAGTCGGCGAAAAGGGAAAGACGGAGGAGATGATTCGCCTATCGAAAGGTCTTCGCTTGGACATGCTGGCCTTGCTGACCCCTGAGCTGTTTGGATGGTGAAGATTGGCGCTTTTCGTGGTAGACGAGGACGGGGCAAAGCGCCCGGTTCAGGACCTTGTGAGTTTGGTCTAAATGGAAGAAACGGCGCAGGTAACTCGGATGGTGACTACCCGTGACGATCAAATCGGCGTTGAGGACATGGGCCAGCCAAGCCACCCGCTCGGCTGGCTCGCCGAGCAAGCACACTGCTTCGCAGTCCGGGTAAATTCTTCGGACGGTTTTTGCCAGACGGCTCAGCGCCTCGTCGGCCACTTTGCAGTGCCCTTCGGATACGGACTCGCTGATTGGTTCCGCCGGTACGACGTGTACCAAGTTGACCAAGGCCTTGAACCGCTTCGCCAGCGCCACGGCATAGCGGGTCATGGCCTCAGAATGCGGCGACAGGTCAACTGCCACGACGATTTTGTCGATCGAAGGCTGCACCGCCGGGAGCAGGTGCTTGGTAGCTGGGCCATGCAAAAGCTCTTTGCCATCTTCACTCTTTTCTCGCATAAACCAGCTTGGTCGGGGTGGCCGGTTGGCGCTCGCCGTCGCTTGGTACACTAGGCCCCTTCCTTGGCCAGAAGTCGGTGGGCGGATAGCCCCTCACCTTCGCCGGAGAACCGACCGTATCTTCCAAGCTAGTTATCGCGCCGCCACCGCCAGCCGAGTTCTTCAGGCCAACGAACCTCTAACATCAGAATGACATCACTTGATGGTCGGTTCCGAGGATTTCGCGACCGGCAAAGGCCTAAGGTCGTCAGGGTCAAGCCTCCAGCCCGTCGCGGTCATAAAGTCATATTGCTGCTGGTTCGTCAAGCAGTTCAGGTAGAGCCATTGCGCAAGGTCAATCGCCGCTTTCCGTTGTCCGGAGTGTTCGGCGTCCATTGATTGCATGAGCCAGGTAAACGCTTCCCCCATCATGCGCCAAGCCTCCGCCTCGCTGATATTCTGCTTATTGTCTTTCGGCGCCGGTTTCTTCGCTTTCGGCATTTCCGAGCATAATCCCATTGCGGCTAGAAAACGAAAACATTCGCCCGAAAAATGTTCCCATCCAATTCGGTTTTCGATGTCATAGCGGAAGCAATCCTTCCGCCGATCTATCGCCTTTTTCAATTCCAGAACCGCATGAACGTAATCCGCTCCCTGAAGAGTAAGCGACTGCTTCTCGGCCAACGTCCGATACTGATCGCAGCACGTAATCAGGAACGAATCAAAAACAGCAACCAAGCGATCATAAGCGCGGTAAACGCCACGAAAAGGACGATTAGTCGATCAACGTACATCCTGTAACTTCCACTTTCCTCCGGAATTGCGGCAGACCCCTCCATCGGTTGTCGGTCTTAAGGTGCCTCTTGCCATAAAGAATTGCCCCTCTTTATGAATCGCATGGAGGTTCTAGTGGGTATGTCAACCACTACGGGCAGGACGAGCGTTCCTTAGAACTGGAGAACATGTTTTCAATTTGGGAAATCCTAAAGTGCGCTCGAAGATACCTTAAAAAGCTCTTGCCAATCGGGGCCGAGAAATAATATGACAACTTAAGCAAGACCCGATTTGGGGCTTAAAGCGTTGGCAGACGTTCTGCGGCTGTCGTTGCAAGCACGACAGCACAGTCTTGCCCGGCATTATGGTAAGAGTTTCTTCGGCAAAGGAGGGGAAAGCACGGATTCGCAATAGGAAATGAAGTAAACGGTGACATGGAGGAAAATATGGAAATCAAATACGAAGCGATCACAAAACTTGCTTTTCATATGACGAAGGCTGAAGCAGTCGTCTTAATTGTCTTGAACGGGAACGATGGTACTGGCTATTCGATGCATGCGGAAAGCGGGCTACGTGAATTACTACCCTCCGTTCTTCGAAAGGTAGCTATGGAGATGTCACGGGATAAAAGTGCTTCGACTATGGGAGCGCTCGATTAGATTATTGACTCTTCGAACGCTCTGGGGGTGTATGGGGTAACCTCGCTATCCTTCCCGGCACATGATAGCTAAACGCTATTAAAGACACCTAGCTTCGTATATATAAATATTCCTCGTTTTATCGGAGGGATATTTCCGCTAGAAGTGCCTGCGGCAAATTCGCGGCATTCATTGCAAGGCGATAAACCTGATTAACGATTATATCCAAAAGGCCAAGGCCAAGAAGGATGGCGGCACACCCATTCCAGCTGCTCGAACCCGCAACAATCCTACGCCAAAAGAGGCGAAAGATTTCTGAAGAGTGGTGAGGAGAGCACCTTACCCATGAGCAATGGCAATTACACCGATAACGATGATGGAGGCCACCGCGAGCCGGCTACAAAGGAGTTGTTCGGCGAACAGCCGGCCCCCAATAAGAGCGCCAATTAAAAGTGCTGATTTCCCGTACGGGAGCGATCTGACTAATTGGGGCGACGGTCATCGCCATCAGAATGAGAATATATGAAATCGGATTTAGAATTGCGACGCCGAAAAGCTCTAGGCTGTTTTGCCTCCAATAGATTGATATATCTGCTCGTCGGTTCCAGACCAGGGGCGTTAGCAACAGAAGCCTGAACAGGGTTAGCCAGAAGATCCAGCAGGATCGGGGAGACATACATAATGCTGACGGCATATTTGTCCCACACCGTATAAGTCCCAATTGACGCGCCGGTGAGTAGACCAGCGACGATCGCAGCCCTGATTTCCGGATGCGCACTCCGCTGAATTCCGCCAGTCAAAACCATATCCCGGCGCCAATAGATATGATTCCGAGAATGCCCAGAACACCCGGACGTTCACCAAGAAAAAAGATGGCGATAGTCGAGGAAGGCACCGGCAGAATAAGGCGTCCCACCCGAACAAACAAAAGACCGCAGACGGTAAGGAAATCACCCGACCGTAGGCAGATGTAGGTTTGGCGGCTTCGAAGGGGGATATATTCCCGCGTAAGTCTCCTTTTGCAACTGCTCGAACGTCGCACCTTCCTTGTAGGCGGCAAGAACGCGGTCTGGGTCGAAAAACGCTCCGATCGGGTTCTGGCGGAAGGCCTCGGACGTGCGCATCCAAAGAGCAGACGCGTCCCAGTTGCCGAAATTGTCTACCTGCAGCTCAACCATGTTCTGGTCGGGATCAAAATAATATAAGGATGTCGCCACTCCGTGATTGAGGCAATACTCAGGTTCGATTCCGGTCTGTTTCAGACGCGCGAAGGACGACATCAGGTCATCGAAGGAGTCGTATTCGAAGGCGGTATGGTGAATCCCCGTATGCACGAATTTCTCCGGATCATCCCGCAACCCCGGGACCGCCAAAAGGGCGATGCGGTGATGAGTGCGGTCATTCGAAATGAACGCTATGTTGTTAGACTGAAGATTGACTGTGGCCCCAACGACGACGCCGTACCAATCGATCATTTCCTGCAGTCGAGTCGTCTTTAGATTCACATGATGGAGCGTGGGTTTAATCATTATATGCTCTTTAAATGTTTAGGGCTTGCTATTGAGACGTGATCATGACGGACTTGCATGGTCCTTGCAACGGTGCATTCGTGATGAGCCAGATCAGCCGTTTCAGGTTTTTCAGAAACCACAGATTAGATCGGCAGCTGGTCGCCTGTCAGAAATGACTTCGGCGGTTGCGGCCTCCTCTACCTGAAATCCCTTTAATTCGGCAACACTTCCAATGCAAGCCTGCTGCAATCAGGAATGCCGCGCCCAGCAAGATGCCAAGAATCCCACCGGTGATTGATGCTCCGCTGTCGTGTGCGGAGGGCATGTCTCTAACTCTCAACTGCAAAACCGAGACGAGCGGCGACTAACTAACGGTATGATGCTACCGAAAGCTGTAGGCAAATGTAAGCGAACCGTCCCGGTTTGCCCCACTCGGAGGGCAAAGCGAGACGCTTCGCTTACATTTGCCAGATAGCCATCTCCAGTTTTATCGTTGTCCTGAGTTCCGGTTGGCTCAAAGTGATCGACCGGGCAGCCGTTCCCAATTACCGGTCAAGTAGCGGGCAAAGGAGAAGCAGGCTGCGGCGGATTGAGCATCAAGCCGTGAAGCCTAGATCCGGAGGATCTTACCTGGGTTCATGATGTTATCGGGGTCGATCGCTTGCTTGATTGCGCGCATGACGCTCACTGCCTCGCCATGCTCGGCGAGCAGGAAGTCGATCTTCCCGCAGCCAATGCCGTGCTCGCCGGTGCAGGTGCCATCGAGTGACAGCGCGCGATGGACGATCCGTTGATTGAGCCGGGCGGCCTCCACCATCTCCTTCGGGTCGTTGGGATCAAGCACGAAGCCGACGTGAAAATTGCCGTCTCCGGCATGGCCAACGATCGGTGCCGGGAGAAAGGATGATGAGAGGTCCTTCTGCGTTTCGGTTATGCATTCAGCTAGCCGCGAAATTGGCACGCAGACATCGGTCGCCCAGAGCTGCCCGCCCTCGCGCAACGCCCTATCGGCATAAACTACGTCATGGCGCGCCCGCCAAAGGTTAAGGCGATCCTCCGGCTTGGTTGCCCAGGAAAAGTCGGTGCCGCCATGATCGGAGGCGATCATCTGAACCATCTTCGCCTGCTCCGCCACGCTCGCCTCAGTACCGTGGAACTCGAGCCATAACGTCGGCGCGACCGGCAGGTCGAGCTTGGAATACTTGTTGATCGCGTCCATCTGGACTGCGTCGGCTAGCTCGATACGGGCCACCGGTACGGCAGCCTGGACGGTCTTGATTACGACATTAACGGCAGCCTCGACGCTGGGGAAGGAGCAGACCGCCGACGAAATTGCTGCTGGGACACCGTAGAGCCGGACTGTTATCTCAGTGATTACTCCCAGGGTTCCCTCGGAGCCGACAAAGAGCCGCGTCAGGTCGTAGCCTGCGGCGGATTTTCGCGCCCGGCCCGCGGTGCGAATGACGTGTCCATCCGGCAAGACCACCTTAAGCGAGAGCACGTTTTCGCGCATCGTGCCGTAGCGCACCGAATTGGTGCCTGAAGCGCGCGTTGCCGCCATACCGCCCATGGTGGCATTGGCCCCCGGATCGACTGAGAAGAACAGGCCGCTATCGCGCAGGTGCTCGTTGAGCTGTTCGTGGGTAACGCCGGCCTCCACCGTTGCATCGAGATCGCCCGTACTGACTTGCAAAATCCGATTCATCCGCGAGATATCGATACACACCCCACCTCGTAACGCTACGACATTGCCTTCCAAGCCGGTGCCAGTGCCAAAAGGGATAATCGGCACCTTATGCAGCGCACAAAGCTTGACGATCTTGCTCACTTCCTCAGTCGATTGCGCAAAGGCGACAGCGTCCGGCGGTTCACAGGGATGATAGGAAGCATCCTTGCCGTGCTGCTCGCGGACCGGCGTGGCCCTCGAGAAGCGGTCGCCTAGCAGTTCATGCAGCGGTGCGATTGCGGCATCGCGCGTGGCACGGTCAACGGATTCAGCGGTAACGTGCGGGGTCATACGATACTTTCGTGGCTGGTGATGTGGTTGGTGATGTGGTTGCCTAACAAAACCGGTAGCGTTCAACGGCGTCCTTGTCCCACCCGATTCCGCAGCCGGCTTCCTTCTGTGGAATCGCGAAACCATCTTTCACTTCGAGAGGCTGCTGTAAGATCGGCGTCGCCCAATTCTGGTACTCCAACCAATGCGCCTGTGGTGAGATTGCCAGCAACTGCGCGCTGAGTTCCGGGAATAGATGACTCGAAACCGGTAAACCGGCTGCCTCCGCTTGGCTAGTTGCGCGCAACCAACCCGTAATCCCGCCAATCTTCATGACGTCCAGCATCACGAAGTCTGAGGCACCCACCGAAAGGCTCTTTGTAAGGTCGTGGGGCCCCCAGAGATTTTCGCCTATCTGAATGGGAGTGCGGCACTCGGCGGCGATTCGGGCATGACCGGCGAAATCATCGGCTCGGGTCGGTTCTTCCACCCAGACCAGCGATTCCTCTTCGAGCCATTGGACGCGCCCAATCGCCTCCGGCACGGAGAGGCTTTGATTGTAATCCGCCATGACCTGCAAGTCCTTGCCGGCGGCGCCCCGTGCCGCTCGAATCACGGCTCGGTCTTGTTCCACGTGCGGATAACCAACTTTAAACTTCACGCACCGGAAACCTAGCTCGACCGATTCGGCTGCTTCTTGTGCCGCCCCGGTCGGACCAGCCATGCCGAGGCTGTGGTAGGCTGGAACCGGTTTTTCTTCGCCGCCGAGAAGTCGGGTGAGCGACAATCCAGCCGACTTCGCTAAAACGTCCCAGGCCGCCATGTCGATAGCCGCCATGGCTATCCCGGTGAACCCTTGCGGTCCAAGCAATCGGAAACGTCCCTGGAGTTTCTGCGCCAGAACGAGCGGTGCGATCGGATCCCCTTGGATCAACGGTTCCAAGGCTTCGATGAGATCAGCGATCGGCTTGAGAGCGATCGGGGTATAACAAAACACGTAAGCGTGGCCCGTCAGTCCCTGGTCCGTTTCCAAATCCATGAGGACGAGCGGTGCAGAACTGACCACCCCGCTGGCCGTCGGATGCGGACACGCCAACGGCACATTGACCGGGGTGGCTCGCAAGCGGCGAATCTTTGGGAGTAAAGCATCCACAACCTAGTCCCTTTAGTTCTAGTGTCCTGCCCCCGAAATAGCAGGTATACAGCTATTTTTGTAAGCGAATTCTTGCTCTTCGGAACGATTCGGAAGATTGGTCGTCCTCAATCCATTTTCTCGCAGTGAAATTCGATGATATTGCGGTCTGGGTCGAGGATGTAGATCTGAGGGTGGCCCGCGGGGGAGTTGGGACGAAGCTGCACCTTTCGGAGGTCGTTGTCGGGAAGATCGTCGCGGAAACCTTTGCCGCCGAGCCATGCTAGCGTATCGCGATAGCTCTTCACACGCAGTGCAAAGTGAATGTCGTTACGGTCGATCCACTTGTCGCGGCGGAGCGTCGCGTCAGAGCGCACATTGATGTGGAGTTCTTGCTGTCCATCGCCGATCTTGTACCAGATCCCAGGAAACTCGAAGTTGGGGCGGTGGAGTTCCTGCAATTCCAGGACGTCAGTGTAAAACTTTCGTGCGCGTTCCAGATCATCAACGGCAATCAGAACATGATGGATGTAGAGTGTGTTCATGGGGGGACCAAGTAACGAAGGTTCTGCGCGTCAAACGACTTGTTGCACGGAGGTTTTAGTCAGAATCCTATAAGAGAGGCAAGAACTTTTTCCTTTGTCGGCTTCAAAATGCAGGTAGCGAACTTGCTTAGCGCCACCGCACAAACGACCAGGCTCGGCCGCAATTGAACCACGTAATCTTATAAACATGTATGGTAATATAGTACAGTATTGTAATGGCTCTTTAGCATTCAAATCTGTAATTTAATTTTAAGTCCACTATTAGGGTAAATGTACGTGTTTAGCGCCGATCTTACGGCCCGAAAGGCCGAGAAAGAAAGGATAGCCCGGGGTTTACCCGGATTTACCCTGGGTTAGCCAAAATAACAATTTTAGCCCTGAAGCTGAAGGGGTTAGAGACAGGGAAATGCGACATTTAATCCCGAATCGAGGGCGTTAATGTTCCACCTAGTGCCGCGAATTCCGGTTTGGAGTGATACGCAGCCTCGCGGCTCTTGACGATTTCCTAGACGATTTGGAAGACAAACAATTCTTGCTGTTTTTTCTCGAAGGCGGTCGCTGCCAGGTGAAAAAAACCCGATCGGAAAGGTCCACTTAGGCTGATCAGTAAAGGTGCCGTGGCTGGAGCGTCTCCGGGGCCGATGGAAAAGCTATTACCGGGTTTGTCGCTTCCAATTGTCACAACTGCATCCGAGTCCCAATTGGCAGGCTCGAAGACGACAAACGTACTGGGCCCGGATACCAGCTCTGAGGTGAATTTTACACGTCCCGGTGTCGTGTCTGAGACGCTGACTTCAAGGCTATCCGGCGCGATATCGACATGCCCTGAGAGCAACGTTAAATCGACCGCCAGCGGATCACCCCACGTATCGCCCTGAATAAATAGGCGTGCTCGGAGATTGAATTTGTCAGATTGCGTTGGGGCGATCGCCTCTATTTCCACGTGGACGAGTTGTCCCTCGGATACGCTTAACGGTGTTTTGCCATCGGCCTGACTAGCCAGCTCAAGAACCCGCTGTTTAGGGTGTCCCTTGAATCCAGGGGGCAGTTCCCCCGGATCGACAGGTTCCAGCACCCATTCGTAACTACTCAGACCATGGATATTAAAAAACGCGGCATCGTCCCCGACAATAGTCGCGATGACTTGGGCGTCCGCGGGAGCCTCGGATGTCTTCACGATTTCGGTAGCGCTTTCTCCAGGAGCAAGGGCGCCGAAATCAACGTTGGAAGGACTAACGGTAATCATAAGTTTTTCTCGGAAAACGTTCTGTCGACTAAGAATTCAGTTCTGCGAACTACCGGGGCCGTTTGTCTTTAGCAATTCAAGTTTTTGCATTTTTATTTATTCCTAGATTTTATCTATCAGATGTAATAATCGCCATATGGTTAGATATCCTTTAGCAATCTAAAGGGCAATTACACGAACGGGTGAGAAGTCGCTGGCGCAGCGTCTGCTGCACAACCTGCAAAAGAATTCGGCTTTCAACTCACGCCTTCGGTAAAGCGTCCGCCATCATGGACTCGGTCTTCGCCTGGAACTCCTTGGGGGACCCATACTTGTCATAAGTTCAGTGCGGTACTCGGCCCGATTGGTGCCGCTGTCGGTTCGTTGTTGGAAGACCTCGAAGATCGATCCGTCTTCCATCGGAACCTTGCTCACGTGCCGCTGCCAGCCACCGGCACCATATAGGCGTACCTCCCCCTGTGCCGGCTGCTGCAAAGCGGCGTTAGTCGTCTGAATTGTGCCTCATTGTGTTACTTCCAGAAGAGACAGACCAGACCGGGTAGGCCGATAAAGAGGAACCACCCGGCAGGGGCCAAAAAGTAAAGTATTAGGCTGGTTTGCATTGCTTTGTGCCTCGTTGTTCAGCATTTGTTGACCCACTTCCATGATTGTTTGTATGTCTCCGGTTCCGGTGATTTTCTGACCTTTCAAAGAAACATCGCACGGATTTCCGAAACGCGTCAACAATTGTTGTGCGTATGCACAAATTTTTTGGGTCATACCCGCGAAATGAGCTGCG
Source organism: uncultured Verrucomicrobiae bacterium (assembly GCA_963742335.1). Taxonomy (GTDB): domain Bacteria; phylum Verrucomicrobiota; class Verrucomicrobiia; order Chthoniobacterales; family JAFAMB01; genus JAFAMB01. Next base: position 80,313 of record CAVULL010000012.1, read on the forward strand.
ACCGTTCGCGGTTACCTTGTAACGATAGAAATTGGGCCGGTCGAGCCACGGGAACGGAATGCCCCAGCACGAGCGTGCGTGGGGCATTGTTTTGCGGTTGCGCCATAAGATTCCCGGCACCGCATTGGCACCGGAACGCAGTCACGATTGGGATCCGGTTAAGCAAACTGAAAAGCTGCTGCATGCTTGCGGGTCAAGGGCAGACCAATTACAGTACGACATCTGGCGGGATGCCCAGCTCATTGCGGGCGGTAAACCAATCGGAGTGTTCATCCCCAGAGTAGCTCCCACCCTTTTGGACACGTTGCTCCCAGATCGCGAATGCGAGATTCCGCACCTCGTTGCGCAGTTCCCGCAGGCTTGATTCTGCCACCACCGACTTTAATCCTTCGATAGCGATATAATCCTCCAGGGTGCTCAGATCGCCTAAGTGCTTCCTTTCCACGACGGCCTGAATAGCCCGTCGCACAATCTTACCGGACCGTGTTTTGGGCAGTAGACTGACGAAGTGGATGGCCGCCGGACGCGCAATCTGTTAGCCATTGGTTGCTTCGGTTTCTAGATGGGACTGCGGTTTCGCCTGAGAGAGCAATCTGGCCTAAAGCCTTCGCACGCTACCTGTCTCTTGCCGAAGGCCCACCGTCGGTTGCAATGCAATTCGGGGGCACATTCGCACAGAAAGTATCGTGCGCTTTTAGGTGGAATTGGTTTCCAGCCTGGATCTGGGCGCACGTGCGCCAGGAAAAAAAATCTCGCGCAGCCACGCGACCTGGGCCGAACGGTAAGGACCTTGAGGTCAGCTCTTTCTAGGGAGTGAGCGTATCTTGTGCTTGACTGGCGTGCCGTCGCGAGATGCCTCACTGTTCACGCAACCGGTGGCCAAGCGGGGTTTAGCAAAGAACAAGATAAGACAGGCATATGCATTTGAAATGCCACAGTGAGTGCGCATATACTAGTATGCATGGGAGAGATTGTGATATGAGAAAAATTGAGGATTTAGTATTGCAGATTATGTGCTGCGCAGAACAGGTGAAAGACGCTAGCGATTCAGAAGCGAGGTATAACGCGGCGTTTGAGTTGAAGCTTACAGCAGAGAATCTCGAGGCCGCTGTCCTGAGGGCAATGGTACTACTCAATCAATAGTTGGCATGCACCCTACTAATTTCTCGTATATAGTCGCCGGGCAAGCTCTTAGTTCAGGGCTTAAGCGGTTCGTCCATGACGCCGCTTTGGTGGCTTCCGGTTGAGGAACGAGGAAAATGCCAACCTCGGCCAGGTATTGCGCTGATCTATTCAAGGAACTACTAAGTTCTGAAATTTGTAGGCCGATTGCTGACAAAAGTTTCAGCCAAGCGGCCATTTTTTTAGCCTCGGAGATCTCCTAGGGTTAAGCCTTCCGCCAGGCTTTGGGCCCGACGGCGGTTTTGGACAAGTTAAACGGGTTGGCTGAGGCAGCACGGGCGCTGCTGGGGCGCGACCCAGTCCGGAAGCGCGTTAGAAGAAAGAGCTCCTCCTTATGAAAAATGCAGACGTCGACATGATCCAGCGGCTCAGCTGTTCGAAGCTCTATACCGAATTCAAGCAAGCCTTCGGTGCCAGCGTGGGCTTACCCCTGACGCTGCGACCTGCGGAGTTTTGGCTGTTGGCGCATCGTAGCCAGCCTCACGAGAACCCCTTCTGCGCCATGATCGCACAGACCAACCGCGGCTGCGCGGCCTGCTTAGAAGCCGAACAACGCGCCGTCGATGCTGCGCAGGACCGATCGGCTACGGTCCGTTGCTTTGCGGGCCTGCGCCACACGGCGGTGCCCGTCAAACTCGGCGAGCGTACGATCGGCTTCTTGCTAACGGGCCAAATCGCGCTGAACTTGCCGTCACCGGCCCGCTTTGAAGCCATCGCGCGCCAACTCACCGAGTGGGGGGTTAGCATGGATCGGAACCGGCTGGAGGAGGCCTACTACCGAACCCGCGTGCTTTCGTCGGACCAATACGCTGGTCTCATCCGCCTTTTGGAAATCTTTGGCCAACAGCTTTCCGCCATGGCAAATCGAACGATGGTGCAGGATATGGAAGCCGAACCGCCGCTGGTTCGCCGGGCGCGCGCGTATATCGTTGGGCACCAGGGCGATCCTATCGATCTGGATAATGTGGCAAAGGCCATGCACGTGAGTACATTTTACTTTTGCAAAACGTTCAAGAAGGCGACCGGCCTGACCTTTACAGAATATCTCGGTCGTCTGCGAATCGAGAAAGCCAAGGCCTTGCTGCTTAATCCTCGCCTGCGGATCAGTGAAATAGCGTATGAGGTCGGTTTTCAATCGTTGACCCATTTCAACCGCATATTCCGCCAACTTACCGGTGAAGCTCCGACCGGGTTTCGGGACAACGGCACGAGCGAGGCCAAAGGGATGGCTAGAAACCACGCCGCCTTGCGCCTTGTTCCCGAGGCTCTGTCAGCGGGAGTCATCCGGTTGGCGGCTTAAGCGAGTCGGACCTCTGATTTGCTCGCTCGGTGGTTTTCCGAAGGATTGGTCTGCGCGTTGGATAGTACATCTTTCGGCGAGTGCTTCTGCCTCCCTGCTTGCCTTAAGGGCTTCGGAGGTAGTGACCGGCCACCTTGACGACGATCGATTACCGCGCCGAGGAAGTGGGAAGGTGCCTGGCGGGAGAATTGCTGGCCTTGATCGAGGGAAAGGTCGGTTCGATCCAGAAAGCCATACGACCCTTTCTGGTGGAGAGAGAATCGCATGGCCCAAACGGAATGACGGACGTCCAGAGATCTTAGTTGCCTCGCCGAGATGCGGCATCCTCTGGCGCTTTAATGACGCAAGAGAGAACCTACTGATCTATTTAACTAACTAAGCCCGCAATTCTGGAAACGAACGAAAAACGAGAGTTTAAGAGCAGGAGCCTTTCCGAAGCCCCTTGAGGGCTGGACGCGTTTAAATTCCCAGACCCAGGCTGAAGCCGGCTTCAGCCTGGGCTATGTTCCTTCGGCCCTTCGGGCCTCCCGAAATGTCCAAATTGCAGGTCCCGAAGGGCCGTATAACCGGCGCTAAACATAAACACAATAACCTTGTTCTCATTGTGAGCTTCGTGTCGCGCACGGCGGGATATCAAGGGCAGACCCGAATGGCGCGAAGATAAGGTAAGTTCAGGACAAGCGGTTCCTCCGAAAGTAGGCGAATCGTCTCGATTTGCCCTGTCCCCTCGGGAACAGGACACTATTTAGGCAACTCTCAGAACGGCCAACCAATACGACATCGTGGCCTGAGCGGGTGATCCGATCACCTCTGCTCGCGGCGGGCGACGAAAACGGAACAGGTAGCGTGTCGCACCACGCGCTCTGCGGTGCTGCCCAGCAAGAAACGGCTAAATACCCCAGTTGCATTGCTACCGACAACTATCAAGTCGGGAGCAATCATTGCTGCCTCGTTCAGGATCTCATCGTGGGGGATGCCGATCCGGACGTTGGGCGTACAGGGTGCACCTGCCGCGTGAAATTTTCCACACACGGCTTCCAAATGATGCAACGCCTGCTCCCTCCGGAACTGAAGTTTTGCTTTGTTCTCTTCGGATACAAAAGCTCCCAGGTTTCGTTCGGACCTGGGCGTTTCAATAACGTGCAGGAGCACGAAGTGCGTTCCTGGGATTTTCGCTAACTCGAGCGCATGATCGATTGCGGCGGAAGTGTCCAAATAAACGGAGACGAGGATTGTCCGAAGTTTCACGACGGCCGGTTGGGGGCTTGGTGAGGAAGCTTCTAATTTCGTTGTTTCTGTATTCGCCATGGGAGGACCTGGTTGGAATTATATTAATGCTCGGAGTGACAATGAACGACGCACCCGCTGAATGCCATGTTGGAAGAGATGTTCAATGCAGCGAACAGGATCCACTTTCGGACGCCGAACGATTGCCACGATCGGCGCTGCATCGACAAATGCGCTTGGGGAGATTTGATTCATTAGAGATCTGCTAGAGTTGGGCGCCGTGGCATCGACCGAGCGCTTGAGCGGTCAGTCGTCGAGCTGCTATCATGTCGGCTTTTATTTTCCGAAACGACGATTGCAATCTGTTCAGTCCGCCAGGCGCAAAGCTTTGTCCAAAGCAGACAGGAAAAAGTACTCACCCCACATAACGCTCTCATCGACGCCGAGTTTTTTACGTTCGTGATAAATCCCGTGTCTCAGGATCCCTTCCCAACCGGGCGTTTCGTTGGCTAGGAACTCCGGGCTGAGCAGCGTGTCGAGTATTAAGAAAGCGTACTGTCGATAACAGTCGGCCTTTGAGGGTTCGGCAACGGTTTGGGAAAGTTCGAGTAGTCCTGCCGCGGCCACGGCAGCAGCGGAACTTTCGTAGCGCTGAGAGGGATTTGGTTCTTCCCAATCGTTAGAAGGAACGCCATGCGACGGGGTCCGCTCGATATAAAAATCGGCGCAACGCTGGGCCGTATCCAGGAATCTGGCGTCTTGGGTAAACTGATAAGCCGTCGTGAAACCATAGATGGCCCACGTTTGTCCGCGCGTCCAACTCGAATCGTTACGCCATCCTTGATGGGTAGTTTGCTTCAAAAACTCGCCGGTCTCCAGGTCAAAGAGACCTTCGTGCGAAGTGCTAGCGTCGCCGCGGACTAAGAAGCGGCGGGTGGTTAGGCAATGGTCGACGGCGAGCTGTAGTAACGACACGTCTTTAGTCTGTTGGGCCGCGTAAAAGATAATCCCGACGTTCATCATGATGTCGATGAAGATGCTGTCTTGGGATACGAACGAGCACAGGTATCGGCCCTTAGGCTGAAAGCGGAGCGCTAAGGTTTTGCCCGCATCGATGACCACCTGATTCTTGGCGGAGTCGCCCGTCAGCTCGTACCACACTTTCCAAGTCGGCAGGAAGAGGAAGCCAAGGTCATGAACGTTACGGTCCGTCTTGCGATGCTCGATCAGCTGCGAATAATGCTCGGCCCGTTCCAGCCACCAAGTATCCTTCGTATGTCGATAGATTATCCAGAGCGCGCCTCCAAGGAAGCCTTCACACCAGTTAGTCCAAGCTTCCGAGTCGTGCTTCCATTTGCCCTTCACCGTATACAACGGCAACAAATCCGGGTGCTGAGTAATCAGATGGCGGAATTGACTTCCGGCGAAGCTTAGCGCCGCTCGGGCTCTCTGAGTAAACGCCTTTTTCGCTTCGAAGTTCATGGTAGATTTTCATGGGCTTTTGCCCACCAGAAAGTCCTCTTCCCGATATGGAACTGGATCGTTTTAAGCTCAGTAAATTCTTCAATGGCAAAGCGGCCGACTTCACGACCTTGCCCGCTTTCTTTGAATCCGCCGAACGGAAGTTCGGGGTATCCCTCCAAAAACGTGTTCACCCAAACGGTACCTGCTCGAATGCGCCGGCTAGCCGACAAGGCGGTGTCCAAGTCCCGCGTCCAGATGCTGGCTGACAAGCCGTAAGGCGTGTCGTTGGCGATTTCGATCGCTTCTTCGGCCGTATCGAAGGCGAGGATTGAAAGCACCGGCCCGAAAATTTCCTCTCTGGCGATGGCCATATCGGGCGAGACGCCTTCGAAAATTGTCGGTTCAATGAACTGGCCATTCAGGATTGGGAGAGATTTACCGCCGAGCCGAAGTTTAGCCCCTGCTTTTTGGCCTTCTTCGATGTAGCCGAGTATTTTGGCGTGCTGTTGCTCGCTGGCGATGGCTCCAATTTTGGTCTTCTCATCGAGCGGATCCCCAATCTGCACTTGCTTCAGCAACTCGATAAGCTTGCTGACGAACTCTTCAATAATCGGCCTCTGAACGATGAGACGACTGCCGCTGTTACAGCATTCTCCCTGATTAAAGCAAAGACCAAACACCGCGGCGTCGGCGGCCGCTGGCAAGTCGGCGTCGGCGAAGATAATCTGAGGATTTTTGCCACCAAGTTCGAGTTCGACTTTCTTTACATTTTCACGAGCGGCGCTAATCACTGCTTTTCCGACGTTGGTGGAGCCTGTGAACGACATCATGTCCACATCGGGATGAGAACTCATCCGGGCTCCGACGGGATCGCCAAAACCACTGACGATGTTAAGGACTCCGTCGGGTAAGCCAGCATCAGTCAAGATCTTTCCAAGCCGCAGGGTAGTGCCCGAAGTAAGCTCGCTGGGCTTTACCACGCATGTGCACCCCGCAGCGAGGGCAAAAGGAAGCTTCTGGCTGACGATCAGCAGCGGAAAGTTCCACGGCGTGACCATACCGACGACACCGATTGGCTCGCGCACTACCAACCCGAGCATGGCGTCGCCTAGCGTATTATGGGTGTCCCCGCGGATGTTCCGACAAAGGGAGGAGGCATACTGCCAGAGGTCGGCGGTCCAATCTATCTCGTCACGGGCCTGAGAAATGGGTTTGCCGCTCTCAAGGGTTTCGAGCAAGGCGAGCTCTTCTTTTTGCTCCAGTATGAACTCCCTTGCCTTGAGCAGAACCTTCATGCGTTCCGCTCCAGAAGTGTGTGGCCAAGGGCCTTTGTCGAAAGCCTCACGTGCTGCTCGGACAGCGGCATCGACGTCTGCGGCATCGGCTTGCGCATACTCTCCGATGAGTGTGCCGTGGGCGGGGCTTTTGCGTTCGAATCTCTTTCCGGACAGGGACGGCACTTCCTTGCCGTTAATCCACAACTGGTACTGAAAGGGCGTTTTTGGAATCATTTGCTTAGTGGCCTTCAAATTTAGGGAGACGTTTCTCACGGAATGCCGCTAGCCCTTCCTTAGCGTCCTCGCTGAAGGCGTTGACTGCGGCGGCCAGCGACTCGAGCGTCGCCGACGAGGGATTTGTGATCAGTTGTTTCGCGGTCTGCACCGCAACGGGCGCATTGCTTGCGATCTTTTCAGCGAGCGCTCTTGCACGATCGCCCAGTGACGCGGCGGACACCACCTCATTCGCCAAGCCCCAACGCTCGGCGACCTCTGCGACAATTGGTTCACCGGTAAAAATCATCTGTTTGGCTCGAGCGCTTCCGACTAGCTTTGGTAAGCGGTCAGTTCCGCCCCAGCCAGGAACGGTGCCGAGTTTGACTTCGGGCATGGCAAATCGGGCCGCGTCCGTGACGATCCGGATGTCGCAGGCGAGCGCCAATTCAAGACCGCCCCCATAGGCGAAGCCTTGGATTGCGCAAATGACAGGTTGCTTCGCGCGCTCGAACCGATCGAAGACCCGATGGCCCCGGCGTACCCATTGCGACCACATGTCGAGCGGGGAGAGCGCTGTCCAAGCCAGAATATCGGCACCCACGCAGAACGCTTTTTCTCCGGCGGCTTCGAGTATAATTACTCGAACTTCGCGCGATTGTTCCGCTGCGCTCACCGCATCCTCCAAAGCAGCCAACATCTCTGGATCAAGCGCATTCAGCTTCTCAGATCGATTTAACGTGATGCGCGCGATCCTCCCTTCAATCGTAAAATTTATCTTAGTCGTTTGATTCATCGTTCTTCTCCGTTGGCCATTTTTTCGACGAGTCTTTCGGCCGCTCGGTAAACAAGTGCGAGAAGGCTCAGCGTTGGGTTAATTCCTGGGCAGGTCGGGAATGCTGCGCCGCTGTAGACGTAAAGGCCGGGCGTGTCGTGCACCCGTAGTTCCGGATCGACTACGCTCTGGTTGGGGTCCCCACCCATTCGAGCCCCACCAAAATCGTGACTGCTTCCGACCCCAGTGAACCGTTCGCCGCGCCAAGTTTTCGTTGCTCCCATTTCGCGCAGGATTTCTTCGGATTTGGCTTCCATCCATTCGGCGAGCCGGTTCTCGTTTTCCCGAAGGTCATAGGTGAGCCGAAGCACAGGGAGACCAACGCCACTCCGGTCCCGATAGTGGGGGTCCAGATCAATGAAGTTGCTGGTGTACGACAAGGTGTCAGGCTGGATCCGGACCACGCCAAAGTTTTGCCATTTGCGCAGGTGATCCTTATAGGGTTTACCCCAGCGCTGCACGTCAGGCGGCAGGGCCTCGCGGCTGATCTGGATTGGCAGGAATTGTTGCTCGGCGCCCAGCGTGGCGCCGCCGATAAAACCGTGCTGGAGCGAATCAAAATCGGACGCGAAGAAGTCATCGAGCACCAAACCCTGTGCGGCCGGGCCGGTGTGACGGTTAAAGATCACTCCTGGGACGTAGCCGTCGACGTGCGCAAACATCTTTGTCATGAAATGTTTGCCCAACTGACCGGTGTTGTTGCCCAACCCATTAGGATGCTGCGAATCGCCTGAGAGAAAAAGGAGACGAAGGTTCTCAAAAGCGTACGCGCTCAAAATCACGATCCGAGCCCGCTGAAAGCGACGTTGGCCGGAAGGATCAACGTATTCGGCCCCGTTCGCTCGACCGTTCTCATCGGTTCCGATCCGGATTACCCGGCAATGAGTCCTCAAATCAAGATTGCCGGTTGCCAGCGCCTCAGGAATTGACGTGAGGGAAGGATCCCACTTATCGCCGTTAAACGAGCCGAACCCATTACTCCACGCGCAGTAAGTGGTAGCGGGGCGACCGCGATACGGGATGGTATTGACCCCGACGGCCACCGGGTGGGGATGCAGACCTATTCGTTCCGTGGCTTTACGGTACAACTCGCCCAGCCGGAACGGACGCATCGGCGGCATCGGCAGAGGTTTGCTTCGCTCAATGAACGGGTTGGATTCGTCGCCCGCGATCCCTATTTCGTGCTCAAGAAGAGTGTAGTAGGGCTCGAGTTCCTGGTAGGTGATCGGCCAATCGGCCAATGTGCATCCTGGCGGTAGCACCGAAGAGCTCCACCGGTCCTTGACGTAGCTCAATATTTGAAAGTGATGCGGGTGAAACCGCCGCAGCCAACCGCCGTAGTGGATGATCGAACCGCCCACACTGTTCATCATCCGGCCAAGGGAGAATGTTGCTTCCTGAGTCGGTTCGCCGTCGTTACGCCGCCAGCGAGGTATCTCACTTAAGAATTTAGAACCCATGTTAGCCCGGCAGTAATACGTGGCGCCGAGTTCATCGGGAAGGTAATCGCTTTGGCTGCGGAATGGACCTGGCTCCAGCGCGACCACTTTAAGACCCGCCTTGGCGAACAACGGCGCAACGACCGAACCTACCGTACCGGCTCCGATGATCAGGACGTCCACTTCAGGGGCAGGCTCGGCTGTTCCATGATGTGGATCGTATCCGGGTATGACCTTCTTTGGGCGTGGTGGAAGGTTTAGGTCGGCTAACGAGTGGATCTCGCCTCCTTTATCGACTGGTTTGTCGGTCAAGTTTTCTTCGGCGCTATTCCCCAGCCAAACACCAGGGTGACCTAAAACACGCCATCCTGCTTTATCGCGATTGCCCCCGTAAACAGGGTCTGAAAAAAGACCTTCCTGCAGGTGGGACCGCACCAATTCGAAAAAGGCTTTGGCTTCGATTACCCGGAAATTTGGCGCTGAGTTTTGTTCCAGTGCACCAATTAGTTCGCTCTGTTGGGCTCCATCCGTATCGGCAAAAGTCTTGCCGAAGCGGCGTTCGGATTCGGCGTCTAACGCAAAAACCCCGAGCCGATAGGTTTCCAGGTGGTGCGCGTAGGGGCCACTCAGGGCCTGGTCGAGATATTGGGTAACGCCGATTGACGAAGCACCGGGCCCGTTTTCATCGGCGGGGAACAGCTGTTCAAAAAGGGCGTCGAGAGTAGTGGCTTCCGCAACGCTGAGGGCTGTAAAAGCTTGGTTTTGCAGTGAATGTCGCGCGTCCATGAGGAAAAGGAGAACCCTAAAGGGGTGGGTTGAGTTTCAGGCCGAACGGTTCCGGGCAGAAAATCCGCGCATCCATCGTTTTCAATGTCTCGCTCACTCGAAGCGGTATGTCCGCCTGAGCAAGCACGTCGTGTTTTAAATCAACGCCGGGAGCAATTTCGATGACCGTCAGACCCTCCGGATCGAGGCGCAGGACGCAGCGTTCCGTGATATACAACACGTCCTGCTTAAGTTTTCGTGCCCTGCGGCCGCTAAAGGTAACGTGTTCAACTTCTGGGACGAATTTTCGGCTCTTGCCCTCTTTTAAGATCCGCAGGCGGCCGTCCTCCACCCGCAAATCGAGGCCTCCCGCTGTGAAATAACCGCAGAAAAGGAGCGCGCGCGCAGTTGCAGTGATATCAACGAAGCCTCCGCAGCCCGCCGTTACGTGCGGACGGAAAGCCAGTCGCGACACGTTAACGTTTCCCTCCTGATCGACTTGCAGGAAAGAGAGGCAACTGCGGTCAAAACCGGCGCCCTGAAAAAAGGTGAACTGATCCGGCGAGGGGACGATGGCGTCTGCGTTCGAAGCGCACCCGAAGGCAAAATTCAGCAGGGGCATGCCGCCGACTGCACCCTGTTCGATCACCCACGTCACTTCGCCGTGCAGCCCTTCGTCCAGTAAGATTCTTGGAACGAGCGCGCAGATGCCAAAGCCGAGGTTCACCACGTCTTCCTCGCATAGTTCCAACGCGGCCCGTCTGGCGATGATCTTGTCGACCCCCCATTCGATCGGCTTGAAATCCCACAAGGGTCGGAAAACCTCGCCGCTGATGGCGGGATTGTAGGGGGTGTGGGTGGTCTGCTGCTGGTCTGGGTCGATGACGACGTAATCCACCAGCACACCAGGCACCCGGACCTGTTGCGGTCTTAAGGTGCCGAAGGCCGTTAAGCGTTTGACTTGAGCGATGACTATTCCGCGATTGTTGCGCGCCGCCAACGCCTGATCAAAGGCACCCAGGTAAGCGCCTTCGTGCTCCATCGTCAGATTGCCATGTTCATCAGAGGTTGTGGCTCGGATGATCGCAACGTCTGGCGGGATCGAAGGAAAGAACAACCATTCGTCGCCTTCAAAGTTAACAAGCCGAACAATTTCCTCAGTCGTGCATTTATTCATCCGGGAGCCCTGCCTGCGGGGATCGACAAAGGTGTCCATGCCCACTTTGGTCAGGACGCCGGGACGGCCAGCAGCCGATTCGCGGTGCAGGTGGAAAAGGATGCCACTGGGCACGTTATAAGCCTCGACCTGGTTGTCGATGATCATTTGCCAGATCCTGGGGCTTGGCATGTTGGAGGGGCCGCTAGGGAAAGAGCCTGCAATGACCCTTTTCAGAAGACCGGGGTGGGCTATATGATCAACCCCGGGAATGCCGTACATGTCGCCCGCAGCGATCGGATGGATGGCTGTTATTCCACGCGGTCTGCCTTTCTCAAGAAAGTATTCTCCAATTGATCGTAGAGAGGCGTCGGGGCACCCTAAACCGCTCGAAGAACTGACTGTAATAACAGCGTCATCGACGATCAGTTCGCCGATCTTTTCTATCGGTATAATCTTGGATCGAAACATAAGCGAGCGAGATGGCTTTTAGGATGAACGGTGCGAAGAGCGGCGGCTATTCTAGCTTTCAAGCTCTGTTGTTGGCCCCGGATTTAGATTTGGATGCACGCCAGCGACTGTCCGAAGGTGGCCCTGGATGTGATCGGCGACCCGAAGTGCCTGGGCAGCGATAGTGAGGGCCGGATTCACCGCGGCGGAGGAAGGAAAAAAAGAGCTGTCGACCACCCGTAGATTCGGCACGTCGTGGCTTCGGCAAAAAGGATCGAGCACCGATTTCATCGGATCGTTCCCAAATCTTATCGTACCGCACTGATGCGAATTGGTCTCGATCCCCATGCGTTGAATGAGAACGATAGGATAGCCTGCCTTTCTTAACATCCGGGTGGCCGATCGAATCAAGCGGTTGTGCGCGCAAAGGTTGTTCGGGCGGAAACGAACTTCGATTCTGCCGCCTGCCCCGAGAGTCACTCGGTTTTGCGGGTCGGGCAGGTCTTCGGACATTACCCACCAGTCCACGCTCCTATGGGCTAGTGCTCCCAAGATAGGCGTCGGTACCCAGCGCTGATCAGCCGTGAGCATGCCGGATTGCAGCTTCCCAAGGAGCTGCAGATTCCCCAGAGGAAATCGGTAACCCTCTTCCCCGCGAAAGTAGAAATCGTTGATCGCCATTGTCTTTTGGAACGTCGTCGGATTGATCCGGAAAGGATTGACTGCCATCAGCGCTGTATTGTTATGGACCATGTAATTTCGGCCCAGCAATCCGGACGAATTTGCCAATCCGTTCGGATGAAGAGAAGACGCCGAGCGCAACAGCAGCGCCGTGGAGTTGACCGCCCCGCAAGAGACGATAAATATTTCTGCGCCGATTCTAAGGGTTTGGCCGTCACGCTCGATTTCCACTTCGGTCACTGTTTTGCCAGAGGAATTGGTGATGAGGCGACGAACAAAAGCGCGAGTCACCAGTTCAATGTTTTTGTTCGATGCCAGGGCAGGGCGGACGCAGGAGCGGTCAGCGTCTGCCTTGGCGTGCACCTTGCAGGGAAACCCGTCGCAGGTTTTGCAACGGATGCACTTTCCGCCTGGCCGCAGATCAATTCCTAACGGCAGAAAATAAGGATGCAATCCTTGACCTTCCAACCTCCTTTTCAGATCCTCGATGTATGGCTCGTGGGGGACCGGAGCAAACGGGAAGGGCGCTGTGCGCGGCGGTTCGGTCGGGTCGTATCCGGATTCGCCGTGAACGAAGAGCATCTGTTCAGCACGACAATAGTAAGGCTCGAACTCGTTATACTTCACCGGCCAAGCAGGCGAAACTCCCTCTTCATGCTCCAATTCCTCAAAGTCTTCTTTTCGGAAGCGGGGCAGGGCTGCGCCGTAAACCTTCGTGTTGCCGCCCACGAAATAATGGACTCCCGGTGGGAAAGGATGTCCGGAATCGTCAAACCATTGCTCTTTTGGCTTGTACCTCTTTTTAATGAAAATTGCCTCGGGTTCCCAGTTTTCAGGTTCGGTTGGCAGGTAATCGCCTCGCTCCAAGAGCAGGATTTTCCGGCCTGAATCGCGGAGCGCGTAGGCCAATGCCCCGCCGCCCATGCCGGTTCCGATAATTACCAAATCGTAAGTTTTCATGGGAGTTTCGCGACGACTCACAGGTCCGGATGAATGCCTAAGCCTCCGCCGCTCAGTTGCGGAGGCAAATTCCAGATGGTCGAAAGACTGACATTGCCTGCTTCCTTTAGTCCGGTGACGCTGGGTCGAGTGATCGGCAAAAAGAGTAAGATCGATCCAAAAAAATAGATCGATCTTAATACCCTGGCAAGTATTTTTGCCTTTTTCATGCCCGCTGACTCATAGACTGGGGGGTGCGTTTCTTGATTCTAAGCAGTGCCTCGGCAAGACTGGCGGATGATCAATCGCGGTTGAAGAATGACCGTCCGGGTCGGAGAGTCAGGTTGTTCGATGCGTTTTAACAGCAACTCTGCCGCCGTCTCGCCCAATAGGCGCGGTGAGGTATCAACGGTCGTCAAACCTGGAAAACTGTACGCGGCATCTGGAATATTGTTAAATCCGATGACTCCAAAGCCTGCACCGGCTTGGAGGCCGGCAAGCTGGATAGCTTCGATGACCCCGAGAGCGACCACGTCGTTAAAACAGAGAGCCGCAGTCGGGCGGTCTTCGATCTGCAAAAGCCTCTGCACGCTGTCGTAGCCGGCGCGCCGCGTTGGAGCCGAGGGAATAACCAGGAGGGGATCGAATTGCAGGCCGGATCGGGTGAGCGCCCTCTGATAGCCTTCCATGCGCTCCTGGCCGGCCGAACTATTTGAATTTCCCCCGATGAACGCGATTCGTTGATAGCCAAGCTGGTAAAGATGCTCCACGGCAAGCTCCGCGCCCTGGGCGTTATCGACTCCAGCGTAGTCGAGCCCTGGGGCTCGACGGGCAAAGGCTACAATAGGCAGCTGACCCGCCAGAGCGGAGGCTCCTCCTGAGGCATTCCCTTCAAGCGCGGGACAAATCAAGATCCCCTGCGCAGGAAATTCCCGCATTGTTTTCAAAACGCGATCTTCCTTGGCGCGATTTTCGGAGGTATTTCCAAGGAGAGTGACATAGTTGGCAGCGGCCAGGCGTTCCTCGATCGCCACGCTTGCTTCGGCAAAGAACGGGTTTGTGATATCGGAAACGATCAATCCGACCGCATTTGACTGCTGCGTTCGTAAGCTGGCAGCGCCGCTGTGGTAAACGTAGCCGAGACGTTTGATAGATTTAAGAACGCGTTTGCGAGTTGTCTCGGCGACAGAGGGAACGTTTCGAATCACCAAAGAGGCCGTAGCGCGAGAAACGCCGGCATCAGCTGCGATATCTAGAAGAGTGACCCGCCGTTTTTGAACCGCATCCATAGACCAGAGACCGAAAGCCCAAAAGGGGATGGACGTCGGTGAATTTGTAGATCGATCTCATACTTTGGCAAGTAATTTTCAGAAATATTCGCTCGGCTGCCTCCAAAAATAGACTGGGCGAGATTGCATAGGCTGCCAGGGCCAAGGTCCCATGCCCCTGTGGCTGTCGGGCGTAGAAATCGATCCAACAAAACCGCCCGGCAGGCCGCCGGACTCCCCTTATTCACGGCAATACCCTGTTGAGCGTCTCCGCGACTTTGCGTCTTCCTGGAACTGGAAGAGACGGCGCAAAAGGATGTGCAGCAACGCGAAGTCACTTTTGGATGCCTCCTCGTGCCTGGCGGCCGGGTCTTGAACCCGCAGAGCTATCATTCCGCGTTCCGCATTTCTTCCACCAGACACGAAGGTGCCATCGCGGGACACAAACTCTACATCACGATCACTTCTTTGGCAACCGGAAAAACCACCGGTCTCTTCGCTCCAGGGGAATCGCTTACCTGGTGCTAGTTGCCGCCCCAGGCTTTCAGGCTCAAGGCCTGGTTACCGTAGCTTATCTGCAAACTGGTCATGAGCGGCGGACCAATCAAAAAAACTGCCAGCAAGTCCGCGCGTAAGCGAGCCGAGTATTCACTAGAACTCTTGCGCCAAAGTGTGTTTGTGGATAGATTTTTGTTCCACCTCAGTACAACCCGCAGTCCCATATAAGGAGCAGCAAGTTGAAAGTCGTTCTCTACGGAGCCACAGGTAAGGTAGGCAGCGTCATTCTCAAGGAACTGATCGATCGCGGTCACGTCGTCATCGCTGCAGCCCGCACTCCAGAAAAGGTGCGAAGGTTCAATAACGTCACCGTAGTCCAGGACGACCTCAGCAATCCGGCAAAGACCGCCAGCGTCGTCAAGACTGCGGAGGCCGTCGTCTCGGCCTATGGACCGCCACCGGACGACACTAGCCAGATCGTCGGCGTCATGGATCGCCTCGTCAAAGCTATCGCGGAGGCGGGTGGACCCCGGCTCATTGTAGTCGGCGGAGCTGGCAGCCTCTTCGTCGCACCGGGCGTCACACTGCGCGTGTCCGGACATCTTCCCAAGGAATGGATCCCTATAGTCGATGCTCACATCCAGGTGCTTGGGAATCTGAAACGGAGCAGCATTGATTGGACCTACTTCAGCCCCGCCGGATTCTTTGAGGCCGGCGAGCGCACAGGCAAATTCCGGATGGGCAAAGACGACCTGATCACCGATGCCCAGGGCAACAGCCGTATTTCCTTCGAGGACTACGCAATCGCCCTCGTCGACGAACTCGAGAACCCCCAGCACCGCAGAGAGCGCTTCACCGTTGGCTATTAAGCCACCGCACTCTCCAAGCTTCCTCCCGCCGGTCCCAGGTTTTCAGGATTAAATGCGAGAAGCTACCATAGCTGCCAGACAAAAAAACCGAGACTGAAAAGGTTGTCCTTTTGGTTAGTCAAAAGACCGATGAAGAAGTAAACTTTATTTGCGGTGTTTTTGACCGAGCGGCTTCGATCCCTTTGACTAAGATTGAGTGGAATCGAAAGGAAATAACTAACTATGAACGTAGTCACGCGCTGGGATCCGGTGAAAGAAATGGTGTACCTCGAGCGTGTTAGTGAGTTTCCGTTGTGGTTTGCCAGGAATGGCTTTAACATCTTCAGAATCGATGAAGCGCAAATTGCTTATCGTCGCGGATCTCGGTTTGGTGAAAGATTACCAACTCGACTTTACTCCTAACCACACTCCGCGGCTCGAACAGGTGGGAGAAGTTGTGCTGGAGGAGGCTCACGGTCGGGTGCTCGATAAGATCACAGACGTGGCCGGTCGGAATAGCTCACCTGCGCAAAAGAACTGGGGCGCGCCATTGGCCGATGATCACAACTTTAGGCTAGAGTTAAAGCGGCGTCTCATCCATCAGATTTCGGATCATATCCAGCGGCTCATCGAGCAGAGCGGTTCTGGAATATGTTGGTTAGCCGCACCCAAGGAGATCAATCAGAAGATTCTTGAAAAACTTCCTCCGGCCGTCTGCAAGCGAATCAAGAAGAACCTCCGGCGCGACCTGACCAAGGTCGGGCAGAAGGAACTGCTCGATCAATTTCTCAACGCAGACGCCTTCGTGATATGAGTGCGGATCCAGACCGGTCCAAGCCCGCGTCAGCGCCCGACAAACGAACGCTGCAAGCGGAGTTGGCCGCCGAGAGGGACCGCTACCTGCGTCTGGCGGCCGATTTTGACAACTTCCGCAAGCGGACCGCGCGGGAAACAGAGCGAAGGGCAGCTACCCAAAAAGAAGCTTTCATTCGCGACCTGCTGCCGGTCATTGACAACCTGGAACGCGCGCTTGGCAGCGACGCCTCGACCTCACCCGAACAACTCCGGCAAGGTGTCCAGATGACCCTCCGACAACTGACCCAACTATTGCGTCTCCATGGCGTGGAACCCGAAGAGAGCCTTGGCCGGCCATTCGACCCGCTGTATCACGAAGCGGTCAGCGTGCGTCACGACCCGTCTCAACCCGACCATGTGATCCTTGAAACCCTTCAGCGCGGTTATCGCCGTGGCAACGAAGTCTTTCGGCCAGCCAAAGTGGTGGTCAACGATCGAAGACACAACGACGATGGGCAGGGACCCGACTGAGTTCAAATTTTCTTGGCCATGACCACCACGATTGAACCCGATGACCGCGGTTTGTTGCTGGCCTGTCCGCAATGCGGTCAGCGTAATCGGCTGATCTACGAACGGCTCGGGCAGGCTTTCCGTTGCGGTAAGTGCCACGCCGAAATCCTACCTCCTGGGGAACCGATTGAAGTAAAGAGTGAAGCACTTTTTGATGCTTTGGCCAGCCATTCCGCCCTCCCGGTGCTGGTTGAGTTTTGGGCTCCGTGGTGTGGACCGTGCAAAATGGTCGCCCCGGAATTGGTCAAGGTCGCCGCCGAGGGGAGGGGGCGCTGGCTTGTGACCAAGGTGAATACCGAAGATTTGCCTGTCCTGGCGCAACGTTTTCGCGTAAATTCCATTCCCGCGTTCGCATTGCTTCAATCCGGGCGTGAAGTGTCTCGGCAAGCCGGAGCGATGCCGGCCCAGGCGATTCGGCAATTTATTGAGAAAGGCGCTGCCGCCTTTTAACCTTTTTACCGGCAATCACCGAAGACCGATTGGCGCCCACCCACCTGGCGCACTTGTGGCTCGACCAACGCTAAAAACCAGCACTGCCTGAATCCTTTCAGGCCTTGGAGGATGGCCGCAAGTGGATCGAGTCTCCGACGCACAGAGGATCGTGTGATTGGAGGATCACAGGAGCGGATTGCGATTCTGGCGGCAAGCTGGGAACATGCAAATCCCGCGAAAACTGGACGATTGCCCATCCCTCACTTTCGGTTTGGGTGCCCCAGTCTATCACATCACCGAGGTGATCAAAGTCAAAATCCGAAATCTCATGACGACCTTTCCACTTCAGAATAATCCGCGCAGAACCTTTGGGACGGTCGTAGTGAATACTTACAACGAAAGCCAAATCGGTAGCCTCCTTCATATAGGGCTCTCCTTATAGACATTAGCCTAGACTCTCAGAGACGCGCTACACGTCCGTTGGCTTTTCTTTTGCAAAAAGAGACACGCCATGTTTTGCCCTTGAACAAGGGTTGGCTGCCAGGGCAAGTCTTAAGCCTATTTTCATAGTTTTTCAGGATTCAGGATCGGCTTATCGCCCTAACGATTCGCCGCGGGAATTTGCTCACTTAAGGCGATTCTACCTTGCAGTTAGCTCGCGCCGAGCGCTTGATGTGGCGGCTTTTCAGCGAGGAGAAACGTGCAAAAACACCTTCCCTACAGATAGTGAATCAGTGCTAATTTATACTCAGTTTGAACCGCGCACTCCTTGGTCTTTTTCCAGGCCTGAGAAATTTCCTCACCCTGACCGTTATCGAATTCACGGAACCTGGGCTCAGAAGAAAAGATTATCTCAATGCGATAGTCGCACGGGTTGGGCATCAAATTAAGGATTTGGAAATGAGCTGCGCCCCATCGAAGAAAATCTCTCTGCGCTTGGGTGACAAGAGCTTCAAACCGTTGCGTGGCTTCCTCAGGAACTCTAAAATCAAGAGTGACCTGAATTACCTGGTTTGAAGCACGCCCGACCAAGTCTACCAAATAACAACTTGATTCGCGCACGGCAAGCCGCCGCATGCGATCGATGGGATCCAATGACCAGTTTAGACATAGAGGCATCGATAACATTATTGAGAGCGTGGCAAAGTGGAAGGTTAGATGAAGTCCCGCTATGGTTGCCAGCCAGCCCCAGAATAAGCCGCCTAAAAGCAGACCGGCGTTCGCGAGCAGCATGTACACCGCGTTCGCTCGCCCTCTTGACTCCTTGGATGCGACTCTCTGTTCGACTAGCCAGAGCTCGGACGCGGCGACTGTCCAGGCAATTCCACCGAGTGGAGCGAGCGCGGTAAAAACGAGTGCCCGGTGTACATGTCCGGCCAGAAAGAAATAGACGACCAGCAGCGTGCTCGAAAGAATTGTTACGGCATTCGACGAAAAGTTCGTCCGAACTTTTGGGACGACGAAAACAGCACCAAAAACCGATCCGGCTGCCAGGCTGGCGAAAAGGATTCCGAGATGTTCCGCGCCAACGCGGAACTGGCGCAAGGCAATCACTGGAAACAGAGCCGGAATGAGTGAGATAAACAAGCTGAAGATAAAGGCCCGCAAAACAACGATTCGGATGGCAGAAGTCCTTCTGAGCAACTCGAATGTTTCGACGAGAGCGCTCGAAAAAGTCTCCCGCCGACGAGTTAAATTGTTCTGGTTTTCACCCGTTTTTTGGGCAGCCAAAACAACTAGCAGAAAGCAAAGAGCATTTATGAAGAAAACTCCACTCGCTCCAAGCGAAAGAATCATTATCCCGCCGGCGATCGGGCCTAGCATACTTGAGATATTTATTTGCAGACCTCCAAGTGTAACGGCAGAGGACAGCTCCGTGTCAGAGACTAAATCTGGGACGATAGCGGCCATCGCGGGACCGTTAAAAGCGAAACCGATTCCTAATGAAAGTACGCCAAAGAGAAGTACCCACGGATTGATCCATCCAAGGCAAACGGTCAGGCCGAAACTGAAACACAAGAACGCCAAAGCGAGATTGATCAAAGCGATCGCCTTCGTGCGGCTCATCACGTCGGCAACGATACCGGCTGGAAGTGTGAATAGAAAGAACGCCAGCGAGGTAACCACCGGGATCAGAGAGAGGAAAAAGGACGAGCTCGCGAGCGAGTTCATCAACCAAATGGCGGCAGTACTGTAGGCAGCGACGGCACTGCTCGAGATCAAAGTTACCAGCCAGAGAGTGCGAAACTTTTTATTCCTCAGAGCAAACCAGATACTGTCTCGATTCATGGTCTGGTCCCCCGACAAGTTGGTTTAAGTTTCTCTTTGCCAGGATCAGGTCATTCTTCGACGCCTTGAATGATCCGCGGAACTCCGTCTCGCCCCGGCCCATTCCCAGGGACCTTTGTTGTTTGCGCAAGCCCAGTCAATCAATCGACTGAGGTAAGATACATTACCCTATCCATCATCTCTCCTCTCTGGAATTACAATACATGCGTATAGAAAGCCATTTCTCCTAACGACCTTGCTGCTGCAGGGTTAGCATCAGTTGAGGCGACTCGCCGTTGGCGACAAGATACATTACCTCCTTTCCATCGAGCTTGTTTTCTTCCTCTCTAGTATTACAATAAAAGCTATGTGGTTATAAGTTATCCACTAATATTGTCCAATGCTATCCTGGCGTTGCCTATTTTTCGAGACTGATCTGCTCATGCGCCCTGTTTCCCGCCGGCACTGTCTCGATGATCGGTTTCTCCTCTCCGTACATGTCGGCGGCTACGGCCTGCCGAAGGACTTCGGCAAGACGGCAGGTCACATGTTTGACGTCGGGTGTTTCTTGGTCGCGAGTGCTCCCAGGGATACCAGGCACTCCGAGAGCGCTGCCAAGCTGCCATGGAGGTTCTCGAGCACAAAGGAGGGTAGCCACAGCAACTGATGCGATGGAAGCCGAGAAAACTCTTTAACCGCAATGGAAATTAAGTTAAGAACGGGAGGTGCGCTCGCCAGCGATCTCGCTCGATCAACTCGTGTCTTTGCCTGCGGTTTACCGAACAGTGATCCCGCCCGCCTACGAGGACCGGAACGGCCACATGAACATGCGCTGGTACTTGGCCATCTACGACGAGGCGGGGGACGCGATGTACCCGATGCTCGGGCTGACTGCGGATTACTTCGCGGCGTCGGGCGCGGGCGGCTTCGATCTCGAGCATCACCTCTGGTATTCCTCCGAAGTGCGTATCGGGGACACCGTGGTGATCAGGGCTCGCATCCTCGCGCGGAGCCTGAAGCTTTTCCATTATATGATGTTCATGGTAAACGAGACCCAGGGCATGCTCTCCTCGCTCTTCGAGTGCGTGCACGCTCATGCGGACCTGAGCGCCCGTCGCACCGCCCCTTTCCCGACCCAGGTGGCGGCCCAGATCGACGCCTTCGTCGCTGAGCACCGTGCGCTGGCTTGGCCCGCGCCGGTCTCGGGGTCCATGGGTGTCAAAGCAGCCTCCAGCGTGTGAAGTTCATCTTGGACACCGGGAGTTGCTAGAAACAGCCGATACTCTCGGAAAGGCCGGCAGGCCCAGGCCGAGAAGGGTCGGAAGACGCTATCACCGTTTTCCCGCTGAAGACAGCAGACGATGTCATCGACCAGAAAGAAGCCAAGCTTCGTTCAGCCAGCTTTTCGAATCAAACGAGCAGATCGGGAAGATCGTGCTGACTGTTAGGGAGTAATCCGGGAAAAGTTAATTTTACCACGGAATGCTGCGCGAGGCGTATCCCGCTGAACGCTTCTGTAAGTTCCCAAAAGCATAATCAATGACGACCTGTCATCAGAGAAAGTCTGATGTACATTAAAGCGCAAATGACCTATTTTGTTTGGGAATGTTCGGAAAGAAAAAGCAGCTTGGCTTTCCACAGGCCTCCCCGGGAAAGGTGGAAACGAAAAAAACCCCTACTCCGAACGATCCTTCGCAGGTCCTTGTCGGTTTGACTCATACAAAAAACATCTTGAAGATGGCATTGGCCCAGTCTAAGAGCCAGCTTCTTCCTGCCCAGGTCATCGTAGACGCAAGCCGACTCTTGCGAGAAATTGAAAAAGACATTCGGCAGATTAGAAACGAGTTTGCCATTCAGGTTCATGGCCTTGAGGGGGTAAAGGTGAACTTTGTCTTCGACACGAACTTGGGGAGCCTAGCTGTCCACGCCGACCGCTTCGCCGACGCCCTCTCTGCCGTATGGAAAAAGCCCGGCATTGACAAGGCTTCCGTCATCTTCGTGTCCTGGGACGGCCATCCCCCGCATCTGTTGAAGCTAATGAAACGAAGTGCCGGCGACACGACCATCGGGAAGTTTTTAGAATTCGAGGCGCGGAACGATGCGGCTTGCCTTGGGCGAACCTGAGAGATAACCGACTGCCGAAACCATGAAGGGTGCTCGATCTGAGGGTTTTAGGAATTTCATTTTCTAAGCCAGCCTTAAACCGCTATCGTTGCGGAAACACGGAATTCTTTGTGGAACGTGACAATGGTTCGTCGACGGCGGGTGTGGCAGGCTTTCACCCTACGCGCTGGACGATCGTCATAAGGGCGGCGCAAAGCCGGACGCCAGGTGGCTACGCCGCATTAGGCGAGTTGTGTCGGCTGTATTGGTACCGGATGGAACCGATTGAGTTTTTGACCGCGGAAAAGATGTATGATGCCCGTTGGGCCATGACGCTTCTCAGCGCTGTCAAGACACTGATCCATCGTCTCCGGCATCCATTCAGACTGCGCGAAATTGATCGTTTTCAAATTCAAAAAGACGCTATTCAAGGGTCAGTGACAGGTGGGAATCGCTATCGAGATGTCGCGACGGATACTCCTTTGGTTCTATTTACGGAACGAAGATTTAGGGATATCTCGGAGCGGCAATATTATGAAATTTCCCTACGCCTCTCTTTTCAACACTAAGCGAGATTGCGAAACTTCGGAACGAGACTCGAGTTCCCACAAATCACAACACCACTTGATCTCGAAGCGCCTTCGGTTCATTCCGCTCCGGTCACCGAACGACCAGCTCCAAATCGTGGTGTTCTCAGCCGAGCTTGATTAAACATGACTCTAAAAGAGATTCTTGCAGATCCAGGCATCTCCTCCTGGCTTAAAGATGCCATCAAAATGGCGTATGAGCAGGACCCGCTTGACGCACTGCGCGATGCTCACCGGTTGCTCAAAATGCTTGGCGAACGGTACACACAAGTAGTTAACCGAGATCACGGCAGCCTCCGGGGTCAGTCAAGAATGGCACGAAGATAAGCCGCATTTAGGATTGATTCTTCGGACGGTTTCGGTGTGGTGCGGCGCGTATTTTTTTACGAGGTTTGGTCAGTAGTTGATAGTTTTTTGGGTGGGGTTTTCGAACGCGGGGTTCGCGGCGGTTGGGACGCAGTGGGACCAAATCCTCCGGGGTTATCTTGCAGACGCTCTCCGCTCATCATTCGTCGTATTGCTCGTGGCGCCGGTGTTGGATCTTTGGTTCCATTTACAGCGATCGCTGGATGCCCTACCAAGGCTAGCGAGAGATATAAAAAAAAGATTTGAGACCTTGGCGATCTATAACCATAGCCAAACAGGACAATACCATGAGTCCGAAAGTACACGCCAATCCGCCGACCAAATCTACCGTGCAAGCGGGTGGCTCTTTGTACGATATCGCTCATGCCTCGGACGCAACCAACGCTGATCAATTTCACCGAGATCAACATCCGGCCTCAATTTCTCTTCCGAAGATCGTCCATCGCTGCAGAACAGGCTATAGATTGGCCCGCGAGCGCTATCGTCAGCGAAAACAGTTGTTGGAAATGGATGATCGCCAGCTCAAGGACATCGGAATTACTCCAGAACAGGCAGAGCTCGAGGCGGGCAAGCCTATTTGGAAAGCTTAGCCCTCGAGAATCCCCGTCGTTCCGCAATCAGACTACCAGAACAAGTTGACTTAGTAGATTCCTCCTCGCAAGACATCCGGCTGCAAGGAGCTGTTCTGAATTTGTTTCCGTCGTCGCTGTCGGTGTTGGACAGTGAGCCAGTGCCGGCCGGCCGCGGATGAGTTCATAGGGGACTGGTGGTTTGCCTCCGACGATGTGGTCGGCTTGCATTTTTGCACCACGCGGTTCACCCATGCCAAAATTGCGACACAACTCAACGAGCGCGGCTCCCGCTTGCTGCTTTACTGCCGTACGATGAATGGCAAGCTCTCATGTGGCGTGAAGCAGTACATCCGGCGCGGCGACCTTAAGCGAATAGCGTTGGATTCCGGAGCTCCGAGGTTGGAACTTCCTTGCCTTCCGGGTTCCCAGCCGGTCACCGGCCTTTAGATGATTTCGCTGGTGGCCGGTTGTTTTGCGATGGGTCAAATCTCGATAATCAACATTGATGTTGTCCTCTTGCGTTGAATTTCTTGAGTCAATCGACTGCGCAGCGTCTTCGTTGTGGCTATTTGAAAAGGTCTTTTCTGCAGCTCGACAGCGTTCAATAGTCGTCCCCGGGTTCCTGGTGAGTGCTGACATTTCGCTCCGGATCCATGCTGTCGTACAGGATCTCCAGCACTCGCGCGCCCGGCTCGCTGAGTGCGTCACGGGCGACTGTCGCGACTTGGCCGGCCACGCTCGCTGTGTATTCGGCGACAACGTCACCGAAGGAATTGCGCTGGATAGCGACTTGTTCACCCGGCGTTACCTTGTCGTTCAAATCAACTAGCAATTCGAGGAAACCGCCCGCCGTCGAACGGATAATCTCAAAGGCGTCGCCAAAGAAGGTTCCGGCTTCCTTGGAGGTGCGACCTATTGCGCCGTCGATGATATGGTAGTGCTTTAGCACGTTCATGCTGCCTTCAATGGTCATTGCGATCTTTCGCGGGTGGAAGATTCGGGGGGCGCCGACTTCGACAGTGATTGCCGGGATTCCCGCTTCGATGAACGCGGTCTCAAGCGTGCCGGTCTCGCCGCGATCGTTCTTGATCTGCTCGATCGGAAACAACTCTGCTATCCGCCGGATTTCCGGGTTCCGGATATCGGCAAAGATGAACATCGTGAAATCGCCGCCGGTGGATGCCGTGTGGTAATCAAGCGCGATATCGATGTTGTTTTTGAACAGACGGTTGAAGAGCCTGCCAGCATGGCGGGTCGGCGCATTGTTCCCCGCTTCATTGCCGGGCCACACGCGATTAAAATCAATCAACGAGCCGCCACCCTGTGGAATGGGCCACTTGCGCTGCGTGTACTCCATGGCCGGGCGGGAGAGGCCGTAGACGGCGATCACTGTGCCCGAGACCCCTGCAGGATCCAGACCGGCCATGATGCGCTGCACGACGTTGATCGGGCTTAACTCATCGCCATGCACGCCGGCGGTCAACAAGATACGCTTTCCATCATGAGCGCCCTTCGCCACGACGACCGGCACGTACCAGTGCTGACCGCTTCCCATCTGCGCGCCCTGGAAGAAAAAGCGGTGTGTCAGAGAGGGTTCGAGGTCATCGACGTCCAGTTTACTGATGACCGGCACGCCGTCTATCGTGTCGCCGGTGCGAGTCGTCCCGGCTCGAGCAGGAATGCCCGTTGCAGAAGTGAAAAGACCGCTGGCACTTGCTTCAACGCCGGCTGAATCATCATTCGTATCATTCATGAATTGATTTTCCCCAAGACCTAAACTAAATGCCACTACTATAGAATCTACAGCAGCAAACCCCACAAATGTCGCTCAAAAGCGGTCTACAAAGCAGCCGGTTTTATCCTTGTCGTTCGAGCTTGTCCTCCTTATTTATTCTTTTGTGAATCGAAGAGAGGTGATTGTGGCAGGCATCGCCAGTGTCTCCGGATCTGTCGCGTTCCCGGCCCTCGCGAGTGCGGAGTCCGAAGCGACCGATGAACACCCTGATCTAGAGCCAATTCGCGCTCTGCTCGACGCCCATGATGTGGCGTTGCAGAGTCTGAAGAACGGGAGCTTTGACCTCCGAACTAGATTTTAACTTGAATACACATCAACAGAAAATACCAGAGAGATGAGCACGTTAATTGTAGTCGGTTACGATGAACGCTTCAAGGCAGAAGAGGTTCGTATTCAATTGCAAAAGCTGCAGCGGGAATACTTGCTGGATCTCGAAGATGCAGTAGTAGCCATCAAGGACGAGAAGGGCAGGATTAAATTGGATCAAGCCGTTAACATGACGGCTAAGGGAGCCGCCAGCGGCGGTTTCTGGGGAGCGCTCGTCGGGCTGATCTTCCTGAATCCCTTGCTGGGATTCGCCATGGGTGCGGCTGCTGGCGCGGTTTCCGGTGCGCTCACCGATGTAGGAATCAATGACAATTTCATGAAGGAATTGGCTGCCACAATGGCTCCCGGCAGTTCGACATTATTCGTTCTGGTGAGGAAATCCACACCGGACAAGGTGCTGGAAGAGCTTGAGGGAACGGGCGGTCGGGTTCTGAAAACCTCGCTCTCGAACGAGGATGAAGCCAAACTGCAGGCTGCCTTGAGCGCCGCGAAATCATAAAGATGGTGTGGGATCGTGCAAGGAACACGAGGTGCATACTCCGGTCATCCTTGGTTCTCATACCCTTCCATTTTAAAAAGACGCGCCATTCTTTGCGTGCTTCTGGGCTTGGTCCGTTCCGCTAGCCTTGCGGCTGGCCCTGACTATCTCTCCTATGAATTTGCGCCGGTCGATCAGGCGAGCGAGTTGCCGACTCCCTTCACGCCCTTGCCGGTAGAGAAACCTACGGTGG
The DNA here is from genome assembly GCA_963742335.1 of uncultured Verrucomicrobiae bacterium. Lineage (GTDB taxonomy): Bacteria > Verrucomicrobiota > Verrucomicrobiia > Chthoniobacterales > JAFAMB01 > JAFAMB01. Next base: position 106,401 of record CAVULL010000012.1, read on the forward strand.
GATTGTTTAGGTCCTCGACTGAACCATTTTTCCAAGACCTCGACTTCAGTCTGCGACCACGACTCTATTTTCGTTCCCTGCAGAACGGCACGGGAACGAATAACACCTTCGCCGGGGGCGGTGCGCTAGGTTTCGCGACGGGGTGGTGGCTCGACACGGTTCAGTTGGGAGTCACCGGCTATACGACGATCCTCCTTGCTTCTAATAAAGATGGCATCGATCGCACGGGGCTGGTGGCGAGCGACGGCGACAGCTTCGCCGTGCTCGGACAAGCTTGGGCGAAGCTAAGGTTTGGCCCGGTGACAGGCTCGTTTTATCGTCAGCAGCTCGAACTGCCGTTCATTCATGGCGACGATTCCCGCATGATTCCAAACCTATTCGAAGCGTATCAAATCGATATAAGACCATCGGACAGCTTTCACTTGAACCTCGGCTATGTAGAGCGAGTCAAGTTGCGCAATAGCACCGAGTTCGTCCCGATGTCAGAAGCCGCCGGTGCGCCGCAGGTTAATCGCGGGACCGGCTTCCTCGCTTTCGGGCTTGGCTCCGAAGAGCGCACGTATCTGGAAGGCTGTCTGGAGGCCACGTTTGATCTATATAGCTGCTCTTACCTGCAAGCCGGCCATACCTGGAAGTTAAAGCCCGGAATTGAACTCCGTCTCGATGGCCAGTTCGCCGATCAACGGAATATCGGCGCCAGCGAGCTCGGCGACTTCAATACGCAGTTCTACGGAACCCAGCTGGCAGCCAGCTACCAGGGCGCTGTTCTGACTTTCGCCTACAACCACACGGCGACGGGAGCGGGATTTCGCGATCCCTATGGAGCCGATCCTTCCTTCACCGGATTGATGCTTTCGAATTTCATTTCCGCTGGTGAAAACGCCTACCTCATAGGGCTGAGCTATAATTTCGGAAAGATCGGGCTTCCTGGAGTGTCGGCCTTTGTTAACTATGTCTATGGCAACCTGCCCGTTGACGCTTGGCAGCAGGAGTTCAACGCTACCGCGGACTACCGGATTGACACCGGGCCGCTGAAGAATCTTTGGCTACGTCTCCGCTACGCCCATCTTGAGTCGAAGGGGCAGGCATCAGTCGAAGATTTCCGGGCCATCTTGAACTACTCGGTCACTTTTTAGCCGTGATGCGGGAAACGAATCGAGAATCCGTGAGCATAGTCGTCTTGACTGCCAGTCCTTTGGCAAGAAAAGACGAGAGATGGGATAAACCAGATCTTAGTCAGCCGTCGCACGGCTTTGGATTTCTACTTGACCCCCAATCTCGAATTTTCTTCTAATCCATTGACGAACCCTTCCTCAAAACTCCCGCTGCGAAATCTGACATTGCTGGTGATCGGCGGCATGGTGGGTGCGGGGATTTTTTCACTTCCCCGCACGTTCGCGGGCGCCACGGGGCCGTTTGGCGCCGTCATCGCGTGGCTAATCGCGGGGACCGGCATGTACATGCTGGCGCGCGTCTTCCAGTCGCTGGCCGAGCGCAAACCCGACCTCGATGCCGGCGTCTTCGCGTACGCGAAGGCCGGCTTTGGTGACTACCCCGGCTTTCTGTCCGCATTCGGCTACTGGATCGGAAGCTGTGTCGGCAACGTTTCGTACTGGGTGTTGATCAAGTCAACGCTTGGAGCGTTCTTTCCGGTGTTTGGCGACGGTAATACAATTACAGCCATCGTCGTCGCCTCGGTCGGCATCTGGCTCTTCCATTTCATGATCCTGCGCGGCGTTCAGCAGGCCACCGCCATCAACAGCATCGTTACCGTCGCGAAGGTTATCCCGATCCTAATCTTCATCGTAATCCTGATTTTCGCGTTCAAGGCCAAGATCTTCCAGGTGAATTTCTACGGCGGCGACCTGGCGGGCAGTGTGTTCGAACAGGTCCGCGCGACGATGCTCGTCACCGTGTTCGTCTTCCTCGGTATCGAGGGCGCCAGCGTGTACTCGCGCTACGCGAAAAAGCGCTCCGATGTGGGTGCGGCCACTATCCTCGGCTTCATCGTCGTCACCACGCTGATGGTGCTTGTTACGATACTTCCCTATGCCGTGCTGCCGCGGGCCGACATCGCCGGCATGCGCCAGCCATCGATGGCCGCGGTGCTTGAGGCAGTAGTCGGACACTGGGGCGCGGTCTTCGTCAGCGTTGGGTTGATCATTTCCGTGTTGGGTGCCTACCTCGCCTGGTCGCTGATTTGCGCGGAGGTGCTCTTCGCTGCGGCGAAGACCAAGGACATGCCGTCCGCGTTTGCCAAGGAGAATAAGAACAAGGTGCCGGCGAACGCCCTGTGGATTACCAACATTGTTATCCAGCTCGTCGTGATTACGACCTATTGGTCGCGCGACGCCTTCGCACTGATGCTGAATCTGACCAGCGCCATGTCGCTGATTCCTTTCCTGTTCGTGGCGGCCTACGGTTTTCTGCTGTCCAAGCGCGGAGAAACGTACGATGTGCGGCCGAATGAACGCAGGCGCGATCTCGTCATAGCGGCAGTCGCCACGATCTACACCATCTTTCTCCTCTACGCGGGCGGTTTGAAGTTCATCGTACTCTCAGCGGTTCTCTATGCGCCCGGAACGGCGCTCTACTTTTGGGCTCGGCGCGAGCAGAACAAACCCGTGTTCACCAAACCTTCAGACTGGATCATCTTCGCGCTTGCGGTTGTCGGTGCCGGTGTCGGCATCTACTGGCTCGCGACCGGCTACATCACCATTTAAGCTCCAAACCTTATGTCTGCTTCGACTCCATCTACCGCTCAAAAATACGGCGTTCACTCTGAAGTAGGGACCCTCCGCAAGGTGCTCGTATGCTCACCCGGACTCGCCCATACCCGCCTCACGCCCACCAACAAAGACGCTCTTTTGTTCGACGAACTCCCGTGGGTTGCGGTCGCCAAACGCGACCATTTTGATTTCGTCACCAAGATGCGCGATCGGGGTGTCGACGTTGTCGAGAAGCATGAGCTACTGGCTGAAACGCTCGACGTTCCCGAGGGCAAGAAGTGGATTCTCGATCAACAAATCGTGCCTGAGGAGGTGGGCGAAGGTCTTGTCTCCGAAATCCGCGGCTATCTGGACAGTCTCAGTTCCAAAGCGCTGGCCGAGTTCCTGATTGGGGGTCTATCGTCCGTTGATCTCGAGGCGGTCATCAAGAGTGATCTCCTCAAGCTGGCCCATGAGGCGACCGGCATGACGGAGTACCTGCTGCCGCCCCTGCCGAACACCATCTTCACGCGCGACACCACCTGCTGGATCTACGGGGGCGTCTCACTGAACCCGTTGTTTTGGCCGGTGCGGGTCGATGAAACGCGGCTGACCACCGCCATCTATAAGTTCCACCCGACCTTTGCCGGCAAAGTGAATGTCTGGTGGGGCGACCCGACTAAGAGCCACGGCTTAGGCACTGTCGAGGGTGGCGACGTGCTCATTATCGGCAATGGCGCCGTGTTGATCGGAATGAGCGAGCGCACTTCACGCCAGGGAATCACGCAACTGGCCGCGGCTCTTTTCAAGAAGGACGCCGCGAAGCAAGTCATCGTGGCTGCGATGCCCAAGCTTCGAGCGGCCATGCACCTGGATACCGTGTTCACGTTCTGCGACCGGGATCTGGTGAGCGTTTATCCGACGATCGTCGATCAGATCAAACCGTTCACGCTTCGTCCGGGAGACAATCGATCTGGTCTCGAAATTACCGAGGAGAAAAAGCCCCTGGTCGATGTAGTAGCGACCGCGTTGGGGCTGAAGAAGCTGCGTGTGGTCGACACCGGCGGCGATGCTTACGCGGCCGAGCGGCAACAGTGGGACAGTGGTAATAACTATGTCGCTATCTCGCCCGGGGTGGTTCTGGGTTATGACCGAAATACCTACAGCAACTCCCTGATCCGCAAGCAAGGGGTTGAAGTTATCACCATCTTCGGCGCGGAATTGGGACGTGGCCGTGGAGGTGGACATTGCATGACTTGCCCGATAATCCGCGATTCCGTGGACTAATAAATGCGATTGGGTCGCACCACTGCCATCGGCAATATCGGACTTTGACGGGCGAAGGCAATACGCCATGCCATTCAACGCTGGTGTCAAACCTGTACTCCCAGAAGAATTGCTTGAAAGCTTGGTCAAATCCATGAGCGGATATCGCTTTGCTTGCGGTGTTAGTTAGATCTATGAAAATTGGCCGAACCACAGGAAAAAAACTCCAGGCCAAGACGGAAGAGGTCAATCTCTCTAAAAAGCACTATGCCCGCTTCATCGGAGGACCGGAAATTGTCGCTGGCTGCCCTGGTTGCCTTGGTCATCGGCTCGATGGTGGGGTCCGGGATTTTCACCCTGCCATCGAAGTTTGGACAGGCGACGGGAGTTTTCGGCGCCATCATCGCTTGGGTCATTGCCGGCACTGGCATGTTAATGCTGGCCTTTGTCTTCCGGACGTTATCACAACGCAAACCCAAGCTTGACGCGGGCATTTACGCCTATGCCAAGGCAGGATTTGGCAACTACCTCGGTTTTGCTTCCGCCTACGGCTACTGGGTCGGCTGCTGCCTCGCGGATGTCGCCTGTCTTATCCTCATCAAATCAACGTTGGGAGCGTTCTTTCCGATTTTCGGCGATGGTACCACCATCCCGGCGCTGATCGGTTCTTCCGTCATCCTTTGGCTTACCCACATGTTGATTTTGCGTGGCGTGAAGGAGGCGGCCGCGCTGAATACCATCGCCACCGTCGCCAAAATCGTGCCGCTGGTCATTTTCATCGGCTTCGTCATCTTTGGTTTCAAGGCCAACATTTTCACCGCGAATTTCTGGGGAGGAGAAGGGCCCAACTTTCGAGACATTTACGCCCAGGTTCGGAGCACCATGCTGCTCACCGTGTTTGTCTTTGTAGGCATCGAGGGCGCGAGCGTTTATTCGCGCTACGCCAAGAATCGCAACGATGTCGGCGTCGCCACCGTCCTCGGATTTCTCGGCGTGCTCTCGCTGCTCGTCATGGTGACGATTCTGTCCTACGGAGTGCTGCTGCGTCCGGGTCTCGCGGCGTTGCGGACACCCTCGATGGCGGGCGTCATGGCCGCGCTGGTCGGTCCGTGGGGCGCAGCGTTCATCAGCATCGGGCTGCTCATCTCGGTTCTCGGCAACTATCTTTCCTGGTCGATGCTGGCCGCAGAGGTCATGTTTTCCGCGGCACGCCACCGGACGATGCCCAACTTCTTAGCGCGGCAGAATAAGAACGAAGCCCCGGTGGCCGCGCTCTGGGCCTCCAATATCCTGATTCAGTTGTTTCTGATCGTGACCCAATTTGCGGAATCCGCCTTTACGCTAAGCCTGAAGATGACGAGCGTCATGACGCTTGTTCCCTATTTTCTGGTGGCGATTTATGGCTGGCAACTGGCATGGAAGGGTGACACTTATGACGCAAATCCGCGCGGGCGCAAGGCTGACCTCGTCCGGGGGGCGGTGGCTACACTCTATACTGCGGGTATGATCTATGCAGGAGGGCTCAAATTGCTCCTCCTTTCGGCCATCCTTTACACCATTGGATCCATTCTTTTTGTTCTCGCCCGGCGCGAACAACAGGAAAAAACGTTCACCAGCGCTGAGTGGCTTGTTTTTGGGGCCGTCGTTATTGCCGCGATTATTGGTGTTTGCGGCCTGATCTCGGGTTCACTGACAATCTGACCATCGAATCTTCCACACACTTGGTAAACGTCAGTCTCACAATGAAGCTGGGCGAAACGCTTCCCGTTAGGGTTTATTTCCGTCGCTACGTTTCCCCCGGCACCCCCACGTTTCTCCTGCCGCTTCGGCACGCTGCTCCAGCGACGACGATCGACGTAATGGTGAGCGTCCCGACAATGACCGCGCTATCAATCTGTTCCCCAAGAATCCAGTGAGCGGCGAAGATCGCCAGGAACGGCAACAACAACTGCACCTGGCTCATTTTCGCGATTCCTCCCAAAGCGAGACCCTTGTAGTAAAAGAAAAAGCCGATGAATTGGCTGACGGCTGTCACGTAGATCAGGCCGACCCATGCATCGGCGGGAGCCGAGGCAACGCGAACTCCGAGATGCGAAACCCAGATCATCAGCCCGGCCAACTCGAAAGGGAGAACCGACACCAGCGCCCAGCAGATTACCAACCATCCTCCCATCTCACGAGCTAGCAGCCCTCCTTCGGCATACCCGTAGGAACAGGCGATAAAGGCCGCGATTAACAAGACATCCGCTTGCTCGATCGAATGAAAGCCTGATCGACAGGCCGAGAACAGACCGATCAGGGCTGTCCCCAAAACTGCAAAGATCCAAAACCCGCGTGAGACCGATTCCCGCCCGCGAAGGACGCCAAACACAGCGGTCAGCAATGGCAGAATCGATCCAAGAACCGACGCATGTGTCGCGGGAACAAATTTCAGAGCAATCGAGATAAAGATCGGGAAAAGCACCACCATCCCGATCGCCGCAGAAATCAGACGGACCAATTGCGACCGCTCTGGAACCCGGCTTCTGCTCAGGATCAGATAAATGAGTGCCGCCATCCCAGCTCCCGCACCCCGAACGAATGCAATCACCATCGGATCAAATGCGCGCAGGCTCAGTCGGGTCATGGGAAAAGTGAAACTGAAACAGGACACCCCCAGTGCCGTATAAAACCAACTTTGCCATGCCGGCGAACTATTTCCGACGAATACGGGACCGGCCGGAGCGATCAGCAAGGTTTTCACCCGAACAAAGTCCACCAGAAATTTCTACCAGAACAGATACAGATTAGAAAAAAATCGACCAGAACAGTTTGCGGGGAAAAACATTCCGCCCCATCTTGTTGGAGCGCGTTCCCGCTTTGCCAGATCACCAAGCCATGCACGTCACCTTATGCGCCCATCTGCTGTTCCGCCGACACGGTCCCCTCACGGCGATACACCCAAACGCCGACCGGCCGTGGTGTCTCCCGGCGCTCCTGAAACCCCCGCTTACCTCGCATTGGCCAATTCTCTAGAGGTGCAGGTCCAGGCCAACGTCTTCCGACCTGGAGATCGGCTGCCGTCGGTTCGAACCCTCTGCGGCGACCACCGGCTGAGCATGGAGACGGTCCTGCACACTTTACGCGTCCTGGAGGACCGCGGTGTAGTCGAAGCCAGACCGAGAAGCGGCTTCTATATCAAATTCAGAAATCAGCTGCCGGAACCCCTGCCTCAGCCGCTCCGATTGGAAGCCTCGCCAGTTGAAGTCAGTAAGCTGCGCTATCAGGCTTTTTCCATCGGAAATGCAAAAGGCATTGTTCCGCTGAGCGTCGCGGTCCCCTCACCGGAAATCCTTCCCACCGCAAAGCTCGGACGCATGATCTCAGCGCTCGCCCGGTCGGCATCGGGAGAAATCGTCGCTTACGCTGAACCGGCCGGTCACCAGAAACTGCGAATACAGTTGGCGCGTCGATCAAGCGATTGGGGATGCCTTATGAAACCGGAGGACTTCATTATCACCAACGGCACAACCGAAGCGATCGTCCTCGCCCTCCGCACCGTCTGCCCCCCGAACTCCGCTGTGCTGGTCGAGTCGCCGACTTACTATGGTATTCTCGAGATGATCGAGAATTTGGGATTGCGCGTGGTTGAACTTCCCACCGATCCCCGGACGGGGGTTTCTCCGGACGACATTGAGCACGCCTTCCGATCGATACCTAAAATCGGCGCCTGTCTGCTGGTGACGAATTACTCCAACCCTCTTGGGTGCACCATGTCAGTCGAAAAGAAAAAGAGCTTGGTCTCGATCCTGGCGAAGTACCAAATCCCGCTGATCGAAGACGACATTTACGGTGATCTATGTCCGCCCGGCGATCGTCGACCACTCGTCGCCAAGGCTTACGACCCTGAGGGGCTCGTCCTTTTGTGCAGTTCGATTTCCAAGACGCTGGCGCCCGGCTTAAGAGTGGGCTGGATAGCGCCCGGTCGTTTTCGAGATCAAATTCTGCAACTCAAAACAAACCAAACACTGGCTTGTCCGACGATCACTCAGTTGGCAATCGCCGAATTTCTGGAGCACGGCTCGTACGACGCGCATCTTCGAAAGATTCGAATCTTTTTCGCTGACCAGTTGCAACGCTTCAGCAGCGCGGTTTCCCGCTACTTCCCGTCCACCATCAGAGTCTCGCGGCCGCAGGGTGGATTTGTTTTGTGGATCGAACTCGAGGCAAACCTGAATACTGCTGAACTTGCGGCCCGCGCGATCAATCAACATCGTATCGCCATCGCTCCGGGATGCATCTTCTCCGCAAACGGAGAAAACTTCCGCAACTGCATGCGACTTAGCTGCGGCCACCCGTTTTCAACCCGCATGGAACAAGCTATTCGGACCCTGGGCACTTTGGCGAAGGCCGGCGGGTGAAGCGGATCGGCGCCGGCAAAAACGTGACGGCGGTACGGCGTAACGGCAAAGCGACTTGCTTCTGAGATTGCGCATCGAGAAAAAGCTAGCCCAAGCAATGGTCTAATCCAACAGTTTGAAGGGTGCGATTACCTTCTCGGCCTCTTCCTCCGACAATTTGAGAGCGGCACAAATCCTGGTGGCCTGCTGCCGCGTCCCGGCGAGGTCACCGGTCTTGCTTGCATGTCTGTCAATGATCTTCTGATACTGCGAGACGGCTGAGTTGGTGTTGCCTTGCAGTAGGTAAACCTCGCCTAAAGTACAACCGGCCCAGAAATCATTACCGTCCTCCGCTTGTTTGACGAGGGGTGCAACTTCGTTGGCCAACCTCGCAGCTTCTTGCGGCTCATTCAGGAAAAGTGATTTCGCGGCGGCGTTGATGCCCGTATAATAATCTTTGGGATCGGCTTGGAAAGCAGTGCGGTATAGTTCACGCGATTTTCGAAGATGCAGCAGTTTCCCTGACTCTTGATAAAGGCCGTCCCAGGCAGCAGCAAGGATTCCCAAGGTTTCGGGATCCTGGTGGCCTGCTGCTTTGAGCTCTGATAGTACGTCGATAGCGTCCTGGTACCTCCTGAGACGACGGAGCGCTAGTCCTTTCAACTGCATTACACGGATGGACTGTGGGAAGTAGGCGTAGGCATTTTTGAGCACCTCCAAAGCTTCCTCATTTTTACCCATGCTGATCAGCCCCTGCGCGGCCGCCAGTACCGGCCCGGGCGAGGCGAGGATGCCCGGTTCGGCGGAGGTGCCGATTTCTCGGAGTCGGGGTGCGTTCCCTGCTTCGATCGCGCCGTTGATAGAAGCGAGAATCTGTTGCGCATCCTGGTCGATTTTCTGGGCCATTTTGACCGCTTCCGGCGCCAGAGAAACCCCTCGCATTCCACAGATCAATTTGAGCAGGTTAACTCCTCGCGGTCCCTCCGGGCTATCCACGAAGTCGATATACAGATCCGTGCGGGCAAATAATGGCAACGGCTCTCCATCGAGCTTGGCGAACACGTAGCTGAAAGAGGGTCGACTGTCCCCGAGATTGGTCATCGCAGTACGCTCCCTTTCGCACCATTTGGAGTCTTTGGTTCGACTGGACCACAAAATCACACCAGAGGAGCTTGCCTGAAGGCTCTCCGTCAAGGAAGTCTCCAAATTGGCGCCCGGAACCAGATCGTACTGATCCAAAAATGGCTCCCACCCTGCCAGCTTCAAGGCATCGTACAATGCCATGGCCCAGGCCCGATCCGATGAGCGGTAGCTGATGAAGACGTCGTACGAATTCTTCCCCCGGGCAGGCGGCGCTGGGGCATGTTGCAACCATTGTTGCATGTATTCCGACTGTTGCTGCACCCTTTCCCCTGCTATCTCGTCATTCATAGTATCGGTAATGTTATACGGTCTTATAGCTGGAGATGGCAATAGCTTCGGTGCAGCTCAGGCGGAGGTTAGGCCTACCAAGGGGAATCGCCGGGAGCCGAAAACGATTAAGAAGGGGCGGGCGGGGCTGTCGATCGGCGCACAATGAGCTGTGGGGAAAAAACGAGCGTCTGTGGGGATTTGCCTCCTCGGAGTCGCGCCAGGAGAAGTTCCATGGTGCACTTGCCCATCTTCTCCGTGGGCTGGGCGATAACGGTCAAAGGGGGTTCCATGTACCGCGCCCAAAACGAGTCGTCGAAACTAACGATCGATAGTCGCTGGGGAACGGCGATTTTTTCTTCGCGGACGAAAGCGATGGCGCCGGCCGCCATTTCCATATTCGCCGCAAAGAGGGCAGTGGGCGGGTGATGCAGTGAGAACAGCCGCTCAGCGCTTTGATAGCCCGATTGCTGAAGAAAATTCCCGAACTGAACATAACCCTTTTTGCTTCGGATGTTGCGACCGCGAAGCGCTTCCTCAAACCCTGCCAGTCGTCCACGCGCGTTGGAAAGGTGCTGTGGTCCGGCGATGGTGGCAATATCCACATGGCCCAGGTCCAGGAGATGTTCCGTGGCGAGCTGCGCGCCGCGCCTGTTATCGACCACGACGACATCGACATTCGTCAGGCCGGATTCACGATCCAAGTCGACCATTACTGCACCGGATTTCTGGAAGGCGCGCAAAAGATCCAGATTCGCTCCGGTTGAGCAGTTAATGACCCCGGACACTTTCCGATCGAGGAGAAGTTGGAGGGCGGCCTCTTCTTTGGCGTGATCTTCATCAGCGTTACAGATCAGAACGGTGTATCCGTTGGCCCTGGCTTCGTCCTCGATCGCTTTGACCACGGTGCCAAAGAAAAAATTTCTAATATCGGAGATAATGACGCCGATGGTTCTGGTCTGTAAGGTACGCAAAGAACGTCTCGTTCCGTTGGGCGTGTAGCCATGGCGATGAACAGCGGCGAGGACTCGTTGGCGGGTGAGCGGAGCGACATCTTCCGGCCGGCTGAGAGCTCTCGAGATCGTTGCGATGCTGAGGTTTAGCTCTTTGGCGAGATGATGGAGGGTCATTGGAGACGAGGCGCTGGGAGCGGAGAGGCTTGACAACGGTTTAGCACGAATTATAACTCGATGTAAAGTTTTACATTTTTGCCCAACTGCAGGTTATGGCGGTCCTGCAAAGATTATCCGGCTCGACGGATCCCTTTGATTTCGGCTGAGCTGTGAACCTTTTATTTGGTTACCGCCTTGGATCCCTATGGTTGCCCCACCCGAACAGATCAAAGCACCGAGCCAACTAGCTCTGCAAATGCGGGGAATCTCCAAGAGCTTCGGGCCGACCACGGTTCTGCGAAAAGTCGATTTCGATCTGCGAGCCGGTGAAATCCACGCGCTGATGGGGGAGAACGGAGCGGGCAAATCGACCCTGATGAAAATCGCCGCCGGATTGATCGATTCCTTTGAGGGCGAGATCTACGTGGTTGGCAAACAACATCGAATGACTTCTCCGCGCGATGCCACCAGGGCAGGTATCGCGATGATTCAGCAGGAACTCAGCTTGGTGCCGGAACTTGCCGTCGACGAGAACATCTTTCTCGGCCAGGAAAAGGTCCGTTCTCTGTTCATCGTCGACAGAGAACAACAGGTTCGAGCGGCTCGGGAGGTCCTGAGCCCATTAGATTTTCAGGGCCGGATCGATCAGCCGATCGCCAAATTGCGGGTGGGCGAGCAACAGTTGGTCGAGATCGCGAAAGCGCTGGTGGCCAAGGCTCGAATCCTGATCATGGACGAGCCCACCTCGGCGTTGTCCATCAATGAAACCGAGCGCTTGTTTCAAGTGATTCGTAAATTGGCCAAGGAGGGCGTGGCGATTGTCTATATCTCCCATCGAATGGAGGAAGTCGTTGCCTTGGCCGATACGGTTACCGTGCTGCGAGACGGGCAACTGATCGGAAGCATGTCCCAGGAGAAAGCCAGTCGCCGAGAGATCATCCGGATGATGGTCGGTCATGAACTGCAGGAGGTTTTTGCCAGTGGCAAAACGGAAACTGCGACACGGAAGCCGGTGCTCGAGGTGGACAATCTCCAGTTGGAAAATCCTGCACCGACTGTTGCCCGATCGATGCTGGTTCGGAATGTCAGCTTTTCGGTGGTGGCTGGAGAGGTGTTCGGGATTGCCGGATTGCTAGGCGCCGGCCGGACCGAGACTCTGGAAGTTTTGTTTGGCTTGCACCCGGGAACGTCTGGTGGGGAAGTCAGGATCGAAGGCCAAAAGGTTCGTCTTTCGAATCCGGTGGAGGCGAAAGCGGCGGGAATAGCCTTGGTCACGGAGGATCGAAAGCGAGACGGCTTGGTGCTCGGGGCGGGAATAGACCGGAACGCGGAGCTGGCTGTCTTGCGGACGATCGCGGCGTATGGCCTGGTTTCTACCAATGGAGAGCAAGAGCTGGCCGAGCGAACGATTCGGAATCTTGGCATTCAGGCCAGCGGACCACGACAGCCTGCCGGAACACTGAGTGGCGGCAACCAACAAAAGCTGGTGATCGGGAAATGGTTGCTGACCAACCCGCGGGTCTTACTACTGGACGAACCAACGCGCGGAATCGATGTGGGCGCCAAGGCGGAAATTTATCGTTTGATTGGGACGCTGGCTGAGCAAGGGTTGGCCATCGTGCTGGTCTCCTCAGAATTGCCCGAATTGACGTTGCTCAGTGATCGTATCCTCGTGATGTGTGAGGGACGGCCGACGGCGTTGCTGAACCGGGGACAGTTTTCGCACGAAACGATCCTCGAATATGCGTCGCCCGGCGGCGCGGTGCAGCCTGCCTTCGAGGAGATGGAGGTAGCGGGGTGAAAAATATCCTTTCTTCGTTTGGTAAATTTCTCCTGCAGACAAAATTGTTCTGGGGCCTGGCGGTTTTATACCTGGTGGGGATCGTATCGTCGCCGATCAATCACAAAGGAGTGAATATCTTCCTGAGTCCAGGGAACCAGTCGGACGTCCTGCGGCAAGTTTCGAACAATGGAATTATCGCGGTTGGAATGACCCTGGTGATCTTGACCGGTGGGATTGATCTGTCCGTGGGTTCGATGATGGCCTTGGGATCGGTTGTTTGTGCGATGTTGCTAACCGAGCAGGGCTGGACAAACGCGTCGATGTTAGCGATCCCAGTTCTGGCACTGGTTATCTTTTTCTTATGTGCTTTCCTGGTGCCGCTAATTGCCATCAATGCCACCAGGCATTCGTCTAAACCTGTGGAAAAGGCGAACGCGTCCGTCCGGTGGGGTGGAATTATCCTGGGGGCAATTCTGGCTATCCTCTCGGTCTGGTGGACGACTGGTCAACTTGGCACGAAGTTTGGTGTGCTGGCGGTGTTAATTGCTGTCCCGGCTGTTGGTCTAACCTTTGGAGGGCTTAACGGGTTGTTTATTACCAAGGGTAAAATGCAGCCATTCATTGTCACGCTGGCCATGATGGTCGCCATATTGGGAATCGCCCGCCTGTTAGGCGGAACGAACATGGCAGTGCATGCTGTCTATACCGGAACAAATGCGACGGAGGATTTTGATATTCTTCGAGCCTTGGTCTTTCAGATCGTACCGGTTCCTGGCATCTTTTTTATCTTTGCCGTCTTAGTTTTTGGGTTTGTTCTGAAAGTGAGCACCTTTGGCCGCTACATCTATGCGATTGGCGGCAACGAACAAGCGGCTCGATTGGCAGGTATCCAGGTCGACCAGTTGAAGATCGCTGTCTACGCAATCTCCGGGATGCTCGCCTCAACAGCGGGGGTGCTTTACACCGCCCAATATCGGCAGGGCAAACCGGATGCAGGGGCGGGTGCTGAACTGGATGCCATCGCCGCAGTGGTCATTGGCGGCACCAACCTGATGGGAGGCAGAGGATCAATGATCGGAACTCTGGTGGGTGTCTTGATCTTCGGCTTTTTGGGAAATATCCTGCAGTTGCGGAACATCGACAGCAATACGCAACTGGTGCTGAAGGGGGCAATCATCCTGGCGGCGGTGGTCCTGCAAGAGGGTCAGCTTGGAGTGCGGTGGAAACAATTTCAGGGCTATTTTAAAAGGGTCGATCTCAGCCGCGAGACCGGGGCAAACTCACCCCAGGTCGAAGAGGTAGGGAAGTGAGTCAGGAGAAGTCAGGAGTCAGGAGTTTTTTAGAGTAAGAGTAAGTTAACGTTGGTAGAGAATAAAAGGTAATAACAGAAAAAGGTAACCATCCCCCCTATGAACAGAAGAAAATTCATCCAAGCAACAGTTGTCGCAGCAGCGGCATCCACGGTCTTCAAACCGTTTTATATCCGTGCCCAAGCAAAAAAATATCGATTCGGCTTTTCACAAGTAACGACCGTTGAACCGTGGCGTGTGCAGTTCAACAAAGATATGCTGAAAGAAGCAGGGAAACATCCGGAACTTGAATTGATCATTACCGACGGTCAAGACAAGACAGAAAAACAGGTAGCCGATGTTGAGAACCTGATTCAGCAGGGCGTGGATATCCTGTTAGTTAGTCCCAAGGAGTCGGCTGGGCTAACAGGTGTCGTCCTCAAGGCGATCGACGCGAAGATTCCGGTGATCATACTTGACCGAAATGTGGAGACCGACAAATACACGCAATTTATCGGTGGAGACAACGTTCTGATCGGCCGCGAAGCAGGTAAATACGCGGTGGAATTGCTGGGCGGGGCAGGGAAGGCAAAAGGTAATCTGATTGAATTATGGGGTGGGATGGGCACGCAACCGGCCCACGATCGTCATGACGGTTTCATGGAAAATGTTGGCAAGGAATCAGGCATCAAATCGTTGCTCCAGCCGATGGATTGCGATTGGAAACAGCAGAAGGCGTACGAAGTGATGTCAACGGCCTTGAAATCGTTTGATCACATCGACCTGGTGTATGGGCATAATGATCCTGAAGCCTATGGCGCCTACCTGGCAGCAAAGGACGCTGGACGCGAGAAGGAGATGAAAATCCTCGGGATCGACGCATTGCCGGATGAAGGCGTGACCTGGGTTTCGAAAGGTCAACTAACGGCTACTTTCCTTTATGCCACGCCTGGGGCCGAGGGTGTGCGGCAGGGAATGAAGATCGTGAATGGTGAAAAGGTGGAAAAGAAAATTATTCTACCGACGATGAGAATCGATAAGACCAACGCCGAACAAATTCTGAAAGAGAACGGATTGGCCTAACAGAAGAACAGTTTAGGAGTTGCCGGATGACATCATTCTGCAACTCCTGGAACTGTCGTAAAGGCTTTCAGCCCGTGTCCGAGTAGAGGCAAGATAATAGAGGGCCGGTCCTACGCCGTGTTTGGACTGGTTTGTTTGGGCTCTGTCAAAGTCAGCGGACGGGCGGTTTCGAGACGTGTTTCAAGTTCGGCAGCGACTTTGGCAGCGATGCCGGCGTTGGTTCGGTCGAACCTGAAGGTGAACCGACGGTTTTTCCCGATGCTGTAAAGACTTAATTCATCGAAGAGCAATCGGCGTTCCAGCGATACTTTGAATTGTTCTATCTCCAGCATTTTTGACGCGCTGCCAATCACGGACTTGGTGATGAACCAGACCTTCGCAGGGTCCTCATTGCTCGCCACCAGGTAACCGAACCGGTTCGATTCCAGATATTTGCCTTTCCCGGAAACGCAGGGTACGGCCCAGGAGACGGTGGATGGAGTGCCGGTTAAACGACGGAACAATTTTTCATAACGGGAAGGCATTTTTACCGGAAGTTCATCGAGGCTCTCGCCACTAGCTATTTGGTTGAGTTTCCGCGAGATAAACCAAAGATTCATTGAAATTGATCGCCAGATTTTTGGGAGGAAATAGAAGGTGAAGGCGAACAAAAGAGCAAGAAACACGAAGACGGCGATCGGATAGTGCCAGAGTAAAGCGACTGCTCCGACGACCAGGACGTTTTCGCCGGCGCTGACTGCGATGTTGGAAAACGGTTCGGGTGAAGTGTTCACGACCAGCCGAGTGCTGGCCTTCAGGCTATGAGAAGCGAAGCTCATGGCGCCCCCGAGCAGTGCGACCAACACTTGAAAAACCGGAGTGGTGTGTCCGAGCGCGCTGGTGGCCAGAAACGCGCCGCCGATTGGTCGAATCACCGTGTGGGCGGCGTCCCAAACTGAATCAACCCAAGGGATTTTGTCCGCAAAAAACTCCAGGGCGAACAGTAGCCCGGATACAATCAGAATAGCTGGGTCACCGAGAACCGAGAGCGATGAGAATTGCGGCGCTAGATGAACCCACCCAAAATGAACGGCGAGCCCGGTAGAAAACACCGTCAGATACAAACTATAACCGGACAGGGCAGCTAGACCCAGCGCAACCGACAGAGTCTGGAGGACTTCCATAGGTGAATGAATAGACCCCTGCGCGAGGCGACGCAAACAAAGAACAAGGAGAAGGAGGACAGGACAGAGGGTGAATTTTAGAGGATGAGCGGCAAAGGGGGTTGAGCGGTTTGAGCCTGGAAATGTGTTCTTGTGGCGGTCCCTTTTCGTTTGCCTGAAGAATGTAAATTTTGATGTGTTCGCTTGTTCGGATCCTGATTCGGTGAAAGGATGTGGAATCAGGTGCTAACGGAGATTCTGCAGAATGGACAACGACCTTCTCGAAGGATTTGCTCGGTACCTGGCACCGCAGGCAGCGCTGGTCCGCAACCGGTCGATTTACCGCCTTCCGTCCGTTAGCATCTCACGGCAAATGGGTTCGGGAGGAATTGAGATCGCCGGGTTGCTCGCGAATCAACTGACGGACAACGCCAAACAGCCATGGACGATCTTCGACAAGAATGTGGCCGAGCTGGTCTGGAGAAATCATAATCTGCCGATCCCTGTGGCTCGTTTTTTTGACGAGGAGATACCGAACCAAATCCACGATGCGGTGCAAGAGCTATTGGGCGTCCGGATAACCAGTTGGCACTTAGTGGAGCATACCACAGCGACGATCCTGAGACTTGCACGCCTCGGAAACGCAATCTTTATCGGAAGGGGAGCTGGTATCATCACCGCGAACCAGAAATCTGTTTTGCATGTCCGTTTGGTGGCGCCGTTCGCCAAACGAGTGAGACAGATCGAAGAGCATCATCGTCTCGGCACGCAGGAAGCCGTAGAATTGATCTCTGCGACTGACGATACACGCAGACGTTACATTAAACATTACTTCAGGACTGAGATCGATGAACCGATCAATTATCACTTTGTCATCAACACCGGCTTAACCGGGTACGACGAAGCGGCGCGGATTATCGCGGATGCGACGATCAATCTTCAATCTCGGAGTTAAGAAAAATCAGCTGGCCAGCGGAGCCTGCGCGCCTATTGGCCGGGCGTGCACGCTCGAGCGCGGGGGTGGTAGCTTGGCAGCTTGATCTTGGCCGGTTTCGCACGTTCGGTGCGGGAGTCCGGTACATCTTGGACCCGAGGACCTGCCTGCCGACGGTACTCAGAGCTTTCTTTTCCTGACGCAGGATTTCCCTGGCTTCTTTATGGCTCACTTCTCCCTTGCCCAGTTTCTCGATCATATCCCAGACCTGGGCGCGATGTTCGTCGGACCATTTATGAAAAGCGTTCGGGGAGCGGGGAGAATTTCGAAGAGATTTCATTTGGAACGACTGGGAAAGGTTTTAGCAATTATAAAGAAAATTGCAAGCCTCGAGCAATAAATTCACATTATCTCATAGATTTGATAAGAAGATGTCCGGCTTTTGGCCTCTTGTTGGAGGGCGAATGTTGGCGATCCGAGAAGCGGTACAAAAATAAGGCGTTCCTTCGCAAAATAAAAAACTGGCGGAGCTCGGTGGGGCTCCGCCAGTCACCCTGCGATGCTTAAGTTTGCTTAGAACGCGTATCTGAGACCGACAAAGTTCCACTGCACGAAGTTGTTCGAAGCTCCATCGGGGATGACATATGCCGCCTCGGTGAATATCCCGATGTGGGGAGTAAAGCGATATTCAAGTCCAGCGCCAATGCGGCCGACCACCCGATCCGACCCAATATTATTGCGTAGGCCGTTTACTCGCCGGCCGGTCAAAGTCACATCCCTGGTCCTAGGAGCGACATTCGGATTATTGATTGGGCCAGTTACAGTAAAGGTCTCGCTGAACGAACGCCCTTCTCCCGAGCTTCCAAGCAAAATACCGCCGAAGCCCCCGAACGCGTAGGGTGCCAAGTGAAAACCCGGCCAGAAATCATCCAATGGCAATCTCAACAACACGTCCGCGTTGATCAGCCCCGCCGCCACGCTGCCTCCGCCACCCGATACTGTCTCAGTTTGACCGAGAATATTGACCGTTCTTGACGTGTGGCCGAGACCTGACTGGATATCCAATCCGGTGCCCTGGAATCTTACTCCTGCATATTTCCAGGGGAACCAATAAGTGAAATCAATACCTCCACCCCAGCCGTGCGGTGTCCCGCTAGAATGGTTTAGACCATTGAAATCCGCCCAGGTCCCGAAAGCTCCGATATCGAATTCGTTGCCTCTGAAGAACTCAGGCGGCGGTGGTGGCGGTGGAGTAATAACTTGCTTCGACGATGCCATCGGTTCACCGGCAAAGATGAATGCTGCTTGCGAAGCAATGGCCACAACGGTTAAGGCAATTAATCTTTTCATATTCGCTTTTGACACGGCGTGATGCCGGTGTGCTAGCAGCACGATAATTGTACTGAGATAAGTTGCAAATAGATTTGCAAAAAATTATGAACGTTATGGGCACCACTTTGTCACGTTCGTTTTAACCCCGATCTCCAAAAGCAGGTTTACGAGTGCTCGGAGGTCGATGGCAACCGCCCGTAGCCAGAGATTATTTGCTGCAGAAATCTTTCAATCCGGGTTCAATGAATGTTCAAGGATAACGGCTTCCGGAGCCCGATCACCATCGGTAATGATATTTATTTTCCATCCGTTTTTCTCCAGTCGGTAGGAGATGGGTACTTGATGACCGCCTGCCACAAACTCATACTTCGATAATAAAGCTTCTGGGATGGTCGTGTTTCGAGAGAGTGCGATTTCGAAAATGGATAATTTTCCTTTAAAGACGTTTGTTGGGTGTCCGTCCATGGAATCGAGAAAGTCAGGGGCAAACACCCAAGTAATTTTCAGACCTTTAGAATTCTCAATGTACCGCACTCCATCGGAATCCCAGGAAAGGTCCTTTCCATTCGATTTAGACAAATCCTGAAAGTGTTCATTTGTCTGCTGAAGGACAACTCGGATATCGCTAGTGTCGAGAATGTGCTGGCCCAGGATCAAAAATGTACCGTCAAAGTGCACTTCCGAAAAATCATCGCTGGATTGACCCCAGACCGGGAGAAGGCCTGTAAACATCAGGCAACAGGAGATTGCTAAATAAGTAGGTCTAAACCCACAGAGCGTTGGCATGCCTTTCATACGCTACGGTTTATCGGCATAAAGCGGGGTTAGTCTATGATATATTTGAAACAATCTGACCTTTAAAAATGCGGACGCTGATCGTTTAAGGCAAGAAGCTGAGCGCAATGTTCTATCGGTTCAGCGGCAACGCTGTAATTTCCTGGCATGACCGAAACCACCATGAACTATCAGCTCCTTGGGCGCAGCGGGCTGCGCGTCTCCGATTTTTGCCTCGGCACCATGACCTTCGGCGAGGATTGGGGCTGGGGCGCGGCGAAGGACGAAGCCCGGAAAATCTACGACGCCTATCGCGAAGCGGGCGGCAATTTCGTCGACACGGCCAATATCTACACGAACGGCTCGAGTGAAAAACTCGTCGGCGAGTTCATCGCCGGTCACCGTGAAGAGGTGGTGCTGGCTACCAAGTACACCAACGCCGCCGCGGGCTTCAGCGGCCAGCCCGGTACGGACGCCAACGCCGGCGGCAACCAACGCAAGAACATGGTTCAGGCCGTCGAGGCCAGCCTGAAGCGTCTCGGCACCGACTATATCGATCTCTACTGGCTGCATATCTGGGACCAGCTCACCCCGGTGGAGGAGGTCATGCGCGGCTTCGATGACCTGGTGCGTGCGGGCAAGGTGCTCTACGTCGGAATCTCCGACGCGCCGGCCTGGGTCGTGGCGAAATCCAACACCCTGGCCGAACTGCGCGGCTGGACCCGCTACGTCGGCTTGCAGATCGAATACAGCCTGCTGGAGCGCACGGTCGAGCGGGAACTCGTCCCGATGGCCCGGGACCAACAGATGACCGTGCTGGCTTGGTCGCCCCTGCGCAACGGCTTGCTCACCGGCAAGTATCTGCCGGAAAACGTGAAACAATCCGCGGCGGAAGGCGCACGGATGCACAGCGAGATGATGAAGGGGTTCGGTTCCGTGGAGGAGTCGACCCATGCGACCGTGCGGGAGATCGTGGCCGTCGGCGAGGAACTGGGCGTCTCGGCGGCGCAAGTCGCCCTCGCCTGGCTGCGCTGCCGTCCGGTCCCGGTGATTCCCATCATCGGCGCGCGCAAACTCTCCCAGCTCGAGGACAACATTCGCAGCCTGGACGTGACGCTTTCGCCGGCACAGCTCCAGCGACTGGACAAAGCCACTGCCGTGTCGATGGGTTTCCCGCACGACTTCATGGCGTTGGAGCCGGTCCGCGCTATTGTCTTCGGCGGCTTGCGGGACCGGATCAAAGCCTGAGCCACGCCACCTTTGTTTTTTCGGGGCAGCGACAGTTCAGCACTTCCGTGGACCATCGCACCGCCATGAATCCACACCATTACCGGAAGCGGTCTGGCTGCGGTGGCGGGCCGCCAGACGTTGAGGGTCAGGCAATCCTAACGACTGCCGCGCCCAGTTTCCGTCAGGTGCTATCCTGTCGGACATACAACGTCGTTGCAAGTCTGGCCAGGCTCTTTTGACCTATTCCCTCGTCGGGGTGCTCCGGCCCCAGCGCCTTTTCCTGGATTTCCGATCTACCATGGGCTGCTCATCGGCACGCCGTTCGCCGCTGTCCTTTTGCTGCACAGGCTCTTGACGGGTGCGCTCCTACCGCCGGACATCCTCGCCGCCATGCAGTCACGGCATGCGTTGGAAAATCCTCCGCCCGGCCGGCCTTGGCGAACGGCTTGGGTACGGGCTCGGATTGATGCTGGACACTGAGAGCCCTGTCGGTCCGGCCATCGGCCACAGCGGACTTGGTCCTGGCCGTGCCGCGGCTGTGTACCATTTTCCGGCGGTTAGACCGGCCCGCACGGTCGCGGTCTTTGCGGCGGGCGACAGTGAAGGTCCTGTCGAGACACGGGCTCTAGTGCTGGCGGCTTCCTCTACCCCGAAGAATGTTGACTTATCCTGCTCCGGCCGCGCTGCTGTGAGCCGAACCGCTGTTCTTCAGAACCCACAAATAGGGTAAGGAGCTCCTTATCCGAGGTGACGTAGTTCTCGTATGATACACCTTGCACTTTATCGAAAGTCCCTGCGATTCCAGCAGGGCTGCCAAGCTCATAGCTATTAACTAAACGCATGGCCTGCCGCGTCATGTTGTTCATACGCGTTCCGATCGGTGGTTCTGGGACCGAGGGTATCAAGAGAAGCAGATAGGCTATTTGTGCGAGATATGCCGCCACTTCGTCCGTCAGTCGGTTCACGTCATATTTATTGATGTCTGAGATGGCATGTGTGCATTCGTGGAGCAGTTGAGAGTTCGGAGAAATTTCATAAGGATGACCAGAAAAACATTAGCGGTCAGCTTGTCAAATTTGATACCACCCAGAAAAAGGCGACCATTCACATCGAAACATTCCCAAAGGGCCAAGCGTTTGCTTTCAAAGAATCATTGACTGAGTTTTTGCCCCAACTCTCCGCAGCGCCGCGATCCGCTGCAGTTCGATTTCTGGATCTTTCGTTCCATTTACAGCCATCAGCGGATGCTCGATGAATTGAGCGGCTGAAACTGAGGTTAGTTCGCCGCAGGCTGCAATATGCCCCAGATTATTAGAGGAAAGGAGCTATCTCCGATGATTATTCGAATAGCAAAGCGCACCGTTTATTACCCGCTATCCGCAAACCAGGCGAGCGATCTTCTCGACGGAAGTCGAAGAGTTCGCGTTTTTCGCACCGCTTTCCTGGTGAACCGGAAAAGCTCAAAGTAACGGATCCTTAACGTGCCTTCAGGTCGCTAGTTCGTTTCAAATGGTTTCCAGAAAAACGGGAAACTCCCGTAGGCGTGAGCAGGGTTGCTGAGCGTTTCCTAGCAGAAGGTGGTGATGTCGTGATCGACCGTCCCATCGGCCTTTTTGGAATCGAAGAAAGCGTCCTGGTAATTGTCGGAATCATGGCGCTTTCTCACTTCATCCAAGCCCTTTCCAGTATCTTAAAGGATCATCTTATAGGCGGTGCACTAGTAAGTCGATCCCCTACGGTCAAATCCTCTACATACGACCGGATGGTTCGGAAAGCGCCTTGGATATTCGTCGTGAAGACCACCTTGGTGAATTAGCAAAGCTTATCTCGGGCAGCGGAATGTCACGCCCGGAATGAGGGGAGGGTGCAAGGATGGCAGATAATTTTCCACGAACGCTTCCTTATAATCCTCTGGAAAAAGAGTATATCCGACTTTTGTCGCGCGAGGCTAAGGCCCACCAGATTTTCAAGCTCCTTGACGTGTCGGGCAATGACCTTCGAGTTTTACGGGCCAAGGTAAGCGCTAAGAGACTGACAGAGGAAGACGCTTGGTTCTGGGCTTAGCCACTAAGCACCCATCTTCCTTAAATCCGACACTCCTTAGGGCAGCCGCATAGAAGGAAGCCGCCAAACAAAGGGTGTTTGGCTACGTCCTCCCACGGTTTGACGTTTGTGGACTGAGGCACTACCCTGCTTGCCGGGGTACCCGCTCCCCAGCGAAGCAGCGGGCAAAATTTAATGTTCGTGGACGCCCGCATCCTCCAGGAGTTCCGCGCCATCACCGGAGACCGCGGCCTGATCACATCGCAGGAAGAATTGAAGACCTACGAGTGTGACGGGCTGACGAATTTTCGCGTCGTTCCGCAGGCTGTGCTGCTGCCCCGATCCACGGAACAGGTCCAGGGGATTGTGCGTGTGTGCCATCGAGAGCGGGTTCCGTTTGTGGCGCGCGGTTCGGGCACGGGATTGAGCGGCGGTGCACTGCCGGTGAAAGACGGGGTGGTGATCAGCCTGGCGCGCATGAACCGTATCCTCGAAGTGGACCTGCCGAACGCACGGGTGGTGGTGGAGCCGGGCGTGATTAACCTGGAGGTGACCGGGCGGGTTGCGCCCCACGGCTTTTTCTACGCGCCCGATCCCTCGTCGCAATCTATCTGCAGCATTGGCGGAAATGTGGCGGAAAACGCCGGCGGCGCGCACTGCCTGAAATACGGATTTACCACCACGCATGTGCTGGGCCTTGAGGTGGTGCTGCCGGACGGCTCGCTGGCGCACCTGGGCGGCAAAACGCTCGACACACCAGGCTACGATCTGTCGGGCGTGTTCGTGGGCTCCGAGGGCACCCTGGGCATTGCAACCAAGGTAATCCTCCGCATCGTGAAGCGGCCCGAATGCATCCAGACGCTGCTGGCCGCGTTTGGTTCCACGAGCGACGCCGGGGCTGCGGTGAGCGGGATCATCGCCGCGGGCATGCTGCCGGCAGCGATTGAAATGATGGACAATCTGGCGATCCAAGCCGCTGAAGCGGCTGTGCACGCCAACTATCCCGACTGCGGCGGGCTGTTGCTGGTGGAGCTCGACGGGCCTACGGCGGAAGTCGAAGCGCTGATGCGCCAGGTGGACGAAATCTGCCGGAAGTGCGGCGCCGGGGAAATCCGTGTGGCGCAGACGGAGGCGGAGCGCGCCGTGGTGTGGAAGGGACGTAAAGCGGCGTTCGCCGCGGTGGGCCGCATTTCGCCGAATTACATCGTGCAGGACGGCGTGATCCCGCGCACGGCGCTGCCGCGCATCATGAGCGAAATCGAGCGGCTCGGCGCGGAGGCGGGAATCAGAGTGGCCAATGTGTTTCACGCCGGCGATGGCAACCTGCATCCATTGGTCCTCTATGACCGCCGGATCGAAGGGCAGGAACATGCCGCAGAGATTCTGGCCAACCGGATCCTCGAACTGTGCATCGAGGCTGGCGGCTCCATCACGGGCGAGCACGGCGTGGGCGAAGAGAAGAAAATGATGATGTCCAAGATGTATGCGGAGCCCGATCTGGAAACGATGCAGCGCGTGCGCTGCGCGTTTGACCCAGAGCACCTCTCCAATCCGACGAAGGTTTTCCCACGGCCGCGGCTGTGTGGTGAAACGCCAGGGGAGTATCGACCTCATCCCCTGGAAATCGCTGGAATCGCAGAACGCTTCTGAGATGAACGCGCCACCATCAGCTTTGGGAGCAGAGACGGGGATCGCGATTCCGTGGGACGATCTGCGCGCCATCGCCGGCGCGGAGCATCTGCGCGCCGCGGGGGCGGGTGACGGCGTCGCTGGAGTCCAGCCACAGATGGTCTTCGAGCCAAGACAGTGAGACCGAACTGGCCGCCGCGCTGCGCTGCGGGGATGCCACCGGGCTCGGCGTCGTGCCACGCGGCGGCGGCACGAAGACCGGCTGGGGCAATCCGCCAGTGCGCGCCGACCTGATTCTTTCGACGGCGCGGCTCAACCGGGTGATCGAATACGCCTGGGCCGATCTGACGGTGAGCGTAGAGGCCGGCTGCACGATCCAGAATCTGCAGAACGCGCTAGCGGAGCACGGCCAGCGCATCGCCGTGGATCCGCTGTGGCCAGAGCGGGCCACCGTCGGCGGAATCCTTTCGACGAACGACAGCGGCTCGCTGCGTATCCGGTATGGCGCGCTGCGCGACCTGATCATCGGCGTGACGATTGCGCTGCCCGATGGCACGCTGGCTTCGAGCGGCGGCAAAGTGGTGAAAAACGTCGCGGGGTACGACCTGCCGAAACTGGCCACTGGAGCGCTGGGCACGCTGGGCGTCATCACTCGCGCCAACTTCCGGCTGCATCCCTTGCCGCGCAACATACGGTCGTTCACCTTTGCGGCGCGCGATCTGGGCGACGCCAACCGCGTGGTGCTGGCGGTGCAGGATTCCATGGCTGACGCCCACCGGCTTGCAGGCGCGATTCACCGCAGGGGCGGCGCCTGCGGTGGACGTTCGCTTTGAAGGCACCGATGCGGGACTTGCGGCCCAGGCGGTGACGCTGCGGAAACTGGCCGCCCCGGCGACCGAAACCGCGACCAGCGACGCGGTATGGCAGGCGCGGGAGGAGCTGTGGTCTTCGGCAGAACCGGCAGCGATTGCAAAATTCAGCGTTCTACCGGCGTCGGTCGCAGAGACGTGCGGCCGCATTCGTCACTTGGCCGATTCCCTGGGCGTACAGTGGCGCGCCGTTGTGCAGGGAACAGGGCTGGGCTGGCTGCGCCTGGAGGCGTCGAGCGCTCCCTGCCATCCACCAGGTGCTACATACCCTGCGGCTCGAGCTCGAACACGTGGGAGGCTCGCTAGCCGTGTTGCATCGACCCGCGGCGATGCCGGCGATTGACGCGTGGGGCAGCGGGGGCGATGCATTTCCGTTGATGCTGAGCGTGAAGCAGCAATTTGACCCGCGGGGCACGCTGAATCCCGGTCGGTTCATCGGGGGGATCTAATGGCGCAGCGACAAAGCATCCATCCAGCAGGCTGCGAGCGGGTACGACGCGCACCACCCGCCGTCGGGCGAGCTGATCGACAAATGCGTGCACTGCGGCTTCTGCCTGCCCGTGTGCCCCACCTACGTGCTGTGGAACGAGGAGATGGATTCGCCGCGCGGCCGGATCTACCTGATGAAGATGGTCGCCGAAGGCGACTGCGACCATCAACGAAACATGGGTGGGCCATTTCGACGCCTGCCTGGGCTGCATGGCCTGCATGCCGGCGTGTCCTTCCGGCGTGGACTACGCGAAACTAATCGAAGCCACCCGGGCGCAAATCGAACGCCGTTACACGAGACCAGCCTGCGGAGAAGAGGTTTCGCCGGCTTCTGTTTAGCATCTTCACGCGCCCGGCCCGGCTGCGCGCGCTCCTGTTGCCGTTGCGCCTGTATCAGAAGGCCGGGCTCGAGGCGCTGGTGCGGCGCATGGGCATCCCGAAACTGCTTCCCGCACGGCTGCGGGCCATGGAGGCGCTGCTCCCGCAGGTGCCCGCGCAGGAAACGCTTCCCGAGTTGATCCCGGCGCAGGGCGACCGGCGGCGCCGCGTGGGGTTGCTGCTAGGCTGCGTGCAGCGCGTGCTTTTCCCGCAGGTCAACGCGGCCACGGCGCGCGTGCTGGCCGCGGAGGGATGCGAGGTGGTGGTTCCCGCGGCACAACCCTGCTGCGGGGCCCTGCTAGTGCACGCGGGAGAAGAGGAGCAGGCCGTGCAGCTCGCGCGCCAGACAATTGACGCGTTCGAAAACGCCCAGGTGGACGCGGTGATCATCAACGCCGCGGGCTGCGGCTCGAATGTGAAAGAGTACGGCCACTTGCTGCGCGACGATCCGCAGTACGCCGGGCGCGCGAAGGCGTTTGCGGCGAAGTGCCGCGACGTCTCCGAATTCCTGGCCGAGCTCGAGCCGCGCGCCACTCGCCACGCGCTGCGCCTGCGCGTGGCCTACCACGATGCCTGCCACTTGCAGCACGCGCAGGGCGTCCGCACGCAGCCGCGCGCGCTGTTGAGACGCATCCCGCAGCTCCAATTGCTGGAAATCCCCGAAGCCGCGATCTGCTGCGGCTCCGCGGGAATCTACAACCTGGTGCAACCGGAAGCCGCGACGCAGCTCGGCGACCGGAAAGCGGGCCACGTCGCCGCGCTGGACGCGGACATGGTTGTGTCCGGCAACCCCGGCTGCCTGCTGCAGCTCGAGTCTGCCCTCGCACGCGCGGGGCGAAAGCTGCCGGTTCGCCATATCGTCGAGTTGCTCGACGCGTCTATCCGC
>CAVULL010000013.1:0-156449 GCA_963742335.1 uncultured Verrucomicrobiae bacterium
GAAACACAAACGCGTCACTGTGCACCGCTTGAGGCACACCATGGCCATGGATCTTCTGCAAGCAGGCGTCGATCGTTCTGTGATCGCATTGTGGCTCGGTCACGAACATGTTGAAACCACACAGATTTATCTCGAAGCGACACTTGCCATGAAGGAGAAGGCACTTGCCAAGACATCCCCGCCCGATGGAACCCCGGGTCGCTACAAACCCGGCGACCGACTCCTCGCCTTCTTGAACAGTCTGTAGCAGACATAAGACTATGTCGGGCAATTCGCTGAGGCTTTACACGTCGCGATCTCGAATCTCCGGGGCCAAATCGACAGAGGCTCGCCATTACCCGACATAGTCCGGAAGGGTAGATAGTGCCGTCTATGTCTTCAGAGACATAGTCGTCACACCAGCGCTATGCACTTGCTGCAAGCCGGAGTCGACACGGCCGTGATCGCTCTTTGGCTCGGTCACGAGAGCATCGAGACAACGCACATCTACGTCGAGGCAACATACGCGCTTTTGAGAGCGCCGTTTCCCAGGAGATTCGCTAAGTTGACATACCCAAAGGCGTTCGCCAGGATAGTCGCCGGGAAGACGATCAGGCCGAATTGTGTAGCGATCCGGAATGCTCGCGCGAAACGTTTGGTCGTGTTGGCACCTATGGTCGGCAAATGCCCGCTCCGAATGAGCCAGATGAGAAAGAGAGTTCCACCGACCATCTCTGCGCCGAAGATGAACCGGGACAACGCTGGCAAGCCTGCCGTGATCAGTCGCACCTGGTCGACGAAGTAAAAGAGGATCAAGGCATTGAGGATTGGAAATAGAGTTCGGTCAATTAACCGGCGGAGAATCAGCGTTGCAGGGATAAGAAGGGCAGCCCCAAGGATTGCCCGGACCAACCCCGGGGCCAGCGAATAGATCGGTGCGGTGATCAGAAACGAGAGCGCGATCGCCGTTGAGACCGGCAAATCAAAGACCGGCGCTGCGCGCCGTAAATTCGGCTCTTCCTCCGTCCATTTCTGTACTCCGCGCCCCAGCCAGTGCACAACAAAAGCCAGAAGGAGAATGATGATCGCGTGGAGCAGGAGGATAGTCGGCCGGCCCTTAATGTAAGCACTGAATGCGCGTACGCTTTCTCGCCAAAAGAGCGAGTCGTGGCTTTCCTCTGTCCAGTTTCCGATCTCGCGGCTCCAGATGGGTGGGCTATCTGGAACGAAAAGGTTCTTCACCGCACTGGCTTGTGCCTGTTCGACCGAAGAGGAGGCTGTTTGCACTCGATCTGTCGACTCTAGAACGCGGCTCAGCAGGGTCAAAACCGCCGCTCGACGAGATTCCACCGCTTCGCGCGTGCGACCGATGGAGTCGAGCAGACTCTGTACCCGCCTGAGAATCCCCGGCGGCGTCTGGGATTGTTCTAATAACTGCAGAGTTGATTGCCAGATCTCCTTCAGCTGGTCCAAATGAGCAATCTGAAGGTCTAGAGTTTTGGCTTGCTCTGTCAGATCATGATTTCCACGCCGAAAGTTGATCGCGAAAAGTCTGCAAGACGAGCTCTAGGCGGTGAAGCAAGTCGAGAGGCAGGCTTGCCGCCAGGAGTTGGAATTTTCGGCCCTTCGCGAATCGATTTCTTTCGTCAGGCGAGGTAAACCTTTTTCAACGGTCGTGCTTACATGATCGGCCGATAAGCTGGCCTCGATGTCGCGGATAGACTCCATGGCGGATTGCGCGTGCGAGGCCACCTCGACTAGCGGGATCGGCGTGGGAGCTGGATTCGGCGTCGCCAGCGAGGCAGAAGCTTGTTGGCCTGGCGCCGTGCCGCCGCTGGAAACCAAAACCAAGCTAATAAATAAAACGATTCGAATTAGTGGGTGCATGTGTCATGCAAGTCTCTTGCGCCCCAGGGGCTTGATCACTTGGGGGCGGCCAGGTCGGTGGTTTCACCACCGGCTAGTGTCTTTTCTTCCCTCCCGGACGAGCGCTCTATGCGCGACGCTCAGACCTTACAAGAAATCTCCGTGTCTCCGCCCTACGCGATGAACGGGTCGAGCAAATCGTTCGTCCCCGGACTCTTGACGTAATGAATTCCGTGCTCCGCGCTGATCTCCACGATCCGGGCCAGGTCGGGGGCGCCGGACTTGGCGAATTCCTCGGCGCAGCGCGCGAAGAAAACCTCGAAGCCGGCCGGCACCATGGCTGTGAGCACGTGCGCCGGCGCGTCACCCACGTTCTTGAGCGAGTGTACCGACATCTTCGGCGCGAAAACGGTCGAGCCCTCCGGTACCTCCTGCCACGTCCCGTCGACCAGGAACGCCATGCGCCCGTCCTGCACGAAGAAAATCTCGTCCTCGCGCTCGTGGTAATGCGGCGGCGGGCCGGGATTGTGCGGCGGGACGATGTTCGTGCCGACCGCGCTGCGCCCGTCGGTCTGTTTCCCGGTGAGGTGAAAGAGCATCTCGGTGCCGAAGGCGTGCACTGATTCGCCGCCGCCGAACGGAACGATGATCAGCGGCGCGGGCGTGGGAAGGTTGCTCATGGGCGGCACGCTATCCATTCAGGCCTCGTACGGCAAGCGGCATTTTGCGCACTTCCGCCGCCGCGGGATAGCTCCCATTACACATGCACCGGCTCGCTAAGACGGTGTAAACATTTTTACCGCGTTGACGTGCGAAGCGGCAAAAAGGAGAGTCGCGGCGCCGAGGCCGAACGCCCCGCCAAGGAAGGTTTCCCAGGCGCGTGAGGCGAGAATTGGGATCGAGTGATCGCCACTGACTGCAAGCGTGACGATCAAAGTGAAGGAGTATATCTCATTTCAGTTTAAGCGGCCAGCTCCCCACCCCATTCAAAGACGCCTTGCATGGACCCCTAACAACTGTGGCTGTAGGCCTTGCGACAACACAATCTGCACCGATGGACAGAGCGTCTCCATGTCAGTCCGCTTGGGGGCGGATTGGCTAGAGTGAAGTCCAGTGTGTGCGCTTACTGTCCGATGCAGCCGCTGCTGATCAGATCCAAAGGTGAGCGCACCTCGGCTAGCCTGTGTGCCGTCACATGGAGGTAAAGCGACGTAGTCCTCAGGCTCGAATGGCCCAGCAAGTGCTGCACTAGTGGTAGTTCTACGCCGCTTTCCATGAGGTGAGTGGCAAACGAATACCTCTAAAGATGGATGCCGCCCTTGCGTCGCACACCGCTCTTTTCCAACGCGGTGTAATAGATGTTCTGCCCGGTATATCTACCCATCGGTTGACCCGCTTTTTTACCGAGAAAAAGCCATGGACTATCATGACCCGCTTTACCCTGACGTTGCGCTCGCCAGTAGTTTACTAACGCTTTTGAGCAAACGCTCGCTTAATGGCAGTATACGTCCCTTGGCACCCTTGCCGTCGCGTACTCGCAACTGCATACGGGGACGGTCGATGTCGCTAGTCTTGAGCTGTGTGGCCTCCGAAATTCGCAGCCCGCAGCCATAGACCGTCATCAAGAGCGCTCGATCGCGCGGCTGTTTGGGCGCAGTCAAGATTGCCTCGACCTCACTGCGACTTCCGCGCGCCGGGTGGCGCGCTTCATGTGCGGGACCGATGCTATCAAGTCGAGCGTCTCTTGCCCAAGTGTAACGGCGTAGAGAAAGCGCACGGCGCTCACGGCGATGTTGACGCTGGAGGCTGACAGTTGGCGTTCCTTGATGAGATGGTACAGCCAGCCCGTGACTTCCTCGTAGGAGATGAGCTCTGGCGACCGGCGATAATAGCGTGCCAGATCACAAACGTATCTTGTATAGGCTTCCTGAGTGTTTTTTGACCGCAATCAACGAACAATGGCCGCAATTACGCTGGAGCAACTTAAAGAGGTTGTCGTGCGTCTGTCCGATAAAGAGTTTGAAGAACTCGTGGAGGCGCGGGAACGGGCATGGGATCGACAGATTGAAACCGACGCCGAAGCCGGGAAATTGGATCAACTGGCGGAAGAAGCGCTGCGCGATTATCGCGAAGGGAAGTGCATCCGGCTACCGTAAAACTCGGTTCGACTCTTAGCCGAAATTTTTCGACACGTATCGACATCTGCCGCCCAGCATTAGGGCGAAAGCGAATTCTTCAAGTCATTCCGGTCACGGTTCTGAAGAAGCCACTGAAGGTTGAGCAGCTTAATCAGACTTTTGAAGAAACTTGTTACTTTTCAGTGAATCTTTATGGCTATTATGATATATACTAGACTATTCGGAAGCAACGCAATGATTGTAACACGCTGCACCACGGTCGAAGACAAATCCGCCAAATCAATTACGGAGGCCTAAAATTTGGTTCGCGGAAGGAAAAACAATGTGCCGGCTCTAGCTTATTCAAACAGTGCATCATCGACTAGGAGAGGATCATCCATGGAAACCACACGGGTAAATTTCACAGACTTGGTAAAAAATTCTGTATTTTATAAAGAGTTTTCGGCCGAACGCGAGGAGATCCTTTCTCACAAATGGATCGAGAGCGAGAAAGCTGGCTACGACATCGGTTTTGAACGTGCCTTGGTTGATTGGATCTTGAAATACCGATCGGCCTGGCGCGCGAAAAGACAATGCTAGGTTAAATTCCAACAAAGGTACGAAAAGCGACACGGAAATTACGTGGCGGGGCGGGGTGAGCGTTTCGCGCTCTTTGTTTCGCCGGGAATTGGTTCGCCCTATCCGCTATGCCGGCGATTTACGGTGCTCGAAAGCGGCCCACAGTAATCTCACCCTGGAGTTCTCTTCCGCCGTGTATTATCGCTACGCCGGCATCTCGATCTGCTCGCAGATGCTGATCACCTCGCCAAGCTCTCCGTTGAGCAGCGCAAACAGGTGGTAGATGCCTTCATCCGGGCAACGCTTCAGGCAGTGCCCGGCACGCGCAAAAACTCCATGAACGCCCACGCCCTGCCCGGCTACGTGCTCGGCATCTCGGCGATCTCCGCCAAGTGCTCCGCGACAAGATCGACGCCTGCGAGGGCCTCATCCAGATGGTCGGCCAGGGCTACGGCGCGGAACCGCCTACGGTGGATGCCGAGTATGTTCGGGTATCCTACACTCAGTTCGTGCCTTTACGCCCAGTCGCAGAGACCACGGCTTGGACCAATTTATCGGCATGGTGCTGGACGATAAGGCCCAAACGGTGCAGGCGGATTTGGGCGCCGGGAGCACCAAAGAAACCTATTGATACATCCTACAAGCTACTTGTAATTATCAGCCAAGGGTGGGCATTCTGGCGACTGCCTCTTCAAAAATACCGTGGAGGCGGTGATACGGAATGGCGATCAAGGCTACAACCCTGCGTGAAGATCATGTCAGCAAGCGAGAGACTCCGTTAGGCAGGTGGTTCCCAGTCATTCTCTATGCGGTGAACCTTACCCTCTGGATTGCCGCAGGAATCGGAGTAAAAGCGTGGGATCTGCTTTGGCTTGTGGTCTTGGCACTTCCTGTATTGGGTCTTTATCTGTGGACCACTTGGAGGCATGGATGACGCCGGACTTCACCCTCCTGCTCGTGGGCGGGATGGTCTTTGCCGTGGCCGTGCTTAGTTTTGTTGGGTGGCGTTTTGGCGGGCCGGACACGCTGGCTTTTAGTATCGTCTCGGGCGGTTTCACAGCGGTCATGGATTTCCTCTCTGCGTTTGTGATGCGGAACTACGAGTACCCTGGCCAGTCTCCGCTTTGGGTTTTCACCTATATCTTTTTTGGTTGGATCGGCATGTGCGGGATCTGTCTGTTCCTCGCCGAAGGAATCCTGGCCCGACCAGATCAAGACATGCTCACCCAACCCCGGCTATGGTGGCAGGTGCCGCTTGCCACCGGTGCAATCGCCGTAGTGCTGGATCTTTTCATAGACCCTGTTGCCGTCGCGGCGGGCTACTGGATCTGGTTGGTGAAGGGCACGGTTTATTACGGCATTCCCCTGCTCAATTACGTGGGCTGGTTTGTACTCATGTTTCTGACGCCTCTCGCCTGGATCTTGATCGCCCGACAGCGTGAGTGGGGCTACTGGCGGAAGGGGATCGTAGCCCTCGGCGCGTTGGTGCCATTGAGCATAGCTGCAGTTATGCTTTCGTTGATGCTTAACGGTGCGGTCGCCGCCCTGGAACTACGGTGAGGGGAAGATGCCTCCAGGGTGAGTTGTGACCTTACGAGAGCTTCAAGCGTAAAGTCGCAGATTATTTGCGAATATGGGCTGCTCCGCGCAGATTGAGTGCGAACGGTAGCACATTATTCGCGAATGAAGGCAGTCAGCCGGTCATGTCCATCTTAAACTCCACGAAATCGCAAGCAGTGGATCCGGCAAATGCTCGACTGGCCGCGCATTTAGGCAAAGAGTTCGCCGATTCCTCCCTCGTCTACGAAAAGAGCACTCGATAAAGCGCCGAACCATCGTGCGCCCGTATTCTTGCGAAAACGACCGTTTTGGCAACGACAGGCCCCGAAGTTCCCCTCCTAGGGCGAAGGCGTTGCGAAACTTTGTTGCCTTTCTTTTATAATTCCTGCCGTGGCATTTGACCGCTAGGTCGTTGTGGCTCCTAGCTGCGCATCTGCCGCTGAGCGGTCATAGCTCACCTCGACCGAGCGAATTTTACCGCCTTCCACCGCAATAACGTCGTTGCCCGGGATGATGACGGAGCGCCCCGTGGTGGGCGAGCCGTCCATGAGCGGCCCGGTGTTGGTGCCCCGCAGCAGCCACTCATGCGCGACTAGGCCCGGCGCGATTTCGCGGACACTGACCAGCTCCACGGTCATGTCGGGCAAAGCGGCCCAGACCGCTTTGGCGTAGTTGCCGATGGCTTCCCCGGTCAAGCCTTGACCCGCGTGGGGATTACTGTAAGTGCCCCCTTCGGCGAAGAGTTGGACAATCGCGTTGGCGTCGCGACCGTTCCAGGCCTGGTTGTAGCGTCGTACGACTTCGATAGGATTCATGGCGTGGTTTCTGGTGACGAGAGCGGAAGGCTCGCGCAGGCCCTCACGCGAGGCGCCGGAGTCGAATGGACCTCCAGGCAAGGTGCACGGATAAACCCGTCTAAATGAGAAGCATAGTATTACTCTCCCGGGTGGCTGGCTGCCAGCCCTTTTTGAGCGGATCCCCATTGACCCGTATTGACCGGTCAGAACCGTAGGGCACCAGAGCAGCTGACTTGGCGTTTTTGAACCCTCTGCGCGGGACGGTTCCCCGCTCGTGTGCCGCCCCTATTAGGTCTAATCGCAGCGTCCCTTGTGCCGCCAGACACAGGCGAACCTGTTCGAGAAGCGTCGACCGGCTGGAATCCGCCTCCGCATCATTACGTGAATATCGACTCCGACGTAGAAACTACTCAGAGCGATGCTGGCTCCGTACAGGTTGCCATGCCATACCTTCCACATCGCGCGATTCAAGTGCTGCCGGTGATTCTTCCAGAGCAACATCACGCAGCCTGGTTAGGTGAAACTGACGACGGAAATCGGAAAGCGTTGCTGCTCCCCGGCCCTGCCGACCAGATGCGAATGTGGGAAATTTCTCCGCAGGTAAACACGAAGAATGATGATGTGAATACAGGATCCGATCGCGACGACGGGAAACGCTTGACGCGGTTCGATGTTGCGATAAGCCATATCGCATTCGCTGGAAGTAACGATGAGCCTTCCGGGAGGAAAAGCGGTAGCCGAAATAAGGCTTTATGATTTTCGTGAGCTGCAGCTCACAATAGCCTATCAGCAACTCCACGAACCATCCAAAATTCAAAGGAAATTGAGCAAAATAAAAAAAATCATTCTTATTCAAGGAGCGAACCTCACCCATCTGGGCAAGAGAGAGCCGGAGATTTACGGCCGTACCACTCCGGATGAACTCAACACGACACTTTTAGACTATGCCGAAAGAAGGAATTTTGAGCTGGAGATTTTCTATACAAATGTGGAAGGCGAGGCAATCAACCGAATTTACCGTTGCGCGGACCAGGGATTCGATGGGTTGGTGATGAATCCAGCAGGCTTCTCCTATTCCGGATATGCGTTGAAAGATTGCATCAAGGGCGCGGGGCTCCCTTACGTAGAGATCCATATTTCCAATGTGGCGAAGAGAAATATCCATTGCGTGCTCTCTGAAGTTTCGGTGGGCGTGATTACAGGCTTTGGCATCTATGGCTATCAGCTTGCCCTCGATGCGATGTTGCAGCATCTCGATGGGACGTGATGAAAGTCGGCCTCAAAGATCTCCAGAATTTGACGCGACGGCTATACCTCAAGCTGGAATATCCAGAGGCGCAGACCGAAACAATTTCAGACGTTCTTTCGTACGCTCATCGTCGTGGAAATTTCCAGAGTCTTATCCAAGAGGTGGCGGTTGGTACTCCGCGGTTTAATGCACAACGCGAGATTGTCGTGGAGAAAGAGACCTCGCTTTCTTGTCTGATCGATGCCGGAGGTAATATCGGGATCTGTGCCCTGCATTTGGCCGCAGACTTACTGGTGAACAAAGCAAGAACGAGCGGTTTTGCCATCGTCGGCATTCATAACAGTTCACCTCCGGGCACGGGGCCAGCCGGCTACTACGCCGAAAGAATCGCGCGGGAAGGTTTCATTGGCATGGTCTTTTGCGGTTCAAGCAAGATGGTTGCGCCAAGCGGGAGCAGCGAACGCGCCTTCGGGAGCAATCCGGTCGCCATTGGAATTCCCACTGGCAGCGAAGCTCTAGTTCTGGACATGGCGACCTCCGCGATGCCGATTTTCAAGGTCGCGGAGGCTCTGTTCAAAGGCGAGATGCTGCCCCCAAACGTGGGCTATGACGCTGCAGGCGTCCCAACCCAAGCTCCCAAGGAAATTCTGGTGTCCGGTGCCTTGATGACTTTCGATCGTGGTCCCAAAAGTTCTGGACTCGCTTTGATGGTCGAACTCCTCGCTAACGCGCTTACGGGAGGATGTTTGCCCGGTGATCCGGATCACCAGAATTGGGGAAACCTCGCTTTGGCAATCGATCCCGACTTGCTCGTAGGTCGGGAATCCTTTCTCAAGAATGTGGATCGGACGATGGCGCATATCAAAGGTTTGAAGCGGACAGATCCCGCCCGGGACATTCGCTTGCCCGGGGAATTGTCTTTCATCAGATCCGAACAAGCCATCGCCACGCAGGAGTTGGAGATCGATGAGGATTTATTCCGGGCCTATCGGGAGCGGATCCTTTCGCCGTTTCTGTAACTTTTCGGCTCAGTCATTTATGTTCTCGGGCCGCTACAGCTAGCTTGCCTTCTCCCGAAACCACTTCGTTGGCTTTCTTGTCTTGATCGCTTGTGCGTTAGTCTTGGATGTGCGCGATTGGCTCTGGCACCTCACGATGAACACGGGTGAGCTGAAGAAATGTGAACGGCAGCATTTTACCGACTGGCATTGGGCCCAGTGGAAGCAAGCAAAAGAAAAGTTTCGTTCAGATAGCGCAGATTACTTCGGAACCAGATCGCCGCCTGCCGTTCCGGGAAGCTGTCCCTTGATAGCGGCAGTCGAGATTACCCGGCTATCAGATTACGAACGACGTTGGATGTGGGAGTTCCACGCTTTCTACTTCTGGTTTGAAGATGCTCGTACCAGTTATGCTCCTCGGCACAGGTTGGAGGCGTACGCGATTAAGGTTGTAGATTTACAGCTCTCTCTTTCCGAGAAGTCATTCAATTCCGATCTCGAGCTCACTCTTGGTCGGACACCAGTCACCCGCAAGTCCCTTGAGTACTAATAGAATAGAAGTGCGCAGAATCGTGAATTTGTGCACATCCGTGTCGAGGATCTACTTTTGGACGGCGATCCACCACAGATTTACATCGTCCACCCAAAACGAGGCGCTGATCGCTACGTGCCGGTCTCGCCGGCGATGGCGGACGAACTGCGTACGCATCTCGCAGGGCGTCAAACGGATTTCAGTTCGAGAGCAACCGACCGATGTACGCGCTATGCCACACGCACGGTATAGTCCATTGGCGGATGCCTTTCAGCCTTTCTTGATTGTGACTCGGAATACATCTTCTCCGAACGATTGGTGAATTCGTGCCCGTAGCCGGTACTCAACCCCCTCGATGGTGACAATCTTTTGCTTTCGCCTGATCTGATACAACGCCTCTCGCAGAGCTTGCGCCTCCTCACTGCTCGCATCCAAGCTGGCGATACCAAAGCCAACCCCTTCTTGAAACGCCAAGACATGCTCCTTGCGGTCTTCATACTCGACCTGCATCTCGTAAGCGCCGACCGCCAAAGTCTTCGCCACCAACTCTAGCAGAATATCGTTGCTCTCAGTCCATCGACAAATCATCAGGTTTTCCCCTGCCGGCTAACGATAGGATCGGAGCTCGGATGCGCCTTGTCACGAGCCAACCTCCTGGATTGCCCTGGATTTACTCCCCCGCGATTTCCCAAAATGCGCAGAACCAGAGATTTTTTTGTTACGCCGGGTACGCGCGTTACAGGATTTGTTTAGGCCCCATGATGTTGTAATCCTGGTTGAACTTTTCAGGATCGCCAGTGAACTGACGCGCGGCCCACCGTTTTTCAATCCAATAATAACCCTTTTCGTCCATACCCACGGCATTACGGAATTCCGGCCACCTCTTCATGGTGGAATCAACATGGAGTTCAAGCCAAACTCGGACCCATTGATCTGGGTGCAAGCCGGCAGCTATTTTTTGGCCCTTTAATGCCGCGATCTGTTTACCTTCGATCCTGTCAAAAGGAGCTTTATCCACGAATACCTCAAAGTTTCCAAGCTGCGGGAAAAACCGGATACGCCGCTGTTCCCAACGACGCTTGGCAAAAGTCGGGAGCTCGGATCCCGACCAATGACCAGGTTTGATGGGGTTAATCTCTTGAAGCGACGATTGAGAGATGCTGGCATCGTGGGCGATTATTCCCCCCATTCATTCAGGGCGACCGGTATCACGAACTACCTGGAGAATGGAGGAACTCTGGAGGTGGCGCAACGGATCGCTGGCCACGCTGACAGTCGGACCACAGTGCCGATTTTCACGACGGCACGCGCAATTTGGTCATTAGGCGCTGGCCGCTCTCCCAGGGCATGACACACCACACCGATGCAACCAATAATCACGTCTCCTCCCCCTCTGTGACTGTCGATGCATACTTTCGTTTTTGGCGTATCATTCCTTCGTGCCTATCACCATCGAGCTTCCAGATCTCATTGCGCAAACCGGATTCAACCTGGCCCGTTGGACAGAGATTCTTGGTGACCCGGACCTCGCCAAGCTCCCTGATCGCATCGAGACTGATCGCCACGGGCATATCCTCATGACTCCCCCAGCCGGTTTTCGCCATTCTGAGCGTCAAGGTCAGATTATTGCTCTACTGATTCAGCTTGCTACGCAGGGTCAGACACTGCCCGAGTGCCCGATTTCTACCGCTGACGGCGTTAAGGCTGTTGATGTCGGTTGGCTTGATGCCGGTCGGGACGAGCTCGGCCAAGACATTCCCCTTCTCACCCGCGCCCCTGAGATTTGCATCGAGATCCTGTCGCCCTCCAATTCGGCAGCCGAGATCGCTGAAAAACGCCTCCTCTATTTCGATGCCGGGGCCGTCGAGGTCTGGATCTGCAACCGCGATGGCTCCTTGGCATTCTTCTCCGGTCCTGACCATCAGGTCCCTCGTTCTGTTATTTGTCCTCTGTTTCCTGCGCGCATCTCGTAACCCGCGCCCAGCGGCGCACTGTACTTAAATCGGTTCCGACGCAACTTTGGTGCATTTGCTGGACCTATGGCACGTTTGCGGCGCGCCATAGGAGGCATAGCGAGCAGAGGGTCGCTACAGGCAGGAACCGGTAAAGCCGTTTTCGCCCACCAAATCCTGGCAGAAACTTTGCGTGCTGAGCCCGACCTCCACCTTGGAACTGCCGCAATCTATACTCGAGGAATTATCAAAAATTTCGTCTTTCAAGGAAAGAGGCAACCGCAAAAGACTACTTCCACGCTAAGGGCGTGCCCGATGGAAGATGACGCACCGCGCGGGCAATGTCCCAATTTGCCAGTCGAAAGCCACCGATGCTTTCCTCGATGTTCATTTGGTCGGGAATGCTGGTCCCGTGCAGACCGTAGGGCAGGGGTTCCGTACTGTTCGATTTGGCTAAATTGATCCACAGAATGCCCACTGGGTTCCTAGGCCCGGCGGCCAGGAACTGTTCCGAAGGCAATCCGTTGTCGGGTGAAGAATCTGCCGGTTCCTGAACTGGGATTGCCGGAGGAGAACCGGCTTTCTGCACCTGTTGTTTCCGGACTTTTTGGAATGTGCCGAGCCTTGGACGCGGGATCGCGTCAAGAATCGTCCAGGAGTTGCGACCGTGCAGACCAGGTCGGGCAGGGGAAAGGGGCAAAACCGCGATTAAGGCGCTGCCTTGATAAATATTCAGTTGCGATAGACCAATCACCGAAGCTGTCACCGGGTTTTTGGGATCGACCGACGGTTGAATTGGTTCATCAAACGCTTTCTCGATCTCGAAAGGAATCGCGTTGGGGACTCGAAACTCTGCACCGATCGCCGGCATGGGAGGTAGCTTGTCGTTCAGGGTGTGGAGATAGGATTCCCGACAATGGAAACGTTCAGAGACGAACTCCCATGGGCTGCGATAGGCCAGCATCGTGGCTGCTGTCAATTGGCCATAGGTAAGAGGAATTTTTCCACTGACCGGCGGGTGAAGGGGCACCTTTCCGGGATGCACACGGCTAGCCGAGGGAGTCGGTTTTGCCTCAACCGCGTCGGCTCTGGGTGGAGCTATGAATCGGAAATCTTCCGCTTTCAGCTTGTAATGGGTGAAAACATTCGGCACAGCCGCCAGCGCCTTCGCCGCGAGAGACGTATCATCTTTCGCGTCTTCGTGGGTGCTTTGATAAAGAAGCAATATTTTCGTGAGGGCCGGTCCCGGATCACCAACGATTGGCCCAGCCGAGAATTGTTCACGGTCCAGGAAAATTTCCAGTCTAAGTCTCTCCAGGTCTGTTTGAGACTCTGGACTGAGCTTTGATTCGGAAGGTCCCGCGGACTCGTGCTTGGTCGGCGGGGGAACCATGGCCGCTAGTTCAGCGAGCGTGGGAATCTTCAACGTCTGGCCGATCCGAATTTTGTCATTTTTTAGTCCGTTAAACGTCTTCAGCTGGGAAACCGTCACGCCAAATTTCTTGCCAATGAGGACAAGTGCGTCCCGAGGCTGTACCTCGTAAACACGGGGCCTATTTTCCGTTTGCGGAAGAGCAGCCACTGGGGTCGGCGTCGGTGTCGGCGTGGGAGCGGAGAACCCCCATTCCTTTTCATCCGATGGCGCGACGCGCCATTCCCATTTTACGGCATTTTCCAACCCGGGCTCGATGCGCTTCACGACGGCCGGAGTTCCAGGCGCCACTTGCGGGGGCGCGCCAGTGGGGGAAAGGCCGGAGATGATGAAGATCAGCAATGACCGTGCGGCGCCGGAAAGCATGACATAGAGAGTTTTACCCTCATTTTCTTTCCGGAGGCAAACCGCAAATGATTCCCGCTGGCGGGAAACTGGGGATCGATATTGAAATCACGTCACCGTTCGTCGCTTTTTCGACGTATGGCTGAACTAACGAATCGAATCGGGCTTCCGGGCGCCTGCCATTCCCCAGACAGCAGACACGGGTCCATCGCCTCTTCCATTGCGATGGACCCGCGTTCCGTCTTCGAACTCTCTTTTCTCTATACCGGAGGTCGGCCTCGACGGAAAAAGAACGACACAATGAACATGATGAGAAAAATTACGAAGAGAACGTGAGCAATCCACGCAGATTCACCAGCCACACCGCTGAATCCAAAGATTTCGGCGATAATCGCTATCACCAGGAAAACCAAGGCCCAACTTAACATAAATATTGAGGTTTAGTTTGAAATGATCCTGCCTCAAAGCCCCTCAATCATTTGCTTGACCTCTTCTTTACTCTTGCCGAGCTTCTTTTGCAGCCGACCTAACAATTCGTCGTCTTTACCTTCCGCGAAGGTCAGGTCATCGTCAGTTAAGTTTCCATAGCTCTGCTTTAGCTTTCCTTTGATTTCATTCCAGGAGCCTTTTAATTGAAGTTTATTCATATACCTGTTAGACGCAGCTGGAGCGTTCTTCGGCCCTACTCTTAGGTGTCGTTCAGGCTGTAACCCGATCCCCCTCGGCCGTTTTCTCTGGCCTAGGCCAATCAGGAAACCTGGGATCAGGCTGAAGCCCGATGGCGCTCTGGGCCTCTTTCCGGTAAAGATATTGCAGATCGATTTGGATCAAATTTCGTCAATTCTCTTGTTGGG
The DNA here is from genome assembly GCA_963742335.1 of uncultured Verrucomicrobiae bacterium. Taxonomy (GTDB): domain Bacteria; phylum Verrucomicrobiota; class Verrucomicrobiia; order Chthoniobacterales; family JAFAMB01; genus JAFAMB01. Next base: position 14,261 of record CAVULL010000013.1, read on the forward strand.
AGACCCAATCGATTGAGAATTTCACCATTTCTTCCGAATCCTGAAAACCGAGTTTCTCCTTGATGTGCGCGCGGTGGGTCTCGATGGTCTTCACGCTGAGGTGGAGCGTCTCGGCAATGGACCGGGTGGATCCTCCCTTGCCGAGCAGATGCAGGACTTCCAGTTCTCGATCTGACAACGTGTCGACCGGTGATCCGGCCCCGGCTTCAGTCGACTGGACGGCTTTGAAAATCAACTTCTCTCCGAATTCTGGGCTGACGTAAATTTTGCCCTGCAGCACTTTTGAAATTGCCTCTGCTACGTGATTCATGGCTTCGGCCTTCATCACGTAGCCGAGAGCGCCTGCCTTCAAAGCGCGCAGGCCAAACACAGCCTCGTTGTGCATCGATATGACGAGGATTGGAAGATCAGGCTCCTCCGCTTTCATCAATTTGATCAGCTCGATTCCGTTGGTTCCGCGAAGCGATAGATCCACCAGCACGATGTCTGGCTTCAGGCGCCTCATCGCCTCTAGGGCTATCGGAGCGGAATCGGCATGGCCGCAGACCTCAAGATAAGTTTGTTCGGTGATTAGTCCTGCCAAGCCGAAACGAAAAATCGGATGATCGTCGACGATCAACACCCTCTTCTTTTTATTTTGGCTCTCCTCACCCATTTCTGTCTCGGGACCGATCATAATATCTTCTCCGGAAATCATTACCTCCGCGCAGCTCTAATCACACCGCTCTTGCCGGCCCTGCGAAGAGCTGTTCGTGTATCCCGTCAAACCCTGGTTCGGACCGGAATGCACCAGCTTTTGCAACTCCATGACGGCTCCATTGACCAGCTCCGCCAAATCTGAGGCCTCTTTTCCAAGGCTCTCGTTTATTTTCGCGACCTTTCCCGCCAACAGCTTGCAGCCGAAGGCCGCCCCGAGCAAACTTTGCGAAACCCCTCGATGTAGTTCATTTCGGATCCGGCATCTTTCCAATTCTCGGCCCTCAGAAAGGTGCATGTCACACACCCTCTCGAAAATCGGAGTCCTGAACGGGATGAAGATGCAGAGGATCGACGGACTGGCTTTTTTTTTGCCTGGGGAGACGAAAGAGCGCATTGCAAAATCCAGGGTTTTTCCATCAACGCCCTGAAAGCCCAGGTGGATCTCGATCGGGCTTGGATCGGCAATCGCCCTTTCCAAGCGAATTCTGTCAGCGGCAATAACCCGTGTCAGCACTCCTTCGACGAACCAGAGTCTCTCCTCGAGGTCCCCCCCAGTGCTCACCAGCGACGAAAATAGCTCGTTATATTCGACTACTTCCGCGCTGACCGGTTTGATGCGGACAGCAGGAAAGCCGACTTTCTGCATCAGCGCGCAAAACTCCTCTTGGCTCTTTGTCACGGCTGTTGGCCTTTCCGCTTCTCAACCTCCCGCAGGAGCCTCAGCAGCACCTCCGGTGTAAAAGGCTTGACCAGATGGTGATCGTACCCGGCTGCCTGGCTCCTCAATTGATCGGTTCCCGTGCCATAGCCGCTCATTGCGATGGCCACCGGCGGTCGATTGCCCCCCAATTTTTCCAAAAGCACCCATCCATCACCGTCTGGGAGACCAATGTCACTTATCAAAACGTCGCAGCCCGACTTTGGAACCTCCCGCAGGGCTGTTTCCATGTCCGCCGCGACCCTGACTTTGTAATGCAATTGTTCCAGATATAGCTGCATATACCTCACCGTATCCGGATGATTTTCGACCAAAAAGACACTTAGCGAAGCCATGGGGGACTATTTTTCGTGCCCATCTCGCGGACCCTCGCTTTTTTACCGATTTTTTCAGGCGCCTTCATCGTACTGTTACGTCCCTCAGGATGCCGTGGTGGCAAGGAAGAATTCAAAACCCCCCTTTGCCTCGGGACATGACCGAAGAATATTGCACTGTTCAATGCCACCACAACATCAAGGTCATGGCAGCGTTTTGGGGCGCAGATGGCGGAAACGCGTTTAGTCCGGCCAATGATCACGCAGCGGTTAGACGCAGGGACTGGAATGTTCATTCCCAAAATCTGCTTTCGGACCACGAATTTTCGACGGCTTCTGCAGCTTTCAATGCGGCCGCCTAAGGTGTCGCGGCGTATTGGCCCGGTTCCGGGCGCGCCCTCGTCTTGGCGCCCGCTCAATTCAGACTCTGTTCTCAGTGAAGCGTAGGGGAGAAATTGGTAAATTATCCGGATCACCCTGACCCCGAAAAATTATGACGTCTGGAACCTCAGGCTTTCGCTGAGCCTTCTATCGTGGTCACCACCGATTTTCATTTGCCGCGAACCTTCTAGGCTTTCCCTGTGATAATTCAACAAGATATTAATCAATCGGCGAAGGCTTCGGATGATCAATTGATGAAGGCAGTCGTCAACCGCGAAGAGGACGCCCTCGAAAGCATTTATAAGCGATACGAATCGCTCCTGCGAACAGTTATTCTAGGAGTTATTCGGGACGAATCAGAGGTGGATGACGTGCTGCATGACGTCTTGTTGCAGGTTTGGGAACAGGGACACCGTTACAATCCAAATGAGAAGGGATTGCGCGGCCTGCTGGTTACCTTGGCGCGACGGCGTGCCTTTGATCGACTGCGCCGAAGAGCAGCTTATCGACGTGCGACAGAAAGCCTGAAGACGGATACGGACAACCCTTTGACTTTCGAGACCGCGTCCATGACAAGCGAAGTCGAAGTCCATGATTTATCAAAGCTTCTCAACAAAGTGATCCAGGATTTGCCCGATGCTCAAAAAGAGGTTATTGATTTAGCCTTCTTCAAGGGAATGAGCCAGCGCGAGATTGCCGCAAAAAGGCAAATCTCTTTGGGTACGGTGAAAACACGCCTCCACTTGGCCCAGAGAAAGTTGTATAACTTTCTGATGCCAATCCAGCACAAGATTTAGTGTGCCGCCCACTTAAACAACTGATTCGGTCGATCGGGAGATCTTTTTATTGTCGGAGTCAAATTCACTTAAACGTCTGGCGGAGGAGCATAGCGAGCTAACGCTGATGAACCAACCAGCTCCATCAACCGCAGCGCATTGAGCGGTGCACGAGTATTCATATCATTGTTGAAGTAGACGACTCCCATAATGCCATCTTTGTGACAGCATTGCAGAAAGTCCGCCCAAGGAGCCAACTCTTGATCGGTGTAATCGTGGGCGGCGCCCCCCTCCAAGCCGTGAAAGCGGACGTAGACGAAATCTGCCGTCAGTTCAAGACACCTCGGCATGACTTGCGAACTGAGTGCCACGTTGGCCACACGGTGCCGGCGCAAAACGGCGAACACTTCTTTATCCATCCAGGTAGGGTCGCGAAATTCGATGGCGTGCCGAGTCTGGCGATCAAGGGTTCGTAAAAAACTTCGCAGACGAGGAAGATCTTTTTTTAGCGTGGGCGGAAGCTGCCACAGGATGGGTCCCCGATGCTTCCCCAGCGCCTCTGAACGGTTGATCAGCAGGGCCAATGATTTTGCGCCAGGGCGGAGGCGCTTGAAATGTGTTACCGCTCGGCTCCCCTTAACACTGTATAAAAATCCTGGAGGCGCTTTTTCATTCCAGCCGCCGAAAGCCTTTTGGCTTGGGAGGCGATAAAACGTGTTATTAATCTCTACGGTAGGAAATCTTTTGGTGTAGAATCTCAGCTGTTGGTTAGCCGGCAGATCTGGCGGATAAAATGTTTCCGCCCAACTTTTGTAAGACCAGCCACTCGTCCCGATGTAAATGCCAGTGGCTTTCACGGGGCCGCTGTGGATCAGATTGCGCTAAATCCTGCCCATCAGGACCAGGACGAGGATGATGATAAAAACTAGACCTAAGCCACCCGTTGGGTAATAGCCCCATCCTGAACTGTACGGCCAGGTTGGGAGTGCGCCGACTAACAATAAGATTAGCACTATTAAAAGGATTGTTCCCATAAGTCATCTTCTCCAGATTGCAATTTACTTCACATTCGCGCGATCAGGTGACCTCGGTCGTATCGACCCTTATCCTGTCTCGAAAAAGTAAGCGAACCGTCCCGGTTTGCCCTACTCGGAGAGGCAAAGCGGGACCCATCGCTAACCCCGCCAGATCGCAATGCCGACAACCAGCAGCCAGCCAAGGCCAATAACGATAGGGGAAATCGCTCAAGTCATCGAAGGACTGAAGAGCTTAGCCCAGGGCTTCAACCAGGTTTTGAGTGGATCCGTTTATCGGCTCAGACGCGAAATGGTTCTAATTGTTCCATGCGAAAGGACCAAAAGTTATGAAAAAATCTATCCTACCAATTGTGATCGCTGCGGGAGCTTTGCTCCAGACCGTAGCACGAGCAGATGAAATTCAATTTACGACTTTGCCTCAACCGGTTCAGACGACCGTGGTCCGGGAGACGCACATTCCAGGGCCGGGAGGTGTCGTCCGGGTTATTCATGAGTCGAATGGAATATACGCTGTAACAGTCCGGGGCGATGCCGGTCAACAGGTTGTCTATGTAAATGAGGCCGGGGCTATTGTCCAAGCACCCGCCACTACGACAACAACAACGGTGCGGGAGACCGAACAAACCACGCAACCGACTACGGTCGAAACGACTCAGCCGGCACAACAGACCGAAACGGTGGTGACTTCTGACGAGATTCAAAAAAGCCAGTCCCGATACGAACTGATTGAAAAGAAGGGCAAAAAGGAAGTTTACCTGGACCATCAGACGGGACAAAAGGTCACGGTGAAACGAGAAAAGGATTAGTTAGTGGCTAAGCGGGTAAATTGAGCGGGCCACCGATCGTGAGACGAGTCAGCCTGGGCAGGTTAGCAGTCCTTCATCCTTCTCTTCTGCCTCGCTCGCGGCGGTCCACTCTTTTATCTGCTCCGCGGTCATTGCCCCGGGTCCTTGTTTTCGGCCATCCAGAAAATTATCCCAATCAAGATCGGAGTTGAATTGATTCCGTGAGAGAAACGGACCGTTGCAGACGTTTAAACGCGGCGCCTCGGCGCGCTGTTCCGAAATCATCCGGCTCAATAGCTTCTCGATCACCTCTCCGGGAATCAAATCCCGTTTTGAAGGGTAAATGAAACCAAAAAGCACCAGATGGCTAAAGAGAACCCGCCAATCGCTGCCAAATCTTCTCAAAAGATGCTCCCAATCAATTTGTTCTCCACAACGTAAAAGAAGATGTGCAATGTCAGCTCCATCGAAAAGACTTCGGCGGGGCATCTCAAAGACACCTTTGTACGAGCTTCCGAAACGGCAGATGTCTTAGTCGTTTGTGGCGATATGACCGATTATGGTTTACCGGAGGAGGCTGCAATCCTTGCCCAGGATTTCAAGGCCTACGTCCGGATCCCCTGTGTTGCAGTAGTGGGTAATCATGATTTCGAATCGGGCCAGATCCAGGAGGTGCAGAACATTTTAACGGCAGCTGGAATGCACATTCTTGATGGAGAATCGACCGAAATTCTAGGAACAGGTTTTGCGGGCGTTTGCGGGTTCGGAGGCGGGTTTGACCGGCAGATGCTACACCCCTGGGGCGAACCAATGGTCAAGGCATTTGTCCAGGAGAGTCTCGATCACTCGCTCCGGCTGGAGAAAGCCCTGAATCGTCTGACCATGGAAAAACGTGTGGTACTTCTCCACTACTCGCCGATCCGAGAGACTGTCCAAGGCGAACATCCGGAAGTTTTTCCGTTTCTGGGTTCAAGCCGGCTGGAAAATCCGATCAATCAATTCAAGGTATCAGTCGTCTTTCATGGCCATGCTCACAATGGGAAACCCCGGGGAAAGACGTCCGCTCATGTCCCGGTATTCAATGTGGCCCTCCCCGTCATCTCGCGACACAATGAAATACCTTTGTTTGTTTACGAACTCTAAAACTGCTATTTGATTGTTAGAGGACTCAATCAGGCTTTTTCCAGTTTATCCGGCAAAGAAATATCAAGCCATGCGCCCGCGGTGTAGCCGGGATTTTGCCCGTAGTAGAGATGCCACAATCGATCAACGCGCGTCGCGCCCTCGATAATCGCCCGGTAAGGCTGCGCGCCAGATTTCTTCTGAGGCAACTTCAGAATCAGCGTGAGGCTGCACTACCACGGTGTAGCCACCTTCTTTCTGTTGAATCACGTCAATGATATGGATATGTAAGGTGCGCGCCTCTCTGGTCGGATCGCTACTGGTGTTCATGGTTAGCAGTTCGCTGCTTGAACGGATGCCGGTTGTCTTGGCCTGAAAAAGCGGTCAGGGGAAGCACTGGCTTTGCCTCTGGCAGACCTTGGTCAACCGAGACGGTTCGCCTGAGTCAATTCATGGCCATTGATAGAGCTTAGCTAAGCGGCCTTTTTTCGGCGAGAGGTTCGCGTCGTCTTTTTTGATAAATCTTCTGACTTCGGTTTAGCCTGTGATTGGTGAATACTCTGCTGAAGGACAGAAACCAAGTCGACAACATTTGTCGGCTTCTTCTTCTTGGTTTCTACAGGTGGCTGTTCGCTTCCATGCTCTACCTTTTCCTCAATCATCTGCTCAAGCGCCTTGTGATACTCATCCGTGTATTGCTCAGGTTTCCATTCTGAAGTCATACTTTGAATCAGCTGCTTGGCCATTTGCATCTCCGCCTTTCCCACAGGTTTTTCCGCCGGTTCCTTAAATTCAGAAGCGTCCAGAAGCTCCTCCGGAAAGTGCATTAGTTCGAGCATCAGGCCTTTCTTTTGCGGTTTGACCGCGGCGAGGTGCTGGCGAGTCCGAATCACTACCGTAGCGATTGCGATCTTACCGGACTCGATGAGGGCATTTCGAAGAAGCACATACGCTTTATCTCCACCTTTCCCGACTTCAAGGTAATAGGGTTTATAAAAGAGAAGGGGATCGACTTTTTCCAATGAGACGAAATTCATAATATTGACGGTTTGAGTAGCCTCCACATCAACGCGGGCAAAGTCTTCCGCCTTGATGATGACAAACTTCCCCTTCTCATACTCATACCCTTTTGCGATCTGATCCCAAGGTACCTCTTTGCCGTCGGCTTCCGCCACGCGCCGGTAATTGACCGGGCTCTGATCGGACTTCCGGAGAAGTCGGAACTTCAATTCCTCTCGTGCGGTGGCCGGATACAGCGAGACGGGGATAGTCACTAAGCCAAAACTGATGGCGCCTTTCCAGAGTGCTCTCATAAATTGTTGAATATATCATCTTTGGGCGCCTGAACGTTTGCCAAGCTGTTAACTATCGACGATCCGCTTCAGCACATTGAACGCTGCTACCTGTTTGCCTTCCTCCAGAGCCTTCATCGCGTGGCGCACCTGGTCTTTAATTTCTTCGATCTCAGCTTGGACCCCATTTTCACCTTCAAGACCGGGATCTGGAAACTTCACCACCCTGGGCGCCGGAAGCTCTCTGAGTTCCTTTGCCGGTGCCGCCGGAAGATCGAAATTCTTCCGTGTGCGCCCTGCCGGACGCCTGGCCAGCCGGACCTGAGGCGCTTGTTGGTTTTTTGGAATGGTGGGCCATTCTAGCAGGTCGTATTTTACGCCGATCACCCGTTTGTCTGAGAATTGTTTTAGTGATTTGGGAAATATCAGAATCTGGCCCGAGGCAATCTTTTGAAATCCGACGGCCCCATAGTCGGTTTTTGCATCGGCGGGCCTTTGCACAATGGTCATGACTCGGTTTGTCCTGATGGCCTTCTGCAAAATTGCATCTTTGGCTGGATCTACCCACAAGAGGTGAACGCTTGGCTTGCCAGTCGCTTCAACTACCTTAGAGAACCGGACTGTACCTGAGCTTCCTGTCATCGCATGCGGCAACTGGGGAGGGGAGAACCTTTTCGCGACCACAGTTACGAGGAGACGGACCGAACCTCTAGGCCGCTTTTTCCGAAACAGGGTCTTCAACCGTAGCTTGGTCGATTTCATCGGTAAAGACCTGGAAGCGCAAAAGCGATTGTTTTCCGAACGACATGGTAATCGGTACGTCAGCCGCGTCGCACCCCGATCCCATCAGAACCCTCCCGATTCTCCTGCGGTTATGACGGGCATCAAAGGTATACCACCTTCCCTGCAAATAGACTTGGAACCAGGCACTGAAGTCCATCGGATCGGGAACTGGAGGTACCCCAATGTCTCCCAAATAACCGGTGGCGTACCTGGCAGGAATGTTCAAGCACCGGCAGAGGGTAACTGCCAGGTGCGCGAAGTCCCGGCAAACCCCAACCCGTTCTCGAAAGGCCTGGAATGCCGTGCGATCGGAACGCGCTTGCTGGTAATCGAATCGCAGGTGTCCATGGACAAAGTCGCAAATAGCCTGAACTCGTCGCCATCCGGGATTTATCTGACCAAAATTCCGCCAGGCAAAATCCATCAGTTCACTGTCAACCTCGCAGTATCGACTGGGCAGCAGAAAAGTTAGTATCGACGCGGGGATTTCAGAAACATCCAATTGCATTGCATTGGGTGCGTATACGTCGGGGTCACCGCTGTCGCGAACAACTGCCTCGCTGAAAAAGCGGACGCGGCCAGCCGGGACGCAAACGCGCCCGCGTCGGTTGCCGAATCTATCGTCGTATTCTTGAATGGGAAGATCCGGGTCCGTCGCAAGCCGTTCCGGTTCAACGAGGTCGGGAACTCTCGAGGGATGAACGTTAAGCAAATGGATCACCGCCGTGGGAAATGGAAATTCGAGCGTAATGTCGAAACCGATCTTAATAAGCATTTCTGTCTTTCAGGTAATTGTCCGCTTAATTACTCGGATTCTCGAGAGATCAAGATGCTAGGATCTGCGCAAACGAGTCGATGTAAGCCTGACTGAATTTTTCGAAGTTCGAATCGAAGAAGGCAGCTGGACGTACTCTCCCGTCTCTTTCGCTCTGCCTTGATCCGGCTGGCTCACTCGGCCGCTCCTTTACAAAGGTAATCTATTTTCTGGCGAGTCTTTTCCTGGAAGTTTGTCTTTTAATTTTCAACTTGATTCGTATTGATCACGGCCGATCTGAGCAGGCCAAGAGCATGAAGGATCTTCTGCTGCACTTTGCTCGCCGCCGCCCATGGCGGGAAAAATCCTGCAGAATTGAGTCGCGCTGCCGCTAAAAAACTGGCATAAGGCTTGCTCTACTTTTCGCGTGGAAGATAAAGGGCGTTTGACACTGTCGGAACGCGTGTATTCTACGAGGAGAAAAAGAATCAATTCGGAGGTTCAGCTAGAACAAATTGCTTGAGGGACCTTGGCCATGCTAGATCTTATAGAGTTGCCCCAGCCCTTTGCGACTGCGGATTACGCACCGAAGAATATTCTGTCGAGCGAGATTTCCCGAGCCAAACCTTCGTTGAGAGCGCTCGGAATTGGGTTCTCCGTTTCTCACGCTCAAAAACGGATAAGGGCCGGCAAACCTAAAAAGCCCCCCTATTTCGCTTGTTGCTACAACGTCGGTAATTTAGGCAACGTCAACATTGTCGCATTTTATCATCCGCTCATTGCCGATTGGGACCTCATGGAAAGAGACGCGGATGCTTACCGGATGCGCATACGCTCAGCCATCCGAGAGGAGATGATCCATTCGATTCAGGTCATCACGGTCAAAAGCAGGTACGACGCATCGCTTGATCTGAGCAACCAGTTCAAGACGGCCGAAAAATACTACGAGCATCTTTTAGGCAAAATCATCGAGGAGCTGACCACCACGAGAGAGGGTCAGGAGGTTGTCTGTACCGCGGCACAGCTTTACTATGAGGATTGGAGCATCACTTCGATGCAAAAGTTGCGAGAGACCGATAAGAGACTTCACGGTCGCGACGGGTATCTCGTGAGCGAGCTTATTCGACAACTTGTACAGATCAGATTTGGGGAGTTAACCAGCGAAGAGGCCAAAGGGAAGGCTTGGGACCGAAAGCGGCTTTTTAACACCTCGAAGTTTGGCACGACGGAAAATCTTTTGCGATTCATGGCCGGCACGTTGAGGCAGGCGCTGCCGAAACTGATCAGTCTAAGCCCAACTTTGGCCGAAGCTCTGGCAGAGATTGAACGGACGATTCAGAAGATTCAGCAGATTCAAGCCTAGCCGGGCAATCTATCGGGGACAGGTCAGAATGGCGCGAAGATAAGGAAAGTTCAGGGCAAGCGGCTCCTCCGAAAGTAGGCGAATCGTTTCGATTTGCTCTGTCCCCCTCGGGAACCTTCGACGCTTATCTTCGTGCCATTCGGGACAGGACACTAGGATAGGATCGGCTGCCGTTATTACCAGACTGACCAACCGCCTCGGGCGACTTTAGTTGCCCGAGTCCGGGGCCGAGCCTTTCGCCAAGAGTTCGCAGCCTGGCACTCTTTCGTCATTCATTCTGGATGCGATTGGCAAAAACGGGGGACGTCTGAAAAATCGGGAATACAAAACTACTTCAAGAAGTCCCAGAGCCAACGGTCCATGCGATTCTCGGACTCGGCACCCATCTGGTGGATCTGAAATAGATGAGGGGCGCTATCTTTCAGAAATCTTGCCGCACTAATGAACTGGAATGCCTGCCTTTCGAGCAGGGCCGAAATCCTGGGATCCTCTAAGGCAAATTTGAGGGCGGCCCCCAAACTGGGGGAATACGCAATTTCTGAAACCATTCGAGACCACCGCATGTGCGGCCGGAGTTCGCACGCGGGTAGATCGATGGATTTCATTCGAGCAACATGTTCGTAATATTTTGAGAACCGATCCCAATGATCTGTGCGATCTAAACGAAGATAAATTCCATGAAACATTATGTCCTTTGTCTGGTGGACACGGATGAGGCCGCACAAACGATTCTGCAAGCGCTGAGCCGTACCGGTTTTGCAAAAGAAGAGACGTTCGTATGGACATCTCCTGGTCAGGACGCCGAGGAAATTGCCGGTCGTCAAAAAGCGGAAGGGGATAGCCGCGAATCGACCGAAAAGGGCGTTGGTCTTTTAGCCGGCATCGGGCCGGAAATCGTCGGTGGCTCTGGACATTTCATCGGCCCCCGTAGCGCTGTGGGCGCGTCAAACAGGGGTGAGTTAGGCGTGCAGGAGGGGGAGTCCCCAGTGATTTTCGATCGGTTTGGGCTTTCTGAAGCCGCCGCGCGACAGTACCAAAGCAGACTGGCGGAAGGGGGAACACTCATTGCTGTGCAGGCGGAGGGCAATCAGACAGCAGCGGCCAGAAAGATCTTTGAAGAAGCTCACGCTCAAGAAATCTCGGAGGTATAAGGGAACAAGAGTCAGTCCGGTTGACCTTGAAAGGAGGAGACGGAATCGATCAGACTACGCATAAAATGCCCGCGATAAAATGCTATGGCTGCTGCACCTTTCTTGTTTCAAATCCTATTGGCAGGGTTAAAAGACGTCTCACCTGAAAACGTCAATCGATCGATCGTCGTCGAAGTGGACCCTGCCCTGATGGCTTGGGTCAGCCCGACTGGCGAGAAAGCAAAAATTGAGCGTGAATTCGCCGAAGTAACGGCCCGCGCTGCCGCCGCGGAGATCATTCGGAGTGAATTTAGCGTGACGTGCGATCGGTTGGATTCTCTCGCGCAGATCGGCTCTCTGCCGGATAAAATCCGAGCGCGAGCTCCAATTCTTCAGCGGGCGGGCGTGCGCGCCTGGCTGCTCTAACTCTGTTTGAAGGCAGGGGCGCGCACTTCTTTTGGACGGTTTGTGACGCAGATTCTGGACGCCTGAACGCCGAAATTCGGTTGCATCCAATTGGCGGCTCTGCCGCGATCTAATCCGTGCGAACAAGAGATTCGAGACCGACGCCGGAAGAGCCTGACGGCTCCCCGGCATGGTTGCAGATCGTGGTCAGCTCTACGCAGTTCGAATGGCTGACGAAGCAGAGCGAGTTTCTGGGTATCTCTAGACAGCAACTCGTAGTGGACGCAGTGGAAGAGTGGGTCTGTCGAAACCGCTCCGCTTCTTTTCCTGGCGATCCATCCATAACCGCGCAAACGGCTCTGGACGACTTTATGCGACGACATCGAGATGAATTTTTGTCAGACGCGGACGAGACATAAGTTGTAGAGAGGGATGACTGATGTCCGGGAGTGTGGGACGAGATAGATCCACTTTTGGCAAATCTTGACAGGTACCGTGAGATCCAGCTGTTCTCGCAAAAGCGAACCTTCAAAAGCAGTGCGAACACCTCGCGGGCGAATTGCCCTTTTCAGAAATAACCTTAAATCGACTAACTTTCGATCTTATGCTTTGGACAATCGCGATTATTTTATTGGTCCTTTGGCTTCTTGGTTTGGTATCGGCATTCACCATTCACGGCTTCATCCATATCCTTTTGGTGGTGGCTATTATTCTCATCGTCGTACGTCTCGTTAGCGGGGGTCGGGCGGTCTGAATTTGTCGTGATTGATGCGCCGTAGGGCTTGATTTAGTTCTATGCCCAGGAAAAAGACTTTAGAGCGGGTGCGTCAGGCGGAGCACGACGGTAAGGCGCCTTCTACGCAGGCCGGTGAATTTGTGCGCGAAGAAATCGAGAATATTCGTGCAGGAAAACATGGGGCGCGATCGACTAAGCAAGCGATCGCCATTGGGCTTTCGAAGGCGCGGCGGGCCGGGGTAAAACTGCCGCCCCCCGAGAAAGGGTCGGCCCCTGAGGAGACCCGTCGGAAGGCGGAAAGGGAATACGAGCAGGCGCAAGCGGGAGAGCAAAAGCCACCTTCATCCAGTCGGGCGCGGGCGACGATCAAAGCTCTTAAGCGCGAGAGTTCGGAGGTGGTCTCGAAAAACTTGCTCGCGCAACAGACCCGTTCAGCTGCTCGGCAGCGAAGTCCTGCCGACAGATCAGAGTCGGCGAAAAAGGCCGCGGTGACGCGTGCCAAAAACAGATAGGAAGCTGAAAGCTATGAGCGATACGGAAGACTACCCAGGTCCAAGTGAGGACCAACCCGAAAAGGAAGGCCAGGATCCACGCGGCAAAGCTGACGAGCGAATGGTCAAACCGCCCGCGCGGCCAGAGAAAGAGTCCGAAGAAAAACTGGCCCCTCAGCCGAACCGCAAGCGATAGCGTGCGTGGCGAACAGGCGGCCAACGCATAGGTCAACCCTTCCAGCCTGTCTGTTTCGCCAAGTAAGAGTTAGAGGAAAGCGAAAAGCCTCCCGGCGCCGGACACGCCCCCACCTTTCCCGATCTACGCCGACACGTAGTTCTCCTATTGAGAAGGGGTAACGACTGTCGTGGTCGTTGAGGTTGGGGGTGGAAGAGGAACCGCTTCACTCATTGTTGTGGTCCGTCTAACTGTAGTTGTCGTAGTGGCCGGCGGCGGTGTGCTGACAACCTCCTCGCTAGTGCATGCGCCGAAGATGGCCGCGGCACCCATCGCTAAAATAAGCCGTGATACTGTTTTCATAGTCTGTTAAAAGTAAATTTCGCGCGAGCGCTACGCTGCGGATCTGAACGGCGGTCCTTTTTGTGTAAAGGTGAGCGCCGAAAAGAGTGGTCTCTTGCGTCCTGCCGAGTCTTGGAAAGCGATCTAAAAAGGGAAATCGTTCTATCCGTCTGGTGGCTTTCTCACAGCAAAAACCACGATAAGATAGACAGTAAATTCAGGACTCTCATGAACCAGAACTTAGACCTGCTTCGACAAAAATTTTGCCGTCCGTCCACCGCCGCCGGCAAAGGATCAGACTACCTTTTTCCTCTCGAGAGGGAATGCCCACAGGGGCGTACGCTCTGCACTAAATCGCCCGGGAAGCTCTTTCGCTTTCAGGAGTTTAGCCCATTCGGTCTTCAGCAGACTTATCGAGACCAATCGACCGGCTTAGAACTCCCGCTTTTTGCCGTGTTCGATCTTGAAGGTAAACACCAATTTGTTTCGGAGATTACGACCGATTCGATTTCTCCGATAGCCGAGCCGAAAAGCCTGCCTTCGTACATTCCGTTGGTGAAGACGCAAACCTCTTTAAGGGAGCTCAACAAAGGTCGAATGAAAAGCGAGCAGGTAGTGTCCCGTATCTCCGTAATCCTGGGAATCTTTCCGGCGTTAATTTATTTTTTGTTAAGGACTACCGCCATTCCTGGGGTCATGGAAGCCGGTATCCTGGCGGGAGGGTGGATCCTGGGCGCTTTCCTGATATATGCCGTGAGCCTGTTGATTCTCGATCGGCTCTGCCCCTGGAAGAGATTGGTTTTGACCGCGGAATTTGATGGCATTCTTCCGAATAAAACGCGAGTAAAAGCACGGGCCGCTAAAGACCACTTCGAACATCTCTACGTCGTTGTCGATCAGCAGAACCGTTGGAAAAGTGCCCTTCTTCCTGATCCGAGGCCACGTGCACTTGATCCGCTCCTGATTGGCGAGCTAGCACAAGGCCGGAGCCGAAAGTTCTTTCTGATTGATCAATTCGATCTTACGGAGGCGGAACAGTATCTCGCCGACGAGTTTGCCGTTAAGCCGGAAGAATTTCTTGGTCCTGGCCAAGATGATAAATGCCTTCTCTAAGCGTAACCGTTTGCGAAATGTTCAAGAAAAGCGGCCCGGACTTTTCGTGCCACTTAGTACGCCGCCCGGACCGCCCGTTGGGAAATTTGAAAGCAGTTCGTCTATCCGGCGGTGTTCGGACTGCCTGCCGATCGATTTCAGTGGAAAAGATGATTATTGGCGAGTGGCAGAGAGACGAGGCGGCCAGGGAAGGATCGGTCGTCGGCGTTTCAGGCGACAATTGTGACATCTACTAAAAATGCGATCCGTACCACATTCAAGCGGGTCGGTTGGTAAAGGCGTTTTCTATGGATAGCTCCGCGGTAAGTGAGGCATCATGGGGCGGGGATTCTAATGCGGAATGGATGAGTCTTGCCGTGGAAACCGCTGGCATCGGGACTTGGGAGTTTGATCTGGAAGAGGGGACGGGCTTTATCTCCGAGCGATGTTCGGAGGTAATGGGCTATCCCAAAGATGCCCAAAGGTTGATACGCTTTGAAGACTGGCTTTCGATGATGCACCAGGAAGATCGTAAACGCGTTCTTCAAGCTTGTGATCCAGAGGGAGATCGGGAATTAAAAATACGCCTCCAGTTAATCAGTACGCTAGGGACTGTGCGGCATGTCCTGGTCCGAGGACGTGCCTTCTTTTCGATCCGAAATGCGCCGGGAGGTGGGCCAGTTCGATACCCGGTCCGCTTGGTGGGGATTGTCCGTACTCTGAGCGACCGTCAATTCTATCAAAGGGCCCTCGCGGAAAGTGACGAGAGATTGAGATGGGCTCTCCAGCACGCGCCTATCCCAATCATGATTCACTCCGAGGATGGGCAGGTGATCGAGTTGAATCGCGCTTGGCAACGGATCACCGGCTATTCAATCGAGGAAATTCCAACCTTAGAGGCTTGGGCGGAAGTCTCATGGGACCGATCAAGCGCGCACAAGATGTTGGAGGAGATTTACCGTGCAGGTGACGGCTTTGTTGGTAGTCCGGTAGAATTGCCTCTGCAAACTAAAAGCGGCGAAATCCGCCAGTGGCTATTTTATTCCGCAGCCCTGGGAAATATGGATCAGGGACGACAAGCCCGGATGACTTCCGCCCTGGATCTGACGGAACGGAAAGCAGCGGAAGAAGAGAGAAATCGGGCCCTGGGACAGGCGGAGGCGGCCAATCAATCGAAAGATCAGTTTCTCGCCACTCTGAGTCATGAACTAAGGACGCCTCTCAACGCGATTCTTGGCTGGATATTTCTAATGAAGCAGGATTCGGTGAAGCCGGAAGTGCAAAAGGAGGGCCTTGTGGTGATTGAACGCAATGCCCGCGCCCAAAGCAACCTGATAGCTGATCTTCTCGACATTTCGCGGATCGTTGCCGGCAAGCTTCGTTTAGAGCCGCGACCTTTGAATTTCCTTTCCTGCCTCGAGAGCGCTCTCGACAACATTCGCCCGTTGGCCAACGAAAAGCGTATCCAGATGACGAGCAAAATAGATTCTACAGTTTTGCCTAAAATCCCAATGTATGGAGATCCGGTCAGGCTGGAGCAGGTCCTCTTGAATGTGCTGGCCAATGCCATAAAATTTACCCCTGCCAACGGGAGCGTTGAGGTCACCATCGAGACTTCTGGCGCACTAATGCGGCTGACTGTGGCGGACACCGGCATCGGAATAGCACCTGATTTTCTTGCTTGCTTGTTTGATCGATTTAGTCAGGCGGACGAAAGTTTGAGAAAAGATCGTGGACTAGGGTTAGGACTAACCATCAGCCGACACATCCTCGAGTTGCATGGGGGGAAGATTTCTGCTGCCAGCGAAGGGCCAGGAAAAGGAGCCTCATTCACCATCCAATTGCCGATTGCCACCCTCCAACTGGCGAATATGGCAGAGGAAAGCGCGCTGCCGAACTACCGAGTCCAAGCGGTTCGGACATTGGATGACGTAACAATAGTCTCAGTCGACGACAACGCGGACGCCTTGGCATTTATAGATCAAGTATTAAAGCTTCACGGCGCTAAAGTGTACTCGGTCGACACGGGTGCAAAAGCCATCGAGGCAGTGAGGCAACATCATCCCGATGTTGTTTTATGCGATCTGATGATGCCCGAAATGGACGGATATGATGTTCTGCGCCACATTCGGACCCTGGAGGATAAAAAAGCGAAGATCGTCCCGGTAATAGCTTTGACGGCGTTTGCCGGAGCGGAGAACCGGATAAAGACAGCACAAGCCGGATTTCGAGTTCATTTGGATAAACCGATCGATCCACCTCAGTTAGTTAACACGATACGAGGACTTATTGAGGCGGGGAGAACGGGGGCAGGAGTTCAGAAGGCAGAAGCCGGAAGTCAGGAGTAACGTAGCATAGGCCGAGATCAGCCTATGCTATGTTACCCTCGAGCAAGGGCGCTAACTAAAAATCTGGCTTCAGCCATGAGCTTGCGGCCCGAGAGGACCAAAGGGCCGAAAGATCATAAACTACATTATGGCCCGGTTTTTTCCCACCGCATTCGCCCGAAGCTGAAGAGGCGGCCGATGCCTTTTAGAGTGTTTGCGGATCTATTATCAAAATGCGCTACGTTTGGTCACTCTGTCGCGCGCTTGCCGAAGCCCCTTCAGGGGCACCAGAATCTTGGTGGCGCCGCGGCGCAACGAAATCACCTATGAGCGCCGCCCGATCCTGGCGCATCTCGCAACTGAGCTAGTCCTTTCGTCGAAGCACTGCAGACGCCGCGTTCCGTAATTAACGCCGTTACATAGCGGGCAGGCGTCACATCAAAGGCAAAATTGGCCGCTCGACTTCCCTCCGGCGCAATTGTCACGGTGACGATCTCTCCGGCTGCCGTCTTTCCGGTGATGCGAGTGACTTCATCCGAGGATCGCTCCTCAATCGGGATTTCTTTCACTCCATCTTGGAGTTGCCAATCGATAGTTGAGAATGGCAGTGCTACATAGAAGGGAACAGCGTTCTCGTGCGCGGCGAGTGCCTTCAGGTAAGTTCCGATCTTATTACATACATCACCCCCGGCAGTGGTGCGGTCGCTTCCGACGATACATAAATCAACCATGCCGTGCTGCATCAGATGTCCGCCTGTATTGTCGGCAATTAAGGTGTGCGGAACTCCATGATGCGCCAGTTCCCATGCTGTCAGGGATGCTCCCTGGTTGCGGGGCCGAGTTTCGTCGACCCAGACGTGGACCGGAATTCCAGCGTCGAAAGCTTTGTAAATTGGCGCGAGCGCCGTCCCCCAATCGACTGCTGCCAACCATCCTGCGTTGCAGTGAGTCAGGATCTGAAGTGGCCGTTGTTGATCCAGGCGACCCCAGATCTCGCGAAGCAAAAGCAATCCATGGTCGCCCAGCAGAGAACAATTTTCGGCATCTTCGTTGGCGATCAAAAGAGCCTCGCGATAGGCAGCGTCGGTGCGTTCGGAAAGAGGAAGGCTCTCCAGAAGGCCGCACATCCGGTCAAGAGCCCATCGTAGATTGACCGCGGTGGGTCGCGATTGCACAAGTAAATTGTACGCCTGTCTGAGCGACTCGTCCGAAGGGTTCGACTTCATCGCTAAAGCGATCCCGTAAGCCGCTGCGGCCCCGATCAGGGGTGCGCCGCGAACAACCATCGACCGAATGCCCTCGGCGGCATCCTCGACGAAACGCCATCCCGCTACCTCAAATTTGTGAGGTAACTTCGTCTGATCGATGACAAAAACCGATTGCCCCTCTGCCCAGATCGTCCGGTAATGGTTGCCCTCTATTTTCATCGATTTTCGTAGATTGCCCGCGCGGCGGCTGTTACTTGATTGACGTGACCGAATGAGGATGCGTCGAGTACCAGCCTTCGCGCCAGCGCCAGCGCATTCGTTTCACAAACAGCTCGGACTTGTCTGCTCCCAATGGCTTCCAAATCTTCCACATGTGCGAGTCCCAAGATTCGCCGAATCATTTTCGCTCCTGCGAAGCGCAGAGAATCTTCGAAAAGGTTAGTGACGAACCTTTGACGCTCCGCCTCGATGGCTCGGAGCTCATCGAGCGAACTGAAGAGCATCCCGGCAAACGCGTCACCCGACGGATTTGTCGCCCAGAGCGCAAGAAATTTGGACGAAAATCCACTCCAGAATTTCTCGGTGAGCGTCAGGAGCCATTCGCGGTACTCATCTCGCATCCCGGGCGCGCTCTCGTGGCCCGTCTGAGAAAAATAGGCGAGAAGTAGATTTCCGATGAGGGCGCCGACGTCGAAGCCCATCGGCCCATAAAAGGCAAATTCGGGATCGATGATTCTGGTATCCTCGGGAGTCACCATCACGGAACCGGAATGTAGATCGCCGTGGATCAGCGCTTCGGCGGCGCTCAGGAATTTAAACTTCAGTCTCTGCACCGCTATCTTGAGGTCAGTGTCTCGGCGGAAATTCGCTGCGGTTTCATCCAGTTCGGGAGATGTCCATCGATTTAGTTTCGCTTGCCGGTATGGATCGGTGAAGACGAGATCTTCCGTGATCTTGCAAAGCTCCGTGTTCGCGCAGAATATTTGCATACGAGCTTTTTTCACTGCTGCCGGGAGATAAAGATCCGACGTTTTGAAAAGGGTTTGAGCCGCGAATTCTGCAAGATCATCGGCAAGCTGCGGGTAGATGATGCCTCGAATAAAACCTTTTCTGAGGATGATGTGTGGAGACAGGTACTCCATCACGATAGCGGCCATCGCTTTGTCGAAATGTAATATTTTAGGCACCAGGTTCGCTGCATGTGCCGCCTCTTCCGTTAAAGCAAGGTACTCGAAATAGCTCCGCTCGAGCGGCAATGGCCATGCGTCTCCGACCAGGCGAAGATAAGGCAGCGCCTGTTTGACGACCAGGCTCCCGGCTTCGCCGCGTACGATATAGACGGCGTTGAGATTACCATCGCCGACCTCGCGGGCAATCCACTTCGAGCCATCGGAACCCAGCAAGCTGCCAACTCCGGGGACCTGTTCCAAGAACTTTGGGATCGACGAGTTCGATAGCGGGAAATAACGCTCTAACATCTGCATGCGTGGGTTGGGATCCGCCTTGCTCTGTTATCGTGACAGCGTCGCAATCAATGCATTCACCCCCGCCTTGCAGGCTCCGTCATAGTCACCCGCATCAAGGCGGGGTGCGATCGTATCCAGAAAGACCTTCTTACAAGTCTCTTCCGTGAGCTTGGTCGACAGCCCGCGGCCAGCCTGGATGCGTCCTTGTCGCTCTTGGGTGCTAATTAGAAGCAGCGCGCCGGTATCCTTGCCTCGCTTACCGATTTTCCAACTATCGTACAGTTGCCGAGCGTATTCTCCGATCGAAACCCCTTTTGGAAGATTGGGTAAGATGACGATGATCAACTCGTCCGCGGTCCGCTGATAGAAATCCGCAAGCTGGCTGCTGAGGCGATTTACGGTCTCGGTCTTTAGAACAGATGCGTTGTCTGTGACATACTTGGAAGGAGCAGCAGGCATGGGAGCCTCTACCGCCTGCAAATTGGTCAGCAAAACCGAGGGGAGAAGCAGAATAAAGAGAGCCGTTTTGATTGGAAGATTCTTCATTTTTTTCGTTCTACCGCTAATTGTGGAAACCATTATCGGTCTTCGTGCGAAAAAGACAAAAGGGTTCAATCTCAAATTTGGCTAAACAAAGACGAATTCATTGTCACCCCGGAGGGAACCGCCTCGGCGTGGTAAGCGAAGCGTCCCCGCTTTGCCGCCTTGAGCAGGACGGCCTCAACTAAGTCTTAGAGGCCCTAAATACGCCGACACGCCCCCACGCCCTAGGCCGACACACTCAGCCAGCGCCCTTCCGCCCAAAGAGGCAAAGCGGGACGCTTCGCATACCAGGCCGACACGCTCAGCCGGTGCGGTCAATGCTCAAATTCGGATCCCACGCCCACACGTTCAGCCCGCGCCCTACGCCGCTACGCCCACCGTTTCTGCCCACGGCCTACGTTTCTTTTCGGTATCTACCGGTGAAGCAATCGGGCATACTGGCGAAACCCACGAAGCGGGGTTGCTCGCTATTGATCGTTCTAACTACAATGAAACAGAAATATTCCGTTATTCTCGGCAACTTGGGAAATACTCGAGATCGTTTTTGTCCCGGCTACAAAGACAATCCTCCGACTATGGAGATGCTCCGGCGAGCTTTTAGCATCCCGGACGTAACCGGTATCGAATTAGTAGGCACCTGGGATATTCGATCGGACAATGCGAAAGAGATGAAATCGGCCTTGGGCGATGCGGGCTGGCAATGTGTCTCAATCATTCCGGACCTGTTCACTCAACCGATTTACGGCAAAGGCGCTCTCTCCAGCTCGGATCAAAAGGTGCGACGTCACGCCATCGACAATACGAAATCGATCTGCGACGCTGCGCTTGAACTGAATTGCGATCTAATCAATCTGTGGCCCGGACAGGATGGATTCGATTACCTCCTCGCCACCGACTACGAGCAAGAGCGTGAGAACGAGTGCAGTTCGGTTCGGGAGCTGGCAGAAGCCTATCCGATGTTGCGATTCGCGCTCGAATATAAGCCAAAAGAACCAAGAACCCACTCTTATCTCGCTAGGATGGCGGATACTTTATTGCTCGCGCAAGAGACCGGACGTCAGAATGTCGGGGTGACGATTGACACTGGGCACGCCTTTTATGCCGGTGAAGTTGTTGCCGACCAGGTGATTGTGGCTAAGCGCGCTGGAAATCGGTTATTCCATATGCATTTCAACGACAACTTCGCCGCCTGGGATGACGACATGATCGTGGGATCTGTTCATACGGTAGAATACTTGGAGATACTTTACTGGCTTGATAGAACCGGTTACGATGGTTGGCTTTCGATGGATCAATATCCCTACCGAGAGGAGGCTGCTGAAGCCATCGGTGAAAGTGTGCAGTGGCTCAGGCAATTCGAAGCAATCCTCGAGAAATCGCGTCCCGAGATCGATCAGCTGATCACCCAGAGAGATGGCGTCGCGACTTCTCGATTCTTGCGCCAGGTTTTGGGATAGCAGGCTCCCTGAAGCGTCCGCGCGCGCTGCGTTCTGACCCTCGCTCTGACCCCTTCTTGTATTCAATGCACTCGGTCCTTCGAATCGCCTTACTTACTATTCTGGCTTTAGTTCCCAGTGTCGTCTCGGCGCTCAGCCAGCCAACCCCTGCCTCACCGGCGAAGCCGAATTTGGCTCCCACGCCCGTCCCACTCGTTAAAGTATCGTTGGAAGCGCAATCCGCGCTTGCTTCTCTCAAAGAGATCGACGCGAACGTATCGGGGCAACGGTCAAACGCGGACGGCTTCACCGGCACTCTCTCGGACCTGACAGGTGAAATCGATGCCAGAACTGCCGACGACACGAGGCTCCTGAGCAGCAGTGCGTCCCTTGACGTGCTTTACCGACTCAAGCTCACCTGGCGACAGTTTGAAGTTCGTTTTTCGGTACTAGATGGTCTGTTGACACGTCATGCAGCGAGTTTGGAAGAACAACTCCAGCGACTGGATCAGTTAGGCAAGACCTGGCAAGCAACGCTCCAGTTGGCGAAAGAGACCGCAACGGCTGCGCCAATCTTGCAGCGCGTGCAGAGTGTAGTCGACGCCATCGCACGAACGCAGCAGATGGCCGAATCTGCCCGGCTGCTTGTTTTTACCTTGCAGAGCCACCTTTCCGAGCAGGAAGCCCGTGTCCAAACAGCTCTGTCTTCGATCGAGCTGGCCGAAAATCGGGCGTTGCAAAATATTTTTGTTAGAGATAGCCCACCTATCTGGAGCGTTGAGACCAGCCTGGCCACAGAGTGGAAGAAGCACAGCTCTGAGTCGTTTTCTTCGCAATTGAAAACATCCATCGCTTTCACTAAACGACTCCCTTACGCGTACGTGATCCACGCTCTTTTCATTGGGCTGACAGCCTCGGTGCTGCACTGGATGCGCCGCAGAATTCGAAAATTAGCAGAAGAAAAACCGGATCTGCAACGCGCTCTGCCGATCCTCGATCTCCCTGTATCAACAGCCGCTGCGCTTTCAATTCTGCTCATCCCGTTGATCTATGAGCAAGCTCCACGCTTGATTCTTGCCATCATGGGAGCGCTCACGCTGATCCCAGCTGCAGTGATTCTCCGGCGATTGCTGGAGCGTTATTCCTATCCGATCCTCAATGCAATCGTCATCCTGTATTTCGTTGGTCAATTTCGCGTACTTGTAGCCTCTCTTTCAGTGTTGGCCAGGGTCATATTTCTCTGCCAAATCCTGGGTGCGACTATCTTTCTTGTCTGGGTGCTTCGGAGCTGGCGCCTACCGAAGGAAGCGGCTGAAACGCACGGCCACATTTGGCGCACCATCCGAGCGATCGCCAAAATCGGGCTTGTTATTTTGCCAGTAGCCTTCCTGGTAAATATTTTCGGATTCGTCAATTTGGGAAACCTTCTGGGAATCATCTTTCTCAGGAGCGTTTACATCGCAGCCATGCTCTACACTGCCATTCGGATCCTCGAAGGATTGATAATTATTGCCCTGCAGGTCCGACCGCTCGGCTCGTTGCGGGTCATTGGCCTCCATCGCGCGATGCTTACGCGACGGGCCTGCCGCGTACTCGAGTTTTTGGCTTTTTTGTTCTGGTTGAGCCTGCTGATGAACTTTTTCGGTCTGGCAACGCCGTTCGTCTCGGCGGCTCAAACGGCGGTAAACGCAAACCTAGGCTTCTTTAACATAACTCTTGGTCGCTTCCTGGCCTTCGTGATTGCGATTTGGGCTTCCTTCATGGTCTCGAAATTCTTGCGTTTTCTACTCGAAGAAGACGTCTATCATCATTTAAAGCTTGCCCGGGGCATTCCGTACGCGATCTCTACGATGCTTCACTATCTCATCCTGCTCCTGGGTCTTTTCATCGGCTTGGGTGCGCTCGGAATTGATCTGACAAAGGTTACCATCCTGGCTGGAGCGTTCAGCGTGGGAATCGGATTCGGATTGCAAAACGTGATTAATAATTTTGTGTCCGGACTGATTTTGCTTTTTGAACGTCCAATTAAAGTTGGTGACGTCATCGAGGTCGGTGGAAATGTTGGAGAAGTCAGTCGCATTGGCATCCGGGCCAGCGTCATTCGCACCGCGGACGGTTCGGAAGTCATTGTGCCGAATGGATCGCTGATCTCGAGTCAGGTGACCAACTGGACCTTTTCGGATCTCCAGCGCGCGGTCGAAATCTCCGTCAGTGTCATTGGAGGCGTGGATCCTCAACGCGTCATCGAATTGTTGAAAAGTACCGCTCTTGCACATTCTGGCGTAACAAAGGAACCACCCCCGCAAGTCTACGTCGTCAACTTCAGTGCCAGTGCGATAAACTTTCAACTTCGAGCGTGGACGGATCGTCATCAGGACTGGACACAGCTGCGAAGCGATCTTTCCCTTGCAGTGAACGATGCCTTGGTCCGCGAGAAAATTGCCATCGCGTGAATCCAACAGCGGGAAAATTTTACAAGCGCTTTGACTTGTCAGTTTTCGCGCTGATTACCGCCGGCGCAATTCCGTTGCCCGCCGCGTGGGCTTCATGACTGGCGAATACCGAGTAAAGAATATTTTCAAGAGGTTGCCCTTACCGAGTCGGGCGTTCAATTCCTCGACCGAGGTGTAGACCAGAAAAAGAACGAAGATCCAAATCTGGATAGCCGCGAAGCGGTGCCAGGTGAAGTGAGTTGTCACGTACTCTGGAATCGCTCTGAAGGATCCTCCGGCGAAAAGGTATTCGATCAGCTTTTCCAGAAACCGCACGACGAAAACAGCCATCCAATAGACGATCGTTTTAAACAGGATCGGTTGGATCAGCGGAGCCGTGTCAAAGCGGCGCAATAATGGCATTGCGTTCGCGATCAGCACCGACTTTCCGACCACCAGAGCTGTTACGGTTGCGACCATGAAGTTACCAAGGCTGGCGTAGTAATCAGCGAGAAGAAGGTTGGTCGTCAGAACGACGAGATTGAAGCCGAAAGCGAAGAACACCGTGGGCGGCACGACTTCGCGGAGCTCTTTGATTACGAATGCGAGGAGACGCGACTTGGACATGAAGGGATTCCTGATTTATCTGCGACAGGCCCGAAGATGTGTTCTCCGTAACCACCTGGACAATAGTCACTCTTATCAGAAAGTCTCCGGAGTCTTCAATGATCGCCGGCAGAATACACATGTTATTTCGGGGACAGGACTAGTGCACCGTCTCCTAAATCCCTTGGGCTCCGCCGCAGGTCAGTTGGCTGTTTTTCAAGACGCGAGCGAAGCGCCGCTAACTGGATCATAGCGGTCGAGCGAGCAACGTGGAAAAACAGCCAACCGGCCGTGGCCCACAGGGTTGCGTTGAAAATGGGTCGCCTGCTTCGTTGTTCGTCAGTCACGTATCGATCCAGATATGCTCCTTCCTCCCGCCTCGCAGGCGACCATTTTGAACGCAACGGAGCCCAAGGGATTTAGGAGACGGTGCATTAGCTCTCCGCTTGCACTTCGATGCGGCCTTCCCGGGCCGCCTTCAGCATTGCTTTATAATCGCGTTCGTTCTGCTCGGCGTAGGCCTGCGCGAAATCGGCCACCGCCTCGTCGAACTGATCGCCTTTGCCCAGATAGCCCGCGATCAGGGCGGGTTGGCCGGCCCGGGCGTGTGCCCGAGCCAAGGCCCAACCGCAAACCTCCGCATACTGGCCCATCACGCTAAGAGTGAAAAGCTCCACCAATAGCTTGACCTTCATGTCATGCAGTTGCCGGATATAGAAGTGGCGACCCTCGCTGCCCTCGGTCCAGCCAAGGAACAGGTCGCTGGCCGACTGCATGAGCCTTAAACCGTTCACCACTCGCTGACCATGATTCCCATAAATACTTCTTCCCGCATAGGGCTCCAGGACGGACGGTCCGGCCTCCTTGACCTGAAGGAACAGCGGGTCGTCGACGTCGGCCATCATCAGGACCACGGCACAAAATGTACCCACGCTCCCCACACCGACGACCTTGATGGCCAAATCTTTCCTTTGGAAGCGATCCAGCAGGACACGGCGCTCATCAGGCAGGGAATCCCGGTAGCCCGCAAAAGCGTCCGCCACCCTCGCCTCGAACGCCGGGCCGGCTTGCTCACGCAAATGATAGATCAGAGGAGGATTGTCCCGGATCGTCGGCTCCCCATTTTCCTCACTGACCAGCTTTGGGAAATCTGTTTCGAGGACGTCGCTTGTTTGCGCCTTTTGCACGCGCCGCTGGAGGCGTTTTTGCGCCTCTTGGTCCTTGATCGTGGGAAGAATTGTTTCCAGGTCCAATCGTGCATACCAGATCTCCATCGTGCGCATCTGTGCGAATTCGGCCATCCGTTCCCGGTAGCTTCGAACGCAGCGGAGAACTATCTTGCGGGCGTCCGATTCGTTGAAACTGTTGCTGCGACTGGCGATAAGAAAGCTTGTTGCTAGCCGTTTGACATCCCATTCCCAGGGCGCCGGGAGCGTCTCGTCGAAATCGTTAATGTCGAAGACGATCCGGCGTTCCGGCGTGGCAAACGACCCGAAGTTCATCAGGTGAGCGTCACCACAGGCCTGAACCCGGATCCCCGTGGACGGAGTATGAGCCAGGTCGGCCGCCATGATCGCGGCGGCGCCGCGGTAAAAGACAAACGGCGAGGGAATCATCCGTCCATAACGGACCGGAATCAACTCTGGAAGCCTTCCCTTGTTGGATGCTTCCAGAATTTCTACGGGGTCTAAACGGTCCACCGGAGGTTTCCAATGTGCGTGGCTCCGTCGGGAGCAGGAATTGCGGAGCGCCTTGCCCTCCGCGGAGAGTTGCTCCCGCGAACGTTGCCGAATTACGTTTGGGCTGACAAGTTTGTCCGCTTTACCTCGAAGACGTTTCTTTTTTGCCATAATGTGAATCCTTTTTAACCGGCTAAGTAAGGTTGATCCGCCGTCCTAGTGTTGGTATTGGCTTGGGGGGATTGGCTCAGAAAATGGCTATTAAGCGAAGCTACGACTAAACACTGGAAGAAAAAGCTCCTCGCTTAGTTCCCCTTGGCCGCCAGTCCTAGGGTGATGCAGAACAGGAGGCTTAGAAAAAGCCATGCGGTGATAGAGACCATGATCCCCACCGGGCCCGTCAACAGGCGATTGTGATTCACATCTTCTCTTTCGTTAAACAACGCGCCTGAACTTCCGGCCGGGTGATCGAGAAAGCAAGGGTAACCTCTGAATAGCTCCCCTGAGCGCGTCATCTCCGTCAAGCGCTGGTGCGGGAATTTCAGTATATCCTTGGAATACCTATGATTCCAAAGAACCGTTCTCGTTAACCTTATCATTTGCCTTAAACTGAGGTTGTCGATTTCTCGGGGCCGAGCATGGGTAGGTTAGCGATGTGGAACTGCCGCATCACCAAAAAATCAAACCATCTGGTTGGCAACCAGCGTTTGAGAAATGCAGCGATTCTCGCGTCTTGACCCACCAGGACACGAGCGGGAGCGCGGTGGGCGGTCAACGCACGCAAAACTGCGTCCGCTGCTCTTTCCGGGGGAATAGCGGCGGCGGCAGCTTGAGTCGCCGCCTTGTGCAAACCGTCGATCTCCGCGGCGTAAAGCTGGTGAGCCGGATGGTTCGGGCCAAATTCTGCCAGAGACGCTTCTCCCTTGCCCCAGATGGCTGTGGCGATGGCGCCGGGTTCAATGACGCTCACACCAATACCCTGCCGGCGAAGTTCCAGTCGGAGACTGTCCCCCAGTGCGGTCGTGGCCCATTTGCTGCAGGTATACGGTGCCAGGAATGGCTGGGCAACCCGTCCGCCAATCGAGCTCACCAAGACGAGACGTGGGACATAAATTCCTTGGGCACGGACTCCTTTCCGCAGGAGAGGCAAAGCGGCGCGGATGACTTCGATCCAGCCGAAAAAATTGATGTCAAATTGGCGTCTCCATTCAGCTGAACTCACTTCTTCCACCGGGCCACCCATCGCGACGCCCGCGTTGTTGACCAGCGCCCAGAGCCCATCCGCTCCGGTTTCTTCCTGCACCCCCTCCATCGCATTCTGGATCGAGACGTCGTTCGTAACATCCAGGATGAGTGGTATTATCCGGCCTTTTTTGCGCGGCGCTTCCTCAGAAATTCCTGAGGCTTCGGTAAGCAATGCGTCACCATCGGCGGAACGGCGAACGCCGGCAAATACGTTCACACCTTCGGCGACAAGCCTGAGCGAGATTGCTTTACCAATACCGCTGGAGGTACCGGTCACCAGCGCGGACCTGATGGATGAATTTTTTGAGGTGTACATTGTAAGTGAACGCAGTACGTCTTAGCGGCCCGGTTAGGATCTTCAAGTAATGGCCTTTACCAGGTTTTCTCGTCGAGTACGAAAATGAAAAACAAATAACCAAAAGGAGATCGCGTGGATAAGACACTGTCAGCATATCGGGAGCTGGGGCCCAAGCGTTACCGCGAAACATCAGGCCTCTATTACGAAGACTTTGAAGTTGGCGACATATTCGAGCATCGCCCCGGGAGAACGATCACGGATGTAGATAACATCTGGATGACGCTGCTCACCATGAATGTGCAGCAGGTCCATTTCGATGCGGCCTACGCGGCGAAGACGGAATGGAAGAAGCTGCTGGTGGATAGCACGTTCACCCTCGCGCTGATCACCGGCATGAGCGTTCGCACGGTGAGTGCCAAGGTCGTCGCCAATCTCGGTTGGGACAAGGTAAAGGCAACCCGTCCGGTTTTCGCCGGCGACACGCTCTATGCAGAATCCACTGTGCTTTCGAAGCGCGAGTCAAAAAGCAGGCCGACTCAAGGAATCGTGACGGTGTTCACCCGCGGCATCAATCAGGACGGTGTCGAAGTCATGAGCTTCGAGCGGACCATGCTGATTCATAAAAGGGGACACTCACCGGAAGAAGCGGCCGGCTATTGAAGTCCAGCATCGCGATTTGGCTAACTGCCAGGGTAAGCGAAGCGTCTCGCTTTACCTCTCCGAGTGGAGCAAACCGAGACGGTTCGCCTACCTTTGCCTACGGTAAGATCGTTCCGGCCATCGGCGAATCCTCAACGCGGAATCGCGGCTAAATATTCCTGTGCTTCCACTTTGTGTTTAAGACCGGCGAGGGTTTTTCCGGCAATATCATGAATGAAGAATCGCTCCGCCGCCCAACTAGTGAGAGCCGGTCCAATGGATATCCAATTGCGGTTGTGCTGGTGGTTGATGCTGACGTGGACGAAGCCGCCAGGCCGTTCTTCGAAATTCCAGATCACTTTCATGCCCCGAGTTGCATGGAGCGTCGATTGAAGATGGTGAAAGTGCAATTGTCGATTGGCGGTGTCTATCAGGAACTCAGAAATCCACCTGACTTTAATTCTAGAGCTGACGCAGGCCATTCTCACGATTCCGCCCGAGGGCGTTTGTGAAATAAATCGATTATAGCGGTAATGGGGCAGGAACTCCGGCCAACGCGGAAGGTTGGAAGCCACGCCGAAGATTTTTACCAGAGAGGCGCGGATGGTAATCTCGTCGGTAAGGTTCATTCTAATCTAACTAGCTGGTGTGATGCCAGGGCCAGGAAAGATGGGTATGCAATTCAACGTTCTTCAGACGAGATAATAGACTGCTTCTTTTTCGCCTGCTTTACCTTCTCCATTCAAAAGATCGTAGGCGTGGCGCACCGCATTCAGGGTCGCTGAAAATTTTTCATCCTTTTCCGGGAAGATGCGGTCGGCAGGCAGCCACTCGCTGGCGCGAACGTTGCGCAGGATTTTGGAAAGACTTGAGCGAACGCCAGCCAAAAGGACGGTGACGCCGCGTTTTTCCGCGTCTCGAAGGAAGTGTTCGAGGTGCTCAATAGCCACCATGTCCGGGTTGCGGGTTCGTCTGAAGCGCAGCACTACCACTTTGATTTGGGAGCGGATCGTTTCCTGTCTGATTTCATCCAGATAGCGATCCAACTCCGGTGCTGCACCAAAAAAGAGCTCGCCTTCGAGATCGTAGATTAGCACTGAGTCTGAACGCGGTTCGCCTTGCTCACGCTCCCGGACCACCCGTTCGGGGGTCACGATCAATTCCCGAATTCCTAGCCTGGAGACACGGGGAACAAAGAGGAGCAGGGAAATCGCGACGCCGATCAGGATGGAATCCTCGACACTAATAAAGATCGCTGCGAAGGCCGTCGCAAAGACGAGTATCCCATCAAAGCGGGACGCTCGGATCGCGTAGCCGAGTCGTCTCCAGTCAATCAGGCGGGCAGCGGTGATGAAAAGCAGCCCGGCCAGAGCCGGCTTAGGGATGAAACGTGCGTAAGGCCCGAGTGCGAGTACGGCGATACCTACGATGATACTGGAATAAATGCCAGACATGCGGGTGATAGCACCCGACTGATAGTTAATCGCCGAGCGCGTCAGCGAGCCGGAACCGGGTAAAGATTGGAAGAAGCCGCCGACTAAATTGCCCAAGCCTTCGGCGAGACACTGACGATTATAGTCCAGCGGTTGGCGCGTGTGGGTGGCAATCGACTTAGCGACGGCCAGCGCTTCGAGTAAGCCGAGAAATGAAATTGCTAAAGCACCGCCAAGCAGGCGGTTCACCCACTCGAATTTGATTTCTGCGATGTGGAACGACGGCAAAGCGGCAGGAACCGTTCCGACCACGGAGATAATCGTCTTGCCATCTGGCTTGGGTGTCGACCAACCAAAGGAGGTGGCCACGATGGATGCGATGATCAGCGCCACCAGCATGTCCATTTGTGGGAGTTTGTATCTGTTTATTACTTTTCGCAGCAGCAATGCCGCCAAAAGGGTGCCAAGGCCCAGTCCTATGGCCAGTGGATTGAAGCTGCCGGTTTGTCTGACCGTTTCCCAGAGGTTTATCAGCACGGAATGTCCACTACCACCCGCTTTGGGCACTCCCAGAAAATTGCCGACCTGTCCGATCGCCACCAGCAGACCCGCTCCAGCCATGAAACCGAGCACCACTGATTCTGAAATGTACCGCGTCAAGTCGCCTAGTTTGAAAACTGAAATCAAGATCTGGATCACTCCAACCATGACCCCAAGGAGAAACATTGCCTGGAATGCGTCAAAGCGCGCGTCGAAGCCGATCAATGCACTGAAGACCACCAGGGAGATGGCGTTGGTCGGTCCGTTAATGAGATGAGACGATGAACCGAATAAGGAAGCAACCAGGGTCACCACGATAGCCGAATAAAGACCGAATCGAGGGTCGACGCCGGCAATGAGCGCGTAAGCCATCGCCTGCGGGATGGCAATGGCGGCGACCGTAGCGCCTGCCACCAGATCGCGCCGCGCGGTGTCGCCCGTATAAGTAAACCGTAGATTGAAGGGTAAGGTCATTTGGTTTGGGCAGGGTGGATAACCTCGAATATCCCATTGTCGCCGAAGAACTTTGATTGGGCGTCAGCCCAGTCTTTGGCTACCAGGGTTATCGGGAAAAGTTCGATATACGGCAGCCGATCCTGATACTTTTTTAAAACCGCCTGACTGACAGGTCTATAGCCATTTCGGGCAAAGATTTCCTGCGCAGGTTCAGTGAACAGATACCCCAGGTAGGCCTTGGCCGCAGATTCCGATTTGTGCTTTGCTACATTCGCATCAACCCAGGCAACGCTTGGCTCGGCCAGGATACTTACCGGAGGATAAATAAGTTCAAGTTCCCCTTTGGATTCCGCCACTTCCCGGAGCGCCTCATTCTCCCAGGTCAGATGCACGTCACCTTCTTTGGCCAATGCGAACGTCGTTGAGGACTCGCGAGCTCCCTGACCAAGGAGTGGTACATGTTGGTAGAGCTTCGTGACAAAGTCGCGCGCTTGATCTTCGCTTCCGCCTCGATAAATCACCGACCCCCAGGCGGCCAGGAGGCTCAGCTTACCATTGCCCGAGGTCCTGGGATCCGGTGTGACCACGGTGACCTCAGGCTTGATCAGATCCGGCCAATCTTTGATTCCAATCGGATTGGTCTTCCGGACCACAAAAACAATCGTAGACGAATAAGGCTGTGAATTGTGCGGGAACCGGCTTTTCCAATTGCCGGCGATGAGCCCGCGTTTAGACAGGAGTTCGATATCCGAGGGCAAGGCCAGCGTTACGACGTCCGCCGGCAGGCCCTCGGCAACCGCCCGGGCCTGGCGAGAAGACCCGCCGTGAGATTGCTCAATGCTCAAGCGTTCCCCGGATTCAGCCTCGTACCCCGCGAGGAATTTGGTATTGATCTCATTGTATACCTCGCGAGTGGGGTCATAGGAAACATTAAGAAGGGGATTGATCTTGTTTCCCTGGTAGTTCTTGAACGCCACCAGACCTACCGCGATGGCCGCCAGTCCAAGAGCAAACGTATTAAGCCATTTCGTTGTCCTCATGATCGGGGGATTTCCTTCAAAAGGAAAATTAAATGACGCCGCGAGGCCGGGTTGCCTTTCGGAAGATGAAGACCGCCCGCCGGAATTTGCAGGAAAAAGGGACTAAATGATGCTGTTGACATCCTTCAATAAAACACGATATCTCTACTCGCTTAGTAGGAGAATACCAGTCCTTTTTCCATCTGGAGCGAATATTAATTCTGGAAGGGTCAGCGACAAGAGGAGCCGAGGTGAGTTTGT
This sequence comes from uncultured Verrucomicrobiae bacterium, assembly GCA_963742335.1. Lineage (GTDB taxonomy): Bacteria > Verrucomicrobiota > Verrucomicrobiia > Chthoniobacterales > JAFAMB01 > JAFAMB01. The sequence goes on from CAVULL010000013.1 coordinate 46,244, forward strand.
CTCTCTGTCGCTCGGTCAAGGCTGGCCGTTGAGTGCTCTCGACTGTTTAAAAAATTTAAATCGATTATCTACATGGCCGCTTTCGTGCAACCACCTGAAACCTCACAAAATCTCAAGAAAGACTATCTCTCGTACTCGGAGGTAATCGCCCAATCGATTTCCGTCATTGCTCCCTCTACTGTTCCGGCAGCGATTCTGGGCTTAATCTTTGTCAGTGCCGGCAACGGTACATGGCTTAGCTTTCTCCTCGCCACCATCGGGCTGCTCTTTGTCTGTTTTAACATCAACCAGTTTGCCCGGCGCTCGGCCTCTCCGGGTTCACTTTATACCTATATCGTCAAGGGGCTCGGGCCAATCGCAGGCGTTCTCAGCGGATGGGGATTGCTGCTTGGCTACATGGTCACGGGAATGTCAACGCTCTGCGGATTTGCGATTTTTGGTCGGATGTTGCTCGCACCGCTTGGGATCCATTTAGACGTTCTGGAGTTGTTTGCTCTGTGCGTCATCGTGTCTTATGGCGTCGCCTGGAGAGATATTAAGCTTTCGGCGAAGATGATGCTGATCTTTGAGGGCGTCTCGATATTTTTTATCCTGGGCTTGGGGATAATTATCTGGATGCGCAAAGGTTTCGCCGTCGATGTGGCTCAATTAACGCTTAAAGGCGCTACGCCGGGCGGCGTCATCACCGGGATCGTCCTCGCCGTCTTTGGCTTTTCCGGTTTTGAGAGTTCCACCGCTCTGGGGGACGAGGCGAAGGACCCTCTACGAACAATTCCGCGATCGCTCCTTCAGAGCACAGCTCTATCGGGAGTTTTTTTTCTCTTCATGGCTTACGTGATCGTTCTGGGCTTTAAAAACTCCGGAGTCGACCTTGGCAAGAGCGAGGCACCGCTCGCCATTCTTGCGCCGCAGACCGGCCTGGGTTTTCTGGGCACCCTGATTAATATCGGTGCACTTCTAAGTTTTTTTTCCTGCACCCTTGCCTGCATCAATTCGACTTCCAGGATAATTTTTTCGATGGCGCGCCACGGTCTCTTCCACGATGCCTTCGGCGAAGCGCATGAGACAAACAAAACGCCCCATTTAGCTGTGGCCCTCTCTGCCTTAATTACGTTTCTCGTTCCTGCTGGAGTTTATCTTTCCGGGATCAATGCTTTTGATGCCCAGGGCTATTTTGGCACGCTCTGCAGCTTCGGTTTTTTGCTGGTCTACGTTCTGGTTTCGATTGCCGCGCCAATGTATCTTCGCACTCTAGGCAAGCTCCATCTAGCCCACCTATTCTACTCGCTGGCAGGAGTCGGTTTTATGCTCCTCCCTATTTTTGGCATGATTGGAATTCCTGGAAGCACTTTGTTTCCTCCCCCCTCCTTCCCTAACAATTTGCTGATCTGGATCTTCGTTGCTTATATGGCTGTCGGGTTTGTCTGGCTTTTGATCCAGAAAGCACGCTCTCCGAAGATGCTTCCGAAGATGAAGAGCTCGATGGATGAAATTGACCTGAAATTCGAAGACGTGGAGCACTTTTCCTAGTGCATCGCCTCCTTCCTCGCGCCCCCTTGAAGACTAGCAACGACGACGAGCAACGACTAACAATAGAGAGATCATCCCGAAAGCTGTCGGCTAAGGTAGGCGAACCGTCCCGGCCGCACCCTGAAGCCCCTTCAGGGGCGCTTCGCAAGGCACACGTTGGTTCAATGTACGAAGGTAACCCAGGGTGCAACGTAGCGAAAAGCAAGGCCGGCCGCCCTGAAGCCCCGGCTATGAACCGTTTTGAGCGGCTGAGCTATCTGGGCCCTTCGGGCCCTGCAGTTTGGACATCGAAGGGGGTCACTGCTTAAAGATCCCGCGGGACTTGCCCCTCGTTTAGTTGGGGAATGATTTATGCCCCGAAGGGGCTTCAGGACTCAGCCCAGGGTTTCAACCCTGGGAATTTGAAAATAAACGATTCGCCCTGAAGGGGCGAGAGGCTAGCAGATGAATCTCGCACCTATCGTTGCGCAAAATAGAGTGCGCAATTGAGAGGTGCTACAATTGGACTTTATTGCCGCGTTGTTATGTTCGATCTGCCGCCCCTTCAGTTTCAGGGCGAGGGCCCTTCGGGCCGTAGGATGACCGGCGCTAAACACGTACCAGGCTTCAGCCTGGGTTTTGGAATTTAATTAAACGCCTCCAGCCGTGAAGGCGCTTCCGAAAAGCACCCGACCCCGGCAATTAACATCCCAAACACTCCTTCACTTCGCGCCATTCGGGGCTGCGATCAAATTCTCCCACGGGTCGTTATTTCTGCACGCCGATCCGAGAAGCTACCGATGGGTGGTAGATACTCTATAATCCTATCTTTCTCCGCCTGGGCTTCGGCGACTTTGCGAAGGGGGAGAAGACCGTTAATGAGGGCGAAGACGGCGCCAATCTGGTTGAAGACCATCGAGTGCATGACGCCGAAGCCGGCCAGAAACGCCCCGCTGACGCAGATGATATTGGGAACGATTATCAGACCCCAACTCCGGTCGACATTGCGCTGAAGATCGTGTGAGATATCACGCAGGCTCAAGAGCTTGGTCAAGCTCTCTTCCATGAAAACGACCTGGGCGGTGTCGGTGGCGATCGTGGAAGCGCCGCGCAAGGAAATGGAAACGTTGGCTTTTTTCAGAGCGATTGAATCATTGATACCATCTCCAACGAAGCAGACCGTTCTGCCTTCTTTTTGCAAAAGTTCTACGTATTTGGCCTTATCCTGCGGGAGGACTTCCGCAAAGTAGCGGTCCATTCCTAATTTCCTGGCCAGCGTCCGAGTGGGACGATCGTGATCGCCTGAGATAATCGCCAGATGCTGAGCGCCGCGTTCCCGCAGTCCGTGGATAACAGCCATCGCTTCGGGCCGAGTCGCGGCGCACAGCTCGATCGCGCCCCCCAGCGCCCCGTCGACCGCTACCAAAATCAGGGAATTACCCTCTTCGTGGACATTTTCCATTTCGTGGTCGAGCTCAACCGGCAACGAGATGTTTTCGTGCTTCATGAACCGCGCGCTACCGACTCGGATGGTGTGACCGGCGACATGGACGGTGATCCCGTAACCCACGTGATATTGTGACTCGTCCGTCCTGGCCATTGGGAGCCCAAGGGATTGGAATTTGGCCAGAATTGCTTTGGCGATCGGATGGCTGAACTTGTCTTCCGCGGCGGCAGCCCATTGCAAGATTTGCAGTTCGGAGTGCGAGCCGAAGGTCAAGATGCGGCCTACTTCCGGCTGTTCTCGCGTGAGCGTCCCGGTTTTGTCGAAGAGAAACGTATCGACCTTCCGCATTAATTCCAACGCCCTTCCGTCCTTAACGAGAATGCCGTGCTGCGCGCAGAGGGTCAATGAAGTTAGCATGCCAAGCGGAGCCGCCATACGAATCCCGGTCCCCAAGTCGCAGTTAATGATGGCGGTGGCGCCGTTTAGACCGATGGTGCTGAGCCCCAAACTGGCCAGAGCCAGCGTCGGTATCACCGCTTTGTCGGCCAGTTCTTCGCCGTGCGATTGGGAGCGGAGTTTGTAACCGGCGGTGTCATTCAGAATCCGGGTCAGTTTGGCAGATGTGGTTTCGCTGCCCGTGGATGTCACCGCGACCTGGATTTTGCCGGCCAGCATAATGGTTGCCGCGAAAACCTTATCGCCCTTAATCTTCTCCGCAGGCGCAGATTCACCGGTGAGAGCGTGCTGGTCGATCATCGCCATGCCGTCCACGATCTCCCCGTCCACAGGAATAGTCTCTCCGGTATGGACAATGATGATGTCATTGAGTTTTAGCCTCTCGAGCGGGATTTCAATCTCGATGCCTTCGCGATAGAGCCAGACGAACCGTGGCTGTTTGCCAAAGACGCTGAGAAGCATCTTTTTTGAATCGTCTTCGGTCTTCTTTAAGAGCTTGCGACCGAAACTCAGGCACCATGCCAGAACGGCGCCGGCAAAGATCTGGCCGGTGCCGAGGCAAGTAATAACGACGATCGAATCGAGAACGTCGACTCCAAGTCGCTTCTCTTTAAAAAGTACTTTGTGGGCGCTTTTGAAACTGGGAACGACTGAGTAAATGAAGACTCCCGCGCTGATGGGAAGAAATACCGGAGCGAGGAATTGGCTGGCCGCCGCCAAGCCGAGCGATGCGGTGGCCAGCGCGAAATCAAGATCGGTGGGAGTTGTTCCAAGTTGTTCCGATTTATGAAGTACCTCATCGAGAATTTCAACCAGTTGATGCTTTTGAATTTGCCGGTGATTGTAATAAACCAGGACGCTCGCCGTCAGATCATTGGTGTGGTAGCTATCGACTCCAGGAACGCTCATCAATTCTCGCTCGATCGCCTGGCATAAGTCGCGTTTGCGGTGTAAGGCGACGTTTTGGAAGCGAATGCGTCCTTCAGTCTCGTGTTTGATTGACCAGGTCGAGAGAACCGTTCCATGTCGATAAACTCGGACCACATTCTTTTTCAAATCGCGCAGGATATTGGGAAAAGACAGCGGCGATTGGCTAATCGAAGAATCGCCGTTTTGTGAAAAGAGGCGTGACATCTTTCCGACGAATTCGCGTAGCGAAGTTTCAGCAGTGCGGATTGAGATTTCTGCGCGTTGCTTGCGACCGTCGATTTTCACGGATTTTACCTCAGAAGCGAGGAAGGCCCGTTCCATGAATTGGCGGGAGAATAAGCTGTGAGCATTAGAAAAAAGGGCAGCACTATGGATCTGAACGCGGCCAGATCCTGGAAAGGAAATTTGAATATCCCGAACTGGCGAAAGCGGAACGATCGGTTGGTGGCCGTTGAGCGCCACCGTTCGGATAGGCTGTCGCTTGGATCGGCGTGAGGCAGGGGCAACAGAATCTTCGGAATTGATAGTCTTCGCCAGCACAAAAGCGGGAGAGGAAAGGGCAGATGTTTTTAGACGTAACATTACGGCGGTTCAGGAACGAGGTTTCGGTGAGGAACGCTTCGATTTCTTGGACGAAACAGGCACCGCGGAACTCTTGCTCAGTTCATCCTTGGTCGCTTTGCGGGTTCCGCGCCGCGTGGCGCGTTCAGGCGCGCTTTGTTCCTGGCTTTCGCGGATTGCAGCGCGGGAGTGAGCTTTTCTTTCTGCGAGCCGATCTTCAAAAGCCTCTTTGTGCTCATGAATAGCTTGAGCCGCAGCGGAGTACAGATCGTCAAGTTTTTCGCGGCTCACTCGTATCCATGAAGAAAGTCTTCCGCGCAGATTTGGCCACCGCTTGTCGATTCCGCGCTGCAAACGAGCTCCTATTTCCGGACCGAAGACCATTGAACCGGAGTCGGTCTTTTTTTGGGGCTTCCTTTTCTTTTTTGAACCGCGGGTTGGAACTTTGGAAGACATTGGGATTGACCTTAGAGAAACCGAAACGGGAGCATGGAACGAAGAAGATGATTTCTTCCGTTCCCGGCTGGCCGTCGGAGACGCTTCCTTGACATCGCAGCAAAATAGAAAGCCTACTAAAAGAGTCAAGTTTTTCGTCGCTGCGCGGGAGGCCTATGAGCGATACTTTTCAGATCCTCGAACCAGTTATCACTAAATGGCCGCTACATCTTGACTTTGTAAGTAGCCTTTTTATTTTGCTGCCAGATCGGGCGAGTGGTTGAGAATTCGCTGCGAACTAGCTGGTTTAACGAAATACCACCCAAGGGTTAGCGCACGATGTCCGTTAAAGTTCCGACCAAACGCAGATCCAAAAAGAGGCCAACGCTGGTCGCGGGGGCGCCGTTATTGAATCTCGAGGCTGTGGAGGAGCAATTTCAACCCCCGGCGGTATTTCCAAGGACTCGGATTGCCGGTGAGCACGACGGCGTAGCCATCTGGAGCGACGAGTTGTTTAGAGATCCCGTCACTCAATATCTTCGACAGTTTCTGTCGCGGGTCTTCATGCTGGAGGAGATATCGGCCGTTGAAATCGATCGCCGGGCCGGAGTAGGGCGCCTCAAATATGGATCGTCGGAGGACGCGCCTTCGATCTGGCGTGAGCTCAAGAGGGTGCTCACCCAGTCCACGAAAACTTATCTCGACCGTGAGGATGAAATTCGAAGTGAGTACCAGGCCACCGCCTCTGGAGTCGATCTATTGTACCTGGATGGACCACCAGCGCTGCCAATCCGGGTCGGTCGTGTCGGTTCTTCCCTCTCGACCTGGTACTTGCGCCTGCAGACTGAAGACCGCGTGCGACTCGCCCATCCTGTTCTGCGTAACCGCAAGGATGTCGCCTATCGGCTCGAAGAAGAGTTGACCGCCATCCTGGGTGTGCGCGCCTGCAGAACGAACATCTTGGCGTCCAGCGTGATCGTCCATTTCAATCCGCGCCGTCTCAATGTGGATCGATTGATTCGCCACTTGGAAAATGCGTTACCCCGTTTGCTGAATGGCTTGGAGGGTCCGCCTCCAAGTCGACGGTTTTTCGCTTCTTCCACTTTGATCACGACTTCTTTTGTCGCCCAGTTTTTTGTGCCGGCATTGCTTCCTTTTGCCGTGGCAGGAGTTGCCATCTATGGATTTTCAAATGTCCTCAGTGCTCTGAAATTGCTGGCTCACGGAAAGATTGGGCTCCCGGTTTTGTACACTGGAACGCTGACCTTTACTCTTTTAAGCGGTTTGCCCTTTTCAGCGTCGATGATGGCTCTTCTCATGCAATTGTGGCCTCGGTGGGCCTATCAGACGATGACCAAGAGCCAACGCCGCCTGTTTGCCACCCACCGACAGCGGGCGACTTGGGCGCGGCTTGTGCATGCCGACGGATTGGAGTTGGAAGTAGATATCGAAAGGCTGAAGGTGGGTGATACCATAGCGGTTCACGAAGGGGAAATTGTGCCGGTCGACGGGATCATTTCAGCGGGTCTGGCGGCTGTCGACCAAGAGGCCCTGACCGGCAGGGCCGGTGCGTTGGATAAAGCGCCCGGCGACAGGGTGTACGCTTCCACGTTCTTGCGGGCCGGGCGAATCATGGTCAGGGTCAGCAAGTTGGGCACTGATACCCTGACTGGCTATATCGGTGAGCAATTGCCGCATGGGCGTATCTCACGTCTGCCTTCTTCCGCTGAGGCCGATGAAATTGCCAATCGAATGGTAGCTCCGGCTCTTGCTATTTCAGGTCTGAATCTGTTGCTTACGGGAATGGTATTGCCCTCACAGGCTACCATCCGCCCTGATTATGCCACCGGACCCCGCCTCAGCGCGCAGCTTGCAGCGCTCTATGCCCTCAGCGATGCGTTGCGCCGGGGCATTCTATTTCGCGATCCTGCCGCGATCGACCGGTTGCCGGCGACCGACATTTATGTCTTAGATGATTCGTCGGCGCTGACGCGCGGACGAATCGAAGTAGGAGAAGTGATTGCGGATGTGGACGTGCCGGCGAACATCGTTCTAAGTTACGCCGCCTCGGCTTTTCCAGCCTTTCAGAACGAGCGCGCTCGAGCCCTGCTCGAGCGATGCGCCAAGGATCGTGCGCCGCTTTTGGAAATCAGCGATCGTGCCCGGCAGGCAGGGTTGATTCGTTACCGTGACGATCGCGATCAATTGGTGGAGGTGGCTACTCCTGCCTATGTCGCCGCCAGCGGGGTTGAAATCCCTGCGGCGGTGGAGTCTGCCATCGCGAATTCGCCGACCGCATGGGCCCATCAGGGCGGTGGAGACGATCCGGAAGGAATTCCCCATGACGATCCAACGATGCGCCCTCTTTGGGTGTCGGTGAACGGCATCGTTTTGGGCGCCGTGACATTCCACCGAAAGGGCGAACCCGAAGCGACTGAAGTGATCGCGACCCTTCGAGCACGTAATCCGCGGGCCAGCTTTCTCTATATCTCGAGCAAACCTCAGTCTGAAGCTGAAGAAATAGGCCACAGAATCGGCGTCTTGACCTGCATCGGCGATCTCGACACCGAGGGCAAGGTTCGTATCCTGGAAAATCTCGGAAGGCGCACCATGTGGATTGGCAATGGTAGTTCGCCGGAAGCGCTCCCGTGTATTGCAGCTAGCACGGTCAGTATCTCGGTGGCGGGATCGCAAACTGTGCCTCATGATGCGGCAGACGTCATCCTGTTGCTTCCCAGCCTGCGCGGACTTGTCCCGCTGAGGCGCATCGGCCGGCTGCACCGCGCCTTGCTCAAGGATGGGTATCGGTCGGTGTTTGTGCTGAATCTGTTCTGCGTCGCCGGTGCCTTTCTGGGCGGGTTCGACACCTTGATTGTGGGGCTCACCACGAATTTCGGCACGGGTTACGTCTACAGAAATCATTTAAAACGGCTGAATGAGCTGATCTCTCGAATGGAGTCAAAAATGGCCACTGAACTCGGTCCGGAATCCGAAGAGCATGACCCGGAGGAGGGGACTTCCGACGACGGCGCCCACGAGGTAGAAGAACACGAAGACTACAGCGAGCACGACCTCGATGCGGAGACTCCGCACGAACGGCCAGTGTAGAGGGAACCGATCGGCGTGAGCGAAAGCGGGTCAAGGGGGATTTCGGGCGGCTCGCTGACGAATCCTACACCCCTGCGGCGGTGGGGACTAATCTTGCTCTTCGGTCTCGGCTCGATACAAGATGGTGCCAGATCGAACGTAGTCTGCCAGCATGCCAAGGTTGGTTAAGAGGACGGCGACAGAGGTCGGGCTGGCCAAAAAGAGTGCACCGAAAACGGCAGCGAGATTTGGAGCCAGGCTAAGACGAAAACCGAGCTTGAATTCGTCGATCGCTTCCCTCGCGATGGCCCGAAGCTGGAGGATCTTGATCAAATCCGGAGAAAGGAAAGCAATTGTACCTTTGCTGGTTTTGTTATAAGGCGCTTCCAATACGGAAATAGCCACGTCCGCCTGTTCAGCGACTGCGCCTTCCTTGCTGCAGTCTCCGACGTAAATGACCGAATGGCCGGCTCTTTGCCGTTCTTCAATATAAGCTCGTTTTGAGGCGGCGGAACTGTTCTCTCGAACGACAAGGACGCCCAAACTTCCGGCCAGCTCTGCCGCGGATTTCTTGGAATCGCTTGAGAAAAAGATGATCTCGGTGAACCCCTGCTTGAGAGCCTGTTGAACAAAAGTCTCCTGGCCGGTTTCGGGTGTCCGCCACCCGATGCTGTCGTCGAAAACGATCGAATCGCATCGAGTCAATTTTTCCAAATAAGAATTTCCCGAGATCACGATCCCACGGTTGGCGGCTCGGATTACGGTCGCCAAACCGGACATTTTTTCGGCAATTGCCGGCCCCGTCATGTAATCAGGGCGAATCGTCGCCTTGGCCATGGACAATCCTCCCTGCGCCAAGGCTGCTGCACCTAACAGAAGGATAGGCAAGGTAGTGCGATCTGCCAGATCGCCCGCATGGTGTTCAGAATCCTGGCGCCGCAGGGCTTCACGATGATAAAGAGCAACACGCGCCACAGCGGTGTCGGCACCCACCGAGCTAATCTTTACCCGAACGGCCCCCTCCACGATGCGACTCGCCGCGTAAATCGGATTTCCCGGGGTTTTGTAAATGTCATCTGCGGCACCGTTGAGGAATTCTTCATTTATTTGAGCAGAGCCGCTTACGATGATCCCGTCGCCAGGAACGGTATCTCCCGCGGTGAGGTTCACGATGCTGGACGGTGATAGCTCTTCTAATCGCGTCTCGACCGAAGCCCCATCTCGCTCCACCCAAACTCGACGCGGAAGACGGCGATATCGGGCGAGGAATTTCGCATGATGCAACTCGTATAGCTGCCCGGTCCTGCGAGGCCAAAACTGCATGAACCAGTACATCACTGCCGCTGGCAGGAATTCGAAAGTGATTGCCGTCAAAAGGGTGCTTGCGAGATAGAGAAGTTCGACCGTGAACTTGCCCTTACACAGAGAAATCACGGCGCGAGGGATGTATTTGAGACTGATGATGGTGGTCAACGCCAAATTGACTATACCGAGCGGAGGAAACAAAAAATCAGCAAAGGGGGCTAGAGCCAGATTTGTGTTGACCATCATCTCGGGCAATTTGGTCGCACGATGAGTCGAGCCTGAGGAAAGACATCGAGTCAGAACCGGATCCAAGACCTCCTGAAAAACGGCCGGATCTATCCGATGGGGCCGGACAAAAACCAGAAGCGAGTCGCCACCCGACAACAGAACAGAAAAAGATTGATGAACAACATCCGAAAGCGTGCCCAATTCGTTAAGAACTTCTTTCCGGACGACATCCGAGCGCAATAAGGGATGCGCTAATCTGTAGAATCTGGTCGACGGCATATCAATCCGCCAAAGTGTAAGACCTGAGCCGAGTCTGTGGATTTCAAAGGAAGAGAGACCTTTGTTGCGAAGGATAACTTCTTCGTGAAGAAGTGGCAGCGCGGCGGGCGGGCGTCCTCCCATCGCTGAAGAGAGCGCCGTCAGCACCTTGGCCGTCGAATTTGGATGCGCGGCGAATTCTAAGTGGACCTGACCCTTGCGCCAATTGAGCCGCAAAGATTTAAGCGATGAAATGGAGAAAAAGCGATTGATCAGCTGTCGTCGCGTAGGCACCTTGGCGGCCTCGGCGATTGACTCCCCAGAAAGGAGTAAAACCGGTTCGCTGCCCAGAACCTGAATCCGCAAACCGGGCAATAAAACTTCCTCGAGGGGTAAAACCCCAGTTCGCGGACGGCTCTTCTCGGGGATTACGGCAATCTCTCGCGAGGTGGACAAACTGAACTTCCTATCGCTTTAGCTCGCCGCGGCAGCACTAGCTTGAGAGGCCTTTGGAGTACCCTGCTTTGTGACACTCCGACTTCTGCTTTTCGGTTTTGTTTTCGTTGCCCGTGCGGAAGAAGTGACGGGTTCCTCCTTCTTCTCGGCATGAGCCTTAATCTGAGCGTCTGTGGCACCTTGTTCCAAGCCCCGTCGCAATGAATTTTCCTCGGGCAATAGTTCCGTCAGATAGACGGTACTGTAGACCAACCCATAGGAAACCCAATAGGCGGTATTGTACACTCCCCCCGCAAATACTTTTCGCGTAGCTTGCGCCGCTTCCTTTGCCGACTGACGGGCAACGGTAGAGCCTTCCTCGAATCTCTCAGCGGCAGATTCCAGCGCCTCTCCCAAAGCGGAGAACGCATTGGTCTCCGCGGCCTTTTCTGTTTTTGTACTCATAAATTCTCGCTTGGAATTACCTTGGTGGCATGACAGGTGCAATCGATATTTTTGGTTCTTCGAGCTGCGGCGTCTTTACTGGGATGAGATAGATTTCAGAAGATCGAAATGACCTGGTCGATCGTTCATTAAGTTCTAGCTTGTAATAAAAGTGGGGACGAATAATTCAAACTTGGATTCGGTTTTTTTATGGTGAATGGATTTCGTCTGCTCATTTCTTCTCGGAGCCGGCTGGCAATCTCTTCGGCCGTCGGGCTATTGTTAGGATTGTCCCTGATCAGGTAAGAGATGGCTGCGATATGAGCTTCACCAAATGCGGTGGTGAATACACCTGCCGTAATCCCTGAAATGAGTCCATGAAGGATAGGGCCTGCCCCCGGAATTAAAAGCAAGAACGCGCCCAGGAACGAACGCCCCACCAGGGTTCCTCCGCCTCCCGCCAAAGTAGAACTGACCAGTGTCGCAAAAAAGCCGGTATCAACGGGTAACCCGAAGGTGGCGGTAATGCTAGCCAGCATCGAAATCTGAATGGGCACCAGGAGATAGGCGTCAGCGAAAGGTATCGGAAACGCCCCGATACCGGAAGCTGCGGTTGCCGCGCTTGCCACGATGAGATGAGCCCTTTCTCTTTTTAGCCGCAGCGTGACTTTCTGCGCTGCCGCAAAGGCATTCTTTTGACCCTCTGGAATAACGTGCATGGTCCACTCGACGAGGTCCGTCAAATTCATCGGAGCCAAGACATGTCCATCATCCTGCAGTTCCGGAATGGCCCGCACTCGAATAACATTGCTGGCTCTCGGCAGCAGTCGGTGGACCTCGGATCGAAAACCATTGTCTGCTCGCGACTTGGTGATGACCACCACGACAGGAATGTGCTTGGCCAGCAAATTCAGCAGCCTTATTTCGGCGTCCTCAATCCGCCTTCCGTCTTCCGAAAGGCAAAGCCAGGCGCAGTGAATATGGTCGTTAGCATCCTCTGACTGAGCCAGCCCACAGATGAGGTCCTCAAGCTCTTCGAGAGATTCTGGAAATCGGTCCAGCTCGAGACCTCGGGTATCGAAAATATAAAGCGGAATGCCCTTCTTTTTTATCTTTCTGGTATTTTTGGTCGCCGGTCTCCCGTGGCCGGTACTGGCAAAATTTCCTTGGAATACAGCGTTAATTAATGTGCTTTTGCCAACGCCTGTTTTGCCTGCTACCAGGAGGTTTACTCGCCCTCGCTTTCGAACTGCCTCCTTCAGCTGTTTCAACTGATCGTTAAGGATCGAGGCAAAATCATCCATGGGAGTGATGTAAAAGAGCAGATCGATTTAAGCAAGATCAATTCCTACTAAAAAGATCTGCTTTGTCAAATTTTCTGCCCCCTCGATGAATCGTCGCCGTTCCGGAGACCGTGGGCCAAACAATGGAAAGCTCGGCTTTCCTGGCCTTCGAAATCTATCGCCCACGCGAACCTGCCGCGTTGGCTAAACAATACCGCAACAGGCGGACAAACTGAGGCTCTTTACCTGAAAGCGCCGAAAGGTTCTTACCGTCTATGGTCGGCCAAGTCCCAGAAAGGAAAACAACCCGAAGACCACACCCCCGAGCAGCGCCAGGGAAGCGATTCCCGCCACAACGCCTGTAAGAACCAATATTCCGTCGTCCTCAACCAATCCCATCGCGATAATGAAGGAGGAGATCGCCTGCGGCATGTTGAAGCCCGGTATGGGAAATGCGATGGAAAGAGCGAGAATGAAAATGAAGACGCCCAAAAGCCGTCTTGCCAGGGGAGTCGTAGCCCATTTCCATCGCGGTTTCGATACTTTTTCCGCTTTCTCCAAAAGGGGAAGAATCGCGTGAATGGCGGCCGCCAAAGCTTTGCGCGGCACGCTCTTTTTTAGGATGAACTTCGGGAGTCTGATCTGCTTTTGGCCAGAGGCCATTTGGGCGGAAATGACGGCGGTTGGGATCACTACGATCGCGGCTAAGCCTGGAACCGGTATCGGCACGACTTCAGGAATTGCGAAAAACATCAGCGAAGTTCCAAAAGAACTTTCGCCAATCGAATCAATGATCATTTCTACCGTGAATTCTTGAACATCTGGATTATTTGCTAAAAGATTTCGCAGGATTTGAGAAGTGCGTGATTTCGCCGGGCCGAGCACCTTCTTGCCGGAACTACGAGTTCCGTTCCGGGCAGCTTTTCCTTCCGCCGGAGAACTCTCACGGACGGCTGTTTTCTTTAAAGGTTTGCCGCGAGCAGACAACTTCTTGGTTTTAGTGCCGGGCTCGACCAGAGGATTGCGGGTTAGGGCAGCTGATGCGCTCATGAGGGTGTGGCTAAATTTCGGTTATCATCGTGATCGGCCCCCGGGCTGTCAAGCGCGCGAAGAAGAGGAAAGAAAAATAGACTACCGAAATAGTATACAAATGTCGTTGCTTTTTGCAGGAGAATCTGGGATGCTCCGCCTATGCCAAGACGAAAGGTCGTTCTTAGTGGGCTGCTTGCCTTTGGAGCCGGCGTCGCGGTCGGAGCAAATTGGCCTAGAGCGGGTAACATCGTGGGATATATCCTGCAAAGGCTAGGCTTCGAACTGACCGACCTGACGTTATGGATGTGGGATCCGGAAAAATTGACCGACCAAGCCGAATTAGCCCTCCCCGTCGGAAGACCTAGGGCGAAGAAAAGAAGGCGCAGGACCCCTTCGGGTCAACCGGGCGGTCTCGCCGCCAGCCGCTCAAGAGCGAAGAAGAGCTCTGTTTCTCCGGGAACGCCGTCCGGTGCTGGGAACGGAGGAAACCGCAAAATCGCAGCCCAAACCTCAGAGGCCTGGATTCTTAATTCCCGATTATCGGGATCTCGTGCGTCCGGAATCGACACCCCTGAGCTAAGTTCGAGGACCGGGAAAGCGGCTTTGACCAAGCTGGACAATTCCGCCGTTCAGACGGTCCGTCGAAAGGCAAAAAATGCGGCGATCAATAGCAAACGAAAATCTCCTGTTGCTGGAAGCAACAGGAAAATCAGCGCGTTTTCTAAGAGTGCCTTACCTGTTAATTCCGCTCTTAACTAACTCCCAATTCTTCTCCGCACGGATCGATGAAAGAGAAGTTATACGATATACCTATTGACAAGCCGCTTACCTCTGCCAGACGTAAAGCGCTTAATCTGCACATCGTTCAAAACGTTTATTTAACTAATTCCCCGATAAGCTACCAATGGGACGAACTGGATGGGAAAGTGCTACACCTTACGGCCGAACCTGTGACATTTGAGGTGAGATTCCACACGAAAAAGGTCGAAATTTACGGGACTGCTCCGCTCTGGGCCCGGCTTCTACTGACGGCGAAGAAGAAAGCACAGCTCAAGCAGGAAATTCAATCGATTCTTTCTCTAACTGGTTTTTGTCGTTAGTGGGGAGTCGAAGTCGGAGCCAAATCGGAGGTCTACCGGATGACACCGGTAAACCCAAATTGGCTGTCCTAACTTTCCTCCACCGGTTGGCGGCGGTCTTTCCGTATGACCCTCCAACAAATGGCGAGTTACCCAGGCGAAATCGTTGGTCTATATCCTAATCCACCGGAAAATGACTTACATCGCCGACGCAACTCGCACTGCCACATCGCCGTATAATGCGGACTCCATTTCGACCTTGCAGATAACGCGTTCCTCTTCAGGGAAGAGAAGCGCCTTACGGTCCGCAAGGTAGTAGAACATCTCCATTCCCTCGGGCCATTGGAGCAGATCGGCTATTTTCACGAGCATCTTTCTCTGCTCAATCGGGTCAAGCAGGGTGAAATTCCAAGCCAGCGTCGTGAGTTTAAGGATCATTTCCTTCGATTCGTAATCCGGTGCGGACTCCAGCAGCGGTTCGGCTATCAGCCAGATCGCGTCGGAAACCTTTGGGCGACCCGGCGGATTGATCCGAACCTTCGTGCCGGGCTGACTGGCGCGGAGTCCAGCGGCCATCCGCTCGGGCCCTGTTCGACCGACAGGATCGGTGACGGCGCGTTCGCCGTTTTCCTCTTCGCCGTCGAGGGGCTCGAAGTCATCAGCGACAACGATGTAATGGTAGCCGCCTTCGCCGCACCGGGCTTCGAGCGCGCGCAGAATTCTCCCGACGCTCGCCCGCGAGTCCGACGGCCCCTGGATGTAGAGTGGTTTGTCGTTTTCGCCGAACCTAAATTGTTCATCGCAGTCCGCCGTTGTGATGCCGCCGAAAACGCGGCTCGCCTTTTTATAATCGGCGCCCGGCGAAAACCCGAGTCCCCTGGCATAGCTGATCGCGTCCTCAGTCAACTTGCGCGCGGCGCCCGGCGTCATTCGGACCGAGTTCCCATCTGGGAAGAGCCGATCTATAAGGCTTTCCTGGTAATCGGCAATACTGTGGAACTGACGGTAACCCGCGTCTTTCACACCCAGGCAAAATACGTCAAGCAGGAAAAACCCAGCCTCAACGCGGCCGTCGGCCCTAAACCTGCTCACTACGAGATAGCCGCAGCCGGCCTCAAAAAGGTTGGCGGAACGCAAGGCTTCGGGAGAATGCTTCATATGGCCCTTAGATACAATATGTGGTGGTGGCACCGCAAGGAATTCCTATGGATTGTGGTTGGATTCGCTCGGCCACGTCCGTCATTACACCTTTATTGCATTGCTTTCAGGAGATGGTGCACTAGGTACGGACAGTATGAGGGTTACGAATAACGAACTCGTCAAAAGTCGAAAAGCTAGTAACCTCTAACGTCTCTCCGGCACAAATAGATGGTCTATCTCGAAGTCTCTTACGCTCAAAAAGATGTGGCCAAGCTTTTCGGCGCCCGCTGGGATTTAAGAAAGAAACTTTGGTACTTTCCCGGCGAGGTTCTTCCCGAAGAGCTGGAGCAGTTTCGGCCTGCAACGGAAGGAAATGGGCCGTTCGCAAAAATCATCCTGGATATCCCTTTTACCTATCGGGATATCGCTGCAAAGGCCGGAGCTCGGTGGGACTCCGAGAATAGAGTCTATTTCTTCGATAAAAGGCTGGGACATGAGTTGCCAATCGAACTTGTCGGGTTCGAACCCAAAGAGTTCAGTTGGGAAGAGAAGATCCAGAGGGAACTGAATGGTCAATCGTTCGAGGAGGTTCCTCCGCAGAAAAAGATCACCCTCAAACCGCACCAGCTCGAGGCGGTCACGGAGATATTCCTTGCTTACAAAGAGGGTTATCCAGGCTTTCTTCTGGCCGATGATATTGGTCTTGGAAAGACCTTCGCAGCCTGGGCCAGTATTCTCAAGATCCTCGAAAGTTCTGAGGAGAAAAGGAAGATACTTATCGTTTGCCCCCTCGGCGTTGTCGCCAACTGGCGTTCCAGTATCCGATGGATGGGGACCAATCGATGGGTCGAGGAAGTAGTCATATTGAACTATGACCGTCTGGGCAAAATTTTTGAGACCAAACCTCGCAAAGGTACGAAAAAGATTAGCAAGAGAGACTTGGCCCGGCGAGGGGCGGCGAGCGAAAAATTCGATGTTGTTCTCTTTGACGAATCCCACGCGCTTAAGAACCTGAGCGCTCTGAGGTCCAAATTCTCCATCAAACTCTACGAAAGCGCCAAGATGATCTTCTGGCTTTCGGCCACTGCTGGGCAAAATCCGCTGGAACTCGGGTACTTGCTTCCAATCCTGGCCAGGAAGACCGGTGACAGGGCTCTCACTACCAAAGATTTTGAGCAATGGTGTGCTCAGAATCTGCCTGGCGTTTCAAGGGGTGCTTTCGGTGCCTGGGAATGGGCAGGTGGAAAGGAGGACGAGGCAGAGATTCGCCGACTTTTGTTTGATCCGGACAAAAAAGGCGTAAAGGCAGCCTTGCGGCGCCGACCCGCCGACCTGATCGGATGGCCCGAAGTGAACCGCATCGTTCATTTTGTCGAACTCGATGGAAGGGCGAAGCACCTCTACAGACTTGCCTGGAAAGAGTTTAAAAAGGCACTCGAAGGAATCGGAAGTCTCAGTAAACAACGGGCCACGCTCGTTCAAAACGAGGCTGTCATCCGGCTCCGGCAGAAATCGTCGCTCCTCAAAGTGGAAGACACCATCGAGCTTTGCCAGGAGCTATTGGACAACGGTCGCCAGGTCGCCATTTCCTGCGAATTCCTCGCGACAATGGATGCGATGGAAGCGGCTCTCGCAAAGAAAAAGATCGAGCACGCCCGCATAGACGGACAGCGCACCAAAACGTCTCAGTCAAAAGAGAGCGAGCGGCTACGCTATCAGCGCGGAGAAACTGAAGTCATGCTCTTCAACATCGCTGAAGGGATCTCATTACATGAAGGCGAAACCAACAACGGCGGAAACAATGTCCCCCGCTGTCAAATCGATCATGATTTGCGATGGTCCGCCATCCAGGCTCACCAGATCGACGGCCGCAGCCACCGCGACGGGAAGTTTGCCCAGGTCTATTGGGTGGTCGCCAAAGAGACGATTGACGCCCGTGTCGCCGAAGTCCTCCTGAGAAAGTTGGAGTCGATGGGCAATCTCCAGGGAGATTCAACCAGGGAATTTGAAGAAATTTTCAACTTGATAAACGAGTGAGAATTTCTAACCGCTTCAACGCGTTCAGAATTTCGATGCCGCCGATGTTCCCTTCTCTGTAACTAAGCGCTTTCGGGCAGCATTTCAATCGGGCTGACCTGAATGGCGCTTCAGGGCTAGCGGGTCCCGAAAGTAGGCGAATCGTCTCGATTTGCTCTGCCCCCTCGGGAACCTTCGACGCTTATTACGATCCCTGCGAGCTCATGGATCTGGCCCGCGCGGATCATTTGCCAAGGAGCGCTCCAACCTGTGTGTGTTAGTGTAGTCGATAGCGATGTGATAGCTGTCGATTATCGTGATGCCCTCCTTGTGGATGGTTTGTACGGCAGTGCCTGCAAAGAAATTGTCCCTTTCAACCGCTCAAACTCCGGATCCTTGTGGATCAAGACCGCTGAAGTTAGCTGGGCTATGGCCGCCACGAAAGCGTCAGCCAGCGAAACAGACTGAGTTGCTTTTATCTCGCCGGCAGCGAGGCAAAGGCTCTCGTCGGGATAGATTATCTTCATGGGCCATGATTTAACGACAGCGACGAATTCCTCCGCCCGCCCCTTTCCCTGGCTTAGATGCGTAATGTAGAATGTCTCCGTCAAACTAACGAAGCTTGCTCCAAGCTTGATATTGCCTGCTCCGGCCGCCGCGATCTTCTGCTCGACCAGATCCGCGCCCGGCTCATCCTCGAGCAGACAAATGATCGCGGATGTGTCAAGGACGGCGTCGAGCTTGTTCACGCTTCTTATCCTTGGCGCGTTCCGCCAGAAGTCGCTGGGAAAGCCTCATACCTTTAGCTATGCCGCGCCCGTATTTGCGTGGGCCTTCCGGCAGGGGAACAACCCGGATGCTGCTCCCATCGTCGATCCACGCGAGCCGAGACTGTTCTGTCAGTGCATGCCTCCTGCGAATTTCGGCCGGGATTACGGTTTGGCCTTTGGATGAGATGGTGCTCGTTGAGGTAATGCCCACGATGAAAATGTAAGACGGTACGCGTATTGGTCAACGATTATCGCGATTGTCTTACCACCCTAAACCGCGTTAGCCAACGTCTCAGACGACGACAGTGGGTTAGTTAGTCCAGGCAGCGGACGTCAGCTCGACAACTCGATTTATTGGACGATCAATTTCCGCCCGTAGAAGAGGGTGGGGAAGGGAGGAGTGGGGGAGCGACGACCGGACCTCCGGTTCGTTGCCATTTTAGATTAGAAACCGTTGGCTGATGTTATGATCCGCCCAACCGAGGAGTCTGAGCCTGGTGCCGTGCCAGTGGCGGACGAGTTCCCTGAGGTAATCGATATCGGTGCCCAAGGCCCAATTTCCTTCCTTTCTTCCTTGCCAGCCCGTATCGACAAACGCACAATCCGCATTTTTAACCTCGTTAACTGGACGGTAGTGTGGCTCCCACTTTGTAATCACATGAAAGATTTTTTATCCTTTTTTGCGTATGTACGGACGGCTTATGGTCAGTCCGGCGCGCGACATCTCGGAATCGTGTTCTTGGGTCTGTTTGTTTATTTTGCAGGCTGCTCGGCCTTCGCGGCTTCCATGGAATTCACCGTAAGAGATTGTACGGGAATGATTCAGGATTTCACTCGGATCCCGGAGCGCTCGATTCCCGAGGTCGTACTTCGGGATGCCAAAGGAATCGCTGTGATTCGAGTACTGAAAGGGGCCTTCGGCGTGAGCGGCAGAATCGGTGAAGGCGTCGTGATCGCGAGACTGCCGGCGGGCGGTTGGAGCGGTCCTTCCGCGATCGCCACCGGTGGGGGTGGATTCGGCTTTCAGGTCGGCGGCCAAGTCACGGAGTTCATAATCATCCTCAATACGGAAGCGGCGGTTCGGGCGTTTGCGCGAGGGGGAAACGTGGAGTTCGGCGGTGCGCTGAGCGTTGCGGCAGGCCCGGTAGGACGCGCGGCGGAAGCAGGGGTTCTTCCTGTCGCCGCAGTTTACACCTACAGCCGAAGTCAGGGTTTTTTCGCAGGTGCGTCTTTGGAAGGAACGCTCCTTGTCGCACAATCCGGAAAGAATGCAAAATACTACCGAGAGCGGGTCACTCCCGAGGAGATCTTAAGTGGCCGCGTGATTCCCCCGCCAGGGGCACGCGGGTTAGCTGCAGCTCTTCCGTCTCTGTACTAGTCTAGAATGATGCCGGTTTTTCCTCTTCCCTCTCGTTAATGGGCGCGCCCCTGAATCGAAATGCACAGAACGTCGAATCCCTGGTCGTATTTCACTTTTATAGTTCTCTCCAATATTTTCTGATCGTACAGGGGCAGCAGAAAGGGGTCATCTGTCGAATGGCGCGAAGATAAGGAAAGTTCAGGGCAAGCGGCTCCTCCGAAAGTAGGCGAATCGTCTCGATTTGCTCTGTCTCCTCGGTGGACGCCTTTGAAAGGGGTCAGTCATTGGATCAGCTGGCTGCTTCGTAGTAGCAAGCTAACTATGAAACCCTCTCAGCGCAAAGACGTTTGGTCTGCCGGTGCCCTATATGAACTTTACGTCGGTCGCTGGAGCCGACTGGTCGCTAGAGAGCTGCTGAAATGGCTATCGATTCCAGTCCAAAAAGATTGGCTCGATGTCGGATGCGGGACCGGTGCACTAAGCCAGATCATTCTCGAACATGGGCTGCCTAACGCGATTAAGGGAATCGACTCTTCGACGGACTTCGTGACGTACGCGAAGGTGCACGTCGACAGTGCGCGCGTAACATTTGAGGTCGGAGACGCTCAGGCGCTGCCGATCGATTCGGCCAGCTTTGATGTGGCGGTTTCTGGGCTTGTGCTGAATTTTGTGCCCGAGCCGCGACTGGCTGTCGCGGAGATGGCCCGTGTGGCACGACCGGGCGGCACAGTGGCGGCCTATGTCTGGGACTATGCGGAAAAAATGGAGCTGATGCGCTACTTCTGGGACGCCGCCGTGGTGCTGGATCCGACCGCCTTGCAGTTCGACGAAGGCCGTCGCTTCCCGATTTGCCAGCCGTCCCCTCTTGCCGAGTTGTTTAAGAACGCCGGTTTGCAGGAGGTCGAAGTGCGCCCGATCGACATCCCCACTCACTTTCGCAATTTCGACGATTATTGGTCACCGTTCTTGGGCGGGCAAGGCCCCGCACCGGGCTATGCCATGTCGCTGAGCGAAGAGTGCCGAGGTGCGCTCCGGGAACGAATTCGTTCGAACCTTCCAATTGCCAAGGATGGATCGGCGCCTTTAATGGCTCGGGTGTGGGCGGTTCGTGGACACGCGCCATGATCTTGTCGGGCTAGCGCACCGTCTCCTAAATCCCTTGGGTTCCGTTGCGTTCAAAATGGGTCGTCTGCAAGGCGGGAGGAAGGAGCATATCTGGATCGATACGTGACTGACGAACCACGAAGCAGCCGACCCATTTTCAACGCAACCCTGTGGGCCGTGGCCGGTTGGCTGGTTTTCCTCCGCCGCGGCGGATCGACTGCTATAAGCCAGATAGCGGCGCTTCGCTCGCGCCTTGAAAAACAAGCCAACTGACCTGCGCGAAGCCACCTTCGTTCAGGTTCCGCCGAAGCCTCTATCTGTGCGGCTCGAATTAGGCTTAGTAGTTCGTCGTTGAAATGGTAAGCGCGCAAATCAAACGGCACCGGCGGAATAGGAGGGCCCTCCACTGGGATCGGTCGAAAATCTGGAGATCCTTCCCTCTTATAGCGCTGGAGTGCATAGCGGGATTCTCTTTTAACCCATTTAGAATGAAGCGCATTCGTTGACCAAATGACCACGAAAAGATCGCAGTCATTTATGGTCGCGAAAATCTTTGGAATCCATTCATCACCAGGCGAAGCTTGAGCACGTCGACAAACGTCTCCAACCCGCTTGCCTGAAGTCCCTGCGCACGCTTGAGCATTTCTACCCTATCAAGTGACGAGTATGAGCAAAAGCATGAGCGGTAGTGTCGAGCTTCGTCTCCGACCGGCTTTAGGTCGGCTTCTCTACGCGGCGAGCCACCTCGATTTGAAAGCTGATTCTGCCGACCGGAGTTTTATCTTTCCAAACTCTCACTACGCCGATGTGCTGCCCTAATTTGCAGCCCGCCGGTACGACGAACGGGAAGCCCACAGATTGAGGCTGGCCGGTCCAGAAGAGCGTTTCCACTCGCTCAGAGAATACAAAGCCTTGTACTTCCACGTCGAAGGTAAACTTTGTGCCAATCGGGGCATCGAGTATCAATGATCGATGGCCACGCTCCTTAGTTCCAGGGTCAAACTTCAAGGCGGTCGCCTCCGCCCGCTCTCGATCCTTCGGAGCGTGTAGAAATACCTGCAGCAGAGCCTGCTGCTTCCGCTCTACGCGATCGGGCGCGAAGACAGTGCAGTCCGCCGGATGGTGCTCCGGCTCGGTTACGCCAGGTAGCACTGTAACCTCCTTCGGAAATCGGCCGCTGGCTAGTTTGTTCAGCAGGTGTGACGACGATTTCACCGGAGAATCGCCGGGTTCCCGAATGTCATGAGGAAGGGAATCGTCGATGATTTCCTGTTGCGGCAAAGCGTTGTAGGAACTGGGACCAGCGCCTTCATATTCATAAGGCGCCGGAGCATTCAGTTGGGTGGCGATATCTTTGGCCCAAAACAGTCTTTTTTTTCGGAGCGGGCCTTCGGCGGCAACGATGGCAAAACCGAGCTCCCCAACTAACGCTTCGGCCCCGCCGCGGGCCAGCACTCATGCGAGCGGACGGTGGCGCAGATGCGGCCAACGTTCCGACGAATGTTCCGCCAGGTCCATAATGGGAATCCGGATTGGCTCAGCCAGCGTGGCTGCGAAGTGCACCATCGCGTTGCTGACTATCGTGTCGAACTCACCTACTACCGCGGTGGCTTCCTGAGCCTGCACGCGCTTTTCCAGCTCGTCCAGCGCGCGTATCGTCAGCCCGCCTGCGGCTTGTGGAGCGACGGAGGCAAGCGCCTCGCGACGTTCCGGCTCGAGATTGATGTTGAGGTGCTTCATCGAACACGCTGTCCCGCAGCTGCCGGAGTACTTCCTCAGCCAATGCCTGGTCGGGCCGGGCGCTCCCGTCTTCTGCGGGCCCGCGTCGACACCAGTGCTCGGTGTGCCGTAGACATCCAGAATTCCTGTGAGGCCTCCGATCAACAGAGTCGATTCCGAGGTAGCGCGGCGTCGGGTCTTTCCCTTGCCCGCAATCGGGCCAGTTTATGCTCGTACAGGCCGGTGAGAAACGATCCAGTAAAGGCGGAAGCGGGCGTGCGGCCGCCAGTGCATCGTAGGTCGTCTATTGGGTAAACCCATCAGGAGTCTGGCCCGCCAGAAACTGTACGTCGACTAGGCGCAGCAAGTTTTTCTTTTTTGGCGTGCAGATCTAAATGCTCACCGATGCGCTCCACAATGGAGAGCTCAAAGCAGGCGATTTGGCGAATTTCGTTCAGAAAATCGTTCAATTGGCTGTCAACGGGTGTTAGGAAGACTAACTGCTTCAGGGTTTGTTCGAAGTGAGCGTCGCTTCCAACGGACATCGTTTACTTGTTGGCCGGTATTGCTCTTGTTCCTGCGTTTCAGTACCATTTTCAAGGATGCCACCTCCAAAACAGGGCAAAACCAAGGTTGCCACCAAGAAGAAAAGCAGGCCGGGAGGCCCGCGCCCCGGCGCCGGGCGTCCTCCGATACAACCGGGCCGTTCTCCAGTTAAAATTCGTTTGGATAGTGAAGTGATTTCCGCGGTCGACACAGTCGCTAAACTGCGAAAGCTGGATCGAAGTCGTGTTATCGAAGGTGCATTACGGCAATGGTTGAAAGAGGATAAGACAGCCCCTGGTGTATAAAGAGCGAGCGCATGATCGACCGGAAGCGCGTATTGCTTTCCTAAATGATTATGGTACCGTAATCGGATGATCAGTGACGGCGTTCGAGCCCTGGTGAAGGCCGTACAGGTTCCACCCTTTTGAAATAATCTTAAAACCCGCGAAGTCTTATGTTCCAAATCATCGAAGTATTTTTAGGTTTTAGCATCGGGATCGCCGTACTGTGGGTCACCATCCTGGCACTGGTGAAATTCACCCGGCGTGTCATGAGCGGGGAAGAGTGGCAGGACGTGTTAAAAGACTTGTGGAAGAAACCATTAAACGGCGTTCTACCCGCCAATACCAAGAAGTCGGTTTCGGAGGATTCTAGAAGCAACGGACAAGCTCGGAGAAGAAATCTTTGAACACAAACTTATGCGAAATCGGCTTACACGGAACTCGCTTTAAAAGATCGGTTTAAAAAAGACGGCATCAAGTGACCTCACAATTTAGCGATGAGCGCAATCCAACAGCCCAAGCTCCACCGTTTCAGCCTCGAGCAATATTACGAGCTCGGTGAACTCGGTCTGCTAGATCAACGGACCGAACTGCTAGAGGGCATCATCACAGACATGGAACCCATAGGGCCGTATCACGCCAACGTCGGCGACCATCTTTCGCAAATTTTTCAGCAGCAAGCCGGCGATCGGTACCGAGTACGCGTCCAGTACCCGATCAACCTTGGCCGCCTAAGCCAGCCACAGCCTGATCTAGTGATATACCGGCCAGGTCTTTGGCGCGGACAACATCCCGGTGCGGCGGATATTTCCCTGGTCGTTGAGATCAGCGAGTCGAGCCTTGCATTCGACTTAGGCGAAAAGCTAGCGCTCTACAAAGCGGCCGAGATCCGGGAATACTGGGTTGTAGACCTCAAAGCCAGGCAGGTGCACTGCTTCGTCGCTCCAGAGTATAGGCGCCAGACGCTGAGCGATTGGATAAGCCCAGAAGCATGGCCAGATATCAGGATCGAGCTGGGCGAGCTCTTCGCGTGATCGGCCTCTCCCAATGAACGCCTCTTACGTCGCCGAGCTTACGGCTGATTTGCTTCCTCACTACTTTCTTCGAGGTTTATCTCGGCTGTAGATCCAGTCCAAAAGTTCTCAGGCTGAAGATGGCAATATTCCGGCAGGACCGCCGTGTGTATACTGCTGGAGTTCTGTAGTAAGCATAGACAAACATAGCAAAATCGCTTTTACCGGATTTTTGGCAATTTCCCGTCAGCTGTGAGCGCCTATGCACGTTAGTGTGCCGTCGTGTGCTGGCAAATTTAGTCGAAAATAGCTGACGACACTGTCAAACGAAATTCTTGCGATTTATTAGAAGCTACATTATGGGCTGTCCGTCTGAGCAAACGCACGTTTGATGGGTTTAATATCTCCGCCAGGTTTTCGACAGATTTCGTCGGTATACGCCGCCTGAATATCGATGGCTTACTTCGAAGTGCCCTGAAGCATCTCGACAGGTTCAAGGACCGACCCCGACGTGAGGACTATGGCGAAGAAGACTTGGCGAGACCCGGAAAGGTCGCCGTCGAACTTAGCCAAGTAGTAAGGAATAGGTCCCTGTCGGAGCTCCACGGACCGCAGATAAATCTCGGGCGCTCCGTAGAATTGCTTCGCCCAGGTTAACGCAGCGACACCTGCGTTGTGCTGCTGTTGGACCGCTTCGTCCCTCTCGCGGCCGGTAATGCTTTGCCCGACAGCCGCCGGAATGGCGGCTCCGTGTGAATGCGGGACCACAATGTCTTCATGTTCGATTTGGCGTTCAAGAATCGCGACTTTCGGATGAACCCGGAAGGTCAAAACACGGGTGGAAATCGCCAAGATTAAACTCTGGAGTCATCTTACTGTGCCAATGTGCAACTAACTCTTGCCGGGCTTTGTACTTCGCCGAGCTTTTACTTTCGCGGTTCCGAGCTCCCAAATTGGATTTCCATTTGTCCCAATCACCGCCGAGTTCTGCAGTTGATTGAGTTTCTTGTGTTCGATGTCCGTTCCGAATTTTTTAGTTTTTTAGTGTTAAATCAGCAGCAATGGAAGAGAAAGAATCGCTAGGATAGGTAAATCGAGTAGAGGTTCTTATTTGGGACGTCTTCGATGTGGGAAATATCGCTTCACATGATCGTTTTTCCAGCATTGGACGATGACCGAAATCGCTTCTCACCTTCCTGGACCCTTTCTCCGACAACGCGCTCGCTATCCCGCTTCTTGAGGTGGCGGTTGAATCACGAACCGCCGGAACCCGGAGCGTGACGGCTGCGTTGGCCAGCGCATCTTTCCGACAGCGATGCGAAACTGGGGGCATCTCTCCCGGTCCCGGCCGGTAACGCTCTGCCCGACCGCTGCCGGAACGGCGGCTCCGCGTGAACGCGCGGGGCACGATGTCTTCAGACGCTGCGATTTGGCGTACAAGAATCGGCGACTCTTCGGATGAACCCGGCAGGTCAGAACACGGCGGATAATCGCCTGAGATCAAACTTTGGAGTTCAGCCTACCCGGCCAATGCGCGACAACTCTTGGCCGGGCGAAGTACATCGGTGGACTGCGCCGAGCTCCAAGCCACTCAAAGGGCCACTGAACCCGCCCAATTGGATTCCCATGCCGTCCCAAAACAGCCTGCTGAAACTCGACGTCGCCGTGCGACCGACCGAAGTAGTTCTTGTGATCGATGTCCAGTTAGCGAATATTTGAGTATTCAAGTAGGCCTATGAAATATCGGGGTTAGTGACTCTCAACAATACCGGGCAAAAGGGCTTGGCCGACCTTAGCGCCGAATGGATCTTCAATTCTTTTTTGGAGTCTAGTTCGCTTTTGAATCTCGACCAAAACTGGAGAAGCCCCGTATGCTCTGCTCCTTGTCTCACCGATCGGAACTAAAAGTCCTTCGTCGACCAATAACTTTAAATCCCTGCTGGCAAGATTCTCACTGATCTCAGAGATTTTTCTGTAGGTTGAATTACGAATTCTATAGCCTCGGGTAGCATCCACGAGAGCAAACATGCATCGCTCGGGAAGCCGTTTCTGTTCAACCAACTGCTCAATTTCATCCGAAATTCGCTTCAGCTCTTCAATTCGTCGAACAATGGTTTTTGCCTGGCGGTAATGCGCAGTTAGTGAGAATCGGATCCAGAGCCGGGCATTATTTTTTGGATGCCAGCTCCCTTGGCCCACTTCGGCCAATACGTTGTAATATTCCTGGGTATTGCGTCCTAGGTATTCTTCGATGCTACAAAATTGTGGTTCTAGGATACCTTCACGCGCTAGCACCAAGGTCTGAAGACATCGCGACATCCTGCCGTTCCCGTCCGAAAATGGGTGAATCATGACTAAATTAAGATGAGCCATTGCCGCACGGATAAGCGGGGAAGCCGAAACCTCACTGTTTAAACACAAAAGAAGCTCTTTGATCAGTTCTGGTATTTCTTCCGCCTCTGGCCCTTCGTAAACGATATTTCCACTTTGCTGGTCACGGACGTAGATCACGCCCGGGCGCCACGTTCCAGGGTGTTTGGAGAGCTCATGTCCGAGCATCATAAAATGAAGAGCCTTTAGTAAACCGTCACTGTAGGAAAAAGTCGGGTCGTGGGCTAGTTGAAGCACATAGGTCATGGCGGTCTGATAGCCCTTTATGGCATGCCAAGTATCGGCAAGAGCATCAATGGGGGCTTCTCCTTCGACCGCAGCAATAGCATCCTCTTCAGTGACGTTATAGCCTTCGATGCTGTTGGAGCCACGGATCGCTCGAGCGAATGTGCTCCGACGCAACAAGCCTATCCACCGAGCAGGCGTGTGAAGAGAATACTTAATGCTCGTGCGGATTTTCCCAATCTCGTCCAATACGTGGTTCTCGGCTGGACCAAGCTCCGGGCACCTGAAGACCATGCAAGAAATACATATGCAATACCGCGACACGTCAAATACATTCTGATATAATATCGCTTATTTGCTTGCATTCTGATCTACTTATAAATACAAATTTACAGGTTCAGAATCTGTGGGTGCCTCGTTTTTTGGCCTCTTGTTGGGGCAGTGTTTGGCCGATGGCTTCTTCGTACGCCAGCGCCACTGAACCGGTCCATCCAAAGCATTTGGATGACGTTGTTGTGCGAGGCCAAACGGGAGACCCGACTCAGGCGGAGCTTCGCGCCTACCTGGTGTCGGGACTTCCGGCGTCAACCCATCAGTAAATAATTATTCAGCGGACCTTCGCTCGGGTGCGACAGTGACCTGTGCCGAAGCCATCCAAATCAGCGGATCAAGGCGATTCCGACGACCCAGCACAGACTAGCAAAGAGGCGCTGGCAAAGATCGCAGAAAATGCGCCTCAGATACTTCCGGGTGAGCCGTCGGGCAACCCGCAGCCAGGTAAGCCGCCCTCGATGGCTCCTATCGCTGATGACAAGGACGGAACCGAGGAACCTAAGCTTCCCAGGCGCGGTGGACTACCGCCGGAGAACGATCCGCCGGCCGCTTAAAATATTAGGGCAGGGCTGTCGGCCTCGCCGGAAAAAATCGTGCAAGACGGCTTTGAAACGCCCCTGAAAAAGCGGGCTGCGCCTGTGATGTAACTGGTTGTACCAAGCACTGAACGAGAGATTGAGCCATTGGATGTCTCGACTCTGGTTGGGCCTCAATCTCTCGATTTGGAGATGGTAAGTGGACTTGTTATTAGGTCAGCCGCCCTCAACTTGCGTAAGTACATCATAATGAACAACTTGTACACCATGGAGGCGAGGGGAGTCGAACCCCTGTCCTTAAAGCCATCGTTCCAAACTTCTACATGCGTATCCGATCGATATATAGAATGAGTTTAGCGGATCGGCGCGCGTCGCTCACTCTTGTGTCCACGAGATAACTCTCATCATCCGGCGCGGTCACCCCGCCTTCTGACCAGCCTGCTGTCGTCGCATCCAGCCTTAGCAGGCATCCGGCTGGACACGTCACGGATATTTAGGCCGCGAGAGCGAGATCGTTAGTCTCAGCAGTTATTTTTTTGACTCGATTTTTTACGAGGCCAACGAGTCTTCCTCGGCATGCCGCCTGGATCTCAAACCCTAAGTCGAAACCAGTACGCCCCCAGTTTAATGGGCCCAGGAAGATACGCTGTTGCTCCTGCGGAAGCAAATGGAGGCTGGGCAGTTTTTCAGGGTCAGTTGCTCAGGCAGTCCGCGATTGGGCAGATTTTCTCACTGATACTGACCCGAATGGCACGAAGATAAGCGTCGAAGGTTCCCAAGGGGACAGAGCAAATCGAGACGATTCGCTTACGTTCGGAGGAGCCGCTTGCCCTGAACGGGGACAGGAGACTAGATCTCAAACGCCAAGGCGTGTTCGCCGCGGCTTTCGTCGAGAAGATCCTGAACAGTCTTCGAATTGAACAGATCGCGAATTGTCTCTCGGGTCTGTCGCATCAACGGGCGCAAGGGACAGTGGATCGGATCCGGGCATCCGCAAGGTTCACCTGGTCGCTCCAAAGCGCATGGTAACGGAGCGATCGGTCCATCGAGCAGTTCGATAATGTCCAGAACAACGATTTCCGAAGCCCGTTTGCGGAGCGAATAACCGCCTCCTACTCCTCTTTTGCTCGTTAAGAGCCCTTCATTTCTGAGGTGCAACAAGATCTGCTCCAGAAATTTCACCGGAATATTCCCGCGCTCAGACAATTCCTGTATCTGGTGAATCTTTTCTGTTTGATCCCTGGCGATCAACAACAAGGCTCTCAGCGCATATTCCGCTCTCCTGGAAATCCGCATCCTCTCCAATAAACCCTAAAACCCCGGAAGTTTCTAGAGTATTTGGCAAAAACGTGGGCGAGGGGCGGGGGAAGAAACGCAACGGGTGGCGTCGTCGCTCCGATTCCCCCTGGACCCGCGGACAAAAGGCGTGCAGCGTTCGTGATGCTCTATCCCCCCGTCCCGGTTAGTTTTCTTGGCGTCGGTTTGATGGGTAAACCGATGGCCATGAATCTCATCAAGAGGGGTTACCAGGTCACTGTCTGGAATCGAACTCCCAGCAAGGCTGCGGAACTCATGAGTGCCGGGGCCAGGCTAGCCAAATCGCCTGCCGACGCCGTGCGCCAGGCTGAGGCTGTCGTATTGATGCTTGAGAACGGTGTTGTGGTGACTGACTTACTCTTCGCCCAAGGCGTCGCGGACGCCTGCCGCGATCGGGCTCTCATTGTCGACATGAGTTCCATTGCGCCGGCCATCGCAGAGGATCATGCCCGACTGCTGGTCAAAACCGGGCTGCGCTACATTGATGCCCCGGTCTCTGGCGGAACGGTTGGCGCGGAGGCAGCTACCCTGGCAATTATGGCCGGGGGCGAAGAAGCAGATATCCTGGAGGCGAATCCGATTTTTGCCGCGATGGGAAATGTAACTCACGTGGGACCCCATGGACGGGGACAACTCTGCAAACTTGTCAATCAATGCATCGTTGCGGTGACGATCGGCGCAGTGGCGGAGGGATTGACCCTGGCCAAGGCTGGTGGCGCCGATCCGGCTCAGGTGCGCAAGGCTATCACAGGCGGCTTTTGCCAAAGCCGGATCCTGGAACTTCATGGCCAACGGATGATTGACCGGAATTTCGTCCCGGGGGGATTCATCAAGAATCAGCTCAAAGATCTGAACGCTGTTCTCGAACTGGCCGCGAATCTTCAGATTCGGCTACCGCTCACAACGCAGGTCTCCGAACTTTTTAAAGCTCTTGCCGATTCTGGCAAAGGAGAACTGGACCATAGTGCATTGATCCTCCAGATCGAGGCCATGCGGGCATGATCAATTTCATTCCACTGTTTATCGACTATAAGAGGTTTTTGATCTGATCCGTCTGAAAAGCGTTTGGTATTGGTCTGCGACCCGTTCAAGGTCGAATCGTTCAACCATTTCCCAACTCATCTGGCGCATGGCAAGACGAAGATAGGGATCGGAAAGGAGCGCTCTTAATTTTTCAACCCACTGGTCGGGGGTTTGCAGCGGAAGGAGAAATCCGTTGACTCCGGAAATCACACACTCGTGGAGCGTCGGAATATCCGAACCCACCAGCAGCAGCCCGAATTTCAGGGCTTCCAGCGCTGCAACGGAGAGTCCCTCAGCCAGAGAAGGGAAGATAAAAATCTCGCCGTCACTCAATATTTTTTCGACCGCTGGTCGATCGAGCCAACCGTGGAAACGAACTCGCTCGCGGAGAGCGAAGTTTGTGAACGCGGTTTCAAGGGCGCCGCGCTCTGGACCGTCTCCGACAATATCAAATTCCCACGGCAGCTCTCGGACATTCGCGAGGATCGGAGGGAGATAGTGCAGGTTTTTTTGCGGGTTCAGCCTCCCGACAAACACCAGTCGAGGGATAGTCGCGGAGAGTTGGGGTCTTGGAGGACGGTCTGAAAGCGATATTCCATTCGGAATGATTGTCAGTTCGCGTCCATAAGCTTTTTGGGCGAGATCACCCACGAATTCACTGACACCGACAAGTGCGGCGGCCTGGCGCCAAATGGGTTGGATCAAAGGGTTTAACCAGCGAAAAAGCGTGTCCGTTTGCTCAGGGATCGCACCAGGAACGTCGCCGAGCTGGGATGTGATAACGTAAGGGCGCCGCCCAAAGCTTTTGCCGATCAAGGCTAATACCCCGGTTGGAACCGCGAAATGGGCATGAATCAGGTCGGGGTCGAACTCAGCGATATGACGCAGGGTCGGAATCGCGCTGGAAATTAGATATCCAGCCATCTCGAGCGGCGAACACCGATCTGCTCGCTGCCGAAATCCCCAGCTCCGATAGACATCCACCTCCGCGACGCGCTCGCGGGCAGGTGCATCTCCAAAACGGATTGTCTGAACGCGCACCTGATGGCCTCGACGCGCCAGGGCTTCAGCGATATCTTTCGCCGCTCGCCCGCCTCCGCCTCCAACCGGAGGCCACTCGTAACAGAGGGTCAGGATCCGCATAGGGCTCTCTTGCCGCCTGATTCGCATTGTTAGCTTTTCAATGTGTGGAGTAGCGTTCGGCGTTCAACGTTCGGCGTTCAACGTTCAACGTTCGCGTTCGCGTTCGGCGTTCAACGTTCGGCGTTCGGCGTTCACCGTTCGGCGTTCGGCGTTCGGCGTTCGGCGTTCGGCGTTCGGCGTTCGGCGTTCGGCGGCGCTCTCTTCAACTAAGCTCTCAAGCGCCGACACGCTGTTACGTTGCTTTCCGATGGCGGCAGAGAGCCCCTCATTTTTGCAGAGCATTTTCGATTGGACTCAGATGAAACGCAAAACATCGTCGATTCGACCGTCGCCCGCCGACTGCGCCGCCGAACGCCGAACGCCGAACGCCGAACGCCAAACGCCAAACGCCAAACGCCGAACGCCAAACGCCTCACCTCACGAGCTGCGAGTTCTCCAACAACCAGGCGCACCATAGCATCCCGCGATCGTCTCGTCTGCCTGCCCGGTGATCGGCCAAACGGCGGCTGATCCAAGACCAATCCAGTTCCTTCGGCTTGGCCGCAGACGTATCCAGGGTCAGTTGACCGCTTTTAAACCAATTCCCGATCGGACTTCCGAAGCCTTTTTTCGGTCGGTCAATGACTTCATCTGGGATCAGCCCGCGAACCGCTTCCTTCAGAATATATTTCGTGATGCCTCCTCGCAGTTTGTAGTTTGCGGGAATCCTGCGCGCAAAGTTAACGACATTAACGTCTAGAAACGGACAACGGGCCTCTAGCCGGTGCATCATGCTCGCGCGATCCGTCTTCACCAAAATGTCATCCTGAAGATAAAGCCGAACATAAAATTGAATTGTGCGATCAACGTCATTATTCGCGGATGGATGATTCCAGGCGGCAATCGCCTCTGAGTAAAGTTCTTCCGGATCCGGTTGAGAATCGAAAAGTTCGCCGATCCCTTGAAGATCGAGTGGACCCATCCAGGTGGCTAGCCAGTATTGCTCTGGACGGCTGAGCCCTCGGAGTATCCGTTTCAATTTGAAATCAAGGCTCATATTGGCATGTGAAACGGGCAGTCGTTCGACCAGAGAACGAATGAGGCGATTGATCTTTCCTGGCGCAAATGCACTGTAGAGTCTGGCCGGTTTTAAGGCCCGAAAAGGATCGTATCCGGCGAAGAGTTCGTCGCTGCCATCTCCGCTGAGCGCGACTGTCACATGTTGGCGAGCTAACTTGGCAACGAGGGCTGTTGGAAGAACAGAGCTATCACCCATCACTTCGTCGAGTTTTCCGGCCGTCTGAAGCGCCCAGGTCAGATAACGGTCTGGCGAGAACACTTCCTCGTGGTGACGCGTCCCGGCGATTTTGGCACCTAGCCGAGCAAACTCCCGTTCATCGAATGATTTTTCCTCAAACCCGATGCTGAAGGTTTCAATGGAGGGATGATGTTTGGCCGCCAGGGTGGCGATGGTGGTTGAATCGATTCCTCCACTTAGAAAAACTCCCACCGGTACATCCGCTTGCAGCCGGCATCGCACAGCTTCATCGAGCAGCTGGACCAATTCTTCGCCCCAGGTCCGCTCTGGATTATTGGGGATCACCTCGAAGGGATCGAGCTCGAACTCCCAATATTTGCGAATCTCGCATCGCAAACTCTGGACAGGCACTTTCATCCAATGACCTGCTGGCAATTTTTTTACCCGACTCAATAGCGTTCGCGGTGCGGGGATGAAACCGTAGGCGAAAAATTTCTGCAAAGCTTCCCGATCCAACTTTTCTGGCACGGCCGGATGCAAACGAAGCGCCGTAAGTTCCGACGCGAAAACGAAATGTTGATCATCGGCATAATAGAAGAGCGGCTTTTTGCCAAAACGGTCGCGCGAGAGAAAAATTTCGTTCTTAGTTCGATCGAGAATCGCGAAAGACCACATCCCGTTGAGTTTTTCCAGCAAACCGGGACCCCATTCACGGTATCCATAGAGCAAAACCTCCGTATCGGAGTGATCTGTCTTAAAACGGTGTCCTCGCCTTTCGAGCTCCGCGCGCAGCTCAACATGATTGTATATTTCGCCGTTAAAAGTGATCACCAGCTGTTCGTCGATGGTGGTCATCGGTTGCGATCCGGCAGCGATATCAATGATCGACAAGCGTCGGTGTCCGAAAAAGACGTTCAAATTCCGATCGATCCAGGTGCCTTGACCATCCGGACCCCGATGGGCCAGCGAATCGATCATTCGACCCAGAACACCGCTTTCTCCAGTTCCGATAAATCCGGCAATACCGCACATGGTTTTTAGCGTTTAGCGTTTAGCGTTCAACGTTCGACGTTCAACGTTCAACGTTCGGCGTTCGAGCGTTCAGCGTTCAGGAGGCAGCAATTCCGATGGAGGGGGTGGACGGTTTAGGAGCCTTGGATAAATTTTCTCGTTGTTTGAATTTTCTTCCGCGAAACCCCGAATCGTTCAAGTGACGAATCAGTCCTCCCAGACATGCTGCGGCAGTTTTACCGAGATGATCAAGGTTCGCGAACGTCTCTCGCTTCAGATACCCACAATCAAGCGCATAAATCAATTGGGCGCGAGTTTCGCCAATCGATCCCTTTGCGATCGAAACAAACTGGGCGAATTCCCGGTTGCCGTCCCGCTCAAATCCCTCTCCTAAATTGGAGTAGACCGATAACAACGTTTTCCGCAATGCGGTCACGAGAACTGGGTCTTTCGAAAACACCCCCCGATTTAAATTTTCAGCTATCTCTCGTGCAAATTCCCTACATCGCTCAAAGGCATCAAGTTGAGTAAAATCATCCATAAAGAGATATTATAACATATAAATTAAAAGTAATAAACTTCCGGCGAATTTTCGAAAACCGGAAGCGAACGAATTTGCGCGTCGCCGTCACCGTTCGGCGTTCGGCGTTCGGCGGGCGCAGGCCCTCCAAACAGGAACGCCAAACGCCAAACGCCGAACGCCGAACGCCGAACGCCGAACGCCGAACGCCGAACGCCAAACGCCGAACGCCAAACGCCGAACGCCGAACGTCAAACGCCAAACGCCAAACGCCGAACGCCGAACGCCGAACGCCGAACGCCGAACGCCAAACGCCGAACGCCGAACGCCGAACGCCGAACGCCGAACGCCGAACGTCTTCGCCCAAAAAAGATTGACGAATCCGTTCCCCGGCTCATCGTTGCGGAGCGTCTGCCGCGAGGCGAATGTCAGATGAAAAAGGCACTCATTACCGGAATCACAGGCCAGGATGGCTCTTACCTGGCTGATTTACTATTGGCCAAAGGTTACGAAGTCCATGGGATCATTCGGCGTGCCAGCACATTCAATACGGCCCGGATCGATCATCTTTATCAGGATCCACATGTGCATGGGGTCCATCTGTTTTTGCATTACGGGGATCTGGCTGACTCGGTCAACCTGGTCAAGCTGTTGTACGATCTCAAACCTGATGAACTCTATCATTTGGGAGCGCAAAGCCATGTGCGCGTCAGCTTTGATATTCCGGAATACACCGCGGACGTGACCGGGGTCGGCACAATTCGCATCCTGGAAGCAATTCGCGAGAGCGGGGTGAGAACGCGCTTTTACCAGGCCTCCAGCAGCGAAATGTTTGGGAAGGTCCAGGAGGTCCCGCAGACTGAAACGACCCCGTTTTGGCCCCGCAGTCCCTATGGGGTGGCAAAAGTGTTCGCTTATTGGGCGACCGTGAATTACCGGGAGAGTTACGGTCTGCACGCCAGCAATGGTATCCTTTTTAATCATGAGAGCCCTCGGCGCGGGGAAACGTTCGTGACCCGGAAGATCACCCGCGCGGTAGCTCGAATTAAATTGGGCATAGACGAATTTCTTTATCTAGGCAATCTCGATGCCCGACGCGACTGGGGCTACGCCCCGGAATATGTCGAAGGGATGTGGCGAATACTGCAGGCTGACAATCCGGACGACTATGTGCTCGCGACGAACGAAACCCATACGGTCAAAGAATTTGCCGAAAAAGCCTTCGCCCATGTTGATCTCGATTGGAGGGAGTTCGTTCGCCATGACAACCGCTATGAGCGTCCCGCGGAAGTCGACTTATTGATTGGGGACGCTGCCAAAGCGAAAAAGAAACTCGATTGGGAACCAAAAGTCCGGTTTGAAGAATTGGTTCGGATCATGGTGGACGCCGACCTTACTCTCGCGGAGAAGGGTTCAGGAACAGTCGAAGCCGGGCGCCTCTGTGAGCGTAAGAGCGCCGCTTTGTGGTAAGCGAAGCGTCCCGCTTTGCCTCTTGCTCCAGTAAGCGAAGCGTCCCCGCTTTGCCTTCTCGGAAAACCGTGCAAAGGCGAATTTCCGCAATCAATGAAATGAAGCCCTTGGGGCGATGTCCGACGGTAAAGGAAGCGAGGCAGCTTAAATAAATCTCTGAGGAGCAAAGCGGGACGCTTCGCATACCGGACGAAAGAGCAAAGCGAAACGCTTCTCTTAGCGGGTCATTCGATACTGCGTTTCCTGCGGATTCGGCTCCGCGGTGGAGCTGATTTCCTGGAAATTTCTGGTCGAGCGAATGACGTATATTGATTTGCCCTGTGATTCGTAAAAAGTGCGGGTAATCATCTCGGCGAGCAGACCGAGCAGGATGCACATCATCGCGATCATGAACGTGACGACCACGATGAGCGGCAACGGGGTCTCAATAAAAGAAGTCCCACGGCTGATTTTCAGGCCCAGCATCCAGAGAAATGTGAAGAAGCTGATCGCGAGACTGAAAATCCCGCAACCGCCAAACACGTACATCGGTTTGGCTGCGGCACGATCAAGAAATTTCACGACCAACAAATCCAGAAGCACCTTGGCCACTCGTTCGAGCCCATATTTCGAATTCCCCGTCCGGCGTGGATGATGATTCACGACAACTTCGCCGATCCTGGCGCCGTGCCAGGAAGCATAGATCGGGAGAAATCGGTGCATCTCTCCGTAGAGTCGAATCCCTTCAACTACATGCCGTTTATAAGCTTTTAAGGAACAGCCAAAGTCATGAAGCGGAACCCCGGAAACCAGCGAGATCAGCTTATTGGCCAGGATACTTGGGACATTGCGCCGAATATAATTGTCCTGCCGATCCTTGCGCCAGCCTGAGACCACGTCATACCCGCTGTCGAGCACCTCCAGCATTTTGCGAATATCTGCCGGATCATTTTGTCCATCGCCGTCTAACGGGATGATGACCGCGCCGCGCGCATGATCGAATCCGGCCATCATCGCGGCCGTCTGACCCAGGTTTCGCTTGAAATGGATGACGCGAACGCGCTGGTCCTCCTCGGCGAGCTGCTCGAGGATGCCTGCAGTTGAATCGGTGCTTCCGTCGTCGATAAAGATCAGCTCCCAAGTGATTCCGAGCTGCGTCAGTTCCCGACGCACACCCTGGCAGACTTCGATCAGTGCCTCAGCCTCGTTGAAGACCGGCACAATGATCGAAATATCAATGACCTTCTCAGGCCCGATCGGTCGATTTTTAAAGAATTCTGACACTCGCCTCCAGCGCTATCTGTTTCCCACCTTCATACTCTCTGATCGGGATCTCTCGGTTGTCAAACAGGAACCGCAAGAGTCTCGCACGGAGGCCACGAAGATCACTGCTTCGGAAGCATCACCTCGCCCGATCATGATCCGGTGAACCGAGTGGCTTCCAACAAATGCAGAGTCCCGAGATAAATGCTCTCCTGGGGTTCCACCGGCTGCTCGTTGCCGACGGAATCGAAACTGTGCGGCCGGGTCTTGATCTGTGCATCTGATGCTTTATCATCAGATGCATGCGAACCACCCTGGACATTGATGACGACGTTTTGCAGGCCGCCAAAGAACTTGCCCGGCGGGAACGGAAAACCGCCGGCCGAATGTTGTCCGAACTTGCTCGACGCGGTCTGAACCAGGCGAAGGAGACCTCCTCAAACGCTCCTGCTGCCAAGGAGGTTTTTCTGGGCTTTCATCCTTTTGCTCGGAGGGGTCCGATTGTGACGAACGAGATGATCGACCGACTTCGGGAGGAGGAGGCCAAGTGAGGCGGGCACTTCTCGATGTCAATGTGCTAATCGCGTTGCTAGACCTCGATCATGTGCATCATCGTAGAGCCCGCAGCTGGCTGAAGAGCGAGTCGGCTTCAGGTTGGGCGTCCTCTCCCCTGACCCAGAATGGGTGCATTCGGATCATGTCGCAATCCAGGTACCCGACCCCTGTGCGAACAGGAGAAGTCATTCAGCGGCTTCGCAATGCGACCGCTACCTCGTACCATAAATTTTGGGCCGATGACCTGAGCATTCTTGATCAGGCTGTCATCGATCACGCGCGCGTCCACGGTCCTAAGCAGGTAACTGACCTTTACCTTCTAGCGCTCGCGGTGAAGAATACCGGGCGCTTCGTTACCTTCGATGGAGCGGTGCCGCTCTCGGCTGTTCACCGGGCCGAAGAGAAGCATCTCACAGTGATTTGAAATCGCTCCTGGCGTACAAGAGTAGGCGAACCGTCCCGGTTTGCTCGGTTCAAAGAGGCAAAGCGGGACGCTTCGCACACCGAGCCGGAAAGTCGACGAATTGGCGTATGTAAATGCTGGAAGGCATAGCTGAAGCGAACGCCAATAAACATGCCGAACTGTTGCCGCCCGCCGAACGCCGAACGCCGAACGCCGAACCGGAAAACGAACCGCTTCCGAACGGCGCAGAACGGGCTGCTGAAAAAACTCGCGGATGGTTTGCTGCCAGGAACTCCTGGATGATGTTTTCAAGGACAACATCTGTCGCGGGTTGCTACGACTCCACGAAGAAAGTCCACGCCTTGTCGTCGAGTAGAAGGGTCGTGCGAGCCATTAGTCAGTCGGTTCTCGGATCAAGTCGTCTTGGTCATGGATCTGGAGCAGATAGAGAAGATCGATCTGATCCTTTGGGCGGTGACCTTGCTTGAGCTTAATCATCAATTGCCGATTTGCCATCGGAATGGGAACACCTTGCACCGCTCGTATCTGTACTTCGGCTTTCGCCTCTTCGTAAAGGACACCGCATGCCTCTGTCATGAGGTCCACCGTGATCTCGTCATTGATTCGAGTAACGATCCATTGCCGCAAATCTTCATCGGGGCCGAGTTCGCGGATGGCTTTTTCAGGCAGGATCAGGAGGGCTTCGCGAACTCTTTGCTGATTTTCGGGAGAAGGGTCGATTAAGAGGTCGACGTCTTCTGTGGTTCGAACCAGTCCCAGGTTGTTCATCGCCAATCCGCCGATGACGATATATCTGGCGCCAAGACGATTGAGTTCCTCGCACAATTTGACCAGATCCTCCTTCCTTGGAGGCCTAGTGACCTCGTCCATCGGCAAGATCCTGGTAGGTACGAAAACGTTGGACAGAGCGTCTCTTTCCATGGCCTTTCGAAAAGGGGGAAAGGTTCTTTTGTAACCGGTCGAAACGGTCCCACACGTCTCCTTTTTGCCGGCCAATTTCGCGTACCCTGTTGGCACTCCTTTTCATTGATCTCACGTCACGTAAACAGCTTCTTTGAATGTACTGTCTTTGTCGAAAACAACAAACGCAGGCTCACTTGTTGGCTCCAGTCCAGAGGCGATCGATGATTGCCGCGAAAGCGATCTTTGAGAGATGAGTCGTGTAGGCGAACCGTCCCGGTTTGCTCCGGTTCAAAGAGGCAAAGCGAGACGCTTCGCTTACGTTTGAATTGCTTGAGGCTCGTACTCGTCTGGACCTTAAACTGTGGCTTTCGGTCGCGCGAAAATTCGGGGATCTCTTCAAATCTGGGACCATATCTCCCGACTGGATCTTCGGTTGTCGGGATTTTGCATAATGGCATCCATGTGATATATGGATCCATGCAAAAGATTCAAATCCTTTTTCCCGATCCAGTAATGGCGCGGTTGCGCCGATTGGCACGGCTGCAAGACAGACCGGTGAGCGAAATCGTTCGGCGCGCTGTCGAGGAGAGTTTGGCCCGCAGTCCAGAACCGAAAAGTATTCAACCACGGATACCCTCCTTCCGAGGGGGAAACATCTTTTGTTCCGCGGAAGATCTTCGGGAAACCCTCTATCAGGAGGATCTCCGCTGAACCCCTCCTAACGTGATGAACAGCTTGGATACCAACATTCTAATCTACGCTACCAACCAAGATGCGCCGGAGCACGCGAAAGCTCAGAAGGTTGTTGGGAAACTCCTGGCTACTCCCAACGAGTGGATTCTCGCCGACCAAGTTCTTTTCGAGTTCTACCGTGCACTTCGAAACCCGGCGGTAATTGAAAACCCCGCCAGCGCGCCAGACGCTTGGGTCATGGTAAATTTCTACCGCGAAGAAGCCGGATGTCAGCGTTGCTGTTTCGAACTTGAGATGTGGCGCCAGCTTGAACTCCACTTAAAATCGAACCGGTTTGAAGCCAAAAGGACTTTCGATGCTGTTCTCGCCGTAACCTTGATCGGCAACGCAGTTCAAGTGTTTTATACGCGCAATACAAAAGACTTTAAAGGATTCGGATTTCGCTCCGTTATTAACCCGATAGACTAATAGGCTGTAGCGTGTTTCGCGGGGCCCTGCCTTATCCCAGAACAAAACGCCGCCTGAGCGTCCGGCCAATGAGAATGACCGCAACGAGTTCTCAACCGAGTGCTGCCCAATCGCTTCCAAACGCCGACCACTCGGACCGCCATTCACAAGGTATAACGCGAGTCAAACTGGCCTGGCTTGCCCCGTCATCTGTTCGTTCGCTTTTCGCATGCTCATTGTCAAGAATTGATGACTGACCCGAATGGCGCGAAGATAAGCGTCGAAGGTTCCCGAGGGGACAGAGCAAATCGAGACGATTCGCCTACTTTCGGAGGAGCCGCTTGCCCTGAACTTTCCTTATCTTCGCGCCATTCATGACTGACCCATGACTGACCCCTTCCGGCTAACTGCGCCCGCCGAACGCCGAACGCGCCCGCCGAACGCCTCCCTCGCATCCAGAAGCGTTTACGTTCGAAACGCCGATGACTCGGACCGCCGTTCACAAGGTATAACGCGAGTCAAACTGGCCTGGTTTGCCCCTGTTCGTTCGCTTTTTCGCATGCTCAATTGTCAAGAATTGATGACTCACCCCTTCCGGCTGCTTCCTGCGCCCGCCGAACGCCGAACGCTGACCGACGCACGCCGAACGCTCCTTTGTGTGTCTCGCGATGGATATGCGCACAATAGAAACGGAAACCGGAAAAGAGTAGGACGCGACAGACTTCTAAAACCCGGCAGTCTGTCAAGAATTGTTGACTGACCCCGCGGAGCAGGACCGACAGAGCAAAGTGGCCTACTGGGGTTCCGGATCGATCAGGAAGGAACGATCGAGATAGGGGACAAAGCGAGTCCCCTGTTAGCGAATATCTACCTTGATCCGCTGGATAAGGAGTTGGAGAAGCGTGGATTGGCGTTCGTCCGCTACGCGGACGACATCGCCATTTTCGCGTCGAGCCAACGCTCAGCAGAAAGAATCCTGGAAAGCGTGATTGAATGGCTAAAGAAAGAATTAAAACTAGAGGTTAATCGAACCAATTGACTGACCCATTTGACTGACCCCTTTGGCCGGAGAGTCTGGCCGTCCAGCTCGGCAAAGTGGTCGAGGGGTCTAAGTCCCTCCCGTCCCTCCGCGGCCGAACCGGAAAGCACCGCCGCCTCCGCAATCCTAGTGAGCGTTGAAGCGACGATCGCGATTCACGAATGCGAAGGTTCCGGATCGTGGCAGACCGCCTCGATGTTGTGCCCGTCTGGGTCCAGAACAAACCCTCCATAGTAATCGGCGTGATATTCAGGGCACAGAGCGGGTTTCCCATAGTCTTGGCCACCAGAGCCCATAGCCGCTTCGTAGAACGAGTTTACCAGAGCGCGTTTTGATGCTCTGAATGCGAGGTGCACCGGAGCGATTGTCGACTCGGTTTTTGAAATTAAAAACTCTATGCTCGACGAAAAGCCGAATCCAACAACCTTCAACTCATGCCTATTCGGCAAAGGCTCTTCGAAGAGGATTTGATACCCCAGCGGCGCTAACGCCTTACTGTAGAAAGTTTTGCTGGCGGCGATGTCGCTGACGGGAATAGCTAAGTGATCAATCATGACTGGGACTATATGTTCTACGTCGATAAAACGGCCAGACAAGGATTCGCTGAATCTTTTTCGTGGCAACGTACCAGTGGCGGCGCGCCTACAGCATGAATGGATGACTTGCCGGCGACACGCATTCTCTTTCAATTCTCTCTGATGAATTCTTGGGGCAGAGGCTGCTGCCTCCAACCGTTCAGAAAGCCATACCTTGATCAGCGACTGATACGGAACATCACGTTTTCTTTTCATAGATCTTCCGTTCTTTCCGTGACATGTCCCTCAAGGAAGCGAATGGAGCATTGGGAGGCAAGTTGATAGGGGCGGGACGATCTTTGAGGATTCATCAAAGGAAGACCAATTTGAACTGGCTGATCTCCTGGAGAACCTTTCCGGAAAATCGCGACTTGCCGGACACGAAGTCCATCAACGCTTCTACGAAATCGGTTCCCCGGCCGGTCTGGCGGAACTGAACCTCTATCTGTCGAATCCTCCTCAGATATAAGTAAGAATGCCGCACGAGTAAGTGAAGCGTCCCGCTTTACCTCTTTCCGTATTTTAGACCGAACGGCGCGGAGAATTGCCATATTACGCGGGGGGCATCGATGAGAATGTGGTCGTAATTGGGGGCATGGGCGCGAACCTCTGCCGGTAGTTTCTCGCTCGCAAAGCCCACAACAGGAAAGAGCGGCGGTGCTTCTTCCCAGTCGGCTCGCCAATCTGTCAGGCCATGCTGCGGGTCGGCATCAAGGGCAAGAACCTCTGGCATTGCCGTGAAGCGCCAAGGTGGTCGCAAGTTCAATGCAAATGCAAAGAGTGGTTTTGCCTACGCCGCCTTTCCGGTTAGCGAGCGCGGTCACAACGCAGCGCCCGGTGAAGGTCACGCGGAAAACGTTAAGAGTCGGCCACATCCTCCCGGCGCTTGCCGTCCTCGATCAGCTTGCGAGTGTGGGTCGACTTGCTGCCCGGGATAATTTCGGTTTAAGGTCCGGGCCTCACGCCTCTGTTTTACGGGTTGGATTCGTGCAGCTTACGTCTCTCGCGACATGGCTTGACGTTAATTTCGCCTTCATGCCGGCGGGCCTGCGCGAGGTCGTATGCCACTTGAAGCCGCAGCCAGGTTTCCGCGCCGCCGCCGAAAGCCTTGTCGAGACGAAGCGCCATATCGGCTGAAATCCCGCTCTTGCAGTTGACAAGATTATTAAGGGCCTGCCGGGTCACGCCCAAAATTTTCGCCGCTTCGGTGATCGTCAAGCCGAGCGGTTCAATGCAGTCGTGGCGCACGGATAGGCCGGGGTGGGGTGGGTTCTTCATCGTCATTGTGAATGCTCCTTCTCTAATGGTAATCGACTAAATCAACATCGGTGGCGGCGCCTTGCTCAAAGCGGAAGATAATTCGCCAGTTGGCGCGCACGGTGATGCTCCAATACCCCGCGAGATCGCCTTTCAGTGGGTGGAGGCGGAAATCTGGCAGGTTAAGTTGTTCTGGTCGCGTGGCTTCATCCAGCCGTGCCAGCATGCGGGCGATTCTCATCAAAAAGCGATGGAGCTATGACCCGAATGGCGCGAAGATAGGCGTCGAAGGTTCCCGAGGGGACAGAGCAAATCGAGACGATTCGCTTACTTTCAGAGGAGCCGCTTGCCCTGAACTTTCCTCTGTTACAGAGCAGTCCGTACTCAATCTAAAGTTTGCCATAAAGGTCGAAGGCCATTTTCTTCGTTGTCGATAGCCTGCAGGGATGAAACTTGCAGTTTATTGAATCGACCGCCGATACGCCCAACGCATTCGCCGATGCTGAGGGGTGGGCACTCGAATACCTTGAAGCGACGTCTGTGCTACGCACGCGAACACAAAATGGTCAGGGAATCCGGTCAGGGAACGCCCGGCAAAGCACAGAAGCAGGAGTTTGTTGATGAAGAGGAGCGACAAAAAAGGACATCGATCCGTCGAGGTTGCAGATCCAGACCTCGGCGGCACCGGCGTCGAAATAGAGAGCGCGTTTCTGGTCGATCTCGGCAGCAGAATTGGAAGGGGAAAGGATTTCGACGCAAATGTCGGGAGCGCGCTCGAACAGGGTGAGACGAGGGATATTTTCTGTTCGTTCCGGTGCGAGCCAGGCGACATCAATGGCTTTGACGCCGGCGGCAGTGGAAACAGGGCATTCCGACAAGGTGCGACCCTCGGGAACGAGTTGGCGCAAAAGTAGCGCAACATCCACTTGGCGCTGGCCGTGGAGCGGAGCAGAAGGCGGACTCATAACGAGATAACCGTGCTGATCGGTCTCGATCCGGTAGGGGAGCTTCGCGAGCTGCGGATCAGCCAGGATCTCGCTCCAGCGAGCCAGGTTGAACCTGGTCTGAGGCGCAAGGTCCGGTAGCTCGATAGTGATAGGCACAGCGGCAAGCATACGCCAAACATGAAAGAATGCATGGAGAAGAGAACTCAACAACGCGAGGCCGTCTTCGGAAACCCACCATCGAGAAAAAACGTTTCGTTTTCGCATGCTCCATTGTCAAGAATTGTTGACTGACCCATGGACCCATGTTCAGCGATGATTAACACCCTTGATCAGCGCTGCGGTGAACACTGTCTCGACTGCGCCTGCGAGCTCCGAACTTGCACCGCGTTTGCGTCACATTGACAGATATATGTGTTTGGTATACAGATACCTGTATGGCTCGCACGACCCTTCTTCTCGACGACACTCAGATGGAACGCTTGAAAAATCTGGCCAGGACTCAAGGAAGAACCATGACCGATCTGATCAACGAATTCATTGCGGAGGGTTTGGCAGCCCGAACAGCTCCGAAACCTGAACAGGCGCTCAAGTTGCCTGTCTTCGAAATGGGTCGTCCGCGTGTTAATCTGGCAGA
This sequence comes from uncultured Verrucomicrobiae bacterium, assembly GCA_963742335.1. Lineage (GTDB taxonomy): Bacteria > Verrucomicrobiota > Verrucomicrobiia > Chthoniobacterales > JAFAMB01 > JAFAMB01. The sequence continues at coordinate 90,604 of CAVULL010000013.1, forward strand.
TCGAGAAGCACTTGAAGCGATCATGGAATAAGACGCTGTGGCGCTCGTTGTCGACACCAATATTCTGCTTTACGCTGCAAACCGTGGCTGTCCGGAACACAAGTTTTGCGTAGACTTTCTTCGTGAAGTCGTAGCAATCGGCGACAGCTGTTTTGTGCCTGAGAACGTCATTTACGAGTTTCTGCGCGTGGCAACCCACCCGCGAGTTTTTTCACAGCCCTTGCGTGCTTCGGAAGCGGTTAGTTTTCTGGATGCCTTATTTTCGATTCAGAATTTCCGTATTCTCGGGGCGACGGAGAGACATTGGAGCAGCCTGTGCGCTCTCGTAACGGAACTGGGCGAGCCTTCCGGAAATTTCTTCTTTGACGTTCATACCGCCGCGCTGATGCGCGAACATGGAATTCGCCGAATTGCTTCCGCAGACAATGACTTTGCCAAATTCTCTGGCCTCGAAATCTTTAATCCAAGTCGCCCGGACAGAATTTAATCTCGCGATTCAGTTTTTCGAGATTTGATGACTGACCGATGACTGACCCCTTCCGGGCTCCTTTCAATGGCAGCGGAAGAATGAGCGTTCGGGCAGTATGTCAAATTAAAGGCTGTTCAGATTGTTCTCGCCCCAACAGCCGAGGGTTCAACGCCGGGAACCCCGAGTGGCGATCTCCGACAAGCCCTGAAAAGGGCGCAAGATAAAGCAGGACTATAACACAACCCTATGATGAATACTAAGCCCCAGTCGCTCGCTAAGGTTGGTCACACAACGCTGTCTCTGAATGTCGAATTGCCGACTCACACCCGAACGCCGAACGGCCGAAACTACGGTAAGCCGAACGCGGATACATCCGAACGCCGAATCGCCGAACGCCATCGAACGCTGACGCCGAACGCCGAACGCCGAACGCCGAACGCCGAACGCCGAACGCCCGAACGCCGAACGCCGAACGCCGAACGCCGAACGCCGAACGCCGAACGCCGAACGCCGAACGCCGAACGCCCAACGCCGAACGCTGAACGCCGAACGCTGAACGCCGAACGCCGAACGCCGAACGCCGAACGCCGAACGCCGAACGCTGAACGCCGAACGCCGAACGCCGAACCGAACGCGAACGCCGAACGCCGAACGCCCAACGCTGAACGCCGAACGCCGAACGCCGAACGCCGAACGCCGAACGCCGAACGCCGAACGCTGAACGCCGAACGCCGAACGCCGAACGCCGAACGCCGAACGCCGCGAACCGAACGGTGAGATTTGACCCCTAACCAATCCGACTCGATCCGACTCGGTTTTTCGGACGCAAAGAGTTCGAGCGCTTCTTTGTGTTTCGCGATGGATGCGCAACGGAAAAGGAAACCGGAAAGAGTAGGATGCGATAGACTCCTAAAACCCGCAGTCTGTCAAGAATTGTTGACTGACCCCTTTGGAGCAACTGACCCCTTTGGGAGCAACGTCGGAAACTCCTTAGCCAAGAATGCACTTGACGAATGGTTTCTCCTGCTCAAGCGATGGGAGTGAAAAAGCTACTTGTGACCGGTTCAAGCGGCCTTATTGGAAGCGAAGTCGTGACGTTTTTCTGTGGGGAAGATTGGGAAGTGCACGGCGTCGATAACAACATGCGTAAGGACTTCTTCGGACCACAGGGAGACACTTCGTGGAACCGCGATCGATTGCAGAGAACATTAAAAGCTTTTCACCATCGCGATGTGGATATTCGAGACCGTCGGGGCGTCCTGGAGACGGTTGGCGAGGTAAAACCGGATGCGATTGTTCACACCGCAGCACAGCCTAGTCATGATTTGGCTGCTTCGCGGCCGTTCACTGATTTCGACGTCAACGCCGTGGGTACGCTGAACCTGCTCGAGGCCGCCCGGCGCACTTGTCCGGAAGCCCCATTCGTTTTCATGTCGACCAACAAGGCCTACGGGGATGCTCCGAACCGGCTGAACCTCGTGGAGAAAGAAACCCGCTGGGATTACGCAGATCCGGAGTACGCCGATGGGATCAAAGAGGATTTTTCAATCGATCATTCCATGCATTCGATTTTCGGTGCTTCGAAGGTCGCTGCGGATGTCATGGTGCAGGAATATGGACGCTATTTTCAGATGCCGACGTGTTGTTTGCGCGGGGGATGTTTGACAGGTCCGAACCATTCGGGCGTGGAACTTCATGGGTTTCTCAGTTACCTGATCAAGTGCAACGTTGAAGGGCGTACCTACAAGATTTTCGGCTACAAAGGAAAGCAGGTGCGCGACAACATTCATTCGCGCGACGTGGCCCGGTTCATGAAAGAGTTTGTCGCGACACCTCGTTGCGGCGAAGTCTATAACCTGGGCGGAGGCCGGGGCAATTCGATCTCGATTCTCGAAGCGTTCGCTCTCATCGAGAAGATCTCGGGCAAAGCGACACCGCACGAATACATTGACCAAAATCGCAAAGGTGATCACATCTGCTACATTTCGGATTTGAGCAAGATACGTGAGCACTTTCCAAAATGGGACGTTACTACAAATCTGGAAACGAGCTTCGTCGAAATTTACGAGTCGTGGGTCAAGCGTTCGGAACACTAGCCCGAGGCTCGTAACTGCGCAGGATCGAAGTCAGCGGGAAATCGTAATAATCCCCGTGAGTTGCCGCAGTTGGCCGAGAAAGCCCCCGCCACTTGCTCCACTAGGCGCCGACGATCTCGTTGAGGCTTCCCCAGGAAACATGTTTCTGGCGACGAAGCCTCTTCGAAAAAACAGGGAATATAGATCGCAGTTATCGATTCGCGATGGACTACGATCTCGTTGTCAGGTTCATGAACCGGGGCCACGGACGCAGGCTCAATCGTTTCCTGGGCGTTTTCCGGGACCATGGCACCTCGAAAACAACTTCTTGAAACGGTAGGGACTCGAGAGATGCTGCGGATCCGGAAATCATTCTTCCAACGCGCGGCGTAGGCCCATCTTCAGTCCTTTCGCACAAACGCTACTCGAATCCTCTCCAGCTTTCCGTATTGTATGGCACCAATGCTCGCCGGCCAAAGGAAACAAGCCAACTCGCATTCAAGTCAATTGCTAATATTTAAGAGTGCTTTTTGCTTCGCAACATTGGTGTTCGTCCTTTGTTCCGCCCAGGGATTGCTCGGGTATCCCTTCCGCAAAACAATCTCTCTCGCTTCGTCAAAATTCGAGCCTGTCGGCGGATTCGCTTATTCGTATCCGCTACCGCGCAACTATTCACCCAGAGGCCACCAAATAGCTTCGGCCAGACTATGGGAAAACGGCATAACTCTTTCATCCTATTCGCCGCGAGAAGAAAGTGTCATAGCAGTGGGCCGAGGGATTTTTGCAATTTCTAACGAAGGACGGCTCATCTTTTCGGCAACTGATAACTCGGATCCGCGAATAAACGGCCGAAACTACAGCATTGATGCCCCCCTCCAGGTATCGAAGCGGACGCTGCCGATCTCGTTTGCCTTATTGCTGGCAACCGCTGGGTTGCTCTTTTGGAAGATACCAAGCAGAAAAGAAGCAGTTGTAGCGTGGGGCTACAGGATCCAAAAGGCGCTGCAGCCCATCATTATCTTTCTGGGAAAGCGGCCGGCAATTATCTTGTCCCTTCCATCCATCTATCTGCTCAGTTCCTACCCTCCGCTATGGAAAGATATCGACGCCAACGGCCAGTTGCTCCTCCCGGCCTCTGAAGTCAACATTCTGCATTTCCCTCTCGTTTATTCTTTTCTGGGCCGCATCCCCTTTGTGGTCACCACCTGGTTCAGCGAAGGCGGTCGCAGGCCACTTCCCTCCCTCTTTGACCAGCAGATGCCACCGCTGGCGGGCTTTTATCTCCTGGTTATCATCCAGCATCTGTTGTTGATCGCTGCCTTGACGTATGTCGTCACGGCTCTCACGCAAAACCGCTCGCTGAGATGCCTCTTTGCCTTTTTATTGGCATCAACCAGCGCTCTTTACACCTATGCCCAGTGCTGCGGCTCAGAGGCTCTTAGTGTGTCCGCAACCATGGCGGTTCTCGCTGCCGGATTCTCTATTGTCCGTGGACCCGCGCTAACGCCATGGGTCATTTACGGTATTTCATTATTCCTAACAATCGGCAGTCGGCAAATCAACTTGCTCTTTGCCCTCTGGTTACCCCTGACGCTGGCTTTTCTTAGCCTTGCTACAAAATTCAAGTGCTGTTATCCCCCTTCCAAAACAAAATATTGGAGAGCGGCCATCATTGCCCTAGTCGTTGGGATTGCGATCGTTGGCCTCAATCGGGGCATCAAGCAAGTACTGATCACCTCAGTCCACGACGAGTACCGGTCGACGCTTGGCCGAACTCTAAGCGATCGCATCGCCACCTTTCTAGACAAACTGCCCGGCAAAGAACGCCTACAGCTCGCCCAAGCCTTGGCCGCCAAGACTACCAACCCAGGAGTAAAAATCGCGATCATGGCACAAGCAACGGACGGATCGTTCTATCAGGGCAGCTCCCTGACAGTCGCCGAGCAATTACGCAGATTGGCGCCACCCGGAACTAATATAGCGGCCGAGCGCGACCGGGTCGTTCTGGCCGCCTGCAGGCATTACCTCATGACACTTCATCCCCTTTTAATTGAGGTGATTTGGCAAGATTTTGTTAAAGGCATTTTCGCCAATAACGCTACAATTGCTCGCCCGCCCTTCTACGCGAATGCCTACCCGGCGAAGGACAGAATCCGCCATCCCGATTTCTGGGCCAGCTTGAAGGGACTGGAGGCGCTAACCTCCGTCAACAACTTCGAGGCAACACGTGTTCTAAACCGCTCCATCCTCGATCCCTATGTCCTCCTTTGGAACAGAATCCCGCTTGGAGCCATCCTTATTCTGAGCTTCCTTCTAGGGGGCGCTACGTGCATCCTCGATAAAGAAATACCACCAACGGTCGTTGTTGGATTATTCGCGGTAGCAACAGGAGCCGCGATATTTGCGGCCAATTGCGTCTGCATATACTACATGTCCAGATACTCTTTACCTATTTTGACCACCACCGTATTTGCACTCCTGACCTCCATAACGGCTTTCGTTGACCGAAATCGGACCGATGAATCGGCTCTGTAGAACCGCGGCACAGCCTAGTGTCCTGTCCCCGAAATACGAGGTATTTTGCCGGAGGTCAGTTGGCTGTTTTTCAAGGCGCGAGCGAAGCGCCCATATCTGAGTCATACGGGTCGATCCGCCGCGGCGGAGGAAAAACAGCCAACTGGCCCCGGCCCAGAGGGTTGCGATGAAAATGGGCCGGCGGCTGCGTTGCTCGTCGGTCACGTATCGATTCAGATATGCTCCCTCCTACCGCCAGTCCGGCTCGGACCGCCTTGCCGGCGGCCCATTTTGATCGCAACAAAATACCTCGTATTTCGGGGACAGGACACTAGTCCTGACCTGGCAGCTTCGCGACCGTTCGTCGATTTCGATGTCAACGCCGTGGGTACGCTAAACGTTGAGCTTCCTCGAAATCTACGAGTCTTGGGTCAAGCGCTCGGAACCCTGGCGCGGAGATCTGAGTGTCTGATCAATCGTAGTATGGTCTCGCCAATCAAGGCCTGCCGTCTCGAAAGCCGCCGCAACAAATCTTTCAACTTCCGTCTCGGGCCTTTCCAGACTATGAAAGGACAAATCTGTGTTTTTAAACTCTCCTCGATATCCGAACCACCTTGTCCCATCGATTACGGTCATAACCCCGTCTTTTAACCAGGGAAATTTTATCCAGCGGACCATCGAGAGCGTGCTGTCGCAAGGTATCGTTGATCTTGAATACATCGTCATGGACGGTGGCAGTGAGGACCGGACCGTTGAGATCTTGAAGTCCTATGGTGACCGAATCAAGTGGAAGTCTGAGTATGACGCGGGAACAGGAGATGCTGTCAACAAAGGATTGACAGCTGCCACCGGCCGAATTATTGGGTGGTTAAATTCTGATGATATCTACTACGACGGGACTCTTCGAATTGCTCTAAACTATTTCGAGCAGAACCCTGAAGCTGATGTCTTATACGGTGACGCGAATCATATCGACGACCTCGATCAGATTATCGAAAAATATCCTACCGAACCATGGTCTTGGGAACGCCTTCAACAACAATGTATTATCAGCCAGCCGGCCGCATTTTTTCGCCGCACTGTCATCGAACGTTATGGGCTGTTGGATATTCGGCGTCCGCATTGCGTTGATTACGAATATTGGTTAAGGCTCGGCAAGAATGGAGCGCGGTTTTTTTATCTGCCGGGTACCCTTGCTGCGACTCGTCTGCACGCCAATGCGAAGACAGTTGCTCTGCGGAGAGCGTGTCATGAGGATATCAATAACATTCTCCGCGAGCATCTCGGGAAAGTGCCGACGCGCTGGCTAATCAATTACGCACACGCAGTGGTTGAGGAGAGAGGGATAGCGCCTGATCAGTCGAGCCTGTTTATGTGGGCCCTGGTCAAGGAATCAATCGGTGCATCTTTGAAGTGGAACCGTGGCATTTCGACTGAATTAATTCGAACGACCGCTGGATGGCTTGCTCATGAAGCAAAAAGGCGGTTACGATACGGATGAATGCTTTAACATCGTTAAGTAATCTCCTGTGAAAATTGGCTTCGATGTTGCACAAACCTGCGTCGACAAGGCTGGCTGCGGCTGGCTAGCGGACCTATTGATCAAGGCACTGGTAGATTTGGCTCCGGAAGTCGACTTTTATCTTTATCACCAGTTCGGAACCTGGATCAACGACGACGTTTCGTCTGGAACGCACCTGGCGAGGGCGGACGTCAGGGAACCATTCACGTCCATGAGCCCTGGTCGTGCTAGAGAGATTTGGAATCAGGTAGAACGCTGCAGGCAAATGCCTGCCAGGCGATCCCGATGTTGTACATTCAAACTGCTTTCAGGCACCCTCGACAGGAAGAGCAAAGCTCATCTATACGGTTTACGACGTAAGCTTTTGGGCCAAACCTGAATTGACGACAGAAGCTAACCGGCTGATCTGTCAGCGAGGGACGTTAGAGGCTATTTCTCGAGCCTCGGGACTTGTCTTCATCTCGGAGAGCGCCCGAAAAGAGTTTGAGAGAGTCTTGCCTGACCTTTGCGAAAAGCGAGGAATTGAAACGACGGTTGCACTTCTTGCGTCACGCTTCCCGCATGTTGAGAAATCGCGCCAACAAGCACCAGCCGCAGAATGGTTGGCCGTCGGCTCGCTTGAGCCAAGAAAAAATTATGAACAACTGCTCGATGCTTTTGAGGGCTATTGGGAGCAGTCCAGAAAAAGGAGGCGTCTGATGATTGCGGGAGGCAGCGGATGGAAGTCGGAAGGATTACGAGCGCGAATCGGGACGATGGAGAAAAAAGGTATGGTCAATTACCTGGGCTATGTGGAGGACAGACGCTTGTGGGAGTTTTATAAGAATGCTTTTGGACTGGTTTTTCCAAGTCACTACGAAGGCTTTGGTCTACCAATTGTTGAAGCGATGAGCCAGGCCTGTCCTGTGATAACGCGCAAAAACACGAGTTTGCCCGAGGTGGGTGGCGAAGCCGCGGTTTACTATGACGATACTACTAGGGATCTGGTGCAACAGATGCTGCGGTTGGAAGAGCAATCTCCACTTTATGTTGAGCTTTCTGAACGGGCTTTAGCTCAGGCGCGAAGATTTTCCTGGGCGAAGACTGCGGCAAAAGTTTTTGAACTGTACGATCAGGTCTCAGTTCTTCCATCGAAGCGAAACAGCTGCACGGTTAAATCGGCCGATTCCTCTTCTCCAGTTTGAATCGCTGGAATCAATTGAAGAAGAGCTCGATTCGCGTTGAGGAGAATTTGAATCACAACTGACAGACGCTCTCTGCGTTGAGAGGTTTGTTGGCAAGCCGGAAAAATCGAAAATCTTGACGTCCTCTGTTCCAACGTGTGAAGGTTCAATCTGTGGAGTTCGTCAAGCAAAAAAAAATTCGACGCACCGAGACGGCTAAGTTGCCTTGAGCGCTGGAAGGAGAATGCCCGGAAGGCGTTTACCGGCGGGCAGAGAGTTCGGATCGTTGACGATGAGAAAGCCTGAGAGCGAGAGATTTCTATGCCAGAGCTATCGATTATTGTGCCGGTGTACAAAGAAGAAGGCAACATTCCAGAATTTGTCAGTAGGATGGCACGTATCCTCGATGCAGTGACCAAATCTTATGAGATCATTTTCGCGCTTGATCCTTCTCCAGACAGGACTGAAGAATTGATTCTGAATGCTCGCGCTCACGATCCGCGAATCAAGTTGCTGAAGTTCAGCCGGCGATTTGGCCAGCCGATGGCTACGCTTGCTGGGCTGCAATATTCCTCCGGCGACGCGGTCATTGTCATGGACGTTGACCTGCAGGATCCACCGGAACTCGTGGTGCAGATGGTTGAAAAGTGGAAGGAGGGCTACGATGTGGTGTACGCGCAGCGGAAAAACCGGAATGGTGAAACCTGGATCAAGAAACTCGTTTCAGCGGTCGGGTACAAAACCATCAATCGCATCGCGGAGGTTAATATACCGCCAAACACCGGCGATTTTCGTCTGATGAACCGGCGGGTGGTCGCGGAAATCAATCGGCTCAAAGAATGTCATGGGTTTCTCCGTGGTATGGTGGCACTTGTTGGATTCAAACAGACTTCTGTCTTGTTCGATCGTCCGCCACGGTTCGCTGGAAAGGGGAATTACAATCGGTTCCTTGGATCTCTGCGGATCGGATTCAACGGCATTTTCTGTTTTTCGAATTATACACTTACCCTGAGCACGCAGCTTGGATTTGTCATCGCGATTTGCGCGTTCCTCGTTGGTTTCGTTTACGCGCTGCTAAAAATTGCTGGAGTTCCTTTCCCGCTCGGCAACCCGACGATTGTTATTCTCGTCCTATTTCTCGGGGGAATTCAACTGGTCAGTACCGGGATCCTGGGAGAATATATTGGGCGCATCTACGAAGAGGTGAAAGAGCGTCCGCGATTCATCGTGGAGAGTAGTCTCGGATTCGATGCGAGGCAAGGTGCGATCCCGGAAGATCAACTTAGGGTTGCCTTCAATGAAGACAAGGTTTTACAAGCCTCGAAAGACAAAGAGCCGGTTCTGCGTTCCTGATGGAACAAATCTCTTACGAGTTCGGAACCGATTCCCGCTGTAATGTTGCCGTAGATCTGACTCCGATGATTTCCGGAGGTGTCAATGGTGGCGTTAAACCGGCAGTACTCACGTTTCTACGTGTGCTCGAGAACGAGTATGGAGACACTTTTCGTTTTATCCTTTTGACGAACAGTTCAACGCATAACGACTTGTTATGGCTGGTTCGGCCCGAAGATTTGATGCTGTGCATCTTAGAGCCGCATAGGGGTGAGATAAGCCAGGTTATGACCCCGGCTCACAATGTTCGGATTCTGAAAAGGATTTAGACCGTACCTGCTAAGGAAATTCGGCGTGGATGTTTTATATTGTCCTTTCGGACCAACGGACCGATCCAATCCCGTGATACCCACAATCTCGATGGTGGTGGATCTCCTGCACCGAGATTATCCATTCTCAATTTCCGATGGGGAGAGGGCTTGGAGAGAAGATTATTTTCAACAGCTTCTCCTCGATGCCGATTATCTCCAGGGCATCTCCAAATACACTGTTTCGAGACTGGTCCATCATTATCCGTTGTCCAGCGAAAGGGTGTTTTTCACCTATTTGCCAATTGATCAGCGTCTCCGATACGGGTCAACCCGTCCCGCGGAAAGACCCTTTTTTATCTACCCGGCCAATTTTTGGATTCACAAAAACCATGAGATTCTTCTCATTGCATACGCGACTCTATCGCGATACCTCGTCTGAGGATCGCTGGGATTTGGTGCTCACGGGTCATTTGGACAAAAGGGCAGAACAGTTGAAGAGCCTTGCCGATACGCTAGGGATTGGGACGATACGTGCATTTCAAGGGGCACCTGAACGAAGAGGAGTTTGCCGAACTATTTAACCAGTCCGGAGCACTTGTGTACCCTTCTCTTCACGAGGGCTTTGGCATTCCATTGGTCGAGGCGATGCGGTTTCGAAAGCCGATCATTTGTAGCCGCTATACTAGCATACCAGAAATAGCCGGTTCCGCGGCTCTCTATATTAACGCTAAAGATCCAGTTGAGTTGGCTTCCTCAATGAAGACGATCTCGGAGGATCACGAGCTCCGAGCGCGCCTCGTTCATTCCGGCGAACTTCGGCTTAAAGAATTCAGCATCTCTAAAGAGGTACAAAAGTTAGCCGAAATCCTTCTGATCGCTAAGAAGAACAACAATAAGTTGGCGGTTTTCAGAAGATACGTTATTCGCTGCAAGCGAGAGTGCCGCCGCGTAGCTGCGGCATTGCGTCACAGAATACGTGCAGGCGGGAGATTGGGACCGTGCTCCAAAAAGCGAAGGACCGACTTTACCTGCTAAAGCTAAAAATCCTCAATCTCAGGCGTGACTGATCAGCCCTGCTCTTTCGCGATCCAATCGAGAATTCCAACACGAACGCCGAAAGCCTTCACGAGTGAATCGAGCCGTTCCAAATTCGCGTCTATTGGCATCCATCCGTGGTTACCTTTTTTCGCAGCCCAATTCACTTTCACGTCCCTTTACCGTCTGAGTCTAACAACTGCCCGGATGCCAAATGGATAAGTTGTAAGGTTTCCAGCAAGCAACTCGAATCCAAGTATGGCGCTAAGTGCACGACTCCCAGCGGTCTTGCTGATCTGCTGCGCGACGGATCGACGTTTTTCTTCGATGGTAAATTTTTTCGCGACCCGTTGATATTTCTGTTTAACCCAAACAAAGCCCGGATAGAGCAAGAAACCAAGATGGGTCGCTCGCACGATGGTGAATCCGGCGTGGATCGCTAACGCAGCGAGATCATTAAGGCGATATCTCCGGAAATGCATTAACACTTCGTCATACATGTCGTACAAAGAGGGGCCGGCAGGAACTTCGAGGTGGGCTATTCCGCCAGGCTTCAGGATTCGATAGATCTCTTTCAAGGCAGTGAGATCATCGTCAATGTGCTCGAGCACATTCAGCGCTGTGACTCCATCCACGCATTGATTTTCCAAAGGACATTTTCGTAGGTCAAACTGCACGAATGGAGTACCTGGATTTTGGCGTGCAGCCTTGAGCACAATACCGGTCAGATAATCTGCACCAAATACCGAGACGTTTGGCAAAAGTCTCCTAAGATCCTGGATGAGAAATCCTGACGAACAACCGATATCCAGGATGATGGCGTCAGGACGGCCGGTCAAATCGCGCATCGATTCGACTGCCAATCTCCGCGAGGCCAAGTCCATTGGGTGGGAGGAAGTGGCCTCGGCTTCGTGCATAGCGGTTAGTTCGTCAGACCACGCACTTTCAGATTCGCCAAATATTAGGACCTCGGTTTCCAAGTTTCCAACCATAAACGACCTGCCAGTCCAACGCGGAAGCGCGTCGCTCCCTTGCAACCGTGGCCAGGGAAACTCGTTGAAGACTGAAAGAGTACGGTTCATCGACTCATTGGTGTTTCTTGGCGCAGCATAAAGAGGGTTGGTTGAGAATATTCCATTCAGCCGAAGTCCGAAGGCACGATGAGATTTGCTATTTTACGGTTGATCAAGAAGCAGTTTTTGACCAGTAAGCGCCTATGCAACGTGCGTTTGTCACCGGAGCTGCCGGATTCATTGGGAGCAATCTGGTCGATCGTCTTCTAAAAGACGGCATAGAAGTCGTAGGGTGGGATAATTACTCGACCGGGCAAAGGTTCTTTTTGGCCAGCGCTTTCAAAGAGCCCAAGTTTCGCTTCGTGCAAGGAGATAACCTCGACCATTCGGCATTGACCGAAGCGATGGGAGGCTGTGATTTTGTTTTCCACCTGGCGGCGAACGCGGATGTCCGATTTGGTCTGGAGCATCCCAGCAAAGATCTCCAGCAAAATACTATTGCTACATTCAATGTGCTCGAGGCAATGCGTGCAAATAGCATTAGACAAATCGCCTTCTCTTCCACCGGTTCGGTTTACGGCGAGATGGCTGTTATTCCTACACCGGAGAACGCGCCGTTTCCAATTCAAACCTCACTTTATGCGGCTTCGAAATTGGCAGGAGAAGGTCTGATTCAGGCGTATTGCGAAGGATTTGGCTTTGAAGGCGACATTTTCCGCTTTGTTTCTATTCTGGGTGAGCGTTACACGCATGGGCACGTTATCGACTTTTATCGCCAAATCCTTCATGATCCGACCAGACTGACCGTGTTGGGTGATGGCACCCAGCGAAAGTCGTATCTATACATTCAGGATTGTATCAGCGCGATGCTACACGTGATATTGAATGGAACAACTGCGTCAGCCGAACATCGTTCGATCGTTTACAACCTTGGGACGAACGAATATTGCACTGTAAAGGACTCGATTTCCTGGATTTGTGGCCGCCTTGGCGTCGAGCCGAAGCTTGTATTCACCGGCGGTAACAGAGGATGGATTGGTGATAACCCATTCATTTTCCTGGACACCCAAAAAATTGGGGAAACGGGGTGGAAGCCGACTTTAACTATACGCGATTCTGTTGTTAGAACCTTGGAATGGCTCATGCAAAACCAGTGGGTGCTCTAAAAAAAGAATTACCGGTCAAATGAAAATTCTGATCACAGGAGTAAGCAGCGGAATCGGGCTATCGCTCGCCAGGCTTTTTCAGGAAGAGGAGGTTTGGGGACTGGCGCGGCGGCAGCCGCCGGAAGATCTAAGATGCCGTTTCACTCCTTGCGACCTGGGTCAGTGGATAGGGGTGGAACGTGTTGCCCGGGAATCGACACAAACATGGGGCAGAGTGGATGCGGTTATTCACTGTGCAGGAATTCAAGGTGAAGTGGGTAAGGCGATGGAATTGGACCCGCAAGCGTGGGCAGAAACGGTTCGTTCCAACATCGAGGGTGCCTACTTCGTGTTAAGAGCCTTTTTCCCGCTTTTGCTCCGAGACCATTCAAAGCGACGTAAAGTAATCCTGTTTTCCGGGGGAGGAGCCTCGAAGCCGCGTCCGTTTTTCAGTGCCTATGGCTGCGCGAAAACAGCTCTGGTCCGGCTGGTCGAAACTCTCGCGGCAGAATGGATCGATCTTCCAATAGACATCAATATCGTTGCCCCTGGCGCAATCAATACAGCCATGACCCGCGACGTCGTCGCGATGGGACCGCAATCTGCAGGCGAGGAAGAGTACCGGCGCGCCCGCGCTCAACTCGAGAGTGGCGGCGATTCGCTGATCAAGCTACACGAAATGGTCCGGTTCCTCGTTTCCGAAGATTCGGATGGTATTACCGGTCGGTTTATCAGTGCGCAGTGGGATCCGTGGAAAAATTTCCATGAGTTTCGAGAACAACTCAATGAAAGTGATATCTACACCCTTCGACGCGTCGTTCCCGAAGAACGCGGATCGAAATAGGGAAAGTTCTCGGTCTTTGACCGTTACTGGTTAATGTAAGGGTTTGGCGCAGAGAAAAGACACTTGAACGAAGGAAGCAAGCGGATGCGTTTGCTTACAGCCAAAGGACTCGAGGACAAAGGACGACGACAGGACGAAAGCGATCGGGCAGGAGAGAGAAGAGGAATCAATCGTTACGAACGAGGGGACGGTCGGCGTCGAAGCGCCTGGCGAATTTTTCTCCATTACGGGGTTTTCCCATCGTTAACGGACTTTCATCAAACTAACCGTCGAAATCTGGCGGTGCCACCCACCGTAGGCGGCTCGGACCGATTCGATTGAAGTCTATACTCGGGCGAGACGCCCGTTTCACGCTACGGTCGTTTCAGGCGCTGATTTGTTCGGCCTCCGAAAGACAAAAAATTGCATAAGAAGAAACGTCACTAAGGTTGCCGGAGGGACCGCGAATAATTTGGCGATCAAGACATTCGTGGTAAAGCTGGAAAGGCAGAAATGTACGATTATGACCGTCGTTAACCAACTGGCGATTACCACCACGAGATATTGTAACAACTGCCCTAAATAGTCACTGCGTGAACATCGAAATACCCAAAACTTATTGAGCAGAAAATGGCAGGTCACAGCAGCAAAATACGCGATAGACACCGCAACAAGCGGTTGCAAGACCTGGGTTAATAGCCAAACGGCGCTGAAGTCCACCGCAGCGACCGTCCCCCCCACCGCGCAAAACCGCAAAAAACGAAAAATTCTTTCTTGATTCAACACAGCGTTCTTTCTGAAAAGTCCGTATGAAGTACCAGCGAAAACTGGGTTTTGCAATCATTGGATGCGGCCTCATAGGGAACAGGCGAGCTGGCGCCATCCCAAGGGGAGCATTGAAGATTGCGTGTGATCTCGATTCTTCCAAAGCGTCTGCCCTGGTCGCGAAGCACGGGGGTCAAGCCACTGCAAACTCTCCAGATGCGTTCTTGCACCCAGAGGTCGACGTCGTGATCGTGTCGACTGCGAATGCTGCCTTAGCACCATTGACCAAGCTAGCGGTGGAAAATGGTAAGCATGTGTTGGTAGAGAAGCCCGGGGCGGTGAACTCGGGGCAGCTTAGCGAGATGGAATCCCCGGCGGCAGGCTCGGGAACCTTGGTCCGAATCGGATACAACCACCGTTTCCATCCGGCATTTCGAAAGGCGTACGAATTGGTGCAACAGGAAAATCTCGGTGAGGTGATGTTTATCCGTGGCCGCTACGGTCACGGCGGCCGCGTGGGATACGATCGCGAATGGCGGATGGACCCCGTGCAGAGCGGGGGCGGCGAGTTGATCGACCAGGGAGTGCATCTCATCGATCTGGCTGTCTCCTTTCTGGGCGAATTCGTCGCAGTTGACGGACATGCGGCGACCTACTACTGGAACGTTCAGGTGGATGACAACGCGTTCTTGAGCCTGCGAACCGCCCGCGGGCAGACCGCGTGGCTCCAGGTGAGTTGCAGCGAATGGAAGAACTTGTTTTCGTTCGAGATTTTTTTTAAACGCGCCAAGTTGCATATCGAAGGTCTGGGGGGGAGTTACGGGCTGGAAAGGCTTTATTACTACAAAATGCTCCCTGAAATGGGACCGCCGGAAACGATCATCTATGAGTTTCCCCGTAGCGACACTTCCTGGGAGTTGGAACTCAATGAATTTTTGGAGGACATCAAGCTTAATCGCACTCCACTTCCAGGTCTGCGGGAGGGAAGACGGGTACTGGAGATCGTGGAACGGATCTACGAGAATAGTGGATACCGGTGGTAGCGTTCGGCGTTTAGCGTTCGGCGTTCAACGTTCGGCGTTCGGCGTTCGGCGTTCGGCGTTCGGCGTTCGGCGTTCGGCGTTCGGCGTTCGGCGTCGCAGAAGTTCTAAACGCCATTCTCGAACTATTTATTACTTTTATTTTCTGTGTTATTATGGCTATCGTTTATGGATGACTTTACTCAATTTGACGCGTTTGAGCGATGCAGGGAGTTTGCGCGAGGCATTGGCAGGCATCTAAGTCGCGGGACGTTCTCCAAAGATCCCGTTCTAACTGCGGCATTACGGAAGACTTTGTTATCGGTTTATTCGAATTTCGGGGAAGGATTTAAACGGGACGGCAATCGGGAGTTTTCTCAGTTTCTTTCGATCGCAAAAGGATCGATTGGCGAAACTCGCGCCCAACTGATTTATGCGCTTGATTTTGGATATTTGAAGCCAGAGACATTCTCCGAACTTGATGAACTCGCTAAGACTGCCACAGCATGTCTAGGAGGATTGATTCGTTATCTGAATGATTCGCGCTTTCGCGGGCGGAAATTTAAACAACGAGAGGATTTACCCAGCGAGCCAAACCGCCCCAAACGCCGAACGCCGAACGCCTGAACGCCGAACGCCAAACGCCAAACGCCAAACGCCGAACGCCGAACGCCGAACGCCGAACGCCGAACGCCGAACGCCGAACGCCGAACGCCGAACGCTGAACGCCGAACGCCGAACGCCAAACGCCGAACCCCGAACCCCGAACGCCGAACCCCGAACGCCGAACGCTGAACGCCAAACGCCGAACCCCGAACGCCGAACGCTGAACGCCGAACGCCGAACGCCAAACGCCGAACGCCGAACGCCCGAACGCCGAACGCCAAACGCCGAACGCCAAACGCCAAACGCCAAACGCCGAACGCCGAACGCCCGAACGCCAAACGCCGAACGCCGAACGCCAAACGCCGAACGCCGAACGCCGAACGCCGAACGCCAAACGCCGAACGCCAAACGCCAAACGCCGAACGCCGAACGCCCATGATCATTACACGTTCTCCTTTGCGCATTTCCCTAGGCGGCGGAGGCACGGACCTTCCTTCCTACTATGAGGAACACTCGGGATTCCTGATCGCAGCTGCGATTGATAAATACATCTACATCACCCTGCACAGAACGTTCGTTCAAGAGCTGATCGTCAAGTACTCCAAGCTTGAGAGAGTGAAGAGTGTAGATGAAGTGGAACACCCTATTATTCGCGAGGCTCTAAAAATGGTGGGTGTGACGAATCCTTACCTTGAGATAACGTCGATGGCTGATATTCCGGCCGGGACCGGCCTCGGCTCTTCCGGGAGTTTTACGACCGCTCTTCTCAAGGCTCTGCACGCCTGGAAGAAGAATCTCGTGCATCCGGTTCAATTGGCCGAGCAGGCGTGCGAAATTGAAATCAATCGCTTGGGTGAACCGATTGGCAAGCAAGATCAGTATATTTCGGCCTACGGGGGGATAACCTGTTTCAAATTTATGCCGGATGGTCGCGTTGACGCTTGGCCATTAAAGATTAGGGAGGAGACCCTCTACAATCTCGAAGATAATTTACTGCTCTTTTTCACAGGATACTCGCGATCGGCTTCATCAATTCTGAAGGAGCAGAAGTCGAAAACGTTGGCTGCGGATAAGTCGATGGTCGAGAATCTGCACTTCGTGAAGAGCCTGGGGAAGGAAAGTCAGCGAGCTTTGGAAAGCGGCGACTTGCGAGAGTTCGCGCGGCTGATGAATATCCATTGGGAGCGAAAGAAAGAGCGCTCTGGCATCATGTCTGACGCGCAGATTAACGGCTGGTACGATCATGCCATGAGCAATGGC
This sequence comes from uncultured Verrucomicrobiae bacterium, assembly GCA_963742335.1. Classification (GTDB taxonomy): domain Bacteria; phylum Verrucomicrobiota; class Verrucomicrobiia; order Chthoniobacterales; family JAFAMB01; genus JAFAMB01. Next base: position 107,656 of record CAVULL010000013.1, read on the forward strand.
GCTCTTGGTGGAAAATTGATCGGTGCTGGTGGAGGCGGCTTCTTGATGTTCTATGTTGAGGATAAGACCAAGCTCCGTCACGCCATGTGCGAGAAAGGCTTGACAGAAGTGCGATTCCGGTTCGATTTCGAAGGCACAAAGGTCGTCATCCAGAACTGAGCACAGAGTAAGCGAACCGTCCGGGTTGCTCTGCTTTGAAAATAAATTTCGTCCATCCCGCATTTACGGTTTGCTCGGTTTTCCGGAAGCAAAGCGAGACGCTTGGCGTACGTTGATCCGTGCGATTGCCGAAAACCGCGGCCGGGGATGTTATTCCAAGCAGCCGAAGGGCTCCAAATTGATCTTGCAAAGAGTCTTATGATCGGAGATCGATGGCGAGACGTGGACTGTGGGTTCAATGCCGGCCGCGAAACCATTTTTGTTGATTGGGGATTTCAAGAGACACTAAAACAGCAACCGGTTTACCGGGTGGTTAATCTCTTGGAAGCCGCGAAATTCATCCAAACTCTAACTCTTTAAGGCCATGTGCGGACTCGACAACCTTCAGGTAAAAATCTTCGCCGACGGAGCCGATAAAGATGGAATGCTTGATCTCTACGGCAACCCTTTGATCAAGGGGTTGACCACGAATCCTACATTGATGCGAAAAGCAGGAATCCAGGATTACGAATCCTTCGCCCGGGATATCCTAAAGGAGATCAAGGAAAAACCGATCTCGTTTGAGGTTTTCTCCGACGAGTTCCCCGAGATGAAGCGTCAGGCGCTGAAGATTCGTGACTGGCAGGAAAACGTCTTCGTCAAGATCCCGATCACCAATTCGCGAGGTGAATCTTCCGTTGCCTTGATCAAAGATTTGTCGGCTGCGAGAGTTCAACTGAACATTACCGCGATTCTGACGCTTAAGCAGGTGCGTGTTGTCGCCGGGGCTCTCAACCTGGATGTGCCCGCCGTTGTTTCCGTCTTTGCCGGGCGGATTGCCGATACCGGCAGGGATCCGGAAGCTGTCATGCGAGCCAGCAAAGAGTTGCTGGCAGATTTACCAAAGGCCGAGCTTCTTTGGGCAAGCGTTCGGGAGGTTTTCAACATTATTCAGGCCGACAATTGCGGGTGTGACATCGTTACAGTGCCCCACGACATTCTGAACAAGGCACTAAAGCTAGTTGGAATGGACTTGAAAGCGCTGTCACTGGATACTGTAAAAATGTTTGCGCAGGATGCCGAGAAAGCGGGTTTCGAATTATAGATTTTGTCGAAAAATTCCTTATGGAAGTGTGGAGAATGAAGAGTTGTGGTCTGGCCTAAGATTACTGTTGTCACTCCTTCCTTTAATCAAGGTGCGTTTCTTGAGCAGACCATCCAGAGTGTCGTCGGCCAGGACTATCCGAACCTGGAGTACTTTGTCTTTGATGGCGGAAGTACGGATGACAGCGTCGAGGTAATCCGCCAATATGAGGCCAAGATTACTGCGTGGAAATCCGAGGCGGACGGTGGTCAGGCAAATGCGATCAATCAAGCCTTCGAGCGCTCCTCGGGGGAAATATTCTGTTGGATTAACAGTGATGATTTTCTTTTGCCCGGCACGCTATGGAGAGTTGCTCGTTTGCTGCGTGAAAGAATCGACAGACCGGCGCTCATCTACGGAAAAGCTTTGTTGTTTCGCGAGAGTAGCGAGTGGGGAAAAGTCCAGATACCCGGTTTTCACGATATCGAACGCCTGAAAAAAATCGACTATATCGTTCAACCAAGTTCGTTCTGGACCAAATCGCTTTGGGAACAGACAGGCCCGCTCGACAGCTCGATGCATTACGCGTTTGACTGGGACTGGTATCTACGTGCCAGCCAGTGTGGGACTTTCACCTTTGTCGATGACCTGTTTGCTGCCTATCGCTTCCATGCAGACCACAAGACAAGTGCCGGAAAAGAGGATCGATGGTCTGAATTAGTCGAGGTAATCCGGCGGCACGGCACACCCAACATTCTTGAACATTACAAGTTCATGTACCAGAACCGTCACCGGTGGGAGACGATCTCGTTCAGGATGCGGATTTACCAGGGATTTAAGTACTGCTCGTTTCCGTACCCGGATCTGTGGGCGGACTTGGTTGTTCCTCAGCTCTGGAACATTCCTCGCTGCCTGGATCGGAAGTTGATCTGGGAACTGACCGGGTTAACCTGAGCCCGAACAATCACGCAAAAGCCGGATGAGGTGATAACAAACGGGGCGACTGTGTTTGCTTACGAGGTCTTTGCTCAGCGCGGAAAACGCAGGCGCCAGATCTCGACTCTACCAAACCTGGGGAGAAGCCGCCCTGGCTCGTGGGATTTTCGGGCTAACGCCAATCAGAGCCGATTAGGCCGTTTTTGTATTGCGTATGTGAGCATTTTGTAATACAGATAAGGCCGCGTGAAAACCTTAGTATTAAGAATTCCCGATGAGCTCGAGACTCAGCTTGAGGTGTTAGCGTCCCGGCGTGGTAAGACCAAGTCGGCAATCGCCAGAGAGGCGCTCTCTCGAGCGGTCCGCCGCAGGCGCGCAGACGATCTGTCCGTCTTTGATCTCATGAGGGACCAGATCGGAATCATTGAGACTGGGGTGGGCGATTTGGCCTCGAATCCCAAACATTTGGAAGGTTTCGGTGGCTGATGGCTCATGTGCTCGTCGATACCGGGCCACTCGTCGCCATTCTGGACGCGAGCGACCGTTTCCACGACTGGGCTGCAGCCAATCTTAAAGCAGTCCAGCCGCCCCTCATCACTTGCGAGGCAGTGCTGTCGGAGGTTTGCTTTCTGCTCAGGCGGCAGCCGAAAGCTTCCGCAGCAATTCTCCTGCTGCTTGAAAGGAGAATCCTTGAGATCAGGTTTTCTCTTGCCCAAGAAATTGATCCTGTCTTCAGCTTGCTGGCTCGATTCAAGGATGTTCCGATGTCACTTGCCGACGGCTGCCTGGTCAGATTGTCAGAGTTGAATCCCGAATGCCTGGTCTTCACACTTGATCACGATTTCCAAATTTACCGTCGACACCGTCGGCAAAAGATCCCGCTCTTGATTCCGGCGAAAGGGAATTGAAGCCCGGGCGTGACCTTTCCGATTGACCGAAGCAACGTCCATCCAGAATTGTTTGCGGCTCGGGTTCTTCAGCAAAATAGAACATTCCTCGCTGCCTGGATCGGAAGTTGATCTGAAAATAAATTTCGTCCATCCCGCATTTACGGTTTGCTCGGTTTTCCGGAAGCAAAGCGAGACGCTTGGCGTACGTTGATCCGTGCGATTGCCGAAAACCGCGGCCGGGGATGTTAATTCCAAGCAGCCGAAGGGCTCCAAATTGATCTTGCAAAGAGTTTCATGATCGGAGATCGATGGCGAGACGTGGACAGTGGGTTCAATGCCGGCTGCGAGACCATTTTTGTTGATTGGGGATTTCAAGAGACACTAAAACAGCAACCGGTCTACCGGGTGGTTAATCTCTTGGAAGCCGCGAAATTCATCCAAACTCTAACTCTTTAAGGCCATGTGCGGACTCGAAAACCTTCAGGTAAAAATCTTCGCCGACGGAGCCGATAAAGATGGAATGCTTGATCTCTACGGCAACCCTTTGATCAAGGGGTTGACCACGAATCCTACATTGATGCGAAAAGCAGGAATCCAGGATTACGAATCCTTCGCCCGAGATATCCTAAAGGAGATCAAGGAAAAACCGATCTCGTTTGAGGTTTTCTCCGACGAGTTCCCGAGATGAAGCGTCAGGCGCTGAAGATTCGTGACTGGCAGGAAAACGTCTTCGTCAAGATCCCGATCACCAATGCACGAGGTGAATCTTCCGTTGCCTTGATCAGAGATTTGTCGGCTGCAGAGTTCAAGTGAACATTACCGCGATTCTGAGCTTAATCAGGTGCGTGTTGTCGCCGGGGCTCTCAACCTGGATGTTCCCGCCGTTGTTTCCGTCTTTGCCGGGCGGATTGCCGATACCGGCAGGGATCCCGAAGCGTCATGCGAGCCAGCAAAGAGTTGCTGGCAGATTTACCAAAGGCCGAGCTTCTTTGGGCAAGCGTCGGGAGGTTTTCAACGTTATTCAGGCCGACAATTGCGGGTGTGACATCGTTACAGTGCCCCACGACATTCTCGACAAGGCACTAGAGCTAGTTGGAATGGACTTGAAAGCGCTGTCACTCGATACTGTAAAAATGTTTGCGCAGGATGCGGAGAAAGCGGGTTTCGAATTATAGATTTTGTTGAAAAATTCCTTATGGAAGTGTGGAGAATGAAGAGTTGTGGTCTGGCCTAAGATTACGGTTGTCACTCCTTCCTTTAATCAAGGTGCGTTTCTTGAGCAGACCATCCAGAGTGTCGTCGGCCAGGACTATCCGAACCTGGAGTACTTGTCTTTGATGGCGGAAGTACGGATGACAGCGTCGAGGTAATCCGCCAATATAAGGCCAAGATTACTGCGTGGAAATCCGAGGCGGACGGTGGTCAGGCAAATGCGATCAATCAAGCCTTCGAGCGCTCCTCGGGGGAAATATTCTGTTGGATTAACAGTGATGATTTTCTTGCCCGGCACGCTATGGAGAGTTGCTCGTTTGCTGCGTGAAAGAATCGACAGACCGGCGCTCATCTACGGAAAAGCTTTGTTGTTTCGCGAGAGTAGCGAGTGGGGAAAAGTCCAGATACCCGGTTTTCACGATATCGAACGACTGAAAAAAATCGACTATATCGTTCAACCAAGTTCGTTCTGGACCAAATCGCTTTGGGAACAGACAGGCCCGCTCGACAGCTCGATGCATTACGCGTTTGACTGGGATTGGTATCTGCGTGCCAGCCAGCGTGGGACTTTCACCTTTGTCGATGACCTGTTTGCTGCCTATCGCTTCCATGCAGACCACAAGACAAGTGCCGGAAAAGAGGATCGATGGTCTGAATTAGTCGAGGTGATCCGGCGGCACGGCACACCCAACATTCTTGAACATTACAAGTTCATGTACCAGAACCGTCACCGGTGGGAGACGATCTCGTTCAGGATGCGAATTTACCAGGGATTTAAGTACTGCTCGTTTCCGTACCCGGATCTGTGGGCGGACTTGGTTGTTCCTCAACTCTGGAACATTCCTCGCTGCCTGGATCGGAAGTTGATCTGGGAACTGACCGGGTTAACTTGAGGCCGAACAATCACGCAAAAGCCGGACGAGGTGATAACAAACGGGGCGACTGTGTTCGCTTACGAGGTCTTTGCTCAGCGCGGAAAACGCAGGCGCCAGATCTCGACTCTACCAAACCTGGGGAAGAAGCCCACGGCCTGTTTCCTTGTCATTTAGATCCGATTTCCTTCCGAGCCGCTTAGGCCGTTTTTGTATTGCGTATGTAAGCATTTTGTAATACAGATAAGGTCGCGTGAAAACCTTAGTATTAAGAATTCCCGATGAGCTCGAGACTCAGCTTGAGGTGGTAGCGTCCCGGCGTGGTAAGACCAAGTCGGCAATCGCCAGAGAGGCGCTCTCTCGAGCGGTCCGCCGCAGGCGCGCAGACGATCTGTCCGTCTTTGATCTCATGAGGGACCAGATCGGAATCATTGAGACTGGGGTGGGCGATTTGGCCTCGAATCCCAAACATTTGGAAGGTTTCGGTGGCTGATGGCTCATGTGCTCGTCGATACCGGGCCACTCGTCGCCATTCTGGACGCGAGCGACCGTTTCCACGACTGGGCCGCAGCCAATCTTAAAGCAGTCCAGCCGCCCCTCATCACTTGCGAGGCAGTGCTGTCGGAAGTTTGCTTTCTGCTCAGGCGGCAGCCGAAAGCTTCCGCAGCAATTCTCCTGCTGCTTGAAAGGAGAATCCTTGAGATCAGGTTTTCTCTTGTCCAAGAAATTGATCCTGTCTTCAGCTTGCTGGCTCGATTCAAGGATGTTCCGATGTCACTTGCCGACGGTTGCCTGGTCAGATTGTCAGAGTTGAATCCCGAATGCCTGGTCTTCACACTTGATCACGATTTCCAAATTTACCGTCGACACCGTCGGCAAAAGATCCCCCTCTTGATTCCGGCGAAAGGGAATTGAAACCCGGGCGTGACCTTTCCGATTGACCGAAGCAACGTCCATCCAGAATTGTTTGCGGCTCGGGTTCTTCAGCAAAATAGAACATCCCTCGCCATCTGGATCGGAAGTTGATCTGGGAACTGACCGGGCACATTGACGGCTTGAGGATCAGGATAGCTCAGCTTGGGTCAGTCGAAAGCGCCGCAGCTGCAACCAACGCCGCATTGGACCTGGCTAAAGGTGAGTTTGTGGCCTTTCTTCGGATCGGCGATCTCTTGGCGGAGCATGCGCTCTATGAGGTGGCGATTGAAATCGCTGCAAATCCGTGTGCCGATGTAATTTACTCCGACAATGATCAGATAAGCGCTGCCGGTCAGCGCGTTAATCCATGGTTCAAGCCTGGATGGGACCCGGACCTGTTGCTCGCGCAGTCCTATATCAGCGATCTTACCGTCTATCGCCGAACGCTCATCGAGGAGATCGGGTTCCTGCGACCAGGCTTTGAAGGGGCTGAGTTTCATGATTTGGCGTTGCGCGCCACTGCCGCGACGACCCCAGATCGAGTGCGTCATATTCCGGCAATCCTGTATCACAAAGCTGACGAAAATAAGGATATTCAATTAGAAAACGCATTACCAAGTCTTCGCGCTATCGCTGCTTCGCATCGCGCTGTCCGCGACCATCTGGACTCGCGGGGGGATAAGAAAGCGGTTCTGAAACCAGCGCCGCAGATCCCTAGCGCCGTTCGTGTGATATGGCCTATTCCGGAGCCTCCACCACTGGTATCCGTGATTATTCCTACCCGTGATCGCGCGGATCTTCTGGCACAATGCGTCGAGGGAATCCTGCATCGAACCGATTATTCCAATCTCGAAGTATTGATCGTCGACAACGGGAGTATCGAGCCGGTCACGCAGACACTATTCGACCAGCTCGCGCGCGAGGATGGGCGCATCCGCATACTGCACCATCCCGGCCCGTTTAATTACTCAAGTCTATCTGGATTTTCGCCGTTTCCATGACAGCCGCTACGGCGCCTTCTCCGAGCTTCTTCTTTGTTGCACCTTCGACGACGCGCTTCGCTCTTATAGCAGATGCAGGAGTGGACCTCCTTCACATTGACGGCTTCCACACATATGAAGCCGTGAAGGATGGCTTCGAGAGTTGGTGCAATAAGTTGTCCGACCGTGCGGTCGTTTTGTTCCACGATACAAATGCTCGAGAGGGCGATTTCGGTGTCTGGCGCTTTTGGGAAGAGACCCGTGCGAAATTTCCCTCTTTCGAATTTCTGCATAGTCAGGGTCTCGGTGTACTGGCCTTTGGGCCTTCGATCTCTCCTCAGGTCGGTGCGCTCTGCTCCCTGCGCGAGCCGGCTTGCGTAAATGCAATACGCGAGAGATTTTCGCTGCTGGGTGAACGCTGGATTCTCGACGCGCGTGAGCAGCTGCAGCAGAGAGAAATTGCAGCGCGCGACTCGCGAATCTTGTCGTTGGAAGCCGAAGCGGCGCGCCGCAGTTCTACCGAAGCGCAGTTCAGAGCACGCGCGGCGCAGCGTGCCGCGGAGGCACGAGCCGAGGCAGCAAGCGCGGTGAGCCAACTCGCGGAGGAATTGCACGTTTCAGACAATTTCAGCCACTCCATCTGCCGGCTTGCCTCCGAATGCGAGGAGGCATTGCGGCGAAAGCTCTCTCCCGATGCGGCGGATACGTTCAAAAACACATCCATGGAGCATTTCATTTCTCTCTGGCGCGGGACCGCGGAGGCACGTTCGAGCGATCCAGTCTGGTCTGCGCTGACGCAGTTGCCGCAAGTCGCACCAGAGTCAAAAATCGAGTGAGGGGCTATCTCGACCTTGGTTTCCGACCTTGTTGACGAGGACGATCACGCAACCAGAAGGCAACCGAAGGAAGCTTCGCCAAGCGCCGCTGGCCGTCGCAGTGCTCAAAACGGACATAAAACCCGTGCCGATGAACCCGTCGTTTCGGATGCTCGGGACAAGTCGGCCTCGGCCCATCAAAACTGCCTTCCCGCATCGGCTGGAACCAAAGCCGACACCTTTCCCTCACCGCCCCAGCCGATTCAACCGTGAAAACTCAACGCTGTCCCCCTTTGTCAGATTATCCCGTACCCCACGCGCCAGTCCCCACGAAATAATACGCCGCTGACCCTCCCCCGTTCCCACGGGAAACCGTGGCGCCCACTGAACGCTGAACGCTGAACGCCGAACGCCGAACGCGAACGACGAGACATCGGCCCGAAGTTCGCCGCGTATGAAGAACACGGAGTTCAGGAATACTGGATCCTCGACCCGGAAACACTTGCGCATCGGTTCTGACGCGCGCGAAGGGGAGGTCCTGGTGGAATTTGCCAAAGGCGATTCACGAATCAGGTCGAAAGCTATCCCAGGTTTCTGGGTGGAACGCAGTTGGCTGAACCCCGGCGAGCTTCTGCCGGTGGCTCCATGCGCTGAGCAGCTTCTTTCCGCCTGACACCGACACTGATGAGGACGCCGAGACAAGGGAGGGGGGAACAAGCTTAGAAACTTAGCGTAAGCGTAATCGCCAGCTTTTGCCGCCCTATTGTTCGGACGGGAACCGGCAACGTAAGGAGGCGGCAACAGGCTGGTGGCCAAGTCCTCTCCGCAGCGAATCCAGCCGCCGGATGTATTCGCGGTTGTGGTGTTCTGGAACGGCATTGATGCCGCCGACTGCGGTTTTGGCGTCTCATCCGCGAAAAAAGCAAAAAAGTAGCGGAATTTTCCATCCGCCGATAAGTCGCGAACGCCGAACGTGCATCGGGAAGAAGCAAGAAGGTAGAAGAATTGAATATTGCGGCTTGCTTCGCCGATCCCCGAAAGGCGGAACGGCAAGAGAACCTCCGCGCCGTACGCACGCCGAACGCCGAACGTGCATCGGGAAAAGACGAAGAAGGTAGCCAAGAATCGAATATTGAACGCCGAACGCCGAGCGCCGAACGTCGAGCCGAACGCCTGAACGCCGAATGCCGAACGCCGAATCGCCGAATGCCGAACGCCGAACGCCGAACGTCGAACGCCGAACGCGAACGCCGAACGCCGAACGTCGAACGCCGAACGCCGAACGCTTACAATGCTTGACTTCGTGATTGTCTGGAGCGAGAAGCGGATTCGTTCCGAAAGCACAAAAACGGCGATGAGTGTTGCGACGACCGTCAAGCGGTATATCAACAGTTTTGCATCTGATGCAGGACAAAACCGGAGCGGAGCCTGGCGCCGTTATGTCTTAGCGGTCTGGTCTTAGTGCTCTTTCCCTCTACGTGCGGGACTCCTCTTCTTTCTGCTTGATGAAATTGCTGGAATGTCGAAGGGAGCTGCGGGACCTCCACTTTGGCCATGCTTTCTTCCCGCCATGTTCGCATTTGGTCCGAGTATGGGATGACGAGCTACTCGCGTAATTGGTGTTGCCATTTCATGCGAGTCTTTGTTGACTTCGGATTGCCGCTTTTGGCTCGCTGCAAACTCGATGTTGGGCGACGCTGTATCCATCGTGCGGCTGCCAGCTAGTAACGCCTGGAGTTCAGGCTCGAGTTACGGTCCGAAAAATCCTGGTTAACCAGCTTGGCTCTTGCGATTCTGGCCTCCAGAGCTAGGAGTTTTCAAATTTGACCTTCGGGCTTCCGGCCGGTCTTGAACGCAGCATCATTTGTTTGAATGCCAATTGCTAGAACTTATTCAGAGGAAATTTTACGTCTGGCGTTGCAGACTTTGACGATGAATCGCGTTGCCGTCTTCATCGTCGCCTACAACGCCGAAAAGCACATCGACGCTTTGCTCGACCGCATTCCGGACTGGGTAGCGCAGAAACTCGCGGAGGTTTTCATCATCGATGACAGCTCCAAGGACTCTACTACGCAAAAGGCCGTGTCGGCGAAATGGACAAAGACCCATACTCCGTTGCGAGTTTTCAGAACGCCTTACAACCAGGGCTATGGTGGAAACCAACGACTGGGCTATAGCTATGCGATTGCCCGGAAGTTTGATATCGTCGTCCTCCTGCACGGCGACGGTCAATATGCCCCTGAATTCCTCCCGGAAATCCTGGCCGAGTACTCGCGCCAGCCGGGAGCCGACGCTGTGTATGGCAGCAGATTCATGACAAAATGGGGCGTCCTCAAAGGGGGCATGCCGTTGTATAAATTTTTCGGCAATCGGATCCTCACCTGGATTCAAAACAAGATCATTGGCATCCACATGAGCGAGATGCACAGCGGTTACAGGTCCTATCGCACTTCCGCTTTAAAGAAGATCCCATTTCAGGCAAACAGCTTCGGCTTCGATTTTGATACGGACATCATCATCCAGTTTGCCGCGGCCGGGCTCACTATTCGGGAAGTGCCGATCCCAACCTTCTATGGTGATGAGATCTGTAATGTGGATGGCCTGAAGTACGCTTGGGCCTGCTTGAAGACAACTTTTCAGTACCGACTGATGCAGCTCGAGATTTTCTACGACCCGAAGTTCGACCTCTCTAATCGGGCAAGGAAGTATACGATCAAGGTGTCGCCGACCAGCCTGCATCATCACATCCGACAACTATCTCTGCCAGCAGGATCGGAATTGCTTGATCTTGGCGGAGGCGACGGCGGCGCAGTTGCCCTGGCCCATGCAGACCGAGGGGTCAATACGACCGTAATCGACCAGCATGTTGCGGTGGACGACGCAGAGGGCCGGCGCGCGGTTAATCATCCGCACCTTCGCCAGGTTCGGGCTGACCTCGATGGCGATTGGACGGCCGATGTCGGCAGTACTCGCTTCGACACGGTCTTTGCACTCGACGTCTTGGAACACTTGAAATCACCGGAGCGCACGGTCGAACAGATTTTCTCGGTCATGACTCCAGGAAGTAAGCTCTACGCCAGCACGGGCAATGTTTCATTCTGGATTATCCGCGGCATTCACATGCTTGGTCACTTTAACTATGGCCGACGCGGCATTCTCGATCTTACGCACACGCGCCTGTTCACGGTGAGATCCTTCCAGCGCCTCCTGCGAAACGCCGGTTTCCGAATTGATCGGGTGAGCTGCTTCGGCCCGCCGCTGGCCGACCTGGCCCGGGGTAGAACCGGGATTCTTAGGATGATCGACCGGGTTTCTGCCCTCCTGGCCCGAAAATGGAAAGGCCTCTTCGGCTACCAGATTCTGGTCGAGGCCACCCGACCTGATTCAGTGGAAAACTTAATGAGTCAGACCTTCCTGGATCGTCGTGAAACGGCGGCGGACCGCTGAGATCCGCCTTCGCAGCTGATCAAGCTGCCGACTCCTTGAAATGACCGGAGATTCCAATTGACAGCGTCTTTGCGGCTTGTTGTGTTGCGGATATGGCCTACTCCGTTGGCATACAGCACCTCCGCCCAAGCCTGCGGAGTTCAGTGGCCGTCGTCCACGCGGCTTTTCTGCGCCACGCATGGCCGAGTTATGCCCTTATTCTCCTTCTCCAGCTGAGACTTCTGTGGCGAATGTGGGACTTGAAGGATATCACCCCCGGTGACACCTCCGCCTACTTCTACTTCGCAAATTATTGGTTCGACTCCTTCCGCGTCAATATCGCTTGGTCCCCGCTATACGCCGCATTTTATGGATCATTTCTTTTCATTACACGCGACCCGTATCTGGCGACGATCCTTCATCGGCTGGCGCTTATCCTTTTGATCTCGACACTGACCTTGTTGCTGCTGCGCTCCGTTCTGTCTCCCGGACTGGCTTTGCTTGGGGCCGTCTGGTGGACCGTGGTGCCCACCAACTACAACAACCTCTATGAAGTGCATCTCTTTGCATTATTGCCGATCCTATTGGCCTGGATCCTGATCCTACGTTGGGACACTCCATGGGCGCGAGGAACAGCCGTGGCCGTGCTGGCCGCATCGACGATACTGGTGCGGAATGAATTCGTGATTGCGGCCGTATTAATGGCGCTGATGTGCTTGCTCTACGAGTGCTACCAAACCGGCCGCGCCCTTTCGACGAAAAGGGTAATTCTCGCCTACGGGATCCCGTTAGCCTGCGCTGCGCTACTGTGTGTCGTCGCCTATTGGCGCTCAATCAGCCATTTTCCGGAACTGTCCGCCGCACTCAAAGAGAAACACACCGTCAACATGTGCCAAGTCTTTGCGTTTGGATTTCAGCAGAGAAATCCAGCATGGGCCGGCAATCCCTGGTTCGATTGCCAATCGCTTATGCAGGAGACGTTTGGAAAAGGGCTACCGTCATTCGGAGAAATGCTCCGGGCGAATCCCGCCGCAGCGATGGAGCATCTTCTTTGGAATTTGCGTCTAATCCCCAACGGATTACAGCTCTTGCTTTTCGGCGCGATGTATGGCGGATTCAATCCCGACTACATCCCGGTGGTGCAGGCCAGATATCCGATGCTTCTACTGCCGATCCTGGTCGCCGTCCCCTTGGCAGCGGCCTTGGCGGCTCGCCATGACTTCTGCAAACGCTCAACCGAGTGGATCCGCAATAGAATACTACTTGTAATTGCCTTTCTACCTATGCTGCCGGTGGCGTTTGTTGTCGCTCTCGTGGAACGCCCCCGTCCATCCTATCTGTTCTATGTCACGATTATTGTCATAGTGCTGTTTATGGAATCAGTCAGCGCTCTCCTCAAGGGACGGCCGACGTGGGCGCGCGCAATCGATATATTCGCCTCGCTCATGACTCTCGCGCTCATCGTTCTACTTCCAAGTTATTATAAGAAACATCCATCCACCCGACCATTGAAAGAAACGATCGAACGACTAGCTCCCCAACGGGAAGCTTTGGCCAGCGCTAAGGGTCCTATCTTGTTGGGTGGCTATGCCACAGATGCCGCACTGTATCTGCGTCTTGCGGTGACTACTCGCGATCCGAGAGTTAGCCGTGCCGCCGTGCTTGATAACAGCGTCCTTCAACAATGGGATCGATCCGTTCCCCTGGAGCAATGGCTCGCCAACGAACAAATTCAGTTTGTCTATTTTGATCCGCAAGTCCTTCAACAACTCAGCAAGACTCCATCGGCGATGCCACTGTTGAAGGATCCTGCCTCCAGAGGATGGAGGCTGCTCGCCTATGAGAACCAAGGCGACAACAGTTGGATCTTTTTGTCCAAAGAACACCAGTAGGCGGAAGGCGCTCTTCCAATTACCGTTGGCTACTTCATGTCGTAAACCAGATTCGAAATGAAGCCATGGTGCCTCCGGTTTCAAAACAAAGACGTGACACGTTCTGGACAAATTCTGCAATTTACAGCGACTTGAATAATAAAATGGACGGCTTGTAGAGCAACTTGATTTTATTGAGCATCGATGAAATGTGATTTTTAAAGACCGGGTGCCGATCGTTTTGCATTGATTTTCAAAATACACAAAGAAGAGTGATGGGAATCAATTCTGTCCGCCCACGTTTTACTGTCATATCCCCCGTTTACAATGAGGAGCAGGTCGTTCCGCTGTTTTTCGAGCGCCTCCTACCGGTAGTCGGCAAGCTGTCGGAGAATTATTGTGTGGAGGTACTTTTCCTGAATAATGCCTCTACCGATGGCACCTTCGATGCAATTGCTAAGCTGCGAAATGACCATCCATTCACGTACATCGTTACGCTGAGCGCAAACGTGGGCTATCAACGCTCACTCGAATGCGGGCTAAGACACGCTAAGGGTGATCTGATGGTGTTCATTGATGTGGATTGCGAAGACCCGCCAGAGATGATTCTCAGATTCGTTGAGCATTACGAGCAGGGCTACGATATCGTATACGGACAACGCGTGGACCGCGAAGAAAACAGAATCATAAAGTCGCTGCGAAAGGTATTTTACCATCTTATAAAGCGCGTAGCGGATGAGGATTCGCTCCTCTACATGGCCGAATTTGCCCTGATCACATCGGAAGTCCGAGATGCCATGGTGCGTGATCGCAGCACCTTTCCGTTTATTCGGAGCTCGATCGCTCGAGTTGGATTCAATCGCATAGGAATTCCGTATAAACGCCAAAAGCGAATTGGTGGAAAGACTCACTACAATCTGATCGGAATGACGATTTTTGCCATCGCGGGTATCTTGTCGGCTTCTACTTTGGTACTGCGCCTGCCTATTTTCCTGCTTCCGTTCTGGCTTGTGGTGACCGGAATATTAGGAGCTATTCAGGTAGAAACGGGAAATCCTTGGATGCTACTGGCAAACGTTCTGTTGGGTTGCGCTTACATTGGAGGAGCGATCGCTTTCAGTGCGCTGTATCTGGCTCGGACGTACAAGAACGGATTGGGCCGCCCTAACTACGTAGTCCACCGACGTTACACTTACTTCCAGCCGGAATGAGATGAAGAATGATGCTCCCTCACCAAGGTGCGTGCAAGCCTTCGATTCAGCGGGTCTCGTTACTGATGCTCCCGCAGACAACGGTTTTCCTCGGGTTCGATGCGATTTTGCCAGCTTTGATGGCGGTGTCCGCGCACGTGGGGACCTACAGCGGCCAGACCGTTATCGCTTTTTCGAGCCGGGAGCATTTTGCGGTATAAGTATCTCGCGCGGTGCCGGCTTATCCTACGCGGCCGCAAGCTTCCGCAACGGTGGGCTCTCCGTAGAGCACTCTGCCTTTAATCGCATTTTAGATTTTGACAGCAGAACGCAGACGGTAAAAGTAGAGGCAGGCATCTCGCTTTTCGATCTGCACAAATTTCTATGCCCGCGTGGCCTTTTTCTCGCTACGCAGCCGGGACATGGTCGGATTACCGTGGGGGGCTGTATTGCACCAGACGTACATGGAAAAAACCATTGGCGCGACGGCACTTTCATTAAGCAAGTAGCCGGTCTTACGCTCTTCCATCCTGCCCATGGGCTCATCGATCTGGACCAGGAGAAAAACCCTGATTTGTTCCGGCTCACCTGCGGAGGGTTCGGGCTAACTGGTCATATCGTCACCGCCATTCTGCGTGCAACGCCCATTCCTAGTGACACAATCGAAGTGAATCTTATACCGATTGCAGATCTACCCACAGGCGCTGAACAACTTCTATGCACCGCGGCCTCCGATGCGGACTTTATTTATTCCTGGCACGATTTCAATGCTCCCGCTGATTCATTTGGGCGAGGTTTCATCTATGCCGCCCGTTTCGCCAAGGAAGGCGGAGCGATGAAGCAGCAGACCCTTAGGGAGCTGCCTGCCTTGACCACCAGGTCCCGGGAAAGCTGGCGGCTGCCACTTTTTAACCGATGGACGGCAAGAGTGTTCAACCTTGGGTTCTATCGCAAGGAATTGTGGCTGGGCTCGCGCTCGCGAACGAATCTTCACGACGCGCTCTTTCCCATCCATAAGAAGCAGTTCTACTTCAAACTGTTCGGCACGCCTGGTTTTCACGAGTGCCAAGCTATTATACCGTTTGGAAAGGTTGCAGACTACTCCCAAGCCGTTCAAGGTTATCTTAAACGACGGCCGGGGGCGATCACCTTGGCATCGGCGAAGTTGTTCCGAGGAGAGCCAGAACTGCTCCGATTTACCGGGCACGGGCTCTGTTTGGCGCTTAATTTCCCTCGCAATCGAGACGCGGAAAAATTCTTGAGGTTTCTAGACAGTTTGATGATTTCGGTAGGGGGTATCCCCAACATTATCAAGGATTCGCGTCTCACCCTCCCGGTAGTTGAGGCATGCTATCCGGGCCTGCGGAGCTTTCGCGAGCTCCTCCACAGCTTCGATCCCAAACGCTGCTTTCGTTCAGAGCTTTCAGAGAGGCTGTGCCTTTGAAGGCCCTGGTTGTCGGCGCCTCAGCCGGGGTAGGTCGCGCCTTAAGCGAGGCGCTGGCCCAGCGAGGTAGTGCTTTGCTGCTTGTGGCAAGTGATGCGCGCGATCTTGAGCGTCAAGCCTCACATCTGCGCAGCATGTACGGCGTACAGGTGCAAACTGTGGCTGCTGATGCTGCTCAGCCTGAGAAATTCTTAAACAATATAACCACAGCCGCCGAGACATTCGGTGATATCCAGGGCCTATTCTTTCCGATCGGGTTTTCTAATCCGAATGACCGTGGCGCCCTGCCCTTCCCCGAACTGCAGCGGCTGATTAATGTCAATCTGCTTATTGTGATGGCGGTGGTCAGCTATTTCTTGCCAAGGTTACAAAAAGCCGGCTGTGGACATATCGTTGGGTTTGGGTCTGTTGCCGCAGTTCGTGGGCGGAGTTCGAACGTGGCCTACGCCGCGGCAAAACGGGGTCTTGCTAGCTATTTTGAGAGCTTGCGTCATATAACTGCCCAATCAAAGGTGCGGGTTCAATTTTACCAGCTTGGCTACGTCGCTACGCAACAGTCCTTTGGACGACGGCTATGGTTATCGCCCGGCAGTCCTGAAGACATTGCCGCCGCGGTAATTCGGAATCTGGACCGAGATCAACCGACCAGATTCCTACCTCGTTACTGGGCGATTATCGCTCGATTTCTGTCCGCCATGCCTTGGGTAATTTTTCGACGACTAAATATTTAACGCGAGACCAATATGGAGAACAGCACACCGCTCTCGGTTGGGAATAACTATGGAAAAGGAATAGAGTACTTTGCTCACCGGTATCATAACACCGAGGTAAGTATCCTCAGCCAATAGGCTGGCGAAGCCCTTGAATTGTCAAGCGGAGACCCGCATCCAGATCCATGCCAGGCCGCCATCCTAGGGTGGAAAGCCGTCTATTGCACCCGCAAATAAACATCGGATCGTGTGGATTATACTTTTTTGCACCGAAACAGATTCGGCCGTCCGACCCGCACAATTCTTCGATGCGCAACAGCAGGTGACGAATCGTGATCGGCAAATTTGAACAGATGTTGAACACCCCGGTTTCTTTGGTTTCTGCTAACCGGAGAAACGCGGAAGCGACGTCGTCGACGTGCAGGTAATCCCGGACCTGATCCCCAGGCGAGGCAGGAAAATCTTTCCCACTCAGCACCGTTCGTATCGCTGCCGGCACTAATCTGTTCGGGTTTTCGCGTGGTCCATAAACGTGGAAGATGCGTCCCCAAGCGAAGGAGATCCCTGAAGTAACACAGATCCGCTCGCTGAGATGGTAGAAAGCGAGTTTGGCTGCGGCGTAAATGGTTGACGGCCGGGTCGGACTCTCTTCCCTAAGTTGTTCTGGTGACGGTAACGCATACTCGACGCAAGTCCCCGCTGCGACGAAGCGGCGACAGCGCACCCTCTTCAAGGTGCGCAACAGTTGCAGACTCGCCTCGAGCTGGGACAGATTTGCATCTTCGGCGGTGAGGTAGTCGGCGGGATTTGTGTACCAAGCCAGATGAATGCAGCCTTCGGGTTGAAAGTGATCGAGCGCGGATCGATAACTGACAACGTCATTGAGAGTACCGGTGATCAACTGGATCCGGGGATTCGGAGGGTGTTGTACGGCACTTTGAGGGCGCACCAAGACCAGGACTTCGTGAATACTCTGACCCAACAGGTTGAGCAAACGCCTGCCAATGAAACCGGTTCCTCCCGTCAGAAAGATTTTCATGCTGCTCAGTTCGGCGGATCTTATGTCGGAGCGAAGTCCGGAAGCGCGGCATCTTTTGGTGACAGGTTTGCCTCGGGAAGCGGCCACCGAATGCCGAATGCCGGATCGTTCCAACGAACGCCGGCTTGCGCCTCGGGGTGGTAAAACTCGGACATCTGGTAGAGAACTTCGCTGCCGTCTACAAGGGTCTGGAAGCCGTGGGCGAATCCTTTTGGAATAAAAAACGCCTGTCTATTTTCCTCACTTAACTCCACCGCAAACCAGCGTCTGAACGTCGGCGATTTCGAACGCAGATCAACCGCCACATCATAGATGAGCCCTTTGGTGCACCGAACGATCTTGTCTTCCTCGAAGGGTTTTTCCTGGAAATGAAGTCCACGAAGCGTGCCCCGTTTTTCGTTGTACGAGATATTGCATTGAGCGACGGCGATCTCTAGACCGTGATCGGCAAATTCACGGGCACACCAGGAGCGGGCGAAAAAGCCCCGGCTGTCCGCGAGCCTTTCGAGTTCAATAACAAAAAGTCCCTCGAACCCTGTTTTCCTGAATTTCATTGTCACACATGAATTTGGTCCTAAACGATCTGCAGCTCTGGAATCGCCACCACAAACTTGGCGCCCCATTCGCGGACATAAGCGAGCTGGTCCATGATTTCCATGCGAATATTCCAGGGCAGGATTACGACATAGTCCGGACGGCTTTCCCGGATTCGAGCCTCCGCTACCACCGGAATATGGCTCCCCGGAAGATATTTACCCTGTTTGTGCGGCGACAAATCAACGACGAATTCGACCATGTCTTGCTTAATCCCGCAATAATTCAGCAATGTATTTCCTTTCGCTGCCGCGCCGTAACCAACCACGTGTTTACCCAAACTCTTTTGTTCGACCAGAAAGCCCAACAGGTTGTATTTTACTCGATCCACTTTCGTTTGGAATCGCCGGTAATAATCTATATCGCGAATCCCGGCGGATTCTTCGCGTGCGACGAGATCCATCACCGCCGGCGAGGGTCCGTCCGTGGCATTTTGTTCGTGCTTTACGTAGATTCGCAACGACCCGCCATGGGTGGGGATTTCTTCTACCTCGAAGATCGCAAGCTGATGTTTATTGAAAACGGGTATCAGTGCGGTCAGGGAAAAATACCAGAAATGTTCATGGTAAATGGTATCGAACTCGTTGCCTTCGACCAGGCGCAGCAAGTGGGGAAACTCGAATGTGGCGGTACCGCTCGCTTTGAGCGCTCGCTTAACCCCGGCCACGAAGTCGTTGATATTGGGCACGTGAGCCAGAACGTTGTTCCCGATCAGAAGATCGGGTTGCAGATCCGCTCGGCGAAGCGCTGCTGCCGCCTCGAGTCCAAAGAACTCGACCCTTGTGCGTATACCTCGGTTCTGCGCAGCAGCGGCTACATTGGCTGATGGCTCGATGCCCAACACCTGGATACCGCGGTCGGCGAAGTATTGAAGGAGATAACCGTCGTTGGAGCCTACTTCGATGACCAATGAATCCTTTTGCTTCAAGGCGAACCGCTCAACTGCCATGTCGGCATAGGAGCGAGCATGCTGCAACCAGCTCGACGAATACGAGGAGAAATAAGCGTACTGTTCGGAGAAAATCTCCCTTGCTTTGTAGTATTCATCGACTTGCACGAGGAATGTGCGATCGCTGACGTAAAGTCGCAAGGGGTAATAGATCTCAGGCTCATTCAGTTGCGGCTCGGTCAGGAAGGAATTGGCCGGCGGAGTAAATCCGAGGTCCAAGAAAACTTCGGTGAGTGGAAGGTTATCGAATCGGCATTTCATGTCGACAAAGTCTCGCCTTGGCCTGACTTGCTTGCACAAACGCCTCAATCTGTTCCTGGGTGAATTTTTGCATCTGGTTAGCAGGCTGTTCTGCCGTTCGATACCATTCAATGGTGTTATGCACACTCTCTTCGAAGCTCCATACCGGCCGCCATCCCAGAATACGCTCGGCCTTTTCGGACGCCAACGTCAGACGATGGGCCTCATATGGTGCATTTAAGTTTCGGCCATCCTCCCACGTCCCCGGCCAGATCGTCAGAATCTTTTCCACTAGTTCACGGACCGTACGGCTCGAGTGGGTGCGGGGGCCGAAATTGAAAGCGGAGCAGAGCTGATCAAGCCGCGAATTATCGTCTTCTCGGAGCGCGAAGCCGATTTCTGCGGCCAACGCCAAATATCCTGCCAGAGGCTCTAACACGTGCTGCCACGGGCGAACAAAGCCGGGGTTCCTCACCACCACCGCACGCTTGCTCCGAAGTGCGCGGATACAATCGGGCACGATCCGATCCCGCGAGCGGTCTCCTCCTCCGATAACATTACCGGCTCGGGCCGATGCCAAAGCGATCGGGCGATGTTCGGAAAAAAATGAGCGTCGATACGATGCGCACACCAACTCGGCACAAGCCTTACTCGAACTGTAAGGATCCGAACCACCGAGCGGATCACCCTCGTGGTAAGGCTCTGGCCGATTTTGATTCTCGTAACATTTGTCCGACGTAATCACGACCGCAACGCAGGAACGACCGACGCGGCGAAGCGCCTCCAGGATGTGCGCAGTACCCAGCAGGTTGGTACTATAGGTCTGGAGTGGGTCTTCGTAAGAAACCGAGACCAGAGCTTGAGCGGCCAAGTGAAACACGAACGAGGGCGTGGCTTCCCGCAACACGTTCTCGACGAGAGAAAACTCGCGCACATCGCCGATCACATGACGGTCGATGCGTTGGCCCAGGTTAAGCTTTTCGAAGCAAGTCTCGTTGGATTGCGGAGCTAGCGCGAAACCGGTTACACGGGCTCCCAGGCTAAGCAGCCACTCACAGAGCCAGGCGCCTTTAAACCCGGTATGCCCGGTTACCAGGACGTTGGTCCCTCGAAAGGTTCGCCGGAGTTTATCTACCACGTCTTCCATGGCGCTTGGCCGGTACTCCAGAGATCCTCTAGTTGGATCTTATCGCGCAGAGTGTCGAGAGGTTGCCAGAAACCAAAGTGATAATAGGCGGTCAGCTGGGCCTTCGCTGCCAGCGTTTGCAATGGCTCGCGTTCCCAGGTCGTCTGATCGCCGTTAATGAAGTCGAATACTTCCGGATTGAGAACGAAAAATCCACCGTTAATCCAACCGCGATCTCCATGTGGTTTCTCCTGGAATTTGACGACGCGGTGATGATCAAGCTCCAAAGCCCCATAGCGACCTGGCGGTTGGACGGCCGTGACGGTAGCCCAACGACCTTCCTGGCGATGATGCTCGATTAACGCAGAGATATCGATGTTGCTCACGCCATCCCCGTAGGTAAAACAGAAAGTCTCTTCTCCAAGATAGCTTCGCACCCGGCCTAGTCGTCCGCCGGTCAGAGTCGCTTCACCGGTATCGACGATTGTAACCCGCCAGGGCTCGGCATATTTCTCGTGAACCTCCATCTGGTTGGATTGCATATCAAACGTCACGTTGGACATGTGGAGAAAATAGTTCGCGAAATATTCCTTGATTATGTAGCCTCGGTATCCCACGCAGATGATGAACTCCCGAATTCCATGGGCCGAATAGAGCTTCATGATGTGCCAAAGAATGGGTCGTCCGCCGATCTCGATCATCGGTTTCGGCTTGACCCCAGTCTCCTCGCTAATGCGTGTCCCGAGCCCTCCAGCTAATATCACGGCTTTCATAAGAGAGTGGGAATTGAGCCAAAACAAATAATTGGCAATGCAAAAACGGCTCTGTCAGAAAACGACATACCCATCGCGACGCATTGGCCCTGGCCGAGGGGGCGCCGGATTTCGTGGTAATGGTGCAAAGCGCGGACGCTTCGCTTACTTCCGCTGAAGTTGATCTTTATATGGGTTACTCCCGATTCATTACAGTCGCACAATTCTCCGCAGCTGCTCGACTCGCCGGGAGTTTGATCGGAACGAGAGCCAATCGAGCCAGTCCTATTTCAGGAAGCCTACCGTCGCTCGGAGCCGGCGACAATGAAAAGTGTAATTTGAGAGAGGGAGCCGTATTTGCAGCAGCTTTGATGGTGAGTGAATAAAATTGGACCGAAGGATCCACCAGGTCTAGCGCCCCAACAGGAATCCCATTGGCCTCTACCTTCACGATCCTCTCGGCGGCACCGTCTCCCAGGAAGGGCATCGCTTCCAAAATCAATTGGAGCTCCGAATTTTCCGCCGGTGACGGTAAATCGATCTCAGCATCGGGACCGGAGATCCAGGTCAGCTGATGTTCAGGAGAACCGAATCCTTTCTTTGCCAGAGCGCTCCCGTTTTCACTCGCGCCAAATCCCCAGGAAAGAGGCCGCGGAGGATCGTCGTCGCCCCGTTCTTGAGGCCTTTCCTGCTGAAGCGCCGCCAATGCGGCCATTAGGAATGCCGGAAGATGCCGTCTTGCCATAGCTTCTTCGTTGGCCTCGAGGACGACTGCCCTGGTGTTCCAAAAGTCTTCCTTCCACGGAATGGCGTTTTCATCGACAGGGTCGAGGATATTATCCGGAAGTCGGTATCTGGAATCTCTGAAATACGAGTAATGGTTAATACGTTCGAACACATTAGCGGTAGCAAGAGAATCTCGAATCGTTGACACGAAACTGCCTCCAACGATTGTCAGGGTCCCAATGCTTCTTGACCAACCCTCCGGAATTTGAAAGTTAGGATGAAGGTAGCGCTGGTTGGGCTTCTGGATGAGATTGAGTAAGTTAAATAGGTCGTCGTCCAAATAATCCGGACGCCGATCGATGCTTTCGACCGACTCCGACAATTGCGGCATCTCTCGTCCAGATTCCCGCTCAATCGTTTTCAGAAGAGCAGCCGTTGTGAAAAAAGCTACGGCTCGTGTCCAATGAGTGCCGGTCTTAGGGAACGCTCTCACTGGAAAAGCGCCTTTGTGGTCCAAGGTGATCTCCCGTCCATCCACGTATGGAACGCGGTACTTTTGTAATAGAGGAACCAGGACCTCGTAATTGGTGGGTCTTCGCTCTCTGCTTTCAGACTTCGCCAGGAATCGATCAGGAATGTCCTCCGGATAGATAGTCGCTTTACTGGGCGTAATAACAAAAACGAAGCACGATCCTAACTCCTTCAGCCGCTCCGAAAGGTACTTCATCATTACTACTAATGCCTCGGCTTCCGCATTTGGAATCGGCTCATCGAATCGACCGTAAACAGCCAGATAATTGCGTTCGAAAAGGTTCCCGTGTTTCCCAGGGATTATCATTTCAAAATACATGTAGGACTTGTGGAACACACTATAAAGGGTTTGATTATAAATTCGGATCAGCAGCTCCCGTCCTGCGAAGTTTTCGCTCACGAGAGTGTTTAGCCCCTTTTGGAGATCCCCACTCAGCCAGCTTGCCAAACTGACTGACGGCAGGTCATTTTTTATAGTTATCCCAGACAGCGTTCGATTCGCGATCCAGTCAAACTGCGGCGTGGCGACGTTAAGCGCCAGCCATGGATCCAGAGCGCTCAAAGGTGCCGGCAGCAAAAACGTCACGATGATCAAAGCTAAGAATATTTTTTCTGAAGGCTTGATCATAACCGGCGTTAAAAGCGAAAATAGATGAACGCTTGAAAGGACGCCGTAGCTATACGCGCAAGCGCGAAAATGAACAGCCCGTACGCCGTCGCCAGCTCAAAGGTTCGCCGAAGAGCGAGACTCTCATACCAGGAAAGGACCCTCTCAAAGCGCGGCACCAACGGCAAAAAGATAATGAAGTAAGCCACCGCCAGAGCAAAAACAATATCGGGACTGACCCACAAAAGGTTGGGCTCAACCTGTTGCGGAATGAACATTGCCCGGAAATAGATTCCGATCTGGTTGAGGGAGTCCGCTCGGAAAATCACCCAACTTAGCATGACCAGGAAGAAGGTAATCGCCACGTTTACGATTTTCGGAAGGTGCTTCTGCCATTCTTTCCAAAACACCCGATCGGCAATCAACATCGTGCCGTGGTAAAGCCCCCAAATAATGAAAGTCCAGGCCGCGCCGTGCCAGAGACCTGAGAGAAAGAAGCAGAGACAAAGATTGAAATACGTCCTGGCAATCGAATGTCGGTTACCGCCCAGCGGAATATAGAGATAGTTGCGAATCCAGGTGGACAAGCTGATATGCCATCGGTGCCAGAAGTCCGTGAAGTTAACGGCTGTATAGGGCTGGCGAAAGTTCTCCTTCAGACGGAATCCAAAGGTCCGGCTCAGCCCGATCGCCATGTCGGAGTAACCACAAAAATCGAAGTAGATCTGGGCCGTAAAACAGAAGACACCGATCCAGGCCATTGACATATCGAGCTGCTGAGCTGGGAGGCGGAATATCTCATCAGCCAGGTGGCCGAGGTGATCAGCGATTAAGACCTTCTTTGCCAGGCCAAATAAAAAGCGGATAATGCCATCCCGAAAATCGAGCCAGGTGACCTCCCGCCGGCGAAGTTGCTCATCGATGTCGTGATAGCGAATGATGGGTCCGGCCAGGAGTTTCGGAAAATAAAAAACATAGGTCAGGTAGGTTAGGAGGCTATCCGCGCGACGGCCGTCTCCGCGGTAAAGATCGACGAGATAAGTGATCTTTTCGAAAACGATGAACGAGATCGCGATCGGCAGCGCCACCTGCAACAGCGGAGACGGACTAAGTCCAAGACTCTTGAAAACCACCACCAAATTAGCCCAAAAAAAGTTGGCGTATTTAAAATAGGCGAGGAGTGCGACGTTGGCCACCACGCCCAGCGTGACCGCGGCCTTGCGAATCCCCGGTTCTGTTCTGCGGGAGATGATTTCTCCGAGGATCCAATCCAAAAAGGCTGAACCAAGGGCCCAAAAAACGAAAACCGGTTCCGCCCACGAGTAAAATAAGAGGCTGGCGGCTAACAGGACGCCGTTCCGCCAGTTATTTGGCACGGATCGGTACAAGAAATACAGACACGGGAAGAAGAGAAAAAGAAATGGCGGCGAATTAAAAAGCATAGACCAAATCGCTTCTCTGGTGGTTCAAAACGAGGAAAATACTCGTGATGGTGAGTTTCTTGTCAAGTCCTAGTGTACCGTCTCCTAAATCTCTTGGGTTTCGTTGCGTTCAAATGGGTCGTCTGCGAGGCGGTCCGAGCCGGACTGGCGCTAAAGGAGCATATCTGGATCGATACGTGACTGACGAGCAACGAAGCAGCCGACCCATTTTCAACGCAGCCCTCCGGGCCGCGGCCGGCTGGCTGTTTTAGAAGCCCTCGGATAACGACTTGCCGCGCAGCCTCAATTGCGGCCAGAAATAGGGCGTGCAGGGTAACGGAGCATCCCAGCATTCGTCGTCCTGGGCAGGTATGTAGATAACGGAGTGCGAATCGTGACAGCTGAGACCAAGGTCGCTGCGCTTGACTTCGTCGTTGACTGCAGCGAGAAGCCTGATTCGTTCAGGAGCATAAAAACGACGATGAGTGTGACGACAAGCGTTAAGCAATACATCGGCAGTTTTTCGTCTAGTGCAGTACAAAGCCGGATCTCAGTGGCTGCATCAGCTTCGTTTTCGTCGAGTTTTGTGACCTCTTGTCGGTTTTGGCTCGCCGCAAATTCGATCTGGGCGACGCTTGTTGTAGCTGCGTGCGTCACTGTTGCGATGCGACTTCGAATGGTCGACGGCTGGCCCTTTATCGTTTTTTTCATCTTTCTTGCCACAGGTTTGGTCATTCGGGAACTTTGGGAATCGAAACTGCGAGTTAAGACGCTGCTCATTTTACTTCTCGGACTTGCCAGTACCGGATTCCCACTCTGGCCTTGTTTGATCAAGGGATCCTTTATCAGCGTGGCCGGCGACACTTTTTATTATACCGCTTTCGGTCAATACCTCGCCGATCATCACCGGGGACTCGAATTTGGTTTATCGCCTATCGATCAATTTGGGGCCACTCTGTCGGAGACGCGGTTTGGCACCGCGTCTGTTCTCAGCTTTCTTTCAGTCCTGTTTCATTCCACCACAGCGGAAGCTGTGCGGATCTTCACACTGATTGTTTTAGCCAATATTTTCTCCGGGTTTGTCCTTTTAAGTAGAAGATTCGGTTGCAACCGTCTATTCAGCCTTGCCGCAGGGTTGTTGGCCGTTATCGGTGGGTGGACACCTGATGCGGTACATCTCGGTGCGTTAGATAACCTTTTGTTCCTTTCTCTATTCCCCTTCATCGTGGTCAGGCTCGAATTGTACCGGTTCGGCTCCAAATCCTGGTCAACCAGCCTGGGCCTTGCGATCCTGGCTACGGCTGTGTATTACGTGTATTCGGCAGGTCTGGCGATCGCGGGTGTCATTTTCCTTCCTTTTTTCTGCCATTCTCTTTGGTTCGGTATGTATCGGCGTGGAAGAGCTTGGCGCCGTTATGTGATTTCAGCCTGTCTTGTCCTGGTTCTCATTTACCCTTATGCCCAGGTGTTCTTTACCTCTCTATTCAGTCATCTCGGCCAGGGAATGGCTAAGGCGTTAACGGGAAGGGTCTTTCCAGGCCTTATTAGTCCGCGCTTTCTTCCTGCCATGTTCGGTTTTGGTCAGGAGTATCCGGGAATAATGTGCTCACGCCATGATCTGGTATTGCCCATCATCATGCTGGCTTTCATCGTTCTGGGGAGTGCAATTTGGATAAGGCGAAGGAAGACCCTGATTATGGCTTCCTTGATGGTGATCATCTTGGCCCTCTGGCAGGGAGCATTGCTCCAGTACGACTACGGATTGTACAAGGTTTTATTCATAGGGTCTTTGATTTGGATTCCGGCTCTTTTTCGCGGCGGAACGGCAGTCACCAGTTTTGCGCCGAGGCCGACACGGCCATTTGCAGTAACACTGGGGACGATCATCTTTTTTAGCGGAGCATTTGCTCAGACAATGGAGCAGCAAAAGAAGATCCCATACAGGCAAGTGATACCAATGAGATTCTACTCCGACCTCGCCAACTTGAGGCATAAGGTAGGTGACCGCCCGGTATTGTTGGTATGTGACAATGGTTTTGCTCACGAATACGATGAATTCGATCAGCCTTGGGCTGTGTTTTTCTTGAGGCACATCAATCTTAAAGTTCCTAAGTATATTGGCCTTTTAGGGGATTATGACCCGATTATGAAGCGAGCTAAGTTTGTCGGTGAACCGGCCGATTTTGTGCTGGTCAACAAGCGCATAGAAGGCGCCCTTTGGAATAATCAACGATTCTCTCTTTTGGAACTGCCTATCCAGGCCAGACTAGTCGACGTTCAAGCTCCGAATGGTCTCGAGCATGTGAATGGTAAGCCGTTTGTTTGGCTGGGGAACAATGCAACCCGCTTCCTTATCGTTTCAAAAATTGTGCAGACGGCAACTTTTTCGGCCTGGGAATGTCTAACCGGTCCGAGTCGCCCAGGGGACAGGGATCGACGGATTCGTATTTCAATCGGCGGTAACGTCTGGCAGGCAGACGCAGCGGGAGCTCTTTCGCTGCAAGTGCCTTTGAAGCCAGGATTGAATTTTCTGGACATTGCGTGCGACGATTCTTCAACGGTCTCGGCGCAAGCTAACGGTGATACGAAGGCAGCTCCCCTCGGTCTTTGGGATTATCGAATCGGCAATTAAGATGATGAATCGAATGATTTTGCGCCTGAAGGCTCCCCGGCGCTGCCCCACGTTCTCATTGTCCCCTGCGTCCAGGTATTCTTTGGCTTTTTCGTCGAGTTTTGTGACCTCTTGTCGGTTTTGGCTCGCCGCAAACTCGATCTGGGCGACGCTTGTGGTAGCCGCGTGTGTCACTGTTGCGATGCGACTGCGGATCGACAGAAGTTGGCCCTTAATTACTCTTGTCGTCTTTCTATCGGCAGGTTTAGTCATTCGGGAACTTTGGAAGTCGAAACTGCGAATTAACACACTGCTCATTTTAGTTCTAGGAGTTGCCAGTTCCGGATTCCTCCTTTGGCCTAGTTTAACTAGAGGAGCTTTTGTCAGCGTCACCGGCGACACTTTTTACTATAGTGCTCTCGGTCAGTACCTGACCGATCACCACCGGGGATTCGAATTTGGTTTAGCGCCTATTGATCAATATGCAACCGGAATGTCAGAAGATGCGGTTTAGCACCGCATCTGTTCTAGGCTTTTTGTCGGTCCTGTTTCGTTCCAGCACAGTAGCAGTTCTGCCTATCTACCTATTTATAGTTTTAGCCAATATTTTCTCCGGGTTTGTCGTTTTAAGTAGGAGATTCGGCTGCAACCGGCTATTGAGCCTTGCCGCAGGGTTGTATGCTGTCATCGGCGGGTGGGTGCCGAATGCGCTGAATATCGGTGGACTCGATAACCTCCTGTTCCTTTCGTTATTCCCGTTCCTCGTTGTCAGGGTCGAGTTGTACAGGTTCGGCTATAAGTCCTGGTCAACCAGCTTGGGCCTTGCGATTCTGGCTTCCAGTGTGTTTTATGCGTATCCCGAGGGTCTGGCAATCGCGGGCGTCATGTTCCTGCCGTTATTCTGCCATTCTCTGTGGCGCGGCATGTATCGGCGGCGAGGAGCCTGGTGCGGTTACGCGATTTCAGCATGCCTGGTCGTAATTATCATTTCCCCGTACGCCGAGGGGTTTGTTCGCTATTTGCTCAATGAAATTGGAAGCGGACTATCGAGGATAAATGGAGCGGGAATCTTTTCAGGCCTTCTTAGTCGACGCCTTCTTCCAGCCATGTTCGCTTTTGGCCAGGAGTATCCGGGGATAATGTGGTCACCTCACGACCTGGTATTGCCGCTTGTAATGCTAGCTTTCATCGTTCTTGGAAGCGCAATTTGGATGAGGCGAAGGATGAGCGTGGTTTTGGCTTTCTTGATTGTAATCGTGATGGCCATTTGGCAGGGATGGTTTCAGCAGTACGACTACGGCTTGTATAAGGTTCTCTTCATAGGTTCTATGATTTGGATCCCGTCTCTTTTTCGAGGCGGCACCGCCGTGGCAAATTTTGTGCCGAGGTCGACGTGGCCTTTTGCGGTAACTCTTGGGGCGATCATGTTCTTGAGCTGGGCGTTTGCTCAAAGGATGGAGCAGAAGGACAAGATCCCATTCAGGCAAGCGATACCGATTAGATGGTATTCTGACCTCGCCAACTTGACGCATAAGGTCGGCAACCACCCGGTCTTGTTGGTATGTGACGATGCTTTTCCTGCAAAATATAAGGATTTCGATCAAGAATGGGCGGTTTATTTCTTGAGGCACGTCAATCTTAAGGTTCCTGAGTATTTTGGTTATTTAGGGGCAAAGCTTTATGAACCGCTTATGCAGCGAGCTAAGTCGATCAGTGAACCGGCAGCTTTTGTGCTGGTCAACGAGCGCTTAGAAGGTGCGGTTTGGAGTAATCAACGATTTTCTCTTTTAGAACTCGGTAAGCAGCCCATCCTAATCGGCGTTCGAGCGCCGAATGGTCTGGAGCATGTGAATGGTAAGCCGTTCGTTTGGCTCGGGAACGACGCAACCCGCTTCCTGATCGTTTCGAAGATTGCACAGAAAGCAAATTTTTCGGCCGAGGAATGTCTAACCGGTCCGAGTCGCCCGGAGGACAACGATCGACAGATTCGCATCTCGACCGAAGGCAGCGTCTGGCAGGCGGAAGTATCGGGAATTCTCTCTAGTGAAGTGGCTTTGAAACCAGGTTTGAATTTTCTGGACATCGCGTGCCAGGATCCACCGGCGGTATCGGCGCAACCTAACGGTGATGCAGGGGTACCTCCTCTCGGTCTTTGGGATTATCGAATCACCAGCAAAGAAGGGGTATCGAATTGATTTCGCTGAAGAGGAACAATGTAGGCGAAGCGTCCCGCTTTGCCCGGTTTGAAGAAACAAAGCGGGACGCTTCGTTTACATCGTGCGCGATGCGTTGCGATCGGCGCACATCCATGTGACAAATGAGTTATGGAAAAAGCGCGACACCGATCTGAGTTTGAAAAGGCGTCTAGACAAGACAACCGCATCGATTTGTCAAAAAGACCGAGAGTGTCGTTATTGGTGGAAGCTCTGAAGGTTGAAAACTTTCCGTTCGTCGTGCTACTGCTATTGGCCACAATCTCCCTGATATCCCGGATATGGCTAATGTTGCGCTAAAGCCGGTTTCAGGAGCCTCCCTCTTCACAGATCAAAGCCTCCGGGCGATCATAGTGACGATCGTTGCGTACTGGGGAGGGTTGGCAGTAGTATTGCCAGTCTCGAATATAGATTCGCACGTCTATAACCTTGGCCGTTTAGCGGTTGCCGAAAGCGCGGGTTTCTGGCAAACGAACGCATGGAATGCACCTCGTCAGGTTATTTTTCCCTGGACATTCGATGCGGTCCACTATCCCTTCCTTAAAATTGGCTGGGGAAGCGCCCTGCCAAGTTTTCTTTCCTTCCTGGGACTTGTCGTGATCGTGTTCAAGCTGGTTTCCCGGCGATGGGGAACCAATGTCGGCTTATGGTCAGTTTTAACCTTGCTTGCCATGCCAACGATCATGCTTCAGGCAACTACGAGCAAGAACGACCTCGTCATTGCATTCGGAGTTGGATGCTGGTTATACTCGCTGGTTCGTTTCCAGCGCAGTCAAAGCAAATTTTTTATTTTCGCTGCCGCTCTCAGCCTGGCATTCACCGCTGGAAGTAAGACGTATGCAGTTCCAATTTGCGGGATTCTAACTCTTGTAACCGCTTGGATTTGGCGAAAAGAAGTTCGGACTCTCCTCGTGTTTGCCGGATTCTACCTGCCGTGCGTCGTTCTTTTTGGAAGCATCGAAACTTACGTGTTGAGTTGGCTGATCTATCATGGTCCGTTCGGTGACGGCGACTTTGTCCATTTACAGAGGAACAATGACGGATTAAGAGGGCTATCTGCAAATTTTATCAGATATTATCTGCAAAACGTTTCGTTTGGTATTGACGGAAATGCCAATCAGTCAGGCCTCGCAAAGTATTTAGAAAATGAATGCCGAAAAATTCTTCACTTCTTCCATCTGAACAATGTGGGTTATGCTTATGGGCGTGCTTTTAACGATAACACCTTGGATCTGACTAAGAAAGGCAGTGAATATTTTTCAGATTTTGGATTGGTAGGATTTGCGGCACTTCTGACCAGCTCATTCTACATCTGGAGACCAACATTCCGAAATCCATATTGGGCCGTCATTGCCTCAGGATTTGCGACACTCGCCTTGATCTCTTTCATCGTCGGGTGGATGCCGTGGAACGCGCGCTTCCTCTGTCTAAGTTTTGTATTGTTCGGGGTTGCTATGGCGATCATTCTTTTTGGCGAATTGAGGCGAGCGTTTTGGTTGAGACAGTTTTTCGGTGTTTTGATCATCTGGTCCGCTTTTACATTACCATTTCTCTGCGTCGACCGGACGCCGAATGACTTAGGACGGGCGTTTTATGCTCGTGAAGATCTCACATTCGATCAAAGACAGTGGGACCGGCAGGTCTATGACGATGTGGTCGCTCTTCGAACAAAAGAAAAAGGAAAGTGGTTCTTGATCGCCGGAGAAAATTCCTACGTACTGCCCTTTCTTGGATTGGCGGACGAGCCTTGGATCTTGACACCGCGATGGGAGCAGATCGCCAATTTCCCCGATTCGGGTAAATCTGAGCCCTTGTTTGTGCTCGTCCTGAATAGGCGGATCCCTCCAACTCTACCGGTTGAGATAGTAAGGCAGTACCTGGACGATACTTATATTTTGCGGGTCAGGCACGATTAACGAATGCTGTTTCGGAGGCTGCGCTTTGGAAATCGAAGCTGAGCGTTGGCCGAGGAATCTCTAACCGGTCCGAGTCGCCCAGAGGACAAC
This sequence comes from uncultured Verrucomicrobiae bacterium, assembly GCA_963742335.1. Classification (GTDB taxonomy): domain Bacteria; phylum Verrucomicrobiota; class Verrucomicrobiia; order Chthoniobacterales; family JAFAMB01; genus JAFAMB01. Next base: position 138,954 of record CAVULL010000013.1, read on the forward strand.
GATTGACAGATTCGTATCTCAATCGGCGGTGACAACTGGCTGACATCATGCGCGATGCGTTGCAATCATCGCCCGGATACTTGACTTCGTGATCGCCTGGAGCGAGAACCGGATTTGTTCGGAAAGCAACAGAACGACAATGAGTGTTACGCGGTACATCAGCAGGTTTTTGCCTGTTGGAGGACAAAACCGATTCTCGGTGGATTCATCACGTTCTTTTTCGGCAAGTTTTGTGACCTCTTGTCGCTTTTGGCTCGCGGCAAACTCGATTTGGGCGACGCTGGTCCTGGTCGCGGCTGCCACCGTCGTGATGCGAATGCGGATCGACAAAAGTTGGCCCTTTATCGCCTTTGTTAGCTGTCTTTCGGCAGGTTTGGTTTTTCGAGAACTTTGGAAGTCGAAGCTGAGTGTTGACAGAATCAGTGTTAAAACGCTTCTCATTTTGATTCTCGGACTTGCCAGTACCGGATTCCTCCTCTGGCCTTGTTTGATCAGAGGAGCCTTTGTCAGCGTGACCGGCGACACTTTTATGTATAGTGCTTTCGGTCAGTATCTCGTCGATCACCATCGGGGATTCGAATTTGGTTTGCCGCCCATCGATCAATATGCAATGACACAGTCAGAAACCCGGTTTGGCACCGCACCTGTTCTAGGTTTTTTTTCGGTCCTGTTTCATTCCAGCACCGCGGCGGTTCTGCCTATCTACATATTTATAGTTCTAGCCAATATTTTCTCCGGGTTTGTCCTTTTAAGTAGAAGATTCGGCTGCAACCGGCTATTCAGCCTTGCGGCAGGGTTGTATGCCGTCATCGGCGGGTGGGCGCCGAATGCGCTGAATATCGGTGGGCTCGATAACCTGCTGTTCCTTTCATTATTCCCTTTTCTCGTAGTCAGGCTCGAGTTGTACAGATTCGGGTCTAAATCCTGGTCAACCAGCTTGGGTCTTGCGGTTCTGGCTTCCAGTGTGTTTTATGCGTATCCGGACGGTCTGGCAATCGCGGGTGTCATGTTTCTACCGTTTTTCTGCGGGTCTCTCTGGTCTGGTATGTACCGGCGGGAAGGAGCTTGGCGCCGTTACGTGATTTCAGCCTGTCTGGTCCTGGTTCTCATTTCCCCGTACGTCCGGGGGTCTTTTATCTTTATGCTCGACGAAATTAGCATTGGAATGTCGAAGGGGGCTGCGGGAACCTTTCCAGGCCTTCTTAGTCCATGCTTTCTTCCTGCCATGTTCGCATTTGGCCCGGAGTATGGGACGACAATTTTCTCACCGCACCACTTGGTGTTGCCGATCATCATGCTAGCTTTCATCGTTCTTGGATGCGCAGCTTGGATAAGGCGAAGGAAGAGCCTGATTTTGGCTTGTCTTGATCTTCATCATGATGGCCATTTGGCAGGGATCGTTGGTGCAGTTCGACTACGGATTGTATAAGATTCTGTTCATAGGATCTATGATTTGGATCCCGTCTCTTTTTCGAGGCGGCACAGCCCTCACCAATTTGGTGCCGAGGTCGACACGGTCATTTGCAGTAGCACTTGGGACGATCATCTTTTTCAGTGGGGCGCTTGCGCAGAGAGTGGAGCAGTACGCGAAGATCCCACACAGGCAAGTGATACCGATGAAATGGTACTCCGACCTCGCCAACTTGCAGGACAAGGTCGGCAACCGCCCGGTATTGTTGGTATGTGACAATGCTTTTTCTCAGGATTATGTTTTCGATCAAGAATGGGCTGTTTTTTTCTTGAGGCACGTCAATCTCAAGGTTCCTGAGTATTTTGGTTATTTAGGGGCAAAGCTTTATGAACCGATTATGCAGCGAGCTAAGTCGATCAGTGAACCGGCAGCTTTTGTGCTGGTCAACGAGCGCATAGAAGGCGCCATTTGGAAAAATCAACGATTTTCTCTTTTGGAACTCGGTAGTCAGCCCATACTAATCGGCGTTCAAGCACCGAGTGGTCCCGAGCATCTGAATGGTAAGCCGATCGTTTGGCTCGGGAACAACGCAACCCGCTTCTTTATCGTTTCGAAAATTGCGCAGACGGCAATTTTTTCGGCCGAGGAATGTCTAACCGGTCCGAGTCGTCCAGAGGACAAGGATCGACAGATTCGCATTTCAATCGATGGTAACGTCTGGCAGGCAGATGTATCGGGAACTCTCTCGCTTGAAGTGCCTTTGAAACCAGGGTTGAATTATCTGGACATCGCGTGCCAGGATTCTTCAACGGTTTCGGAGCAATCTAACGGTGATGCGAAGGCACTGCCCCTCGGTCTTTGGGATTATCGAATCAGCAGCAAAGAAGGGGTATCGAATTGATTCCGCTGAAGAGTCTGAACAATGTAAACGAAGCGTCCCGCTTTGTTTCTTCAAACCGCGCAAAGCGGGACGCTTCGTCTACATTGACGAACAGCGTCCTTCGAACCATGCAGAGAAATTATGTCGATCTATACTGAACCGCGGAGCGTAAGCGACTTGAAGGAGTGTTACTTTTACCACACGATGGACCTTCCAGGCATTGGGAAGATCGAGGGTAATTGGGATTTGCGTCCGAACCTCAAAAAATATCTCGGAGGTGTCGACTTTACGGGAAGGCGAGTATTGGATGTAGGTTGTGCGAGTGGAATTCTTAGTTTTTACATGGAACAGCAAGGTGCAGAAGTTGTTTCCTTCGATCTGGATAAAAACGGGGACTGGGATATGGTCCCGTTTGCAAAATGGGATCAATTTGAACACATCGCCGCTGATAGGAAATCGATTATCAACAAACTCAACAATGCCTACTGGCTAGCCCACAGACTTCTTGATTCAAAGGCAAAGGTTGTCTATGGCAGTGTTTATGCCATTCCTGCTGCTATCGGACCGGTTGATATCGCTGTTTACGGCTCGATTTTACTTCATTTAAGAGACCCGTTCCTGGCGCTTCAGAGCGGACTTAGGCTGACCACTCATTCTGTGATCGTTTCGGAGACCCTTCGAGGCCAACTCCAAAAGACAAAGGAACCATTCCTCGGATTTCTTCCAGACGCGAAAACGGTTGAGCCTAAAGATGCCTGGTGGGATATCCGTCCGGAGTGGGTGGTGCGCGTGATCGGCGTACTCGGATTCGAGGACGTTAAGATCAACTATCATACCCAGACGTACGAAGGCAGAGACATAGCGTTGTACACGGTTGTCGGAAAGAGAACGCATGGGAAAGTTGGTAGATATTGACTTTTACAATCAGAAATTAAGAGTTTCACGAGCCTGGATTCGTATAGAATGCTGCAAAATCATTTTTTTTCGACACGGCTATCGTGGCCGGGAGCCTTCGAAGAAGTTGATTGACGCTTTGCAAACGCCGACACGCCGATAGGCTGATACGTCTCCCGTAGCCGACCGCTCATTTTGACCGCAACGAAAGGCATGTTATTTCGGGAAGAGGAAACCGGCTGGAAGGGCGAGACGCTCGTGGCGATCGTCTTTTTCTTGGTGGGGATTTCGTTGTTCTTTAGAGTTGATCAAATCCCGGGCGGTTTCGACGACGCGCGGTTTAACGTGTATGTGCTGGAGCACGGGTACCGCTGGCTCATGGGCCTGGACAAATCATTTTGGTCCGCACCATTTTTTTACCCGGCGCAAAACGTGATCACCTATTCCGACAATCATTTGGGCAGCTTTCTGTTTTACTCGGTGTTCCGAATTCTGGGTGCCGACCGCGAAACAGCTTTCCAGTTGTGGGGAATCACGCTCTTCACGTTGAATTATTTTGTCACCTGGATAGTCCTGCGAAGGCAAAGGTTTCATCCCGTTGGGGCGATTGCCGCGGCTTACCTGTTTACGTTTCCTTACATCATGGGGATTCGAATTGGGTTCATCCAGCTAGCACCACGATTTATGGTTCCGGTCGCCTTTTGGATGGCGTCACGTTTCTTCGAGACAGGAAAAGGTAAATATCTGCACTGGTTCCTCGCGGCATGTGCTTACCAGATTTACCTTGGGATTTACATTGGCTACTTCCTCATTCTTGCGATCAGCTCGTATTGTCTGTTCCTATTTCTGCTTGGAAGGCGGTGGAACACTATCAGTGCATTCATCAAGAGCGCGGACCGGGGTGCCATCGTCCGCCGGGGGGGCGACTATGCGGCCTCCTGTATCGGCTTTGTCTTGGTGCTGCTACCCTTAGCCATACCTTATTACCAGACGCAACGGAAGCTTGGAACTCGGCCCTGGGAGGAAATCGTTCCGATGCTACCGCATTGGCAGTCATATCTCCAAGCGCCGGAATCATATCTCTGGGGGAAGCTACTTCGCTTTGGAGATATTCTTCCCTTACCTTTTGAGCAGGCGCTGTTTTTGGGTGCGTTACCGTATCTCGGCATTGTTGCCTTCGTTTATTTATCCTGGAGGAGAAGGATGAGCTCAGCGGGAAGCGAAATCAGATTCGCAATGTTGGGTGTGTTCCTTCTGCTTGCTGTTTTAACCCTCTATTCTTCCGGATTCACGCTGTATCGCTATGTGTGGGCCTATCTCCCTGGAGCTGGAGGTATTCGAGCAGTAACCAGAGTCGCGTTGGTGCTGATTTACCCAGTCGCGTTCATATTTGGCTCAGTGGTCACACACCTAATGACAGCTCTGGAGCCTGGGAGAGCCGGCTCTACGAGCATGCTCCGGCTATTGGTCGGAATTAGCGTGCTGGGATTAACCGTGCTGGATCAGACCACCGGCTTCTCTGCCGCAGGCGGAGTAACCAAACGGGAGTGCAAGCGGAGAGTGGCCAGATTGGAGGCCAAAATTGTTCAGGCGAGGGGCAACAACCTCAATCGCAAGGTGCTATGGGTGAATGACCAAAGCGACAAAAACTTCAGTTGGTCCTTTGAGAGCATGGATGCAATGCTGGCGGGACAGGATTTGGGTCTGAATGTGGTGAACGGATATTCTGGACTCATTCCTAAAGGCTATCCGCCCGCTATGTTCTTCCTGACCGGAGATTGTTGCAATGATTTGGGCGTTTGGGCGCGAATGCATCCGGGGAGCATTACCACCGATTCCATTTTGGAAATCGGCTCTGCATGCTTTTGATTCTCTCTTCACGTCTTGAGACCGCGCCTCAGACCAACGAGATGGATGCCTTGTGGTTCCAGGATACTGGATCAGCCTACTCTATGCTTACGAAGAAGTTGCCTTCATGTATTCCGTTAAGCCTCTTGCGGGCTTTGCGGTTATTGTTGGTTGACTTATGCACTTAATCGACATCAACGATTCTCATGACCAATAGTGGACCGGCTCTGCTCGAAAAACCGCCTAAAAGTGCCTCGCGCTGCGCTCAAGCCGGCCGCATCATCATGCTTCACCTCGAACCATGCAGAGAAATTAAGAGTTTTCACGAGCGTGGATTCGTATAGAATGCGGCAAAGTAATTTTAATTTTCGCTGATCAAGAAATCAAATGGGCGCTCCGACAATCAATCACGTCAAATTAGACCGGGACATAACGATTTTATCGGATCCGCAAGCTGTGAACATGGCCGATGAGTGGTTCGATATTGTGAATCTGGACCACTTTTGGACCAAGCGCCGTTTCGACGTCCTGACGGCGCTCCTTCGCCGTCTGAGTGTCTCGCCGGGGCGTGCTTGTGAGATTGGGTGCGGACACGGGCTTCTCCAGAGGCAAATAGGAGATCGCTTTGGCATCCCAGTGGACGGAATCGACCTCAATCTATCTGCGCTGAAAGCCAGTATCAGCTGCAAAGGAAAGTTATTTTGCTATGATATTTTTGAGGAAAGACCGGAGTTCAGAGAGACGTATGATTTTTTGTTCTTATTTGACGTACTCGAGCATATTGAAGATCAGCTTGGTTTTCTCACGCGAGCGAGTGATTTCGTGCGTCCCGGAGGATGGATTGCCATCAACGTTCCAGCCCGCCAAGAGCTTTTCTCCGCCTTCGATGCTCAGGTGGGCCATGTTCGTCGATACTCGCTGGAATCGCTCTCGGAGGTCGTAGCCACAGCCGGTTTAAACGAGAAGGTGACGACCTATTGGGGCTATCCACTCGTGCCGCTTTTGTGGGTGCGAAAAATAATGCTCAGGGGCGCCCAAGGAGGTAAGGTAATTCAGACCGGCTTCAGTCCCAGGAGCGCTTTGATCAACCATGCGCTCACTTTGCTTGCGGGTTTGGAGCGGATTCCGAGCAAGACCTACGGAACCGGCTTGATGATGATCGCCGAGAAACCGAAGCTTTCGAGCCCGCAATGAGCTCGCGGTTTCCGCTTTTGCGTGATTTTCGCGTTCACTACCTTCCTTGAGGAATCTCGGCACTCGGTTGCAGCTCGACCAAATCCATGCGGCTCGATCTACGGGATTGACACGAAGATCGTGTGGCACTAGTTTCGTGAAACGTGAAAAACGTTACAATTGTGCTCGACGAGAAAGTCGCTGACTGGGCCCGGATCGAAGCGGCTAAGCGCCGGACCAGTGTTTCGCGCATGGTCGGCCAAATTCTCGCCGAGAAGATGCGCCAGGAAGACGGCTACGAGAAGGCGATGAATCAATTCCTGTCGTTCAAACCCGAAAAACTCCGGAAATCCGCCAAAGACAAACTTCCTTCCAGAGTGGAGATTTATCGGGATGGACGCCGTCTTCGTGGATAGCAACGTTTTGATCTACTCGCAGGATACGAGCGAGCCACTGAAGCAGAGGCAAGCTCGTTCCTGGCTCGAACATCTCTGGCGAACGCGAAGCGGCAGGGTCAGCTTCCAGGTTCTACGAGAAGTTTATGTAAATCTTACCCGCAAAGTGCCCAATCCATTGCCCGTAGCATCCGCCCGGAATCTCGTCCGGCTTTTCCTGGAGTGGAACCCGAAGCCGGAAGCCCCTGAGTTTTTTGAAACGGCGTGGGAAATCGAGAGTAAGTTCAACCTTTCCTGGTGGGATAGCATGATCGTCGCTGCGGCGCACCTCATGGAATGCCGCTACCTGCTTACGGAGGACCTCCAGGAGGGCGTGCATCTAAACAAACTGGTCGTCATTAATCCGTTTTCGATCTCATGGGAGGCCCTGGGCGGCGCGGGCTTCCGATAGTCCGCTACTCCTTCTTCTCTTCTTCTGCAGCCGCCGGGCAGTCCTCCACCGGCACCAGTTTTTTGTAATCACCGCGACTGAAAAATTTCTCCAACCAGACGTACAGACAGATAAAGAGATAACGGCTGCCCATCTCCTTAATCTTGAGTTTGGCTTCGCCAGTTCTCCGGTTGCGCCACGTGATGGGAATGACCGTCCACGAATATCCACGCACGATCGCCTTGAGCGGAAGCTCCACTGTAAGGTTGAAGTGAGGAGCAATCAGCGGACGGCATCCATCAATGACTGTTTTCCGATAAGCTTTGAAAGCGTTGGTCGTGTCGTTCAGTTTGATGTTGAAGAGGAACTGCAGAAATCTATTGGCGAGGCGGTTTATCCGAAGCTTTATCCAAGGATAATCGATCACACCACCTCCTTTCAAAAATCGGCTGCCAAATACACAATCCCAGCCCTCGCCCAGTTTCTGCCAATATTGAACCACGTCGCGACAATCGTCGGATTCGTCAGCCATCATGATCACGGCGGCGTCACCCTTCATGTGATCTAGTCCGTTGATAACTGCCCGGCCGAATCCGGGCTGTCCCCGATTTTGAATGGGCGCCAGCGCTGGTATGCGCGTCTTCAGTTCCTGCAAAATCTGCCAGGTCCGGTCACTGCTCCCGTCGTCGACCACGACAATTTCATGGGGGACATCATGAAGCTCCAATTCAAGATTGAGGTGTTCGACGGTAAAGGCGATACACCCCTCCTCATCCCGCGCGGGAATGATGACGCTAAGACGTTCGAGTTGCGAGGCATTCGGGTCGGGAGTCATGCGAATCAGCGCATTTTTGTGCAAGTAGGTGATTTCTACGGGCTACCGCTCGTCAACTCTAACCAGTCCGGGTGGTTCTCTGCGTGATCGGCAATTTCGGTTAGGATTGAAGAAAGGGATCGTTTGGGTTTCCACTCCCAAGACTCCCTGGCCAGACTACTGTCAAGAACCAGCCAAGGGATGTCAAAAGGCCGTTGTTTCGACTCAGCAATTACCTCGTGAGGTCTGAACCGGTCTGTACACCAGGCGCTCAACTCAAGAAGGGACATAGAATTTTCGATTCCACGGGCGGCATTGCAAACTCACGGCCGGTCTGACCCCGAGGAGTGGATCAGTTTCAGAACCAGGTCGGCCAGATCATCAGGATGAAACGCGTCGCGTACCTGGTGACCCTTCCCGCCGAATCCGATGTAGAATAGGAGATGGCCAACCGTGCCCTTGATTCCCAACTCGGCAGCGCGTATGTACTTTTCGTCGCCCACGACGTGGCCGACGACGTAGGAGTTGTGAATCGCCGGCCAGTTAAGAATGAGGATTGGTGCTCCGATGATAATTATTACGGGATACCAGGCGATTTCGCGGCAGTAAAAGTTCCAAAAGAGCAGCACCTCGAAGGCGAGAACGATACCCAATATCTTTCTATCGAAATTGCTTTTGCTTGAGACCGTCAAAGTTTTCATGTCTACTGCGAATGGTTCTCGGTCGCACGTGGGGCATCAATGGTGGCCGCGGTCGGCTCGACATCAACGCCTGGTTCAAAATGTTTGACTCGACTGGCTCAGGTCATTAAATGCTGCCTGCGGTGGAAGGTGCTATGGGTGAATGACCAAAGCGACAAAAACTTCGTCTGGTCCTTTGAAAGCCTGGATGCCATGCTGGCGGGTCAGGATTTGGGTCTGAATGTGGCGAACGGATATTCTGGACTCTTTCCGAAGGGCTATCCGTCCGCTATGTCTGCGGAATAGCGCGTTCCGAAAATTGCCGAATACGCTATGCGCGAGAAAGGAAAACTCAACACCCGCGGCCCTATGTCCCTTCCAGTCGTGATCCTGGCCGGCGGTCTGGCGACCCGGTTGAGGCCGCTCACGGAAAAAATTCCGAAAGCCCTCGTCGAGGTTGCGGGCAGGCCGTTTCTTGAGCATCAGATAGAACTCCTGAAACGCAACGCGATTAGCGACGTCATCCTCTGTGTGGGTTATCTGGGCGAGATGATCGAGCAGCGGTACGGCGACGGAGCGGCGCTCGGGGTTCGAATCAGGTACTCGTTTGACGGTTCGAAGCTGCTTGGAACGGGTGGAGCGATCAAAAAGGCGTTAGCTTTTCTCCCCGACGCTTTCTTTGTGCTTTACGGGGACTCGTATCTTCCGGTCGACTACCAGGCCGTGACCGCGACGTTCTATGAAGCCGGCGAACCGGCTCTGATGACCGTTTTTGCGAACGCCGATGCTTGGGACACGAGCAATGTTTGGTTTGAGCACGGTGAGATCTGTCTCTATAGCAAGCGGGAAAGGACGCCGGAAATGCGCTACATCGATTATGGTCTCATGATCTGCACGAGACAGATTTTTTGTGATTCCCCGGCTGACGCTCCATTCGATCTGGCTGACACGCTCGAGAGTCTTTCGCGCAAAGGACAACTTGCGGGGTACGAGGTGAGCCAGCGATTTTATGAAATCGGTTCCCCCGCCGGTCTGGCCGAACTTGATCGACTCTTGGCGGACCGCTCGATGCCGTAGTGATGCCACAGCTCCTTCTCACGAGGAAGAGAGTCTGCAAGATGGCAGGTTACAAGATAGATTGCTCCTTCCGGCCCGCCGATGAGGGAGTTTTCCGCGACGGATTATCAGAGCCGCTTCAGGGTTAAAAGAGGCAGACCAGATATAACAACATATAAAAATAATGTACAGGAAATCAAGGGCAATGTAGGCGAACCGTCCCGGTTTGCTTTTTTTCGGGGTGGGAGGCAAAGCGGGGACGCTTCGCTCATGACCCGCCTGGAAGCAGCTTGACGAGTGCGGATGAAAGACCCGAGATCTTTGCGGCGGGACGCACAGAGACCGTTGCGGTAAATGTCGAGAACGGGACGATCCGGGCGACGATCATGTTATTGTCAGTCCAGGCTTTAAGATCATCCCAATACCAGCAATACGCCGATCAAAAGGACGTGTGCCCACTTTCGGGACGGTTGTAGCTGCCAGCATATATGGCATGACCAACTGTGAACAGGACGGCGCCACGACGACAATCAAGAGGCCGACCGAGAGCCCGACGCCGTGGCGGAAACGGTGCCGGCATTCGAGACGCCAGCCCTGGGCCAAATGCGCAAAGAGGCTGGCAATGATGCCGCAAGTAACGGAAATCCGGCCGAGACTCCTAACAAGGACAGCAGCGCTCCAAGCAGTCACGAATCGGTTCAGAACGAGGAAAGCGCCAATCAGGCCGCAGCCGATCGACCAATAAGGATCGAGGAAAAGACGCGATCGTATGACTGCGGAGGCCCAAACGCCGTAAAATTGAGGTAACCGGCTTGATCGAACTAGTCGGGTGGATACCAGGCGACCTCGCGAGTATAAAAGCCGTAATAGAGCAACGCCTCGAATGCGATAACCATGAACAAGATTTTTCGGTCGAAAAAATCGTGCTTGGTGATCATCTAATTTCTCGAAGGAGAGGCTCTGACACGGCGAGAAGTCCCACACGATGCATACACGGAGGCATTCTGGTCCGCAAATTACCAGTGATGAACGCCGACGCAAAACGTCAAACGCCGAGAAAGAGGCAAAGGAAGGACGCTTCGCTTACCGAGATTGCAAAACGAGGCCGCTTCGCTTACTGAAACTGATCTCATGAGCACGTACAGCTCCCAGCATCTTGACGAAACTGTTGAGATCGTACAGAAACTCCTCCCTGAAACACTCGAGCGGATGGTTGAATTGCTGGCTGAGGTTCGCGAACGCGGCGGCCGTTTGTTTTTCCTCGGTGTCGGCGGCAGCGCCGCAAATGCGTCCCATGCCGTGAACGATTTTCGAAAGATCGCCGGAATCGAATCCTACGCGCCGACCGATAACGTGTCGGAGTTGACGGCGAGGACGAACGACGAAGGATGGGCTTCAGTGTTTGTCGAATGGCTAAAGGGGAGCCGGCTGCGATCAAAAGATGCGCTCATGGTGTTTTCCGTGGGCGGAGGAAATCTCGAGAAGAATGTCAGTCCGAACCTGGTTTCGGCGTTGCAATACGCTAAAGAAGTTGGCGCATCGATTCTTGGAATCGTGGGTAGAGATGGCGGATTCACCGCCAGAGTCGCCGACGCATGCTGCATCGTCCCGACTGTGAATCCTCAAAGTGTTACCCCTCATTCCGAGGCGTTTCAGGCCGTGATCTGGCACCTTCTCGTTTCGCATCCCAAACTGAAAGTCCAACCAACCAAGTGGGAGAGTATACGGTAGGGCCCCTTTGCCGCAATCGTCCTCGTTCTCGTTCTGTGGTCGGTCTTTTAGCGTTACTGGTTAAAAGGGTTTTGGAGTCAGAGAAAAGACACTGGAACGAAGGAAGCAAGCGGATGCGTTTGCTTACAGCCGGGCGGGCCGACGACGATGGAGGGTTGGCGGAGAAAGCAGGAAAGCCTGTTTGCTACAGCCCGGCCCGATGCGCGGAGTTGGAGAATCGCTGCAAATCTCGAGCGCCCGAATCGCTCCTCAGATTGTAGCGTGCCAGCGTCGCTCGGTCATTGACCGTTACTGGTTAAAGGGTTTGGAGCAGAGAAAAAACACTGGAACGAAGTTAGCAGACGGATGCGTTTACCTACAGCCGAAGGACTCGAGCGACACGACGACGAGGATTCGGTAAGAAACCAAGGCTGAAAGTCCTAAGTAAACTGAACCGGTGACCCGGTGACTCTCCCGAACGGCGAACGGCGAACGCTGAACGCTGAACGTGTATGGGAAGATTGATCGAGAGTTTTGGAAAAAGTTCAAGAACCTGGCAACAGAGCAGCCGCCAATTCCTCGATGTCGTCTTAGGCAAACGCTGGCACTGCTCCTGGCCGGATAAATCGACGGAGCCCGAAGCGGGGTGGATTGGGGCAAAAGATGGAGCAACGGAGTAATGGAGCTTTGGAGTGATCAAGTTTTCCTGTGCGGCACCGCCTTAATGGCGGTCCCCACTGCGATCCATCGCTGAGCAACCGTTGGAATTGTTTACAAAGGCCGCGGAATCTCAAGCGACCGGCAAATGCCACGCACCGTATAGTCGTTTATTTCCCGGTGGCGAGGAACAGCGGAAGTCTTTCGGTTAGCCGGATTCCACCATACAGAATGCTTCCCGCCTTCGCGATAAAGCTGGCAGCCGTAAGATCGTCGGTATTTTTCCAGATCTGCGCGTCTCAAGCAACCACCAAGTCCTCGCGCCGAGTTGCTTCCTGTTCCCTTTCTGATAGCTCGCGATTAGCTTCCAAAACCATACGGAGCGCATCCTTCAAGTTTTCGCGCGCTTCTTCCAAAGTTGCTCCCTGAGTATTAGCCCCCGGTATTTCTTCCACCCAGGCGGCCCACCAGTCACCAACCTTCTTATACGCGGCGGTCAGCTTCATCTGGCAACATTGATTGCCTTCGGACTATTGTCCACCTTTTCGGAAGCAGAAAAGGGCATTTAGTGGAATTCCAGCGCCAGGAAACACCGTTCACAACGCTCCGCCCTCTGGGTATGTATAGACGCGACCCCCTTTTGGAGGGCGGGGGATAGATTGACCTCCAGTCCGGAGGCAGGGAAGTGGCGAGGAGATCCTCCATTAAATTGTCGGGAACATCGGCGATCTAGAGCGAATAGGTCAGCCTTCGCAGGCCGGCGAAATGGACCAGCTTTTCATGCAGGGCAAGCGGCTCGCACGTCGACGCATACACACAGGGCTTTCCCACAAGGCTCCACCTCCAGGAGCCATCAGGCCGCCTTGCCCGTTAAATTCTTCAGCAGCAGGGCGGAGCGCGTCAGATCCGAATCGGTAAAGGATCACCAGTAATTACCATATTCGATTACCCCGAGATAATCCCGGACCTGCCTGGCGCCAGGCTCGGTGTCCAAAAGATCGATGGGCCGCTGGTCTTCCAGGCCGTAAGCCGGATTTGTAAGCCAGCGCCTGGCTTCTTCTTCGGATCCAAACACTCCTACCGCCTGTTCGAATAGATACTTGATCCGAAGGATTTTTTGGTTTCTGCAGGAGTCAATCTGGTTCTTCGCGAAGCCAGGGTCCGCGGCGAAAGACCGAGTTTTTTGGCGAATTCGGCTTGCGCCAGCTCTACATTTTTGGCGGTTTGGGCAAAGGTTTCGACTGGCGCGCCCTCGCGAATAAGCGAAATCTGCGATCTAGCCGATGAAGTCGCGACTGCATGGGCGTTGGCTGTGGCGATCTTTGCCTGTTTAATCCCAGGGTATGGACGCGGAGCTTTCACTAATTACGCTTTGGTCATCGACCCTGGTTTACGGCGCTTCTCTTATTGATGCAACTTTGCGTGGTCGGTAGTGCAATTTGGGTAAGGGCTTCGACGAGTTCTTCGGCAACCTCTATCACCTCAATGCGGAAGAGGAGCCGGCTGCTATTTGGCGATCGGGTTGAATGCCCCGAAAGAGATCTTTGAGAGATGAGACGTGTAGCCGTGTAGGCGAACCGTCCCGGTTTGCTCCAGTTTCAAAGAGGCAAAGCGAGACGCTGCTATGCTGCTGCCAAGAGTCTTAAATCTTTGCGTGTTTCGCGACGGATGCGCAACGGAAACGGAAACCGGAAAGAGTAGGATGCGATAGACTCCTAAAAACCCGCAGTCTGTCAAGAATTGTTGACTGACCCGACCCTTGACTGACCCGAATGGCGCGAAGATAAGCAGAATTTGGAGCGATCTATTGCCCCGGAGGGGCTACAGGAACTTCGGCTTGGCAGATTCTGTGAAGTTTCTGGAGCGTCAAGGTGCGAGCGCGGGCGTGGGCGGCAAGATCGGCCGAGAGAGGTGATGCGTATTGAGTCAATTTTGCCACCGGTTTACCATCCCGAGTAATCACGATTTCTGATTCTATCTTGAGTGCTCGTTCCGCCTCTATCTACGAGGTCCGGATGGAATTTTCCGTTGCCGCACTGACGGTCGAAACCTTTATCGGTGCCCTCGGGCTAAGCGCACGCTTCGGTCTCGCGCTCTGGGATTCGACGATCATTGCCGCTGCACCAGGCTTAAATTGCGCGAAACCTTACTGACTGCCTCGAAGGCGGTGCAAGCGGAGTTGCGCCTAATTCTGACCAGGCGCAAAAGGTACGCTGCACCCTGCCGCGAAGTATAGCGACTTTCGACCACTCCGCGACCACCGTGCGATGTATAGACGCGACCCTTCCGAGCGACCAGCGCAGCCGGCCTTTAGCCGTTCCTCAGCGATCTGGTGACTCAGATGCCAGGCCAGCGAGGAAGAATAGCAAGGAGCTCTCGACCGGATTAGTCAACGGAGATTCGTCAGAATCCAAGGCTTAAAGTCATAAGTAAACGACTGACCCCGGTGACCCCGCGACGTCTTGCTGCATCGGTCGGAGTCCGCGCGGGATCGTTCCCACCATCTCCGAAGGAGATTGTTTGTATCCTAAGGAATGTCATAACGGGCTGCGAAGAGTGTTAAATCCGGTTTTTCGGACGCAAAGAGGTCGAGGTTCGAGTGCTTCTTTGTCTGTTTCGCGATGAATGCCCAACGGAAACGGAAACCGGAAAGAGTAGGATGCGATAGACTCCTAAACCCTAGTCTGTCAAGAATTGTTGACTGACCCGAATGGCGCTAAGTTAAGGGCGGTTTGGGATGATTTTGACGGGGACGTTTTTTAACTCCGGGAACCGAACCGAGCAGAACAATTTGGCTTATCTCACGCATTTGATGGAGGAGTTCTTCAAGCCGCCGGTGATTGGCGATGGCTTGTGCGAAGAGGGAAGCCTGTGCTTGTGACAGGGCGGTGGTGAGAGTCTTAGCCTTTACTTTTCGAGTGAGGCGCCAAGCGGTCGGCGCTTTGTGCATTAGGCTACCTTGAGCAATCCAACCTAACTGGGCGATTTCGGATTGCAGCTCTTGATAGCGCTTTTGCAGTTGGCGCACCTCTTTGGGAGATAAAATTCGTTCCATCATAGGATTAAACTCGACTTTGTGTGGACGTATATATACGCATATGTATGCGCTTCTCTTCCACTCCTTTTTTCTCTGCTCTGGGTCCCTTGCTTTTCGGTCGGCCGCCGTGCAGCGAGCTGAAAAAGTTGCAGGCTCAGGCCCAGGGCACTGATTCGATTTCGGAGTTGCGCAAAGCCTTGGGCCAATTCGTTCCCGATGCGCTCTTTGGCCAACGCCAGCGGGGCGCTCGGCAACGGCTTTTTACTCCGCTGGTCACTTTCTGGGCGTTTCTTTCTCAAGTGCTCAGCCCAGAGAGTGCCTGTCGCGACGCCGTGCGTAAAGCGCAGGCTTGGTGGTCGTTGGGACGCCGGCGGCCGATCTCTGCGAACACCAGTGCCTATTGTCAGGCGCGCACCCGCCTAAGTCAAAAGACGCTGGAAACTATTCATCGCCAGACCGCGCAGCGACTCGAATGCAATGTGCCCACCGATAGCTTATGGCTCGGACGCAGAGTAAAAATCGTCGATGGTACCGGCTGCTCGATGCCCGATACGGCAGGAAATCAGAAGATCTATCCACAGCCAGGAAGTCAAAAGCCAGGGTGTGGCTTTCCGGTCATGAAGCTGGTGGGGCTCTTTTGCCTGGCCAGCGGCGCACTCTTGGAGGTCGTGCGCGGAACTTTACTGATGCACGAAAGCCAGCTCTTCCGACAACTTTGGCCTCACCTCAATCCACGCGATATCCTCTTAGCTGACCGGGGATTTTGTTCCTTCTTTTCCATCCACTCTCTCCAAGCGCGAGGCGTCGATTCAGTCATGCGTTTGCATCAACGGCGCCGGGTCGATTTTCGACGCGGCAAACGGCTCGGTAAAGATGATATCTTGCTCGAATGGACAAAGCCGGCTCAACGCCCGGAAACTCTTAGCGCTGAGGAGTTTAGCGCTCTGCCTGCCACACTAACGGTTCGCCAGATCAGATTGACGCCTAATATCAAAGGCTTCCGAGTGCAGACGATCATTCTGGTCACGACTTTACTGGACCCAATAGCCTATCCGGCTGAGGCGCTTGGAGAACTCTACTTCCAACGCTGGAGCGTGGAGTTACATTTCCGCGAAATTAAGACGCTACTCCGACTCGATGTCCTGCGCTGCCTAACACCGCAGATGGTGCACAAAGAGCTGCTGCTCCATGTCATCGCCTATAACTTGATCCGAAGCCTTATGCAGCAAGCGGCCATCTGTCATCACGTCGATCTTAGCAGGATTAGCTTCAAAGGCACCCTTGATACGCTCCATCACTTTGCCGACGCCATTCGCGCCGCTGATGCTAAGCCTCGAATCCAAGCGGAATTGTATACTGAAATGCTGCGAGTCATCGCTCTAGATCAGTTACCGATTCGACCTCATCGCTCTGAACCTCGCGCTAAGAAACGCCGACCAAGAAACTATCATTTGTTGACCAAACCCCGAAAATCGATGCGCATTACCCAAAACCGCAGTCATCACAAAGCCGCCTTAACTTAGCGCCATTCTGGACCCGAATTGCGCGAAGATAAGCAGAATTTGGAGCGATCTATTGGGCCGGAGGCTGCGTGATTCAGCCCAGGGTTTCAACCCTGGGAAGCATTCAATTAAGCGGTGCGCCCTGAAAGGGCGTCTGCAGTTTGGACATTTGCAACGGCTCGTGACAGCATCTGATCGGCTTAGATAGCCGTTCAGGCGGCGGCGGTTTGAACCATGGTGGGGTAGCCAACGAGGTTCGTTGGCGTGTCCTGCGGGCCTCAACCTGTTTGCGCAGAAGTGTGACCGCGTCCTGGCAGGAGGGTCGCCGGGCGGCCTGGCGCCACTTTGGGAGCAGTTCATAGTCATTGGTACGCTTTGGTCCGTAGGTTTCCAAGACGCTCAAGAGCATTGCGCTGTAGGTCGCGACCATTAAAGTCGGGTGCGCGCGGCGGCGAAAAAATCCGGCAAATCCGGCGGTTTGAGAATCGGATAAAGAGTGGGCCTGTTTTTCTCGCGAAAACGCATAATTTTTAGGCAGTTATGTTTCGATGCGGTCTTTCATGCGGTAGCTGGAGCCTTCAATTATGACGGTTTGGGCATGATGAAGAAGTCGATGAAAGAGGACGGCAGAGGTAATAGTGCTATCGCCGTTGAAGATAGAGGGCCATTGTTTGAAGGCTTTATTCGAGGTAATAACGATGGAACCGCGTTCGTATCGTTGGCTGATGACTTGGAAAAGCAGTGGCTGCCGCGCTGGTCGATGGGCAAATAGCCTACCTCGTCCAAAATTAGCAGAGCTGGCGACAGATAGCGTTTGAGTTGGGTTTTGAGCGCCCCTTGAGCCTGGGCGACACTCAATGTATTAATTGCGTCAATGGCGTTGGCAAACAGGACGCTGTAGCCGTGCTGACAAGCGGCGTATCCCAGAGCGGATCAGCGGTGGGTTTTGCCCAGCCCGCATAAACCTAGGAAAATAGCATTGCTTTTTTCCTCAATGAAGCGCAGCCGG